>NZ_JANUCT010000008.1:0-122500 GCF_024808875.1 Methylohalomonas lacus
GGAAGCCCGCACTCAATCGCTTTATCATCGAATACGGTGAACGCGTGACACAATATCTTTGAACGGGCACTTACACAGAATTATTTACAGGCTCGGTGTTAAGGGGCTATTGAATTTTGATTTTTCCTTGACATCGACACAGAGTCGATCACGCTATTTCCACTCACCACTCACCACTCACCACTCACCACTCACCAACCAGTCACTGACTAAGCAGCCTGCCGCCGTCGACGCTCAGTACCTGACCGGTAACGTAGTTGGCGTCGCGAACGAAAAACAGTACTGCCCTGGCGATATCCTCGGGACTGCCACGTTCATCGAGGGCGATGCGCGACAGTATTTCCTGCTGGTTCGCCTCGGTCATGGCTTCCGGCCACAGCACGGCACCCGGTGAGACCGCGTTGACGCGAACTTCGGGCGCCATTTCCTTCGCCAGTGCTTTTGTCAGCATGATGAGTCCGGCCTTGCTGGTACTATAAAGCGGGTGTTTGCTGAGCGGCCGTTCGCCGTGAATGTCGGTCAGGTTGATGATGCAGCCCCGGTTGCTGCGCAGTTGTGCGGCGGCATGACGGGCGAGCAGCAACGGCGCACGCAGATTGACGTTCATCATGTTCGACCAGTTGTCGTCGTCGATCGCCTCCAGCGGCGTCGGGTAGAAAACCGAGGCATTGTTGACCAGTACGTCGAGCCGGCCGTTGCAGTCAATGGCCGCATCGACGAGCTCGGGCAGCGCCTGACTGTCAGCGAGATCGGCCTGCAACAGCCAGGCCGACGCCGGGCGCTTGTCATTCAGCTCGGCGACCAGCGCGTTGGCTTCTGCGGTCGAGTGATGGTAGTGAATCACGACCTGCAGGCCGGCGCTGTGTAGTTCGCGTGCAATGGCAGCGCCGACGCGTTTTGCAGCGCCGGTAATCAAGGCTGTTCTGTGGCTCATGGCTCGGCTATGCTTGGCGGGTTTCGATACACATTACTATGAATTCGCCGGAGCCGGAAACCGGCCAACGAGTCTGTTGCCATTGTCCGTTCAATCACGAACCAGCGTTGAATCATTACCCGAGCCTGATGCCACGGCCGCCGCGCACAGCGATGCCGTGCGCGTGCATATTGCCGCGGCCATTGATGAGGCCGGTGGCATCATCAGCTTTGCCGATTACATGACGCAGGCACTGTATGCACCGGGGCTCGGTTATTACAGCGCCGGTGCGGCCAAACTCGGCGCCGCCGGCGATTTCGTGACGGCGCCGGAGATCTCGACGCTGTTTGGTCGCTGCATTGCGCGTCAGTGCGAGGAAGTACTGGCGACATTGGCGGGTGGCGCTATTCTCGAACTCGGTGCCGGCAGTGGCCGGCTGGCTGTCGATGTACTGGGTGAGCTCGCAAGCCGCGAGTGTCTGCCGGAATGCTATTACATCCTCGAAGTCAGCGCCGACTTGCGCGAACGCCAGCAACGCCTGATTGCCGAGCAGTTGCCGCAGCTTGTCGATCGCGTGCAGTGGCTGGAGCAGTTACCGGCTGAGCCGCTACAGGGAATCGTGCTCGCCAACGAAGTGCTGGATGCGTTACCGGTCGAATGCGTGCAACTGGATGACACGGCACACGTCGAGCTCGGTGTCACACACGACGACGGCGTATTCCGCTGGCAAAGCCGGTCACCGGGGGCGCAATTGCATGCGGCGCTGGCGCGTCTGCTTGTCGAATTGCCCGAGACACCGGCGCCGCCCTATCGCACCGAGATCAACACCGGCCTGGAGGACTGGCTGCGTGCGGTCGCCGGTGTACTGGATCGCGGCGTCATGCTGTTTATCGATTACGGTTATCCGCGGGCCGAGTATTATCATCCGCAACGCAATGCCGGCAGCCTGATCTGTCACTACCGGCACCGGGCGCACGAGGATCCGTTCCTGTACCCGGGCCTGCAGGACATCAGTGCCTCGGTCGACTTCACCCGTCTCGCCGAGGCCGCGCAGGCCTGTGATCTGGAAGTGGCGGGATTTACCAGCCAGGCGCATTTCCTGCTCGGTTGCGGACTGGACAACATGCTGGCGGCCGCGGCGGATCAGTCCCAACAGGATTACTGGCGACTGACCGGTGAGGTCAAACGGCTGACGTTGCCCGGCGAGATGGGCGAGCGTTTCAAAGCAATGGCGCTGGTGCGCGATTACGACGGCCCGCTGGCCGGTTTCAGGTTGCAGGATTTCCGTCACCGGCTTTGATGAAAAACACCACGACCGGCCATCCACCCAACGCACGATGCTGAGCTAGCATGGATTTCATTCACGCCTTTGTCCTCGCGCTGGTGCAGGGCATCACCGAGTTCCTGCCGATATCGAGTTCGGCGCATCTCATCCTGCTGCCTTACCTAAGCGGCTGGTCCGATCAGGGACTGATTTACGATCTGGCCGCGCATCTCGGTACGCTCGGCGCAGTCATTTTGTACTTTCGGCGTGATCTCGGCCGTGTTCTGGTTGGTGGCTGGCAGTCGATCAGCGGTCATGGTGTCAGCGAGGATGGCCGTCTGTTCTGGTATCTCGTCATCGCCAGCGTGCCGGTCGGCATCGTCGGCCTGACGATCTATGGATTGGTGGCCGGGCAGTTTCGGGCGGCAGCACTCATAGCGGTCACGAACATCCTGTTCGCCCTGCTGTTGTGGTGGTCGGACAAAAGTGCGCGCCTGTCACGCGATTTCAATGCGATCAATCTGCGCGATGCGCTGTTGATCGGAATGGCACAGGCGGTGGCACTGATCCCGGGCGTGTCGCGTTCCGGTGTCACCATAACCGCGGCACTGTTTCTCGGGCTGACCCGCCAGGCGGCGGCACGCTTTTCGTTCCTGCTGTCGGTACCGGCGACGCTGATGGCGACGACCTATGGTCTCTACCGGCTGCTGTTTCTGCCCGCCGAGGGTGATGTACTGATGTTCAGCCTGGTTGCCGTACTGTCGTTCCTCGGCGCACTGATGGCGATTCACCTGTTCCTGCGTTTCCTGGATCGCTTTGGCATGCTACCGTACGTGGTCTACCGGTTAGTGCTGGGCGGGCTGTTGCTGGTGTTGTTCATTTAACAGCCGTAGCAATGGCCGTACTGCGCGCCTGCCTGATACGCTCGCCGATTTCCTTGCCGGATAAATTTTCCGTCGCCAGGGTACCGGCATCGACGCTGTTCGCCGCCTGTAGCGCCTGGCGCAGGCGATCCGCCTGCGGGTAGTCGCGGTCTTCTAGGCCGGTACGGCCGCGACTGTCGGCTTCGCAGACGATCAGCAACTGCTCGAAGCGTTGCGGCCGGCGAAAGGCATCGCAGGCCTCGAACAGATTGAGGATCGTGTCGGCGCGCATTTCCCCGGCGCGATGCACACGGCCGTGTTCACGCGCCGCCATCACCGCCAGGTCACGGAAGTCGTTCGGTGCCTTCAGGCGGGCGCAGAGTTTTTCGATAATCTTCACGCCGCGTTGCTCATGGGCAATGTGACGCGGCCATTGATCCGCCGGCGTCGTGCCCTTGCCGAGATCATGCACCAGCGCGGCAAAACGCACGATCGGTTCATCACTCAGACGCACGGCCTGATCCAGCACCATCAGCGTGTGTACACCGGTGTCGATTTCCGGGTGGTGCTGCTGCGGCTGCGGTACACCGAACAGGCGATCGATTTCCGGCAGCAGTATCGCCAGCGCCTCGCAGTCACGCAGCACCTCGAAAAAACGCCGCGGCCATGGTTCCGATAGTGCGCGTTGCAGTTCCTGCCAGACGCGTTCGGCCGGCAGCGTTTCCAGTTCGCCGCTGGCAGCCAGCGTGTGCATCAGTGTCTGCGTCTCTGCCGCGACGGCGAAGTCCAGCCGCGCGGCGAAACGCGCGACGCGTAGGATTCTTAACGGGTCCTCGACAAATGCCGGTGAGACATGGCGCAACAGGCGTTGTTGCAGATCGCCGCGACCATCAAATGGATCAATGACGTGGCCGTTGTCATCCTCGGCCATGGCATTGATGGTGATATCGCGACGGGCAAGATCCTGCTCCAGCGTGATCTCCGGTGCGGCATGAAACTCGAAGCCGGTATAGCCCTGACCGCTTTTGCGTTCGGTCCGCGCGAGCGCGTATTCCTCGTGCGTGTCCGGGTGCAGGAAGACCGGAAAGTCGCGACCCACTGTGCGGTAACCGAGATCCTCCAGCTGCCCGGCCGTCGCGCCGACCACGACGTAATCGCGATCCTTGACCTCGCGGCCCAGCAGCCTGTCGCGTACGGCCCCACCGACGGTGTAGATCTTCATGGTTGATTGGTTAATTGGTTAATTGGTGATTGGTGATTGGTGATTGGAAAGGTGTGACCGTTGCTGTTCCAGTGCCAAGATAAAGTTCAGCATTAATAATGCCATTGATCGGCGCTGTTCGCGGTGGGGTCACCGCTCCTACCAACCAACTGCGATTCCCTCCCCCTTGACGGGGGAGGGTCAGGGTGGGGGTGATTGAATTGTCGAGGATGTTTAACTCACCCCCATCCTAACCTTCCCCCGTCAAGGGGGAAGGAACTAAGGTGGCGCTGCGCGCTGTTGGTTGATGCGCTCCCACAGCCGTCGGGCCTTGCCAATCACTAATCACCAATTACCAGTCAATGCCGTCCCGCCTCGCGGCGAAATTCATTGTACAACGAGCGCATGGAATGGTTGCCCAGATAACGCGGGACGATCGCCTCGATGGCCGTTGCATCGATATCGAAGCGCTGCAGGTCGCCGCCATTGGTGCAGACGCTGGCGACCTGGCTGGACAGGTAATTGTCGGTCGAGAACGGTTTGCCCGGGACGAAATCGAATACCATCGCCTGCAGTCGCGACAGGAAATTGTTCAGCGGCAGGATACGGCGCTGCAGGCCGACGCATTGCGCGGTGTATTCAACCAGCTGCTGCAGGGTGTATTCATGCGGGCCGCACAGGTCATAGCCCTGGCCGTAGGTGGCCGGGTCATTCAGTGATCGCACGAACGCCTCGGCAACGTCCTCGACATAAACGGGTGCAAAACGCGCTTCCGGGCAGGCCAGGGGAAACACCAGCGGCGTCAGTTTCAGCAGCTTGGCGAAGCGGTTAAAGAAGCTGTCGTCGGGACCGAAGATGACCGATGGCCGAAAGCTGGTGACGTGCAGATCATAGCCTTCCGCCGCCAGCGCCTTGTGTTCGGCTTCACCCTTGCTCTTCAGGTAGTGGCTCGGGCCGCGTTCGGCATCGGCATTGAGTGCGCTCATATGCAGGTAGCGCTGGATGCCGGCGGCACGGCAGGTCGCCAGGATCGTTTCGGTCAGTTCGACATGGGCCTTGTGAAAACCGCGGCCGTCGCGGCCCCGCTCGTTGAGGATGCCGACCAGGTTGATGACCGCGTCGCAGCCGTCGACCAGTTCGCGCAGCTGCTGCGGATCGTGGACGTCGCCTTCAACCAACTCCGTGGTCGGCAGCAGGATCAGTTCCTGGCGATGGCTCTCGCGATCGCGCGTCGGAATGCGCAGTTGGTAACCCTTGCGGGTCAGGTGATTGGCCAGGGTGCGGCCGACAAAGCCGGTGCCGCCGATAATGCAGATTTTTTTGATAAGCATGAACTCGTTATTGAATCAGGGTTGCATGGTCAGCGCCGAGAAATTGCACTGCAGGCTGGCCAGCAGGGAATCGGGTTTGTGGACCGGCTTGACCGCGTCCATGCGTGCCGTCACACGGCGCTGTTCGCGTTCCAGCCGCCAGTCGTAAACACTGGCGTATTCGAGCACCCGTTTGACATAACCCCGGGTTTCACGGAACGGGATGTTCTCGATCCAGATGTCCGGTTCGATACAGCCAGAATCGGGCAACCACGATTTTACCCGGTGTGGACCGGCATTATAAGCGGCAGTCGCCAGGATCATGTTGCCGTTGAAATTGTCGTAGACTTCTTTCAGGTAACGATTGCCGATCGGAATGTTGTAGTCGGCTTTCAGCAACTGATTGCTGCTGAAGTTTTTCATGCCGAGCTTGCCGGCAGTCTGTATGCCGGTACGCGGCATGACCTGCATCAGGCCCAGCGCGCCGGCCGGCGATCGGGCGCTCTCGTAAAACGCGCTTTCCGAGCGGATCAGGCCGTAGACCCAGGCGAGATCCAGATCGTGCTTGCTGGCGTGCCTGGCCAGTGTTTCGCGATAAAGCACGGGAAAGCGGACCTCGAGATCGTCATAGGCCTGCGCCCGGCCCATGGCCAGGATCGCCTGATTGTGCCAGCCGCGCTGCGCGGCGAGTTGCGCCGCACCCTGCATCTCCCGGGGCGACAGGGCACCCAGTATGTGATGCCATTCGCGCCGGGCAGCGTATTCCTCGTCCAGGGCCAGGAACTCGAAGGCTCGCTGGATGCCGGGCCGTTCGGCGATCTGCGCCAGTTCCTCGTCGCTGATCGGCAGCGGGTAATGGTTCATCCGGTAGTCGATACCGAGCCGGTCGGCGGCAAGAAAGCTGTAAAAATCGCGCTGGCTGGCGAGTTCGTGATAGCGATCGCGCGCCGCCTGTTTGTCACCGGTTTTTTCCAGCGCGCGAGCGCGCCAGTATTGCCACTGGTTTTCATGGACGTCGTCCGGTGGTGTGCCATCAGTCCAGGCGCGCAGTTGTTGCCAGTCGTCGTTGTTGATGGCCTGACGCAGGCGATAGAGAAACACGGTGGCGTCGACTTCGCTGTCGGCGACCTGCTCGAGCAGCTGCCTGGCGTCAGCATGTTCCTGGTCGGCGGCGCGCACGGCCAGGTCACGCTGCAGGGCGTTCTTCTCGGCCGGGGTGAAGGCATAACGCTGCTGCAATGCGGACCAGCGATCCAGCGCCTTGTCGATGTCCCGGCGCAACAGCCGGCGCAGGCCGTAAAGCACCGCCTCGCGGCCGATGACGGTGTCGGCGAGCTGCGGATCGCGCGTGCCGGCATCGGGATTGTTGTGAATCTCGATCCAGCGTTCGGCAACCTGGCGTTCGTCGCTGCTGAGCTTTTTCGCCAGATAGCGCACCAGGCCGGTCTTGTTATTGGCCATCGCCAGGCGGATGCGCTCCCAGACCAGCTGGCCGGTCATCTGCGGGCTGGCTTCGAGTTTCTCGAACGCCGGATCGCAGGCCTCGTCCTGGGAATAGCCGACCCGCCACATGCGGATGATGTCGTCCATGAGGCCGTCGGTCTGGCCGGTTTTCATGCGCGCGGTGAGGTACAGGCAGCGCAGCCGGTTATCGTTCGGTTGCTTGTAGTGATCGAGATAGGTTTGCCACTGGCCACGGCTGGTGAGTATGTCGAGCCAGCGGTTGCGCAGCCGGTCCGCAACAGGCAGGTCGCCATGCTTGCGCAGGAATTCGGCGACCTCGGCGTTATCCAGCGAACGCAGTCTCTTGTCGATATAGGCATAGCGCAGGTAGGGATACAGCGGGTAATCCTCCAGCCCCGCGGCCAGTTGCCGGTAGCGCTCCAGCTGGCCGTTGGCGAGCGCCTTGCGCGCGGCTTCGAAGTCTGCGCGTTGCTGTTCGCGATCAGCGGCGGCTGGCAGGGGCAGGCAGAGCAGGCCGCCGAGCAGAACCAGCAGCGTCAGCAGACGCCGGCTGGGCTGGCCGGTGGACGGCCGGAAATGGCTTAACACGATACCGATGGCAGGCATTCTGACTCCCGGATGATGCTTGAACGACATCCTGAAAAAAGCGCTTTATTTGCAAGTGTGGCGGTAACTTTCTAAGCTGCCGCGACTGAATATCCTCGCACCTAACTATGAGTAACAAATAGCCGCTTGTCCATGCCCATCGATCCGCTCATCCTGTTTTTTTATCTGCTCACCGGCATCGTCGGAGGGCTGCTTGCCGGGTTGCTGGGTATCGGCGGCGGCATCGTCATCGTCCCGGCGCTCTATTATCTGTTCAGCTGGCAGGGGTTCAGCGGCGATCACCTCATGCAGCTGGCGGTTGCCACCTCGCTGGCGACCATCGTGTTCACTGCCATCGCTTCGACCCGGGCGCATCACCGCCGCGGTGCCGTGGCCTGGCCGACGCTGACTGCCTTGCTGCCCGGCATTGTCATCGGGGCGGTCGCCGGCGGGTTGCTGGTGCGCGGCATGGCCAGCGACGGGCTGCGTGTCCTGTTCGGCCTGTTCGAAATCGCGGTGGCGCTGCAGATCGGCTTTGGCGCCAAACCGGCCGCGCATCGCCGCTTGCCGGGTCCCGTCGGCACGACGGCCGCCGGCACGATCATCGGCGGTCTGTCGGCGCTGTTCGGCATCGGCGGCGGTACGCTCACGGTGCCGTTTCTGCTCTGGTGCAATGTCGCCATCCACCGCGCGGTGGCTACCGCCGCGGCCTGCGGCCTGCCGATCGCATTGGTCGGCAGCCTGACCCTGATCGCGGCCGGCTGGTCGCTGCCGGATCTGCCGGCCCACAGTCTCGGCTACGTCTACTGGCCGGCGGCGCTGGTGATCATTGCCGCCACCTATTTCACGGCGCCGCTGGGTGCGCGGCTGGCGCATGCCCTGCCGGTGGCGGCTTTAAAACGGGTCTTTGCTGTACTGTTGGCCATTATTGGTCTAAGAATGGTGTTATAGACAGCGGCCGCAGCCCGTAGTTGCCACCGCTGTTTCACTCGACGGCGCGGGAGTCGCGCATGTTGCAGGTGGTTGGGTTGGCAGACGCGAGCCGGCTGGAGGCGTTGTTTGACGCTTCCGGCAATGCCGCGGTCGTGCTCGCCGAGGAGGAACGCGACGGTCTGCGCCAGCGCCATGCGCCGCGTGGCCTGCTGTGTCATCGCTGCCGCACGGCGATCAGCAACGACGCCGAGCGCATCGAAATCGCCGGCGCCCACGCCCATACCTGTGTCAATCCCCACGGTATCGTCTATCGCATCGGCTGTTTCGGCAGCGCGCCGGGCTGTAGCGCGGTCGGCGGCCTGTCGATCGCTTACAGCTGGTTCCCGGACTACGGCTGGCAGGTGGCGGTCTGCCGGCACTGCGAGGAACATCTCGGCTGGCGTTTTCGCGGCGACGGGCTGTTTTTCGGCCTGATTCTCGAGCGGTTGCTGAGCGCCGGAGACTGATCGATTGCCGGAACTACATTCGTGGGAGCCGATTATAAATCGGCGAAACATGCGCCGGATGGTTTGCGGATTTCAATTCGTTCCCATGAAAATCGGATATTGCCGATCACCCATCACGAATCACCAGTCACCGATGACCAATCCACCTTGTATGAGGCCCGACCACGGGCCGAACAGGAGGTTGATTACGGCGTGACATTCAAAACTTTTCGCGGCGGGGTCGCCGCTCCTACCAATCACCTATCAACCACCAAACTGGCGGCCTACTCAATGATCCGGTCGGCCTCGCTGCGCGTGTACTGCTTGAATTTGACCGCGTCGTTAACGAACTGGATGGTGATCCGCGTGTTGTCATCCTTCCAGACCGCCGAGGTGCCGGACAGGTCGCCGAACTGCAGGCTCGAGGTTTCGTCGGGCTCGCCGAGGATGGCAAACACCTCGGCCTCGCTCATGTCGGTTTCGATGCGCCGGAAGTTGTCCTGCTCAAGCTTCGATTCGCAGCCGGCGACAAGCAGCAGAACCACCAGGGGGAGTAGCGATAAAAGTTTCATCGGCGCGGTCGATCCCTAATTTAGCGGTTTGTTGTCGCAGATATCACGCACTTGCCCTGGCCAACAACTCGCGCAGGCGATCTTCCAGTTCCACCAGAGACGTGATTTCCACGTCGGCGCCTTCGTCATGCGTCCAGTCGTCGGCACGTCGATTGACCCAGACGGTTTTCATGCCCACGGCGCGGGCGGCAAAGACGTCGGTGTGCGGATCGTCGCCGACATGCACCGCCTCGTGCGGTTCGGCGTCCGCCAGGCGACAGGCCTCGAGAAACATGCGTGGCGCCGGTTTGGCAGCACCGACCTGTTCCGCCGACAGGCGGTGATGGAACACGTCGGCGATACCAATGGCATGCAGGTCGGCATTGCCGTTGGTCAGTGAACACAGCGTGTATTCTTGCCGCAGACGTTTGAGCACCGGCATGACGTCGTCGAACAGTTGCACATCGTTACGGTGCACCATGAATTTCTTGAAGGCCGCCTGGCTCAGGCGTTTCGCGGCAGTGGTGTCGTAGCCCATGTCCTCGGCGGCATGCTGCATGGCGAGCAGGCGCACGCGACCGATGTCGTGGCGCAGGTCGGCGTTTTCCTGCAGCAGCTGGCCGCGGCGCAGGCGCAGGTCATCGATCGAGTGGCGGCTGGAAAAATCGGGGTAATGTTCGTCCAGCCAGCGATGCAGGGTGGCCTCGGCGCGGGAGAGGGTGTCCTCGAAGTCCCAAAGTGTGTCGTCGAGATCAAAACAGATCAGTTTCATGAGCGGGCAATCGTTGATGGTCCATGGTGCATTGTAGCTTGCATGAGTGGTGAATGGTGGACTGTCACCAGGCGGCTGGTGTTGATTCGGCGCGTGTCATTAAGATGACTTGGATTTTCCGGATGAATTCAAATTATCATGTTCCGTATGCGTTTATTCGGTCTCATTCTGATTGTTCTGCCGCTGGCACTGGTGGTGGGCGCCCTGCTGCTCAACCGCGCCACGCTGTTTGCGCCGCCCGGCCCGCTGGCGCGGCTGGCGACCTATCTCGGCAGCAACGTTGCCGAATTACAACCACAGGCCGCTCTGCCGGAGTTGCGGCCCGGCGTCTATCCGGTCAAACCGGGCCTGTTGTGCCGCGAAGTCGCCGCGGCACTGGACGCCCTCGATTGGGATTGGCAGCAGACGCACGATTGCCGGTACCAGGCCACGGTCACCACACCGTTGCTGAAATTCACCGATGATGTAACCGTGACCGTCGAGCCGGTGGGCGAGGCCAGCGCGCGCTTGCACATTCGTTCGGCCGCGCGGCTAGGCCGCGGTGATTTCGGCGCCAACCGCCGGCACGTCCTCGACCTGGTCGCTGCCGTCGAGCGCCAGCTGTCGCAGGGCGAGCCGGTCAGGCTGGAAGACTGAAACCATGTTGGTACAGGAAACCCTTGAGTTCGATACCCCGGGCCGCGGCAGCACGGACATCACCCGCCGGGTGACCGAAGTCGTGCGCGCTGCGGGCATGACAACCGGCCTGTGCAACGTTTTTCTGCAGCATACCAGTGCCTCGCTGATGCTCTGTGAAAATGCCGACCCCGACGTGCGCCGCGATCTCGAGGCCTTCATGCAGCGGCTGGTGCCGGACGGCGACCCGCTGTTCGTGCATACCACCGAAGGCCCGGACGACATGCCTGCCCACGTGCGCTCGATCCTGACCGGCAACAGCCTGAATGTGCCGATTAGTGATGGCCGCCTGGCGCTCGGCACCTGGCAGGGCATTTATCTCTGGGAGCATCGTACGTCGCGGCAGGCGCGTCGTGTTACGCTAACCATTCACGGGGAATAGAGGTGTGTCGGCCATAGTGCGGGGGCAGCCTCAAGGATGCGGATTGCAGAGGGGGTATGCAGTCACTTTCCAGCGTTTTACAGGCTAATCGCCGACGGTATTTCGTCGGCCGTGAGCAGGAACTGGCGCTACTGGATGCCATGCTCAGCGGCAGCGACACGCAATCCCGCTTGCTCTATCTGTATGGACCGGGTGGCATCGGCAAGTCCACGCTACTGGCGGAATGCAAGGCCAGGGTAGCCGAAGCCGAGCAGCCCGTGATCGACCTGAACGGTTACTACCTGCAGCCGGTTAGTACGCAGATCGAGGCCGAGATTAGACAGTCCCTGGCGGCGCTGGCTGTTGATGAACAACCTGTCTGGTTATTCATTGATAATTTTGATCAGCTGGCTGCGATGGAAGGCTGGTTCCATGAAGTTTTTCTGCCGCAATTGCCGGTGAATGTCTATATGGTTCTGGCCGGTCGGCAGCCACCGGTAATGAACTGGCGTCTGGATCCGGCCTGGTCCGGGCTGATGCACTGTCTGGAATTGCCCCCCCTGTCACGCGAGGCAACCGAGACCTATCTGCAGCGCCGTGGACTGGATGGCGAATTGCGGGAACGGATCATGGATTTCGCCAGGGGGTATCCGTTGGCACTGGCCATGAGTACGGATATTTGTCAGGCCAAGGGACATCATGAATTCAATAAAACGGATCATGAAGATCTGTTTCAGGCCCTGGCACTTCACTTTATCGAGGAAGCGCGTACAACGCGCCATGCGACTGCACTGCAGGCCGCTGCATTGAGTCGCACACTGACGGAGCCTCTGCTGGCTGCCATGCTACCGGGCGAGAATGTGCAGGAACTTTATAACTGGCTCGCCGGCTTGTCCTGCGTCAGTGGTTCGGAACGCGGGCTGGTCGTTCATGATGTTATTGCTGAGGTGATTGCTGCGGATTTGCGCTGCCGTGATCCTGATAAAGCCGAACGCCTGATCTATCTGGGCGAAGAATATTTCCTGACTCAACTGAACAGTGATACGAGTACGGCCACTCACGACATCATTTTTGATATCACCTACCTTGCCCGTCAGGGCGAACTTTCCAACGAGTTGCATCAGGCTGCGCGGGAACTGCCCGTCCATATCGATAAACCAGCATCACAGGACGTGAAGTTGGTACGTGATCTGATTGAGCATTATCAGGGTGAGCAGCAGCGCGCACATTTTGATAACTGGCACGCCCGGCAGCCAGACGGTCTGGTTATCTTTCGCAATTCGGAAAACCGACTGCAGGGGTTCGGCTTCTTCATCGAAATATCACCACAGGAAGACCTGTCGTCGTTATCCGATCCAGTAGTTACGGCCATTAATAAATATGCCCGATCATTGGATATCGGCAGGGTGGGTACGGTGGAGGTTTGCCGGTTCTGGATGGACTGCGAACGGCATATGCAGATGTCGTCGGTCATGACCAATGTTCTTACGCTGTTGATGTCGCGGGCAGCACAGCATACCGATATAGAGGCCAGCGGGGTTGTCTTGCTCGATAATGAGCTGGCACGGAATATGGCGGAAGTGGCCGAGCATCACTACCTGACCGAAGCTACTTATGATATGGGCGATGAACGTGTCATTGTCACCATGCACGACTGGCGTGATGAGTTAATCGGCAACTGGCTGGTTCGCACCAACCGTCGGGTGCGGGGCATGATGAAGGATGCCAGACGGCTGGAATCACCGACCCTGACCCAGGAGCAGATACGCCGGTCGCTCAAGTCCATCCTGCGGAACTTCCAGCATGCCGACGCGCTGAAACAGTCGCCACTGCTGAAAAGCAGCCTGTTCCCCGCCGATCTGATCGCGGATGAACGCGTTGAACGACTGCGTCAACTTATCCAGACAGCCGCCGAGCGGCTGCAGCAGGCGCCCAAGACCGAGCGTTACTACAATATTCTGTTTCATACCTATTTCCGTCCCGCCACCAGCCGGTTGGGTGCCGCCGATAAGCTCAATATGGCACCCAGCACCTACTATCGCCACCTGGCCACAGCAGTTGACCTGCTCGCAGGCGAGCTCGCGACCATGCAACAGGACCGTGAGTTCGATAACTGAGAGTAATCTGATATAGAAACTGAGAGTTAACCCTCCGTAGTCTGGCCTCAACGATATCAAAAGTTGTCCAGTTACGGGGTTGTGCAGTATCTGCATGGAATGCAGGCCGTCGGGGGAGACGGCGAGTACTGCGCAACCCCTATCAAAAGGGGATTCCCATGCTGCTCAATCGTCAACAATTCAACAATGCCTTATCTGCGTTTGTTCTCCTGCTGCTGGCAAACCCGGCCATTGCGGGTGGCGGCGGCAATCTCAGTGTCTCGCCCGATCAGGGAAATGAAACGCCGCAACTACAGCTAGAGAATGGCGGGGATAATGGTATGAAAGCGAAAACCATGGAGGCTGAAACACAGCAGGTGATGTCCCAGCCCAACGCCGGCCTTAACCAGGTATCATCCAACAGCGATTTCATTCTGGAAGTGCCGGTTGAATTCAACGGCACCGGCACATTCAGCTCTGAATATGGGGCCCTAGAGGGACAGCCTTATAATCAAATCGCGGTTTACTGTCAGATGCATTTCCATGACGAAGACTGGGAGACTCCCGACACAGTCAAAATCACTGAAACCAAGGTGATCACTCTCGGGCCGGATAGTTCCTTTAATGGCTCGGTGCGTTTTGGTATCGCGTATTCGGGTCCCGTACAGGAACAGCTCGACGGACCTGGAAGATTGATTACCGTCCATGTGACAGGCCCCAGTCATTGTGACCTGAAGCTGGTCGCCCCCGATGGCAGCCAGGTAGCTGTTGAGGAAGCCGGCGCCATCTATGACTCGTCGGTCAACCTGGTCCATACCCTGAACAACGATCTTCTCTGAGTTGATGCCACATCGAACCGGCGCAGATTTTGCGCGCCTGCAATCGCTGTTGCTCATCTTTTCGTTTTGTATAGCGGGTTCAGTCTTATCCCAAACTCAACAGGCTGAAGATGCCGTTTCCGATATAGCAGGGCTGCCTGTAATCCAGACGGCACCGCTGCGTTTTGGTGTGGCAGCGGACGGTGGCGAAGGTGTGCCCACGATCCAGACGGCACCGCTGCGTTTTGGTGTGGCAGCGGACGGTGGCGAAGGTGTGCCCACGATCCAGACGGCACCGCTGCGTTTTGGTGTGGCAACGGATGGTGGCGAAGGTGTGCCCACGATCCAGACGGCACCGCTGCGTTTTGGTGTGGCAGCGGACGGTGGCGAAGGTGTGCCCACGATCCAGACGGCGCCGCTGCGTTTTGGTGTGGCAGCGGACGGTGGCGAAGGTGTGCCCACGATCCAGACGGCGCCGCTGCGTTTTGGTGTGGCAGCGGATGGTGGCGAAGGTGTGCCCACGATCCAGACTGCCCCGTTGCGCTTTGGCACAGTCAAAGGGGACGATATTTCTCCTGACAACCGTGAAGTCGAATTTAGGCTGGTCCGGGTGACGTCACTCGATCCGAATAACGCCATCGATCCATTTGACTATCGTGATGTGATTGGAGTGATTAATAATGCCACGAGGCCAGATACCCCTGCTGGTCGCAACGCGATAGATGATCAGGGTGGCGTAGGTGATATAACCATCAATGGCGTTCCCGTGCCGCTTGTGTTTGGCACTATCGGGTTACAACCGATGGGTAGCGACACGAGTTGGCTTGCCAATTCACGCAATACTTCCGGTAATCCGCCGCCTTTGCCTTCCGGGTCGGCTGCCGGCTTCTATAGCGAATTCAGTGGCGGACTGGGCGTGCGTTTTGTGACGGGCCAGGGATGGTCCAGCTCGCAATTGCCATTATTCCAGAATCTGCCCGGTTCGTTTCCGGATTTCGGAACAGTCACCGTCACCTTCGAAGTTACTCGTGACTCGGACGGCAGTCGTTTCAGTCTGACGTTAACCGCTTCGGCTGGTTCTGATGGGGATGTTGAGCTTATCAACGCAAGCGGCTTCGCCTGCAGCACGGGCGGAGGTAGCTGTCCATGAAACGGCATGCACTTCTTTTCGCCGCTCTGATCCTGTTGTTGACCGGCATCATGCCCACCACGTCAACCGACAGTCAGGCCCGTACTTTCCGCGAATTCCGCCAGATACCCAAACCGGAAGGCTTGCCGGATAACGCTGAACGCGTGGAAACGATCGAGCCGGTCGATCGTGAACTGGTCGAACGTGGCGTACGTGAGATCCTCGGTGCCTGGAATAGCGGCCAGCTTGAAAGTCTGCTTGCGGAGGCCTTTGTGAACCGGCAAAAGCTCGCCGATACGCTCATCACCGTCGTGCCGCGCGATGCCGAGCTGGATCTTCTGTCGCTTCGTTCATTTTCAACATTGGAGCAGTACAACACGGCTGTTTCACAAAAAGGCCGCTACCGCGTCAGCAAGGTCTCCGCTGTGATCCGAATGCAAGTGATCTTCAACGATCCGCAGACCGGCTACCAGCGCCTGCCCAATACCAGTGAATTCATCATCGAGATCCGCGAGCCGATTTGATGCACAAGCTGTTGTACCAAACGGTTCTGGGGGCAGTATGTGCCTTGCCTGTGACATTCGTTGCTGCCCAGTCACAGACAGGAAAATGGCTGGATCCCTGGCAGATCAATGCCTTCAACCGACTGCAGGTCGAGAATTACGACAACAGCGGCAATGCTGCTGCCTCGCCCTACCCATTTGAGGGTGGCCAGGTTTTCAATCAGTTCAGTGTCAATATGAACAGGCGGGTATCGTCCTATGAGCGCCTGAATATACGCTTCAGTGGCCTGCTGAACGATTCCGAGTATCGCAGCGACAAAAAGGGTTTCATTCCCGAGCGTGCGCGCTTTTTCTGGGAAAAAGGCGATGGGCTGGTGCCGTTCCGTTTCGAGGGTGGCGATTTCTTCGCCTTCCAGAGTTTGCGGACCATCCAGACGGGGCTCAAGGGCATGCAGGCCGAGTTTCAACCGGATTTTGGTAGTGATCGCCAGCACTCCATCCAGTTCTTTGCCGGACAGCAGGCCCAGACCTATCGGGATTTTGACGGTGATGAGCCGCAGTATCTGGGTGCCTCGTGGCTAATGCAGGATCCCGTGCTTGGCACATTCTCGTTCAACCTGTCGCATGGTCATATCAAGCAGCAATCACTCAGTGGCAGCGATGGGCTAAGCCAGAGTGTGGCATCACTGGCACATACGATACCTATACAATGGTGGGGGCAGTCACTGAAACTGGAAAGCGAGGTTGCCTATCTGAGTGGTGACCGGCGCGGCTTCGGTACGTCGGCTAATGAAGATCGCCATAATCTCGGGTTGTTTTTTGAACTGGCCGGCCACAGTCAAACTCTGCCGCTGCGATATCGGACGACCTATCAGGAGTACGGCCAGGATTATGCACCCTTCGGGGCAGCCATCGCTTCCGATCAGCGATCGTTCGAAAACTATGCGACCTGGACCTTCCCCGATGGCCAGTTCATACGCGGCCGTTATCTTTATTTCCGTGATGCACTGGAAAGCAGCAATCCGGTTGATACCAATTCGGCGGGTCTGACCTATGGTGGCACATTAGCAACACTCGGTGACTATCGCTTTTTCGGTAATCTGGATGCGTTCGTCTCAGTCCGGCAGGATCAGAACGGTCAACAGGATAGCCGTAACGCAACATTGAATGCCAATATAAGAACGCCCTTGACTGATGTGCTGACCGCACGTGTTGATCTGCTCGGGCAGGTATTGAAGAACGAGGCGCCCCCGACCAGTAAACGTATTATTCGTCAGGGTACTTTGACGTTCGATTATGATTTTCAGATTGCCGGGCTTGATGCAACGCTGTCGCCCGGCATGATGGTGCGCGACATCAACGGTGGCAGCAGTTCGACGACGGACTGGAATCCGGTGATCAGCGGTACACTTTATGGCCGCCGCCATTCGTTAAGATTTTCCTATAACAGTCTGCTGCAGCAGCCGAGTGCGCCGACCGGTTTCGATACACTGACCCAGCGTTTATCGGTGGAATACAATTACCGATACAATCAGCATCGTTTCGGCGTTCAGGCGAATTATTATGAGCGTCGTCCTGATCAGGGCTTGTCGACCGAGGCTAATCGTCTGATGGTATTTTGGGAGTACCAGTATGACAAGCCCGCCGTGCCGGTTGAGCGGCGCCGGGCTGTTGCGGCGGTGACCGACATGCCGGTGTCACTGACCCGTTTCGAGCCAGGTGCTTCGCCGACCATGCTGGAATCGGTCTTGCAGGACCAAGGGCTGGGCGAACCCATTCAGCAGAATAACTTGCTTATCTATGAAAAGCAGTTGCTACAATCGATTCAGCGTCGTCAGCGACTGGTGTATGAAGTCGATGTCGGTAGTGTGGCCTCGAGCAATCTGATCATTGATTTCGATGCCATAGGTGACGGCCGATCGGCACAGAGAGTCTTCAATGAAGTCCGGGCATTACTCATTCAGAAATATGGCGCACCGGAAGTCCAGATTGAGGAAGGTGAGTTCGGTCCCGGGTTGGCCGGACGCCTGAGTACCGACCAGTTTGTTCGTGTTTACGAGTGGACGATTGATGGTCACCCATTGCGTTTCGGTATTCCGTCACGCACTGATGGACTGGTACGCATGGAGATTCGTTATGCCGACCGTCTGACGCCGGCTGAACAGAACGACTGGAGTCTAACGCGGTTGCGCTAGCCTACCGTTCTGGCACCGGTGTCAGAGTTCGCTGTTTCGCCTTGATACAGCCAGTCTAATTGAACAGGGTCGTCGCAAGCGATTGGCCGCTGATATGCTGAGGTATCGTTTCGCCAAGCAGATCGAGGACCGTGGGTACGACGTTGAATGAACTCGTGATGCCCCGGTCGGTCGGCCTGATGCCTTCGCCGGCCGTGCAAAGAAAGCCATAGGGACCGGTGTGACCACCGGTACGGCGATAGGGGATTGGACCGATATCACCAAGCACAGGATGGCTCAGCCCCAGTGGTGC
This sequence comes from Methylohalomonas lacus, assembly GCF_024808875.1. Lineage (GTDB taxonomy): Bacteria > Pseudomonadota > Gammaproteobacteria > Methylohalomonadales > Methylohalomonadaceae > Methylohalomonas > Methylohalomonas lacus. Next base: position 18,411 of record NZ_JANUCT010000008.1, read on the forward strand.
CCCTTGCCAGGTTATATAAAGATCCGCTTCCGTGGCAGTTAACTGCATGGGGTCGTCTGCTCCGCGCACTATAGTGTCAATAATGGGTCGATCTGTTTGCAGGTCGCGACAAACTTGTAGTAATTCAACAAGTTCTTCGCATTTCGCCGCATAGTTGCTGCGCGATACCTTGCCGTGCGATTCACGATCTCTGAGATTGATGCGGATACGCCCATCGTAGAAAGATGGCAAGGCAAATGCCGGCATGTGTGACCAGAATGAGCGATAGCGGGCGGCTGGCATCCAGTCCAGTGGCGGAGATGCCGATTGTCTGGCTTGTCCGAATTTCGGAAATAGACGCAATAGTCGCTGTTTACGTGTTTTCGGCCCCGGTATTGCCTCGCGCATTGCCTGGTTCCAGCTGAAAGTTTCATCCAGTAATGGCGTGGTATCGGGCAGCTGAACGGGCCATTGACGTGATCGCAGGTAGGATTTTCCGAATGCGTTTCTATAAAGCAACTCCGGCAGTAACACCATTGAAGCAATATCGGCATTGTTTGCCCCCATGCCATGCATGCCGAAAGCAACTATGGTTGCATCAGGGAAATTATTGACCAGATCGCCTATAAGCTTGTCGATGGCCCGGTAAATGCGCCGCATTCCACGTGCAGCTACAGGAGCGGATGCAATGCCGTGCAGTGGATGTTCAGGATCAATACCGTGCCATAGTGCCTCAATGCCGGAATGACACTCTGATACCACGACCATGGCCAGCTGCCAGTCAGGCAGATGCTCGCCAAGAAGCCATACGGCTGCTTGACTGCGTGTATCGACAGCGCGAACCAGCGCATCACTCATGTGTTTTGTTTTATCAACCGAAGGCCAGGCCATTCCATAGATCCATTCGGGGGCAGGATAAGGTCCGAAACGCTCGCGTAATATTGCCTGCAGGTTCCCGGGACGGCTGTATGTCGGCACACCGGGGTCATGGGCGCCCCAATTGGTCATGCCCATTACATTTGGTGCCTGTGAAAGGTCGCAGTAGGGTGTGTCGAAGATGACGGTAGGGCTGGTGATATCTGCAAAGAATGGCCGCATGGATGTCGGATCCTGGCGGACGGAATAGTCAGAAGTATTGAATGTGACAGCCGACCAGCGGCCACTGTCGGCTGGCGACAGTCCGCTACTAACGTGTTCCCAGGCAAGACCCGAATACTTGGCGCGGCCATGATCCAGGGCAAAATTGGCACTGTTCTGATACAGACGGGCGAGGTTCGGCATCTCACCCTGTTGCATCCATGATTCAGCCAGCGAAGGTTCAAAACCATCGAGCCCTATCATTAATATCCGGCGATTGCTCATGTTTGTCTATTGGGCATCTGTCCCCGGAATGGCGCGAAGGTTTACAGTTGGCTAGTAAAGCAAACTGGCTAGCAGTTTTCACCCTGTTTTGATGTGTTGTCCCGCCAGCGAGCATCCAGGCGGCCCCGCCAGCGACTTGCGTGGAGCATGCCGGGTAACCAGTGTGCTGCCGGCTGTCGGGCCAGACGCTGGAGCCGGTAGCGAATTTCCGGACCCAGCCATCGGCGTAGCAGATACAGCAGCTTCCTGCTTCGGCCGTCGATGTCTGCAAGACTGCGACCATAGCGGCCTTCGCAATACTGAAGTCGCCGTAAATAGGATAGGCACATTCTTGATGCCGGGATATGGTGAATTACGGGCGCGTCTGGTACCCAGATAATTTCTTCGCCCGCATCCCACAGGGCGGCCATGATCCGCGTTTCCTCGCCGCCGATCAGCATATCGCCGTTACGCCCCAAGCCGGCTTCAAACGGCCGCTCGCGCAATATGCAGGTTCGCAACGCCATGTTGGCACCGTACGGATAATGCTTTTCAGGCAGCACATGTCGCGTGGGCCCGAAGTCCCGCAGGGCATAATAAGAGCCCAATCTGTCGATGTTTCGTGCGAGCCACTCGGGCGGTTCAATCTCGAAGCAAGGCTGGATCGGACCGCCGAAAGCCGCGGCGCCGGGGTATTCCTCGAAGGCGGCGATATAGGCCTCTAGCCAGCCGGCACCGACCCGTACATCGTCGTCTGTCCAGATGATGTAATTTCCCCGCGCATGGCGTACGGCGGTATTGCGCGCGTGGGAAATACCCTGACGCGCTTCATGCAGGTGGATGATCGGCAGAGCCGGCATGTGTCGCCGGATAACCGTATCCGTGGCATCACTGCAGTTGTTGTTGACGATCAGCAGTTCCCAGTCCTGTCTGGCGGGCAACCTCAGATCACGCATGGAGGTCAACAGACCGTCGAGTTGCTCGGCCCGGTTCCAGGTACAGACGGCGACGCTAAGCACAGGGCGATCGTGCAATAGCTGGCCTGGGCGGCTCACATTAGCGCTCGGATCCCATGGCCAGGGCGCGCTGCCGGGCATTGGCCTGTTCCCTGCTGACCGTTTCCCGGTCATAGTCCGGACGTACTTCCGGCCAGCCCTGGGCATGTTTCGCGACCAGATCGGCAAGAAAGTCGATATGCGCCGGCTGGTCATTCAATGCCGGGATGTAGGTGAAGCGATCGCCGCCGGCCTGCATGAACAGTTCGCGGTTCTGGATATTCATTTCCTCCAGCGTTTCCAGGCAGTCGGCAGAAAACCCGGGGCAGACCACCTGCACCGATTTCACGCCCTGGCCGGGCATCGCCGCCAGTACTTCATCCGTGTAGGGCCGCAGCCATTCGCGCGGACCGAAGCGCGACTGGAAGCTGACCTGCCATTGGCTCTCGGGCAGGCCGAGTTTTTCCGCCAGCAGCCGGGCAGTGGCGTGGCATTCACAATGATAGGGGTCACCGGCGGTGAAGTAGTGTTTGGGAATACCGTGGAAGGTGAACAGCAGCTTGTCGGCACGACCTTCGTTGTCCCAGTGGGCACGGATACGCTGGGCCAGCGCGTCGATGTAGCCGGGTTCGTCATGGTAGTGACTGATGAAGCGAAAGTCCGGCAGCCAGCGCCAGCGTTGCAGAACCTTGCTGACGGCGTCGAAGGTCGAGGCATTGGTGGCCGCCGAATACTGCGGATACAGCGGCAATACCAGCAGGCGCCGGATACCGGCACTGCGTAATTCCTCCAGTCCGCTCCGGATCGACGGATCGCCGTAGCGCATTGCCAGCGCCACCTTGACCGGTCCGCCGAACTTCTCTTCCAGTGCGCGCTGCAGCGCCTGCTGCTGCTTGAGCGAGATTCGCATCAGCGGCGAGCCTTCCTCGGTCCAGATCTTGCGATAGGAGCGGGCGGATTTCTGCGGCCGCGTATTCAGGATAATGCCGTTGAGGATGAACCACCACGGCAATCGCGGTGTTTCGATTACCCGCGGGTCGGACAGGAACTCCTTCAGGTAGCGGCGCAGCGCCCCGGTCGTGGGCGCGTTCGGCGTACCGAGATTGGTGAGCAGCACACCCATGCGTGGCTCGCTGCCGTGGACGTAGTCGGGCTGTCCGATATAACGATTCATGTCAGTATGTCGTTTTCTTGTATGGATTAGAGGAGCAAAGCGCCCATGTTGATCAAGCGCACCGCCGATTGCAATGAATTCACCGCCAATGACGGTTGCGGCATCCGCGAGGTACTGCACCCGCGCAACGACGGTGCAGGACTGCCGTTGTCGCTGGCCGTGGCCCGGGTTGCGCCGGGCAAGCAGAGCTACGCCCATTATCTGGAGCAGATCGAAGTCTACTATATCCTCGAAGGCCGTGGCCTGATGCATGTTGACGACGAGACTGCCGAGGTGGGCCCAGGCGATGCCGTTTATATTCCCGCCCGGGCGCACCAGTGGATCGAGAACCTGGGCGCGGAAGAACTGCTGTTTGTCGCCGCCTGTGTGCCGCCATGGTCGGAGGAGGGCGATGTGCGGCTGTGAACGCTTGGCCGCAAACGCATGCGAATGAACGCAAATCAGGCGGGGTGAGCGTCGCTGTCGTCCGGTTTTCACCGGGCTTGAGCGCTTGGCTTGTCAGTATGGCGCAGCACAACCTCTTGGTGACTGGTTGATTGGTAACTGGTGATTGGCAGGGCCGGCTCCTGTGGGAGCGGATTATAATCCGCGAACACTTCAGCGCATGTTTCGCCGACTGAAGTCGGCTGCGGGCGGTTGGTGATTGCCGCCTTTGAAAGCCCGTTTGCCGGGCGAACAGCCGCGGGACAAGCTGAACAGACTTTCACGCCCCGTGCGCCGCCAGCAATGGCCCGGCCCGGCTTGTTTTTTTATCTTATTGATTTTTATGTTTATTGGCGGGTATGCGCGAACGTCACCCGGCGGCCAGTAGAGAAACCCAGAAATCCCTTATGTTGCACCGCACTTAAACGTTATAATGTCCGACTTTTTCGCACCGGACCGGTAGCATCTACATGATTGAGAATCTTCGCAACATCGCCATTATCGCTCACGTCGACCACGGCAAGACCACGCTGGTCGACAAGCTGCTCAACCAGTCCGGCACCTTCGACGCGCGCAGCGACATGGGTGAGCGCATCATGGACTCCAACGATCTGGAGCGCGAACGCGGCATCACTATCCTGTCGAAGAACACCGCGATCGACTGGACTGCCGCCGATGGCACGGCCTACCGCATCAATATCGTCGACACCCCCGGTCATGCCGACTTCGGTGGCGAGGTCGAGCGCGTGCTGTCGATGGTCGACTCGGTGCTGCTGCTGGTCGACGCTGTCGACGGGCCCATGCCGCAGACGCGCTTCGTTACCCAGAAGGCGTTCGCGCTGGGTCTGAAACCGATCGTCGTCATCAACAAGATCGACCGTCCCGGTGCGCGTCCGGACTGGGTCATGGACCAGGTATTCGAACTGTTCGATAACCTCGGCGCCACCGATGAGCAGCTCGATTTCCCGGTGGTCTATGCTTCGGCGTTGAACGGCTATGCCAGTCTCGATGATTCCGTGCGCGAAGGCGACATGACGCCATTGTTCGAAACCATTCGCGATCGTGTCGCCGTGCCGGACGTCGACCCGGACGGCCCGTTCCAGATGCAGATCACCTCGCTGGACTATTCCAACTACGTTGGTGTCATCGGTACCGGCCGCATCAAGCGCGGCACGGTGAGAACCAACATGCCGGTCACGGTCATCGACCGCGCGGGCAACAAGCGCAATGCCAAAGTACTGCAGGTGCTTGGCTTTCTCGGCCTGAACCGCACGCAGGTGGAGGATGCCCAGGCCGGCGAAATCATCGCCATCAGCGGCGTCGAGGATCTCGGTATCTCGGAAACACTGTGCGACCCGAAACAGCCGGAAATGCTGCCCACCCTGCAGGTCGACGAACCGACCATGAGCATGACCTTCGAGGTCAACAAGTCGCCGTTCGCCGGCAAGGAAGGCAAGTTTCTGACTTCGCGCCAGATCGGTGATCGGCTGGACAAGGAACTGAAAACCAATGTCGCCCTGCGCGTCGAGCCGACCAGCGATCCGGACAAGTTCAAGGTCTCGGGCCGCGGTCTGCTGCACCTGTCGATCCTGGTCGAGAACATGCGTCGCGAAGGCTACGAGCTGGCGGTATCGCGACCACAGGTGATCATCAAGGAAATCGACGGCAAGCAGTGCGAACCGTTCGAGACCCTGACCGCCGACGTTGAGGAACAACACCAGGGTGCGGTGATCCAGGCGCTGAACGAGCGCGGCGGCAAGTTCACCAGTATGCTGCCGGATGGCAAGGGCCGAGTACGGCTCGACTTCACCATCCCGTCACGCGGTCTGATCGGTTTCCAGACCGAGTTTCTGTCAGAGACGTCCGGTACCGGTCTGCTGGCGCACAATTTCGATCACTTCGGGCCGAAGGTCGACATGCAGATCGGCAATCGCCACAACGGCGTGCTGATCTCCAACGACCAGGGTAAGGTGCTGGCGTTTGCGATCTTTAACCTGCAGGATCGCGGCCGCATGATGGTTGAGCCGGCGCAGGAAGTGTACGAAGGCCAGATCGTCGGCATCCACTCGCGCGAAAACGATCTCGTCGTCAACGCGCTCAAGGGCAAGAAGCTCACCAACATGCGCGCTTCCGGTTCCGACGAGAACGTACTGCTGACACCGCCGGTGAAACTGTCACTGGAAGAGTCGCTGGAATTCATCAACGACGACGAGCTGGTCGAGATCACGCCGAAAGCCATTCGTGTGCGCAAGAAGTATCTCAGGGAAAACGAGCGCAAGTCCGAGGCACGCAAGGCCGGCTGACACGCTCAGTCGTCATTGACGGCTGTCTGACGAGCGGCGCTTGTCTTTGTCGAGTTGTCTGGCCTTGGCATATTTCAGGAACACCGCCATACCGGACAGCCAGCAGAGACTAAAACCGTGGAAGCCGTCGAGAAAGCCACGGTTCAATAGATACATGCGGAAGAACCGGAATAACCCGCCGAGTACCGCCCGGCCGCCGAGTGCCGTTTTGCCGGCGACTTTCCGGGCCCCCAAATCCGAATACTGATTGATGCGGTCGATATGGTCGGCAATGCTGTCGAAGGAATAGTGCAGCAGATCGCCATCCAGAACTGAACGCGTTACCCGTTCATTGCAAACAATGTGTTCGTGTACCAGTACGTCCTGCCAGTGGCAGTGGCGCCGATCGAACAGCCGCAGCTGTTTGTCCGGGTACCAGCCGCAATGCCGTATCCAGCGGCCACAGTAGTTGTTCAGTCGCTTGAGATAGTAGGCCTGCCCCGGTTCGAAGCCCGTCTCCCTGAGGGAGAGAATACTGGCGGCCAGTTCTTCGGACAGACACTCGTCGGCATCCAGCGACAGGATGCGGTCATGTTGGCAGGCATCAACCGCCGCCTGTTTCTGTGCGCCGAAACCGCGCCAGGCAACGGCCAGAAAACGGACCTGCGGATAGTTGCGGCAGATGGCCTCGGTGTCATCGCTGCTGCCACTGTCGATGACCACGATCTCGTCAACTACACCGACCAGCGAATCCAGGCAGCGGGCTATATTGGCGGCCTCGTCCTGGGCAATGATCGCGGCGGAAATCGAGTGGTTGTCCATGTATCCTGTATCTATAAATAATGACCGGAATAATCCGGCAAGCAAACCACAGGAGCAGGTTTTGAGCAAGCCACTCAGGGTGCTGCATATCGGCGACGAGATGAACTGGCGCGGTGGCGAGAACCAGATTCGCCTGCTGATCGAGGGCAGTGCCGGCGAGAATATCGAACATCATGTCGCCTATCCGCATGGTAGCCGCGGACTGGAGCGTTTTGTCGAATGGTGTCCGGTGCTGGGTTTCGAACGCAGAAAGTGGTGGCCGATACCCGTGCAACATCTTGTTGCGTATTGCCGTGATCAGCAGATTCAGATTATCGATGCCCAGTCTTCCGGCGGCCACAGCCTGGCATTGCGGTTGAAACGCCATCTGCCGCAGCTGCGCCTGGTGGTGCATCGGCGCGTGGACAACCGCATCAAGCCGTACTGGCCGACACGCCGGAAATATCTCAATAAGCATGTTGATCGGTATGTCGCCATATCGGGCTGTATTCGCAACATACTGATCCGTTACGGCGTGTCCGGGGAAAAAATCAGTCTGGTACGCAGTGCCATCGATGCTGCTGTGTATGCGGACATCGACAGGCCGGCGGCAAAGCGCGAACTGCAGCGCGAACTGGGCCTGTACGAAAATACCGTATTGCTGGGCAATGCTTCCGCCTTTACCCATCAGAAAGGCTATGAAACCCTCATCCAGGCGCTGGCGATGCTGCCGCGCGACCTGAATTTTCATGCGGTCCTGGCGGGCGACGGGCCGCTGCTGGATACCATGAAGGAACGCGTGGCGGCCAGCAATCTGGACAGTGCGGTCACCTTCCTGGGACATCGACGCGATGTACCGAGGATTCTGGGTGGCCTGGACATACTGGCGCTGCCCTCGAACAATGAAGGACTCGGTTCGTTGCTGCTCGACGCCGGGACGGCCGGTTGTGCCCTGGTGGGCAGCCGGGTCGGTGGCATACCCGAGATCATCCGTGATCAGAAAACGGGGTTGCTGTGTCCGGTAGGTGATGCGAGCGCGCTCGCCGCCTGCCTGGAAAGGCTGATCCGCGAGCCGGCACTGCGCACGCGCCTGGTGACGGCGGTGCAGGAACATATCCGCCAGCATTTCTCCCTGGACAACATGGTCGCCGGCAACCTGCAGGTTTACCGCAGCCTGCTGGAGACTGCCTGAGGATCGGGGCCAGTCCGCTTTTATCGCCGGAGGCCTTGCAATGGCTGAAACCATGACCGAGTTGAACTACTACACGCTGGATGTATTCACCGAGCGCGTCTTCGGTGGTAATCCGCTGGCCGTGATCCCCGATGCCCCCGATCTGGATACCGGTCTCATGCAGTCGATCGCGCGCGAGTTCAACTACCCGGAGACCGTGTTCGTACGCCCGGCCGAGCATCCCGATGCACTACGTCGTTTGCGGATATTCACACCGCAAAGCGAACTGCCGTTCGCCGGTCATCCGACCATTGGCACGGCGCAACTGCTGGCCGAGATCGGGATGGCGCCGGCGCCGGCCAGTGACGTGACGGAATTCCTGCTGGAAGAAGGCATTGGCCAGGTGCCGATCACGCTACAGCATGATCACAATGGCGGCTGCTTCACGTGGCTGACACTGCCGCAATTACCCGAGGCTGGTCTGCAGGCACCGCCGGCGGCGCGTCTCGCGAATATGCTCGGACTCGCCCCGGAGCAGATCGGCGCGCACGGTATGCCGGTGCAGACTGGCAGCGCCGGCGTGCCGATGACTCTGATCCCGCTGCGCGATCGCCAGGCCCTGCGCGACTGCGTTCTCGACCTCCATTGCTGGCGCGACCTCCTGGCCAATAGCGACGCAGCACAGGTTTACCTGTTCTGTCGTGGCGATGATGCCAGCGGCGTCGATTTCCACGCACGCATGTTTGCCCCGGCGTTGGGCGTACCGGAGGATCCGGCCACTGGCGCGGCCGCGGCGGCTTTTGCCGGCTATTTATGGCATGCCACTCGCAGCGCTGGCCATTATGTGATTGCCCAGGGCGAGGATATGCTGCGGCCGAGCCGCCTGCATATTGAATTGTCAGCTGCCGGCGATCACCTGCAGCGCGTGCGCGTCGGCGGCCGCGCGGTTCGCGTCTGTCATGGTCAAATGCGCGTGTAGACGACGGGTTTTATTGCAATCCAGCAGCCGGTCGAGGTAAAAAAGCCGTTATGGTCGATGTCGTACTGAAATGTCGTTGCGGCGCCGTTCAGGGTATGGCCCGTGATGTCTCCGCGCGCAGCGTTACCCGTGCTGTCTGTTATTGCGACGACTGCCAGGCGTTTGCCTGCTATCTCGGCCGCGAGACAACAATACTGGATGAATACGGCGGCACAGAGGTCTTCCAGATGACGCCGGCGCAGATCGATATTCGCCGCGGCACGCAACAGCTGCGCTGTGTCCGTCTGACCGCCGGCGGCATGTATCGCTGGTATACCGCCTGCTGCCATACGCCGGTCGCCAATACGGTCTCGGCGCGCCTGCCATTCGTCGCCGTGATTCATGCTTTCATGGACGCTACCGGTGTACCCGACAACCATCTCGGCCCGGTCCGGTTTCGGGTACAGGGCAGACATGCCCGCGGCACTCCGCCGTATCGAACCGTCTATAAGGGCTTCCCTGCACGCATGCTGCTGCGGGTTCTGCCGCGTCTTTTGCTGGCCATTCTGCGGCGGCAGCACAGACCGACACCGTTCTTCGATGCTACGGGCAGACCGGTAGTCACGCCGCACGTTCTCGCCGCATGAAGATGTCAGGCAGGCAACGTCACTCGTCTAGCTCCGGGTAATGGCGAAATATGCCGTGCTCGCTGAACGGCAGGCGCCGTTCGGAATCGAGATAGGCGGCGATATTCGGGCGTGCCGCAACCCGGTTGTGTATGCCGATCAGACCGCGGTAGTCCGGCGCCAGCTTTTTCATATTTGCCGGAAACGCATAGTTCAGGCCGGCGATGATCTGGAATAGCGACAGATCCACGTATGAGAGTTTACGGCCGAACAGGTAGTCGCCGTTCGGCCCGTTCGTCCAGACGCGTTCAAAGTAGTCGAGGAACTTCGGTAGCCGTTCGGCCGTGAAATGTTGCGTCCGTCGGCGTGCCTCGCGTTTCTGCTCTTCATAGTAAAGGCCCACCGCTACGGGATGATGGACGTCGTGGATCTCGGCGACGAAGTCGGCGATCGTCAACTGCAGCTGATGTGCCCAGAGCCGGCCGGGCTCGCTGTCCGGCACCAGTTCCAGCCGCGGTCCCAGGTAGAGCAGGATATTGGCGACCTGGGCGATAATTTGCCGGCCGGCTTTCAGGAACGGCGGGGCGAACGGCGGACGTGTATTTTCGGGATCTTCCAGCAGCTGCATCATGGTTGCCATGCCCGCGTCGGACTCACGCGCAACATCGCGATAGTCGGCGGCGGCCGCCTCGAGTGCGAGCCGGATGAATTCACCGCGGCCCTGTATGCCGGGCCAGTAGTAGAGTTCGTAGCGCATGACGCGGTCCTCATAAAACCACGGCTCATAATCTACGCCGCATGACGGCACCATGCCACGGTCGGCGGTGGCAAGAGGGTCATCCAGCGATGGCAGCGCGGTATAGTTTTGCCGTGGTACGCTGATGCCGTCACCGAGATGCAGCGATCGTGCAGTCAGTCTCATAACTCATCAAGGAGCAGCGGCCATGCCCGGAGAGACCTCGATACAGACATCCCTGACGCAATTGCTTGATATCAAGCATCCGATCCTGCTTGCACCCATGGCCGGAATCGCGGACGGGGAACTGGCGGCAGCGGTTTCCGCTGCCGGCGGGCTGGGCATCCTCGGTGGCGGCTACGGTGATCGTGACTGGCTGGAGGCGGAACTGGCCCACCTCAGCGGCAAACCGTTCGCCATTGGCTTCATCACCTGGAGTCTGGCCAACCAGCCAGCGTTACTTGATGTTGCGCTGGCGGCTGGACCGCACGCGATCATGCTGTCGTTCGGCGACCTGGCGCCGTTTGTCGAGAAGATCAAGGCGGCCGATTGCCTGCTGATCGCGCAGGTACAGACACTGGCCCAGGCCCGCCAGGTCGCCGATCAGGGCGCGGACGTGATCGTTGCCCAGGGCACCGAGGCTGGCGGCCACGGTGCCAGCCGCGCCACGTTGCCGCTGGTGCCGGCGTTGGTCGATGCCGTGGACCCGCTGCCGGTTGTCGCCGCCGGTGGCATAAGCGACGGCCGCGGTCTGGCGGCGGCACTCATGCTGGGCGCCGCAGGGGTGCTGATGGGCAGCCGTTTCTACGTCACCGAGGAATCGGGCGCCCATCCGGTGGCCAAGGCGGCGGCGCTGGCAGCCGACGGCGACAGGACGCTGCGCAGTTCCGTCTTCGATGAGCTGCGCGGACTGGACTGGCCGCAGCCGTACACGCTGCGCAGCCTGCGTAATGACATGACCGAAAACTGGCACGGCAATCGCGAGGCGCTGGAAGCGGTGTTGCCGGCGGAACGGGCGCGCCTGCAGGCGGCCATCGAGGCGGGCGATTTCCGTTTAGCACCCCTGATCCTCGGCGAGGGCGTCGATCTCATCACCGATAGTCCGCCGGCCGGAGTACTGGTCGAACGCCTGGTGGCCGGCGCCCGGGCGCAGCTGGAACGACATGCCGGTCGCGTGGCCAGCCCGTGACCCGGCCAACACTCTGGCGAGTAGCGCAGTCAGGAAAAAACGCACCGCGGGCAGCGCGATCGCGCTGCTGGTCATGGCGCTCTGCGCCGTGTATATACGTATACAGGCCCGGAACGGATCCGGGCGGGGACGGCCATGCATAATGAAACGATCAAGGTACGGGTAACGGAAAGCGGTCAATTGCTTGATGTGCTGGTTTACAGCAAGCATGCGCATCATATTGAAGTGGTACTGGGTGAAGGTGTGCACAGTGTCCGCTGTGATCTGCTGCCCGGCCGCAACGGGCTTTTCTTTGTCGGCAACGTGATGGGTCGCGAAATTGTCTACGAACGCAGCTGTGAACAGGTACAGGCCGACATCGATCGGGCCAATCCGGCACTACGCGAATTCCGGCGGCGCTAGTTCTATTGCTTGCGCGATCAGATCGCGATCGTCGATATTGCGGTCGTCGCCATGTCCGTGTCGCTGTCCGCCTCGCCATTGATGAACAGTTCCATCCAGGTCATCTCCACCGGTCCGAAGATCGTGGCAAACGACACATCGGCGGCATCATGACCGGTGCCGACGCGTATGAACTGGTCCAGTGATACCAGCCGCGTAGCGTCGAACAGGTACCAGCGATCCTCCAGGTAAACCTCGAAGGCGGCGTGAAAGTCGGGCGGGTTGAGACCGACCACGTAGCCCGTCACAAATCGCGCAGGCACACCCAGTGCCCGGCAGAAGGCAATGCCCAGATGGGCAAAGTCGCGACATACCCCGGCCCGCTCGGTCACCGTGTTGAATGCCGAGGTGCCACTGCTGGTACTGCCGGACAGATAGACGACATTGTCATAGATCCAGTTGCAGATGCCCTGGACTCGCGAGTAACCCGGCAGCAGGTAACCGAACTGCAGTTCGGCCAGCCGCATGAGCCGATCGGATTCGCAGTAGCGGCTCGGGTACAAATAGGTCAGCACATCCAGCGGCATTACGGCATGCGGGACTTCTGCAATGACCGGGGCGGTGGAATAGTAGGGTGTTGACTCGACTGTGGCGCGATAATCGATTTCGAAACTGCCGGCGGTGGGCACATTGACGCGTAGGTAACGGCTGTCTCCCGGCTCGTAGACGTGCTGCTCGAAATCCAGTTCCGGCAGCAGGCGGATATCCTCGGACACGACCTTCTGGTGATCGTTTTCCGCCACGGCAATGTTGAACACGAAAGTCGCGGGCTCGAAGGTACGGTATTGCAGTCTGGCGCCGAGGTTAAAACGCTGCATGCGGATCGATTCTCCCCGCTGGTTGGGTGTGTTTCATCAATCAGAATACGTTAAATGTATGCCGCTGTCCGCAGCTACCGCGTCAGTGAAACAGCCACCAGCCTGCCATACCGGCGATGATGATGGCCATGCCCGCGGCACCGGCGCGCCGGCCGAGCTGCGACCCGCCTATGCCGATCGCCAGCAGAGTCTTGACGAATGTGTTCATGAACGCGGCGATCAGCAGTGCAAGAGCGGCGGTCTCGATGCGTAAATCGTTGCCCGCCATGTCCGCCAGCGACAGGGTGATCGCGTCGACGTCGGCGATGCCGGAGGCGGCCGCCAGCAGGTAGGTGCCGGTATCGCCGAACTGCTCACGCAGTACGTGCGACAGCAGCATGATCGCGGCGAGCAGGGCGGCGAAGATCAGCGCCGGCTTCAACTCGAACGGATTGCTGAGCCGGGCCTGGTCGCTATGTGCCTGGTGTTTGCTCTGTCGCCAGAACAGCCACGCACCGGTATAGGCAACGACGGTCATGACGCCGGCCGGAACCAGTAGCGCCAGCGCCAGGGGCTGGCTGAACAGGCTGCTGACGATCAGCATGCGCGGAAACATGGTTGCCCAGGCCAGCAGGATGCCGGCGGCGTAGATGTTGCAGGGCCCGGGCTGATGGCGGGCAAGCCGTGCCAGGTGCAAGGTCACGGCGGTGGATGATGCCAGACCGGCAAACAGGCCGGTGACCATGATGCCTTTTCTTGCACCGATAATTCGGGTGGCGAAATAGCCGACAAACGAGATGGCGGCGATCAATACCACCATCCACCAGATCTTGTAGGGATTCAGGGCCTGCCAGGGACCGAAACCTTCGTTGGGCAGCAGTGGCAGGATGACGACCGAGATCAGCAGCAACTTTAGCGTGGCGTGGAGTTCCTGCTTCTCCAGCCGTCTGACCCAGGCGTGCAGAGTCGGCTTCATGCCCAGTAGCAGGACGGTAATCACCGCGCCGGTGGCGGCGAGGGCCGCCTCACCCAGCATGGCCAGCGCCCCGAAGGTAAAGGTCAGCAGGCCGGCGATGACCCCGGTAATGCCAACGTCAGTGTTGTGCTGCTGACTGACGGCATGCGCCCAGCCCAGCACAACGGCGAGCGCGACAAAGGCAACGGCCAGCACGACTGCGTTGAGGTTCTGTGCCAGCAGACCGCAGACGCCGCCGAGCAGACCGATCAGCGCGAACGTACGGATGCCGGCAACGCGCTGCCCTTCGGCCTGTTCGCGATCTTTCCAGCCGCGTTCCAGGCCGATCAGTAGGCCCAGCAGCAGTGCAACGCCAAGCCCGTAAAATGGCATGTTCGCTTCCATGAATGATAGGGTACAGCAGATGTAGCATCGGCTGGTATGGACTCATTGCCTGCCCGGTGCCGGCGATGCAGGTGTCGCCGGTGCAAGCAGGCGGCGGTGACCGGTTTCGTTAATAGGGATGCAGACGGAACAGTTTATCCGTCTGCTCGCGACGCAGCGTGATGCTCAGCAGCAGCGTGCGGTTGTCCTGAAACAGGGCATCCCTCTGTTCGCGTTGCAGCGACAGAAAGCCGATATCCTTGTCGCTGTAGGTGCCGAAGCCGACATCGTGGTTGTTGATGTCGGGACTGGCCGTGATGCTGATGTTCAGACGGTCATCATCCCGATCGAGTAACGCGCGCAATTGCCGACAGTTGATCAGCATGCTGCGGCGTGCAGCATCGTCGCTATAGGCATGCACGTTGACGATGATTCCCTCCTGCAGCTGTCGGGTAAGTCGCCGGTTGCGGCGGCCCTTGTCGTCGTTGGCAAACAGTTCGATGAGGTAGTCCGGCACCGGGTTGCCGTATTGATCCTGCACATGGACCACAGTGTTCTGGTAACCGTGATAGTACGGCTGACTGCCGCGCCTGTTGCGTTTGTCCATCAGCTGGCGGGTCTGCCCGGCCAGCTTGTCGCACCAGCCCTTGAAATCGTCATCATCAACCCGTAGCGCCTCGAAGATAGTTTGCAGCGTTGCATTGCTGCGCGGGCCGCCGCCCTTGCAGGCAACCGAACTGTGATCCTCACCGTCCATGATACCGAAAGCCGTCAGGCCGTTGCAGTCGGTCAGTCTGTAGTCCGGCTGTTTCGGATCGCTGGCAAAATCGACATCGAGCCGGGCGCAGTTGAGGTTTGCGGTCGATACCCGCACGGTACCGTCGCTGCCAGGTCGGTTGGCGATTGCGGCAATGCCGCTATAACCGGTATTGCCGACCAGAACAGTGCAGAGCATGCGGCCGGGACCATACCAGGATTCGGTGCAGAACCGATCGCGTCCGGCCAGCGCGGCTGAATAGGGGCTGGCCAGTTCCAGGCCCTTGAGGATATGCGTGCCGGTCTCGAAAAGCCGCGAGCCGTGCCAGCCCTTGGTCGCCCGGCCGATCAGGCTGCGGCCGGTGTGCGCGAGCGGTGAGCCGAAGTTAGCCGGTGCCAGCATTAGCAGCCGGTGGACCGGTGCCGTGCCCGGCTCGAAATAGCGCGTCAGCCAGTCGCGGATTACCAGTGCGCCGGTGCTGTGGACGACGACGTCGACACTGCGCGGTCCGCGCGGCAGGTTGTGTTGTGTCCAGGCGCGTTCCAGTGCCGTGGCGACATCGTCGAAGGTGACCTGATCGTCCAGCGACAGGTAGTCGCCGAGGTGAATCTGTTCGATACCTTCCTGCGCAATGCCGGCGGCAACCAGTCGCCGCACCAGCGGTTTGAAGGAATCGGACCCGTCGCTCCATCCATGTATAATGACCAGCATGGCCGCCCCCTTCGCCTGTGTGCTCGACTCCAGTGCCGTATTATGGAGTGTAGCCTAATCGTCCATCACTTTATCAGTGTTGATGAAGGTTGAGTGCTTCGCGGAATACGGTTATACACGTTCATCGCTCGGGCAGGATTATCGGGTCAGCGATCCGGCATGAGCCAGCGCGGGATCCATTGAACAAAGGCCACCATGCCGAACAGTTCAACCAGCGATTGAAAGACGATGACCACCACGGCAGCGCGAAAGGTATCAGGCGCGGCCAGGGCAAGCGGCAGCACGACGAAGGAGTTGCGGGTGCCGAAACTGAAAGCCAGCGTCCGAGCGGCGCGAACGGATAACCGAAACCAACGCGCGAGCAGCTTGCCGAGGCCGGCCGCGGCGATGAGATACAGGGCAAACACCAGCAGCAACTGAGCGAGCAGATTGCTCAGTTCAAGGACGATGCCGATTTGTGAACCGGCGATCAGGAATACCACCACGGCCAGTAGCGGCACCGGCAGGATCCCCAGATCCTCGACCAGGCGTTTGCCATGATGACTGCGCTCGACAATATATTCCGTGAGCCAGGCGAGCATCAGCGGCAGCAGAATCAGGCCGGAAAACGCGGTCAGCAGGTGCCCGCCGAGGGCCAGTTCGATCGCCGGCGTGCCGATAAACAGCCACAGGTATACTGGCAGCAGCAATAATTGCGCGACCAGCAGCAATGGGGCAGCGGCGATGGCGCGCGGCGCATCGCCCCGGCCGAGATAGGTGAAGCTGATGAACCAGTCGGTACAGGGCACCAGCAGTACCAGCAGAACGCCGAGCTGAATGGCGGGTTCGGCAGGCAACAACAACCGTAACAGGCCGACAATCAACGGTATGCACAGGAAATTGCCGACCAGCAGTGCGGCGATGAAACGGCCATCGCGAAAGGTCATTGTCAGGCGCGTGAGCGGTACCTGGGTGAAGGTGACATAGAGCAGCAAGCCCAGTGCCGGCCACAGCAGGAATGCCCCACTCTGTAGCGTTGCCGGCGCGACTGTACCGGCGACCATACCGGCCAGTATCGCCGCCAGGTAGATCCATGCCTGCTGACGTTCGAGGGCTGCGCGCAAGTGTTGTATTCCGGATTTAAGCCGTTGCTCGATCAGCAAAATAGCATGATGATGCTGGATGGAGTGAATGGGCCAGCCCAGTCGCACAGCCAGCGGCTGGTGCACTTGTATCAGGCACCTATAGACTGATCGAGTGTGTTAATGATCCGTAATTCTGGTTTGTGGGGTGATCGGCTTCATCAACGCAGCACGGCCAGAGGCGAGTGCTGCAGGACTTTCCAGGTACCGGCCAGGCCGGCCAGCAGTACCACCAGCACGCCGCCGCCGAGGCCGATGACCCAGATGAGCGGGTTGAACTCGAACGGAATGTTCAGCACCTGCGTGGCCAGCAGCCAGCTGGCCAGCGTTGCGGCCAGGCCCGACAGGGTACCGGCGACCAGGCCGATCACGGCGAACTCCGCTGCCAGGCCGCGCAGGATCTGCGCGCGGCTGGCGCCCAGGGCGGTCAGCAGTGCGGTCTCGTAGCGCCGCTCGTCATGGGTCGACTGCATGGCCGCGAACAGCACCAGCAGCCCGGCCAGCAGGGTGAAGCCGAAGACGTATTCCACCGTCTGGATCACCTGTTCCATGATCTTCCTGACCTGGGTCAGCAGGGTGTCGACGTCGATGACGGTGGCGCTGGGGTATTGTCGTACCAGCTCGTTGAGCGCGCTTCGATGCTCGGCCGGCAGGTAGAAGCTGGTGATGTAGGTTGCCGGCTGATCGTCGAGCACACCGGGATTGGCGACGACGAAGAAGTTGACGTTGAACGAGTCCCACTCGACCCAGCGCAGGTTGCGCACCTGGCCCTGCACCGTTTCCCCGGCGATTTGATAGGTGAGCGTGTCGCCGATTTCAATGCCCAGCGTATCGGCGATGCCTTCTTCCACCGAGAACCAGTTCTGATCGGTGCCTTCTTCCGGCCACCAGCGGCCGGCCTCGAGTTTGTTGTCGGCCTGCAGCTGTTCCGCCCACGACAGGTTGAACTCGCGTTCGGCGAGTCGCCGGGCGCGGCCGTCCGGATAGTCCTGCTCGGCGTCGATCTCGGTGCCATTGATGGCCACCAGACGGCCGCGCACCATCGGATAGAGGCTGGCATCGACGCCGGCGCGCTGCTTCAGAAAGGCGCTGACGCCCTGCACTTCATCCGGCTGCACGTTAATCAAAAAGTAGTTCGGCGCGTCGTCCGGCACGCGCTCGCGCCAGCCGTCGAGCAGGTCGGCGCGCACCAGGGTGAGCAGCAGCATCAATGTCAGACCGAGGCCGATGCCGAGTACCTGGGCGGCGCTGCCGCTGGCGCGGCGCGCCACGTTGGCCAGGCCGAAGCGCCAGGAGATACCGACCCGGGCGCGCAGCCGGCTCAGGCCCCGGATCAGCAGCCAGGCACTGCCGGCCAGCAATGCGGCGCCGGCCAGCAGACCAAACAGGGTATAGAGGCTGAGTTTCGGATCGCCGCTTTGCCACGGCAGCAGCGCGGCGAGCGCGGCTATGGCGAGACCGTAGACGCTGACGGTGCCGAGCGAAACGGGGCCGAGATCGCGGCGCAGCACGCGTCCCGGCGGCACGCTTTTCAGGCTATAGATTTGCGGCAGGGCGAAGCCGAGCAGGGTAATGAGGCCGATGGCCAGGCCGATGAATACCGGCAACGGTCCGGCAGCCGGTAACGGCCCGGCGACCAGCGCGCCCATGAGCGCGGCCAGCCCGTGCTGTGCCAGCCAGCCGATGCCACAGCCGATGAGACCGGCGATCAGGCCCAGCCAGACAAGCTGCAGGGTATAGCTGGCGAGGATGAAGTTCTGCGTCGCGCCGAAGCAGCGCAGAATGGCGCAGTAATCGAGGTGCCGGGTTACATAGCGCCGGGTTGCCAGGGCGACGGCGAGTCCGGCCAGGGCGACGGCGACGATCGCGGCCAGACCGAGGTACTGCTCGGCGCGATCCAGCGCGGTGCGCAGTTCCGGCCGGCCCTCGCGCACGTCCTGGATTTCCAGGTCGTCCGGCGCGCTGGCCGCCAGCCAGTCGCGCATGCGCTCGACCGCTTCCAGTGGTCCGGCCAGCAACAGGTGATAGTCGAGCCGGCTGCCGGGCTGGATCAGTTCGGTGGCCGGTATGTCGGCGAGGTTGATCATGGCGCGCGGCGCGATGTTCAGCAGGTCGCCGCCACGATCCGGTTCATAGGTGAGCACGCGGCTGACGGTGAACGACTTGGCGCCGATATCGACGCGATCGCCGACAGCCAGCTCCAGTGCCTGCATCAGGCGCGTGTCCAGCCAGACGTTATCGCGCGCCGGGATCTGATCCGTCTCGTACTCGTCGCCGAAGAGTTGATCGGCGACCCGCAGCCTGCCGATCAGCGGATAGGGTGCGGCGACGGCCTTGAGTTCGGCCAGCAACAGGTCGTCATCACTGCTGACGGCGCTGCGAAAGGTCAGTGTTTCGGCGTGGCTGAGACCGGCGTCGGCGGCGCGCTGTTTGATCGTATCGGCAATGGGATCAGCGGATTCCAGGACCAGGTCACCACCGATCAGTTCGCCGGCCTGGCTGGCCAGGGCGCGGCTGATGCGGTCGGTGAAAAAGCCGACGGCGGTGCTTGCCGCCACGGCGATGACCAGCGCCGCAGCGATCAATCGCAGTTCGCCCGCACGCCAGTCGCGCCGCAGCGCATTCCAGGACCAGCGCGGAATCATCCCTGGATGCATCATGCCAGCCGGCCGCCGCTGAGCGTGAGTTGCCGATCGCAGTCGCCGGCGATGCCCGGATCGTGGGTGACCAGCACCAGCGTCGTGCCGCGTTCACTGTTGAGATTGAACAGCAGGTCCATGACCTGGTGGGCGGTCTTCTGATCGAGGTTGCCGGTGGGTTCGTCGCCGAACAGGATGTTCGGGCTGCCGGCGAAGGCGCGTGCGATGGCGACGCGCTGCTGTTCGCCGCCGGACAGCTGGTTCGGGTAATGCCCGGTGCGCGCGGCCAGACCGACCTGTTCGAGTTCGTGTTCGGCTTCGGCGCGGGCATTGCCGTGACCGGCCAGTTCCAGTGGCAGCATGACGTTTTCCAGTGCCGTCAGGCTCGGCAGCAGCTGGAAGGACTGAAACACGAAGCCGACCTGCTGGCCGCGCAGTCGCGCGCGGCCGTCTTCATCGAGACTGTTGAGGTCGGTATTATTCAGCAGTACGCGGCCACTGGTCGGTGTATCGAGGCCGGCGAGCAGGCCGAGCAGCGTTGATTTGCCGGAACCGGAGACGCCGACGACGGCGACCGTTTCGGCGCGCTGGATGCCGAGATCGATGTCGGCGAGAATATCGAGATGGCCGCCGGGCCCCTGAACACGTTTACCGAGATTTTCCGCTCGGATAATGGTCTCATCAGTCATGCTGAAAAATCTGCTCCTGTTATTCGTGCTGTTGTCTGCGATCGTGCTGACCGAGGCGACTGCTGCAGCGTCAGCCGACGCGTCTGAACAGCGCACCATTCTAGTGCTTGGCGACAGTCTCAGTGCCGGTTACGGTATTCCCATGGATGAAGGCTGGGTAGCCTTGCTTGAACAGCGGCTGGCCCAGCAGGCGGAAAACGCAGGTTACCGATACCGTGTGATCAACGCCAGCATCAGCGGCGACACTTCGCGCGGCGCGCGCAGCCGTCTCGACCGGATACTCGAACGCCACAAACCTGATGTGGCGATCATTGAGCTTGGCGGCAATGATGGCCTGCGCGGCATCCAGCCGGATGAAATGCGCCGCAATCTGGCCGTGATCATCGAGAACCTGCAGGACGCGGGCGCCCGTGTCGTGCTGGTACCGATGAAAATGCCGCCCAACTATGGCCCGGCCTTCACGAAAAAGTTCGAGGCGGTCTACGAGCAACTGGCGAACGAGTATGATCTCGTGCTCAGCCAGTTTATCCTCCATGACATCGCTGAACATCCCGAGCTGATGCAGGAGGATGGTATACACCCGACCGCCGCGGCGCAGTCGCGCATGCTGGCCAATATATGGCCGGTGCTGAAGCAGATACTGCCGTTGCCTGACGCTGCCAATAATCAATCGACCGAGCCATTATGAAATACTGCAGTCAGTGTGGTGCCGTCGTTGCCCTGAAAACGCCGCCGGCGGATAACCGGCCACGCTACATCTGCGACAGCTGCGAAACCATTCATTACCAGAATCCCAAGGTTGTTGCCGGTTGCCTGGTCGAAGCCAATGACGGTCGCATCCTGCTGTGCCGGCGTGCAATCGAACCGCGTTACGGTTACTGGACACTGCCGGCCGGTTTCATGGAACTGGGTGAGACCACCATCGAGGCGGCGCTGCGCGAAACGCTGGAAGAGGCCGAGGCCAGGGTGCAACTCGACGGCCTGTTTGCGGTGTTCAATCTGCCGCACGTCGATCAGGTCTACATGATGTTCCGCTCGCGGCTGCTCGACGGCCGATTCGGCGCCGGCGACGAGTCGCTGGAAGCCAGCTTGTTCAGCCAGGACGCCATTCCCTGGCAGGAACTGGCGTTTTCAACGATCTACCATACCCTGCGGCTGTACTACGAAGATCAGGCGCACGGCCGTTACCGCGTGCATACCGGTGATATTATCAAGCTTGATGAAGGACGCTACGAATTACGCAGTGGTCCAGCGGTATGATAGCCACTAATCAGTAGCTATAGTGTCGCTGTGTTCAAGCGCCTGCAACGGTTCCATGACGTCATCGGCGGTGAGTACCATGAATGTGCCCAGTGGCACGCCGGCCTCCTTAAGCATGACCGCCGTCCAGCGATTACAGTTGTTGAACGCATGAAACAGTCCGGTAGCGGCGAAGAAGCGGCTGTTACCGTAGAGCCCCTGGCCGATCTCGATAATATGATCGTCATTATCGCGACTGAAACTGTCGGCAATCCGCGCGATCATCGCCCGGTAGCCCGCTTCGCTGACTGTCAGTTCGACCACCTGCCCATGGCGGAAGTAATCGCCCGGCATGCTCGGCAGGGCGACCACATGCAGGGCTGAAGCCGTTGGCAACAGCCCGGCACGCAGCGTCAGCCACAGATTGCCTTCACCCGCTTGGTAGAAACGCCGATCGCCCCAGCCGATTTCGTACCAGCCGGTGGCGTCCGCCGCCGGGAAATGATCCTCCAGAAAAGCCAGCGCCCCGGGCTGCCGGGCCGGAATGACGATGCCGGTATGCCAGCCGTGGCTGACGACGTAGATCGTCACGTCCGGTGCTGCAGTTCGGTCCGTACGCGGTTCGGCCGCGCCGGCACAGCCGGCCAGCAGCGACAGCAACAATGGCCCGATCAGGTGCCGGCCGTGTTTGAGTATCGAATGCATGCGCTTTACGGGAACCTCGTTCGCCTGTCAGGGTTCCTAGTAAAATAATCATAACAGGTGCAAGTCGATGTCGGATGCCCAACCCTCGCGTTTCAGCCAGCGGGTCAGCCGCTGGCTGCGGCCACTGGTGCCGCTGGAAGCCCAGGAAGTGGCCGCAGTCTTCTGGTCGTTCGTGTACTTTTTCTGCCTGTTGGGCGGCTATTACATTCTGCGTCCCGTGCGCGACGAGATGGGGATTATCGGCGGCGTCGAGAATCTGCAGTGGCTGTTTACCGGCACCTTCGTCGCCATGCTGGCGGCGGTACCCCTGTTCGCCTGGGTCGCGGCGCGTTATCCGCGGCGTACCTTCGTGCCGCTGGTGTATTACTTCTTCATCGCCAATATTCTGATCTTCTATGCGCTGTTCAAGCTCGATATCACCGATGCGGTGATCGCACGTGCCTTCTTTATATGGACCAGTGTGTTCAACCTGTTCGTCGTGTCAGTGTTCTGGAGCTTCATGGCGGACATCTATTCAACGGCGCAGGCGCGCCGGTTGTTCGGTTTCATCGCCGCCGGCGGCTCCGTCGGCGCCATCGCCGGCCCGGGAATGACCGCCCTGATCGCACCGGCGCTGGGTCCGATCAACCTGCTACCGGTAGCCGCCGGCGTTCTCGCATTGGCGCTGATCGCAATCCACCAGCTGCGCGACTGGGACATCCACGTCGCGCATGATCCCGGCACCGCCGAGCAGCATGAAAATCCGATTGGTGGCGGCATCCTGACCGGTGTCAAGAAAGTCATCGCCAGTCCCTACCTGATCGGCATCGTCGGCTTCATCCTGTTTTACACGACGCTGGCGACGTTCCTGTATTTCCAGCAGGCGCATCTGATCGAGGACGCGTTTAGCGATTCGGGTCAGCGTACCGCGGTGTTTGCCTGGATCGATTTCAGCGTCAACGCCCTGACCATAGTCGGCCAGGTGTTGATCACCCACCGGCTTGTGACCCGTTTCGGCGTCGGCGTGACGCTGGCCTTCGTGCCACTCGTGTTGTTGATCGGCTTTGCCTCGCTGGCAGTGGCGCCGATACTGGTTGTGCTGCTTGCCGTACAGGTACTGCGTCGCGCCGGCAACTACGCACTGACCAAGCCGGCGCGCGAGATGCTGTTTACCGTGCTCGACCGCGAGTCGAAATACAAATCCAAGAACTTTATCGATACGGTGGTCTACCGCGGCGGCGATGCGGTTGCCGGCTGGATATTCGCCGGTCTTATGGCGCTGGGCATCGGCCTCGGCGGTGTCGCCGCGGTGGCGGTGCCACTGGCGGTTGGATGGATCGCGCTGGCCCTGTGGCTGGGACGGCGCTACGAGGGTAATCAGGACGGCCAGGACAGCGACACGGCCAGGCATAAACCGGCGGCGACCGCCGCCGAAGCGAATCAGGAGGTTTGATCATGCAACATGACAATGGCAATAAGCGGCGTCGCCAGTTTCTGAAATTGCTTGGTCTCGGCGGTGCCAGCCTGGGACTGGCCGGCCGTGGCCTGTGGCCGGATGCGGCGACGGCGGCCGACAATGCGCTGGCCGGGCGTTCCACCGGGGACATCATCAAGCGCACGATACCTTCATCGGGCGAACAGGTTCCGGCCGTCGGCCTCGGCACCGCGCGCACCATGGATGCCGGCCGCGTCAGCAATCTGGCCGCAGCCAAGCTGCAGGAACTGACCGAAGTCATTCGTCTGTTTCATGCCCACGGCGCAAGCCTTATAGATACTTCGCCGATGTACGGTACCGCCGAGGAAGTCGTCGGCCATATCGTCAATGAACTCGACCTCGGCGACGATATCTTCATGGCAACCAAGGTCTGGACCGACGGGCGCGAGCCCGGCATCGAACAGATGAACCAGTCCATGGACTTGTTGCATAGCAGACCCATGGACCTCATGCAGATCCACAACCTCGTCGACTGGCGCACGCATTACAAGACGCTGCGCGACTGGAAAGACGCGGGACGCGTTCGCTATATCGGCGTCACGCATTATCGCAGCGATGTCCACGCCGAACTCGAAGACGTTTTGAAAAGCGAAACGTTCGACTTCGTCCAGTTCAACTACAATATTCTTGATCGTAACGCCGAGCAGCGCTTGTTGCCGCTGTGCCAGGACAAGGGGATCGCGGTGTTGATTAATGAGCCGTTCGAGAAGGGCAGTCTGTTCGGTAAAACCAATGGCCGCGAACTGCCGGAATGGATGCGGGAATTCGCCGATTCCTGGGCGCAGGTCTTTCTCAAGTTCATCATCGCCCATCCGGCAGTGACGTGCCCGATACCGGCGACCAGCGATCCGAAGCACGTCGTTGATAATGTCATGGCCGCTTACGGCAACCTGCCGGACGAGAACCAGCGCCGGCGTATCGTGAAATACATTCAGGGATTATGATGTTTGCCCGCTATGGGCTGTACCGCCTTGTCCGATAACCGGGCTAACATTGTTGAGCAACCGGCTTGTAATTCCCGTCTGTTGCAGCATATTCTGTCACCAAAATAATAAGCGGGAACCACATGCGCTGCATGTGGTTCCCGCTTTGATAAACAATAATATCGAATCTCGGGGAAGTGTATGCGTGCTGCCGTATTCGTGTTGCTGATTCTGGCAACCACCACCCTGTCTACCTTGCCGTTCGTGTTCCAGTGGTCCAATCGAATCGAACCCACACTGCTGGGCCTGCCTTTTGCTTTCCTCTGGCAGTTCGGTCTGGCATTACTGGCCGCGATATTTTTTGTCGGCTGGTACCTGGCTGATAAACGGCGCGGCCGGCTGGATGTCGATGTGACCATGGGGGATCGCCGATGATCCCCATGCTGATGATCGCCGCTTTCCTCGGCCTGCTCCTGCTGATCAATCGACACCAGCTTGGTGTTAATACACTCAACGATTACGCTACCGCCAGCCACAGCATCGGCGTGCTCGGCATTACTTTCGGTTTCCTGGCAACCTGGTATGTTGGTGCCGGTTACACTGTGTTTTCCGGCTTTGCCGTCAGCTACGGCATGATCGGCATGTATGTTATCCCCTATGGCATCATCACGCTGCTGGTCATGTACCTGGTGGCCGAGAAGTCATTCATCTGGGGCAAGAAATACAATCTGCGCACGCAGTCGGAATTGCTTGGGCTGCGTTATCGCAGTGATTTTATTCGTATACTGACCGGCTTTGCCGGTGTCGCACTGTCAATTCCGTGGCTGCTCATGGAGTGGTACACGATCGGTTACGTGTTCAACTATGCCACCGAGGGATTGATCAGCCCACTGGTCGGCATGGTTATCGGGATAGCAGTGGTGGTTTCATACGTGGCGTTGGGCGGCATGCGTTCGGTGGTGACCGCCAACATCATTCAGGGTCTGTACATGATGTTCGCTGGATCGGCGGTCCTGATATGGGTGCTGTACAGTGAACTTGGCGGCTTGCAGGGTGCCATGCAGCGTCTGCAGACGCATGCTCCCGAAGCGCTGACCTATCCCGGCCCGGGCTGGGAACTGTCGCCGAACTACTGGACCGCGATCGTGCTGACCAGCGGTCTCGGCGGTTTTATGTGGCCGTGGGTCTATAACAAACTTTTTGCTGCCGACAGTATCCGCACCATCAAACAGTCGGTGCTGTTCGCGCCCATACTGGGCATACTGTCATTCGGGCTGCTGATCATCGTTGCTATGGCGCTGCATCCGCTGCCGTTCGCGCAGGAGAATCCGCAGCAGGCATTGCTGTGGATTCATGCCGAAGCGGGTGTCTGGCCGCTGGCATTTTTCGCCGTGTTGGTTATGGCGGCCAGCCTCGGTACCGTCAGCGGCATTCTCAACGCCATGTCGACGGCGATCTCCGGTGACATGGCACAGGTCCTGAAGCGTGACATCAGCGAGCGTAGTGCGTTGACCATCGCTCGCTGGTCGGTGGTCCTCATCGGTCTCGGCGCCCTGGCCGGCGCCTATGTGCGCGAGGGGCTCCTGGTGTTCCTGGCATTGATGACCTACCAGGGCATGATCGTATTGTCGCCGGTCGTGCTGCTGGGACTGTACTGGAAACGTGCCAACCGCGGCGGCGCCGTCATCGGTTTTCTGCTCGGCATGGCGGTATCGTTCGGCCTGACGCTGGCGGAGCCAGCCTTCATCCAGACTTACGGCTGGACGCCGGGTGTTTACGGTTTCCTGATCACGCTCGGCATCATGCTGGTGGCCGGTTTTTGCCGGCCGGTCGAGGCGCATGTGCATACGCTTTGGCAGGATATTGCCGAAGCCCGCGGCTGCACCAGGCAGCCGGTCGGGGGCATGTTAGCGGCGCAGTGACAGTAATAGTTCGATGATGCCGATGACGATGCCGACAAGTCCCAGCAGCATACCAGCAACGGCCAGCAGGCCCAGGCCGATGGGATTGCCGTCCGCCGGTCCGAACAGGATATAAAGCAGTAATGGCAGCAGCGACAGTAGCGCCAGGCCTGTCGCTACCACGATGATTTTTAGTCCGAGCGGATTATTGTCGGTCAGAAAGCGCGTGGTCTTGTTCACATGTCAGATTGGTTAGTGTTCACCCAGCAGCCAAAGGTGCATTCATAGGTTTTGCCGTCGATACTGACCTGGTCGCCCCTGGCGAAGACCTGGTCGTTCCAGTGGCATTGCGCATGTTCCTGGTCGAGCTGCATGGTTGCCCCCAGACCGTCGACGATGCGCGAAGTCTTTTTGTCCGCTTCCGGCTGTTCCACGTTCGTGATTTTTCCCATGATTCCCCCTGGTGACAGGTCATTCTGGGTCGATTTAAGCATAGCCGCGCCGCGCCGGCCAGCAGCCGGGGCTTGGCAAGTGCGTCGCGGATCGCTATGTTTGTCGGCCTTTGACCGGACATGCGGCAGCTGCCGCGGCCCGGTGGGAGGCGCCCCATTCACCATTTTCAGGAGAGTAAACAATGATTAAGCCGCACGGCTCGGACCAGCTGAGGCCGCTGTTTGTTGACGATGAAAGCCGCCGCCAGGCGCTGCTCGAAGAGGCCGAGACGCTGCCGTCGCTGCGACTGAATTCTGCTGCCGCCGCCAATGCAGTGATGCTTGGTGCCGGCTATTTTAATCCACTGCCGGGCTACATGAATCTTGCTGACGCGCTCAGCGTCGCCGACGACATGGCGACCCGCGACGGCCTGTTCTGGCCGGTGCCAATCCTGAACCTCACTGACGACATCGAAGCGATCGGCAAGGCCGAGCGTATTGCGCTGCGCGATCCGAACGTGCCCGGCGAACCGGTGCTGGCCATCCAGACCATCGACACCGTCGAGAAGGTCAGCGACAGCCAGCTTGAGCACATGGCCGAGCGGATATTTGGCACCACCGATAGCGAGCACCCGGGCGTGGCCACGTTCATGACGCTGGGCCATCACGCCGTGTCCGGACCCGTCGAGGTGCTTAATTTCAGCTACTTCGAGCAGGACTTCCCCGAGACCTTCCGTACCGCCGGTCAGATCCGCGACGAATTCGCCGAGCGTGGCTGGGAGACGGTGGTTGCGTTCCAGACACGCAATCCGATGCACCGTGCCCACGAGGAGCTGTGCAAGATGGCGAAGGACGCTGTTGGCGCCGACGGTATTCTGGTGCACATGCTGCTCGGCAAGCTCAAGCCCGGCGATATTCCCGCCGATGTGCGCGACGCGGCGATCCGCAAGATGGTCGATCTCTACTTCCCGCCGAACAGCGTCATGATCACCGGCTACGGCTTCGACATGCTTTATGCCGGCCCGCGCGAGGCACTGCTGCACGCGGTATTTCGCCAGAATGCCGGTTGTACGCATTTCATCGTCGGTCGCGATCACGCCGGTGTTGGTGACTACTATGGCCCGTTCGATGCGCAGAAGATCTTCGATGAGGTGCCGGCGGGCGCGCTTGGCATCGACATTTTCAAGGCCGATCACACCGCGTTCTCGAAGAAGCTCGGCCGCGTGGTCATGATGTCCGACGTGCCGGATCACACCATGGACGACTTCGTCATCCTCTCGGGGACCAAGGTGCGCGAGAAGCTCGGCCGGGGCGAGCATCTGCCGGAGGAATTCTCACGGCCGGAGGTCGCCGAGGTACTGATGGGTTACTACCAGTCTCTGGACAACAAGTCCTAGCCTGTACTCTGGTCGGGTGCGTTCAATGCCCACCCGGCTCCAGGACAGAAAAGCCGGCCCCGCGGGGCCGGCTTTTTTTATGCTTGTGTGCGCTGGCCATCTTGACTTCCGGTGGGGTTGGCCTATATTTAGCACTCACTAATAGAGAGTGCTAATAAATTATTATTAGCAATTTAATCAATGACTTAAGGAGGACAACAAGTCATGAATATTCGTCCATTGCATGATCGCGTGATCGTGAAGCGCCTGGAGGAAGAAAAAACCACCGCCGGCGGCATCGTGATCCCGGACAGCGCCGCAGAAAAGCCCATCAAGGGTGAAGTGATCGCCGTGGGTAACGGCAAGATCCTGGAAAACGGCGAAGTCCGTGCCCTGGATGTGAAAAAAGGTGACAAGGTCCTGTTTGCCAAGTACTCCGGCACCGAAGTGAAAGTCGGCGCTGACGAGTTACTGGTACTGCGCGAAGAGGACATCATGGGCGTCCTCGACGCCTGATTGTCATATCGATCCTGAACAATTCAACAAGAGGTTATTAAACAATGACTGCCAAGCAGATTGTTTTTTCCGATGATGCCCGCGCCCGCATGGCAGCCGGCGTCGATATTCTGGCGAATGCCGTCAAGCAAACGCTCGGCCCGCGCGGCCGCAATGTTGTAATCGAAAAGAGCTTTGGCTCGCCGACGGTGACCAAGGACGGCGTATCCGTGGCCAAGGAAATCGAGCTGAAAGACAAGTTCGAGAACATGGGCGCGCAGATGGTGAAAGAGGTCGCTTCCAAGACCTCCGACGTCGCCGGAGACGGCACCACCACCGCCACCGTGCTGGCCCAGGCCATCGTCCGCGAAGGCCTGAAATCCGTTGCCGCCGGCATGAGCCCGATGGAGCTGAAGCGCGGCATCGACAAGGCCGTGAAAGCGGTGGTCGAGCAGATCCAGAAACTGTCGAAGCCTTGTACCGACGCCAAGGGCATTGCCCAGGTCGGCACGATCTCGGCGAATTCAGAGCCGGAGATCGGCAAGCTGATCGCCGATGCGATGGATAAGGTGGGCAAGGAAGGCGTAATCACGGTCGAGGAAGGTTCGGGTCTGGATAACGAACTGGAAGTCGTAGAGGGCATGCAGTTCGACCGCGGCTACCTGTCGCCGTATTTCATCAACAACCAGCAGTCCATGAGCGCGGAACTCGAGGATCCCTATATCCTGTTATGCGACAAGAAGGTTTCCAATATTCGCGAATTACTGCCGGTGCTCGAAGCTGTCGCCAAGTCGGGCAAGAGTCTGCTGATCGTCGCTGAAGATGTAGAAGGCGAGGCGCTGGCCACACTGGTGGTCAACAACCTGCGCGGTATCGTCAAGGTCGCCGCCGTCAAGGCGCCGGGCTTTGGTGACCGCCGCAAGGCCATGCTGCAGGACATCGCCGTGCTCACCGGCGGTAACGTCGTCTCCGAGGAAGTCGGTCTGACGCTGGAGAAGGTTCAGCTCGAGGATCTAGGCCAGGCCAAGAAAGTCCAGATTACCAAGGACGAGACCACGATCATCGACGGTGCCGCCAAGAAGACGGACATTGAGGCCCGCGTCGGCCAGATCCGCAAGCAGATCGAGGAATCGACCTCGGACTACGACAAGGAGAAGCTGCAGGAGCGCGTTGCCAAGCTGTCCGGCGGCGTTGCGGTGATCAAGGTTGGTGCCGCGACTGAGTTCGAGATGAAGGAGAAGAAGGCGCGCGTCGAGGACGCCCTGCACGCCACGCGGGCGGCGGTGGAAGAAGGCATCGTGCCGGGTGGCGGTGTCGCCTTCATCCGCGCGCAGGCCGCGATCAAGGATATGAAAGGCGATAACGACGAGCAGAACACGGGCATCCGGATTCTCAGTCGTGCCATTGAGGAGCCGCTGCGCCAGATCGTCAAGAATGCCGGCGGTGAGCCGTCGGTGGTCGTCAACCAGGTGCGGGCCGCCAAGGACTCGCAGGGTTACGACGCCTCGACTGGCGAGATGGGCGACATGCTGCAGCTCGGCATCGTCGATCCGGCCAAGGTCACGCGTACCGCGCTGCAGAACGCCGCGTCGGTGGCCGGTCTGCTGCTGACGACCGAAGCAATGATCGCCGAACTGCCGAAGGAAGACAAAGCCGGTGCCGGTATGCCGGGTGGCATGGGCATGGACGACTACTGAAAGAACGCTACAAAGTCCGTGTAGTCAGACCCCGCCCTCCGTGGCGGGGTTTTTTTTGATTTATTGGTGACAGGTTATTGGTGATTGGCAAGGCCTGAACATCTGTAAAGTGGATTGGAATCCGCGAACCTATCGGATCATGTTTCGCCGAATAAATTCGGCTACGACAGGAGAAGGAATTCAGGATGGTAGGAGCGGTGACCCCACTGCGAACATGCCGGCTAAGGTACATTGAATTTTAATTTCCCTTGACATCAAAACAGGGTTGCTCACGCTATTTTAGTCACCAGTTAACCGATCAACCACCAAACAGCCGAGTCTCGGCGATCAGCGTCCACAAGCCGATGAGGATGAATAACAGGCTGGCGCTGACATGTATTGCCCGCAGCGGCAGTTCGCGACAGAAGCGGTTGCCCAGCCACAATACCGGTGCGTTGGCCAGCAGCATACCCACCGTCGTGCCCAGGGTTACGGCCACGACGCTTTCAAAACGCGCCGCCAGCAGAACGGTGGCGACCTGCGTCTTGTCACCGATCTCGGCAATAAAGAACAGTACCAGCGTGGTCAGAAAGACACCATGGTGGCGGTTGTCCGTCGCCAGGTTATCGTCGCTGTCCGGGATCAGCATCCACAGGCCGACTGCAATAAAGGCGAACGCCAGAAAGATATTAAGCCAGTCACCTTCAATGAACCGTGACAGCGATACGCCAAGTGCTGCCGAGAGGCCATGATTGAGTAATGTCGCCAACAGGATGGCCCAGAGAATAGGCCAGGGTTTGCGATAGCGTGCCACCAGCAACAGGCTGAGCAGTTGCGTCTTGTCGCCGATCTCGGCGATGGCGACGGCGACAGTGGAAGTAATGAATGCGTCCAAAGCTTGTTTCCTCCGGGCCGGTCAGCGTGCACGCCAGAACACCGTGTCCCCCGGCCCGGAGGTGCACGATGTTCTGGGTCTCGCCAGGTCCCGTAAGGACTGTTTGCACCACGGCCGCGAAACGGCCAAATCTGTTGATGCAAACCTCTCGATGTGAGGACGCCTGCGTGCCGGCATGCAGCCATAACAGGCTGATTCGGACAACAGGTGGAGAGCGACTACTCCCCCAAAACAGATTTTTATCTTACTGCCTGTAGTGAAAGCTGGCAAGTAGTTGCTGCTCTGCCGACACGAAAATCAATACTCCAAATAGCGGTATGCGGTATCTGTCTCCGTTTTGTCAGCCACTGCTTTAGAGTGCTGACTTCACATACTGTGCAAATAGGGGTAGTTTAAAACAACAAAATCATAAAAATGCGGAGTTGGGATCTTGCGTCTGTCTTTACTGATAGTGGAGGACATAAATGATGATGTCAGAGAAAACCCATGATTCGCTTATTACTGGTCTGGATGTGCGGCATTACTTTCAGGACAGTGTTCAGACGGCAGTACGTAACCAGCAGCTCGAAGTGCGTGATGACACGCTGGTGTACGTGATCAACCTGCTGACCGATTTCACCCGTTCCGACATGCTCTACGAAGACACGCCCGATGGCCGCATGATCAAGCCACTGGTCCGGTTTTACAGCGAGGCGGTCAGTGCTTCCTCATGGCAGGAAGCCAACGAGTCCCTGAAACGGCTTGGCGATGTCGCTTTGTTCATTGCCGGCCTGTTCGCCAACAGTCTGCAGCGCAGCCTTGTCGATGTGGATTACTATATCGCCATGGGCGGCTCGGCTTACGATAGCCTGGCCGAGAGCATGCGCCGGAGTTTTCATGGTCGCAATTTCAGCGACGTCTACCGGGAGCTGGGGGAAAAGTTTACCGGCCTGGTCGACGTGCTCGGTGAAGTGGCCGATGAATTCCAGCCCGGCAATGATCAGGATCTGCTGCGCCTTTACGAGATATGGGTGCTGACCAACAGCCCCCAGGCGGAGCGCAAGTTGCGGCAGCATGGTATCCAGCCGGTGGCTACCTCCGCCGGCAAGACGTCGCACTAGATCCCATGCCGATCGCTGAACTGCAGTCGCGGCTGCAAAGCTGTTACGAACTCGATCTGCCTTATCGGGTCGAGGATTTTCTCACCACGGATCGCGATTTGGCGCGGGCGCTGGACGGTGAACATGCGCATCAGCCGCGCGAGCGTCTGCTGCTGCAGGAGTCGGGCGACGAGCTGTCGATGTCGCTGTATCTCGATGCCGAGTTGCTCGACGGCTTTCGCGACAGCGGTTCTTTGGCAGGTACTGGCCGCCATCAGTTCGCCGATCTGAGCCTGGTGCTTGAAGGTGTCAGCCATTTTGTCTACATGGCCTGGTGTGCCGGCCACGAGCGCGAGGTCAGTCTGCTGGAGCTGGAATTACAGGCGGAGGTCGACAAGTTTGTGACGCTGCTGTTGCTGCAGGCGGAAAACGATCAATACGGGATTGCCGAGTTGCATCGCTGGCTATTCGAGGACGTGCATTTTGCCGAGACCCTAGATGACGAGCAGCGCCAGCGCTATGTCACCGCCAACCGTTTTGCCGCACGCTATTGCTGGATGCTGGGACAGGATTTTCGCCGGCGGCAGGACCGACAGCACTGGTACAAGGAACTGCGGCGTTTCTACCGCCTGCAGCACGACGCCAAACTGCGGCGGATTACCGCACTACAGTAATCATATATCAACCGGGTGAAGACAGACCGCGAATGAACGCAAATACACGCGAATGGTCTGGATATTCCTGCGGCCAAGAGTCGGAATAGTGATACAGGGATTGTTGTCTGCGAACGCGTGTGGGAGCGGATTCCTATCCGCGATTAACTGAATCGCCGATTCTAATCGGCTCCCTCGGTAACTGATGTGGGAAGCTTTTCGAACAACGAGAGACGAGCGACGAGGAACGTTATTTTATTGCCTCTTCATCGCATCGAAGAATTCGGCGTTGTTCTTGGTCGCTTTCAGGCGCTCAAGCAGGAATTCCATCGCCCCGAGCTCTTCCATCGGGTGCAGCAGTTTTCTCAGGATCCACATCTTTTGCAGTTCGTCGGGTGAGGTCAGCTTCTCCTCGCGGCGCGTGCCCGATCGATTGATGTTGATTGCCGGGTAAATGCGTTTTTCGGAAATCTCGCGGCTCAAGTGGATTTCCATATTGCCGGTGCCCTTGAACTCTTCGAAGATAACGTCGTCCATGCGCGACCCGGTTTCCACCAGCGCCGTGGCGAGGATCGTCAGCGAGCCGCCTTCCTCGATATTCCGGGCGGCACCGAAAAAGCGCTTCGGCCGTTGCAGGGCGTTGGCGTCGACACCGCCGGTGAGTACCTTGCCGGACGCCGGCACCACCGTGTTGTAGGCGCGTGCCAGACGGGTGATGGAGTCGAGCAGGATGACGACATCCTTCTTGTGCTCGACCAGGCGCTTGGCACGCTCGATGACCATGTCGGCGACCTGGACGTGGCGGCTGGCCGGTTCGTCAAAGGTCGACGAGATGACTTCGCCGCGCACCGACCGCTCCATCTCGGTCACTTCCTCGGGCCGCTCGTCGATGAGCAGAACGATCAGGAAGCACTCCGGGTAGTTGCTGGTGATGGACTGCGCGACCTGCTGCAGTAGCATGGTCTTGCCGGCCTTCGGCGGTGACACGATCAGGCCGCGCTGGCCCTTGCCGATGGGAGCGACCAGGTCGATGATGCGCGGTGTCAGGTCCTCGGTGCTGCCATTGCCACGTTCGAGTTTGAGCCGGTCATGTGCAAACAGCGGCGTCAGATTCTCGAACAGGATCTTGTTCTTGGCGTTTTCCGGCGGCTCGAAGTTGATCTCGCTGACTTTCAGCAGGGCAAAATAGCGTTCCCCGTCTTTCGGCGGCCGGATCTTGCCGGCGATGTTGTCGCCGGTGCGCAGGTTGAAGCGCCGGATCTGGCTCGGTGAGACATAGATGTCATCCGGTCCGGCCAGGAAAGAGCTGTCCGCTGACCGCAGGAAGCCGAAGCCGTCCTGGAGGATTTCGAGGACGCCATCGCCGTAGATGTCTTCACCCTTCTTGGCATGTGCCTTGAGGATTTCAAAAATGACATCCTGTTTGCGAGAGCGGGCGAGGCCTTCGAGTCCGAGTGACTTCGACAGTTCAATCAGGGCCGAGGCGGGTTGTTGCTTGAGTTCTGTTAAGTTCATGGCCTCATGAACGCTGGAGCGAGAAAAAGGATAGATCGAACGCGTGGGCGCCCCTGGAAGGACGGGTGCGCAAGCTAAAAATTAATTAAAGTTAGTAATGAGGGAATAACTGTTAAGACAGGTATTACTGTTCTTAATTAGGCTAAAATTAGCACGTCGCACGGGGCACGTCCAGTGTCCCGTGCCAAAAAAGCGACCTCATATGTTGCTGTCGATAAAGGCGGACAGCTGCGACTTGGACATGGCGCCCACCTTGGTGGCGGCCACGTTACCATTCTTGAAGATCATCAGCGTCGGGATACCGCGCACCGCATATTTCTGCGGGGTCTCCTGGTTCTCGTCGATGTTCAGCTTGGCCACGTTGACCTTGCCCTCATACTCGCTGGCGATTTCGTCCAGGATTGGGGTGATCATCTTGCACGGGCCGCACCATTCGGCCCAGTAATCGACGATGACCGGGGTTTCAGATTTAAGTACCTGATCTTCAAATGTAGAATCGGTAACCGTTATGATGTTTTCGCTCATTTTGGGAGGGTCATTCCGCTGTATATCAAGTATGATGCGTATTTCATCGGAATTACCCCGTGAATGCAAGCGACCGTACGGGCTCCCCCGCGGGGCGGCGGCCGCGCCAACCGACTAGATGGAATGACTAATACGCTACTGACTGAAAAAGCATTTTCCGATCTTCCGCTGCACGACGACCTGCTCCGGGCACTGACCGACGCCGGTCTGACCCACTGCACGCCCATCCAGGCCGAGACCCTGCCGCTGATGCTGACAGGCCGAGATATCGCCGGCCAGGCGCAGACCGGGACCGGCAAGACCGCCGCCTTTCTGCTCGCGACCTTCAACCGTCTGATCAACAATCCGCCGGCGGCCGAGCGCCGCGTCAACCAGCCGCGCGCGCTGATGATCGCGCCGACGCGTGAACTGGCCATCCAGATTCACAAGGATGCACTGCTGCTGAACAAGTATGCCAACTTCCGCATCAGCCTGGTCTATGGCGGCGTCGACTACGACAAGCAGCGCGACGAACTGCGCGAGGGCGTCGACATACTTATCGGCACGCCGGGGCGCCTGATCGACTACTTCAAGCAGAAGGTCTACGATCTCAAGGCCGCCGAGATGATGGTGCTCGACGAGGCCGATCGCATGTTCGACCTCGGTTTCATCAAGGACGTGCGCTACCTGCTGCGGCGGCTGCCGCCGGTGGACCAGCGCCAGGGCCTGCTGTTCTCGGCGACCCTGCCGTACAAGGTCACCGAGCTGGCCTACGAGCACATGAACAATCCCGAGCTCATCAAGGTGAACCCGGACCAGGTCACCGCCGACAAGGTGACCCAGGTGCTGTATCACGTCTCGAAAGAGGAAAAGATTCCGCTGCTGCTGGGACTGCTCAAGCAGATGGACCCGAAGCGCACGATCCTGTTCGTCAATACCAAGCACGTCGCCGAGAAGGTCTGGGGCTACCTCGAGGGCAACGGCTTCCAGGCCGCAATCCTGTCCGGCGACGTGCCGCAGAACAAGCGCCAGAAGATGTTCCAGCGTTTTTCCGACGGCGAGCTGGCGATCCTGGTCGCCACCGACGTGGCCTCGCGCGGCCTGCACATTCCAAATGTCAGCCATGTATTCAACTACGATCTGCCGCAGAACGCCGAGGATTATGTCCACCGCATCGGCCGCACGGCGCGTGCCGGTGAAGCCGGTGACGCGGTCAGCCTTGCCTGTGAGGAGTACGTCTACTCGCTGATGGAAATCGAGGAATACATCGGTTACAAGCTGCCGACCCAGCCGGTCAGCGACGAAATGCTGGAAACGAATCCGGCCGCACCGGTACGGCGCGAGCGTAGCAAACCGCCGGCGGGTCGCAGTGGCGGTGGCCAGCGTCGCGGTGGTGGCGGCAACCGGCGCAGCGGTTCCGGCCGGCGCGACGGCAGCCAGTCAAAGCCGTCCGGCCGCTAGACGATTCAGGCGAGCAGGCGTCCCAGCCACTCGCCGATCTCGGCGATTTCTTCCATGCACACCGAATGCGGCATCGGGTAGTCATGCCAGATCACGTCATAACCCGCTTCCTGTAGCTGGTCGCGGCTGGCCTGGCCGTGGCCCATCGGAATGATCGGATCCTCGCGGCCATGCTGCAGCAGGATCGGCGTCTCCTGGTTGGCCGGACTCGCCTCGGCGGCCAATGTGTCTGCCAGCGGCAGGTAGCACGACAGGCCGAGAATGCCGGCCAGCGGCTGGCTGTAACGCAGGCCGCCGTACAGTGCCACCGCGCCGCCCTGGGAAAAGCCGGCGACGACGATCTTGTTGCTGGGAATGCCCTGGGCGATCTCGGTGTCGATCAGTGCATGCAGGAAGCGACCCGATTCAGCGATGGCGGCGGCGTCTTCCATTTGCGTCAGATCCGGGCTGCGCACGTCGTACCAGGCGCGCATTTCCATACCGCCGTTGATCGTTACCGGCCGCTTCGGCGCATGCGGAAAAATGAAGCGCGCGCCCAGCGCCGGCTCCAGGTTCATCTCCGGGACAATCGGCTCGAAGTCATGACCGTCGGCGCCGAGGCCGTGCAGCCAGATGACGCTGGCGCGATGTACGCCGACGGCCTCGATGATAACCGGGGTTTCCTGCTGCGGGGCTGTATCGTTCACGTGGACTCCGGGGAGGCGGGCTTGAATGGCGCGCTATCGTCGCAGCTGTTTCACGGCTTGGCAAGGCAGCCTTTGCGGGGCGAATCTGCTATGCTCGCCGACCTGCCAATAGCCACGAATTGTCACAACCCGAACAAGAGGAATTGCCGCATGCCGCGTCGATACATCGCCTGCCTGAGCATACTCGGTCTGCTGGTCGCTCTGGCCGGCTGTGGCCAGAAGGGGCCGCTGTACATGCCGGAAGAGACACCGGACTCGCAGTCCGGCGATCAAGCCGAAGACTGAAATCCCATGTCCTGCCTGAGTTACCGCGACGCGCAGCTGTGCGTCGAGGATGTCGCCGTCGCCGATCTTGCCGCGCGTTTCGGTACGCCCTGTTACGTCTATTCACGCGCCCGGATCGAGGCGAGCTGGCGCGCCATCGACGCCGCCTTTGGTGCACAGCCGCATCGCGTTTGCTATGCGGTCAAGGCCAACTCCAATCTTGCCGTGCTGAACGTCCTGGCACGACTGGGTTCCGGTTTCGACATCGTCTCCGTCGGTGAGCTTGAACGCGTACTGGCGGCCGGTGGCGACGCCGCCAACGTGGTCTTCTCCGGCGTCGGCAAGCGCAGTGACGAGATGCGCCGCGCCCTTGAGGCCGGTATCCGCTGCTTCAACGTCGAATCGGTTGCCGAACTCGAACGCCTGAACCAGGTTGCCGGCGAGCTGGGCCGGAAAGCGCCGATCGCGCTGCGCGTGAATCCGGACGTCGATGCCGGTACGCATCCCTATATCGCCACGGGCATGAAGGAAAACAAGTTCGGCATCGCCCACGAGCAGGCGCTGGATGTCTACGCCCAGGCGGCGACAATGGCGCACATCGAGATCGTCGGCATTGCTTGTCACATCGGCTCGCAGATCACCCGGACCGAACCGTTCCACGACGCGGCGGCGCGCGTTCTGGCGCTGGTCGCGGCGCTGCGCGAGCGCGGCATCGAACTGCACCATATCGACTGCGGCGGTGGTCTGGGCGTTTGCTACGAGGACGAGACGCCACCACCGGCGGCCGACTGGATCGCTGCCCTGCGTGCAGGCCTGGGCGACAGCGGTCACGAACTGATCGTCGAACCCGGCCGTTCGATCGCCGCCACTGCCGGCATCCTGGTCACCCGGGTCGAGTACCTGAAGCCGACCGCGGCGAAGCACTTTGCCGTGGTCGATGCGGCCATGAACGACCTCATGCGCCCGGCGCTGTACGGCGCCTGGCAGCGCATCCTGCCGGTGCAGGAAAACAGCACTGCGCCGGCGGCGCTGTACGACGTGGTCGGGCCGGTGTGCGAGAGCGGCGACTGGCTCGGCAAGGACCGCGAACTGGCGATCCGGGCCGGCGATCTGCTGGCGATCGGCGAGGCCGGCGCCTACGGTTTCGGTATGAGTTCGAACTACAACACGCGGCCGCGCCCGTGCGAGGTCATGGTCGACGGCGCACACTGCCAGCTGGTGCGCGAACGCGAAACGGTTACCGAACTGTTCGCTGGCGAGCGGGTGCTGGGTGGTTGATTGGTGACTGGCCATTAGTAATTGGTGATTGGCAAGGCCGACTTTTGCGGAAGTGCATCAACCAGCAGCGCGGAGCGCACTTCGGTACGAACCGGAGACATACGGTCTGGTGGCTGAAGCTGGGCGTGTGGCCGGAACGGATTGAACCGGGCCATCCCGAACAGAATGGCCGGCATGAACGTCTGCACCGGACCCTGAAGGCGGAGGCGACCCAGCCGGCGTCAAAGCACCGGCGCGGCCAGCAGCAACGGTTTGGCCGGTTCCGGAAGGTCTACAATGAGCAGCGGCCGCATGAAGCCCTGGCGGGCCGGACGCCGGGGCAGGTGTACCAGGCGTCATTGCGGCCCTATCCGGCGCGCCTGCCGGCGGTGGCTTATGACGACGACGTCGCGGTCCGGCAGGTGCGCAACAATGGCCTCATCAAGTGGCGCGGCGAACTGTACTTCGTCTCCCAGGCCCTGATTGGGGAGCCGGTGGGACTGACCCTCGTGGACGATGAGCGCTGGCAATTGCAGTTTGCCGGGATGCCGTTAGGCTTACTGGATACACGACTGGGCCGGGTCATCCGCCCAGCTTGAATGTGTAACCCATGTCCCCGGTTTAATGTGTTACCGATGTCTCCGACCCGTACAGGGGGTGAATTAAACAGCCTCGATAATTCAATCACCCCCACCCCCGTATCAGGTACGGGGCAGGCTCTGACCCTCCCCCCGTCTAGGGTGAGGGAATGAAATATAACTGGTGGTTGATTGGCTAATTTGTTTAATGGTTATTGGTATTGGATTTTATCTTGACGTAGGAGCAGCGACGGTCACGCTTTTTTAATCACCAATCATGCATCGCATCCCCGAACCGGAACTGATGACCGACCCGGAACAGGCGCGGGCCTATGCCGCGGCCGACTTCAGTGAAGCGCACGACCACTTCATTGACCAGTTCCGCGCCCATTTCCCGGACTTTGCCGGCACCGGCGTGGTGCTCGATCTGGGCTGCGGTCCGGCCGATATCAGTATCCGCTTTGCCCGTGCCTACCCGGACTGTCACGTGCTTGGCATCGATGGCGCCCGTGCCATGCTTGACGAAGGTGCACGGGCGGTTACAGCGGCCTGCCTGCAGGCGCGCATACAACTGCAGCAGGGTTACCTGCCGGGCCTGGCTTTGCCGGCGGGCGATTACAGTGCCGTCATCAGCAACAGCCCGCTGCACCACATGTGCCAGCCAATGTTTTTCTGGCAGACTGTCCTGAAAGTCTTGCCGGTCGGTCAGCCGCTGTGCGTGATGGACCTGGTACGGCCCGAGGATACGGCGGCCGTTGATCGACTGGTCGCACACCACGCTGCTGACGCCCCGGCGGTTCTGCGGCACGATTTCCGCCATTCCCTGCTGGCGGCCTACCGGCCGGAGGAAATCGACCGGCAACTGCACACGGCCGGTCTGGCGCATTTGAGTGCAGAACGCATCAGCGACCGCCACTGGCTGGTGGCCGGTGCGCGCTAGAATGCACAATATTGGTGCGTTAATGGCGCATTTTGCACCAAAATAGACTTAATCAGCGAGCCGCCCTGATTGTAAGTACTTAAAATCAGGGGCATTCGCCCCGAACGATTCATGGCATGCTATATGCACTAATACTGTCCCGAATTGCTATTGAAATTGTCTTATCAGCCACTTGGTTCATAGATGAGGCGTGAAGGACGCAAATATATAAAGCGGTGAATACCGACTGAGGAGATGCAACAAATGTCTAAAGACAAGGTCCTGGAACTGATTAAAAAGAGCGACGCCAAGTTCGTCGACATGCGTTTTGCCGACACCAAGGGCAAGGAACAGCATGTGACTATCCCGGCCAGCACCGTCGACGAGGATTTCTTCGAAAACGGCAAGATGTTCGACGGTTCGTCAATCGCCGGCTGGAAGGGCATTAACGAATCCGACATGGTGTTGATGCCGGATACGGAAACCGCTTTTGTCGATCCGTTCTTCGATGACGCCACCATCAACATCCGCTGCGACGTGCTCGAGCCCTCGACCATGCAGGGCTATGAGCGCGATCCGCGTTCGCTGGCCAAGCGTGCCGAGGCCTATCTGCAGTCCACCGGTATCGCCGACACCGCTTTTTTCGGCCCGGAGCCGGAATTCTTCGTATTCGACGACGTCCGCTGGGGCTCGAGTATTCAGAGTTCGTTCTACGAGATCGATTCCGACGAGGGCAACTGGAATTCCGAGCGCGTGTTCGAGGAAGGCAATATTGGTCACCGGCCCGGCATCAAGGGCGGCTACTTCCCGGTGCCGCCGGTCGATTCGCTGCACAATATCCGTGCTGCCATGTGTCAGACGCTGGAACAGATCGGTATGCCGGTCGAGGTACACCATCACGAAGTGGCGACTGCCGGTCAGGGCGAGATTGGCACCAAGTTCAATACCCTGGTGAAAAAGGCCGATGACCTGCTGGCGCTGAAGTATGTCGTGCAGAACGTGGCGCACGGTTTCGGCAAGACCGCGACCTTCATGCCCAAGCCACTGGTCGGTGACAACGGTTCCGGCATGCACGTGCACCAGTCGCTGGCGCGCGATGGCAAGAACCTGTTCGCCGGCGAGAAGTACGGTGGCCTGTCGGAAACGGCATTGCACTACATCGGCGGTATCTTCAAGCATGCTCGCGCGATCAACGCCTTTACCAACGCCAGCACCAACAGCTACAAGCGTCTGGTGCCGGGCTTTGAGGCACCGGTCATGCTGGCCTACTCGGCACGTAACCGTTCGGCGTCCTGCCGTATTCCGTGGGTCTCTAGCCCGAAGGCACGCCGTATCGAGATGCGTTTCCCGGACTCCAGCGGCAACCCGTATCTGTGCTTTGCCGCACTGATGATGGCCGGTCTCGACGGCATCCAGAACAAGATCGATCCGGGTAACCCGATGGAAAAGGATCTCTATGATCTGCCGCCGGAAGAAGAGCTCAGCATCCCGACCGTGGCCACCTCGCTGGAAATGGCGCTGGAAGCCCTGGACAAGGACCGTGAGTTCCTCACTGCCGGTGGTGTGTTCACCGACGACATGATCGACGGTTACCTGGAATTGAAGAAGGAAGAAGTCACGCGCCTGCGCATGACCACGCATCCGGTCGAGTTCGACATGTACTACAGCCTGTAACCGGCCGCAGCAGTCCCTGGAGTCCGAAAACCCCGCCGCTGGCGGGGTTTTTTTATGGCTGCTGTTCGTGGCAGCGCCGACACCGCCGCGAAGCAAGGGGTCGGCTCTCGCGCTGCAATCATTTTCCCGGTCCGGCCCGGGGGGCTCCTACGAGGGTATTTGGTCAATGGTGATTCGTGATTGGCAATGCCTGCCATTGTGGCTGCGAATTCTGAATCCCGTAACTCTCCAGAGGATGTTTGATTGTTCCTTGACATCAAAACAGGGTCGATCACGCTATTTTGGTCACCAGTCACCAGTCACCAGTCACCAGTCACCAGTCACCAGTCACCAGCCTGTGGCACCTTTCACGATCAGCGACGGGTCCGGCAGAACTATACGCGTGACAATTCATCCAAACTTGTGTACCCGTAATGTCTGGGATAAGCTCAAACAATGCATAAGTTACTGTTTCCTTCGGGATTGCTGCTCGCGCTGGTGCTACTGCCGGTAGCTGCGGGGGCAGCGATCTACAAGAGCGTCGACGAGAACGGCAATACCGTCTTTTCCGATCAGCCGTCGCCTGGCGCCGAGCAGATCGAGAAAAAGCAGGTGCCGACCGTGCCCGC
This sequence comes from Methylohalomonas lacus, assembly GCF_024808875.1. Classification (GTDB taxonomy): domain Bacteria; phylum Pseudomonadota; class Gammaproteobacteria; order Methylohalomonadales; family Methylohalomonadaceae; genus Methylohalomonas; species Methylohalomonas lacus. The sequence goes on from NZ_JANUCT010000008.1 coordinate 60,893, forward strand.
GGCGGTACCGGATGTGGACTTTGATGATTCCGCTGAGGGCGAACAGCAGGAACAGGCCGGTGACGCTTACAGCCTGCGCATCGCCAGCCCGGAACATGACAGCGCGGTGCGTGAAAACGCCGGCAACATCACGGTTAATATTGCGCTTGAGCCGAACCTGCGACAGGGACACGAGGTCGTGCTGTACTTGGATGGCGAGGAAGCCGCGCGCGGCAGCATGTCGAGTTTCAGTCTGGCCAACATCGACCGAGGCACGCACAATCTGACTGCAGCCGTGTTCGACGCCAGCGGCAACGAGCTGGCCCGCTCCGACAGCACTGAGTTCACCATGCAGCGCCGTTCCAGGCTGCAGAATTCGCCCGAGAACCCGGCGCCTAACACCTCGGCACCGGAGGGGACACCGACCAATCCGCCCGACGGCAGCAGTTCCGGGCAGAATCCGATCACGCCCAATAACCCCGGCCCGACTCCCACCAACCCGCCGCGTCCGCCGGCACGCTGAATGCCCGGCGCCAGCGGCGCCCAACCATCCTTTGCACCAATCCGGCAAGTTGGTCTGCATCTTGCTGGTTATTTGGTATGACTTTCGATGCCCTTAATGGCACATTTATAAGTGCCTGATAATAATGTTTAATTATTACAGACCGCGAGACACCATCGAGACCGCTTGGCACGAACGCACTAAAATAGTGCAAAATGATTCAACAATGACCAGCCCCTTGCCCTTGGTACGGACGATCTTCGACAACCTCACCACCGCGGTGCTGGTGTTCGATGCGCAGTTGCGTGTGCAAACGATCAATACCGCGGCCGAGAACCTGCTATCAACCAGCGTACGCAAGACGCAGGGCCAGACGCCGGCCGAGGTTCTGCCGCTGGCGCCCCAGTTTGCCGAGGCGGTGGCGCGTGCCCTGGATTCCGACCACGCGTTCACCGAGTGGGGCATGGAATTGCAGCTCGTCGACGGCAAGAATCTTGTTGTCGACTGCATGATCACACCGCTCGTCGACAGCAATGAAACCCGCTCGTCGCGGGTGATCGTGGAACTGGTTAGCACGCACATGCATTCACGTATTGTGCGGGAGGAAAACCTGCAGTCGCTGCATGACACAGCGCGCGAGTCGATGCGTGCGGTGGCGCATGAAGTGAAAAATCCCCTGGGCGGACTGCGCGGCGCCGCGCAGTTGCTGGAACGCGAACTCGACGATGACGGGCTGAAGGAATATACCCGCATCATCATCAGCGAGGCGGATCGTCTGCGTAATCTGGTCGATCGCATGCTCGGCCCGAACAGCAAGCCGTATTTCGAGCAGCTCAATATTCATGAAGTGCTGGAATACATTTGCAGCCTGATGGAAGCCGAGACCGACGGTGCCTTCACCGTAGAGCGCGTTTACGACCCGTCGCTGCCGGAAGTCAGTGCCGACCGGGAAAAGCTTATCCAGGCGATTCTGAACATTGTTCGCAACGCCTGGCAGGCCGCCGGGCCGCAGGGCCAGGTCACGTTGCTGACCCGGCCGCAGCGGCTGTTCACCATTGGTCAGAAAGTGCACAAGCTGGTCTTCCGCATCGAGGTAATCGATGACGGTCCCGGTATTCCACCGGAGATCGGTGCCGGAGCGTTTTATCCCCTCATCACCGGCCGTGCTGACGGTACCGGCCTGGGACTGTCGATCGCACAGTCCCTGATTCATGAACATGGAGGCCTGATTGAATATGAGCGTCGTGACGGGAAGACCGTATTCGGCATCTCAATCCCATTGGAGTGAGCGGTTTATGAGCGAAAGCAAGACAATATGGATCGTTGACGATGATCGCTCGATTCGCTGGGTGCTGGAAAAGGCGTTGGCGAAGGAGTCATTGGAAACCCGCAGTTTCGATAACCCGCGCGAGGTCCTGTCTGCACTGGAACGCGAACGTCCCGATCTGATCATTTCCGATATCCGCATGCCGGAGGGCGATGGCGTGAAAATGATGGAGACGGTCAAGGAGCGGGCACCGGAAGTGCCGGTCATCATCATGACCGCGTATTCGGATCTGGACCGTGCCGTGTCGGCATTTCGTGGCGGCGCCTTCGAGTACCTGTCAAAACCATTCGACGTCGACGAGGTGCTGAGCCTGGTCAACCGGGCGGTGCGCCAGCAGGAGATACCGGCCACCAGCGCGGATATGGACAGCAGCGCGATCGATCCGGAAATCATCGGGTCGGCACCGGCGATGCAGGAGGTCTTTCGCGCCATCGGCCGATTGTCGCGTTCCAATCTCACGGTGCTGATCACCGGCGAGTCCGGTACCGGCAAGGAGCTGGTCGCGCGAGCGTTGCATCGGCACAGCCCGCGCGCCGACAGTCGTTTCATTGCCCTGAACACGGCCGCCATCCCGCGCGAGCTGCTGGAATCGGAACTGTTCGGCCATGAAAAAGGGGCGTTTACCGGCGCGACGGCGCAACGCATCGGTCGCTTCGAGCAGGCCCACGGCGGTACGCTGTTTCTCGACGAGATCGGTGACATGCCGGCGGAACTGCAGACGCGCCTGCTGCGCGTGCTCGCCGACGGCGAGTTTTACCGTGTCGGCGGCCATACCCCGATCCGGGTCGACGTGCGCGTCATCGCCGCAACCCACCAGAACCTTGAACAGCGCGTCAAGGAAGGCAGTTTCCGCGAGGACCTGTTGCACCGACTCAACGTGATTCGCGTGCATGTGCCGTCACTGCGCGAACGTCGCCCGGATGTCACTGTTCTGGCTGAGCATTTTCTGAAAAGCGCCGCCCGCGAACTCGATGTCGAACCGAAACAGTTGTTACCGGAGACGGCCGATTTTCTGAATAAACTGGACTGGCCCGGCAATGTGCGCCAGCTCGAGAACTTCTGTCGCTGGGTGACGGTCATGGCCTCGGGCCAGCAGATCCATATTGATGACCTGCCGCCGGAACTGCGGGAAAATACCGCCGTCTCCAGCAGCAGTGCGGACTGGGAAAGCATGTTGCGAGCCTGGGCCGAGTCGACCCTGCAAAACGGCAACGATCACCTGCTCGACGATGCCGTGCCGCGGTTTGAACGCATCATGATCGAGACCGCCCTGAAAATGACCGGCGGCCGGCGCCAGGATGCGGCCAGACTGCTCGGTTGGGGCCGCAACACGCTGACGCGCAAGATCAAGGAACTCGACATGGAGCTGTAGGCATTCGCCGCTGAACATCTGTCAGTGGCCGGATCGCTGCACGCCTACCCACAATGCGCCGGTTCTGGCGGCGTTATTTGCCAACCGCTGTTTTTGATGCGGCCGCCCGGCCGGTGGGCAGTTGTTTTCCATCCTGGCGCACTGTGCCGGATTTTTCGGTACGATGACGGCTACAAGGCTGACATCAAAACAATACGCACCCGTGCCGGAATCCAACCTGTTGACCTGCCTGCCCCGACTGCTCGCCACGCTGATGTTGTGCGGCGTTGTCATTGCCGTGCAGGCCGACGACGCTACTGGCGACAACGCCGGGCTGCGTCGAGCCCAGATGCTCAGTTTCAACTGTTTCACCTGTCACGGGCCGGAGGGGCAGGGCAGCGGTGAGATTCCGGCGCTTGCCGGGCGCGCGGCGGATGAGCTGAAGGCCAGGCTGCAGGCCTACAAGCGCGGCACCAAACAGGGCACGATCATGAACCGTATTGCGCGTGGCTACAGTGACGCCGAGATCGACATCATTGCCGATTATTTCGCGGAGCTTGAGCGTGAATAGCCAGCGGCGCCGGTTTCTGCAGACGCTGGCGGCGATGGGGGTCAGCGTTACTGCTGCGCCGTTGTTCGCCGACTGCAAGTGTCTCGGTGGCGGTCGCGTGGTGATCGTCGGCGGCGGCTACGGCGGCACGACCTGCGCCCGCTACCTGCGCCGGCTGAATCCGAAGATCGAGGTGCTGCTGGTCGAACCGGACGCCCGTTATACGAGCTGTCCGTTCAGCAATCTGATGCTCGCCGGCATCGAACCGTTACCCGAGCTGCGTCACGACTACCGCTCGCTACAGGACGATCACGGTGTGCGTGTCATCCACGACTGTGCGGTCGGTATCGATACCGACATACAGGTCGTCAAGCTCGCCAGCGGCGCCTGGCTGACCTACGATCGTGCCGTGTTCTCTCCTGGCATTTCGTTCATGTGGGATTCGCCGGTCGGTTATAGCCGCGATACCGTGACAGCCATGCCGCATGCCTGGAAGGCCGGTCGTCAGACCCGCATTCTGCGCGACCAGTTACGCGCCATGGACGACGGCGGCGTCGTCGCAATCGCCGTACCGCCGAAACCCTTCCGTTGCCCGCCCGGCCCGTACGAGCGGGCCGGTCTGATCGCCTGGTACCTCAAGCAGCACAAGCCGCGTTCGAAGGTGCTGATACTCGATGGCAATGAAACCTTTTCCAAGCAGGATGTTTTCGAGGAAGCCTGGGCACAGCTATACCCCGGCATGATCGAACGTGTCGGTGTGTCCGGTTACGGTGCCGTTACGCGCGTTGATCCGGCAACGAATACGCTGTTTACCGAGACCGACCGGCATCGCGTCGATGTCGCCAACGTGATCCCGTCACAACAGGCCGGTCGCATCGCTCTTGAGACCGGCCTGGCCGACAATAGCGGCTGGTGTCCGATCGACCCGCATACCTTCGAGTCGAGCCAGCTGCCGAAGGTGCATGTCATCGGCGATGCCAGTATCGCCTACCCGATTCCGAAATCGGCCTCGGCGGCCAACAGCGAGGCCAAGCTGTGTGCCCTGGCCATCGTGGCGCTGCTGGCGGATGAGGCGCCGCCGCCGGCGTCTCTGCACAACACCTGCTACAGCATGGCGGCGCCGGACTACGGGTTCTCCGTCAATGGCATCTACGATGTGCGCGACGGTAAAATCAACGCCATCGACCGGGCCGGCGGCGTTAGCCCGCTGGCCGCGCCGGCATCAGTTCGTGCGCAGGAGGCCCGACATGCCCACGACTGGTACGCCAGCATCGTCCGCGACAGCTTCGGCTGAAGCTAGTCGGTGGCCGCCGCCAGCAGCGTGGGCAGTCCCTCAAGATCGCTTAAAGTATGCAGCGGCCTGCCCGGCAGTTCCTCGGTAATCCCCTGGCGGCGGTTGATCCAGACACAACTCAGGCCGAAATAGGCGGCGCCGGCAATATCCCAGGCATTGGCGGACTGGAAACTGATGCCGGCCGCCGGTGGGCCGAAACGGTCGACCGCCAGTTCATAGACCCGCGGCGACGGCTTGTAGATGCGCAGGCTGTCAACCGTGAGAATGTCATCGAGCCAGTCGCCGATGCCGCTGTGCTCGACGCAGGACCGCATCATGGCGCTGGTGCCATTGGTGAGGATGGCAACGCCGTAGCCCTGCTGCTTGAGCGTGCGCAGAACGCCCGGCACTTCCGGGTAACAGTCGAGGCGGTTGTAGGCGTCCAGCAGGTCAGTGCGTAACGCCGGGTCGTCGATAGCCGCCTGGCGCAGGGCGTAGTCGAGCGAATCGGCCAGTACGCGCTCGAAGTCGGCGTATTCACCCATCAGGCTGCGCAGCCAGGTGTACTCAAGCTGCTTCTGGCGCCAGGTCGCGGAAACGGCCTCCGCCTGTGCACCGACGCGATCACGCAGCCGCGCGACCGCCGAGTGGACGTCGAATAGCGTGCCGTAGGCGTCGAAGACACAGGCGTGGGGGTGCTGTTCGTACATGTCAGTTCTCCAGCCAGCGGTCCAGCTGGATTGCGGTGACCCGTGCCAGGAAAACCAGCAGTTCCAGTTCCGGGCCGCGCCGGTACCGGTCGCGCTCGCGGCTGCCGATCGCCAGCAGGCCATCCCACTGGTGGCCGGTGATCGGCAACAGGACGCTGGCATGCATTTCGGCCGCCGCAGCCCGGTCGAACATCAGCGGCAGGTGCTCGGCCTGCAGGCTGTCCAGCAGGGGCTGGCCGCGGTTGAACAGTTCCGCCAGCAACAGCCGCAGCTTGTCGTTACGGCCACGGACTTCGATCAGTGGCCGGTTCTGGAACGGGTTGTGGTCGAGAAACAGGAACAGGCGCGCGGCGTCGGCGTCATAGCCGTCATGCAGGCAGTCCTGAAGGAAGTCGCAGACCGTGTCGGGTTGTGCCGCCGTGAGCATCGCCACGACAAGCTGGTGGACTTGCCTGGACAATGCCTGTAAGTCACGCTGGTTGCGACTCAGCCTGTCGAGCTGCTGACGATAGCGCCGGTGCTCGCTGCGCAGCCGGGCCACCTGGCGTTCGACCAGGGAGCTGACGCCGGCCGCAGTAGCATGCGGAATTTCCAGCTCGGTCAGCAGATCGGGTCGGTTACTGAGAAAATCCGGGTGCTGGCGCAGATACTCGGCGACGCGCGCTGCATCCAGTTCGGCACTGGCGCATTTGCTGTCCACCTTGCTCATGGGTCATCTCCCGTTTTGCGGCAGTCGTCGGCGCGGGCATCAGGCGGATGCCGGCAATCATTGTTACCCGTGTGCGGCTTGATAATCAATTGCCAACCGGCCATGCGTCCGCCTGTCGGGTGGCCAGCGCAGAGCAATTGCCTGCCGGGAACCGGTTCCCTACAATTCGCCGTTCAGAATATCACCCGAACCGAGAGAGTATTAGTCCATGTCCGATGTTATTAATTTCCGTACCGGCGAAGCCACGGTTTTCGCCGCCGAGGGCCAGTTGACCGACGCCATGCCCGAGATCGTACTCGGCAGCGTGCATGGCCCGGTCGGTAACGCCTTTGCCACCCTGATGGGGCAGTCCGAGGGGCATACCCGCATGTTTGCCGTGCGCGCAACGAATCAGCAGGTCAAGCCGGCCACGCTGATGGTACCGAAGGTCACCATCAAGTCGATGGAATACGCCAATCTGTTCGGTGGCCCGATGCAGTCTGCAGTGGCCGATGCGGTGCTGGATTGCGTCATCGATGGTACCCTGCCGCGCGACCAGGTGAACGAACTGGGCATTATTGCCATGCTCTGGATCGACCCGGAATGCGTCAAGGATCCGAACCTGGACCGCAAGGATCTGTACCGTACCAACTACGAGGCGATGAAACTGGCGGTCAAGCGGGCGATGGACAACGCGCCGTCGATTGAGGAACTGATCGCCAACCGCAACAAGATTCATCACGAGATGTATAACCCGGAAACCGGCGAGTCGATCTGGTGATTGGGTTGACTGGTTGATTGGTCAGGTTAGACGAAAAGGCCGGCGATCAATGCCGGCTTTTTTTATGCTGTTTCAAGGCGCACAAGCTGCCGGTCGTGCCAGCGGCCGAGCAGGCCCAGCGCCAGCAGGGCGCCAATCAGTGCCCAGGCCATATCCGATTGCGTGTCCCAGACATAGCCCTGGGTACCGAGAAAGCTGTCGGCGGCTTCCTCACTGAGCAGTGCCACCCACCATTCGATCAGTTCGTAGAACGCGCTCAGTGCCAGGCAGACACAGACGATCATAAAGCCCCGCCAGTAACGACCGTTGATAACCTGAAAACGCAGCAGCAGTTCACGGGCGATGATCGCCGGCACAAAACCCTGCGCCAGGTGGCCTAGCTTGTCGTAGTTGTTCCGTTCCCATCCCATGATAGGCTGCAGCCATTCGAACAGCGGCACACGGGCGTAGGTGTAGTGACCGCCGATCATCAGGATGACGGCGTGGCCCAGGATCAGCCAGTAAAGCAGCGGGGTCAGCGGGAAACTGCGGCGCGTCAGCAGTATGATCAACAGCCCGAGTATGGCCGGCAGAACTTCCAGCAGCCAGGTGATGCGATCATGGGGCGCAATGCCGGACCAGACCAGTACGCCGACGAAAACCAGCAGCCATGCGGTTGGCGCGATTAACGACCACGGTGTAGATGGCGCCGGCATGTTGTATCCCGGCCCTAGGCCGGGCTCGGTTCACGCAGCAGTTGCTGTTTCAGCAACGCGTCTGTCAGCTCGCGCACCTCGGTCTCGGCGTAATCCGCCGATGTTTGCAAGTGGCCCCAGACCGGCTGTGGCCAGCAGGCATCCTCGCTGCTGCGGCCGACGATATGGATATGCAACTGCGGCACGAGATTGCCGATGGTGGCGATATTGATGCGTTCACACTGGTAATACTTCTTGACGAAGCGGGCCAGGCGTCGCACCTCAGACAGCACCTGGTGGTAATGGGCACTGTCCAGTTCGTGCAGTTCGGCAACAGCGGTGGCGGGGACCAGTATCAACCAGGGCAGGCTGGCGTTGCGATGCAGTAATAATGTCCCCGTGCCGGCGGCGCCCAGGTAATGGCAGTCTTTCGAGAGTTGCGGATGCAGACTGGTCATGGACGGCGCCTTTGCTCAGACTATGACTTAACAATAGCGGAAAGTGGCCGCTGATTACCAGTTATCCATGCAAATAAGCAACAACGGGTAAAGGGATGAACGCAGACGTACAGCCGATACCGGCACTTAACCTGGCGATCGCTTTCCTGCCGGTGTTGCTGGTGTGGTTGATCATGCAATGGTGGTCGCTGCCGTCACGCCAGGCCCTGTATGCCAGCGGCCGGATGCTGTTGCAGCTGTTATTGGTCGGCTATGTGCTGACCTATATCTTCGAGTCGGAACGCGGGCTGGTCGTGGTCGGCGTTTTGATCGTCATGCTGCTGGCTGCCAGCGGTATCGCCCTGCGACCGATCAGCCGCAATTACCGGCACCTGTTCTGGATCGTCTGTGCGGCCATCATCATCGGCGGTGTCTCGACGCTCATCCTCGTCAGCCAGTTCGTATTCAACCTGGATCGCTGGTACGAACCGACTTACCTGATCCCGCTGGGCGGCATGATTTTTTCCAACTGCATGAACAGCATCAGCCTGGCGGCCGAACGTTTCGAGGCTGAATGTCAGCAGGACAAGGAGAAATCGGAAGCGCGTCGTACGGCCATGAATGCCGCCATGATTCCGCAGATCAACACACTGCTGGCGGTTGGCATCGTCGCCCTGCCGGGCATGATGACCGGCCAGATACTGTCAGGCGTGTCGCCCCTGATCGCGGCCCAGTACCAGATCGTGGTGATGACGATGATATTCGGTTCTGCCGGTATGGCGACGGCTGCCTATCTATGGCTTATTGGCCATGTCCGGCGTTCATCAGCGGAACGTTAGCCGGATCGAACAGCTGCCAGTGTCCCCCGCCATTCGCCTTGGCCTGGTACATGGCCAGATCAGCATTGCGCAGCAACGATTTGGCGCTGTCGCCAAGCGTTGGATACAGCGCGACGCCAATGCTGGCCATCAGATTGACCGGTATGCCGGAGTCGTAGGGATTGTCACGAAAAGCCTGCAAAATATTCTCGGCAGTCTGTTGCCAGCGTTCAACTTCGCCATGCCGCGACAGCAGCACGGCAAATTCGTCACCGCCGAGGCGCGCCACCAGGCCATGGTCGCCGACAGCGGTGTTGAGTACCGTGGCGGCATGCTGAATGGCGCGATCGCCGGTTTCGTGGCCGAACTCGTCGTTGATCAGCTTGAAGCTGTCGAGGTCGATGAAAAACAGGGCAAAACGTTCACCCGCCGCGGCTGATGACATGACCTGCTCTTCCAGCCGATTGGTGAATACCTCGCGGTTGTACAGGCCGGTCAGGGCGTCACGCGTTGCCTGATAGTCCAGTTGGGCCTGCTTGGTGCGTGTTTCCGTGACGTCGGTAGCGATGCCGACGCGGCTCGTCACCTGGCCCTGATCGGAGAGTACCGGGTAGCTCTGAAACCGCAGCCAGCGCAGTTCGCCTTCTGCATTGTGGATGCGAAAATCGAACACCAGCACCTTGTCAGGGGCCCAGCTTGCTATCTGCTGTCTGACGTGGTCGCGGTCTTCCTCGACAACAGCGCCGATCCAGGCCCAGGGATCCGTCCGTACCTGTTCGCGTGGCAGACCGAAAATGCGCTCGTAGGCCTTGTTGACGAAGATCAGTTTCGGTTCCGTCGGCGATGCGACCCAGCAGATATCCGGGATGTTGTCGGCGAATTCCTTGAGCAGTTTTTGTGAATTCTGCAGGTCGTTCAGCTGATGCCGGATAAGCCAGTACAGCAGCAGGGCGGTAACAAGGACAAAACCGACACCCTTGATCGCATGCGGAATCCAGCCGTCACCCAATTGCTCGGATAGCACGTGCGTGAGCACGAAATCCGTGCCAATGATCCAGCCGATGCCCCACAGTGCGTAGAACAGGCTGATGCCCAGCGCCCGGTCACGCCGCCAGAAGCGGCCGCCTTTGGCGGTCAGGCTCATGATCGTGAGGCGTCTTCTTCAGTATCAATGGCCCGGCATGCCACCGGCTCGCCATTACCACGGCTGAGCGATGCCCGATCCCCCTTGTTCCAGAAGACGATATCGTCGGCACTGTATTTGGTACCGGAGGCGGCGCGTTCGCGCGTCAGGCGGACGGCACGGTGGTTCAGAAATACCACCATCTCGTCGTTGGCCTGTTCGTAGCGGGTATCGAGTTGCGTGCCGTCGTCGCAGCGGTAGCGTTGCTCACTGGACTGTGGCGCCTGGTTGAGCAGTTCCTCGGTATCGATCAGTTTTGGGTCACTGCTGCAGCCGATCGGTGCCAGCAGGGTCAGACAAAGTATCCCGCCGCGTTTCATTCCTGTAACCATTGGGCCGCCTGTTTTGCAAAGTATGTGAGTATGCCGTCGGCGCCGGCGCGCTTGCAGGCCGTTAACGCCTCCAGTACGCAGGCCTTTTCATCGAGCCAGCCGTTGGCCGCCGCCGCCTTGATCATCGCGTATTCGCCGGAAACATTATAGACATAGGTCGGCATGGCGAAGTTTTTCTTGACCCGGTAGACGATGTCGAGATACGGCAGGCCGGGCTTAACCATGACCATGTCGGCGCCCTCGTCGATATCCAGTGCCACCTCGCGCAGGGCCTCGTCGCTGTTGGCCGGATCCATCTGGTAGCTGAACTTGTCGGCCTGGCCGAGGCTGGTCGCCGAGCCCACCGCGTCGCGGAACGGGCCGTAGAAGCTCGAGGCGTACTTGGCGGCGTAGGCGAGTATGCGCGTGTTGACGTGACCGGCCTGTTCCAGTGCCTGGCGGATGGTACCGATGCGCCCGTCCATCATGTCCGACGGTGCGACCACGTCGGCACCGGCAGCGGCATGGCACAGCGCCTGCTTGACCAGCACGTCGACGGTGGCGTCGTTGACGACGTAGCCGGCGTCATCCAGCAGCCCGTCCTGGCCGTGGCTGGTGTAGGGATCGAGCGCCACGTCGGTGATGACGCCGAGCTGCGGCTGCGCCTGCTTCAGGGCGCGCACGGCCCGCGGCACCAGGCCGTCCGGGTTCCAGGCCTCGGCGGCGTCGGCACTCTTCTGGCCGGCGTCTATGACCGGAAACAGCGCCAGCGCCGGGATGCCGAGGCGGGCGATGGTATCCGCCTCGGACAGCAACTGATCGATGCTCAGGCGTTCTATGCCGGGCATGGAGGCGACCGCCTCGCGGCGATCGTCACCGTCGAGCACGAACACCGGATAGATCAGGTCGGTGACATCGAGGCGATGCTCGCGCATCAGACGGCGGGAAAATTCGTCCCGCCGCATGCGTCGCGGACGGCTGCGCGGATAATGGCCGGACTGGTTCATAGGCATGTCTGTCCTGGAGGTTGTGAGTCGACGTGGTTCAACGGCTGGCTGATATGATGGCCCTGTGAGCAAAGATTATAACGTGTTCAGCGCCCGAACTTTAACGTGTCCCGTGGAGTGACCCCGGGAAAGTCCGGCTTATATGCCAGCGAGTGTCATAATGGCGGCTGAAGCAATGCTCCGCATCGGCGTATGTGCCGGCCGGTGCTGCTTCGAACAGGCGTTGCTCCGGCGGACGGCGGGGCGGCCGGGGCCATAACCTGCTGCTGGTCGGCCTGGATACCCCGTGCCTGCGGCGTATTGAGGTTACACTGGGCATGCATCGCGTGCATCACTCGGTGGAGCGGATTGAAACCGACAGCAACTTCGGCTTCAACCTGCCGTGCTGGGAATGGCTGTTCGGTACCTGTCGCGATCAGCCGCGCGCCGGCCAAGACCATTGACGCTCGGCCTGGACATTTAACGCGATCGGCGCGCGGGTTGCACAGGCTGCTGGCGCCGCCGTTTTTGAGTACAGTGGCGTCGGTACGCCGCAGAGAACCATCGACAACAGTTCGGGAGACCCAGACAGATGACGGCACAAATTATTGACGGCAAGGCGATTGCCGAGCAGGTACGCGGTGAGTGGAAAAAGCGCGCTGACGCTCTGAAGGCGCAGGGTGTGCTACCGGGGCTGGCGGTGATTATCGTCGGTGACAACCCGGCCTCGAAGGTGTATGTGCGCAACAAGGTCCGCGCCTGTCATGATGTTGGCCTGCATTCCGAGGTTCACGAACTGCCGGCTGACATTACCGAGGCGATGCTACTGAAACAGATCCAGGATTTGAATGCCAATCCGGACATTCACGGCATTCTGGTACAACTGCCGTTGCCGGATCACATCAGTGACGACAAGGTGTTGGAAACCATCGACGTTGAAAAGGACGTCGACGGGTTCCATCTCTACAACCTCGGCGCGCTGGTGGCCGGCAATACCGTATTCCCGCCGTGCACGCCCTATGGTGTGCAGTGCCTGATCGAGCACACCAACATCCCGATCGAGGGCCAGAATGCCGTCGTTGTCGGTCGCAGCAATATCGTCGGCAAACCGATGGCGCTCATGCTGTTGCACAAGGGCGCAACGGTGAGCATTTGCACCTCGAAGACACGCGACCTGGCGTTTTATACCCGCCTGGCTGACATACTCGTCGTCGCCGTCGGCCGGCCCGGCCTGATCACGGCCGACATGGTCAAGGAAGGCGCGGCGGTGCTGGACGTCGGCATCAACCGCACCGATGAGGGCAAGCTGGTCGGCGACGTCGATTTCGAATCGGTGAAGGAAAAAGCCGGTCACATCACGCCGGTGCCGGGCGGCGTCGGGCCAATGACCATTTCCATGCTGGTGGCCAATACCGTGCTGGCGGCAGAAAGATTGAGCGGTCTGGGGTCGGGCAAGTTACAGGATACGTGAACCGTGATCGCGGGGCCGGGAGCTGGATGGACTCCTGTGGGGGTGAATCAACCGATTAGTTATTGGTGATTAGTGACTGGTTATTGGTTGATTCAAAAAGCGTTACTGCCAATGTTCCCGAGTCACGGAAAAATTGAACACCAATAACCAATTAACCACTGCCGTGGAAGTCGACTTCAGTCGGCGAAACATGATCTGAAAAATCGCGGATTGCAATGTGTTCCCACAAGAGTCGGACATTACTAATTACCGGTCACCAATCACCCAGCTACCAACGCCCGACTCTGGCTTTCAATCCATGCCGCTGCTTCCTGCGTAATCTGTTTCGCGGTTTTGCCGTCGGTTTCTATGGGCGGGCCTATGACGACCTGAATCGTGCCGGGCTTTTTCGCAAAACTGTTCTTGGGCCAGTAATGGCCGGCGTTGTGAGCGACAGGCACGACCGGGCGGTCCGCGGCCTCGGCGAGCATGCCGCCACCCGGCAGATACTTGCCGCTTTCCCCCGGCGCCACCCGCGTGCCTTCCGGAAAGACGACCACCCAGCTGCCGTGCGCCAGCCGGTTTTTACCCTGCTCGACGATCTGGCGCGTGGCGCGGAAACCGTTGCGGCGATCGATGGCGATCGGTCGTAACGAGGCCAGCCCCCAGCCGAACAACGGGATCCAGAGCAGTTCCTTTTTCAGGATAAACACCTGGGGGGCATCGATGATCAACTGGATGGCCATGGTTTCCCAGGCCGACTGGTGCTTGCACATCACGATCGCCGGTCTGTCCGGGAGATGCTCGCGCCCGTGCACCTCGAAATCCAGGCCACAGGTGACCTTCAGCCACCATAGGGCGAAATGGGTCCACTGGGTGACGATGCGATAGCGCAGCCGGTAGGGCAGCGGCAGGATGAGTAGGCTAAGCGGTGTGTAGATCAGCATGGCGGCGGTGATACCGCCATAAAAGAGCGTTGCCCGGAATGCGGCCAGCATGGGCGTGTTCAGTGCTTGCCGAGCAGGTCGTTGACGAATGCGGCCAGGTTCTCGTAGACGGGCACGTCTTTTGGCACCTTGTTGTCGTTGACGATCCGGGCGCCGCGGCCGGTCTTGACCAGTATGGGCTGGGCGCCGGCGGCGCGGGCGGACTGCAGGTCGCTGATGCGGTCGCCAACGCAGGGCACGCCTTCCAGGTTGATACGCAGGCGGCCGGCAAGATTCAGTAGCATATCGGGCTTCGGCTTGCGACAGTTGCAGTCGGCGTCGCGCGAACTGCAGGGACAGAAGAAAATCGCCTCGATCTGGCCGCCGAACTGCGCCAGATGACTCATCATCTTCTGGTTGATGGCGTTGAAATCCTCGATGCTGAATTTGCGCCCGGCGAGTTCGGCCTGGTTGAGTACCAGCACGACACGATAGCCGTTCTGCGACAGACGGCCGATGGCCTGCAGGCTGCCGGGCAGCGGCTGCCATTCGGCGACCGAGGGGATGCCATCCGTGTCTTCGCCGATGACGCCGTCGCGGTCGAGGATAACGGTGGGCATGGTCTATTGCAGACGTGAGATATCGGCAATGCGCCGGAATTGCGCGCTCAGGCTGGCGAGCAGGGCGATGCGGTTGCTGCGCAGTTCGGGATCGTCACACATGACCATGACATTATCGAAGAATGCATCGACGCTGTCACGCAGTCCGGCCAGCGCGGTGAGCGCGGCGGCGTACTGGTTGGTGGCCAGCAACGGCTCGATTTCGCGCTGCAGTTGTTCGAGCTGCGCGGCCAGGTGCTTTTCGCTGGCGTCCTCCAATACAGCTGCGTCGAGCGTGGTTGCGACGCCGTCGGCCTGCTTGAGGAGGTTGCCGATGCGCTTGTTGGCGGCAGCGAGACTGTCGGCCGCGGCCAGCTGACGGAAGTCCTGGACCGCCAGCAGCCGTTGGTGAAATTCCAGCGGCCGGGTCGGCTGACAGGCCAGCACCGCCTCGAAGCTGTCGCTGCTGACGCCGTTGTCGAGGT
Source organism: Methylohalomonas lacus (assembly GCF_024808875.1). Taxonomy (GTDB): domain Bacteria; phylum Pseudomonadota; class Gammaproteobacteria; order Methylohalomonadales; family Methylohalomonadaceae; genus Methylohalomonas; species Methylohalomonas lacus. The sequence continues at coordinate 75,923 of NZ_JANUCT010000008.1, forward strand.
AATAGCGGCGCAGGCGTTCCATCATGAACTCGAATACCGGTGTCAGGGCGGTTTCGGCATCGATGTCATCGGCAAATTGTTCGGCGGCCGTGGCCAACGTCGCTTTCAGGTCCAGATTCAGTTCACCCTCGATGATGATGCGCAGTACGCCCAGCGCGGCCCGGCGTAGCGCGAACGGGTCCTTCTCGCCGGTCGGCGCCTGACCGATGGCAAAAATGCCGACCAGCGTGTCGATCTTGTCGGCGATGGCCAGGGCCCGGCCGCTGGCGGTCTGCGGCAGTGCGTCGCCGGCGTAGCGCGGCCGGTATTGCTCGCCGATGGCGCAGGCGACTTCGGCGTCCTCGCCGTCGTGGGTCGCCAGGTAGCCGCCGGCGACGCCCTGCAGTTCCGGGAATTCGCCGACCATCTGCGTGACCAGGTCGCACTTGGCAAGAGCGGCGGCACGGCGCGCCTTGTCGGCGTCACCACCGATATCGGTGGCAATAGTGGCGGCCAGTTCCGCCACGCGTTTCATCTTGTCACCGAGGCTGCCGAGCCGTTTCTGGAAGGTCATGCTGTCCAGCGCGGGCATGCGGCTGGCCAGCGTCTGCGCCCGGTCGGTTTGCCAGAAGAACATGGCATCCGACAGGCGCGGCACGATCACGCGTTCGTTGCCCTTGCGCACCTGCTCCGGATCGAGGCTTTCGATATTCGCCACGGTAATGAAGTAGGGCAACAGTTTGCCGGTATCGTGTTCCCGTATCGCGAAATAGCGCTGCTGGTCTTCCAGCGTGGCGATCAGCACTTCTTCCGGCAGTTCCAGGAACTGCGGGTCGAACTCGCCGCGCAGCGGTACCGGCCATTCCACCAGCGCCGCAACCTCGGCGACCAGGTCGCTGTCGGGCGCGCTGTTCAGCGCCTGGCCGCCAACCTGTTCGGCCAGAATCGCGACCTTTTCGCTGATCACCTGGTTGAGCTGTTGTTCGCTGTCGTTCAACCATACCCGGCCCTGCTGCAGGGCGCTGACATAGTCAGCGGCTGACGCGAGCTCAATCGGTTCAGGCTGATGATAGCGATGACCGCGGGTGAAGCGATCGCTCTTGATGCCGAGCAGTTCGCAATCGATCAGCTGCTCGCCCAGCAGCACCACCAGCCAGTGTACCGGCCGGACGAACTCGTGCGTGCCATTACCCCAGCGCATGCGCTTGGGGATCGGCAGCCTGGCCAGTGCGTCGTTGATGGCCGACGGGATCAGTTCGCCGGCCGGCTTGCCGGGCTCGGTGATGGCGAAATACAGCTTGCCGTCCTTTTCCTGTAATTGATCCACCGTGGTGTTGCAGGAACGGGCAAAGCCCGTCGCGGCCCTGGTCGGCTGGCCGGCATCATCGTAGGCGATGTTCAGGGCCGGGCCGTATTTTTCCACCTGGCGGTCCGGCTGTTGCGGCCGCAGGCCTTCGATAATGACGCTCAGCCGCCGCGGCGAGTAAAAGTAACGGCTCTTGCCGGCACCGGTATCATGCAGCTTCAGTTCATCGCCGAGAATGGCCTGCAGGCGATCGTGAAATTCGACCGCCAGTGACGCCAGCGCCCTGGGCGGCAGTTCCTCGGTGCCGATCTCGACCAGCAGATCCGGTTGCCTAGCACTCATACGACTTCCGATTCGTTCTTGATAAGCGGGAAACCGAGCGCCTCACGGCGATCGTAGTAGGCCTGGGCGATGGCGCGTGCCATGGTGCGCACGCGCAGGATGTAGCGCTGGCGTTCGGTCACGGAGATGGCGCGGCGTGCGTCCAGCAGGTTGAAGGTGTGCGAGGCCTTGAGCATCTGCTCGTAGGCCGGCAGTGGCAGATCGTTGTCGAGCAGCCGCTGACACTCGCTTTCGCAGTTGTCGAACCAGCCGAACAGACTGGTGGTGTCGGCCTGCTCGAAATTGTATTTCGACTGCTCTACCTCGTTCTGGTGATAGATGTCGCCGTAGGTGACGACCCCGGCCGGTGTGTCACTCCAGACCAGGTCGTAGACACTATCGACTTCCTGCAGGTACATGGCAATGCGTTCCAGGCCGTAGGTCAGCTCGCCGGCGACCGGTTTGCAGTCGAGACCGCCGACTTGCTGAAAGTAGGTGAACTGGCTGATCTCCATGCCGTTCAGCCAGACTTCCCAGCCCAGTCCCCAGGCACCCAGCGTCGGCGATTCCCAGTTATCCTCGACGAAACGGATGTCGTGGATCAGCGGGTCGATACCGAGCGTACGCAGCGAGCCGAGATACTGTTCCTGGATATCGGCCGGCGACGGTTTCAGCAGCACCTGGAACTGGTAGTAGTGCTGCAGCCGGTTCGGGTTGTCACCGTAACGGCCGTCGGTAGGCCGCCGTGACGGTTGCACGTAGGCGGCGTGCCAGGGTTCCGGGCCAATGGCGCGCAGGAACGTGGCGACGTGGAAGGTGCCGGCGCCGACTTCCATATCGTACGGCTGCTGGATGACGCAGCCGCGCTCGGCCCAGTATTGCTGCAGGCGCAGGATGAGGGTCTGAAAATCTTTCGGCGCGGACGCCAGTTCTGCCGGCATGAGTCTGAATCTGGGGGCTGAAATCCAAGCCCGGCAGTATAGCCGAGCCGGGCCTGCAGATAAAAAGTTCCGTTCAGTTAGTCGTCGGTCACGCGGGTGTAGTCATCCAGCACTGCGGTGAGCACGTCGTACTTGAAGCTCGGGATCTGGTAGACCCAGCCGGACAGGCGCTGGTCGAGATCGCGCGCTTCGGCTTCCACCGACAGAGGCTGCTCCGCCAGGCTGGCTTCGCCCTCTGCCTGAACAAGTTGATCCAGGGCGTCGTCATCGCTGGCTTCGGCTGCATTGGCGTCATAGCTGAAACGGAAGTTAGCGTAATGCCGATCCTCGATACTGCGGCTGCGCACCTTCACAACCAGGCCATCGAAAGTACGGACTGTGGTTTCGATGGTGTCGCCGGCGAAATCGAATGATTCCAGTGCGCGAATATCACGGGCACTGATGCGTTGCAGTACCGAGCCGAAACGGTTCAGCGCCGTGCGTGACTGGATGCTGCGATCGGCGGGCAGGTTCCTGAGACCGAAACCGCCGCCCGGCGAATTGCGCACGGCGTGCAGCGTTTCGCCGTCGGGGTGGCGAATGACCACTTCGCTGATGCGTTCCGAGGCGATATCCAGTATGTCGGGATTGAACCACTCCGTCTTTTCGGCTGATGCCGGTGCCCGGCCCTCGACCAGCAGGGCATGCTCGGCATCCGGTTTACGCACGTAAACACCGGTTTGCATGTTGCTGGCCTTGCTCATGTGCGCCTTGCCGAGAATGACATCGGCCAGCGTCTTGCCGTCGGCATCGGTAACCTGCACGCGTACGGAATTGCTGTCCGGCTGGGAGGGATCCCGCACGTTCAGATGGTGGTACAACTCGGGGTTGCCGGTCTTGCGTTCCAGCGTACGCAGGCCGCTGAGGTTGATGAGCAGCGAGCGCACCTTGTCGAACAGCGCCGGGTAGTCGTCGCTGTTGGCGATGTACCAGGTTTCGCCGTCACGCTCGAGAATGGTCTTGTGGCGGTTGCTGGTCAGATTGATGGTGGCGGCATTATTGACGTTGTCGACCAGCGCCGGGAACAGCAGCTCATGACTCATGGAAGTTGGTGCGCGGTCCTTGCTGACGACGACTGCCGCCGCAATGACCACGGTCAGTGTAATGGCGGCGAGCGCGATCAGGTTATTGCGATTCATGCGGTCGCTCCACTCAACGGCGTTGACGAATGTAGGTACGGTACAGGCCGACGCCGATGGCAACGAAGGCGATCAGCAACGGGACCAGACCGATGTTGATGAAACGCAGGCGTGACGCCAGTCGCTCGATATCCTTTTGCAGGTTGTGTTGCACTTCGCGCAGCTCCTGGCGGACTTCAAGCTGCTGGCGGCGCGATTCCTCGATCGCCTGGGCCTGTTCCTCGCTCATGATGAGCCCGGAAACGCCCTGTTCCTGTTGCAGCTGCTCAATGCGTGACTGTGCCTCCTGCAGTTTGCTCTGCAGCTGCTGTTCGCGTTCGCGGTATTCCGCTTCGGCGTTGCGGCGCAGGCGCTCGACCACCTCGAACGGCCGATCGAAGGTGCCGCGGCTGCGCAGGCTGATGAGGTCGGTATTGCCCGACAGGTTGTCCAGGGCATTGACGACGAAGTCACCGTTGTCGGCGATCGGTTCTGGTACCTGCATGCCGTACTGGCTTCTTTCGCGGATCCAGAAGCGATTGCTGAGAATGTCGGTATCCGCAACCACGACGGCATTGAGCTCGCCCTCGCTCAGCGACTCCCGTTGTTCGTCATCGCGACGGCGCTGTTCAGTCCGCGGCGGTCCGTCCGGGAAGGCGGTCTTGATCGGTCCGCTGATGCGGGCCGCCAGCGTAAAGTTACGCCCGCTGGCTGCGAAGTTTTCGATAATGACGTTCGGATCGCGCTGCAGCAGGATCAGATCGCGTTCCAGTAGCGTCGATTGCGTCGACGTCTGCAGCAACGGTTCCAGCGACAGTTGCGAGTCATCGGCCAGCTCGATATAGCTGCTGGTGCCGAGCTGGACCCGCTTGAGCTGGCTGGTGATGAAGTCCTCGCGGTTGATGGTGTCCTCGCCCAGCTGCAGCCACGGCAGGTAGGGGACTTCCTGGGTGCCGCGCTCGCCGCGATGCTGCACGCGGATGGCGTTGTCCATGTCGCCGACGATCTTGTCTTCCGGGATACGGATACCCCAAGGGTCGAACAGGGTTGCCAGTTCGGAATCGCGATCCGGCATCGCACGCGGATTTTGCGGATCGGGACGCGATTTATCGGCCTCGGCGAAGGGATCCACGAACACCATGAGCTTGCCGCCGTCTAGGGCAAACTGATCGATGGCATAAAGCGTTTCTTCGGGCAGGCTCTTCGGATGCACGACCATCAGCACCTCGATGTCATTGCTGATGAAGGAAGCATCAGTCGCCAGTTCACGCACATCGAAGAACTCGCGCATTACGCGAATGATCGGCCAGGCGACGTTGCCGCCGGCACCTTCACCCTTGAACAGGGGCAGATCGCCGATCACGCCGACGACCTGCTGATCCGGGTTGGCGAGTTTGTAGACCATCTTCGACAGTTCGTACTCGAGTTCGCTTTCGCGGCTCGGGGAAAAGAACGGAATGACCTCGGTGTCGTCGATGGAGTTGCTGCCGACTAGGCCGAAGTAGGCCTGCTCACCCGAATTGCCCACCGGTACGCTGCGCACGCCATCGGCAACGGCGCGGTCCTCAAGGTCGGTGAACGGTTTCGGATCGACCACTTCAAAATGCAGCTTGCCGTCGGAGTGCGCCTCGTATTCGCGCAGCATGTCGCGCACGCGCACGCCGTAGTTCAGTAATTGCGGGTAGCCGAGCAGCTGGTCGCGGGAAAAGTACATCCGTAGCGTGACTGGCTCGTCGATGTTGTCGAGGATGTTCAGTGTGCCGTTGGAGAGTGTGTAAAGATCGTTCTCGGTCAGGTCGACGCGCCAGTTTGTCAGCGTCGCATTGACGATGATGTTGATTGAGATGAACAGGCACGCCGCGAGGACGAGACCGGTGCCGGATGACAATTGTTTGCTACGCATGGTCAATCAGCTCGCTTTCTTGGCTTCGATGGTGACAACGTTGGCGTACAGCCAGAAAGCAATCAGCGTGGTAAAGAAGATCATGTCGCGGGCATCAATCACGCCTTTCTTGATGGAATCGAAATGCGTGAAGAAGCTGAACGAGGCGATTACGTCGACGATGGCCTGCGGCGCCCAGCCCTTGAAGAAATCCAGTACCAGCGGAAAGCCGCTGAGTAGGAACAGGAAGCAGATAACCACGCTGACGACGAAGGCGATGACCTGGCTCTTGGTCAGGGCCGAGATGCACGAGCCGATGGCGAGAAAGCCGCCGGCCATCAACAGGCTGCCGATGTAACCGGCGACGATGACGGTGTTGTCCGGATCGCCGAGGTAATTGACCGTCAGCACCATCGGAAATGTCAGCGCCAGGGCAACCGCACTGAAGGCCCAGGCCGCCAGGTATTTGCCGATGACCGCCTGGGCGGTGGATAGCGGCAGTGTCATCAGCAGTTCGATGGTGCCGCTCTTGCGTTCTTCCGACCACAGGCGCATGGCGATCGCCGGGATCAGGAACAGGTACAGCCACGGATGGAAGTTGAAGAACGGCTGCAGATCGGCCTGGTTGCGTTCGAAGAACGAGCCCAGGTAGAACGTGAAAACGCCGGTCAGAAACAGGAAGATGACGATAAAAACGTAGGCGACCGGCGTGGCGAAATAGCCGACGAATTCGCGTTTGAAAATGGCAAAGATATTGTTCATGGTCAGGCCGCCCGGTTACTGAATTCGCGTTGTCCCTCGGTACTGTGCGGCATCGTGATCTGGCGAAAGACGTCATCCAGGCGGCCGGATTCGACCCGTAGCGACTGCACCGCCCAGTTATTGCGGTGAATCGTCTCGCCGATCGCGGTGATGATCTCGCGGCCGGCGTGCGGTACCGCCAGCAGGGTGACCTGGTCGCCCTGTTCGGCGATGCGCTCGACGCGTTCGACATCGTCGAGCCCGTTGAGCGCCGTCTCGGCCGCGGCTGCGGTGGCCGGGTCGACGATCAGGGTGACGGCATTGTGCATGTCCGAGCGGGCCTGCAGTTCGGTCGGCGTGCCGTCGAACAGTATCCGTCCGGCGGCAATGATCACCGCACGCGAGCAGACCGCGTCGACTTCCTCAAGTATGTGCGTGGAAATGATGATCGCCTTGTCGGCAGCCATTTCCTGGATTAGCAGGCGTACTTCGTGTTTCTGGTTCGGATCGAGGCCGTCGGTGGGTTCATCCAGGATCAGGATTTCTGGATCGTGCAGCAGCGCCTGTGCAATACCGACACGGCGCTTGTAACCCTTGGACAGGGTTTCGATGGTCTGCTCGACGACGCTTTCCAGGTGAATCTTGTCGATGACGTCACGAATGCGGTCCTGGCGCTGGCTTCTCGGCACGCCGCGGACTTCGGCGACGAATTCGAGGAAGCTCTGCACCGTCATCTCGCCATAGCTGGGCGCGCCCTCCGGCAGGTAACCGATGCGCCTTTTAACCTGAATGGGTTCGTCCTGCACGTCGTGGCCGGCAACCCGGATCGTGCCGCCGGTCGGCTCGAGGAAGCCGGTGATCATTTTCATGGTCGTGGACTTGCCGGCGCCGTTGGGGCCGAGAAAGCCCAACACTTCACCGCGCTGTACGTTGAACGACACATTATTCACGGCATGCAGGATGCCGAAACGCTTGTGCAGTTCGCTGACTTCGATCAGGGTCGTCATTAGTCTTTTAAGCCGGTCGTACCGACCAGCCGCTGGCTCCGGTTATTGTATTTATTGCCAGTGATTGGACTGTAAAAACTGTAGGTTATCTGTACGGGGTGCGCTCATTCTGCACATTGCGCCGACCCCGTCAAACAGCAATAGACCGATGACCGGCTGGCGAGTTCAGCCGTCCGCTTACTTCGGGCCTTCCAGGTGTTGGCGCTGCTTGAGCCGGAACAATGCCGAGATGTCCTCGTCGGCGTGGCCCTCGTCCATCAGCTTCTGGTAGTGGATCAGCGTCATTTCCACCAGCGGCAGGCTGATACCGGTCTTCTCCAGTGCCATCGACCGGCAGATGCCGAGATCCTTGTGATGCAGGCCGAGCTTGAAGCCGGGATCGAATACGCCCTTGAGCATGGTCTTGCCGCGATGCTCGACGAACCAGTTACCGGCGGCTCCGGCCGAGACCACGTCGACGACCTTGTCCATGTCCAGTCCCAGGCTCTCGCCGAAGGCCAGCGCCTCGGTGACCGCCTGGTTGATACCGGCGGCCATCAGCTGGTTGACGGCCTTGGTCGCCTGGCCGCTGCCGGATTCGCCCATGTAAATGACATTGCCGGCGATCGCCTCCAACGCCGGCCGCGCCCGCTCCAGCGCCTGGACGTCGCCGCCGACCATGGTTACCAGCGTGCCCTGGCGCGCGCCCTCGACGCCGCCGGAAACCGGGCAGTCGAGAAAGAAGCCGCCGGCGTCGGCAAGCCGCGCCGCCGCCGTCTGCGCGGTACTGGCGTTGACCGTCGAGGTATCGGCGACCACGCCGCCGGGCTGGATGCCGGGCAGCAGCTGGTCGACAACGTCGAGGACGTCGTCATCGCGCGACACGCAGGTGATGATGACGTCGCACAGCTCGGCCAGCTGGGCCGGGCTGTCGGCCACCTGGCAGCCGGTTTCACCGGCCAGGCTCTCGGCCTTGTCGCGGCTGCGGTTCCAGACCGCGGCGAGCAAATCGTTGGCGTGCAGGTTACGGGCCATGTGCGCGCCCATTGCGCCTAGGCCGATGACACCGGTCTTTATCATGGTTGCTTGGTTAACTGGTTAATTGGCAATTAGTGAATGGTGAATGGCTAGCGCCAGCGTGACAAGCGCAAGCCGTGGATCAACTGCTTCGGTCAGCGATTATTCTTCCAGATAACTGTAGCCCTCGAGTCCCTGGTTGAGGAAGTCGAGATAGTTTGCGCGCGTGGCCGCATCGAGCGCCGAGGCGTCGATGCGCTCGGCGAAGCGGGCGCGCAGGCGGTCGACGTCGACCTGCACGTAGCGCAGCAGGTCGGCGACGCTGTCGCCACGGTGCGCGCCGGTCAGGCGATAGCCGCCATCGCTATCCAGCTCGACGTTGATCGAGCCGGTGTCGCCGAACAGGTTGTGCATGTCGCCGAGGATTTCCTGGTAGGCGCCGAGCAGGAAGATGCCGAGCAGGTAGGGTTCGTTGGCGTTCGGCTTGTGCAGCGGCAGGCTGGTCTCGATGCCCTCACCGTCGACGTAGAGATCGATGCGGCCGTCGGAATCGCAGGTCAGATCCTCGATCAGGGCGCGCCGCGACGGCCATTCCTGCAGCCGGTGTAGCGGCACGATCGGGAACACCTGATCGATGGCCCAGCTGTCCGGCAGGCTCTGGAATAGCGAGAAGTTGCAGAAGTACTTGTCGGCCAGGCGCTCATTGAGTTCGTTCAGCACCTCGCGCTGGGCGTTGTCGTCGTAGCGTAGCCAGTGGCGTACGCGGCGGGCGATGGCATAGAAGATGGCCTCGGCGTGGGCACGCTGATCGAGGCGGATAACACCGTAGGTGAACATTTCCTGCGCGCGTTCCAGGTCGTTGAGCGCGGCGTAGTAGCTGACCAGGGCGCCGCGCTGCTCAAGGCTGGCGAGGATTTGCCAGAGATCATGCAGCACCGCCGGCGCGTCGCTCTTCGGTGGTGCCGGCTGCAGGTTGCCCGGTGCCGGATCGACGTCGATGACGTTGGTGATCAGCATCGCGTGATGCGCGGTCAGGGCGCGGCCCGACTCGGTGATGAGATCCGGTTCCGGCAGCGCGTGCTCGCGGGCGACCTCGGCGAAGGCGCGGACGATGGCCTCGGCATAGGCGTCGACGGTGTAGTTCATCGAGCAGGCGTTGCGCGAGCCGGTGCCCTCGTAGTCGACGCCGAGGCCGCCGCCGAGATCGACCGTGGTGATCGGTGCGCCGGCGGCGCGCAGTTCGGCGTAGTAGCGCGCGCCCTCGCGCAGGGCGCGCTGGATCTGCTGGATGTCGGTAACCTGCGAGCCGATATGAAAGTGCATCAGCTGCAGGCAGTCGGCCATGTCCGCCCGCTGCAGGCGTTCGAAGGCGGCCAGCACCTGGCCGGCGGTCAGGCCGAACTTGGATTTCTCGCCGCCGGAGTTCTGCCATTTGCCGGCACCGACCGACGCCAGCCGCAGGCGGATGCCGAGCCGTGGCCGCACGGCCATTGACCGGCTCGCCTGGATCACCAGTTCCAGCTCGGACAGTTTTTCGACGACGATGTGGACGTTCAGGCCCAGCTGCTGGCCGATCAGCGCCAGCTGGATGTACTCGCGGTCCTTGTAACCGTTGCAGATGATCGTGCTGCCGGGGGTGGCCAGCGCCATGATGCACAGCAACTCCGGCTTGCTGCCGGCCTCCAGGCCGATGCGCTCGCCGCCGTGGTCGATGATCTCCTGGACCACGCGCTGCTGCTGGTTGACCTTGATCGGGTAGACCAGCGTGTAGCGGCCGGCATAACCGAGTTGGCCGCGGGCGTGATCGAATGCCGCGCACAGCGTGTCGATGCGGTGGCCGAGAATATCCGGGAAGCGCACCAGCACCGGCAGCGGCAGGCCGCTGGCGGTGATCTCGTCGCTCAGCCGGTGCAGGTCGATGGCCGGTCCGCCACGACCCTGTGGCTGCGCCTGCAGGTGGCCGTTGGCGGCGATGTCGAAATAGCCGTCGGTCCATGCCGGAATGTGATACAGCCCGCGCGAGCGGTCGATGCTCCAGCGCACGCTGCCGGACTGCTGTTCGGTGGGCCTGACGCTGTTCATGCGCGGGCGCCGGCCTGGTCGTGCGCGGCGAGGATTTCGGCAACGCAGGCGGTGAGCTTCATCGCCGTCGGCAGGTGCAGGAATTCGTTCGGACCGTGGGCGTTGGATTGCGGGCCGAGCACGCCGGTGACCAGGAACTGCGCCTGCGGGAATTTTTCGCCAAGCATACCCATGAACGGGATCGAACCGCCTTCGCCCATGTGCATCACCGGCTTGCCGAAATGCTGCTGCGAGGCCTGGTCGAGGGCCTGGTCCAGCCAGTCGGGCAGCAGCGGCGCGTGCCAGCCGCCGGCACACCATTCAGGATTGAAGTGCACCCGGCAGCCCTGCGGCGGTGCAGATTCCAGCGCCTGCTTCAGCGCCGCGGCGGCGGCGGCGGCGTCACAGGTCGGCGGCAGGCGCAGCGACAGTTTCAGTGTCGTCGCCGGCCGCAGCACGTTGCCGGCGTCGGCCAGCGGCGGCAGACCGGCGGCGCCGGTGATTTCCAGCGCCGGCCGCCAGGTCCGGTTCAGGATCAATTCGGCCGGTTCAATGCTGTTCGGTTGCGTGTCGCTGGCGAACGGGAAGCGTTCGTAGCAGCTGTTGCCGAGTACCGCGGCGGCGCGTTCGGCCTGCTGGCGGCGCGTGGCGGGAATGTCGACATGGCAGGCATCGACGCGGATGCGGCCGTCGCCGGCGTCCTCGATGCGTTCGAGCAGCTGGCGGGTCAGGCGGAAACTGGACGGCACGATGCCGCTGGCGTCGCCGGAATGAACACCCTCGTCCAGCACCTCGACGCAGAGATCGCCACCGACCAGACCGCGCAGCGAGGTCGTGCACCACAGCTGGTCGTAGTTGCCGCAGCCCGAGTCCAGGCAGATGACCAGCGCCGGTGTGCCGATGCGTGCGCTCAGGTGATCGATGTAGGCGGGCAGGTCGGGGCTGCCGCTTTCCTCGCTGGCCTCGATGAGGATCACGCAGCGGGCGTGCGGCAGGTCCTGTTCGGCCAGCATGCGTACCGCCAGCAACGAGGCGAAGGTGGCGTAGCCGTCGTCGGCACCGCCACGGCCGTAGAGCCGATCGCCCTCGATGACCGGCTGCCACGGTCCCAGACCGGCGCGCCAACCGGTCATTTCCGGTTGCTTGTCGAGATGACCGTACAGCAACACAGTTTCATCACTGTCGCCGCTGGCCGGAATCTCGATGTACAGCAACGGCGTGCGCCCGGCCAGGCGGACGATTTCCAGTTGCATGTCCGCCGGTCCTTCGCGCCCGCACCAGTCGGCAAATTGCTCGACCGCTGTATCCATGTAGCCATGCTCGGCCCAGTCCGGGTCGAATAACGGCGACTTGTTCGGTACTTTAATGTACTGGACAAGTTCGGGCAGGACGCTGTCCTGCCAGCGCTGTTCGATAGCCTGTTTCAGTGCCGTGGTATCCATGGCGGATGAGTCTAACCTTGCACTGCATCAGTCGCAAAGCGGAACGTATAGCTGTTATTGTGCTCAAAGCTGAGTAATGAAAATGAACCCTGTCGCATTATCCTAAATTTATGACGGCGCGGTGTAGGACATTAATTAAATCGTGCCCGTGCAGAGGAGTTATATCGATGAAACCGAGTCTGATACTGAGTAAAGTGATATTGCTTGCCTTCCTGCTGGGACTGGCAAGTGCCTGCAGTGATAACGGCGAGCGGTCTAGCCCGAGCGGGACTGATGCGCCAGCGGACAGCGCAACGACGGAATCAGCAGCTGACAGTGATTCAGCTACTGCGGAAACCACAACGGCCGCTGATAATACGGACAGCGGCGATAGTGCAACGGCGACTGCCGCTGCTGACAGTGACGGTGCGGACAGCAGTGGTGGTGCCGAAAGGCATACCATAACGGCCCGTTCTACCGCCTACGATCCCATGGTCCTGAAGATCAAGCCGGGTGACAGTGTCAGCTGGGTTAATATGGGCGGCCATAATAATAATTTCGAGAAGGGCAACATCCCGGAAGGAGCGGAACCCTGGAAAACACAACTGGGGAATGATGTCAGCAAGACTTTCGATGTCGAGGGCCTGTATCTTTACAAGTGCGATCCGCACTTTGCCATGGGCATGGTCGGTGCGATCATCGTCGGTGAGCCGGACAACCTGGCAGCCGTCGAGGAGAATGCCAAGGGCATGTACAAGCGCGCCTTGGCGAAGGCCAAGGCGCAGCTGTAACAGTCAGGCATCAGCCGGTGCCGCCCCGTGGGCGGCACCGGCTCATTCGTTTTTCAGCGTCCGGCGCGCTGCCTGCAACTGTTCCAGTAGCGCCGGCTCCGGCGTCGGATAGCGGGGATCGAGGCGTTGCAGCGTCCGCGTCACGATGTCCGCAACCTTGTAGCGCATGTAGGTCTTGTCGTCCGCCGGCACCGCGTACCACGGTGCCCAGGGCCGTGACGTGGCATTCAGTGCCTGTTCGTAGGCGTGCATGTAGTCCTGCCAGTAGCCGCGTTCCGCGACGTCCTGCGCGGAAAACTTCCAGTGCTTTTCCGGTTGCTCCAGTCGCTTCAAAAAGCGCCGGCGTTGCTCGGTGGCGGAAATGTTCAGGAAGAACTTCAGGATCAGCGTGCCGTTGCGTGCCAGATGGTGTTCGTGTTCGCAGATGGATTCATAACGTTGCTGCCAGCGATCGGCGGGGTCGGCCAGTGGCGGCAGTTTCTGCGCTGCCAGAAGTTCCGGATGCACGCGCGCGATCAACACTTCCTCGTAATAGCTGCGATTGAAAACACCGATATGGCCGCGTTCCGGCAAGTGCGACATGGTGCGCCAGAGAAAATCGTGTTTCAGTTCCAGACTGCTGGGTTGTTTGAACGACTTGACCTGGCAGCCGGCCGGATCGACCTCACGCAGCACCGCCCGGATGGTCCCGTCCTTGCCGGCTGCGTCCATGCCCTGGAAGATGAGCAGCAGGGCATGGCTGTTCTGGGCGTAAAAGCGGCGCTGCAGATCGTCCAGACCGCTGATACCTGCCTTAAACAATGCCCGTATCTGGCGGCTGTTGAAGTCGGCCGGTGGTTGTTGGGCGGCGCTGTCGATGCGAAAGCTGCCATCGGCGGGAATACGGCAGGCATCGTCGGCCGGGTAATCGTCGTTCATGGCGGTCAATTAACCGTGGCCGGGCTGCGACGTCAAGCAGTGTTCGCCTGACATGGACATGCCGATCTTTTATCATCAACGCCAGATTTCAATTAAGGATGCAGACTCATGGCTTTGCGGAGCTATCACGGCAAAACGCCACAACTGGGCAAGGGCGCCTACGTCGATGACGCGGCACTGGTGATTGGCGATGTGGTGCTGGGTGAGGACAGCTCGGTCTGGCCGATGACGGTGATTCGCGGCGACGTCAACAGTGTGCGTATCGGCGCGCGTACGAATATCCAGGACAATTCGGTACTGCATGTCACCCACGATGGCAAATTCAGTCCCGGTGGCTATACCCTGACTGTGGGTGACGATGTTACCGCTGGCCACCGGGTGATCCTGCACGCCTGCACGGTCGGCAATCGCTGCCTGATCGGCATGGGCGCCATCATCATGGACGGCGCCGTGCTCGAGGACGACGTCATGCTGGCCGCCGGTAGCCTGGTGCCGGGCGGCAAGCGCCTGGCGGCGGGGTATCTGTACATGGGCAGCCCGGTGAAACAGGTGCGCGAGCTCAACGCCGAAGAGCTCGAGTCGCTGCGCTACTCGGCCGAGCATTACGTCGAGGTCAAGAGCGCTCACCAGGCCGGCTGACTCGTTTTTGTCATGTAAAGCCGCTATCATGCGCCGCCTTCAAGCGACCCCTTACAATACCCGGAACGTTGCCCATGACACTGGATCAGAACTGGTTTACCGAAACGAGTGACGGCTTCGGCCTGGCGCTGAAGACCACCGCGCGACTGCACGAGGAGCAGTCCGAGTACCAGCGTATAGAGGTCTATGCCACTGAATCGTTTGGCAATCTGCTGACGCTGGACGGTCTGGTGATGCTCACCAGCCGCGACAACTTCGTCTATCATGAAATGCTCAGCCACCCGGCACTCTACCGACACCCGGCACCGCGTGACGTGATCGTGGTCGGCGGCGGTGATTGCGGTACCCTGCGGGAAGTTCTGCGCCATGATGAGGTACAGCGCGCGACGCAGATCGAGCTCGACGAGCGCGTCACGCGGGTGTGCGAACGCTTTTTCCCGGAACTCTGCGAGGCCAATGACGATCCGCGCGCGACGCTGCTTTACCAGGACGCCATCGCCTGGATGCGCGACGCCGAGGCGAACAGCGCCGACGTCATCCTCCTCGATACCACCGACCCGGTGGGCCAGGCCAGCCGGCTGTTCGGCGAGGCGTTCTACCGCGACTGCTATAAGACGCTGCGCGACGGCGGCATTGTGGTGGCGCAGAGCGAATCGCCGCTGTTCGACATGGAGCTGTTGCAGGAGATCAACCAGGGCCTGCGCGCCGCCGGCTTCGACAGCGTCCAGGTGTTGCCGTTTCCGCAGTGCACTTATCCGTCTGGCTGGTGGTCGGCGACTATGGCCGGCAAGAACATCGACGTCAGCAACGCCGCGGAGCTGCGCCGCTGCGACCTGCCGACCCGCTACTACAATACCGAGCTGCATCAGGGCGCAATGGCGCTGCCGCAGTTCCTGCGCGAGGCGCTGAAATAGCGTTATAGCGGTCCGGTCAGTCCTTTTTCTGCTGGCCGGAGCCGTCCCCGGATTTGCCAGGGCAGTCCATGTACTTGAGGTGGCCGTGGATCCGCCCGGCCCGTCAGGGCGACCAGTAACACAATCGACAGTAGGGCCCGGCCGGGTGCTACGTCCACGGTCGCTGCCGGCGGTGCGGTGGATGCCCGTCTTCCATCAGGTCTTGTCTCCCTTCGCGGTGAACGAAGTCCGGCTGAACAGCACGGAACCGTCGTCATGGCGTCGCTGTACGCCTATAATGGTAATTTCGATCAGGCGCCCGTCGGCGTGGCAATTTTGCATGGTCCCGGTTTTTCCCAGTCTTTAGGGTAACGTCACTCACAGTTTGGGTTTCGACGGCCGGACGAAGCGCCAGGGACGGTGATCGACTGGATTCGGAAGCGACACGGGCAGTCCGGCAAGGGCAGGTAGCGAAAGGCAAATGACAGCAACGGAACAACAATACGATGTCATCGTCGTCGGCGGTGGCCACGCCGGCACCGAAGCCGCACTCGCGGCCGCGCGCATGGGCGCGCGCACGCTGTTGCTGACGCACGCCATCGATACGCTCGGCCAGATGTCCTGCAACCCGGCGATCGGCGGCATCGGCAAGGGCCACCTGGTGAAAGAGATCGATGCGCTCGGTGGCCTCATGGGGCGCGCCGCCGATCATAGCGGTATCCATTTCCGCCGCCTGAACGCCAGCAAGGGACCGGCGGTGCGCGCCACCCGCGCGCAGATCGACCGCAGCCTGTATCGGGTCAACGTGCGCGCGGCGCTGGAGTCGCAGCCGAACCTGTTTATCTTCCAACAGGCCGTTGACGACCTGATCGTCGACGGCGAGCGCGTCACCGGCGTGGTTACGCAGATGGGACTGGCTTTCCATGCACCGGCGGTGGTGCTGACGGTGGGTACGTTCCTCGGCGGCCGCATCCACATGGGCGAGACCCATTACCAGGGCGGTCGCGCCGGCGATCCGCCGAGCAATGCGCTGGCGCAACGGTTGCGTGAACTGCCGTTCCGCGTCGGTCGGCTGAAGACCGGCACGCCGCCGCGCATCGACGGTCGCTCGATCGACTACACGCAGCTGGAAGTGCAGCCGGGCGACGATCCGCGGCCGGTGTTCTCGTTCACCGGTTCGGCCGCCGACCATCCGGAGCAGACGGTTTGCCACATTACCTATACCAACGAGTGCACCCACGACATCATCCGCGCCAACCTTGAGCGTTCGCCCATGTTCAGCGGCGACATCGAGGGTGCCGGGCCGCGCTACTGTCCGTCGGTGGAGGACAAGGTGGTGCGCTTCGCCGACAAGCCCGCACATCAGATTTTTATCGAGCCGGAAGGCTTGCGCGCCAGCGAGGTCTACCCGAACGGTATTTCCACGAGTCTGCCGTTCGACGTCCAGCAGGCGCTGGTACGCTCGATCGCCGGCTTCGAGAACGCCCATATCACGCGGCCGGGGTACGCCATCGAGTACGACTATTTCGACCCGCGCGATCTGTATCCATGGCTGGAAACGCGTTTCCTCGGCGGCCTTTTCTTCGCCGGCCAGATCAACGGCACCACCGGCTATGAGGAAGCCGCCGCCCAGGGGCTGGTCGCCGGGCTGAACGCGGTCTGTCGGCTGTGCGACAGGGAGCCCTGGAGTCCTGGGCGTGACGAGGCCTACGTCGGCGTGCTGATCGATGATCTCATTACGCGCGGTACCAGCGAGCCGTACCGCATGTTTACCAGCCGTGCCGAGTACCGGCTGCAGCTGCGCGAGGACAACGCCGACCTGCGCCTGACCGGTCGTGGTCGCGACCTCGGTTTGGTCGGTGACGCGCAGTGGCAGCTGTTTGATCTCAAGCGTGAAGCGATCGACCGGGCTTGGGCGCGACTCGAATCGACGCAGCTGACACCGGCGCAAGTACCGGCGGCCGACGCCGAGCGCGTGTTCGGCCAGGCGCTGCGCAAGGAAGCGTCGCTGCTGCAGTTGCTGAGCCGGCCAGAGGTGACGCTGGACAAGCTGGCGCTGTTGCCGGTCGAGCTGCCGGAGATGGACGCGGTGGTCACCGAACAGATCGAGATCCAGGCCAAATATCGCGGTTACATCGACCGCCAAAGCGAGGAAATCGAGCGCAACCGCCACAACGAGTCGACGCCGTTGCCGGATGACATCGACTACGACCAGGTCCGCGGCCTGTCGGCCGAAGTGTTGCAGAAACTGAAAAGTCACCGGCCACACAGCCTCGGCCAGGCGGCACGCATTCCGGGCGTGACCCCGGCGGCAATCTCGTTGCTGCGCGTGCACCTGAAAAAACGTGCCGCCGGCGAGCTGGCACGGAGCGCCTGACCATTAACGCACCCAGGGCCGAGGCCGGAATCGATCGCCAGGCGCTTGCCGCCGAACTGGAGACCGGCATCACGGCGCTGGGCCTGGATCCGGCGGCGCTGCCGCAGGCAGCGCTGCTCGACTACCTGGAACTGCTGGTGCACTGGAACCAGGCCTACAATCTGACCGCCGTGCGTGATCCGCAGGCCATGGTCGCCTACCACCTGCTCGACAGTCTCAGCCTGTTACCCCATCTGCGCGAATCCGATCGCCGCTGTCTCGACATCGGCACCGGGGCCGGTCTGCCGGGCGTGGTACTGGCACTGGCGCGCCCGGACCAGCACTGGGTGCTGCTCGACAGCAACTCGAAGAAGACCCGCTTCCTGCAGCAGGTGCGCATGCAGCTGGATCTGAACAATATCGAGGTGGTGCGCGAACGGGTCACCGAGTACGCTCCAGAGGCGCTTTTCGATGTCGTCAGCGCGCGGGCGCTGGCGGGACTCGACAAGCTGTGTCGCTGGGCACAGCCGCTGCTGGCACCGGGCGGTCGGCTGCTGGCGATGAAGGCAGCGCCCGATGCCGGCGAGCTGGACAGTGTCGTTGACCTGTCGATCGATTATCGCGGCCATGAACTGAGCGTGCCCGGCGTTGACGGGCCGCGTTCACTGATCGAGCTGTGGTTTAATACCTGAGCACTTGTGCCATCGGCCGTTCCCCCTGCCGGAAGGCTCATGCAATAATAACTCAAGCCTACCCGGAACCGACCAACAGCTAACCCATGGCCAAGATCATTGCAGTCACCAATCAGAAAGGCGGCGTCGGCAAGACCACGACCAGCGTCAACCTGGCTGCCTCGCTGGCGGCCACCAAGCGCCGGGTGTTGCTGATCGATCTGGATCCGCAGGGCAACGCGACGATGGGCAGCGGCATCGACAAGCACGCGCTCAAGCGCAGCAGCTATGACGTATTGATGGACGATGTGCCGATTCGCGAGGCGATTGTTGAATCACCGCAGGGTGGGTTCCAGCTGTTGCCGGCGAATGCCGATCTGACCGGCGCCGAGGTCGCGCTGCTCGAGGAGCTGGCGCGCGAGATGCGTCTGCGCAAGGCGCTGGAACCGATCAACGACCATTATCATTACATTTTCATCGACTGCCCGCCGGCGCTGAACATGCTGACGGTCAATGCGCTGGTGGCTTCGCATACCGTCATGATCCCGATGCAGTGCGAGTATTACGCGCTGGAGGGGCTGACGGCCCTGATGGAAACGATCGAGAAGATCCGCAAGTACCTGAACCCGGAACTGCAGATCGAGGGGTTGCTGCGGACCATGTACGACCCGCGCAACAACCTGGCCTGCCAGGTTTCGGCGCAGTTGATGGAGCATTTTGGTGATAAGGTCTACCACACGATCATCCCGCGCAACGTGCGCCTGGCCGAGGCGCCGAGCCACGGCCTGCCGGCGCTGATCTACGATCGCACCTCGCGCGGCGCGCTGGCCTACCTGGCGCTGGCTGGCGAGATGCTGCGGCGGGAACGCAGCAGCGCGGCGTAAGTTGAATAGCAAACAAGATTAGTAGGAGGCCCGACCCCGGGCCGAACGTGTTCGCGGCGGGGTCGCCGCTCCCACGGTTCCACATGACGGAAGACAGATAACTGATGGCAGCCAAGAAAAGAGGACTCGGTCGCGGTCTTGACGCACTGATCGCCGGGCGCAACCCGGAAGAACTGCTGAGCGAGGAAAAGCAGGGCGACGATCTGCTCAAGGCGCTGCCGGTGGACCTGATCCAGCGCGGCCGCTACCAGCCGCGCATCGACATGAAGACCGAGCGGCTGCAGGAGCTGGCCGACTCGATCAAGGCCCAGGGCGTGGTGCAGCCGATCGTCGTGCGACCGATTGCCGAGGGCCGTTACGAGATCATCGCCGGCGAGCGCCGCTGGCGCGCCGCGCAGCTGGCCGGCCTGCACGAGATTCCGGCGGTCATTCGCGATGTTTCGGATCAGGCGGCGATGTGCCTGGCGCTGATCGAGAACATCCAGCGCGAAAACCTCAACCCGATCGAGGAGGCGCGGGCGCTCGAGCGGCTGCTGCACGAGTTCGAGATGACCCACGACGGGGTGGCCGATGCGGTCGGTCGCTCACGCGCATCGGTGAGCAATCTCATGCGCTTGCTGGAGCTGCGCCCGGAAGTGCGCGAGATGGTTGAATCGGGTGACCTGGAAATGGGCCACGCCCGCGCCCTGCTGGGCCTGACCCAGGCGCGGCAGATGGAGGCGGCACGCAAGGTGGTGAGCAAGGGGCTGTCGGTGCGCGCCACCGAACAGATGGTGCGCCAGCTGCACGCCGGTGACCAGTCGCCGGCAAAGAAGACCGGCGGCCGGCGTCGTGACCCCAATATTACCGGCCTGGAACAGGACCTGGCCGAGCGTCTCGGCGCCCGGGTGGAGATCAAATCCGGTCAGAAAGGCCGTGGCAGCGTGGTGATCCACTACAGCTCACTGGACGAGCTGGATGGAATTTTACAGCACATAAAGTAAGCAAATTGAACGGCTTATACGTCAGCTGACGGATTCGGCGACGAACAGTCGTTGAACAATCCATTAGCAAAAATTATACTCGCGCCGTTTTTACCAAGATGCAGTCGCGACCCACAGCGCCACAGACAGTGCCTTTGCGCATTGCCGGCTGGCAGATAGGAATCGGAATGGCGGGCGCGCTGGTCTGGGCAATCGTTGCCGGTATGCGCGAAGCACTGGCTGCACTAGTCGGGGGCGGCATTGGCGCCGGCCTGACATTAATCTTCGCGCTCTACGCGTTTCGTCGCCGCGGTGAAGACCCGCGGTCGGCGGTTTTCGCTTTGTTTCAGGGGGCCGCCGTCAAACTGGCGTCGGCCGCCATAGTGTTCGGGTTGTCGGCAAAGTATTTCCCGGAATACTACATCGCCCTGTTAAGCACGTTTGTGCCGGGGCTGACAGGTTACTGGATGGCCCTGCTCTGGTTCCGGCCCGATGGCAAATAGCCGGGGCCAAGAACCGGGCGGCCGAAAAAACAGAATAAAGCTTGAGGATACGATAATCATGGCGAGTGCTGCGCCGTCACCAACGGAATACGTTACCCATCACCTGACCCACCTCAAGGTTGGTGAAGGTTTCTGGAGTCTGCACGTCGACACCCTGTTCTTCTCCTGGGTGCTGGGCCTGCTGATGATCTGGTTCTTCCGTATGGGCGCCAACCGCGCAACCGCCGGCGTGCCGGGACGGGTACAGAATTTTGTCGAAACACTGGTCGAGTTCGCCGACAAGACCGTGCGCGAGAGTTTTCCCGGTCCGCGCGCCTTCATGGGGCCGCTGTGCCTGACGATTTTCGTCTGGGTGCTGCTGTGGAATCTCATGGACCTGATTCCGGTGGACTGGCTGCCGCGCTTGGCCCATGATGTCTTCGGCCTGGAATACCTGCGCGTCGTGCCGTCGGCGGACCCGAATGCGACCTTTGGCCTGTCGATCACCGTGTTCCTGCTGATCATCTACTATGGCCTGAAAGGCAAGGGTGTCGGCGGCTTTGCCAAGGAATTTGTCACGCATCCGTTTGGCGCCAATCCCCTGCTGGTGCCTTTCAACCTGATTCTCAATGTCGTCGAGATGATCGCCAAACCGGTGTCACTCGCGCTGCGACTGTTCGGCAACCTCTATGCCGCCGAACTGATCTTTATTCTGATCGCCATGCTGCCATGGTGGATTCAGTGGATACCGGGCGGTATCTGGGCCGTTTTCCACATTCTGGTCATACCGCTGCAGGCCTTTATTTTCATGGTGCTCACCGCCGTCTATATCGGACTGGCTTACGAACATCATTGATGATTTAAGTTAAACAATACCTATATTTAAGACAGGAGATACATAATGGAAGAGCTCATCGCTACAGTACAGGCCAGCACTGCCATCGCGGTCGGTCTCATCTTCGCTTTTGCGGCACTGGGCACCGGCATTGGTTTCGGTCTGCTGGGCGGCAAGTTTCTTGAAGGCGCGGCCCGTCAGCCGGAAATGGCCGGCATGCTGCAGGTTCGCATGTTCATTGTCGCCGGTCTGCTCGACGCGCTGTCCATTATCGGTGTCGCATTCGCAGCCCTGCTGATGTTCGGTAACCCGCTGCTTGCTGCAATCGGCAGTTAATAGACCGTTGCCGTAGCGACGGGAATTAATCAAGTCGACGCTGCAAGAGGACAGATACCGTGGATATTAATGCAACACTAATCGGACAGGGCCTGACCTTCTTCGTCTTCATTCTGGTGACGATGAAGTTTGTCTGGCCGAACATCCAGAAGGCCATGGCCGAACGCGAGCAAAAGATCGCCGACGGTCTGGCAGCAGCGGAAAAGGGCAAGCAAGAACTCGAACAGGCCGAAGAGCGCTCCCAGGAACTGGTCAATGATGGCAAGCAGAAAGCTTCCGACATCATCGCCCAGGCCCAGAAGCGTGGTGACGAGATGATCGAGGAGGCCAAGTCCGAGGCACGCACGGAAGCCGATCGTGTCAAGGCTTCGGCACAGGCCGAGATCGATCAGGAGATTGCTACTGCCCGCGAGAAACTGAAAACAGAAGTGGCGGCCCTGGCGATTGCCGGTGCCGAGCAGATTCTGATGCGCGAAGTTGATAAAAGCGCGCATAACGAAGTTCTCGATAAAGTCTGCGCGAAACTTTGAAGGACCGTAACGCATGCTAGAAAAGACCACCATCGCTCGTCCGTACGCCGAAGCCGCCTTTGAGCAGGCCCGCGAAGAGGGCACGCTTAAATCCTGGTCGGAGCTCCTGTCCGTACTGGCAGTGGCGGTGTCCGACAAACAGATGCATGCATTACTGCAGAACCCGCGAGTCACGGCGGCTCAATTGCTGGATATCGTAAGCGGTATTGCCGGTGGTGAGCTGAGCGAAACGCAGCGGAATTTCCTGCAGGTGCTGGTTGAGGCCGAACGCCTGCAGTTCGCGCCGGAGATGAAGACGCTGTTCGAAGCAAACCGGCTGGATGCGGAAGGTTTAGCCAATGTGGAGGTGGTTTCCGCTTACCCGCTCGAGGATGCGCAGCGCAGTCGCATAACTGACGCCATGGCCAAGCGTCTGGATCGCAAGATCGAATTGACGGAAAGCACCGATGAAAAGCTTATCGGTGGCGCCGTCATTCGCAATGGCGATTCGGTTATTGATGCTTCCATTCGCGGTCAGTTGGAGGAATTGCGCAGCGAACTCGCCTGAAGCGGGTTCGAGTGCTGACGTGACCAGATTCAGAACTGAACACTAAGCGGTCTAACCGCCGATAGAGTCGACGAGGAATAACGATGCAAATCAGTGCAACCGAGATCAGCGATCTGATCAAAAAGAAAATCCAGGATCTGGACCTGGAGACTGAGTCACGTACCGAAGGTACGGTTGTCAGTCTGAGTGACGGCATCGCCCGTCTGCATGGCCTGAGTGATGTCATGCAGGGCGAAATGATCGAGTTTCCGGGTAACACATTTGGCCTGGCGCTTAACCTGGAACGTGACTCCGTCGGTGCGGTGTTGCTGAGCAACTACGAGCACATTAGTGAAGGTGACACGGTCAAGTGCACGAAACGCATCCTGGAAGTACCGGTTGGTGATGGTCTGCTGGGACGTGTCGTGGACGGCCTGGGCAACCCGATTGACGGCAAGGGTGAACTGGATACCACCGAGTCCTCGCCGATTGAAAAGATTGCCCCGGGCGTTATCTGGCGTCAGTCGGTTGATCAGCCGGTGCAGTCCGGTCTGAAGTCCATTGACTCGATGGTGCCGGTTGGCCGCGGCCAGCGTGAGTTGATCATTGGCGACCGTCAGACCGGTAAGACCGCGGTAGCGATCGACACGATCATCAACCAGAAAGATACCGGCATTAAATGTATTTATGTTGCCATCGGCCAGAAGGCGTCGTCGGTCAACAACGTCATTCACAAGCTGGAAGAACACGGTGCCATGGATCACACGATCGTGGTCGCAGCCACCGCCGCCGATTCAGCCGCGATGCAGTACATCTCGGCCTATGCCGGTTGCGCCATGGGCGAGTATTTCCGTGATAAAGGCGAAGACGCGCTGATCGTCTATGACGATCTGTCCAAGCAGTCGGTGGCCTATCGTCAGGTTTCGCTGTTGCTGCGCCGTCCGCCGGGCCGCGAAGCGTTTCCGGGTGACGTCTTCTATCTGCATTCCCGCCTGCTCGAGCGCGCTGCCCGCGTCAATGCCGAATACGTCGAGAAGGTGACTGATGGCAAGGTCAAGGGCAAGACGGGTTCGCTGACGGCATTGCCGATCATCGAGACCCAGGCCGGCGACGTGTCCGCCTTCGTGCCGACCAACGTGATTTCCATTACCGACGGCCAGATTTACCTGGAAACCGACCTGTTCAACTCCGGTTTCCGCCCGGCCATCAACGCCGGCCTGTCGGTCTCCCGAGTCGGCGGTTCCGCCCAGACCAAAATCATCAAGAAGCTTGGCGGCGGTGTACGACTGGCGCTGGCCCAGTACCGCGAACTGGCGGCGTTCGCCCAGTTTGCCTCGGATCTGGATGAGTCCACCCGCAAGCAGCTGGAACGTGGCCAGCGCGTCATGGAGCTGATGAAGCAGAATCAGTATTCGCCAATGTCCGTTGCCGAGATGGCCGTGAGTCTGTATGCCGCCGAAAACGGCTATCTCGACGATATTGAGCTGAAGAAAATCGGTGATTTCGAATCAGCCCTGCATGGTTACATGAAGAGCGAGCAGGCTGATCTCATGAAGGAAATCAACGAGAAAGGCGATTACAACGATGACATCAGCGCCAAGCTCAAGTCTGCCCTTGATGACTTCAAGCAGAACAATACCTGGTAACTGATCGGGTACACGGCGTAAAAAGTCATTCATTCAAGTGAATAGTCAGACAGGAAACT
This sequence comes from Methylohalomonas lacus, assembly GCF_024808875.1. GTDB lineage: Bacteria > Pseudomonadota > Gammaproteobacteria > Methylohalomonadales > Methylohalomonadaceae > Methylohalomonas > Methylohalomonas lacus. The sequence goes on from NZ_JANUCT010000008.1 coordinate 100,263, forward strand.
GATATGGCGGCAGGAAAAGAAGTCCGGTCCAAGATCTCCAGCGTCAAAAACACGCAGAAGATTACCAAGGCAATGGAGATGGTGGCCGCCAGTAAAATGCGCAAGGCGCAGGAGCGGATGCAGTCGGCACGTCCCTATGCCGAAAGAATCCGTAATGTAATCGCGCATCTGGGCAATGCCAATCCGGAATACAAGCACAGCTATCTTGTGCCGCGTGATGATGTCAAGCGCATTGGACTGATCGTCGTAACGACGGATCGTGGTCTTTGTGGTGGCCTCAATGCCAACCTGTTCCGTCAATTGCTTCGTGACATGAAGGAATGGGACGACCAGGGCAAGGAAATGGAGATGTGCATCATCGGCACCAAGGGCATTTCCTTCTTTAAACGCATAGGCGGTAAAATTACCGCGCAGAAAACCGGTATTGGCGATACGCCCTCGCTTGAAGATCTGATCGGCTCGGTCAAGGTCATGCTCGACGCGTATGACGAAGAGCGTATCGATGAGCTGCACCTGGTTTACAACAAGTTTGTCAATTCCATGACGCAGAAGCCGACCATGGAAAAAGTATTGCCGGTAGAGGCCAGTGAAGATGAGGAACTGCAGGATCTGTGGGACTACATCTACGAGCCGAATGCGCAGGAAGTGCTTGATGACCTGCTGATGCGTTATGTCGAATCCCTGGTTTATCAGGGTGTGGTCGAAAACATCGCCTGCGAACAGGCTGCGCGTATGGTTGCCATGAAGAGCGCCTCCGACAATGCCGGCAAGCTGATTGATGACCTCGAGTTGATCTATAACAAGCAGCGTCAGGCGGCGATTACCCAGGAGTTGTCGGAAATCGTCAGCGGCGCAGCGGCAACTTAGTTTCAGACCGGCGCATTGCAATTCAAGAACGTCAGTCATACAGATTTCAGATTAAGAGGATAGGCACATGAGTTCTGGACAAGTGGTACAAATCATCGGCGCGGTTGTTGACGTCGAGTTTCCGCTGGAAACGCTACCCAAGGTTTACGATGCGCTGCTCGTGGAGGAAGAGAACCTGACGCTGGAAGTGCAGCAGCAGCTGGGTGACGGTATTGTCCGTACGATTGCCCTGGGTACAACCGACGGCCTGCAGCGCGGTGTTCAGGTCAAGAACACCGGTGCTCCGATTTCCGTGCCGGTCGGTGAGAAGACCCTGGGCCGTATCATGAACGTGCTGGGCGAACCAATCGACGAGGCCGGTCCGCTGGAAACAGATGAAAAGTGGAGTATTCACCGCGAGCCGCCAGGCTTTACCGAACTCTCATCTGAAAATGAATTGCTGGAAACGGGTATCAAGGTGATCGACCTCGTATGTCCGTTTGCCAAGGGCGGTAAGGTTGGTCTGTTTGGCGGTGCCGGTGTCGGCAAAACCGTGAACATGATGGAGCTCATCCGTAACATTGCCGCTGAGCATAGTGGTTATTCCGTGTTTACGGGGGTGGGTGAACGCACCCGTGAAGGTAACGACTTCTTCCACGAGATGAAGGACTCCAACGTGCTCGACAAGGTGTCGCTGGTTTACGGCCAGATGAACGAGCCGCCGGGCAACCGGCTGCGTGTCGGCCTGACCGGCCTGACGCTGGCGGAGAAATTCCGTGATGAAGGCCGCGACGTGTTGTTGTTTATCGACAATATTTACCGCTTTACGCTGGCCGGTGTGGAAGTGTCCGCGCTGCTTGGCCGCATGCCGTCGGCGGTGGGCTATCAGCCGACCCTGGCCGAGGAAATGGGCAAGCTGCAGGAGCGTATTACCTCGACCAAGACCGGTTCCATTACTTCGGTGCAGGCCGTGTATGTGCCGGCGGACGACCTGACCGACCCGTCTCCGGCGACCACCTTCGCGCATCTTGACGCAACCGTCGTGTTGTCGCGCCAGATCGCCGAGCTGGGCATCTACCCGGCCGTGGACCCACTGGATTCGACCAGTCGCCAGCTCGATCCGCTGGTTGTGGGTCAGGATCATTACGATGTTGCCCGTGGTGTCCAGAGTACCCTGCAGCGCTACAAGGAACTGCGCGATATTATCGCCATTCTGGGCATGGACGAACTGTCCGAGGAAGACAAGCTGACGGTGTCGCGGGCGCGCAAGATTCAGCGCTTCCTGTCGCAGCCGTTCTTCGTTGCCGAAGTGTTCACCGGTTCGCCGGGCAAGTATGTGCCGCTGAAGGACACCATCAAGGGCTTCAAGGGCATCATCAATGGCGACTACGATCATCTGCCAGAGCAGGCGTTTTACATGGTCGGCACCATTGAAGAAGCCGAGGAAAAGGGCAAGAATCTTTAAGCGCCAGCACCCAATAGAACAGGACCAATACAGTGGCTGAAACCATTAAAGTTGACATCGTCAGCGCCGAAAAGGAGCTGTTCTCGGGCGAGGCCGCCATGGTCTTCTGTCCCGCGGTCATGGGTGAAGTCGGCATCGCGCCGCAGCATTCGCCCCTGGTGACCAAGCTCGGTCCGGGCGAAGTCCGGCTGAAATTGCCTAGTGGCGAAGAGGAAGGTTACTACGTTTCCGGCGGCATGCTGGAAGTACAACCCCACCTGGTTACGGTGCTCTCGGATACCGCATTGCGGGCGCGTGACATTGACGAGGCGGCCGCCTTGCAGGCCAAGGAAGAGGCCGAGAAGGCGCTGCACGATCAGGAAAGCGATATCGATTACGGTTCCGCCCAGGCAGCGCTGGCCGAAGCCGTCGCCCAGCTGCAGACGCTGCGGCGCATGAAAAACCGCGCCGGCCGCGGCTAGACAGGTCCCCTGCATGACAATCATCACCATGCCCGCTATGCCGGGCATGGTGATGTCCTTTTTTAAGTGTTGCCATTTGCGCACACTTTCTATTCAATCACTCATGGATACTGAGAACGCGATCGCGGAATATCCATGCAAGCCGGTAAGTGTATTGTCCAGTGCAGCCCAAATACCTATCTTGAGCGGGTCTTGAAGCGATATCGGGTATAACCTCATGAGTTTAAGTATCGTCATACTCGCCGCCGGACAGGGCACACGCATGTACTCCCGGTTGCCGAAGGTATTGCACCGGCTGGCCGGTCGCACTCTTCTGGAACACGTTCATGATACTGCCGCTGCGCTGACAGCAGATCGTATCATTACCGTTTACGGTCATGGCGGCAGCCAGGTGCCGGACACACTGGCGCACCTGGATGTTCACTGGGTGGAGCAGCGTGAACAACAGGGTACCGGACACGCCGTAGCCCAGACCTTGCCGCAGATCGATGATCAGGATACAACCCTCATACTCTATGGTGATGTGCCGCTGACCAGTGCTGCGACCCTGCAACGTCTGCTGTCTGCTGCGAGCGATACCGGTTTTGCACTGCTGACGGCATCACTGGCTGATCCCGCCGGTTACGGTCGTATCGTGCGTAACCGGGCGGGCGAGATACAGCGTATTGTCGAGCAAAAAGACGCCAGCAATGATGAGCAGGCTATCGGCGAGGTCAATACCGGCATGATGGCCGTACGCGGTGCGTTGCTTAAGCGCTGGGTGAGTGCCCTGAAAAATGACAATGCCCAGGGTGAGTATTATCTGACCGATATTATTGCCATGGCGGTGGATGAAGGTGTAACAGTCGATAGTATCCAGCCGCAGCATGAATACGAAATCGTCGGCATTAACAACCGCCTGCAACTGGCTGAAGCGGAAAATCACTATCGACACCTGCGTGCCCGTGAACTGATGCTGTCTGGTGTTACGCTTGTCGATCCGCAGCGTTTCGATGCGCGCGGCCAGGTTACTGCTGACAGCGATGTGACTATTGATATCAATGTCATCCTCGAAGGCAATGTGCGCCTCGGTAAGGATGTGCATATTGGTGCGCATTGTATTTTACGCGACGTCGACATTGGGGATGGGGTCAAAATAGAATCGCACAGTGTCATCGAGCAGGCCACTGTCGGCAATCACTGCAGTATCGGACCCTTCGCGCGCATTCGCCCGGGGACACGGCTTGCGGACGATGTTCATGTCGGCAATTTCGTTGAGGTGAAGAAATCCGATATCGCCAGCGGTTCCAAAGTGAATCACCTGAGTTATATCGGCGATACCGATATCGGTAAAGGTGTCAATGTCGGAGCCGGCACTATCACCTGTAACTACGACGGCGCCAACAAGCACCGGACCGTCATCGAGGACAACGTTTTCATCGGCTCGGATACCCAGCTGGTTGCCCCCGTGCATGTGGCCCGCGGGGCAACCATTGCCGCAGGCACGACAGTAACAAAGGATGTCGATGCTGATGCCCTGGCTATCAGCCGCACCGAACAGCGCAGTGTCAGCAACTGGAAACGGCCGAAGAAGAAATAGCGAGCGCACGTGCGCTTGCGCGTCACTTGTCACTCGTGAATCGTTCCTCGCAGGAGACAGACTTTTCTGTCTAGAGGTGGATGAACGAGGGACGAACAACGAGGCACGAACGACGAATGAAAATTGGATTTTACCAGTACCGGCCGCAGTTCGGCCGCATCAAGGCCAACCTGAATAAAGTCCTGAAAAAGCTGGAAGGCATCGATGCGGACCTGATCGTCCTGCCGGAGCTGGCGTTCAGTGGCTATTATTTCAGCGACCGCAGCGAAGCGTTAAGCCTGGCCGAGGATCCCGGCAACTCGGCTACCGTCAACGCGCTGACCGAGCTGTGCAGCCGCAATGACTTTCACCTGGTCACGGGTTTTACCGAACGCGCGGATGACAAGGTTTATAACAGTGCGCTGCTTATCGGCCCGGACGGCATCGAGCACATCTACCGTAAGCTGCACCTGTTCAATGAAGAAAAGTTCTGGTTTGATGCCGGCGATATCCCGCTATCGGTTCAGGAAGTCCGCGGCGCCAGGATCGGCATCATGGTCTGCTTTGACTGGGTGTTTCCGGAAGTGGCGCGTACGCTGGCCCTGCAGGGCGCAGACATTATTTGTCAGCCGGCCAATCTGGTGCTGACCTACTGCCAGCAGACCATGCTCACGCGCAGCCTGGAAAACCGCGTTTTCAGCGTCACCTGCAACCGCTTCGGTGCTGACAAGCGTCCGCAGGGCGAGTTGAAGTTTACCGGTCGCAGCCAGCTGGTTGCACCCAACGGCGATCGACTGGAGAGTGCGCCGCCACAGCGCGAGGCGCTCGTTATCATGGACATCGACCCGGCGCAGGCCCATGAAAAGCACATTACCAAGCATAATGATGTACTCGCCGACCGGCGTCCCGAATTTTACCGAACACTGATTGAACATTGAGGAATCCGTCATGACCGAACTTGCCACCGCCGATCTCTATGATGCCAATGAAGACCAGGTCCAGGTCGCACTGCCCATGTTTGCCGATTACGGCGGTCGCCTGGCCTTTTGCGGCCCGATCGCCACGGTCAAGGTCCACGAGGACAACACGCTGGTACGCAAGGCCCTGGAGGAACAGGGTGACGGCCGGGTGCTGGTTGTCGATGGTGGTGAATCGCTGCGCTGTGCGCTGGTCGGCGATATGCTGGCCGAACTCGGTCGCGACAACGGCTGGAACGGCATCATCGTCTCCGGTTGTATCCGCGATTCGGCCGTAATCGCCGGTATTGATATCGGCGTGAAGGCGATCGGCACGAACCCGCGCAAGAGCGTGAAACTGAATACCGGCCAGCGCGATATCCCCGTGAGTTTTGCCGGCGTCACATTTACCCCCGGCGAGTTCGTGTACGCGGACGAAGACGGCATTCTGCTGTCCAAACAGGCATTGATCTGAACCACGAGGAAACTGCCATGCTGCGTATCCTGACTATCACCACGCTGTTGTTAATGGCACCGCTGGCACAGGCCGGCGATGACAATGAGACGCTGTTCAACAAGGTCAGTCTGCAGGCCGAGGCCCAGCGCGAGGTGCCTAATGATGAGATGTCCGTGTTGCTGGTGGCGGAACATCAGGGCAGCGAGCCGTCGGTGCTGGCCGAACGCGTCAACGCAGACATGGACTGGGCATTGAAGCAGGCCAGGCAGGCCGATGCCATCAAGACGGAAACGCGAGGCTATTCAACCCAGCCGATCTACGATGATGGCGTGGTTCGTGGCTGGCGTGTGCGTCAGCAGCTGCAGCTCAAGAGCGAGGATTTTGCAGGCCTTACGGAATTGCTGGGCGAGCTTCAGGAACGTCTCCAGGTTGCGCAGATGGGTTTCAGCCCGACCCCGGAAACGCAGCAGAAGCATCAGGATGAACTGATTACCGAGGCGATGGAACGCTTCAAGGAGCGGGTCGCCATTATTCGCAAGAGCATGGAAGACCGTGACTACCGCATCATCGATTTGAACGTAAATACCAGCGGTTTCGGACAGCAGCCGTTCGCTGCCATGGCCGACATGTCGATGGCCAGGGCGGAGCGTTCTGCACCGGCCGTGGAAGGCGGCACCAGCCAGGTGACGGTGACGGTCTCCGGTTCAGTGCAGTTCTATTGAATCAGCGGGGAATGGCCTGTTCTGGAAACAGGCTGGCGTGAAACAAAAAAGGCGGAGCTCTATGCTCCGCCTTTTTCAGTTTTGGCAAAGTGAACTTCTACTGCAGGTAAAGGTTGTTACCGTCGACGCGAACCTTGTCGCCTACGCTGATGGCGTCGCCATTGGCGATCTTCGCGGTCTGGGTACCACCGTTATCCATTTCAACGCTGACGGCATAGTATTTTTCCGCGTTGGTGTATTTTTCCACCTCGTTTCCGGCGAAGGCGCCGCCAACGGCACCGGCGACCGTGGCGATTTTCTTGCCGGTACCGCCACCGATCTGGTTGCCGATAATACCGCCGGCAACACCACCCGCGACCATGCCGATACCGCTCGATTCACCTTTTTTGGCGACCGGCTCGACGGCCGTGACGGTGCCGCAGTCGGGACAGGCCGGTTCCGATGTGGCCTCGGGTTCGGTCCATTCGGACTCGGCTGCGGTCTGCTGCTGGTTGCTGGCAGACGAATTGCCGTCAGCCGGTGCCTGCCGGGTTTCTTCCTGCTGAGCCGTTTCCTGGTCAGTACCGCCGCTGTCCGGCGCGTCGCAACCGGCCAGTGCCAGCGCGCCCAGCAGAGCAATAATGCTATGAAGGCCGCTGCGTTGATGAGTCATGATGATTATCCTCTGTACAGGGTGCTGGAATATTGTGCCGTCAGTCCATGTCGCTCCGTGGCTGCCGGCAGCATGGCGTCATTACAACAGATAAGACGTCACTCGCTGAATCAATCGATCACAGAAGATGATATTTTGGCGCCTATTCAATGATGATCGTGCCGACCATGCCGGCTTCTTCGTGACCGTCTACCGTGCATTTCAGGTCCTCGAACGTGCCCGTCTGTACCGGCACAAACCACCATTCCGCGGTATGGCCGGCGAACACTTCAACTTCGCGAATATGGCCCTTGATCTCGGCGGTTTCCTCGCCATCCGGTGTATAGGTCTGGACCTTGCGGGTAAACACCGACTGGGTGAACTTATCCGATGAGAAGTAGTGTTTGTTCGGACTGTTGTTGACGAGCACCATCTTGTAAAGCTTGCCGGTTTCGAAGGTCAGTTGTTCCGGCTGAAAGATCATCTCGCCATCCTCGCTGCCAAGTTCGACGGTGACTTCGATCGGATCCTGACGGCTGAGGTCGCCGGCGGCCAGCGCCGGCTGGGCGAAAATTACGGCGGCGAGCAGGAAAAAAAGGCGTTGCATGATGTGCTCCTTAAGTTATTGATTATCTATTTTTACTGGGACCTCGCCCGAGCACCGGGGTTCCACCGGGCAGGGGCACTACAGTGAACGCATGACCGTGCGGGCGGTTTCCAGCGTCCGGTCGATGATCGCCTCATCGTGGGCGGCGGAAACGAAACCGGCTTCGAAGGCGGCGGGGGCCATGTAGACGCCGGCGTCGAGCATGCCGCGAAAGAAGCGGTTGAAGCGCTCCATGTCGCAGGCAACCACCTGCTCGTAGCGCGTCACCTGGGGCACGTCGGTGAAAAACAGGCCGAACATGCCGCCGAGTTCGTTGGCGGTCAGCGGCACGCCCGCCTCTTTGGCGATTTCGGTGAGGCCGAAGACCAGCCGGTGGGCCATGGCCGACAGGCGCACGAAGAACTCCGGCTCGGCGATCAGCTCGAGTGTTGTCAGGCCGGCGGTCATGGCGATCGGGTTCCCGGAGAGGGTCCCGGCATGATAAACCGGTCCCGCCGGTGACAGGTAGTCCATGATTTCGGCACGGCCGCCGAACGCGCCCACCGGCATGCCGCCACCGATCACCTTGCCGAGCATGGTGAGATCCGGCGTGACATTGTAGATCGACTGGGCACCGCCCAGGCCGACGCGGAAACCGGTCATTACCTCGTCGAAGATCAGCAGCGTGCCGTACTGGTTGCAGACGTCGCGCAGGCCCTCGAGAAAGCCCGGCTCCGGCAGCAGGCAGTTCATGTTGCCGGTTACCGGCTCGACGATCAGCGCGGCGATGGTCTCGCCCTGTTCGGCGAAAACGCGCCGTACCTCGTCGATATCGTTATAGGTGAGCGTCAGCGTGTGTTGCGCCAGGTCGGCGGGTACGCCGGGCGAACTCGGTGTGCCGAAGGTCAGGGCGCCGGAGCCGGCCTTGACCAGCAGCGAGTCGGCGTGACCGTGATAGCAGCCCTCGAACTTGACCACCTTGTCGCGGCCGGTATAGCCGCGCGCCAGACGGATTGCCCCCAGGCCGGCCTCGGTACCGGAGTTGGTCATGCGCACTTTTTCGATGCCGGGCACGAGTTCGCAGATGCGCCGTGCCATGCGCGTTTCGATTTCCGTCGGCGCGCCGTAGCTCAGGCCCCGGGCCACCGCTGACTGCACCGCCTCGAGCACCTGCGGATGAGCGTGGCCGAGGATCATTGGCCCCCACGAACCGACGTAATCGATATATTCCCTGCCATCGGCGTCGTAAACATAGGCACCGGCGGCGCGTTCGATGAACGGCGGCGTGCCGCCAACCGCCTTGAAGGCGCGCACGGGCGAGTTGACGCCGCCGGGAATGACTTGCAGGGCTTCATTGAACAGTTGTTCGGAACGCGACATCTCAGGAATCCTGTTGCTGATAATAGGCTTGCATGGCTTGTTGGTAGCGACTGGCGGTGGCGCGGGTGTCGGCCGTATTGTGGCCATAGGCGAACAGGCCGGCGATGACGGCACAGAAGTCGGCACCGGCCGCCAGCAGTTCGGCAACATTGTCCGGAGTAATGCCGCCGATGGCAACGATGGGCAGGTCGAGTTCGGTCCGCGCCCGGCGCAGCGTTGCGAGTGTCGCGGCCGGCGCGTCCGGTTTCGTTTGCGAGGCGTAGAAACGACCGAAGGCGACGTAGTCGGCGCCCTGGCGCAGGGCATTGCGTGCGCTGTCGAGATCGTTGTGGCAGGACACGCCGATGATGGCCTGTTTACCCAGGCGCGCGCGCAGCGCCTCCGGGTCGGCGACATCCTGGCCGACATGCACGCCGTCGGCCTGAATCTCGACCGCCAGCGCGACGTCGTCGTTGATGAGAAACGGTACATCACGGTCACGGCAAAGCGTGAGCAGGGCGTCGAGTTTTTCCGCGTTGCCGGTCACGCTGGCTTGCTTGTCGCGTAACTGGACCATGACCGCGCCGCCGTCGATGACACCGCTTACGGCATCGATTATGTGCTCGGCGCCGATCCAGCCGGTATCGGCGATCGCATACAGGCCACCGGTCGGTAACGGCGTCATGGCGTCTGCCGGTAGAGGCGGTTGGGATGTTGCTGTGCCTGACCGAACGCATGCGCCTCGCGCAGACAGTGCCAAGTATAGTCGAGGCCGTTCATGACCGCCGTAACCAGGTTTTCGCCGCGCGCCAGGTCGGCGCTGATGGCTGCCGCCAGCGTGCAGCCGGAACCGTGGAAACGGCCCGGCAGGCGCTCGTAGTGAAACGCCTGCGGTTCGTTCGTGGCGGTATACAGCGTGTTGATGACCTCGGCATCCGCCTCGTCGCCGCCGGTGATGAGCACCGCGTTTGCGCCGCTGTCGAGCAATGCGGCGGCGGCCTGCGGCAGGCCCAGTTGGCGGCTGATCTGGCGCGCCTCGCGGGCGTTCGGCGTGGCCAGCGTGGCGCGCGGCAACAACTGCTGGCGCAGGTGTTCGAGCGCCTCGTCCTCGAGAAACTCGCCACCACTGCCGGCGACGGTGACCGGATCCAGCACTACCGGCAGATCGCTGTGCCGATCGAGAAAATCGGCGATCACGTCAATGACCATGGCGCTGGGGCAGACGCCGATCTTGCAGGCGGCCAGTGGCATGTCCTCGGCAATGAGTTCGAGCTGTTCGGCGAAACGGCCTGCGTCCTGCGGCAACACATGGGTGAGACGGGTGGTATTCTGCGCCGTCAGTGCGGTGATGACACTGGCGGCGTGGCAGCCGCGCTGGCCGATCGCCTCGATGTCGGCGTGAATGCCGGCGCCACCGCTGGGATCGTGGCCGGCGAGGACCAGGACGACCGGTATGGGGTTGTTCTGTTCAGTCATGCGGGTATTCTACCCGCCCGCTGGTCCATGCGAGAATTTATTGATAACAAAATCATTATTTACGGGAGCTGTCAGTTAATGAAAAAGTATATGTGCGTGATTTGCGGTTTTATTTACGATGAGGAAGAGGGCTGGCCGGACGATGGCATAGAGCCTGGCACCAAGTGGGAAGACGTGCCGCCGAACTGGGTCTGCCCGGAATGCGGTGCGCGCAAGGAAGACTTCGAGATGATCGAAGTGTAACAACCGTTGCCGCGCCCGGATCCCGAACGACCGGCCTGCCCGCGCCGGTTACTGAATCCCTGACGGATCCGGGCACGTGCGGCGGGCTTCGCCGCCGCCGAGTGCGTCCAGCCGGGCCATACTGTCGTCGTCGAGTTCGAATTCGAAAATCGCCAGGTTCTCGGACAGCCGCCTGGGACTGCTGCTCTTGGGCAGTACCACATGGCCGTGCTGGATGTGCCAGCGCAGGATGACCTGGCCGGTTGAATATCCCACCTGTTTGGCGATTTCCATGACCGCCGGATCGTCCAGCAAGCCGAGACCGCCGGAAGCGAACGGCGCGTAGGCCTCGATGACCATCCCCGCGGCCTTGCAGTAGTCGATCAGTTCGGCATCATGGCAATACGGATGTACCTCCAGCTGATTGACCATGGGCTGGATGGTGGCCGTTTCCAGCAGCGGTTCCAGATGGTGACGGGCAAAGTTGGAGACACCGATGGCGCGGGCTTCACCGCGTTGATGGATTTCCTCGAACGCCGACCAGATATCGGCCCGCGTCCGGCGGCCGAATTCGGCATCGGTGTTGTCGAATGGTGCCGGCCAGTGCATCAGTAGCAGATCGTAATAGCCGATACCGGCCTTTTCCTTGGAACGGTCGAAGTCATCCAGAATGCGCTGTTTCAGATCCGGCTCGGTATACCAGTCACAGGTCAGCCGGTGCGATATGGCGATATGCGGCGGTGCGGCCGGATGCAACAGCTTGGTGGTAAGGAAGACCTGATCGCGTGTCAGCGTGCCGTCGGCGAACCAGCGGCCCAGCGTATCGCCGAGATGGCGTTCGGTGCCGTAGCAATAGGCCGTGTCGAAGTGCCGGAAGCCGGCTTTCAGCGCCAGCTCGATGGCGTGCCAGGACTGCTCCGGCAGAAAACCCTGGAAATCGGTGCGGCCGAGCCAGTCGCCGAAGGCACAGCCGTAACCGAGCTGGGGCAGGCTCACGCCGTTGGTTAGTTTGACGCCAGGTATCGTGTTTTTCGTGGTCGTTTCAGTCATGGGCTACGAACAGATTGAGGTTGGCACGAACAAATTCGAATGCAGTGGCCATTTCAACCGAACGGTTTGACCACTGCAAGGATGACGATCGCGATCAATAGCAGCACGGGGAATTCGTTGAAGACCCGGTACCAGACATGGCCGTGACGGTTGCGGTCGTGCCGGAAATCGCTGACCAGCTTGCCGCACCAGACGTGGTAGCCGATGACGACCAGCACCAGCGCCAGCTTGATGTGTAGCCACAGGCCGACATTCATGCCGGTATAGCCGAGCATCAGCCAGAGCCCGAACAGCAGCGTCAGTATCCCGCCCGGCGTCATGATGCCGTAGAACAGCTTGCGCTCCATAGTCTTGAAACGCTCGCTACTGACCGTGTCTTCCGCCATCGCGTGATACACGAACAGCCGCGGTAAGTAGAACAGCCCGGCGAACCAGGTGACCATGAAGATGATATGGAAGGCTTTTATCCAGAGCATGACGCTTGCCGTCCGCTCAGCCGGCGTGTGATGCCTGCAGCATGCGCTCGATTTCCGCATGGACATGGTCGTGGTCAAACTGGCCTATCTTGTTCATGACGATGCGACCATCGGGCGCGATCAGGAACGTGGTCGGCGTCAGCATGACGTCGCCGAAGGCCTTCGCCACCGCGCCGTCGATATCCAGGGCGATGTTGTATGGCAGTTCGCGTACGCGGGCAAACTCGATCACCTGGTTAGGCGGATCGTAGTCCATCGCCACGCCATAGATGGCCAGACCGCGGTCGTGGAAGGTTTCGTGCAGATCGATCAGGTGCGGGATTTCCTTCATGCAGCCGGGGCAGGTCGTCGCCCAGAAGGTGACCAGCACCGGTTGGCCGCGCAGATCGTCGAGTTCGACCGATTCGCCCTTGATGGTCTTCAGGGTGGCTGCCGGCGCCTGGCTGAGACCGGTTGGCACCAGCCACAGGGTGGCGGCAGCGATGGCTACGAGGATCACGCCCAGCAGGGCGAAGCGGTCACGTCGATTCATGAATGCTTGTTTCTTGCTTTATCGGGGCGATTTGTCGGCTTGTTCAGCGTCGCCGTTGCCGGCGGGTGGCAGCGCCGGCTGCGGTCGCCGGAACAGATTGCGCAGTTTAGCAAAGACCGTCGCCAGGCCGCGCCAGATTTTCGGCAACAGCCAGATCATCACGATGATAAACACGAGCAGGGCGACGAGGAAAATGACCGGGTGAAACAGCGCCGCCCAGAGTCCGCCGATAACGACGGCATCCTCGCCCAGCGAGGTGGCCCAGTTGCTGAACGGTTCCGGTGAAGTGTTGATCAACACGCGGCTGCCGGCCTTGGTGGCGTGGACGCCGGCGGCGAGGCCGCCGCCGAGCAGGAAGGCCATGAGTTCGGCGGCCTGGCTGGTCTCGCCGACCGCCCCCATGGCCAGCACGGCGCCGGCGGGAATGCGAATGAACGTGTGGATCGTGTCCCAGCCGCTGTCGACACCGGGTGTCTTGTCGGCAAAGAACTCGACGCAATACATCAGGCCGGCGGCGAACATGACCAGCGGGTCGGTGACCACTTCCAGTCCCGGTGGCAGGACGATGTGGCCGCTGCTGCCGAGCATGCCGAGCATGAAAACCGTGGCATACAGGTTGATGCCACTGGCCCAGGCGACACCCATGCTCAGGGCAATGATCTGTACGACTTCCATTGACGGGTCTCCGGCTTAGGCAGTGGCTACAGTGTACCCGATGCCGCGCGGGCGTCGCAGTGTGCGGCGACCGCCTGGGCTGGCAATTGATTCCATGGGATTTTTTCCTTGACGTGCTGTTTTTCTGGCGCTAGTCTTAACATCGTTTCGTATCCACCACAGTGTGGCGTGAAACACAAAAAACAATAAGAACATTCGATTTATTATTCAAAAGCGGCTCCGGCCGCTTTTTTATTCGCCGGTCTGCCGACTTTATCAATTCGCGCCCGCCACTTATCATGAGCGCTTTCATCCATCGGGACCCGCCCTAACTTCGAGTCCTGAACAGGCATTCCGGTTTCCATCATGTCGCAACATTCCATTCGTGTTGGCGTCGTCGGCGCCAACGGCTATACCGGTATCGAGCTGCTGCGGCTGCTCGTCAACCACCCGCATGTCGATATCCGGCAGGTAACCTCGCGTGCCGAGGCCGGTCAGCCGGTGAGCGCCAGTCTGCCGCAGCTGGCCGGTCGTCTGGACCTGGCTTTCAGTGCGCCGGACGCCGCGGCGCTAGCCGAATGCGAGCTGGTGTTCTTTACCACGCCGAACGCCACCGCCATGCACATGACGCCGGCCCTGCTCGAGGCCGGTTGCCGGGTGATCGATCTGTCGGCGGATTTCCGCCTGCACGATGCCGCGGTCTGGTCGGACTGGTACGGTGAGGCGCATGCCTGCCCGGAACTGCTGGGCGAGGCCGTCTACGGTCTACCGGAACTCAACCGTGAGGCCGTCCGCCAGGCGCGGCTGGTGGCCAACCCCGGCTGCTACCCAACTGCCGTGTCGCTGGCTCTGCTGCCGCTGCTGGAGGCCGCGGTTGCTGATCCGGCACGGCTGATTGCCGACGCCAAGTCCGGCGTTAGCGGCGCCGGTCGCAAGGCCAACCTCGGCACCCAGTTCTGCGAGGCGGGCGAGAATTTCAAGGCTTACGGTGCGGCCGGTCACCGGCACCTGCCCGAAATCGTGCAGACGCTGACCGCGGCGGCCGGCAGTCAGCCGGTGCTGACCTTCGTGCCGCACCTGGTGCCGATGATCCGCGGCATCCACGCCACGATCTACGCCGAACTCAATGATACGACCGTCGACCTGCAGGCACTGTACGAACGCCGCTATGCCGGCGAGCCGTTTGTCAGTGTCGAGGCTGCCGGCAGCCACCCGGAAACGCGCATGGTGCGTGGTTCCAATCACTGCCGCCTGGCCGTGCACCGGCCCGACGCGGCATACAGCGGCGCCAGCCGCGCGGTGGTCCTGGCGGTGATCGATAACCTGGTCAAGGGCGCCGCCGGCCAGGCACTGCAGAACATGAACCTGATGTATGGCTGGCCGGAAACCGCCGGGCTCGACAACCAGGTTGCACTGATTCCGTGACGCCCATCATGCCCAGGTGTACAGCTGCTGGTGCCGTCAGCGCGCCTTCGGCTAAGCTGGCGTCATGCCAGTCGTCTGCACCGTGCTCGCTGCGCTAGTCGCATGAGACGCCATACCATCCGCCCGCATCAGCCGCTGCGCTACCTGCTGCTCGTGCTGATCGCCAGTGCGCTCGTCGGTACCGGGGCCTGGATTCTGGCCGAGTACAGCCACTGGCAGTTGATCCGTGAGCAGATGGCGCAGAACCAGGATTACAAGTCCCTGCGGCAGACCAATCGCGAGCTGGTCGAGGATAACGAGGCGCTGCGGCGCAAGTTGACGATGCTGCAGACGGGCATGACCATCGACAAGCACACCACAGCCGAACTGCAGGACGAGGTGACACGCCTGCAGGACAGGATTTTCCAGCTCAACCGTGAGCTGGAGTTCTACCGTGGCATTGTGTCCTCAAGCGAGGATGTGAAGGGACTGGCCGTGCAGGGGCTGCAGTTGCTCAGCGCCGGTGCGCCGCAGCAATACCACTTCCGGCTAGTGTTAACGCATGTTGTGAAAAGTGATAAGGTTGCCCGGGGTCATGCAGAGGTGGTAATCGAGGGCAGCCAGGACGGCGCCCAACGAACCCTGAGACTGCAAGACGTCGTTCACGAGCAATCGCTGTCGCTCGACTATCGCTTCAAACACTTCAAGCGCTTTGAAGGCCTGGTCGAACTGCCGCCGGCATTCAAGCCACGGCGCGTACGTGTGCAATTGTTACCCGAGGGTAACAGCCATGCGAAGGTAGAGAAGGTTTTCGACTGGTCGGACGTTACCGGTTAGCGAGCACGTCGCCAGACTTTTCCCAGGAGGATTGATAGATGTTGGGTAAGCGCAAGAAACGCCGGGCAAAGCGCATCGATACACTGGTGGGCCAGCATTCCAAGGTGCTCGGCGACGTCCATTTCAAGGGCGGGCTGCATGTCGACGGCAGCATCAAGGGGAATGTCTGCGCCGACCCGGACGATGACAGCGCCATGCTGTCATTGAGCGACCACGGCTGTGTCGAGGGCGAGGTGCGGGTGCCGCACGTGGTACTGAACGGCGTCGTGCTCGGCGATGTCTACGCCAGCGAGCACGTGGAACTTGCCGCCAATGCGCGCGTCACAGGTAACGTCTATTACAATCTTATCGAAATGGCGATCGGTGCCGAGGTCAACGGTAAGCTCGTACATCACACCGAGTCAGCACCGGCCGCCGAAGCCGCACCCGAACAGGCGGAGCCACTGGTTAAAGCGGCCACCGAATAGCCGGCCATTATTTCTGACTAAATTAGTTGGTTTTTGGCCGGTGACCGTATTAGAATGATGATCTAGTCACAGACTGCGGAATGAGCCATGAGCGAAGTACAGACAGCGATACAGGAACCCACACAGGACGACAGTCCGCTGGTATTTACCGAGTCGGCCGCCGACAAGGTTCGTGAGCTGATCGCCGAGGAAAACAACGATGCGCTGATGTTGCGCGTGTTCATCAGCGGTGGTGGCTGTTCCGGCTTCCAGTACGGTTTTACCTTTGACGAGAATATCACCGAGGGGGATGCCGTGGTTGAGAAGGCCGGCGTCAAGCTGCTGATCGACCCGATGAGCATCGCTTACCTGATGGGCGCCGAGATCGACTATACCGAGGGCCTGGAAGGCGCCCAGTTTGTCATCCGCAATCCGAATGCCAGCACCACCTGTGGTTGCGGCTCATCGTTCTCGGTCTGAATTACACTCCGCACATCTGCTAAAAAAACCCGCTGCGCGCGGGTTTTTTATTGCCCATTCCGCTGACTTGAACAGACCGGGACGATCGCATGTCCGCTGCTGACTTCTACGACGATCTCGATGCCGCGTTCGCCCACGCCTGGCAGCAACTGGCCCGCGCAGTGGCCGATCGTCGCCACGGCTTTCGGGTCATCCAGCTGGCAACGACCGCGGCCGACGGCACGCCGCGCGTGCGCAGTGTGGTCCTGCGGGCGGTAACGGCGGGACAGCTGCAGTTTCATACCGATAGCCGCAGCGCCAAATTGACCGAGATCGCGGCGCAGCCACGCGTTGCCCTGCACGCCTATGATGCCCGGGACAAGCTGCAGCTGCGTCTGCTGGGTAGTGCCAGCCGCCACGATCAGGATGACCGTCGTGCAGCGGCCTGGGCGGCCACCCAGGAAATGAGCCGGGTCTGCTATCGCATCCAGCCGGCGCCCGGCACGCCGATCGCGAATCCCCATGCCGTCACGCACGCCATGCCGCAGGCCGACCCGGATCCCGGTTACCGGAATTTCACGGTCGTCAGCGTTACCGTCGACCGGCTCGAATGGCTGTACCTGGCAGCCGCGGGACATCGCCGCGCCCGCTGGCAGCGCTGCGCGGGTGGCGATGACTGGAGCGGCCACTGGCTTGCCCCGTGAGCGCGCTTTCCACGCCCGGCATCTGCTAGCATGACGTCCGGTTCATTTCAGGGATGAGAACGACATGGAATTTCGGCCGCGGCCATTCCCTTTCAGACTGTTTCTGGGCGCGGTATTCGGCCTGCCGTTGCTGTTGCTGGTCATGGTCGTGCTGGAAACGGGCAGCTCGCCGGCCGACCTGGCGCGTGCGTTGCAGCAGGAATTTGCCGCTGATACGACCAGGCTGATCGAATCGTTGCTGATGCTGCTGGCCGCGGTAGCGGGCATCGGCTTTACGCTGCTGTTTCAGCGCCGTGCCCGCATCCGCGTGGATAGCGGTCACATCGCGTTTTGCTCGGGTTTGCCGGGAATCTTCCGATACCTGGTGCCGGACTGGCAGTTTGACTACGCGGCCATCGAGTCCGCCGCCCTGCAGCCCGTCGGCCGCGGCAATTTCCTGACGCTGGTGATCACGCCGCAGCAGGGCCGCAAACGCCAGCTGCTGCCGCAACAGTGGATCGAGCCCGGCAGCCGCGGCAGGTCCGGGAGCTGGTTCCGGATGACCCGGGTCAAGCGCGAGGATGCCCAGCGCCTGCTGCGCGAAACGCCGCTGCTGCGCCAGCTGCAGGCGGCGGGCGTGACGATCGACATGAACCTGGAGCAGCATTATCGGCCGGGCCTGGACACGTCCGCGCATTTCGATTTGACGACGAACCGCACGGCGCTTGCCTGCCTGCTATTGATGGTCGGACTGGGTCTGTACGCGCTGGTCGACGGTGTGCTGCTGACGGGCGACCGTTACGCGGCGACACCCCCTTATCTCTGGTTTGCGCTGGCGGCGCTGCTGGTCGCCGCGCTGGCCGCCGCGCGGCTGCAGCGTGCGGCCGTGCCGCGGCTGGAAAGCACGGTTCTGGCGCTGCTGCTGGGCGTGAGCGTGGCGCTGGCGGTCTGGCCGGGGCTGCTGCGCATCAACGCTGTAACCGCGGCCGACGGTCCGGAGCAGCATGTCTATACCCTGGCCGCGGACGGTGTCCTGCAGCCGGACACAGCCGGGCTACCGGTAATGCGGCGACCGATCGATGCGAACTTCTGGAATGCGCAGTCGGCCGGCAGCCGCTGGCCGTTTGCCATGCGGCGCGGCCTGTTCGGTTTCTGGCAATACGACAGCCGGCCGCTGATTGAAAACATCCGCCAGTATTACGCCAGGCTGTGATGTGGCCGCAATGCCATGATCGCGTGCTCCAAAGACTCAATGACCGGGCAAGACAACGATGAGCCTGCATTTCGAAGAACTCGACTACCAAGAGACGCGCCTGGGTGAACTCAGCCTGCGCCGCCGGCGCCTGCCGCAGACCGGCGAGCTGGACATTTATGAGGTCAAGCTCGGCGATGAATTCCTCATGTCGAGTCTGTTCACCGCGGCCGAGGAAGCGCTGGCGCGGCTCGGGCTGGCGCCGCTGGCCGGCCGCGCGCTCGATGTCGTCGTCGGTGGACTGGGACTGGGGCATACCGCGGCGGCGGCCCTGGATGCCGCCCACATTAATGAACTGCTGGTGATCGAAGGGCTGGACGCGGTCATCGACTGGCATGAGCGCCACCTGCTGCCGCTGGGCGCGCGTCTCAGCGGCGAGTCGCGCTGCCGTTTCATCGCCGGCGATTTTTTCCAGCTGGCCGCCGCGGACGGCTTCGATCCCGGCCAGCCCGGCCGGCGTTTCGACGCCATCCTGCTGGATATCGATCACGCCCCCGGCGATCTGCTGAATGCCGGTCATGCCGACTTTTACCAGCCCGCTGGTCTGCGTAACCTGCAGCGCTACCTGCAAGCCGACGGCGTGTTCGCGTTGTGGTCGAACGAGCCGCCGGAGGCGGCGTTCACGCAGCGGCTGGAGCAGGTGTTCGCGACCGTGCAGGCGCACGTCGTTGAATTCGACAATCCGCTTCAGGACAGCCGCTCGGCGAACACGATCTACGTCGCGCAACGGCCGCTGGCCGCATAAATACCGGCTACGGCAGCAACACCATCAGGCAGGTCGGTCGGTGCATCGGTTTGTGAGCCTCAGCGTGGCTGGTAGATGCCACCGAGAATCACCGGCTCGCTGGCGCCGGTGACCGCCGGCAGGTTACCGGGCTGGCCGGCCAGGCGTTCGCGCGCCAGCCAGGCGAAGCATAACGCCTCGACCTTGTCCGGCGGCAGGCCGTAGTCGGCGCTGGTTGATACGGCCACTGGCGCCAGCGCGGCGGCCAGTGCCGTCATCAGGACGGGATTATGCACGCCGCCGCCACAGGCGATGACTGCGTCAGCCTCCGGCGCATAGCGCTGCACGGCCGCGGCGACGCTGCGCGCCGTAAGCTCGACCAGCGTCGCCTGCACATCGGCGGGCTGGTGCTCTTCCTCGAGCAGACGCGCCAGCCAGTCGAGATTGAAGTATTCCGGGCCGGTGCTCTTCGGGGCCGGCTGCTGGAAATAGGGATCCGCGAGCAACGCTTCCAGCAGCGCCGGGATGACGCGGCCCCGGGCCGCGAAGCGGCCGTCCTCGTCACACGGCGTCTGCCGGTAACGCCAGGCCCAGGCGTCGAGCAGGGTGTTGGCCGGGCCGGTGTCGAAACCGCTTACGGGCTCGTCTTTGTCGCCCGGCAGGACGGTGATGTTGGCGATGCCACCGAGGTTGAGGACGATGCGGGTATGGCCCGGGCGCTGTAGCCAGGCGGCGTGGAAGATCGGCACCAGCGGCGCCCCCTCGCCGCCGGCGGCCATGTCCATGCGCCGGAAGTCCGCGACCGTGGTAATGCCGGTAGTGTAAGCGATGCGGTTGGCGTCGCCGATCTGCAGCGTCCAGGCCGGCTGCGTTGCCGGGCTGTGCCAGACGGTCTGGCCGTGACTGCCGATCGCAGCGACCGCCTCGGCGCTGATGTTGGCATCGGTGAGTAGCTGCCGGGCGGTGACGGCGAACAGTTCGGCGACCTGCGCATCCAGCGCCATGATCTCGGCCAGTGGCGTTTGCGCCCGGGCCTGTTTCAGTGCCAGGCGCAGTTCTTCCGGGTAGGGCCGCGAGGTGGCCGCGGCCACCGCTGGTGGGGTGCTATCGAAATCAACCAGCACGCCCTCGACCGCATCCATGCTGGTGCCGGAGATGAGGCCGATGTAGTACACCCCGGCTTGCCGGTCTCAGCGTGTCCCGCTGTCGCCATCGGCCGTGGCTGACTCGCCGAGTGCCAGCAACACCTTGTCATCAACCTGGTGATCGGCAACCTCGAGCCGGCCGTCGTAACGCTCCAGCTTGTCGAGTTCGGCCAGCAATGGCCGGGTACTCTGCTTGAAATCGGCCTGCAGTTTTTCCGGAATGCTCTCGGCCTTGGGCAGTTCGACCTTGACCGGATTCTTGTGCACGCCGTTGATACGGAACTCGTAGTGCAGGTGCGGGCCGGTAGCCAGACCGGTGCTGCCGACGTGGCCGATGGTCTGACCCTGCTCGACGCGGCTGCCCTGCCTGAGCCCCCTGGCGAAACGTGACATGTGCGCGTACAGGGTGCTGTAGCGACCGCCGTGCTGGATGATGATGGTGTTGCCGTAACCGCCCTTGCGCCCCAGATGACTGATGCGGCCGTCGCCGCTGGCCTTGATCGGCGTGCCAGTCGGCGCGGCATAGTCGGTGCCCTTGTGCGCCCGGATCGTGTTCATGACCGGGTGCCGGCGGTCGGGATCGAAGTGCGAGCTGATGCGGTAGACATCCATGGGCGTGCGCAGGAACGCCTTGCGCATGCTGCGGCCGTCGTCGGCATAGTAGTCGGTACGGCCGTCGGGCGTGGTGTAGCGCACGGCGCGCAGGGTGCGACCGCGGTTCTGGAACTCGGCGGCGATGATCGGGCCGTCCTTGATCTTGGTTCCGTCGCGGTAGGTTTCCTTGAAGATCACGCTGAACTGGTCACCCTTGCGGATATCCATCACGAAATCGATATCCCAGCCGTAGATCTTGACCAGCTGCATGATGAGATTGTCGCTCAGGCCGGCCGCCTGACCGGCGAGAAACAGCGACGAGTCGATGGTGGCCGCGGCGGCGCGCACCCGGGTGGTCAGGTCAGCGTCGGCAAGTTCGGCCTGATAGCCGTTGTCGGTGCGCTCGACGATAAGCTGATGCTCGCTGTCGGGGGCGTACTGCAGCGCCCGCAGCATGGTCCGTTCATCCTTCTCGTCGAGATCAAACAGCAATTCCTGGCCCGGGCGCAGGCTTTTCAGGGCCTGGGTGACGTCGCCCAGCTGCATGATTTCATGTAACTGGCGCGGGCTCAGGCCCAGGCGCTTGAAGATCCGCGCCATGCTGTCGCCATTCTTGACTGCAACCTTCTGCCAGTCGGTGTCGAGATCGTTGGTCGCCGTTTGGGCGTCCGTCTCTTTCAGGATTTCATATTCGGCGTCCGTGGCCAGCGTGTCAGCGTTATTGTCGGAAGCCCTGTCGTCCAGCGCGTTATCACCCAGGGCGGCGATCCTGAATGTTTCGTCGTTCCCCGGTGTCGTGTCCACTGCCGCTGCGCTGTCGGTGGGCGGGGTATCGGCTGGCGCCGCATTACCGGGGGTCGGTTTTTTGATGCGTTGCGGCGTATCGAGAACCGGGTAGGCGGCCATGACGCCACCGGGAATGGACCAGCTCGATTCGTCCTGCGGCTGCTGTTCGCTACTGTACTTGGTGTAGCCGATAAAGGTCACTACCGCACAGACAGACATGGCAAGTACGTGTCGGCGCATACGCCGCGGTCGCCGGTGCCCCAGTGACCAGGAATCATCCACTTTGTAGTCTAACTTCACGTTAACTCCGTAAGTTACGGTCTTGAAAGCGTTATTTCGGCTAACAATAGCCTGAGGACGGGACCCCGTCAATGTGGTGTTTCACCTTCCGGGAGGTACGTCTATCATACACGCCGCCAACCGGCACGCTGAACAACAAAGAAAAGGAACTGCGTCA
>NZ_JANUCT010000008.1:127500-134472 GCF_024808875.1 Methylohalomonas lacus
TAAGGCGAGGCCGAAAGGCGTAGTCGATGGAAAACAGGTTAATATTCCTGTACCTCGCATAACTGCGATGGGGGGACGGAGAAGGTTAGGTCAGCCGGGCGTTGGATGTCCCGGTTTAAGCATGTAGGCAGATCTCTTAGGCAAATCCGGGAGATTAATGTCGAGGTGTGATGACGAGGTTCTCTTTGAGGACCGAAGTGATTGATACCAAGCTTCCAAGAAAAGCCTCTAAGCTTCAGGTTATGTGAGACCGTACCCTAAACCGACACAGGTGGGTAAGGAGAGAATCCTAAGGTGTTTGAGATAACTCTGGTGAAGGAACTCGGCAAAATAGCACCGTAACTTCGGGAGAAGGTGTGCCCCCGGTAAGTGAAGGCCCTCGCGGCTGGAGCTGGAAGGGGTTGCAGTGACCAGGTGGCTGCGACTGTTTACTAAAAACACAGCACTCTGCAAACTCGTAAGAGGACGTATAGGGTGTGACGCCTGCCCGGTGCCGGAAGGTTAAGTGAAGGGGTTAGCTTCGGCGAAGCTCTGGATCGAAGCCCCGGTAAACGGCGGCCGTAACTATAACGGTCCTAAGGTAGCGAAATTCCTTGTCGGGTAAGTTCCGACCTGCACGAATGGCGTAACGATGGCCACACTGTCTCCACCAGAGACTCAGCGAAATTGAATTCGCTGTGAAGATGCAGTGTACCCGCGGCTAGACGGAAAGACCCCGTGAACCTTTACTATAGCTTTACACTGGACTTTGAATAGGTTTGTGTAGGATAGGTGGGAGGCTTTGAAGCGGCAACGCTAGTTGTCGTGGAGCCAACCTTGAAATACCACCCTGATCTGTTCGAGGTTCTAACCCAGGCCCGTTATCCGGGTCGGGGACAGTGTATGGTGGGTAGTTTGACTGGGGCGGTCTCCTCCCAAAGAGTAACGGAGGAGCACGAAGGTACCCTCAGCGCGGTCGGAAATCGCGCATTGAGTGCAAAGGCATAAGGGTGCTTAACTGCGAGACAGACAAGTCGAGCAGGTACGAAAGTAGGTCTTAGTGATCCGGTGGTCCTGTATGGAAGGGCCATCGCTCAACGGATAAAAGGTACTCCGGGGATAACAGGCTGATACCACCCAAGAGTTCATATCGACGGTGGTGTTTGGCACCTCGATGTCGGCTCATCTCATCCTGGGGCTGTAGCCGGTCCCAAGGGTATGGCTGTTCGCCATTTAAAGAGGTACGCGAGCTGGGTTTAGAACGTCGTGAGACAGTTCGGTCCCTATCTGCCGTGGGCGTTGGAGATTTGAGAGGAGCTGCTCCTAGTACGAGAGGACCGGAGTGGACGCACCTCTGGTGTTCCGGTTGTCACGCCAGTGGCATTGCCGGGTAGCTAAGTGCGGACGGGATAACCGCTGAAAGCATCTAAGCGGGAAGCCTCCCTTAAGATGAGATCTCCCTGGGACCTTGAGTCCCCTGAAGGGCCGTTGAAGACTACAACGTTGATAGGCTGGGTGTGGAAGTGCAGCAATGCATGGAGCTAACCAGTACTAATTGCCCGTGAGGCTTGACCATATAACCCCAAGATAACTTGGGATGTGGCTGGCAACGTCTTGTAAGGCGACATACTTAAAAGTTAGATAACGTGCGTATAGATTCTGCGAGATACGCATCAGCATTCCGAATGTATGATCCAGCGCGCTCATCCGCGCGGATCCGCCGGTTTGTCTGGCGGCAATAGCGAGTAGGAACCACCCGATCCCATCCCGAACTCGGTAGTGAAACTGCTCAGCGCCGATGATAGTCTGGGGATCTCCCCACGCGAAAGTAGGACACCGCCAGGCATTTAATAATAACCCCCTGCTCCGATGGAGTAGGGGGTTTTTTATTTTAGGGCATTCTCAATCTGGTCGCCGAAACGGGGATTCAGTATAGTCGGGTAATCGCTCTGCCTAATATTTAAAGCATTTGCCATGCCGAGAGACCACAAGCAGTCTGATTGGGTTGATTTGAAAGACGATGAGCTGCTTGATATGCGCTTCTGCGACCTTGGCCTTAAGTTGGCCGAATCGCCGGTGCAGCCCTGTGTCGAGCAGCTTTATCAGGAACTGGCTGACAAGGGTCTGAAATTCAGGCCACATTGCTGGTTTGGCGAAGAGTGGTTCTCGCCCGACGGTATTCCGGGCATCGGTATCCCGTTTTTCCTGGCCCACAAGCGGCTGCGCCAGCTCGAACAACGCATGATGTTCGAGGTCGAGGGCGGCACCTACCACAGTTGCATGAAACTGCTGCGCCACGAGGCCGGCCACGCCATCGACAGTGCCTGGCGCCTGCACAAGCGCAAACCCTGGCAGCGGCTTTTCGGTGATTTCAGACGTCCCTATCCGGACTACTATTCGCCGCGACCGGGCAGCAAGAACTACGTTCTGCACCTGGACTGGTGGTATGCGCAAAGCCACCCGGCCGAGGATTTTGCCGAAACCTTCGCGGTCTGGCTCAAGCCCGGCAGCAACTGGCAACGGGATTATGCGCAATGGCCGGCAGTCAAGAAGCTGAACTATGTCGATGAGCTGATGTGTTCCCTCTACGGCCGTACCGCCCCTGTGCGTTGCCGGCAGCAGGTGGAACCGGTATCCAGACTCAACAAGACACTGCGCGAACATTACCAGCAGCGCCGACAGAGCTATGGCATCGACGTTCCGGAACTGTTTGATGTCGAGTTGCGGCGGCTGTTTTCGGCGCAACCTGCCGGCAGCAAGGGGCGGCGTACGGCCGCCGCCCTGCTGCGCCGATTGCAGCCGACACTATGCAAGATGTGCGCAAGGTGGACCGGTGAGTATCCTTACGCCATCGCGCAAATCATGCAGGAAATGATATTGCGATGCCGCGCGTTGCGGCTCTATGTTGATCGTGATGAGGAAGAGGTCAAGCTCGATGTTGCGATATTCATCAGTGTGCAGACCCTGAATTACCTGCACCATGTGCGTCACAGGATACCCATGTGAAAAAACGGCGCGTTCTACTGCTGGCCCATCAGGATCTGATTCCGCCGGATGATGCGGCAGAGTATACCGATGAAGTCTACAAGGACTGGAAAACCGAGTTCGATGTTATAACGACACTGCGCCAGGTTGGCCATGATGTTATGCCGCTCGGTGTCTATGATGATCTGGGTGTGATTCGTGAAGCGATACAGGCATTCAAGCCGCACATTGCCTTTAACCTGCTCGAGGAATTCCATGACAACTCGTTATTCGATCATCATATTGCCAGCTTTCTTGAGTTGATGCGGCAACCCTATACCGGCTGTAATCCCCGTGGACTGATGCTCGCGCATGACAAGTCCCTGACCAAGAAGTTGCTGGCCTATCACAAAATCCGGATACCGCGGTTCC
Source organism: Methylohalomonas lacus (assembly GCF_024808875.1). Taxonomy (GTDB): domain Bacteria; phylum Pseudomonadota; class Gammaproteobacteria; order Methylohalomonadales; family Methylohalomonadaceae; genus Methylohalomonas; species Methylohalomonas lacus. The sequence continues at coordinate 130,876 of NZ_JANUCT010000008.1, forward strand.
GGGTTATTCCCATAGGACGGGTGGCCAGGATGCCCAAGAACTGCGAGTTCCCGCTTATTGTCAAGGCGCTGTATGAGGAAGGCTCCTACGGTATTGCGCAGGCCTCGGTCGTTGGCTCCATGGACAAGCTGCGTGAGCGGGTTGAATACATGCATGAGCAGCTGGGCTCACCGGCCATCGTGGAGGAATATATCGATGGTCGTGAGCTGTATGTGGCCATGCTGGGGAACCGTCGACTACAGGCTTTGCCCATCATCGAACTGGTTTTCGGCAAGATGCGCGAGGGCTCACAGCGAATCGCCACGTCCAGGGTGAAGTGGGACTGGAAATATCAGGAAGCGCATGGCATCGACACCATTGTCGCAGAGGATCTGGGCGCCGATATAGAGCGCCGCGTCGCACATCTGGCACGGCGCATGTATCGCATCCTGGGCCTGAGTGGTTATGCACGCGTGGATATGCGCCTGACGGCTGAAAACAAACTGTATGTGCTGGAAGCCAACGCGAATCCGGATCTGGGCTATGGCGAAGAGTTCTGCTGTGCCGCCGAAGCGGTGGGCATGAAGTATCAGGATCTGTTGCACAAAATCATGAATCTGGGGCTGCGCTACCGGCCCAACGAGAGCCTGCGCTAGCCGTATCAGTCGTGATACAGATCACAAAACATGTTCACCGCTGCATCTGTAGAACAGACCTCCTGTCTTTATAACTATCTGATATTGAACGAGTAATTTTTGATAGCCCCCGGCCTTGCGCGGCTGCCCGTGAACGATTGCTGCCGAAACAAATCCCAACTTGAGTTCTGTACAAATCCTTAACGAGTAGCTTGCGCCGTGCTAGGGGGCGGCTATCGTTGAAGACATTCAGTTCATGCGCAAGAAAAGGAGGTCCATATGTTTAGTTGGGCAATTACATTTCTCATCATCGCCATCATTGCCGGCATATTCGGTTTGAGTGGCATCGCCGGAACGGCGGCCAATATCGCCTGGATTCTGTTTGTTGTCGGTCTGGTGGTGGCCATCGTTTTCTTTATTGCCGGACGCCGGCCCCCTGCACCGTAATCCATCGGTATGAATGCTCGTTGCCGCATCAGGCAACGAGCGTTCTACCCAAATAGAATCGCTGATTTAAAAGAGTCTATATGGAGTACGCATTTGACGACCTGAGGTGGTCACTATACCTGACGAATCTCGCCGTTTTGAGTGTCGCGTTTCTGCTTGCGTTACCCCTGGGCTGGAACCGCGAATCCGAAACGCGCAATTTCGGGTTGCGTACTTTCCCGCTGGTCGCGGTGGCCAGCTGTGGCTACATGCTCATTGGCCAGGACGTGGTCGGCGATGATGCCAATGCCTTGGGCAAGATCATGTATGGCTTGATGACGGGGATTGGTTTCATCGGTGGTGGCGCCATTCTCAAGGACGGTGCCAATGTCCGCGGTACGGCGACTGCCGCAAGCATCTGGAATACCGGCGCCATCGGTATGGCGGTAGCCTTCCACCGTTATGAGATTGCCATCGCTTTGGCGATGGTCAACTTTGCCATTCTGCGCTTCATGAACAGTATCAAGAGCAGCGAGTAGACTCCTCAGTAAAAGCCCGGCTCGCCCGCGGGACGGGTCTTGAAACGACGGTGCAGCCACAGGTACTGCGCCGGGTCTGCCTGCAGGGCATCCTCTATCAAGCGGTTAATGCGAGTGGCATCCTCGATCTCGGATTCGGTCGGGAAATTTTCCACCGGTGTGAAATCGATGCGGTAGCGCTCCCCCCCGCTGATACGAAAGTGACTGCCGAATACGGCGGCGGCGCCGGTCATTTTTATTAGTCTGGACGTGCCGCGTATGGTTGCCGCCTGGATACCGAAGAATGGTGCGAAGACCGAATGGCGTGCCGAGTAATTCTGATCGGCGGCATACCAGATGGCGTTGCCCTGTTTCAGACGCCGGATAACCTGGCGGGTATCCTGTTTGGGTATGACGGCATTGAAGTAGCGTTGCCGGCCATGCTGAATGACATTGTCAAAGGCTGGGCTCCGGCTCGGCCGGTAAATGACATCCATTTCCAGATGATGGGCCAGCAATGCCCCGGCGATATCAATAGCCGAGAAGTGGGCGCCGATAATCAATACGCCACGGCCTTCAGCCAGGGCCCCGGTTACATGCTCCAGGCCATGAATTTCCAGACGATCCTTTAAATGATCAACGCCGCGCAGCCACGTGGTTCCCGTCTCGAAAATGCTCATGCCGTAAGAGGCAAAAGCCGCGCGCACGCGGGCATCCTGTTCGTCCGCTGACAGTTCGGGAAAACACAGCCGGATGTTGGCTGTCGTGATCTGGCGACGTTCGCGTGCCAGATGATACAGCAGCCAGCCCAGTCCGCGCCCCAGCCCCATCTGCCAGTGGTGGGGCAGGCGGACAAGCAGCCACAGGATGCCAATGCCGAATCGAATCCCCCAGTCGCGGGGATTGAGGCGGGCGCGTACTGATTTCATAGTGATCCAGTGGTCATCGGGTCAATTGGCCCGTCAGTCTAGACGATTTACGGGGGCTCGGCGCTTGTCCGGTCCCTCGACGGGCCGCAAGCCAAGCATATTTATAGCGCAAACTCAAGCACTTGGCTCCTGGTGTCGGCTTGGAAGAGGGCACAAGCGACTTGATCGGCACAGCCCCAGCAAGCAAAATAGAACCCTTGAGCCCCGGGTTGCCGTGGCTGACTGTGCGTAGTGCGCGGCATCGAATTCCAATAACCGCTTAACGCGGTGCTGCCGCACGATTCAACCATAACAATACATAAAATCTTACAGGCAGATACGCTGATGAGACTACTAACCATTATGTGCCTGGTGCTGGGTTTTGCCGGCTCCGCTTACGCTGAGGGTGATCCGACAGCCGGCAAGAATAAGGCCGAGAGCTGCCTCGGCTGCCATGGTGTCGCTGGCTACGATAACGCCTATCCCACCTACAAGGTACCGAAACTCGGTGGTCAGAGTGCGAGCTACATTGTTTCTGCGCTGAAGGCATACAAGTCTGAAAAGCGCTGGCACCCGACCATGCAGAGTCAGGCCGCGAGTCTTAGCACGGAAGATATGGAAGACATCGCAGCCTATTTCGAAAGCCTGAAGAACATTGAATAAGCGGTGGCGATGACTATGAAAAAAATAAACGCAAAGTGGATTCTGGCCATCCTGCTGGGTTTCTCGGCCAACCTGGTGCTGGCGGAAGAAGAGCAGGACAGTGAACCGAAACGGTCCGGCAAGGAAGTGGCCGAGGCGTGTATCGCCTGCCATGGTGAAAAGGGTGTCAGTCCGGATCCGAGTGCCTACCCGCATCTCGCCGGCCAGCATGCCGATTACATGGTTCGCGCACTGCTTGATTACCGGGAAGGCCGGCGCAAAAACCAGGTCATGAGTGCCATGGCGCAGAATCTGTCCGACGCGGACATCGAGGCAGTCTCCAAATACTTCGCCAAACAGGATGGCCTGGTTACGCCGCGGCTGCGACCGGCAAACTAGGGCCTGTTGATCTTTCACATGGGCAGCCAGATTATCGCGCAGGCCAACGCAATCATACTGGCATAGTTTCGCTGCAGTTTGTCATAGCGC
>NZ_JANUCT010000009.1 GCF_024808875.1 Methylohalomonas lacus
GCGCCACGGACAACCCGTGCGCATCCGGTACAGGATCCCTTCCAGCGTCAGCCGATGTTCCGTCTTGTTGTACACCCGCCCGCTGAGCTGCAGCAAGTTCGATAGCCGGGACCAGTCGGCATCTGTTAACATCAATCCGAGCATGGTCGCCTTTTAAATCACTGTTTTTCTCCGAAAACAATGATAACAGGTACCATGCCCACCCTTAATCACATCGCAAAGATCAACAGACCCTAATTAACCCTCAAATGCCTCCAGCTCGAACACGACCTTGCCGGCAAAGGTCTGCATTTCGCCCTGGTTCAAAACACGGCCGCTGGTCGACTCGGCGCGCACCGACTTCACCAGACCAACACCCGGCGCATACCAGTCGGTCTTGTCGATACTGATATCAGTCGGACCAATGTAATTGCCGGCGTCATAGTTGCGCCGCTGGCCCTGGCCGCTGACCCGCAGGCAGTTATCAAACCGACCGGCCGGTACAGTGACGCTGGCATCCGTGGATTCAATGGTGTATTCCATTTCCACTGAGGCGCTGATCTCGTACTCGGTGCGCTGCGGCGGGCCGGTGCGTGCAAGCGTGATCGTTTCCGTCCTGCCACGCCAGCTCGTTCCCGGCTGCAAGGGTTTGCGCAACACGACCCGGCGCTCTTCGGGCAGCGCGGTCGGTTCAGACGCGTCGCGCCGCTGACTGGCGATGCGATATATGCCCGTGTCGTCGTTACGATAAAACACGCGGGTACCATCCAGCGTCCGGCGCACCGGCAGGCGCTGTTCCTCCCAGACCCTGGGTTCGCCAGCGGCGACTATGTATTTCTGCTGCTCGACGCCATCCATGGTCGTCAGTTCGATGCTGTAACGCCAGCTGGTTCCGGGTGCCAGCGGATAGTAATCCGACGACTGATCGGCGCAACTGCCTAGTGTGGTAACAAGCAACAACGCGGTAAGCAGGCGCAACAGCATGGTTCATTCTCCTGAATCTGGATGACGGTCATCGTGGCGGCGCAATACAGCGGCCAGCAAGGCACCGCTGATATTGTGCCAGATGCTGAACAATGCACCCGGCAAGGCGCTGAGCGGACCGAAATATTTCAGTGCCAGCGCCACGCCAAGACCGGAATTCTGCATGCCGACCTCGATCGCCAGGGTGCGTGCCTGGATTCGCCCCAGACCCGCCAGTCGTGCCAGGCCATAACCGGCTACCAGCCCGAAACCGTTATGCAACACGACGGCCAGCGCCACGATCGCGGCCATATCGGTGAGCTGCGCCTGGCTCAGGGCTACAACGATGCCTATGATGAATAGGATCGCCAGCATCGAAAGCGGTGCGAACCAGGCTTCAACACGACGACAATAATCACCCAACCAGTGACGCAGCAACAGGCCCGTAGCAACCGGAATGACAATGATGGCCAGTATATCCAAGAGCATGCCAGCCACCGGCACTGGCACGCGCTGACCAATATACAGCCATGTCAGAGCCGGTGTCGCCAGCAATGCCAGCAGTGTTGACAGTGCTGTCAATGTTATGGATAAGGCAACATCACCGCGGGCCAAATAGCAGATGACATTGGAGGCGGTACCACCGGGGCAGCTACCGACGAGTACCAGGCCAACGATCACTGCAAGCGGCAAACCAAGTAGATACCCCAGCCCCCACGCAATAAAGGGCATTAGTCCATACTGTAATAACAGACCGAACAGGATGACACCCGGCCGTTGCCACACCGCCGTAAAGCTGGTGGCCGTCAGTGTCATTCCCATCCCAAACATGATGACACCCAGCAACGGCATAATGGCCGGTTGAAAGGGCATCAACCATTGCGGCTGCCAGTACGCCAGCAGACTGAACAACACCGCACCGAGGGGAAACAGGGCAACACGCAGCATCATGGCATGATGCCGGTCTACGGAATACAGTCAAGTGATAGGCAACGCGAATGACGTGGACAATTCAAAGTCGCATCCATCTATTCAGAGGTACAGAAACAAAAAAGCCTGTCCGGTGAACCGGACAGGCTTCTAATGGTTTGCTTGCCTCGTAATGGTTAAAGGAGGGCTACCAACTGACCGCGTAGCTCAAACCCACGCGTCGACCGGGTCCTTTAGCATAAGCATATACAGTATCGAACGCTTGGTTGACTGCCGGAAAATAATTTTCATTAAAAAGATTCTCGGCTGTTAAGCGTAAATGGCCTGGGCCAATAGCGACGCGGCTTACAAGATCAACTACAGTATAGCTATCGACGTCCCCATGACCAAAACCTGAAATATCAGTACTGCGATCCCCAATATATTGAAATTGCAGGCGATTCATCCATTCCTTAGTTGGACTGTAATCTATATAGGCTGTAAGTTTTTCAGGTGAAATACGCGTATTCGGTAGATCCACATCTCCATTAGCGGTTTCTACTTCGCCGTCGGCCCAGGAAAAAGTACCTCCTGCTTTCCAACGACTGTTGAAGCGATAGTCCATCGAGCCTTCAATGCCCCATATTTTTTCAGACGCGCGCTGTATTAATACAGTCTGATTGCTTTGGTTAAAAGTAGCGCCATCATCGGATTCACTGTAAAAACCTACAATACTATATTGCCAAGGACCATTATATCCACGCAAACCGATTTCATAATTATCGACTTGTTCAGCCTTGGTTTCAAAATCTGATGCTCTAAGCGTTTCGCCTGCACCGAAAGTGCCAGCATCATCCAGTGTTCTGGCAATATCCGACAAGGAAAAACCCTCAGAATAACTTGCAAAAAGATCGAGGTAATCAGTTAGATAAAAAACCGTGCTCAGATTGAACAAGGTTTCACTCAGTTCCAGTTCTCCGCCTAGGACCGTATTACCAGAACGATTTTGCTGAATGGTAGCTGCGTCAATGTTGATATCTTCATGCCTTACACCACCGCGCAAGAGTCCATATTCGCCAAGAGGCAATTCAAGTTCGGCAAAACCTGCAATAGCATCTTCATCCAGCGTCACTGGATCAGTCGCATTAGGGCCGAATTGTATCTGTGAAGTTTCATCATTAATATAGTCCATGCCCCACATAACGTTAGCTTTGTAACCATCAAAATCAAGAGGCGTGTCGATGGTTAGACGAGCCCCCAGTTTTTCCGATTTTATTTCGCTTTGAGGAGACCCCGGAAATTTGGAAAAGCTTGCCGCCTGATCGCCATAATAAGTGTTCAACTTGAGTTTGTTACCTAGAAAATCATCATGCATATAGTTGATATTTGCTACAATATTTTCTGTCCCAGGATCGATACTATTAGTACTGCCTGGTATAGCATCGTCTATTGGGATGGCTGGTGTGCGACGGCTGTTTGGCAACGGATCACTGTTAGTCGTTGATAATGAAGGCGCACCAAATGCACCGAAATAACCGCCAACATAGTCTGTCTCTTGTTCTATATCATAATAATTAACCATGGCATCGATACGCTGCCGATTATTATCAAAATTGTACCCAATCTTACCGATAAGATTGTATTCATCACTGTCCGCCAAACCGACCTGGTTGCCTTGCGGGTCAGGCGGTATGCGTCTACCTTTCGAATCGAAACGATCATCACGAGTAGTGAATGCACCAGATGCTAAATAGTCCAGCTGCCCGCTAGTCCCAGACACACGATGATTTGTTGTTAATTCACCTGAACTGTCAATATGTTCGGTTGAAAAACTGACTCCGGCTTCCGAATAGCCGGCAAGCTTTTGGTCAGACGGTTTTTTGGTAATGATATTCACGAGTCCGCCCCCAGCATCAAAGCCATATACAGCGGTACCCCCGCGCACAATTTCAATTCGCTCGATCGCGGCCGGATTTATAGTGTTCAGGTCACGGAAACCATCACGCAAGGGTGTCGACTGCGGAACACCGTCTATCAGCACTTGAAAATTGCGCCCGCGCAGGCTTTGCCCGAAATTCGACAGGGCTTCCGTGCTCGGCGACATGCCGGGGACGGTCTGGGCAAGTATGCTGCCGAGATCCTGATCGAGACTGGCCTGTGTTTCTATCTCCTCGCGATCGATCACCGTCACCGATCGCGTCAACTTCGACACGGGGGTTTCCGAGCGCGTGGCGGAAACGACAACTTCACTCAGGGCATTGGCATTGTCGTCCGCTGTGGACTGGGCCAATAGACTCTGAGGCAACGCCAGGGCACTGCACAGGGTCATGGAAACTACAATTTTTTTCTTCAAAATCACATTATTGGGACAACGTTCCAGCATTGGTACCCCCACCAGCAAATGAATCATTATAGTTAAGAATAATAATAACGATTATCAATTACAAATAGGCGAGGATCAACCCTTTTGACCTGTTTGTTCAGAAATTGATTGCTGGCCGGTCGAAACTGCACGGCACGCGGGTCACTAACCACGCCAATTGGCGCGATCCTGACTGTTCAGCTTACGGTGCACTCCCGTTCAGGGAATCCATGGCGGGCGGGATGGTTCTGCCCATGTCAGGCGATAACGTGGGCTGGCGTCTCCCTGCCAGTATCAATTCAAATGCAGGACGGCTCGTCGTTGCGCCCATACCAGGACACGCAAGCGTCACATGTCTATGGGCGCGCGCTGATCGCACTTGCGGCAATTAAGGACCTGCCCGAGCATGGCCTCACGACCGGCCACGGTGGTCACCCAGGGGCGGTTGAACCACGGCGGATTGTGTCGCACGTGCTGGCAGTGGCCACAGGCGAGCTCCGCCACCCAGTCATCCTCGGCGTCCTGGTGATAACCGACGATAGCCTGCTGCATGGCATGGCCTCCCAGTGACCGATACAAAAAAGGGGCCGTTAAGGCCCCTTGTTCAAAATTGCTGCGTCAGGCTGGCATCAGCCTGTTGCCTCGGCGTTTTCATCATCTTCTTCAATGGCCTTCATGCTCAGGCGTACGCGGCCCTGCTTGTCGACTTCCAGTACCTTGACCCTGACCATCTGGCCCTCGCTCAGCTTGTCGCTGACCTGCTCGACACGCTCTTCGCAAATCTGCGAAATATGCACCAGGCCATCCTTGCCGGGCAGGATATTGACGAAGGCGCCGAAGTCCATGAGCTTGGCGACGCGGCCTTCATAGATGCGGCCGACCTCGATGTCCGCGGTCAGCTGTTCAATGCGACGCTTGGCTTCCTCGCCGGCGGCCTTGTCGACCGAGGCGATCTTGACCGTACCGTCGTCGTCGATGTCGATCGACGCGCCGGTTTCCTCGGTCATCTGGCGAATGGTCGCACCGCCCTTGCCGATCACGTCGCGGATCTTCTCGGGGTTGATCTTCAGGGTGATGATGCGCGGCGCATACTCGGACATGTCCTGGCGCGGCGACGGCAGGGCCTCGTTCATTTTCTCAAGGATATGCATGCGGCCTTCCTTCGCCTGGCTCAGGGCCACTTCCATGATCTCCCGGGTAATGCCGTCGATCTTGATGTCCATCTGCAGCGCGGTGACACCGTCGCCGGAGCCGGCCACCTTGAAGTCCATGTCGCCCAGGTGATCCTCGTCACCCATGATGTCGGACAGGACGACGTACTTGTCGCCTTCCTTGATGAGTCCCATGGCGATACCGGCCACCGGCGCCTTCATGCTGACACCGGCGTCCATCAGTGCCAGGCTGGCACCGCAGACACTGGCCATGGAGCTGGAGCCGTTGGATTCGGTAATTTCGGAGACGACGCGGATGACGTAGGGGAAGTCCTCCAGGTTCGGCATGACGCCCTGGACGCCGCGCTTGGCCAACTTGCCGTGGCCGATCTCGCGGCGTTTCGGCGTACCGACACGGCCGGTTTCACCAACACAGTACGGCGGGAAATTATAATGGAACATGAACGGTTCACGGCGCTCGCCCTCGATGGCGTCGATGATCTGCGCGTCGCGACCGGTACCGAGCGACGTGACCACCAGCGCCTGGGTCTCGCCGCGGGTAAACAGCGCCGAACCGTGGGTCCGCGGCAATACGCCGACCTCAATGCTGATCGGCCGTACGGTCTTGACGTCGCGACCGTCGATGCGGGTTTCGCCGGAGAGTACGGCACTGCGCACGATCTCGCTTTCCAGTGCCTTGATCTCGCCCTTGACCTGGGCTTCGCTCCAGGCGCTGTCTTCAGCGGCGGTCAACGCCTCGACGATTGACTTGCGCACTTCGCTGAGGCGCTCGCTGCGCGCCTGCTTGTCCTGGATCGAATAGGCTTCGCGAATCAGATCATTGCCCTGGGCCTTGATCGCATCACGCAGCTCGGTCTCGACTTCCGGTGCCTGCCAGTCCCAGGTCTGGACGCCGTATTCCTCGGCCAGCGCCTTGATGTTATCGATAACGATCTGCTGCTGCTCATGGCCATACATGACCGCACCGAGCATGACGTCTTCCGGCAGCTCCCTGGCTTCCGACTCCACCATCAGCACCGACGATTCGGTACCGGCGACAACGAGGTCGAGGTCGGAATCCGCCAGTTCTGTCTGGCCGGGGTTGAGCAGGTACTCGCCGTCCTTGTAGCCGACGCGGGCGGCGGCAATCGGTCCGCCGAACGGACAGCCGCTCAGGGTCACCGCGGCTGACGCGCCGATCAGCGCCGGGATATCCGGATCGATTTCCGGATCCAGCGACATGACGGTGGCAATAATCTGGACCTCGTTCTTGAAACCCTCGGGAAACAGCGGCCGCAATGGCCGGTCGATGAGGCGACAGGTCAGCGTTTCCTTCTCACTGGGCCGGCCCTCGCGCTTGAAGAAGCCACCCGGAATCTTGCCGGCGGCGTAGGTCTTTTCCTGGTAGTCGACGGTCAGCGGAAAGAAATCGCGATCCGGATCGGCATTCTTGGAAGCGACGCAGGTGACCAGCACGACGGTGTCGCCCATGCTGACGACGACGGCGCCACTCGCCTGACGGGCAATACGACCGGTTTCCAGAACCACGGGCGTATCGCCGTAGAGAAATTCTTTACGGACAGTACTCATAATTGATATCTCGTCTGATGATTGGAATAACGGAACGGCGTTCGCACAAACAAATCGGGCAGCCCTTGAGCTGCCCGTGGTGCATTATTTACGCAGTCCCAGACGACCGATCAGGTCGCGGTAACGTTCGATGTCGGTTTTCTTGAGATACTCGAGCAGCTTGCGGCGACGATTGACCATCCGCAGCAGACCCTGGCGGGAATGATGATCCTGCTTGTGGGTTTTGAAATGCTCGGACAGGTCTGAAATGCGCGCAGACAAAAGCGCCACCTGGACTTCAGGTGAGCCGGTATCGGCACCGGAACGTTGATATTCCTGAACAATATCAGCCTTGTTCTGCTGATCTAGGGACATGCATGCTTCCTCTGATTTTAAGACACTTGGCTTGCTTCAACCGGACAACTCCGCCCCATGCGGAAATTGTCTCGTGATTCTTCAATTTACGGGCGCGTATTGTAACCGCGGACCGGTGCCGGAACAAGAACGCCAGTGGCGAAAAGTTGCCCGTCAGCCGGCGCTCAGCAATCGTTTCGGCGCGATGCGGCCGTCATCCAGCACTTCGCCGATGCCGATGAACTGACCGTCATCGGCGTAGACCCGCAGCAGGCCCGCGGTTGGTGCGTTCGGCACCTGCACCGGCTGGCCGCGGACCAGGTAATGCGCCAGGGTGGCGTCCAGCGTCACCGCCGGATGGCTACCCAGGGCGCTGTCCAGCGGCATCAACAGGGCATCCAGTGCCGCCAGGCCGCCAGCGTCCAGCGCCTGGTTAAGCTGTTCGAGGCTGACCATCTGGTCGGCGGTGAACGGTCCGGCACCGAGCCGGCGCAGCGCACTGACGTGCCCGCCACAACCGAGCCGTTCGCCGATATCCTCGGCCAGCGTGCGGATATAGGTGCCCTTGGAGCAGCGAACATCGATCTCCAGCCAGTCAGGCCCGCTGTCGACCAGATCGAGCGCGTGTATGGTCACCGGTCGCGGCGGCCGCTCGACCTCGACACCGGCCCGGGCCAGTTCATACAGCCGTTTTCCCTGGTGCTTGAGCGCCGAATGCATGGGCGGCACCTGCTCGATGTCACCGGTAAACGCCGCCAGTATTGCGGTTACCTGGCCGCTATCGAACGCCGGTATCGGCCGTTCGCTGAGCACCTCGCCGAGCGCATCGGCGGTCGAGGTCTTTTGCCCCAGCTTGCAGGTGGCGCGATAGTGCTTGTCGGCATCGAGCAGATAGGCCGACACCTTGGTCGCCTCGCCGAAACACAGCGGCAGCAGGCCGGTGGCGAGCTCGTCCAGGCTGCCGGTGTGGCCCGCCTTGCGTGCGTCGTATAGGCGCTTGACCTGCTGCAGCGCGCCGTTGGACGTCACGCCCGCCGGTTTGTCGAGCGGCAGAATGCCGTCAACGGGACGACCGCGCTTATGCCGCCGGCTCATTGCGGCTGGCCTCCGGGAATCCCCCTCATGATGCGTCGCTGTCGTCCCTGCCGCCGGGCTTGTTCAGAGAATCGATCAGCCGGGTCATGCGGGCGCCGTACTCCTGCACCTCGTCGTAGACGAACTTCAGTCGGGGCACGCTGCGCATGGTCAGCACCTGCGCCAGGCAATGCCGGTAGTGCGGCGCCTGATCGTTGAGCGAGCTCAGCAGCGTCTTGCGATCGACGCTTTCATCCAGCGAGGTGATATAGATCTTGGCATAGCTGAGATCCGGGCTGACGTCGGCCTTGGCCACGGTAATCAGCCTGGCGGCCTGCTCGTGCGGCTGCCCCAGCGACTCGTGCTGGATGATCTGCGCCAGCTCGCGCTGGATCTGATCACCGACACGTTTATTGCGGCCGTATTCTCGGGGCATGTTTAATAGTTTCTCCGCAAATGAACGCGAATGGACGCAAATATTAATAATTGAATTGGTGAACCAATAAAACAGACAGCGATATTGATTGCACCAAATTTTCCAATCGAAATAATAGCTTTTTAAGTATTCGCGTTAATTTGCGTCCATTTGCGGACTGATAATTTAAAGACTGCGATTGACCGTGACGCGTTCGAACACCTCGATCTGGTCGCCTTCCCTGACCTCGTAGTCCTTGACGCCAATACCGCATTCGGTACCCGCCTGAACCTCGTTGACGTCGTCCTTCACACGCCGCAGGGACTCGAGCTGACCCTCGAAAACGACCACGTTGTCACGCAGGACGCGGATCGGGTTGCTGCGCTTGACCACGCCCTCGGTGACGATGCAGCCGGCGATATCGCCAAACTTCTTCGAGCGGAATACCTGCTTGACCTCGGCGTTGCCGATGATCTGTTCGCGTACTTCCGGTGCCAGCATGCCGCTGAGCGCGGTCTTGATGTCATCGATAACATCGTAGATGACGCTGTAGTAGCGCAGGTCCAGGCCCTCGTCTTCCACCAGCTTGCGCGCGGCGGCGTCGGCACGAACATTGAAACCGATGATCATGGCACCGGATGCCAGCGCCAGGTTGACGTCGGATTCGTTGATGCCGCCGACCCCGTTGGACACGACCGAGACCTTGACCTCGTCATTGCTCAGTTTCTCCAGCGAGTCGGCCAGCGCTTCAGCCGAACCCTGGACGTCAGCCTTGATCAGCACGTTCAGGGTGACAACTTCGCCCTCGCCCATCTGCGCCATCATGTCCTCGAGCTTGTTGGCCTGCTGCTTGGCCAGCTTGACCTCGCGGTACTTGCCCTGGCGGAACATGGCGATCTCGCGCGCCTTCTTCTCGTCGCCGACTACGACCAGCTCATCGCCGGCACGTGGCGTACCCGACAGGCCGAGCACCTCGACCGGGGTCGATGGGCCGACCGATTCGACGTCCTCGCCGCGCTCGTTCAGCATGGCGCGCACACGGCCGTATTCGTGGCCACTGACGACCACGTCGCCCTTGTTCAATGTGCCGGACTGGACGAGGATGGTGGCGACCGGGCCGCGGCCCTTGTCGAGACGCGATTCCACCACCGCGCCGGTAGCCGGCCCTTCGGCAACCGCCTTGAGTTCCAGCAATTCGGCCTGCAGCAGCACCGCATCGATCAGATTATCAATGCCCGTCCCCTTCAATGCCGATACCGGCACGAACTGGGTATCGCCACCCCAGTCCTCGGAGATGACTTCGTGCTGGGACAGTTCCTGTTTCACGCGGTCGGGATCGGCGTTGTCCTTGTCGATCTTGTTGACGGCAACAATGATCGGCACACCGGAGGCCTTGGCATGCTTGATGGCTTCCTCGGTCTGCGGCATGACACCGTCGTCGGCGGCCACCACCAGAATGATGATGTCCGTGACCTGGGCGCCACGTGCACGCATAGCGGTAAACGCCTCGTGGCCGGGCGTGTCGAGGAAGGTTACCGGACCGGTTTCGTGCTGTACCTGGTAGGCGCCGATGTGCTGGGTAATACCCCCGGCCTCGCCGGCCGCCACCTTGGTGCGGCGTATGTAGTCCAGCAGCGAGGTCTTGCCGTGGTCGACATGGCCCATGATCGTGACCACGGGCGCACGCGACACCTTCTCGCCCTGCTGGGCAACCTGCAGAACTTCTTCCTCGAGCGCGTTTTCCTTCAGCAGCTTCGCCGTATGGCCCATTTCCTCGACGATGAGCGCCGCCGTTTCCTGATCGATGGTCTGATTGATCGTTGCCATGGTGCCGAGATTCATCATGATCTTGATGACCTCGGAGGCTTTCACCGACATGCGCTGCGCCAGATCGGCGACCGTGATGCTTTCGGGAATGTTGACCTCGCGCACGACCGGGGCGGTCGGCTTGGCAAACTGGTGTGACGTCGAACCGCGCTCGCCACCACCACGGGCACGCGGCTGCGGTTTCTTGCGCCGGCGTCCGGCCTTGTCACTGGCCACATGCAGTTCTTCGCGGCCCTTGCCCTTGCGCCGGTCATCGGAGCGATCGTCACGCCCCTTGTTGCGTTTTTCCTTGGCCTTCTCGGCCTTTTCCTTGTCCGCCTTCGTCGGCGTTGCCACCTTTCTGTCGGTGGCCGGCTCGCCCGTCTCGGCGGGTTGTTCCGCGGCGGGCTCTTGTTCGGTCTCGGCCGGCGCTTCGGCGGCGGGCGCCGCTTCCTCGGCAACCGGCTGTTCGCTCGCGCCTTCCAGCTGCGCCTCGAGTTCGGCCGCGGCCTTGTCTTCGGCGGCGCGTACTTCGGCCTGTTCAGCCGCCTCCGTGGCCGTCTCGGCGACCGGCGCCTGTTCGGCCTCGGCGGCGCTCTGCTCGGCCCGCGTCCGGGCTTCAGCCTCGGCGCGCTCGGCGGCTTCGCGCTCGGCCTTTTCGCGATTCTCCTCGTCGATGACACTGCGCTTGACGTAAGTACGGCGCTTGCGGAACTCGACATTCACCGTCTTCGAACGCGGCGTCTTGCTGCGGCTGCTGCGATCGCCGGCCACCGGCACCTTGATTTCACTGACCGTTTTACGCCGCAGGGTGACCTTGCTCGGTTCGAGGTCGGCCTGCTGTTTACCGTGCTTCTGGCGCAGATACCCCAGCAACTGGGTCTTCTCGGCATCGGTAATCATGTCGTCCGCCTGCTTCGACGCGATACCGGCCTCATTCAGCTGTTCAAGCAGACGATCGACCGATATGCCGACCACATCCGCGAACTGGCTGACTTTAACTTCAGGCATCTTTGCCACCTCCATCCTCTATCGCTTCACCCTCAAACCACGGCACACGTGCGGTCATAATCAGTTCGCCGGCACGCTTCTCATCCATGCCCTCGATATCCATCAAATCATCAACGGCCTGTTCTGCCAGGTCTTCCATGGTGACCACACCACGGCTGGCCAGCGCCCAGGCAAGCTGCTTGTCCATGCCCTCCATGTTCAGCAGATCCTCGGCCGGCGGCGTATCGGGCACGCTTTCCTCGGAGACGATGGCGCGCGTCAGCATGATATCGCGGGCACGATTCCGCAGTTCCTCAACCAGATCGTTGTCGAACTCCTCGATCTCCATCATCTCGCTTTCCGGGACGTAGGCCACTTCCTCGACACTGGAAAAGCCTTCCTGGACCAGAATGTTGGCGACTTCCTCGTCGACGTCGAGCTGTTCCATGAACATCTGCACCAGCGTCTGCGACTCGGCCTCGTTCTTTTCATCGGCCTGCTCAACCGACATCACGTTCAGCGTCCAGCCGGTCAACTCGCTCGCCAGCTTGACGTTCTGGCCGCCGCGGCCGATGGCCTGGGACAGATTATCGTCGGCGACGGCGACGTCCATGCTGTGCGAATCCTCGTCGACCATGATCGAGGCGACCTCGGCCGGTGCCATGGCGTTGATCACGAACTGGGCGGGGTTTTCGTCCCACATGATGATGTCGACGCGCTCGCCGGCCAGTTCATTCGAGACCGCCTGCACGCGCGAACCGCGCATACCGACGCAGGCGCCGATCGGGTCGATGCGCGGATCCTTGGCATGCACGGCGATCTTGGCGCGCGAACCGGGATCGCGGGCGCCGCCGAGGATCTCGATCATGCCCTCGTTGATTTCCGGAACCTCGATTTTGAACAGCTCGATCAGCAATTCCGGCGCCGTGCGGCTGAGAAACAACTGCGGCCCGCGGGCGTCGGTACGGATGTCCTGCAGATAGGCGCGTACACGGTCGCCCGGACGAATCGGTTCACGCGGTATCATCTGCTCGCGCCCGATGACCGCCTCGGCATTGTCACCCAGGTCGATAATGACCGAACCGCGTTCCATGCGCTTGACGATGCCGGACACCATCTCGCCCTGGCGATCCTGGAACGCCTCGACCACACGCGCCCGCTCGGCCTCGCGCACCTTCTGCACGATGACCTGCTTGGCGGTCTGGGCGGCGATACGGCCGAACTCGACCGATTCCATCGGTTCCTCGACGTAGTCGCCGACCTCGATGTCCGGCTGTTTCTCGCGGGCCGTGCTCAGGCGCACCTGGTGATCCGGAAACTCGAGTTCCTCATCGGTATCTTCAACCACTTCCCAGCGCCGGAACGTCTCGTAATTGCCTGTGCTGCGGTCGATGGCGACCCGCGCCTCGATATCGCGGCGATGACGTTTCTTGGTCGCGCTGGCCAGCGCGGCCTCGATGGCCTCGAAGATGATTTCCTTGCTGACGCCCTTTTCGTTGGAGACGGCGTCGACCACCATGAGGATTTCTTTGTTCATCTACCTGCTCTCAGTACTCAATAGTTCAGATTGTAAAAACTTCAGTCATACACCGGGATCAGGCGCGCATGCTCGACCCGGTCGGCGTCGATTTCGTAGCGCTCACCATCGACCTGCATAACGATGTTGTCATCCGTCACCGCCTCAATAATGCCGCGCAGGCGCCGGCGCTCAGCCAGTGGCTGGCGCAGCTTCACGTTCGCCTCGGCGCCGGTGTGGCGGGCGAACTGCGCCAGCGTGAACAGCGGCCGGTCGAGGCCCGGCGACGATACTTCCAAGGTATAAGCCGCTTTCAGTGGATCCTCAACATCGAGCACAGCCGAGACCTGGCCGCTGACCTGTTCACAGTCCTCGACCCGGATGCCGGCCTCGTTATCGATGTATATGCGCACCAGATCGCTCTTGCCCTTGTTACCCTGCTCGATGCCGAGCAACTCGTAACCCATGGCTTCTATGACCGGCTGCAACAGCCGGACCAGCGTCTGATTCTGGCGGTACACGTCGTTCTCCGGACCTGCCGGACGTCCGGCAGGGACAAAATTCCCGGCCCACAAACGAGAAAGTGGGCGCGCGGCCCACTTTCTTATTAAAGGCATTTCTTAAAGGCAGGCAAGTATAGCAACGCCGCCTCCTTCATGGCAATGCAGCAAATGCGGCCAATCGCCTGATTCCACGGCGCAAATGGCGCTGACCGCCGGGTATGCTCAGGCCGGCATGTCCGGCCGGGCGCCGATGTCGTTGCCGTGCTCGTCTATACAGGCCGGAATTGGCGCCCGCTGTTGACGGCCGAGAACCAGATCGGCCGCCTGGTCGGCGGCATCGACAAAGGGCATGAGGATCAAGTCGGCGCCCTTATCACGCAGCCGCTCGGCATCGCCGGTGTGTTGTGCGGCAATCGCAATACGGCCGGCAAAACCCTGATGTTTCAGGGCTTCGACCAGCACCCGCCGGGGATCGCCGTGGCTGAGTGGAGCCGAGACCACCGGTATCGCAGCGATCACCCAACCTACCCCGGCCAGCGGCAGGTGCATGACGAAGTCACTGTCCGCCATGTCGCCATACATGGCCGGGATACCCTGGCGCTTCCATGCGCGTACGTTGTCCGGGTCGAAGTCGACGCCCAGCACCTTCAGACCGCCCTGGTGCAGGCGTTCATACATGGCACTGCCGTAACGCCCCAGGCCGAACAGGATCACGTCATAGTGCTGATCGCTGGAAACAGCCATATCACCCTCTTCGCGGTGTGCCGAACGCCGTTCGAAAACGTTAAGCCAACCCTCAAAGAAACCGTATATCTGCTGTGAATACAGAATCATGTAAGTCGACAGCGCGATGGTGATTAAACCGACCAGCGTAACCAGGCCGACCGCCGATTCGTTGACGTGTCCCAGCGTCAGTCCCATGGCAATGAAGATCAGGGAAAACTCGCTGATCTGGGCTACGGTCAGTCCGGCGAGAAAACCGGTGCGCTTGCGATAGCCCATGTAGCCCATGATGATGAGCACGATCAGCGGATTGCCAATCAGCACGAACAGCGAAAATATCAGTGCAGCACCTAACTCATCGCCGATCAGGTACAGATCCAGTTGTGAACCGAGCGCGATAAAGAAAAACAGCAGCAGGAAATCGCGCAGACTGCCCAACCGGGTCGCGATCGCGTCGCGGTAATGCGTCGAGGCCAGCGACACGCCGGCGAGCAGGCCGCCCAGTTCCTTGCTGAAACCGAGGCCGTCGGCCATGGCAGCCAGAAAGGCCGCCCAGGCAATGGCAAACGTCACCAGCAGTTCCGGCGAACGTGCCACCATCTGCATCAGCCGTTCGGCAACATAGCGAATGAACAGGCCGGTACCGATCAGGAATAGCGCACCGAACATCAGGATACGGGCTATGTCGTAGAACGGGTTCTCGCCGCTGGCGCCCACCCCGACGGCCGACAACACGACCATGGCCAGTACCACGACCAGATCCTGGACGATGAGAAAACCGAGTGCGATACGGCCATGCAGCGAATCGATCTCGCGTTTATCGGACAGCAGCTTGACAATAATGATCGTACTGGAGAACGTCAGTGCCACGGCAATGTACAGACTGGTCACAGCGTCGAAACCGAGCGCGATCCCGATCAGGTAGCCGATGGCCGCGGTGAAGAACACCTGTCCCAGACCGGTCACCAGCGACACGGTGCCGATCGAACGTACCAGGTGCAGATCGAGTTTCAGACCAACCAGAAACAACAGCACGGCGATACCGAGCTTCGACAGCAGCTCGATTTCAGTGCCATCGCCAACCAGATCGAATCCCGCCGGTCCGGCCAGTATGCCGACGATGATGAAGCTCAATATCGTCGGCAGGCGCAGCAGCTGGCCGAAAACGCCGATAGCAGAAGCCAGCAACAGTAACCCGGCTACTTGCGTGAAAATATTGGTTTGCAGTAATTCCATTCAGTCTTCAACCCTGTCCATTCCGGGCTGGCACCCGTTAATGCACTCGATAGTTATTTAAATTTGATTGATTATGGCGCGGCAGATTGGCAGAGTCTCGGCCCCGCTTGTCGAACTTGGTAATTTTGCCATAGTTCTCAAACAGTTGCCTCTGCGTCATGTCGGGTTCAACAAGCATGCCGCGGCGCTCGGCCTGGTGTACAGGATATTCCCGGCAATCAGTGCATCATCAGCAGGCAGGTCGTAGTTCTTCTTTTACGATAGCGCGCCAACTAAAGGACCGGAACGCTTTTGACAGGGCAGCACTCTGAAGCAGTCCGTGACGTTGCATGGTCTGACCGAATCAACGGGTTGATGTGCTGAATTTGATGATTGAAGCGTACCGGCGTTACGCGCGGGCTGATCCGTCGACGGCACCGGCCCACGCCTGGCGATACAAACACCAGGTATTGCGACCCTGGCTTTTGGCGTCGTAAAGCGCCTGATCGGCGCGTTTAATCAATGCCGTGCGGACATCCGTCTCGTCCGGTAGCGCGAACATCGATCCGTAGAAGGCGATACCGATGCTGATCTGTACCTCCACAGAGTGCGTATCAAACCGGAAGGGCTCGGCGAGATTGGCCAGTAGCTTGCCGGCGAGATTCTCTGCTGCCGCGATCTGATTCACACCGGTCTGCATGAGGACAAACTCGTCACCGCCGATGCGTGCCAGCGTATCAGTTTGCCGGATCACGCCGGACAGCCGCTCTGCCACCTGATGCAGCAAGCGGTCACCCGCGGCATGCCCCAATGTGTCATTGACCTGCTTGAACTGGTCAAGATCGATCATATGCAGGGCCAGATTGTTACTGCTGCGATCACACTGGCGGATCGCCTGGTCCAGTCGATCAAATAACAGGTGGCGATTGGGCAGGCCCGTGACCTCGTCGAAATAGGCCATGTAGTTCAGCCGTTCGCGCGCAGTTTTTTCCGCGCTGATATCCAGACCGATGCCATCCCAGACCACGTCGCCATTGGCAAGCCGGGTCGGTTGCGCCTGGACACGCACCCAGCTGGTGCGACCATCCGGCAGAACGGCACGGTATTCCGTATAATAGGGTTCGATTCTGGCATGCGCCTCGGCGAAAACGCTTGCCAGAGCGTCGCGATCATCGGGGTGTATCAGCTCCCAGAAATCCTCGGGGTTGGCCATCAGGCGGTCCGGGTCGACACCGAACTGCTCGCGCAGTGATTCGCTCAGATAGGTAAAATGAAACGTGCCATCGACCGACTGCATGCGCTGGAAGATATAACCTGGCAGTCGACTGGTGACATTGGCCATGATGCGTTCATGTCGCGCCAGACGTGTCCGTGTTTTGGCCGCCTCGCATTCGCGTTCAATGGCCAGCGGTAATCGTTCGAGGTGATCCTTGGAGACGTAATCGTGGGCACCGTGTTTGATCAACGCGACCGCCCGGTCGTCGCTGATCCGGCCGGAAACAATAATGACGGGAATATCGTGGCCGAGGGTAGCGATCCTGTCCAGCACCTGCTCAATATCCAGTTCAGGCATCTTTGCGTCGCTGAGGACCACATCCCAGTCCGCTCGCTGCAACGCCTCGATCAGCGACGGCTCGTCAGCAACGCATTCAAGCGCTGCATCACCATCCGCATAGTCCAGCGCCTGCCGAATCAGTTCAGCATCGTTGGCCGAATCCTCAACCAGCAAAATATTGCGCTTGCACAAAGCACTGGCAGTGTCTTTCATCGGAATTTATAGAGGAATCCTGGCACCTGTAATGGAAAGACTATAGCAAGTTCGGTGGCAGCGGAAACCAAAAAATTGTCCGCCAGCAGGTTTAGTGACAGGTAATCGGTAATTAGTGATTGGCGGGCACCAACCCTAAAGATGGTAGCGGGGGCAGGATTTGACCGGTGACCTTCGCCCCTATAACAATCAGAGACCGGGGCACACGCAGTGTGCCGGGATCATGACCCGAAGAGCGCAAGCCCGAAACAAAAAAAGACCCGCTTAAAAGCGGGCCTTTTCGGTAAAGATGGTAGCGGGGGCAGGATTTGAACCTGCGACCTTCGGGTTATGAGCCCGACGAGCTGCCAGACTGCTCCACCCCGCAACTGTTCAGAGGCTGCGCAGTGTAATCATTGTCGGGTGTGATTTCAAGACATTGCCGTGGCTGACTTCAGCGCGCCACCGCTTCGAGTCGCACCGGCTGCCGACGCCGGCCCCAGTCCCCTGCTTTCGCCTCGAAACGGCCAGGTAACGGCGTCGCGCAATGGCGGCAGCGACCGTCGTCATCCAGATGCCAGGCACCGAGCTGATACCAGTCGCGCTCGATCAGCAGTTCACCACAACCGCTGCACCAGGTACTGCTGCCTTGCGGATCGTGTACGTTGCCGGTGTAGACGTAGTTCAGTCCGACCTGCCGGGCGATATGCCGGGCGCGGGTCAGTGTGGCTGTCGGCGTGTGCGCCTTGTCCCGCATCTTCCAGTCCGGGTGAAAGGCGGTGAAGTGTAATGGCACATCGTTGCCGAGATGTTCACTGATCCATTCACACTGAGCATGAATCTCTGCGTCGCTGTCGTTTTCATCCGGTATCAACAGCGTCGTTATCTCGAACCAGACGTCGGTTTCGTTGTGCAAATACTCCAGCGTTTCCAGCACCGGCTGCAGCTGGCTGCCGGTGACCTTCCTGTAAAAGCGTTCGCTGAAGGCTTTCAGATCAATATTCGCGGCATCCATGTAGCGATAAAACTCGGCGCGTGGCTCCGGGCAGACGTAACCGGCGCTGACTGCCACCGCCTGTACGCCAACCTCGTGACAGGCGGCGGCAACGTCGATGGCGTACTCGTGAAAGATCACCGGATCGTTGTAGGTGAATGCAACGCTGCGGCAGCCGAGTTCCCGTGCCGCCTCGGCCAGCCGTTGCGGCGAGGCACTGTCAGCCAGCGTATCGATCTCGCGCGACTTGCTGATGTCCCAGTTCTGGCAGAACTTGCAGGCCAGGTTGCAGCCGGCGGTACCGAATGACAGTACCGGTGACCCCGGCAGAAAATGGTTCAGCGGTTTCTTCTCGATCGGATCGACACAGAAGCCGCTGGAACGGCCGTAGGTCGTCAGCACAATCTCGCCGTTCTCGCAGGCGCGCACGAAACACAGGCCGCGCTGCCCCTCATGCAGCTTGCAGGCGCGCGGACAGACGTCGCACTGCACCCGGCCGTCCTCGAGCCGATGCCAATAGCGTGTAGCGACGCGATCCGAGCCATACTGCTGGCTGTAGTGATTATCGTTTGGTGTTTGCATGATGTTAGCGAAGTACGCGGTGACTACCTATACTCTAGACCAGTTCGGTCGGCGGCGGATTCCGCACTGCCGGAGCCGATATCCACTGGCTCAAACGAATACTCATTGGACCATGAACAGTACCGACAAGTTTAGCAATCATGTCCGCGAACCGGCGGTGGCGGGCCTATTCTACCCGGGCACCGCCACCGAGCTGCGTGCCAGTGTCGAACGCTGTCTGGCGCAGATCCCCGGCGACGCCGCTACACCACAGGCCAAGGCGATCATAGCCCCGCACGCCGGCTACGTCTTTTCCGGCACGGTAGCGGCGCGGGCCTACGCCGGCTGGCGCGATCTCGGCGACCCGATCAGCCGCGTGGTTGTACTGGGGCCGTCACACCGCGTCTACCTGCGCGGCATGGCGCTGCCGGCCAGTAGCGCCTTCATCACGCCGCTCGGCCGTGTCGATATCGACCGCGAACTGGCAGAACGCGTCCGGACCATGCCGGATGTCGTCATCGATGACACACCGCACGCCGCCGAACACAGTATCGAGGTGCAACTGCCGTTTCTGCAGACGCTGTTTCGCAACTTCGAGTTGCTGCCAGTCGTTGTCGGTGATGCCCGCGCAACATCCGTGGCGAGGCTGCTCGAACAGGTCTGGGGCGGCCCGGAGACGCGCATTGTCATCAGCACCGACCTGAGCCACTACCAGAACTACACTGCGGCCAATGCCATCGACAGCGCCACCAGCGCCGCGATCCGGACATTGCAATACGAGGCCATCGGCCCGGAACAGGCCTGTGGCTGCATGCCGTTGCGCGGTCTGCTTTATTACGCCCGCGAGCATGGCCTGCGTATTGATGAGCTGGCGCGCTGCAATTCCGGTGACACCGCCGGGCCGCGCGATCAGGTCGTTGGTTACGCCGCCTACGCCCTGCACGACTAGCAGCATGCCGGTTCAACAGGCGATTGATGACAGTGCCCTGCTGGCACTGGCCCGGCAGACGATAGCAACGGGACTCGAGCAGCACTGCCTGTGCCTGCCCGATGTCGAGACTTACTCAGAGCGTTGGCGCGAAGACACAGCGAGTTTTGTCACATTGAAACTGGCCGGCGATCTGCGCGGTTGCATCGGCACACTCGAAGCGGTCGAACCGCTGGTCACGAACGTCGCGCGCAACGCCTACAACGCCGCATTCAATGATCCGCGTTTCCCGCCGCTGACCGCCGTTGAGTTACCGCTGGCGCGTCTCAGCGTGTCATTGCTGACCGCGCCGGAACCGCTGGCATTCACCACGGAAAGCGACTTGCTGGAACAACTGCAGCCGCACAGCGACGGACTGATCATCGAGCGCGGTCAACAGCACGCCACGTTCCTGCCGACGGTATGGGACAGCGTGAAAACCCCGGTACAGTTTCTCCAGGCGCTGAAACAGAAGGCGGGACTGTCGCCCGATACGCAGCCCGAACGGGCCTGGCGCTATCGCACGCAAACTTGGCAGGAGCCGGATCCGGCGCCCGGTTAGCCCTGTTGCGCACCCAGCTGACGCGCGTTACGGCGCGCGCGTTCGGCCTCGGCTTCATTACCGAGCGCACTGTAGGCGCGGGCCAGCAATTCCCAGTTCCCGGCCATCAGACGACGATTCCCCGACGCCAGCGCATTCGACTTGTTGGCCAGATCGATCGCCGCCTGGTAGTCGCCCTGCTGCAGGCGCAGTACGCCCAGACGATGCCATAGCCAGGGATTTTTCGGTTCGATGCGCAAGGCGCGTTCCAGATTGGCAGCGGCCTTTTCATCCTCGCCGCCGGCGGCCTGCTCACGCGCCGTTTCCAGCAGGGCTACGACCGCCGGACTGGCTGTCGCCCGCTCGGGGGCCGGCTCCGGCGCCTTGACCGGCCGATCCGCAGCCGCCGTGTCACGCTCATCGCGTTCCGGGTCGCCTTCCGGCAGTGGTAACTTTTCCATCTCCGGCGCCGGCAGGCGCGATTCCACCGGTGCCTTGCGTTCCGACTCGGTCGCCGGCGGTGGCTGGCGCGAATCGGTCGGTGTGCGGCTGGCCGGCGGCCCGAATGAACAGGCACTACTGACCGCGAGAGCGGCAAGCAGGAGCGGCGGGAACAATAATCTCTGCATGGCGCGATTGTATTAGAAAAAGCGATCAAAGAACCGCTTCACGGGATTCGATTCGTGACACGGTTCAAAACCTTCCGGCAGATGCGGTTCGATGAACGGAAAGGCCGACGCGCCCTTGCAATCGTCATCCGTGCGCTTGCCGTCGATCACTTTCTGCCAGCGCACACCAGCGGGTGGCGTCAGGGTCAGCGGTTGCGGCGATTCCGCCAGCATCAGATCGATCCAGACCTGCAACGCGCCGCTGCTGCCGGTCAGGCCGGTGGGCCTGTTGTCATCACGCCCCACCCAGACCACGGCCAGCTTGTCACTGCCGTAACCGGCAAACCAGCTGTCACGCAGGTCGTTCGTGGTCCCGGTCTTGCCCGCCAGTGGCATCAGGTTCGGCAACCGTGCGCGTGCCGATTGCGCGGTACCACGCTCAATAACCTGGGTCAGCAGGAATGTCGTCAGGTAACTGGCCTTCAGCGGTGCCACCTGGTCGACCGACAGTGAATAGCGGCTCAGTGATTCGCCCTCGCTGTCCATGACCGCGACGATCGACTTCAACGGCGTACGGAAACCACCGGCGGCAAAAACCTGGTACATCTGCGCCACCTGTACGGGCGACATGTCCACGCTGCCGAGCATAATGGACGGATAGGCCGGTACGGACAGCCCCGGCAACAGTGTCTCGATCGTGTCGGCAACATTCTCGACACCGAGTTCGAGACCCAGATTGACCGTCGCCAGATTGTAGGAATTGGCCAGGGCCAGATACAGCGGCACCTCGCCATGCAGCTCGCGATCATAATTGTCCGGCACCCATTCGCTGCCGTCGGGCTGCGGCAGCCGCACCGGCGCATCCTCGATCGGCGTAATCACGCTGTAGCGCTGTGGCTGCATCAGAGCCGTCAGATACACGGCCGGTTTGATCAGCGAACCGACCGGCCGATTTGCATCCAGTGCCCGATTGAAACCGGCGCCCTGCTCACCGCGCTGGCCGATCAACGCGGTGATCTCACCGGTATCGACGCTGGTCAGGACCACTGCCCCCTGCAAGTCGCGACTGCGTTCACCGACCTGTTCCAGTGCATCCAGGCGCTGTGCCAGTGCTGCATCGGCACGCCTTTGTGCGACCGGATCCATGGTGGTAAAGATGCGCAGTCCGGCATTCTGCAAATCGTCACTGGCGTATTCGCGATGCAACTGGCGCCGGACCAGGTCGACGAAAGCGGGATAACGATCCGAGGTCCAGCCGGGTGCATCACTAACACCCAGCGGCTTTCCCTGTAAGCGTTCGGCCACGGCCGGCTCGATAAAATCCTGCTCGGCCATAAGCCGCAACACCAAATCGCGCCGCTCGCGGGCGCGTTCCGGGTGACGGCGGGGATTGTAATACGAGGCGCCACGTACCAGACCTACCAGCATGGCAAGCTGATCGGTGCGCAGCTCGGTCAGCGGCCGGCGAAAATAAAACTCGGCGGCCAGGCCAAAGCCGTGAATCGCATTGTTGCCCTGCTGTCCCAGGTAGACTTCGTTTATATAGGCCTCGAGGATCGCCTGCTTGTCATAATGCAGTTCCAGTGACAGCGCCATGATCGCTTCGTTGAATTTTCGCCACAGACTGCGATCCTGGGTCAGGTAAAAGTTCTTCACCAGCTGCTGCGTCAGGGTACTGCCACCCTGGCGAATATCACCGGCCAGCAGGTTGACCCAGGCGGCACGGACTATGGCCAGCGGATCGATTCCGTGGTGCGAATAGAAATTCCGATCCTCAACCGCAATCAGGGCATCGACCAATGGCTGCGGTATCTGCTCACCGCGCACCAGAATGCGGTCCTCGTGATGCTCCGGATAGATCTTGCCGATGACCTGCGGTTCCAGCCGCAATACCGGAATAGTCTCGCCACCGGTCGCTGATATCGAGCTGATGCCGCCGGCATCGAACTGCAGTAACGCATAGCGGCCTTGCTCAACCGCGTCGGGGAAACTGAAATTGCGACTGTGCAAGCCAACTCGCGTGGCACTGACGGCATATTCACCCGGCTCATCAGCCCGCTGTACCCGTTCATAGCCCAGCGCTCTGAGTTCGGCCAGCAAGGCGTCACGTGTCAGATCCTGGCCGACATACAGTTCAAGCGGACGCGCATAGACGCGTGCCGGCACAGCCCAGCGCTTGCCTTCAAAGGCAGTACGGACCTGGTAGTCCAGCCATAGGACGTAGACCGCGGCGATAGCGCCAAACGCGATGACCAGTGATAACCACAGACCGAGACGGGAAGTTCGACGGGCGTTCTTTTTACGTTGACGACGTTTGGGTTTGGACATGGAATCTGAACAGACAGTGATTCAAGCAAGTGTCGAAAATTCGACAGTCAGGGGCAAATTGCTTTGTGGTCGGAAATTCTAACCGATAATGAAAAAGGGCCCCATATCACTATGGGGCCCTCAATGAATAACTACCAACCGGCCGCTCAGATTTTTTTCGCCGCAGCCAGTTTCCTGGCTATTTCACGGCGCCTCTGCTGACGCGCCCTGATGGTTGCCTGCGCCTCGCGGCGCCGCTCAGAGTCGCGTCTGGCCGGCGTCTCAGCTTCACGCCTTACTTTTTTTTCGTCCGGCGCTTGGCCTTCTTCTTGGTAGTCTTCTTCTTGCTGGCTTTCTTCTTGGTAGCCTTCTTCTTGGCTACCTTTTTCTTGGCCTTCTTCTTGGTGGCCTTCTTCTTGGCCGCCTTTTTCTTGGCCTTCTTCTTGGTAGCCTTCTTCTTGGCTACCTTCTTCTTAGCCTTCTTCTTGGTAGCTTTCTTCTTGGCCGCCTTTTTCTTGGCCTTCTTCTTGGTAGCCTTCTTCTTGGCTACCTTCTTCTTGGCAGCCGTTTTCTTCTTGGCTGCCTTCTTCTTGGCGGTCTTCTTCTTAGCTACCTTCTTCTTGGCCACCTTCTTCTTGGCGGCCGTCTTCTTCTTACTGCGAGTTGTCTTCTTCTTACTAATTGCCATAACGATTGACTCCCCGTTTGGTCCTGTTTGGCGTTTAAGTCCTGTTAGCTACAGCAGATGAAAACAGAACTTGCAACTTATTATAGTAATCTTTTTTTCATTTTCTAATTTTTTTTGCAATTTTTTTCATCTGGTGCTATCGCAAGACCAGGCGATGGCGGTCCACTAACGCTACGATCGGTTCATCGATCAGCGTTCATGCAAGCCGACATAAGCTATCGACCGCACCGCTCCAGCGCCTCTATGACCTGTTGTTTGACCGCATCAACCGATTGCATACCGTCTATCTCGATGTACTGCGGCGCGTCGGCAGCCTTTGTTTCAAGCCATTTTTTGTAATAGCCCACCAGCGGCTCGGTCTGTTCATGGTAGACCTCCAGGCGCTTGCGCACGGTTGCTTCCTTGTCGTCATCGCGCTGAATCAGGGGCTCGCCGGTCACATCGTCATAGCCGGGATTCTCGGGCGGGTTGAACTCGACATGATAGGTGCGGCCGGAATCCGGATGCACACGTCGGCCACTCATGCGGCGGATGATTTCCTCATCATCGGCCTTCAGCTCAAGCACACAGTCGATGGTGATGCCGGTTGCCTTCAATCCCTCGGCCTGTGCAAGAGTGCGCGGGAAACCGTCCATCATGAAACCGTTGGCGCAATCGGACTGCTGCACACGCTCCTCGACCAGGGCCAGAATCAGGTCGTCGGAAACCAGCTCGCCGGCATCCATGACCTGCTTGGCCTGCTGGCCCAGCGGTGTGCCGGCCTTGACCGCGGCACGCAGCATATCGCCGGTGGATATCTGCGGAATGCCGAAATGTTCCTTGATGTATGTGGCCTGGGTACCTTTACCGGCACCGGGCGGCCCTAGCAGAATCAGTTTCACTGCGTTCTCCTCCAGTTTGATGTTGTCAGGGTGCTATGTTATTTAATGCGGGAATTCTGCGATTTTTCGGTCAGCGTGAAAATAGAACTCGACAGTCAGGCCGATGCCGGCAATCGCATAGAGGCCTACAGCCCCGGCCAGATCGTTATTGCCGAGCGGCACTATAACACGAGCCTTATTGTCAGCCCCGAGCAGCTTGTCAGTGACTGGCCGCCGCAACAGTGGTCCGATCTTGCGGCGCATCATCTTGATGCGGTCATCGAACTGCAGCCGGAGATCATCATCATCGGTACCGGCCGGCACCTGCATTTTCCCGCCAATGACGTGCTGCAGCCGTTGCTGAACGGCGAGTTCGGCTACGAGATCATGGACACCGGTGCCGCGTGTCGCTGTTATAACGTGCTGGCCACCGAGGGCCGGCGCGTCGTGGCGGCGTTGATGATGATCGAGACCGGGGACGCAGGCACAATCAATGAACGGTGACCGAATACCGTGCGTCGGTATTGTCAATCACTATGCACCAGTCACTGATTACCGCGCTAGCTCTCTGAAAACAGCGCCTCGACCGAGAAACCCTCACGCTCGAGTATCTGCCGCAGACGCTTGATCGCCTCGATCTGGATCTGGCGCACGCGCTCGCGCGTGACGCCGAGTTCATTGCCGATTTCTTCCAGCGTCGCGACTTCGCGGCCATGCAGACCGAAACGATGTTCGACCACGGCACACTGCTTGTCGGTAAGCTGGGATAACCAGGTATCGATATGGCGTTGGATGTCGCTATTTTGCAACAGCAACGAGGGATCGAGGTTGTGCTCGTCGGGGATCATGTCGAGCAGGGACTTGTCGGAGTCATAGCCGGCCGGGGTATCCACCGAGGTAACGCGCTCGTTCAGACCGAGCATGCGTTTCACCTCCTCGATCGGCCGATCCAGCATTTGCGCGACGTCTTCCGGATTGGGTTCACGATCCAGCTGCTGTGCGAGCTTGCGCGCGGCACGCAGGTAGATATTGATTTCCTTGACGACGTGGATCGGCAAACGCACTGTACGGGTCTGGTTCATCAGCGCCCGCTCGATGGTCTGGCGGATCCACCAGGTGGCGTAGGTGGAAAACCGGAAACCCTTTTCCGGATCGAACTTCTCGACCGCGCGAATCAGACCGAGATTGCCCTCCTCGATCAAATCCAGCAGCGCCAGGCCGCGGTTCATGTAACGCCGCGCGATTTTCACGACCAGCCGCAGATTGCTCTCGATCATGCGCCGGCGCGCGGCCGGATCACCCTTGCGCGACAGCCGCGCGTAGTAGACCTCCTCTTCCGCGCTCAGCAGCGGCGAAAAACCGATTTCGCTCAGATACAGGCGGGTGGCGTCGAGCTCGCCCTCGGGAATGGTGCCGGCGCTGTAGGAACTCTTCGTTTCAGCCGTAGCAGGGGCGGTGACCGCTTCGGGTTCGGTGTCGCCGTCATCGGCCTCAAAATCGGCGCCCTTGTCGTTGTCAGCGAACTGTTCGACGTCGCTGTCATAAATCTCGGAGGGATTCTCTTCCTCGTTAGTCTGGCTTTCCTTGGAATCGACGCGAGGCATGAGTAAACAGGGATCAGCGGTTAACGCTAACCCTGCCGGTCCGGCAGATGTTGGAGTGGATCGATGGGCTGACCGTCGCGGCGTATCTCAAAATGCAAAGCGGCAGCACCATCACTGGCTGCCCCCATTGTCGCAATTTTCTGACCGCCCTTGACACTGTCACCTTCTTTAACAAGCAACTCATTGTTGTGCGCATAGGCACTGAGGTATGTGGCATTGTGTTTGATGATAATAAGCTTTCCGTAGCCGATAAGTCCACTCCCACTGTACACCACCTGGCCGGCGGCGGCAGCAGCGATCGGCTGTTTCAGGCGGCCGCTGATCTTGATGCCCTTTTCGCCGGTTGGCGATTTCGCCCGCACCAGCTTGCCTTCGGTCGGCCATGACCACTGCACCGGCCCGTCAGCAGCCGCCTGTTTGTCGCCGCCAGTGGGTTGGGCCGCAGCCTGCCGGCGCTGTTCGGGTTGTTGTTTCGCCTCGCTGCGCGGCAGCGGCGGTGACGGCTTTTTATCAGTACTGGAACGGCTCAGCGGCGGTGACGGCGCACCGCGTGTTGTCTTGGCCGCAGCCGCGACCGACTGGCCGGTTGGCGGTCGCAGACGGATGCGATCGCCGGGATAGATGGTGTACGGCTGACGAATGTTGTTCCAGCGGGCGACATTGCGATAGTCGAGCCCGTAGCGCCAGGCCACACCATAAAGTGTGTCGCCACGGCTGACGATATGCTGACCACTGGCCGGTATCGCACGTTGCTCACGAGCGCGCTGCTGGCTGCTGTCAGCGTCGCGCGCCGTCACCCCGGGGCCACTGACCGGCGCCCGGCCACTGCCGGCACAACCGTATACAAACGCCATCAGCAGCAATACGACCCAGACACCGGCCAAAGGCAAAGCATGGCGCCCGGTGCATGGCGATGTACGCATTCAGACAAGCCCTTCCAGCATTGGCACGAAACTTACCATATCCAGCGGCGTTTCTTCATAGCTGTCATCGGCCTTGCGGGTGATCGCCAGCAGCTTCTGCTCACCACTGCGCCCGACCGGGATCAGCAAACGACCACCGACGGCCAACTGATCCAGCAACTGTTGCGGTACACCGATCGGTGCCGCTGTTACCAGGATACCGTCGAACGGTCCCTGCTCGGGCCAACCGAGATTGCCATCGGCGTACTTGGTGCGGATGTTGCGCAGACCGAGCGAATGAAAATGCTCACGTGCCCGATCCAGTAATGCGCTGATACGCTCAACCGTGTAAATCCGTTCCGCCAGACCGGCCAGTATCACCGTCTGGTAACCGCAGCCGGTGCCGATCTCGAGGACCCGCTTCATCGTCTGACCGGGTGGCAACTCCTGCATCAATGCCTCGGTCATGCGCGCAACGATGTACGGCTGCGAGATGGTCTGGCCATAACCGATGGGCAGCGCCGTGTTTTCATAGGCGCGGCTGGACAGCGCTTCGTCGATGAAAATATGCCGTGGCACACGGCGCATGGCGTCGAGTATGCCTTCATCGCGAATGCCCATGGCGCGCAGCTTTTCCACCAGCCGGTCGCGTGCCCGCTGCGATGTCATGCCGATACCGGTAAAACGTTTATTCATCGGCGTCGACTTCGTTCAGCCACGCGCCGAGCATTTCCATGCTGCTGTAACGGGTCAGATCCACTTGCATGGGCGTAACCGAGACGCAGCCGGCGCGCACGGCATGAAAATCCGTGCCGGGGCCGGCATCTTCCTCGCCACCGACCGGACCGACCCAGTAAACATCGCGACCGCGCGGATCCTGGGCCCGGATCGCGGGTTCGGATTTATGCCGGTGACCGAGGCGCGTCACCTCATAGCCAGCCAGTTCCGCGTAAGGGACGTCCGGTATATTCACGTTCAGCAGAACGTCATTCTGCAAGGGCCGCTTTTGCAGGTTATCGACCAGCCTGAGCACCACCTGTACCGCTGTGTCGTAATGATGCGGCGCGCTGCCGGTCAGTGATACCGCCATCGCCGGTATACCGAGGAAACGTCCTTCCATGGCCGCAGCCACCGTACCCGAATAGAGCACGTCGTCGCCGAGATTGGCGCCATTGTTGATGCCGCTGATCACCATGTCCGGCTCCTCTTCGAGTAAACCGGTAATGGCCAGATGGACGCAGTCGGTGGGCGTGCCGTTGACGAAAATGAAACCGTTTGGTGCCTGTTGCGGCCGGATCGGCATATCCAGCGTCAGTGAATTGCTGGCGCCGCTACGATCGCGATCCGGCGCGACCACAGTGATCGTACCGATGGCCGCGACGGCCCGGGCCAGACAGGCAAGGCCCTCGGCCTGAAATCCATCATCGTTACTGAGCAGAAAATGCATGTCGGGCAGGTCAGTCCAGCGCCACCCGGCAGGGCGGCGGATTTGTGGCAAAAACGTTATTGTGCCTCGTGTCGGCGCATCCGTGAATAGCCAACACGTCCATCTGCAGCGTTATGTAGCCGGCAACGCAGCCAGCAGAAACTCCAGCAACGCTTTCTGCGCATGCAGGCGATTGCCGGCTTCTTCCCAGACCACACTCTGTGGTCCGTCAATCACCTCCGCCGTCACTTCCTCACCGCGATGCGCCGGCAGACAGTGCATGAACAGCGCGTCTGGTGCCGCCAGCTGCATGAGCGCAGCATTGACCTGGTAAGGCATGAACAGCGCGGCGCGCGACTGCGCTTCTTCCTCCTGGCCCATGCTGGCCCAGACATCGGTCACGACCAGATCAGCGCCGGCAACCGCCGCCTGCGGATCCGTGGTCACCATGACGCGGTCACCGGCCTCCGCAACGCGGTCCGCATCCGGCGCATAGTCAGCCGGTGCGGCAACATTGAACTTGAAATCCAGCAGCCGGGCGGCGTTGATGTACGAGTTGCACATGTTATTGCCATCGCCCAGCCAGGCTACGGTACGGCCCTGGATCGAGCCCCGGTATTCGTACCAGGTCTGCAGGTCGGCCAGCAGCTGACACGGATGCAGTGTATCCGACAGGCCGTTGATGACCGGCACCGTGGCATACGCGGCGAGTGTCTCGATAGTAGCGTGATCGTAGGTACGCAACATGATGCAGTCGACCATCTGCGACAATACCCGTGCCGTATCCTCGATCGGTTCACCCCGTCCGATCTGCGAACCGGTCGGCGACAGGTAGATGGCGTGGCCGCCCAGATGCGCCATTGCCGTCTCGAACGATACCCGCGTGCGCGTCGACGACTTCTCGAAAATCATCGCCAGCACGCGACCCGGCAACGGCTGGCTTATATGCCCCTGGCGGACGTCGGACTTCACCGCGATGGCACGTTGGATGATGCGTTCCAGTTCATCGCGTTCGAGATCCATCAAACTCAGAAAATGTCTTACCGCCATGGCTATGTTCCCTGATTCAAAAATTGCCGCACGATGTCGCTGACACCCGCCACGATACGATCGGCTTCATCATCGCTCAGTATCAGCGGTGGCAGCAGGCGAATGACTTTATCGGCCGTGACGTTGATCAACAGCCGTTGCTGTAGCGCGTCGGTTACGAGTTGCTGACACGGCCGATCGAGTTCAACACCGATCATCAGTCCGTGACCGCGCACCGCGGTTACGCCGGGCTGATCCTGCAACGCATTTTGCAGACCTGTAAGCATACGCGTGCCGAGTTCCGCCGCGCGCGCGACCAGGCCGTCGCCGGCAATCGTATCGATGACCGTCAGCGCGGCGCGTGCCGCGAACGGATTGCCGCCAAAAGTCGAACCGTGATTGCCGGGCTGAAACAGATCCGCGGCCCGGCCACTGGCCAGGCAGGCGCCGATCGGCACGCCATTGCCCAATGCCTTGGCGAGCGTCATGACATCGGGCGTAATGGCTTCATGCTGACAGGCAAACCACTGGCCGGTTCGTCCCATGCCGGTCTGTACCTCATCGAGCATCAGCAACCATTCGTGCGCGTCGCACAAGCGCCGCAGCGATCCCAGATAATCCGCCGGCGGAATGTGAATACCGCCCTCGCCCTGCACCGGCTCGACCAGTACCGCGACGATATCCGGATACTCGGCGGCGGCCCGTTCCACGGCTTCGATGTCGCCATAAGGCACGCGCACGAAACCCGGTACCAGCGGCGTGAACCCCTTCTGCACCTTGACACTGCCGGTGGCACTCAGAGTTGCCAGGGTACGGCCGTGAAAGGCGTTTTCCATGACCACGATCTTCGGCCGGCTGACATCGCGCTGATGGCCGTAAAGCCGTGCCAGCTTGATCGCTGCTTCATTCGCCTCGGCTCCTGAATTGCAGAAGAAAACCCGATCCATGCCGGCGACATCGATAAGTTTTTCGCCCAGCTGTTCCTGCAGCGGAATGCGGTAAATGTTCGATGTATGCACCAGGCGCCCGGCCTGCGCTGACAGTGCCTCGGCCAGCGCCGGATGCGCATGGCCCAGGCCACAGACAGCGATACCGCTCAGGGCATCGAGATAGGCCTCACCGTGCTGGTCATACAGCCAGGCACCGGCACCGCGCTCGAAAGCGACATCCAGCTGGGCATAGGTAGTCATCAGACTCGACATGTCGATCACTCAGGATTATTCGTGACTCGCGTTCAGTGACGCAACAAACAACCGATTCAAAATAAAAAAGGCAGCCCGCGAACAGGCTGCCCCATACAGGGTTCGGGCAGGCCGTAGCGCAGCAGCCGGAAATCGGCCTGCAGCGCTACAGTGCCGGCCGGATTTTTAACCGCCGAAATTGCGCGCGGCGAAATCCCAGTTCACCAGCTGCCAGAATGCCTCCAGGTACTTCGGCCGGGCATTGCGGTAGTCGATGTAGTAGGCGTGTTCCCAGACATCGCAGGTCAGGATCGGTTTCAGATCATCCTGCAGGGGATTGCCGGCATCATCGGTATTGACGACTTCCAGCTTGCCGGACTTGTTGACGACCAGCCAGGTCCAGCCGGAACCGAAGTTGCCGACAGCCTTTTCGTTGAACTGCTTGCGCAACTCATCGGCAGAACCGAAGGCATCGTCGATCGCCTTGCCCAGATCGCCGCTCGGATCCTTGCCGCCCTTGGGCGACATCGAGTTCCAGTAGAACGTGTGGTTCCACACCTGTGCGGCCTGGTTGAACAGCTTGCCGGCCGGCGCCTGCTTGATGATGTCCTCCAGCGACGCCTCCTTGAATTCGCTGTCCGGCAGCATCTTGTTCAGTGTGTCGACATAGGTCTGGTGATGCTTGCCGTAGTGGTATTCCAGCGTCTCGGCTGAAATATGCGGCGCCAGGGCATCTTTGGCGTACGGCAGCTCAGGTAATTTATGTTCCATGACAACCTCGTAAGTCTTTGTGCTTGCTCGCGAATTTAATGAAACTATAATTTCATCATTTAGCCCTAGTATAAAGTAAAGCCGCGGGGGTCTCCAACCGATACCTGATAATGGCGTGCACCCGCGCACCCCCCACGCAATCCCGGTGCTAGCGTATGGATCCAGTCGAACTGTCCCTGTTTACTAGCCGCATCCAGGCCGTCTGCGACGAAATGGGCGCCGTGTTGCGTTTTGCCGCTTTCTCGCCGAATATCCGCGACCGGCTCGACTATTCCTGCGCGGTATTCGACCCGCAGGGCCAACTCTGCGGCCAGGCCGCGCATATTCCGGTCCACCTCGGCAGCATGGCCTACGCGATGCAGGATCTGGTCGGACGCTTCGACTGGCAGCCCGGCGACATGGTCATCGTCAACGACCCCTACCTGGGCGGCACCCACCTGCCCGACGTCACCCTGATCGCACCGGTATTCCCGCAAGGCGCCACGGCGCCGGCGGCGTTCGTCGCCAACCGCGCCCACCACGCCGACATCGGCGCGGCAACGCCCGGTTCCATGCCGTTGACCAGTCAGCTCGCCGACGAGGGCGTGCTGCTGTCGCCACAGCTGTTGCTGCGCGCCGGCGACATCGATGCCGGCGTGTTCGACCGTATCCTCGAGGCACTGAACAACCCGGCCCAGGCCGAGGCCGACTTTCGCGCCCAGATCAGCGCCAACGACTGTGGCCGCCGGCGCCTGGGCGAACTCATAGACGCGCGCGGGCCGGCGGATTTTACTGCCGCGCTGGCAGCCCTGAACGACTACGGCGAGCGTCTTGCCCGCGACGGTCTGCGCCAGTTGCCCGATGGCGCCTACGACTTCGCCGACGTCATGGATGACGACGGTCTCGGCCGCGAAGACATCGCCATCCGTGTCAGTCTGAAAGTTAACGACGGCGCCATCGAGCTCGACTTCAGCGGCACCGCCGAGCAGGTCGACGGCAACATCAACTGCCCGCTGTCAGTCACTGCGGCGGCGGTCTATTACAGCCTGCACTGCCTGATGCCGGCGCGCACGCCGGCCTGCGCCGGCAGCTTCCGGCCGATCACGTTCACCGCGCCGGCCGGCTGCCTGATCAATGCCAATGCACCGGCAGCGGTGGCCGCCGGCAACGTCGAGACCAGCAGCCGCATCGTCGACGTCATACTCGGCGCACTGGCCGTGGCGGCACCGGAACGCATACCGGCTGCCAGCCAGGGCACGATGAACAATCTGGCGATGGGCGGCGACGGCTGGGACTATTACGAGACCATCGCCGGCGGCATGGGCGCCGGCCGCGACGGTGGCGGCCTCGACGGCGTGCAGACGCACATGACCAATACGCTGAACACGCCGATCGAGATCGTTGAAATGCAGTACCCGCTGCGCATCAATCGCTACAGCCTGCGCGACGGCTCCGGCGGTGGCGGTGCCCGATCCGGAGGCAACGGCCTGATCCGCGAATACACGTTCCTCGGCGCGACCTCGATCACGTTGCTGACCGAGCGCCGCCGCCACGCGCCCTGGGGACTTGCCGGCGGGCAACCGGGCGCCTGCGGCGAGAACTGGTTTAATGACACGCCGGTGCCGCCCAAGGCCAACCTGACCGCCACTGCCGGCGACCAACTGACACTGGCAACCCCGGGCGGCGGTGGCTGGGGCGATAACGGCTGAGCAGCGCAGGCGTATTAGGCGCCAATCACGCGAAACTGGTAAAATGTGTGCAGTGCAACGCGATCTTCTACCAATTTTCCGTATAGAGGTTTTACCGATGGATGTCATGGAACAAATCAAGCAGTCAATTGAAAGCAGCCCAATCGTGCTGTTCATGAAGGGCACGCCGGACATGCCGCAGTGCGGCTTTTCGATGCGCACCGCCGAGGCGCTGAAAGCCTGCAATGTCGAGTTTGCCTACGTCGACGTGCTGGCGCAGCCGGAAGTACGATCCAACCTGCCACAGTATTCACACTGGCCGACCTTTCCACAGCTGTTCATCAACGGCGAACTCGTCGGCGGCTGCGACATCGTGCTGGAGCTGTTCCAGAAAGGCGAACTGCAGACCATGACGCAGAGTGCGGGCAGCCAGCAGGCCAGCGCCGGTTAAACGACTGAGGGCGTCCTTTAGGCCGTGTCCGGCGTCTGGTCTGGTGTACGCCGCCAGACACAGACGCCGCCACACTTTTCATCCAGTTCATCCAGCCGCCGTTCGTGGGCCTCGAGTTCGGCTTCCGGTACCCGCACCGGCGTTACCTGCGGCCGTTCGCCGCCACCCAGCAGTTCACTGGCATCTATGCGTCGGTGACCACCCGCAACCAGGGTTAAATCCTCCTGGCCACTGGTCATGGTCAGGTACACGTCCAGCAGTATCTCGGCGTCCAGCAACGCGCCATGCAGTTGACGTTGTGAATTATCCACTTCCAGACGCTTGCACAACTCGTCCAGGCTGTTGCGCTTGCCCGGGTAAGTCTTGCGCGCCATATCCAGCGTATCGGTAACCGTGCAGTAATCCTCAATACAACCCCAGGCCTTGCCGAGCCGTTCCAGTTCGGCATTGATAAAGGCAACATCGAACGGCGCGTTGTGAATGATCAGCTCGGCGTCACGGACAAAGTCAATGAAGTCATTGGCGATGTCACTGAAACGCGGTTTGTCGGCGAGGAAGTCATTACCGATGCCGTGCACATCGAAAGCCCCTTCATCGATCTGGCGTTCCGGGTTGATATATTGGTGGAACTGGCGCTGCGTCTGACGCCGGTTGCGCAGTTCGACGCAACCGATCTCGATGATGCGATGGCCCTGACTGGGCTCCAGGCCGGTGGTTTCAGTATCCAGGACTACTTGGCGCATGATTAGTGATTAGTGATTAGTGATTAGTGATTAGTGATTAGTGATTTAAATAAGCCTGACCGACACCGTTTGAATGTCAAGAATAAAAAATTAACTTCAACGCCCAATTAACTAGCCGAACAGGATCTCGGTTACAGCATGGTATGCAAACCTGTTTTCGCGGCGCGGTCGGCGCTCCTACCAATCACAAATCACCAGTTGCCATTCACTGCTCGCCCCTGAGCATTCTGTCAATCGCCTCGTTTGCTAGCTGATCGACCAGTTCATTTTCGCGGTGACCGCTGTGGCCCTTGACCCAGTGCCAGTTGATCGTGTGTTTCTGGACCGCCGCATCGAGACGCTGCCATAGATCCTGGTTCTTGACCGGCTTTTTGGCGGCGGTTTTCCAGCCGCGTCGTTTCCAGTTCGCCAGCCACTCGGTGATGCCCTGGCGCAGGTATTCGGAGTCGGTGGTCAGATCAACCTGGCAGTCGTCGCGATTCAGCGATTCCAGCGCCGCAATCGCGGCATACAGTTCCATGCGGTTGTTGGTGGTCTGCGCTTCCGCGCCCGCCAGTTTCTTTTCCTGATCGCGCCAGCGCAGCAATGCCCCCCAGCCGCCCGGACCGGGATTGCCACGGCAGGCGCCGTCGGTGAATATTTCAATCTTGTTCACGAAGTCAGCGTTCCTGTCGGCTGTTTTTTACGTGCGGTCGGTTCGGCAATCCCGTTGGCGATCAGACGCCGGCGCCGGCGCCACAATTCGCGCACGGGGGTTAAGGGGATGACGCGCTTTTTCGCGACAATGGCATGTACACCGGCCCACCATGGCCAGCACCACGGTCCCAGCTGTTCCATGAAGACCAGTCGCTGCAATGTCGCCGTGTGGACAATCGGCGGTCGATAGAACAGCCGCTGGGTAGTCAGTATTTCAAACCCCAGCAGTCGCAACCAGTCCTGCAGTCGCGAGGCACTGAAAAAATGCCCATTCCAGGGCGGTGCCGCACGCCAGCCGAGCAGCAACCGTGACAGCCCCCAGAGACTCCAGGGGTTAAAGGTCAGTATTAGCACATGCCCCTCGCCAATGAGCACACGTTCGCACTCGCGCAAAACCTGGTGCGGATTCACTTCGAACTCGAGCACATGCGGCAAGACCAGCACGTCGACACTGTCGGCGGCCAGCGGCAGACTTTCGCCGCGGCTGACCACGGCTGGTTGCTGGCCGTCGACGGCATCCAGCGCCAGCACGGCACGGTGACCGATGCGGCTGGCCGCCAGCAAATCCATGTCGGCGAGCTGGCCGAGCTGAAGAATATGATAACCGAACATGTCCGGCAGCTGTTGCGCGAGCCAGTCCTGCTCGATTTGCAACAGGCTGGCGCCGGGCTGCTGCGCGAACCAGGCTTGCAGACGTGTACGAAGATGTGTGACCGACATCGCGTCAGTTCATCCCAGGGTGGTTAACAGGTTCAAATGCGCGGTTAATACAGTCGCCGGATGCATTAATCACAGTCTAAGCGCTTGATTATACTTGACCGGGATGGGACATCCCCATAGCATTGGCCGATAATTAACAAACCGGCTTCAGTATGAAACGCCTGACAACAATAACAATACTCCTGTTCCTGTGCGCCTGTAGTAGCAATCCCAGTCAGAAAACCGCCTCTTCCGATCCGTCGGCGGACGATCAGGCGGTGGCCGATGCCGAGGCTGCCGGGAATCAACACGAAATGCGGGTGCGCCCCGTCAGACCGGACCTGATGCCGTCGAACCAGTGGGGGGTCGACAGCCCCTTGCCGGAGGCGGACGAAGCCGCCAGCCATGACGATGTCTGGGCCCGCATCCGCGCCGGCCTGACGCTGGACCGACATACCAACCAGCCGGCGGTGCAACGCAAGCTCGAGTGGTACAAAAAGCATGCGGACTACATGAGTCGCGTTGCCGAGCGTGCCGCACCCTATATTCATCATATCGTCGAGGAACTCGACGCCCGCGGCATGCCGCTGGATCTGGCGCTGCTACCGGTGATCGAAAGTGCCTATAAGCCGCGCGCCTACTCGCGCAGTCATGCCGCCGGCCTCTGGCAGTTCATCCCCGCCACCGGCGAGCGTTTCGGTCTGAAGCAGAACTGGTGGTATGACGGTCGTCGCGACGTCACCGCCGCCACCAGCGCCGCACTCGACTACCTGCAATTCCTGAACACCGAAATGAGCGGTGACTGGCTGCACGCACTGGCCGGCTACAATGCCGGCGAAAACACCGTACTGCGCGCCATTCGCCGCAACGCGAACCGTAACCGCCCGA
Organism: Methylohalomonas lacus; assembly: GCF_024808875.1. Lineage (GTDB taxonomy): Bacteria > Pseudomonadota > Gammaproteobacteria > Methylohalomonadales > Methylohalomonadaceae > Methylohalomonas > Methylohalomonas lacus. Next base: position 36,860 of record NZ_JANUCT010000009.1, read on the forward strand.
CCGATTTCTGGCACTTGTCGCTGCCCAATGAAACACGTGGCTATGTGCCGGCATTGCTGGCCACAGTCGAGGTCATCGCCAATCCAGAGCAATATGGCGTCAACCTGAAACCGGTCGCCAACGAACCCTACTTCACCCAGGTGGCCACCGGCGGCCAGCTCGACCTCAGCAAGGCAGCCGAACTGGCCGGCATCAGCGAAGCCGAGATGAAGCGGCTCAATCCCGCTTTCCGGCGCTGGGCCACCGACCCGGACGGCCCGCATGGCCTGCTGCTGCCGGTGGACAAGGCGGAAAAATTTGAGCAGGCGCTGAACAGGCTGCCGGCCAGCGATCGCATCACCTGGCGGCGCCACGAGATTCGCCGCGGCGAAACGCTGGGCCAGATCGCCAATCGCTACGATACGACCGTGGCCGTCCTGCAACGGACCAACCAATTACGCGGCAACCTCATTCGCGCCGGCAAGCAACTGCTGATACCGGCACCCGGCCAGGAAAACAGCGCACCACCGGCAGAACTGGCGCAGGCCGGGACCAACGAATCGGCTGCCGAAAACAAGCAGCACACCGTGCGCCGCGGCGAGAACCTGTGGAATATCGCCCGGCGTTACAATCACAAGGTCGCGACCCTGACCCAGGTCAACAACCTGACCAGCGACAGCGTGCTGCAGCCGGGCCAGCGGTTGCGCATCCCGGCCAACGGCGACAGCGGCCGCAGTGATGACGGCAGCCAGGCCACCGGCCGCAAGCAGGTACGCTATACCGTACGCCAGGGCGATTCACTCTGGTCCATCTCGCGCCGTTTCCAGGTCTCGGTCGCGGCGCTGCGTGAATGGAACAGCCTGCAGAGCCAGGCACTACTGAAGCCGGGCCAGGAACTCGAACTGTACGTCGACCAGGGCATCTGAACAGCAACACCTCACCCCCGGTCCGGCAAGACAGCGTAGAATAGCGACAGCGGCCAATAGCTGGGGCACTGATTCGATGCGATTCGTAAAATGGCTACTGCGCGGCCTGTTGCGGCTGCTCTACCGGGTCGACTGCCAGGGACTCGAGCACTACCACGACGCCGGCGAGCGCGTGCTCATTGTCGCCAACCATACCTCCCTGCTCGACGGCCTGCTGCTGTACGCCTGGCTGCCGGATACCCCCACCTTCGCCATCAATTCAAACATCGCCCGCCAGCCGCGGTTCGGTTTCTTCCTGCGTTTCGTCAATCTGTTTCGCATGGATCCGGCCAGTCCACTGTCGCTGAAATCGCTGATCCGCTATCTGAATGCCGGCAACAAGGCGGTCATCTTCCCGGAAGGCCGCGTCACGACTACCGGCGGGCTCATGAAGATTTACGAGGGTCCGGGACTGGTCGCCGACAAGGCCGACGCCATGGTGCTGCCGATCGGCATTCACGGCCCGCAGTTTTCGCCGTTCTCCTACCTCAAGGGCAAGGGCGTGTGCCGCTGGTTCCCGCGCGTCACCCTGCGTATCCTGCCGCCGCGCCGCATCCATATCGACGCATCGCTGCAGGGCCCGGCACGGCGCAAGTCGGCGGTGCAGCAAATGCAGGACGTCATGTACGAATTGCACGCGGCGACGTTCAATCAGCGCCAGACTGTCTTTCAGGCCATGGTCAATGCCGCGCGCGACAATGGCCCGAAGCGCATCATTCTCGAGGACAGTCAGCGCCAGCGACTGAGCTATCGCCAGCTGCTGCAACGCGCCCTGATTCTCGGTAGCGCGCTGCGCCGGCAGACCGATGCCGGCGAACACGTCGGCCTGATGCTGCCGAACAGCAACGCCATGGCGATCGGTTTTCTGGCCCTGCAGTACAGTGGCCGGATCGCGGCCATGATCAACTTTACCGGCGGCGCCCGTAGCGTCATCCGTGCCTGCGAGACCGGCAACGTCAAACGCATCTATACGTCGCGCCAGTTCATCGAGAAAGCCGGTCTGGAAAACGTGGTCGAGCAAGTCGCCGCCAGCGTCGACGTACGTTATCTTGAAGACCTGCGTGCCGAAATCGGGCTGGTCGACAAACTGCTGGGGCTGCTGCGATCGCGTTACGCCAGCCGCCACTATCGGCGCATTACCCGGAACCGCGACCCCGACCAACCGGCGGTTATCCTGTTCACCTCCGGTTCCGAGGGTGTCCCCAAGGGCGTGGTGCTGTCACATGCCAACCTGTTGGCGAATTACGCCCAGGTCCGCTGTCACATCGATTTCCAACCGACCGATCTGGTGTTCAACTGCCTGCCGCTGTTTCACTCGTTCGGCCTCAATGCCGGTTTCATCATGCCATTGCTGGGCGGCAGTCAGGTGTTCCTATACCCCACACCGCTGCACTACCGACAGATACCGGAACTGATCTACGAGCTGGGCGCGACCATCCTGTATGGCACCAATACCTTCTTCAAGGGCTATGCCCACTACGCGCATCCGTTCGATTTCCACAGTCTGCGCTACACCGTCGCCGGTGCTGAAAAGTTGCGCGACGACACCCTGCAGTTGTGGATGGAACGCTTCGGCATCCGCATTCTCCAGGGCTACGGCGTCACCGAAACCAGCCCGGTCATCGCCGTGAACACGCCGCTGGAAAACCGGATCGGCACCGTCGGCCGGCCGGTAACCGGCATGCAGTTCTATCTTGCACCTGTGGACGGCATCGAAACAGGCGGCCGGCTGGTCGTGTCCGGTCCCAACGTCATGCTCGGCTATCTGCTGGCCGATCGCCCGGGCGAACTCGTGCCGCCGGAAACCGAACGCGGTCGCGGCTGGTATGACACCGGCGACATCGCCAGTATCGATGACGACGGTTACATCACGATTCTCGGCCGTGCCAAGCGCTTCGCCAAGGTTGGCGGCGAGATGGTGTCACTGACCGCAGTGGAAGAGCTGGCACAGAAGGTCTGGCCTGACGCCAGCCATTCGGCCGTCAGCCTGACGGATGAACACAAGGGCGAGAAGATTCTGTTGCTGACCACCGAGCCGGATGCCCATCGCAAGGCGCTGATCGAATACGCCCGGCAACACGGTTACGGCGATCTGTACGTGCCGCGGCATATCATCGGCATCAGCGAGATCCCGGTACTCGGCACCGGCAAGACCGACTACAGCACCCTGCAACAGCTGGCCGAAGCCGCCGACGCCAGCGACGTGAGCTGGATCGACAATCCTGAACAGCTGATTAGCAACTCAAAACAACAATAAGCGATCCGCGAATGAATGCGAATACACGCAAATTTAAAAATGATGTAATGGTATTTTGAGAAGGCAGCCGCAACGCGGAGAAACAAAAGCTCGGCTCAATTACTTTGCTCCGAGCATTGCTGCATTTTCACAATCAGCTTGATTGGCGTTTATTCGCGTTCATTTGCGGACGTATCTGATTGATCATCCGGCCTGACCATCGGCACGAAACCGACCGGAATGACGTCGCGGGTCTCGATCGAACCGTCGGCCTGCTTGACCAGCAACTGCAGGGTCTGGGCAGTGCCCTGCTCACCTACCGGTACCACCATGCGCCCACCGACGGCCAGCTGTTCGATCAGCGCCTCCGGTATTTCGGGAGGTGCCGCAGTGACGATGATCGCATCGAACGGCGCCGCTTGCGGCCAACCCTGATAACCGTCACCAATGCGCAACTCGATCGCATCGTAGCCCAGCTCGGTGAGGGTCGAGGCTGCGCGCCGACCCAGTTCGGGCAGCAACTCGATGCTGTAAACGCTATCGCTGAGTTCAGCCAGGATTGCCGCCTGGTAGCCGGAACCGGTACCAACCTCGAGCACGCGATCGCCGGCTTCGACCGACGCCAGCTCGGTCATCAGTGCGACAATAAACGGCTGTGAAATGGTCTGATCGTGACCGATCGGCAGCGCGCGGTTGAGGTAAGCATTGGACTTTTGCGCCGTCGGTACGAATGCATGCCGCGGCACCCGGCGCAGTGCCTCCAGCACGCGCTCATCGAAACGCGAACGACCGGTATAGACGCCGGTGTCGCGCGCCTGTGCGCTCACCTCGTCCACCATCCGCTCGCGTTCGGCCTGTCGTTCATCCGCCATCGCCATTCCCGTCGTCAGCAAGCCTGACACCAGTAATACGTTTATCCACTGTGCAGTCATGGTTCAACCCGATGCGAGTTTGTGCGCCGCGCGGATCGGCTCCGGCAGACGATAGCGCGTGGTCGTCGCCTCGACCCACTGTACAGCGCTTTCCAGACATACCTTGTGACCGCTGGAAACGTAGATCGTTTTCACGTGCGCCCGGTTACGTAGTACCACGCCTATGATCTCCTGCTGATGAAAAAGATACTGCTGGCTGCCGCGCTCCGGGGTGACGTCGTGATGTGTGCCGATCAGCCGTTTCTTGGCCACGCCAATGCTGGGCAAGCCGGTCAACAGGCCGAGATGGCAGGCAATGCCGAAACGCCGCGGATGGGCGTAACCCTGACCGTCACAGAGCAGCAGATCCGGCGGCTGTGCCAGCTGTTCCAGGGCCTCGAGCACGGCCGGCACCTCGCGAAACGACAGCAGGCCGGGAATATAGGGCAAACGCGTGGGCTGGCGGGCGATCGCGCTGGCGACCACCTCGAGCTCGGGACAGGCCATGACCACGACCGCCGCCCGGGTCGTGTTGCCGCGATCCTCGAAACCGACATCAACGCCGGCTATATAACGCACCGGACCGAACTGATCCGTGGTGATGATCTGCTGGCGCAGTTCCTGCTGCAGGTTGATGGCCTGCTGCGGCGTCAAATCCCAGCTGTGCATGGGCGATTCCGAGCGCCGGGGACAGGATCTGTCCCCGGCTTCGGGTTAGCGTCTAGGATTTGCCGAGACTGCAACATCCGGGACCATGCGCCACGACGTAGAGCATGCCGCCCATGATGGCAAGGTTCTTGAAGAACGCATTGAACTCGTCCGGGTTCGACCAGAATGGATGGAAAATCACGGTCACCGGGATCAGAAACAGGAAGATCGCCAGAGCCGCCCAGCGGGCCTGCAGACCCAGCAGCAGCAGCAGGCCACCGCCCAGTTCAATGATGATGGTCAGCACCAGCAGCACCTCCGGCAGTGGCAACCCCTTGCTGGCCATATAACCGGCCGTGCCCTCAAAACCACCGATCTTGTTCCAGCCGGCAATGATGAAAATCAATGACAATAGTACGCGCCCGACCAGCGGGGCGTATTTCTGGGTAGCGTTACAGTTTGCCAGGTTCATCTCAATCTCCCATCAAGTGCGATTTTGGTTATCATGCAACGTATTACCGCCCGGAGCATCATGCATGGAACATCTCAAGAACATCATTCGCGACATTCCCGATTTTCCCAAGGCCGGCATACTGTTTCGCGATATTACACCGCTACTGGCCGATGCTGAAAGCCTGCGCGAGACGGTCAACGCGCTGGTCGCCCCATACCGGGACGCCGGCATTACCGCCATCGCCGCCATGGAGGCGCGTGGCTTCATTTTCGGCGGCCTGGCCGCCGATGCGCTCGGCACTGGCTTCGTGCCCCTGCGCAAGCCGGGCAAACTGCCCTATGAAACGATCAGCGAAAGCTACGACCTTGAATACGGCGCTGCCAGCCTGGAAATCCATGCCGATGCCCTCGATGAACGTGATACGGTACTGCTGATTGATGACCTGATTGCGACCGGCGGTACTGCCGTCGCATCCTGCCGTCTGGTTGAACGACTCGGCGCCCGGGTCGCCGGACTCGCTTTCATTATTGAACTGGACGGCCTGAACGGTCGCAGCGCGCTGGCCGACTACCACGTCCACAGCCTGGTGCATTACTGATGCGTCAATCGGCGACACACACCTGATCACGGCCGGCCGCCTTGGCCTCATAGAGGGCGGTATCAGCCTGCTTGAGCAATTCATCCAGCTGTTCACCGTGCTCCGGGTATAGCGCGATACCCACCGAGATACTGAGCGGTTTATTGACCGATTGCTGGCCGTCGAACGTCAGCGCATGCATCTGGGTACACAATTTTTCCATCCGTTTAACGGCAGCCGCCTTGCTGATGTTGGCCAGCACCAGCGTGAATTCCTCGCCGCCATAACGCGCCGCGATATCATCACCACGCAGATTCTCCATAAAGTGGCTGGCGACCGCCTTTAGAACCTTGTCGCCGATGGCATGGCCATGATCGTCATTGAACGCCTTGAAGTGATCCAGGTCGATCATGACCACGGCCAGGGTTTGCTCGTTGCGCCGGGCACGGGCGATTTCGCGCTCCAGCGATTCCTGCATGTAACGACGGTTATAGAGGTTGGTCAGCGGGTCGCGCACCGACTGATCGCGCAGGGCCTCGCGCAGCATGAAACTGGACAGCGCCAGTGACAGGTTTTCCGCCGTGTTCCGCAGCAATTCCTGATAACGCTCATCGTCGATCCGCTGATTGTCGTTATTCTGCAGGTAGATGAGTCCCAGTACATCACCGCTGGCCAGCAGCGGAATGCACAGGTAGCCCGCCTCCGGACATTCATTCAAATGCTGGCAGAACAGTGTGGTCTTCTCCCTGACGATATAGGTCTTGCCCTGGCGCAGGGCCCAGCACGCCTCCCTGGCGAAGGCGGGGGCTTCTTTGATATCCCCCCATACGGTGACCGCCTCGAGCATCTGGGTTTGCCGGTTCAACAGGTACAGCGCACCAGCGGTATCGGCAAACAGGCGCGGCGCGTAATGATTGATCACAGAGTGTACTTCATCGATATTGCTGCACACCTGAATTTGTTCATTCATCTGCCGCAGCAGACGGCCGTGGGTGTTGGCGTGCTCGAGATCATCATTCATCTGCGCCAGCATTTCCTCGATACGCTTTTGCTCACTGATATCGGCAACCGCACCGATATAGCCGATAAAACTGCCATCGGCCCTGTAGATCGGGTGACTCTTGTCCAGCATCCAGCAATACTGCCCATGACTATCACGTAGCCGGTAAACGAGCTTTATGGGGCTATGCTCACTCATGTGTTGCCGGATGGTCTCGAGACAGTTGTCGCGATCATCCGGATGCAGTGCGTCTAACCAGGCATGCTCGTCGATCGCCTGTGACTCGTCCAGTCCCAGAAACTCGCGCCATAGGCGGTTGTAATAAATATGGTGACCATCAACGTCAGTCATCCACAGAATGACCGGCGCCTCTTCGACGACATAATGATTTTCTTCATCGTTTTTCTGCGTCATCGCCTGGCATCTCCACAGCTATGCGCGGGTTGCTTGACAGCTAACTTTCGCCGCCATTGATATTGATGATCTGCCCGGTCAGGTAGTGACTGTCGTCGCTGGCCAGATACAGCGCCGCGGCGGCCACGTCCTCCGGTTGTCCCATGCGTTTAAGCGGAACGCCTTCCAGTACTCCGGCACGGTAATCGTCCGGCATGTGATCGCGGATGAATTCGGTCTCGATCCAGCCCGGCGCAATGATATTGACCCGCACCGTCGGCGCGAGATTCTTGGCCAGGCAGCGACTATAGCCGATGATACCCGCCTTGACCGCGGCAAACAGTTCGGGATTGCGACCGACCATGCCGGTCAACGCCTGACTCCAGCTGGTATTGATGATGACGCCCTGGCCGGCTGCGGTCATCAAGGGCGCCACCGCCCAGCAGCATTCCATGGTACCGCGCAGGTCCACGCTCAGTAACTGCTCGAGCTTGGCGGCATCGTCGAGTTCACTGGCCGGGCCGGTCAGAATATCGGCGCCGGCATTGTTGACCCAGATGTCGATGTTACCGAGCGCCGCCTGTGCGCCGGCAACCAGTGCGCGCACCGCATCGGCGTCGGCCACATCGGCCTGTATCGCCTGGGCCTGACCGCCGTCTGCGGTGATCGTATCGACGATCGCCTGGGCACGCTCTGCCGACCGGCGGTAATTGACCACCACGTGGGCGCCTTCAGCTGCAAGGCGTTGCGCAATCGCCGCACCGATACCGCTGCTGGCACCGGTAACCACCGCTGTCCTGTTCTGCAGACGCTTCACTTTCCACTCCATTAACAAGGATTATTGATTGAGCCGGCTGCAGTGTAACCGAGACGCAGTGTACAAGGACAATTGATGGATCCTGACAGTGACCGGGGACTGTGATAGAAAGACGTTCATGTCCGAAACCGCCCTGCAGGCCATCCGCAATTATCGCCGTATCAGCCCGCATCTGGCGACAGCCGGTCAGCCAGATGTGAACCAGTACCCGTTACTGGCCGGGCATTTTGACTCTGTCATCAACCTGGCGCGTCCCGACTCGCCGCACGCGCTGGCTGATGAACCGGCACTGGCGGCACGCCATGGGCTCGAATACATTGCCCTGCCAGTCGACTTCAAGAATCCCCGCAGCGACGATTTCGAGGCATTTCGCCGGCACCTGCGGGAACGTGAACAACAACGTGTGTTTGTGCATTGCGCCATGAACTGGCGCGTTTCCAGTTTCATCTTCCTGTATCGCGTCATCGACGCCGGTGTCGACCGTGCCACGGCGCTACACGACCTGGAAGCGGTCTGGCAGCCGGACCCGGTCTGGCGTGAATTTATCGATACAACGCTGAAGCAGGCGTAAGTAACGCCGCCACGCCGGTGAATATCAGTCCGTCGCGGCCGTGACCTCGTCGAATGCGCGGCGCACAGCCGCCGTAACGTCATGATAGTCACCGAGCAGCTGTCGGGCGGCAGCGACGTCATCTTCGGCCTGGTAATCCAGCGCCCGCGCCAGCGTTGTCAGGGACTCCGGATCGCGCGCTATCGAGCTGACCGGTTTCATGTCGAACACGCGCAGGCGTGCCTCCATGCGCTTGAGAAAATCATAACCGCGCAACAGACACTCGCAATGCGCGTCTGACAACCGTTGTCGCTGGCTAAGCCGCTCGAGCGCAGTGCGCGTACTCGGCGTCTGCAGATCACTGTCATGATGGCCGTACAATAACTGCAGATAGTGACTGATGAAGTCGATGTCCATAACCCCGCCGCGGCCGCGCTTCAACTCGAAACGCCCGGCCGGACTGCCGAGTTCATGTTCGACCCGCGCGCGCATATCGCGGACTTCTACCCGCAGGCGCTCCGGATCGTAGTCGGCGTAGATATGCGGCTGGACGTCGGCGAGCACGCGCCCGGCCAGGCCATCGGCCTCGATCACCGGCCGGCAACGGGTCATCAGCTGGCGCTGCCAGATGTCGCGTTCGCTGCAATGATAGTCACGGAAGGCATCCGCCGAAGTGACCAGTACGCCGGCGGCACCATGCGGCCGCAGGCGCATGTCGACCTCGTAGAGACTGCCGGCCGGTGCCGCCATGGCAATGCCGCGCAACAGCGCACGCACCAGTTTCGACGCCTGCTCGAACAATTCCGGCACATCGTCGGGATAGAGAAAGATCAGGTCGAGATCGGAACCGAAGTTCATCTCGGCTCCGGCCATGCGCCCCATGCCCAGCACCGCCAGATGCTCTTCGAGCCCCGGTGCCGTGTGATGCATGTAAATGCGCAGCGCCGTATCCAGCGTCAGTTCCGCCAGGTCGGTCAGGCACGCTTCCTGCCTGGCCTGGTGCTGCAACTGGCGCAATTCGGCCAGCAGGATCTGCAGCATGATTTCGTTTTTGACGATGCGCAGCGCCTCCATGGCGCTGTCCGGCGACTGCTCGATATCGATCGCCTGCATTCGTGCCTGCATGGCCTCGCGCTGCAGCGCCGGACGCGGATCGGCATCGATGATGTCGGTGATGGCCGAACCGCGATAAAACACGAACCGGGTGAAATACCAGCTGGCACCGAAGACGCGGATCAAAAGCGGCAGATCGTTCGGAATCTTGCCCCAGTCCTGCTGCTCGCACAGCTCCTGCCAGCGTTCAAGGCTGGCGGCCGCGGAATCCGCATGCCAAGCCTCGGCCAGTGCCTGGCGGCTGTCTGCATCCAGTTGTTGCTGTAGTGACATGGTCCCGTTCCGGTTATCGGTAGCGCTTATTGTTCCGGCAGAATGCGCTCGAAACAGCTGCGCGCCAGGGTCTGGTGTTCCAGCAGCTGATCCTCGAACGCCGCCAGGGCTTCGCCGTTGCTGTCGTCAAAGCCGAGCGAGCGTGCCAGCATGAGCCGCTGTTGCCGGTCGTCGGGTAAATCGTGCGTCTGGCGTTCATCGATCATCTGCAGACGGTTTTCCAGGCGCCGCAAAAACAGGTAACTGCGGCGTATGGCAGCCGCCTCGTCGGCATCCAGCAGGCCGAGATCGATCAGCGCCTGCATGGACTGCAGCGTATTGGTCGTGCGCAGTGCCTCGTGCCGGCCGCCGTTGACCATCTGCAGCATCTGCACGAAAAACTCGATATCGCGGATACCGCCGGCACCGACCTTGACGTTCCAGCTGCCGCTGCGGCGACGCATTCGGGCCATATCGCTCTTGATTTGCAGAAACCGATCCAGATCCGAGGCTGCCAGCGAACGGCTGAAGATAAACGGTTGCAGGCGACCCAGCAGATCCGCACCCAGATCCTCGCTGCCAGCCACGACACGCGCCCGCAACCAGGCAAAACGTTCCCAGGCTTCACTGCTGGCCTCATAGTACTGTTCGGTTTCATCGACCGACATCGCCAGCGGGCCACTGCGTCCCCAGGGCCGCAGTTTCAGATCGACGCGGTAGAGAAAACCATCGGCGGTCTGCTCTTCCAGCGCGCGGCTTAACCGGCGGATGATGTCAATGACATGCTTCTGGTAATCGTCGACATCGGCGGCAAAATCCTCGCAGTTCTGGGTGACAAAGATCAGGTCGATGTCGGAACTGAAATTCAGTTCCGCCGCACCCAGCTTGCCAAGACCAAAGACACACAGCGGCGGCTCGCCATAGTCACTTGCGATGAGCCCGAGACCGCGACCGAGGATCTGTTCCGCCAGCCGCGTCAAGCCATCAAGCACCTGTGGATAGTCGGCTTCACCGGCACTCAGGTCCAGGCGCGTCAGGCGCAACAGCTCGCGGTACTTGTAGCGCCGCAGCCCGGCCATATCCTGCTCGCCGTTCAGGCTATGCGGGGTCGCCGCTGACTGGCGAAAATCCGCCAGGCAATCGCCGTGGCTGCAGATGAAGCGATGCAGAAAATTGGAAACACCGACGACCTCGACGAGTTCCGCCTGCTGCTCGGCCGATAATGCCTCGACGGTCTGCCAGAGCGCAGGCTCATCCTGCATCTGTTCCAGCCGTCGCGCGGTGACCTCGGGGACCGGCGAATGCGCGATACTCTGTTCCAGTTGGCTTGAAAAACCGCTCGTCATGCTCGCACTCACTCCGCCGATTCAACGGCGCCCCTGCCGGCCGCAATCCGCGACCGACGTTCAGAGTTTCTGATAAATATCACCGCCCTGCTGGCGGAATTCCTCGGCCTTGTCTTTCAGACCCTGATCGATCGCATCGTCCAGACTGTCGATACCCTGCTGCTCGGCGTATTCGCGCACGTCCTGGGTGATCTTCATGGAGCAGAAGTTCGGCCCGCACATGGAACAGAAATGCGCCACCTTGTGGCCTTCCTTGGGCAGGGTTTCATCGTGGAATTCCCGCGCCCGGTCGGGATCGAGGCCGAGATTGAACTGGTCTTCCCAGCGGAACTCGAACCGCGCCCTTGATAAGGCATTGTCGCGCACCTGGGCGGCCGGATGACCCTTGGCCAGATCCGCGGCATGGGCGGCGATCTTGTAGGTGATGATGCCTTCCTTGACGTCGTCCTTGTCCGGCAGGCCGAGATGCTCCTTGGGCGTGACATAGCAGAGCATGGCGGTACCGTACCAGCCGATCTGCGCGGCACCGATCGCCGAGGTGATGTGATCATAGCCGGGCGCGATATCGGTGGTCAGCGGCCCGAGCGTGTAGAACGGCGCCTCGCTGCACTCGGCCAGTTCCTTGTCCATGTTCTCCTTGATGCGCTGCATGGGCACGTGCCCCGGTCCCTCGATCATCACCTGCACATCGTGCTGCCAGGCGATCTGTGTGAGCTCGCCCAGCGTCTTCAGCTCGGCGAACTGCGCCTCGTCATTGGCGTCGGCAATCGATCCCGGCCGCAGGCCGTCGCCGAGCGAGAAGCTGACATCATAGGCCTTCATGATGGCGCAGATCTCCTCGAAGTGCGTGTACAGGAAGCTTTCCTGATGATGCGCCAGACACCACTTGGCCATGATCGAGCCGCCGCGCGAGACAATGCCGGTGACGCGTTTCGCCGTCAGCGGCACGTACGGCAGGCGCACGCCGGCGTGAATGGTGAAGTAGTCAACGCCCTGCTCGGCCTGCTCGATCAGCGTATCGCGGAAAATCTCCCAGCTGAGTTCCTCGGCCTTGCCATTAACTTTCTCCAGCGCCTGGTAGATCGGCACCGTGCCGATCGGCACCGGCGAGTTACGTACAATCCACTCGCGCGTCTCGTGAATGTTCTTGCCGGTGGACAGGTCCATGACCGTATCGGCACCCCAGCGAATGGCCCAGGTCATCTTCTCGACCTCTTCCGAGATCGACGAACTCACCGCCGAGTTGCCGATATTGGCGTTGACCTTCACCAAGAAGTTGCGGCCGATGATCATCGGCTCGGATTCCGGATGATTGATATTGGCCGGAATGATGGCGCGGCCGGCGGCGACCTCGTCACGCACGAACTCGGGCGTGATTTCAGCAGGGATATTGGCACCAAAGCCCTCGCCCGGATGCCGGCGTTTCAGCGCTTCGTCTTCCAGCGCCCGCAGGTTCTGGTTCTCGCGAATGGCGATGTATTCCATTTCCGGCGTGACGATGCCGCGGCGGGCGTAGTGCATCTGCGAGACATTGGCGCCCGGTTGCGCGCGCCGCGGCCGCTGCAGATGGGCAAAACGCAGCCCGGCCAGCGCCGGATCGGCAGCCCGCTCACGGCCGTAGGCGGAACTCAGATCGTCGAGTTCGGTGGAATCGGCGCGCGTTTCGATCCAGGCCCGGCGCAGCGGTGCCAGGCCCTGGCGAATATCGATGCTGACGTCCGGATCGGTGTACGGCCCGGAGGTGTCATAAACCGTGATCGGCGGATTGCTGCGCGCACCGAAGCTGGCGTGCGTATCCGCCTGGCTGATGGCGCGCATCGGCACGCGGATGTCGGCACGACTGCCGCTGATGTAGATTTTGCGTGAATTGGGGAATGGCTGCACGGCGGCATCATCGACCGTGGCCTGCTGATTGTGAAACTGTTCCGGGACTGCGCTCATAACAAACCTCGCTTGTAAGCGGTTGGCGCCCCGGGGGCTTTGCGAGAAGGCGGCTTCCCTACACCGGTACGGGCTCGACAACCGCCTGCGACCGGCCAGGTTCCAAGGGTCTCTCTCAGTCCGTTACCCTCATGGGCACGGACACCCCCAGCACGAACATTTGAATGTGACAAAATAGAGGAATTGGCGGGCCGAATCCATCATTAGGGACGGCCAATTACCTTTGAATGCTATATAATACCAAGCTTGTGGCCGGAAACGACACAGCCGGTAACCGCGCCATGGGCGTACTGCGTTACCGTTTGCGACCCCCCCAATTCAGTTGAACGTCGAAGGAAACGCTTCGAAAATGGACTTCGAGAAAGCCCGTTATAACATGATCGAGCAGCAGGTGCGGCCCTGGGAAGTTCTCGATCAGGACGTGCTCGACCTGCTGGCCGAGATTCACCGCGAGGACTTTGTACCCGCCGCCTACCAGCGCGTCGCGCTGGCCGACGCCAGCATACCCCTCGGCCACGACGAGGTGACGATGACGCCGAAGCTGGAGGCGCGACTGCTGCAGAGCCTGTTGGTCGGTCCCGACGATCGGGTACTGGAAATCGGTACCGGCTGCGGCTACCTGACCGCGCTGCTGGCAAAGTCGGCGCGCGCGGTCGTCAGTGTCGATCTCTATCCCGATTTTACGGACAGCGCCCGCGACAAGCTGGCTGCGCATGCCATCGATAACGTCACGCTGGCCACCGGTGATGCCGCCAATGGCTGGCCCGATACGGCACCGTACGACGCCATCGCGGTCACCGGTTCGGTGCCGGTGCTGACCGCGGCGTTCCAGTCGCAGCTGACCATCGGCGGCCGGCTGTTCGTGATCGTCGGCGAATCACCGGTCATGGAAGCGCGGCTGGTCACTCGTATCGGTGAACGCGAATGGGCCAGTGAAAGCCTGTTCGAGACCGACCTGCCGGCGCTGGTCGGTGCCCCGAAACGCCAGACATTCACCCTGTGAGAGACTGATGCAGACAATCAGCCCGGAAACACTCAAGCAACGACTCGACAACGGCGACCCGCTGGTCATGATCGATGTGCGCGAGGACTGGGAGTACCAGACCTGTCATATCGAGGGTTCAAAACATGTGCCCATGAGCCAGGTCATGGGACAACTCGACAACCTCGACAAGTCGGCGGAAACGGTATTCATCTGCCACCACGGCATGCGCAGCCAGCAGGTCGCGCAATACTTGGAGACCCAGGGTTTCTCCCGGGTCTACAACCTGGAAGGCGGCGTCGACCAATGGGCCCGGACCGTCGAGCCGGACATGGAACAGTATTGAACCGCAACGTGCAGATCCTGCTTGCGCGCTGCGGCCTGGTTCACAGGCTCGATAGAGCGGCACAACCCGGATAATACCCGGCTTCAGTTTCAATCCATTTGGCAACCGGATTCATTATATGCGTCAAATTCTAGCCCAAACTTTGCTACTGGCCGTTTTCATGCAACCGGGACTCGCCCGGGCCGCTGACCTCCTGGATGTGTACGCGCTTGCCGAAAGCTCGGACCCGATCTACCAGGAAGCCCGCGCCAACTACCGTGCCACCCTGGAGTCCAAGCCCCAGGCCCGCGCCCAGCTGTTGCCACAGATCGGCCTGAGCGCCAGCACCTTCCGTAATCAGCAGGACATAACAACCGGCGGGCCGGATGCATTCGGCGGTGCCGGCGAGGTCGAGTTCACCAGCCGCGCCTATTCGCTGGACCTGCGTCAGCCGCTGTTCCGGGCGCCCGAGTACATGCAGTACCAGCAGTCTGACAGCATCGTCAAACAGGCCGACGCCGAGCTGCGCGCCGCGCGCCAGGACCTGGTCATCCGGGTCGCCGAGGCCTACTTCGACGTGCTCGCCGCCGAGGACAATCTCGAGTTCGCCCGGGCGGAAAAGCGCTCGCTGGAACAACAGCTGGACCAGGCCGAACAGCGTTTCGAGGTCGGCCTGACCGCGATCACCGATATCCGCGAAGCGGAGGCCGGCTACGACAGCGCCGTCGCCCAGGTCATCGAGGCGGAAAACGCTGTCGACAATGCCCGCGAGGCCCTGCGCGAACTCACCGGCCAGTATGTCAGCGATTTCAACGAACTGAACGACGAGATCCCGCTGGTCAAACCGGAGCCGGCGGATATCGATGAATGGACCAGCCGTTCCCAGGAACAGAACATCAACATCACGGCCGCCGAGTTCTCACTCGAAACCGCCAACAAGGAAATTGATGTTCAGAAAGCCGGCCACCTGCCGACACTGGATCTGGTTGCCAGCACCGGCTACGACAAGACCGGCGGTCGCTTTGGCAGTACCCGGACACATACCGATGCCATCGGCCTGGAACTGAATGTGCCGCTGTTTTCCGGCGGTGCAACCACCTCGCGCACGCGCGAGGCCCGTGATTTGTACGATGCCAACCTGCAACGCCTGCATGCGACGCGGCGCAACGCCCAGAGCCTGACCCGGCAATCATATCTCGGTGTCATTTCGGGTATCAGCCGCATCGAGGCGCTGAAAAAGGCCGTGGTCTCCAACGAGACGGCGCTGGAAGCAACCAACGCCGGTTTCGACGTCGGCACGCGCACCGCCGTGGACGTGGTGGCAGCCGAACGTGCCCTGTCCGATGCCCGGCGCAACCTGTCACGGGCGCGCTACGACTACATCATCAACACGCTGCGCCTGAAACAGGCGGCCGGCATCCTGAGCGATCAGGATCTGGCGCTGGTCAATCGCTGGCTGAACTAGGCGGCTGAACTAGGCTTACTCAAGTCAAGCAATTCAAACTTCTGGGGACTCAAGATGACTGCAACCGTCACCGGCCCGAAGGGCCTCTGCCACGCCGACGACAGCCTGCTGCTGGTCGTCGATGTGCAGGAAAAGCTCACCACGGTCATGCCCGACAAGGTGGTCAACCGGCTGCGTCGCAATGCCGGCCTGCTGTTGCAGGCGGCCAGTCTGTTCGACGTGCCGGTTATCGCCACCGAGCAGTATCCGAAGGGGCTGGGCAAACTCGAGGCTGGCCTCACCGATCTGCTGCCACAGGGCAGTTCGGTTTATGAGAAAACCGCTTTCAGTTGCCTGGCGGCCGAGGGACTGGCCAAACAGATCAGCGACAGTGGCCGCAAACAGGTGATCATCACCGGCGTGGAAGCGCATATCTGCATATTGCAGACGGCGCTGGAACTGGCCGACCAGGGCTATATCGTCTTTGTCGTCGGCGACGCGGTCTGTTCACGCAACCGCGAGAATTACGAGAACGCCCTACATCGCCTGCGCCATGCCGGTATCACTGTCATCGACTCCGAGTCGGTGCTGTTCGAGTGGGTCAAGGATGCCGGCCACGAGCACTTCAAGGCCGTCTCGAAACTGGTGCAAAGCGACTAGCGACAGCCTACCTGAGAACGATAGCCGTGCAGCAACAGGGCGCTGCCCGCGCCCAGAAGCGCAGCCAGTGGTAGCGCGGCAGGTGTGATTCCGGCCAGTACCTGCAGCGCCAGCCATGTCACCGCGGCGGCAGCCAGCAATGGCAACAGCCAGTGCCCCGCTAATCGCCACCACGTTTTCGAGCCCACCAACAGCAACGGTAGCAGCAGCGCAAGCGGCGCCCACAGTGCCTGCTGCAGATACAGCATCAACGCCAGCCAAGCGGCGACCGCCAGAAAGGCGGCCTGCAGGTACAACAGGCGGCGTAGCGCCGGATCCGGATAACCGCTGCCGGACGGCCTGTTGGCGGGGCTTGTGAACGACATCGCTGGCCACTCCATAAAATGCCTGAATGGAGTCAGCGCAAGCGCCGTGCCAACGATTGGCCTGTTTTACTATATTGTTATTAATCAATAAGTTGGATTGTATTCATAGACCATGACATGAACGATCATGAGGCCAGAACGTCGTTATACAACGACAGACTCAGGTCTGCAGGTACTGGCGTACCGTCTCGACCAGCACTGTCTTCTTGATCGGCTTGCTGAGATGATGGTTGCAGCCGGCAGCCATGCACTTGTCGATCTCTTCCTTAATCGCATGGGCTGTCAGCGCCACGATGGTTATCGCCGGCCGGGCCTGCTCACCTTCCAGTGCGCGTATGCGGCGTGCTGCTTCATGACCGTCCATCACCGGCATCTGCACGTCCATCAGCACCAGGTCGTAGCGATTGCGCGTAAACAGTTCGAGCGCCTGTTCACCATTCTCGGCTTCATCAATGGTCATCTGCAGGGGCTTCAGGTAAGCCTGCACCAGCATGCGGTTGTCGGCATTATCCTCGACCAGCAGAACACGTTTGTCCGGCAGACTGGCGGGGGCAGGCTCGGCCGGTTTGTTCACCTTGCCGGCATCGCCCGCCGTATCAAGAATCGCCGCCATGACCTGCATCAACTCACTGCGTTTCAGCGGCTTGATCAGGTAGCCGCCCAGGCCCAGCGACTTGATGTACGGCAGATCATCGCTCAGATCCGCTGAGCTCAGCATCAGGATCGTATTTACCCGCTGGCCCTGAGCCCGCAGTCGCTCAACCACGTCGATGCCGGTCTGGCCCGGCATGTGCCGGTCCAGCAAGACCAGATCGTAATGCCCGGCATGGGCGCTGAGTTCCGCCAGCGCCGCCGGGCCGTTGCTCAATTCCGTGACCTCGGCACCGGCGGCGGTCAGCGCCGAGTTCAGGATCATGCGGTTGGTATCGTTATCGTCGACGATCAACACGCATCGGCCATGCAGGTCGACCGTTGGTGTCGGCCGCTTGCGTTCGGCCCGCGCCGTCTGCGGCAGACGCACGTCAAACTGGAAACGGCTGCCCTGGCCGCTATCGCTGGTCACCCAGATCTGGCCGTCCATCAATTCGACCAGCCGCTTGCAGATGGTCAGCCCCAGGCCGGTTCCGCCGTACTTGCGCGTCGTCGAGGAATCGACCTGGGTAAAGCTGGCGAAGATGGCCTCGCACTTGTCCGCCGGAATGCCGATACCGGTGTCTTCCACGACACAATGCAACATATCGGCCGCGTCGGTTGCGTTGCTGACATGCACATGCACCTGACCACGCTCGGTAAACTTGAGCGCATTGCTGATCAGGTTAAGGATAATCTGGCGCAGGCGTGACGGGTCGCCCAGCCGCGCAACATGCACATCAGGCTCGATGTGAAAATTCAGCTCCAGCCCTTTTTCAGCAGCCTTGAGCGCGTAGATATCGATCGCCTCTTCCAGCACCTCCTCGAGGTCGAAAGGGATCTGCTCAAGCACCAGCTGGTGTGCCTCGATCTTCGACAGATCGAGAATATCGTTGACCAGGCTCAGCAATGCCTGACCGGCATTGTGGAAGACATTGATGTATTTCTGTTGCTCGCTGGTCAGCGGGGTATCGGCCAGCAGATCAGACATGCCGATGATGGCATTCAGCGGCGTACGGATCTCGTGACTCATACTCGCCAGGAATTCGGACTTCACCTTCGACGCTTCCAGCGCCTGATCACGGGCGATGGCGAGTTCCTGGGTCTGCTCCTCGACCTGGCGCTCGATAACGGCGTTGCGCTGCTCGAGTTCACGCGCCTGCATGTCGCGGCTGCGCGCCAGCGCCAGCATCAGCAGCGTGACACCGATGCCCACCAGCAGGGCCGTCAGCAACAGCCCCTGCTCGAGTTCATTCCAGTACAACGGTCGCTGACTTTGCAGGCGCACGGAAAAGGCCGGCATCTGGAACTGGCTGTCGCGTTCGAACCCGGCAGCCTGCAGACCCGCCTGTTGTTCGGCGTCACGTGCGTAGATCTGCTGGCGACCGGTCAACCCGGCCGTCTCGATCAGCAGGCGGACGCTGGCGCGATTAAAGCGTGCGCGGTTATCGACCAGCGCAGTCGGATCGATGAGCAAACCAACCAGGCGCTGCGCGTTATCCGGGCCGGCCGGCAACAGCCGCAATAACCAGAAGCCGCCAGACGGTTGTTCGGCGACTGGCGGTGACGGTGCTGTAGCGCCGCTGCTTGCCGCGAGCTCCAGTGTCGCCGGATACAGATCATGCCCGGTCAACGCAGCCACCGCCGGTGCCAACGCGATATTGCGCGTGAACTCATGCGCAATATCGAGCTTGCCGGCGTGCAGACGTTCGGCATCCGCTGCCGTGCTTACGAAACCG
The DNA here is from genome assembly GCF_024808875.1 of Methylohalomonas lacus. GTDB lineage: Bacteria > Pseudomonadota > Gammaproteobacteria > Methylohalomonadales > Methylohalomonadaceae > Methylohalomonas > Methylohalomonas lacus. Next base: position 56,187 of record NZ_JANUCT010000009.1, read on the forward strand.
GCGGCGATGAACTCATGCCGTCGCAGCAGATCGCGCATGTAGGCCGTATACTGATTATCATCCAGCGTGATATCCATCTCGAGCAAGGCACTGACACTGACCAGGGCTTCCTCGGCCGTATTCAGGCGCTGATTGATCGCATCGCTGAACGACACCGACTCAAGCACGAACTCGCGTCGCTGATTGTCGATCTCGGCACGCCAGGCCAGCAGAAACAGGACCAGTGTAAAGGCCAGGCCCAGGCCGATCGGCAACAGGTACAACAACCGCCGGCGCCAGTCCCGGCCCGGCGCCGCATGTCCGGTCAACGATGCAGTCCCTGCGTTCATGGTCGCCGCCGGCGGGTTGCCGGTTATTCCTCGTAGATGACTTCGACCTGCGCCAGGTACTGCGCCAGTTCACTTATCTGACGGTCCATGGCATCACGGTCGTTATCGCGGGCGGCTGCCTCAAGACCGGCACCCAGTTCAGTGATGCGAACGAAACCATAACCACCGCCCACCCCCTTGAGCATATGGCCGATGGACTGAACGGTGGCCAGGTCGCCCGCCGCCAGTGCATCCTGTAGCTTTACAACATCCGTGTGCCGATTCTGCAGAAACCCCGGGATCAGCGCTTCCAGATCCGGATCCACGGACACCCTGATGGTCTGACTCATTGTAATGGCCCTCTCCCCTGAAATTTCAGCCCCGTGCGTCACCCGAAGTCGTGCAACGCGCTCGCCCGGCTAGTCGTCGTTATTCCGGTCACGAAATTGCGCCGGATCAATATCGTGTTGACCCAACAGCTTGTAAAACTCGGTACGGTTACGTCCGGCGATGCGCGCGGCATTCGCCACATTACCCGTGCAGATGCGCATGACACTGAGCAGATAATTGCGCTCGAAAGTGTCCTTGGCTTCCTTCAGTGTCTGAATCCGGCTGGCCGGGTCATCCTGCAAGGCGCGTTGCACCAGGCTGAGCGGTATGGCCTCGGTCCGGGACAGTGTACAGCACTGTTCAATCATGTTGATAAGCTGGCGGACATTGCCCGGCCACGGCGCGGTGGCCAGGTAATCCAGTGCCTCGGGGGCAAAATAGCGCCGGGTCCGGTTCGGGTAGCGCCGCTGATGGGCCTGTAACAGATGATCGATCAACACCGAAATGTCTTCACGGCGCTCGGCCAGTGACGGAATCTTCAGCGGCACGACGTTGAGCCGGTAATACAGATCCTCGCGAAACTCGCCGGCCTTGACCGCCTGGGCCAGATTCCGGTGCGTGGCCGAAATGACGCGAACATCGACCGGGTAATTGCGTGTCGAACCGACCGGGCGCACCTGGAAATCCTGCAACACGCGCAGCAGCTTCACCTGCAGTTGCAATGGCATGTCACCGACTTCGTCCAGAAACAGGGTGCCGCCGTTGGCGGCGAGGAACAGACCCTCGTGACGGCTGTTGGCACCGGTAAAGGCACCTTTTTCATGGCCAAACAATTCCGACTCGAGCAATTGTTCCGGAAACGCGCCACAGTTGATCGGGATAAACGGTTGCTCGCGGCGCGGGCTGGCATCGTGGATCGCCCGCGCCAGCACTTCCTTGCCGGTACCGGTTTCCCCCTGTATGAACACGGTAATGTCGCTATCAGCCACCAGCTTGGCATGCTCGACGAGCTCCGCCATCTGACTGCTTTTATAAATCAGCCCCTGGCTGAAGGCGGCGTCGATGTACGGATCCGCGGCCCGGTTGAGCGCGCGCGAGGCCTGATCCAGCAATTCCTGGCGCTGTACGGGTTTGGTCAGGAAAGCCGCCGACCCCAGGTGGGTCGCCTTGATGGCGTCGGGGATCTGCGCCTTGCCGCTGAGCATGATCACCGGCAGCAGCGGATTGGCCTGATGCACACGCGTCAGTAACGCCATGCCGTCGAGATCGTCCATGAACAGATCGGTAATCACCAGCTGCGGCCGCAGCAGATCAAACTGTTTCAGCGCTTCTCGTCCGCTGGTGGCGGTTTGTACGTCATAGCCGGCCTTGTCGAGCCAGACACTGAGCAATGACAGAATGTCGTCATCGTCATCGACCAGCAGAACGGTTGCCGGATTCGCCTGTTGTTGTTCGCTTGCTTGCTGTTCGGTCACGCCAGCGGACTCCTGCCTGGATACGACTGGTTATCCCCCCCCCTGACACACGTGCGCCAGCAGATGAGCTGTGCGTGAAACTGTCCACGTGCGGCCATGCCAAGCCACAATCATAAAGTATCCGCGGGCAACTATCAGCAACCGCGATAAATGCCGGCCGTGCCGGCTACGGCCGGGACAGCTATTCGACCGTCACCGACTTGGCCAGATTACGCGGCTGGTCGACGTCCGCACCCTTGATAACGGCAATATGATAGGCGAACAGCTGCAGCGGGATCGTGTAGACGATCGGTGCAATGGTCTCGGGCACCCGTGCCAGGTTCAGTACGCGCACGGCATCCTCGGCCGGCACGCCGGCACTGGAATCGGCGAACAGGTATAACACGCCACCGCGGGCGCGAACCTCCTGCAGGTTCGACTTCAGCTTTTCCAGCAAACTGTTGTTGGGCGCGACCGCAATGACGGGCATGTCTTCATCGACCAGCGCCAGCGGCCCGTGTTTGAGCTCGCCGGCGGCATAGGCCTCGGCATGGATATAGGAAATTTCCTTGAGCTTGAGCGCCCCTTCCATGGCCACCGGCAGCATGGTGCCCCGGCCCAGGTACAGGGCATGGTGCTTGTGCGAGAACTCTTCCGCCACCTGACCGATGGCATCATTGAGCTGCAGAGCGGTATTGATATGCCCGGGCAGGGTTTCCAGCTCGGCCACCAGGCGCCGTTCCAGTTCGCTGTCGATGCGGTTGCGCCGGCCCAGGGCGATCGTCAGCAACAGCAAGGCGACCAGCTGGGTGGTGAAGGCCTTGGTCGAGGCGACGCCGATCTCCGGGCCGGCCCGGGTCAGAAACACGAGATCGGATTCCCGTGTTAACGAGCTCTCCGGGTTGTTGCAGATGGCCAGGCAGGCGCTGTACTCAAGTGCTCTGGCCAGCGACAGGGCCGCCAGCGTATCGGCGGTTTCGCCGGACTGTGACAGCGCGACAAACAGGGTGTTCTCCGGCACGACGTGGGCGCGATAACGGTACTCGCTGGCGATCTCGACCCGGCAGGTCAGCCCGGCCAGCGCCTCGATCCAGTAGCTCGCAACGAGCCCGGCATGGTAGCTCGTGCCACAGGCGACGATATGAACGTGCTCGATGCGGCTGAAGATGTCGCTGGCAGCCATGCCGAAGGCCGTGTCGAGTACCTGGCCGTGTTCGATACGGCCGGTCAGCGTGTCGGCCACGGCGACCGGCTGACTGAAAATCTCCTTGAGCATGTAGTGCCGGTAGCCGGCCTTGTCGACCGCGTCGGCGGCCAGCTCGGAGGTCATTACCGGCCGTTCGACGACCTGCCCCGTGTGATCGTAAATCGTGAGCCGGTCGCGTTGAATATCGACAATATCGCCGTCCTCGAGATAGATGAACTGACGGGTGACAGGCAACAGGGCAAAAACGTCGGAGGCGATGAAATGTTCGCCGATACCGACACCGACGACCAGCGGGCTACCGCGACGCGCGGCGACCAGCCGATCCGGCTCGTCGGTGTCGATAACGCCAATGGCATAGGCGCCATCAAGCTCAGCCACGGTCGCGCTTACCGCTGCCAGCAGGTCCCGGCCGCTGGCACGATGCGCATGCACGCGGTTCACCACAACCTCGGTATCGGTTTGCGAACCGAACTCATAACCCTCGCCGCGCAGGGTCTCGCGCATCGATTCATGGTTTTCGATAATGCCGTTATGCACCAGCGCGATCTGTTCGCGGCAGACATGCGGATGGGCATTGTCAACGCTGGGCCGGCCATGGGTCGCCCAGCGTGTGTGCGCGATACCGGTACCGCCAACCGGTGGCTCTGCGGCCGTCGCCGCGCTGAGCTCGGCGACCTTGCCGAGCACGCGGGTGCGCTGCAGCTTGCCGTCCCGGTCGAGGATGGCCAGACCGGCCGAGTCGTAACCACGGTATTCGAGCCGTTTCAGACCTTCCAGCAGAATGGGGAGTACATCACGTTGGGCAACAGCACCGACAATGCCACACATAGAGATTAACCTGGATCCTGGTTCGCGTTGTTATCCGTAGCGCGCATGTCTTTCGTGCCTGATTCAAGCTCCGGTGGCTTGAGCTCCGGCAGATAGTCCGCCGTCGGATTGAGAATATAACGATCGGCCATGCGCCGGGCCTTCATTTGTTGATTCGGGGTCAGCTTGCTCGCCAGGGACTTGATGTAGGCATCAGCGCTGGCGTTGCCCTGTTTGTCGGCGGCATAGAACCAGCTGTAGGCCTCGATATAATCCCGCTCGACACCCCGACCGTCGCTATACAACATGCCCAGGTTGCGCTGCGCACCGGGATGTCCCTGCCTGGCGGCCTGCTCGAACCAGCGCTGCGCCTTGCGATAGTCACGCCCGCTGCCAAGTCCCAGGTAGTGCATCGTGCCAAGGGCGTTCTGGGCTTCGGCATCACCGGCTTCTGCCCGGGGCAACCAGAGTTCATGCGCCCGCTCGTAGTCACCCGCTTCAAAAGCCGCCTGTGGATCATCCGACGCGCCACACCCGGCCAGCAGAAAACTCAATAGAGGGAACAGGCAACAGAATCGGACTACGCGGCGGGTATTCGGCATACGATCAATTATGGGGGTTATCAGTACGAATGCCTATTCTGAAAATGGTCGGGACGGCAGGGTGAGTGGTAAACCCGGCAAGCACCGCTTGCCGTTGCCATGAACGCCGCGACGGGGATGTCGCGGCAGGACCGTATCACCATGGACGGATCCCGCCCGGTAAACTCCAATGTTTGGTCGGGACGGCAGGATTTGAACCTGCGACCCCCTGCACCCCATGCAGGTGCGCTACCAGCCTGCGCCACGCCCCGATTTTGTAATGCTTGCTAAGATAACAAAATAATCCTCAGGCGACGAGAGCGGGATTGCCTGGATCGCTCAAGACTCATTATTTGGGGTGGCCTGCCCCGGTCGATAATGCGAATTCCGGATACCGCCTGCCGGTGATCCTGAATACGGCGTTAGTTATCGCTTCAAGACAAGGCGGTGCCTTTCTCGAGCAGCGGAGTTTACTGGCTGATAAATGAGCAGCGAGGGAAGGCTCGCAACGCCGGATTGAAGCGATTAATAAAGCCGGCGTCAGCGCCGCAGGATCTCGAGCACGTCCTCGAGCTCGGTCCGCAATTGCTTGATGATCTGCTGACTCTGGTTGGAATCGTCCTTGGCCTGATCGCCGGACAGACGCTGGCGCGCACCACCGATGGTGAAGCCCTGCTCGTAAAGCAGACTGCGGATCTGGCGGATCAGGATGACATCGTGGCGCTGGTAGTAACGGCGGTTGCCGCGCCGCTTCAACGGCTTCAACTGCGGGAATTCCTGTTCCCAGTAACGCAACACGTGCGGCTTCACCAGGCACAGCTCACTGACTTCACCGATCGTGAAGTAGCGCTTGCCGGGAATGGCCGGTAATTCGCTATTGTTCGATGCTTCCAGCATAGGCTTCCACGCGCGCTTTCAGTTTCTGACCCGGGCGAAAAGTAACGACTCGTCGGGCACTTATTGGAATCTCTTCACCGGTTTTCGGGTTGCGACCGGGACGCTGGTTCTTGTCCCGCAAATCGAAATTGCCAAAGCCGGACAATTTGACCTGGTTGCCGGATTCCAGCGCTGCGCGGATTTCTTCGAAGAACATCTCGACGATTTCCTTAGCCTCGCGCTTATTGAGCCCAAGCTCCTCGTAGAGCCGTTCAGCCATTTCAGCTTTCGTCAGGGCCATCTAAAAATTCCTTTATTATTCTCTCAATTCTGCGCCAAAGGCTTGATTCAGGGCGGTTATCACCCTGTCGACATGAGCATCGACCTCGCTATCGGTAAGAGTGCTCGAAGATTTCTGAAAGGTCAAGCCTACCGCCAGACTTTTTTGCCCCGAATCAATACCTTCGCCTTGATATACATCAAACAACTCTAGCTTATTTAGCACATCGGGTACATTATCGCCAATACAATCCAGCACCGCCTGCGCCGTAACTCCGGTCGGCACCAATAGCGCCAGATCACGACGGACACTCGGATATCGCGATAGTTCACGGAACTTGGGCACAGTTTCGCGACCGATCGCATCCAGCCGGATCTCGAACAGCCACGCCGGCCGGTTCAGGTCGAGGCGTTTCTGATGCCCGGGATGCAACGCACCGAGCATTCCAACCATCTGATTTTCAATAAAAATCCCGGCACTCTGACCGGGGTGCAGGGCCGGGTGGCTGGCCGGGTGCAGTTGCCAGTCGTCACTGCCCAGGGCCAGCAACGCCTCGACGTCATTGCGCAGGTCGGCAAAATCCAGCGGCCGGCTCTCCAGGCCCCATTGGACCGGATAGCGGCCGCCGTAGGCCACACCGGCGATGACACTTTCCTGCTGGATTTCATTATCCTGAAGGAAGAACCTCAGACCCGTCTCGAATAGTCGTATGCGCGCCTGCTGGCGCTTGCGATTGTAGCCCAGCGCCTGCAGGAGCCCCGGCCACAGGCTCAGGCGCATGTGACTCATGTCACTGGTAATCGGGTTGGCCAGCGCCAGGCCCGGCTCGCCGCACAGTGCCGTCTGCAGGTCGGCATCGCCGAAGCTGTAGGTGATGGCCTCCTGATAGCCACGCTGGACCAGCACCTCGCGCGGCCGGCTCAGGTTGGCCGGCTGTTCTGGTTCCCGCTTCATGACCTGCGGCAGGGGGTAATGCTGGGCCTCGATGCGATCATAGCCATGGATGCGGATGACCTCCTCGATGAGGTCCGGTTCGATGGCAATATCGAACCGGTAACCCGGCGGCGTTACCGTCCAGCCCGTCGCCGTCGCGGCGACTGTCATGCCGAGACGCTCCAGGATGCCCGCCACCGTCGCGTCCGGGATATCCAGCCCGAGCAACCGGCCGAGACGTTCGCGCCGTAACGTCACCGGGCCGGCCGTCGGCAGCTGTGATGGCTCAACCGACTCGTCGACCGGTCCCGGCTGGCCGCCGGCAATATCGATTAGCAGCCGGGTGGCACGCTCAATGGCGCGGCGCTGACCCTGCGGGTCGACGCCGCGCTCGAAACGATAGCTGGCGTCGGTCTGCAGCCCCAGCCGCCGGCCGCGGCCGCTGATAACCGCCGGGCTGAACCAGGCGCATTCCAGGTAGACATCCGCCGTCGTGTCCGCAACCGCTGAGTCGGCGCCGCCCATGACGCCGGCCAGGCCCAGCGCACGCTGCTCGTCGGCGATGACCAGGAAATCCTCATCCAGGGCCACACTCTGGCCATCGAGCAGAATCAGCGTCTCGGCGACCGCCGCGCGGCGCGGCGTAATGCGGCCATGCAATTCGGCAAGATCGTAGGCATGCAGGGGCTGGCCGTATTCGAGCATGACGTACTGGGTGACATCGACGGCGACGCTGATCGGCCGGATACCGGCACGGCGCAGACGCTCCTGCAGCCACAGTGGCGAGGCCGCCTGCGGGTCGATACCGCGGACCACGCGGCCGAGGAAACGCGGGCAGTCGGCCGCGGCCGCCAGCGCCACCGGCACGACGTCATCATGTACCGGCGTCACCGCAGCCGGCTCGGCGTTCTGCAGGGGCCGGTCGAACAAGGCGCTGATTTCACGCGCGACACCAAGCACGCTCGCGCAATCGCCGCGGTTCGGCGTCAACTCGATCTCGATCACCGTATCGTCGAGCTGCAGCAACGCATCCAGCTGCGTGCCCGGTTGCGCGTCATCCGGCAGCACCCAGAGCCCATCGGCCTCGTCGGCCAGTCCCAGTTCCACCGCCGAGCACAGCATGCCCTGGGATGCGACACCACGCAGCTTCGAAGCCTTGATGGCCGTGCCGTCCGGCAGCTTGCCGCCGACCTGGATGAGCGGCGCTTTCATGCCCGCCGTCACGTTCCCGGCACCGCAGACGATCTGCAGCGACTCGCCGGTGCCGGCATTGACCTGGCAAACCCGCAGCTTGTCGGCATCGGGATGCGGCGCGACGGCTTCAACCTCCGCAACAACCACGCCCGCAAAGCCCGGATGCACCGACTCGACCGCCGCAACCTCAAGGCCGATCAGGCTCAGTTGCTCCGCCAGCGTATCAGCGCCGACCGGTACGTCGACGAATTCCCTTAACCAGTTGAGGCTAATCTTCATTGTTTCTCATACTTATCCAGTTATTAAACTGTTCATGCGATTTCTGCGAAGGTGAATAACGAATGGTGAATAGTGATTGGCCTCTGCCGCTACTCATGTGTCATTTACCCATCATCGTTTACCACTCACTACCTAAACTGTTCCAGAAACCTCAAATCGTTCTCGAAATTCAGCCGGATGTCGTTGATGCCGTAACGCAGCATACCGAGTCGTTCGATGCCCATGCCGAAGGCCCAGCCGGTGTATTGTTCCGGATCGATATTGCAGGCGCTGAGCACGTTCGGATGCACCATGCCGCAGCCGAGGATCTCCAGCCAGCCGGTCTGCTTGCAGACCCGGCAGCCATGGCCGTCACAGAACAGGCAGCCGATATCGACCTCGGCGCCCGGCTCGACGAACGGGAAATACGATGGCCGAAAGCGCACCTTGATGTCGCGCTCGAAAAACGCCTGCAGAAAAGTCGTCAGGATCCCTTTCAGATGCGCCATGCTGACGTTTTCGTCCACCAGCAGACCCTCGAGCTGGTGAAACATGGGCGTGTGCGTGACATCGTAGTCACAGCGGTAGACCCGGCCCTGGGCGATGATGCGAATAGGCGCACCCTGCTCGCGCATGCTGCGGATCTGCACCGGCGAGGTATGCGTGCGCAGCAAAAACGGAAAGTCCTGCAGATAAAATGTGTCCATGTCGGCGCGTGCCGGATGGTTGGCAGGAATGTTCAGCGCGTCAAAATTATGAAATTCGTCCTCGATCTCGGGACCGTGCGCCATCTCGAAGCCGATGCCCTCAAACAGCCGCCGTACCCGATCCATGATGCGCGTGACCGGATGCAGACCCCCGGGTTGCTCGCCACGTCCCGGCAGGGTGACGTCGACACTTTCGGATTCGAGTTTCTGTTGCAGCTCGGCTTCCTGCAGCGCCTGCTTGCGCGCTTCAATGGCTTGCTGCACGGCCTGCTTGGCTTCGTTGATACGCTGGCCGGCGGCCGGGCGTTCATCCTCCGGCAACTTGCCGAGCTGCTTCAACTGCTCGGTGAGCTTGCCCTTCTTGCCCAGGTACTCGACACGGATGTCGTCGAGGGTCGCCAGATCCCCGGCATCTGCGGCAGCCTCGGTAGCGGCCCTGGTTAGTTCTTCCAGATCGGTCATTTCCAGTCCAGATTACTTTATTATCCTGTCGTCGCGAGGCGCGAAGCACCGCGGCGATCTCCTCGAGATTGCTTCGTCACTATCGTTCTACGCAATGACGCTTTTAATGTCGCACTGCGACTAATTCAAACAAAAAAGGGAAAGGCGCAAACCTTTCCCTTCTGCTGAAGTACCCTGGCGTCAGTCGGTCAGCTGGCGAGAGAGGTCTTGGCCTGTTCAGCGAGCTGGCCAAACGCCTGCCGGTCATGCACGGCGATATCCGCCAGCACCTTGCGATCGACGTCAATACCGGCTTTCTGCAAACCGTTCATGAAACGGCTGTAGCTCAAGCCGAACTCACGTGCGGCGGCATTGATACGCGTGATCCAGAGCGCGCGAAACTCGCGCTTCTTGGTACGGCGATCGCGGTAGGCATACTGGCCCGCCTTGGTAACCGCCTGGGTGGCAACCCGATAAACGTTCTTGCGCCGGCCATAATAGCCCTTGGCCTGATCGATAATTTTCTTGTGCCTGGCGTGGGCATTAACGCCGCGTTTAACTCTTGGCATGATTCATTTCCTCGATTTTAGTAGTTACCTGCTCGTGTCCTGACGGACACGCCCCCGATTTTCGGTCCCTGTTCCCATAAAAGCGGGTAAGGGTGGGGGATTTTTTTAATGTGGCGGCCAAAGGCCGCACCTTAATCAAATATACGGCACCATCTTCTCGATGGACTTCACGTCCACCGGGTCGACCATCTGCAACGGCCGCAGGTGCTGCATGCGCTTGCCGGGCTTGTGGGTCGACATGTGCGAACGGAATGACTGCCGGTGCTTGAAGCCGCCGCCGCCCGTCCGCTTGAAGCGCTTGGCGGCGCTCTTTACGGTTTTCATCTTTGGCATTTTGGGTACCTGTGTCAGTCTTAAAATCAATTTTTCTCCTCCCCCGTGAAAGGGGAGGATCAAGGTGGGGGTGTTTACTCCCTCACCCCAGCCTCTCCCGCAAGGGGAGAGGGTGTTTAAGGTTATTTCCTGGGCGCCAGCACCATCACCATCTGCCGGCCTTCCATTTTCGGGAACTGCTCAACGGCACTCAGTTCCGACAAATCCTCTTCAATACGCTTCAACATCTTCGTACCGAGTTCCTGGTGCGCCATCTCGCGTCCCCGGAACCGCAATGTCACCTTCACCTTATCGCCCTGCTCCAGGAAACGAATGGCGTTACGCAACTTGACGTTGTAATCACCCTCGTCCGTGCCCGGCCGAAACTTCACTTCCTTGATCTGGATCTGCTTCTGCTTTTTCTTGGCCGCGTGCAGTTTCTTGTTTTCATCAAACAGAAACTTGCCGTAGTCCATCACCCGGCAGACCGGCGGTTTCGCCGTGGGTGCGATCTCGACCAGATCCAGTTCACTTTCCTCGGCGACCTTGAGCGCTTCCTGCGCCGACATAATGCCGACTTGTTCTCCATCCGAACCAATGAGCCGCACCTCGGGTGCGTTGATGTCTTCATTGAGACGGGTTTTCTTATTGTCAATGGCGATAGGTTGTATCCTCCGGTTCCAAAATAGTACGGCCGCGGTACGCTATCTCGGCATTGAGGCGCGCCCGGAAGTCCTCCAGTGACATGGAGCCCAGGTCCTCGCCCGCCCGCGTACGCACGGCCACTGACTGCATTTCGGCTTCCCGCGCCCCGACAACGAGGACATACGGGATTCGCTGCATTGCGTGTTCGCGGATTTTAAGCCCGATCGTTTCGTTTCTCAAGTCCGATTCCACCCTGAAGCCTAGTTTTTTCAGGGTGTTAGCGACTTCAGTGGCATAATCGGCCTGTTTTTCGGTCAGTGCCAGCACCGAAACCTGCACCGGCGCCAGCCAGACCGGCAGCGATCCGGCGAAATGTTCGATGACGATGCCGATAAAACGCTCGAACGAGCCGAAGATCGCCCGGTGCAGCATGACCGGCCGCGCCCGCTCGCCGGATTCGGCGACGTATTCCGCGTCGAGGCGCTCCGGCAGGACGAAATCGACCTGCAGGGTGCCGCACTGCCAGTCGCGGCCGATGGCGTCGGTCAGCACGAACTCCAGCTTCGGCCCGTAGAAGGCACCCTCGCCCGGGTTCAGGGTCACATCCAGGCCGGCGGCCTCGGCAGCGCCGCGCAGCGCGGTTTCGGCGCGATCCCAGACGGCGTCCTCGCCGGCGCGCACCTCGGGCCGGTCGGAGAATTTCACCCGCACGTCCTCGAAACCGAAGTCGCGATAGACTTCCAGCAGCAGCTCGCAGAATGCCTGCGTCTCGGCGGTGATCTGGTCCTCGGTACAGAATATATGGGCGTCGTCCTGGGTGAAGGCACGCACCCGCATCAGACCATGCAGCGAACCCGACGGCTCGTAGCGGTGGCAAGAGCCGAACTCTGCCATGCGCAACGGCAGGTCACGGTAGCTCCTCAGGCCGTGGTTATAGATCTGCACGTGACAGGGGCAGTTCATAGGCTTGATGGCAATGGCCAGGTCCTCGTCCAGGGCATGGGCGGTAAACATGTTCTGGCGGAACTTGTCCCAGTGACCCGAGGCCTCCCACAGGCTGCGATCGACCAGCTGCGGCGTACGCACTTCCTCGTAGCCGGCGGCATCCAGTTTGTCGCGCAGGTAGTTTTCGATGAGCCGATAGAGCGTCCAGCCCTTGGCGTGCCAAAAGACATTGCCGACCGCCTCTTCCTGGAAATGGAACAGGTCGAGCTTGCGGCCGAGCTTGCGGTGATCGCGCTTTTCCGCCTCTTCAATACGCTTGATATAGGCATTAAGCGATTTCTTGTCTGCCCAGGCCGTGCCGTAAATCCGCTGCAGCATCTCGTTGCTCGAGTCGCCGCGCCAGTAGGCGCCGGCCAGCTTGGTCAGCTTGAAATGCCGTAGATGACGGGTGTTTGGCACGTGCGGACCGCGGCACATGTCGGTGTATTCTTCGTGATAGTACAGCTTGATGATCTCGTCGTCCGGGATCTCGTCGACGATCTGCAGCTTGTAGGATTCACCCCGCTCGGCGAAAGTCTGACGGGCTTTTTCCTTCGATACCACCTCGCGGACGACGTCGTAGTCCTTCTCGACCAGTTCGCGCATGCGTGCCTCGATCGCCTCGACGTCCTCGGGTGTGAACGGCCGCTTGTAGGCGATATCGTAGTAGAAGCCCTCCTCAATCACCGGACCGATGGCCATCTGCGCGTCCGGGTACAGCTGCTTGATGGCGTGGCCCATCAGGTGCGCGAACGAGTGGCGGATGATCTCCAGCCCTGCCTCGTCTTTCGCCGTGACGATGCGGACCCGGGCGTCGTGGTCGATGGTTTCACAGGCATCGACCAGCTGGTCGTCGATGTAACCGGCGATCGTCGCCTTCGCCAGGCCGGCACCTATATTCTCGGCGACCTGCATCACGGTTACGGGATCATCAAAGGATTTCTGACTGCCGTCAGGAAGAGTGACAACTGGCATGACTGCTCCGCTCAGTGGTGGCCCCTACAATGGGTCACGTGTGGATTTACATTATTCACCCGCACAGGAGGTGCGGCGCAGCGCTGAAGCGCTACGGAGAATTCGCGCCAAAATACATGGATATATTTTGGCGCATATAAAATGGTAGGCGTGATTGGACTCGAACCAACGACCTCTACCATGTCAAGGTAGCGCTCTAACCAGCTGAGCTACACGCCTATGGTCTAATTCTTTGCTCGCCTTTTCCGGCGACACTTAGGCGCTGCCGCGGCCGGGTATTTCAGGCTACGACGCGCCTCTTTTCGAGGCCGAGCATTATACTCACGCCCTCGGGCAGGTCAAAGCAGAATTTACCGTCTAACGACTGCGGCCAGCCGGTCAGTAGCCCTTGCCTGCAGCATCGGTCGCCGGCGCCAGCCACAGGCGGCTGAATTCGCCGGCCGGCACCGGGGCGCCAAAATAATAGCCCTGTGCATGATCGCAACCCAGCTTGGCCAGCGCCAGGCGCTGCTCGGCGGTCTCGACGCCCTCAGCCAAGGTCTTCATATCCAGGCTGCTCGCCATGGCGATAATTGTTGTCACGATGGCCCGGTCATTACTGCTGTTCAACATATCGCGCACGAACGAGATATCGATCTTGAGAATATCGGCGGCAAACTGCTTCAGATAGGCCAGCGAGGAGTAGCCAGTACCGAAATCATCGATAGCAAGAATAAAACCCATCTCTTTCAGCGACCGGGTGATCCGTATCGCCTGCTCAGGGTCGATCATGATGCCGGTTTCGGTGAGCTCGAGTTCGAACTGCGACGGCTGCAGGCCGGCCGCCTGGATAATGCGCTCAGTATCAACAATAAAATCGGGATCGCCAATCTGCTGGGCGGCAATATTGATAGCCAGGCGCCCCGGCAAAACCAGGCCCTGGGCATGCCAGTCCACCAGTTGTCGGCAGGCCTGCGTCAGCACCCATTGACCGACCTCGTTCATCATGCCGCGCTCCTCGGCCAGCGGAATGAACTGGTCCGGACTGATCCAGCCAAGCGTTTCATCCTGCCAGCGCAGCAGCGCCTCCATACCGATCACCGTATCGCCAAGCAGGTCGACCTGCGGCTGGTAATACAGCTCCAGGTCGCCGTTGTCGAGCGCTTTGCTAAAGCGGCGCGCCAGATCCAGGCGCTGGCCCAGTTCCTCGCTCATCTCCGAACGATAGAAACAGTGATCACTGCCACTGTGCTTGGCGCGGTACATGGCAATATCAGTCTGCTTGAGCAATTCTTCCGGCGTCGAGGCATCCTGCGGATAAAAGGCAATACCGATGCTGACGCTGAGTCCGAACGTTTCCCCGGCCACCCGCAGCGGCGCACGCACCGTTCTCTGCAGGCGCTCGGCAATCAGTGCGGCCCTGTTATGATCGACGTCGACAGCAATGACGATGAATTCATCGCCACCAAGCCGTGCCAGCGTTTCGCCCTCACGCAGGTTGTCCTGCAGGCGACGGCCGACCTCGATCAACACCAGATCACCGATGTCGTGACCCTGGGTATCGTTGATTTCCTTGAACCGGGAGAGATCGAGAAACATGACCGCCACAGTCTGTCCCTGGCGTTGTGCGGCTGCCAGCGTCTGCTTCAGCCGATCCATGAACAACGATCGGTTCGGCAATCCGGTAAGCGCATCATAAAAGGCCAGCTGATTGATGTGCGCTTCGTCGCGCTTACGCTGGGTGATATCCGTGCCTATGTGCAGAATGGCCGATAATCCATCACCGCTCTCGCTCGACAGGGTCCAACGCGACTCGATGATCAACTTCTCGCCGGCCTTGTTCGTCTTCTCGAGTTCTCCTTTCCAGTAGCCATCGCGATCCAGTTCGCGCTTGGCCTGGTCATACAGGGCCGGATTGATTTGCAACAATTCATCATAAGCGCAGCCGATCGCTTCTTCCGCGCGCCAGCCATAGGTCTGTTCGGCGCCTTTGTTCCAGGAAATGATGCGATCATCAAGATCGGTCATCACGATCGTATCGCGGGTATTCTCCAGTAGTACCGCCTGGCTGATGATCTGCGCATAATTCTTCTCACGCTCAAGTTCGGCGGCGGCACTGACCGCAAAGATGCGCAATGCGGAAATCACGAAACCGGATGCATCAAGTGGCTCGCTGTAGAGGAGAAACAGGATACCCAACGGATTGCCGGCACTGTCGTCCAGGCGCCGGCCCACGTGTGCCTGCGCCTGATAACGCTCGATCAATGCCACCTGTGGATAGCGTTCGGCGAGTCCCTGATCAATCACGCACTCGCCCTGCTCGTGATAGTTCTCACACGGGGTTCCGGTTGTTGTGTGCTCGAAATTATCGAGGAATTCACCATCGGCGAAGGCGGCGATGATCATGGCCCGCTCCATGTCCCGTCCCTCGAAACGGGCGATAAAGCCGGCACGTGCCCCGAGCGCATCGACCATGTTGCCGACCAGCTGTTTAAAATACGTCTGGCTGCCATGCGCCGATACCGCCATCGCGGTTTTGCTGATCGCTGCCAGTATGCGTTGTTGGTTGAAGCGATCGCGCAGACTGCCAATACCGAAAGCCAGGTTGGCCGCCAGCTCCCGCAGTAACTCACGTTCCTCGGCGGTTATCGCCACAGCCTGGGAATGGTTGAGTACCAGCACACCGAACGTCCGGGTTTCGTCCTTCAGCGGCAACACGAGCACGGACTGGACGTTGTAGGTTTGCGCCAATTCGCGCCAGGGCTCGTACGCGGGTTCATTGCTGATATCGGGATAGAACGCCGGCTCGCCCGTACGCAGGCACTGACCCACGCCGCCACGGCCGATATCAACCTCGGCCGACCAGCTCAGCCGAATATTCGTCAGGAAACCATTCGTCTCACCAGCACTGGCCTGAATGGCGACACTCTTTTCGGCATCATCCTGGGCATAGCCCACCCAGGCAATTGCGTAGCCGCCGATGTCCACCGCCAGCTGACAGATAGCCTGCAACAACTGCTGCTCATCAACCGCATCGATGATCGCAGCGTTGCAGCGGCTTATCAGAGTCAGCGCCCGGTTAGCAGCAACAAGCCGACGCTCATGGTCCTTGCGTTCGCTCAGGTCGGTAATACCCCCGACCATGCGCACCGGCCGATTCTGGTTGTCACGGATGACATAACCGCGGTCCGAGACATAGGCAAAGCTGCCGTCCAGACGCTGGAAACGGTATTCGGCCTGCCAGAAGTCGCTGGCGCCTTGTACGACCTCATGGAAGGAACCAAGCACGCGTTTCCGGTCTTCCGGGTGTACGCGCTGCTCCCATGAGACCACACCATTATTCATGTCACTATCGCTGTAACCGAATAGGTTCTGTGCCTCGTCACTCCACCAGTGCACGTCGGCCATGATGTCCCAGTCCCAGATAACATCGCTGACGGCTCGTGCCGTATACTGGAAGCGCAACTCGCTGGCCCTGAGTTCCTCGTTCAGAATCTGCAGATCACGCGAGCGCTGAACGATATCGGCCTCGGACAGACTTGTCGGATCAGTAACGACGGCACTGCTATCCGGCCATTCACCCCGGCGCTGCTTCAGGCGCACGAACTCGGTAACGTCTTCGATCCGGTGAATGATGTAGGCCAGGCTGCCATCAACATTCAGGACCGGCGAATTGAGCGGACTCCAGTAATGATCCTCGAAACCGCCATCGTTGCGGCGGACTGGGTAGCGCTGTACCGCCATGGCGTCGGCCACCCTGTTCGCACGAACCCGCTCGAGCGATGCGCTGATGTTGCTGACGCCATTGGTATCCATCTCATCGGGCGGATCGGGAAACACCTCGAACAGCGTCCGGCCGACGATAGCCTCGCGCTCGGTATAGGTGGCTTCAAGATAGGCATTGCTGACACCGACGATGCGATAGTCGTCCGGTTTCAGGACCAGATACAGTCCCGGCGCGGATTCGAACAGCTGCTGAAATTGATGCCGGGCGGCCTCGGCTTCGGCACGGGCGTTCTGCTCCAGTTCCAGCAGCCGGTCGCGTTCCTGTTGCGCTTCGATAACCGGTGTAATGTTGGCGATATAGCCATCCAGGTAGTCATTGTCACCATCCATGCCCGAAACACGGCGGCCCTGCTCCCAGACCCAGCGCACGTCACCCGTTGCGGTAACGATGCGATAGGTCACCTGAAAACTGTCACCCTCGGCCAGCTGCGCGGCGATGTCTTCGGCAACGTACTGGCGATCGTCGGGATGAATGATGTCAACGAAGGCAAGACGGCGATTGTCGATTAAATCGTCGGGGACATAGCCGGCCAGTTCGGTAACCGCTTCGCTGACGAAAAGCGTGGTCCACAACTCGTCATTGCGACAGCGATAGGCCATGCCCGGCAGGTTGCGCAGCAGGTTGGCCAACTGCTGGTCCTTGGCCTGCATGGCGCGCTCGACGTGCTGGCGTGCCAGAATGGTGCCGGCAATCGCGGCGGCGATCGTCAGGATGGATTCATCGGTCGGTAACAGCGCCAGCGGCGCCTCGTGCATCACGGCGATAAAACCGAGCACCTGACCGTCGACGGCGAACACCGGCGCGCCACAATAGGCCTCGATGCCGAGTTCGCGCAGCAGCGAATCGTCCGGGAACCATTGTTGTACCGCCGTGGGATAATGACAGACGTTATTGGCACAGACATTGGCGCAGGGTGTCCCGGCCAGGGCGTAATCGAAATCGGACCGGCGCCGGCCGTGCGACCAGACCGTAAGCGTGCGCGCGCGATCGGCCTCGATCTGGGCCAGCAGGACATGGCTGGCACCGAGGATCTGCGCTAGGTTGGCAATCAGGCGATCGAAACAGGCCGCATCGTCCATTTGCGACAATGCCTCGGCCAACAGGCCGACGGCCTGCTGCAGGTTTTTTGAGCCCTCCGACACCGACCCTCCAGTTGGTTGTGTCTCCGTGGAGCTACTAAACAACGAATCGACCACCAAGGTCAACCAACTGTCATTCACCCGGAATTACGCGCACAGCCTAGTTCAGCCGCAGCCTGAACAACACTGGGCAATTGCAATGGGCAACGCGACTTTGCCAGTATGGCCCTGCACCTGGAGCACGAAGATCATGCCGACGCACGCCACCATTCATCAGCATCACCTCGGCTGGGACCATAATGAGCCGCCCGTCGCCCACATTGCGCCCGGTGAAACCCTGGAATTGAATTGCCAGGAGGCCTCAGGCGGCCAGATCGGGCCGGCATCGACGCTGGCGCAGTTCCGCGACTATGACACCCGCCGCGCCAATCCGTTGACCGGGCCGGTTTACGTCGATGGCGCCGCGCCCGGTGACGCGCTGGCCGTGACCGTGACCGGGCTGGCCACCAGCGGCTGGGGCTGGACCGGCGTCCTGCCCGACTTCGGCCTGCTCGCCGACGCGTTTCCGCAGCACCACCTCATCATCTCGCGCCATGATGACCGCACCATCGAGTTTCTGCCCGGCGTACACCTGCCCCTGCGGCCGTTTATCGGGACGCTCGGCGTTGCCCCGGCGGCCAGCGGCCGGCACAGCGTCATTCCGCCGCGCCGGGTCGGCGGCAACATGGACTGTCGCGATCTCATCGCCGGCAGTCGCGTTATCCTGCCGGTAGAAGTCCCCGGGGCGCTGCTGTCAGTGGGCGATACCCATGCCGCCCAGGGCGACGGCGAGGTCTGCGGCACAGCCATCGAATCGCCCATGACCTGCCAGTTGCAAATCGACCTGCTCAAGGGCGCCGCGCCCGCCTATCCGCAACTCGAAGTACCGGCCGGGCCATTGCGCCGCGAGACTGACCAGGGATTCCTGGTCACTACCGGTATCGGTCCCGACCTGATGACAGCCACGCGCGATGCGGTGCGCGGCCTGATTGACGTACTCGGCCAGCGCCACGGCATGGCGCCGGAAGACGCCTATTGCCTGGCCAGCGTCAGTGCCGACCTGCACATCAGCGAGGTCGTCGATGCACCCAACTGGCTCGTATCCGCCTACTTTCCCAATGCCATCATGGGTTGAAGCGCCGGCCTGCTGACCCGATATAGCGCAATACAAATAAGCAACAATGGCCCAACTGACCCGAATGACGGTTATATTGATGTCAGTCAGGCAGCAACAGGAGGCAAGCACATGGCAATGACACTCGCTTCAGGCGCCTTTGAACACCAGGGCGCGATACCGGAACGGTTCACCTGCGACGGCGAGGACATTTCCCCGGACCTCGCCTGGTCGAATCTGCCGGCAGGCACGAAGAGCCTGGCGCTGATCGTCGACGACCCGGACGCGCCGGACCCGGCAGCCCCGGAGATGGTCTTCGTTCACTGGGTACTCTACAACATACCGCCGGAACTACCCGGTCTGCCCGCCGGCATCGATGCCGAATCCCTGCCTACCGGTGCCGCCGAGGGCATCAATGATTTCAAGCGCGTCGGCTATGGCGGCCCCTGCCCGCCGACCGGGCGGCATCGCTATTTCCACAAGCTCTATGCACTGGACCGCGTATTGCCGGATCTCAGTGAACCGAGTAAGGAAGAACTGTTAAAGACCATGGAGGGGCATATACTGGAACAGACGGAACTGGTCGGCACCTATCAGCGCTAGTCGATCGGCCAGCACAGGAGCAAGCTGCAAACACAGAGGCAATCGCTGGGTAAAACGACAATGCGAAACCTACTGGATCGCGGTCGGCGTTACTGGCGGCAGATGAATCCGCGCTGGGAGGCGCTGACGCTCAACCAGCGCTTCGAGACGCTGGTCGCACTGGTTCTGACCGTGTTGACCAGCCTCATCATCGCGGTCGCCCTGTTTCGGCTCGGCGCCGAAGTCATCAACGGTCTGGTCTTCGGTGCACTCAATCCGCTTGAGCACAAAATATTCCAGCGCATATTCGGCCATATCATGACCGTGCTGATTGCACTCGAATTCAATCACACCCTCCTCTATTCGGTGGCTCGTGAAGAAAGTATTATTCAGACCAAGGTGGTATTGCTGATTGCGCTGCTGGCCCTGGCGCGCAAGTTCATCATCCTGGACCTGGAGGTCATCAGTGCCAACCAGCTACTGGCGCTGGGTGTGGTGACCATTGCCCTGGGCGGCACCTACTGGCTCGTTTGCGAGCGCGATCAGAAACGCGAACAGACCGGACCGGGTCACAATTCATGACACCATAACCAATCAATCATAAGCGGCAGGAGTAATCACCATGGTCACATTCAAGACAAACAGCCATCGCAACATCGACATGTTTACCGGCGATGCACACGCCATGCTCAAGCTGATGGGGCTGAGCACCACGGTCCCCAGCGCGCTGCGCGCCGAGGACGTACCGGCCGCCCTGGAACGGCTGCAACAGGCCATCGAAAACATCCAGACGCCACCGCAAACCATGGAACCGGACGAAGCCGAAGAGGAAGGCGATGAGGCGGATAAACCCATCGCGCTGAAGACCCGGGCCGAACCGCTGATCGGCTTACTCGCCACCGCAGCCAGGGCCAACGAACACGTTATCTGGGAATGACCGCTGACATACGCAGGAGCGCGACCCCGCCGCGAATACTATTCGGCCCGGGGGCGGCCTCCTACAGAACCAATCAACATCGCGTCATTCCGGAAACGCCGATGGCGTTATCCGGAATCCGTGCAGGTTGAAGTAGGAGCGGCGACCCCGCCGCGAAAGGCGTTCTGGTTCGGCCAGGCGGCGGGCCTCCTACAGGCACCAATCAAAACTGCCAATGGCCACCACCCTGTGGGAGCCGACTTCAGTCGGCGAAACATGCGCCCGAGGGTTCGCGGATTGCAATCCGCTGCCACAGGAACCAGACCTTGCCAATCACTGATCACCAATTTCCAGTCACCAGCCTAAAACAACGCAATCACTGGTAGAATCGCGTCCGATTTCACCGCTTTCGAATATTCCCAAGGAGACAGCCATCGTGTCGCTCAGCAGCATACGCCGCCAGGTCGGCAACTGGATCGAGAGCCAGCCGATCCAGAATTTCATCATTGGCGTGATCATTTTCAATGCCATCACGCTGGGCCTGGAAACCTCGAGCATCGTTCAGCGCCATGGCGGCGGTCTGCTGGATACGCTGGAGACCTTTGTCCTGACGATCTTTGTCATCGAGATCCTGCTCAAGCTCCTTGCTTTCGACATCCGCTTTTTCAAGAGCGGCTGGAACGTTTTTGATTTCCTGATCGTCGGCATATCGCTGGTGCCGGCCTCCGGACCGCTGGCCATCCTGCGTGCGCTGCGCATACTGCGTATCCTGCGTCTGGTCACCAAGCTGCAGCGCCTGCGCCATATCGTCGAATCGCTGCTGAAGGCACTGCCCAGCATTGGCTGGATCGCCGTGCTGCTGCTCATGGTGTTTTATATTTATGCCGTCATGGGTACCCAGATGTTCGGCGAAGCCTTCCCCGACGATTTCGGTCACATGGGACTGACACTGTATTCGCTGTTCCAGATCATGACGCTGGAAAGCTGGTCCGAAGCCATCGGCCGCCCGGTCATGGAAGCGTTCCCCTACGCCTGGCTGTACTTCGTCAGCTTCATCCTGCTAACCGCGTTCACCGTCCTGAATCTGTTCATCGGTATCATCGTCAATACCATGCAGGAAAAACACCAGGAGGAAGAAGCCGAGCAGCGCAGTCAGATCGAATCACGCGCGCATTCCGAACGCGGGGAAATGCTGAACATCATGCGCCGAATGGACGAACGCCTGCAGAGAGTGGAAAAACAGCTGGAAGGCAGCGCCGACTGACTTCCCGGTCGAGCCTGCCAGCCCGTAGGAATCCCGACCACGGGCCGAAAGCTAGCCCAGCCCGTCGTCCTATGCTTGCAGCAACTCTACGGTCATAGGATATTGCCATAGAGCCAGGAGCGGGAAACAAGGCCGAGTCCGTCGTCAGTCGCTGGAGGCTGTTCGCAATGAGGATCCCCCTGCTTCGTCCTTACGCAAGCCGGACAGTTCATTGGGGCATGTGACCCCGTATTCAGGATGGATGGCCGTGTAAGGGGTGGTGTTTCGACTGTCTATGATGACCGAGGGCAATAAGATGATCGTGGGTATCGATATCAGCAAGACGTCGTTTGACGCGGCCTGGCGGGAAGCCGGCCAGCAGCAGCACCGGACGTTGGCGTATACGGCAGCCGGGCTCGCCGAGTTATTGGCCCTGACGCCGACGGCGTCGCATTACGTGATGGAGGCGACCGGCGCGTATCACAGCCGGCTGGCGGTGTGGCTGTATGAAGCGGGCCGACCATTGACGGTGCTGAACCCGCTGGTGGTCAAGCGCTACGCGCAGATGCAGTTGTCGCGGGTCAAGAGCGACAAGGCCGACGCCGAGCTGCTGTGCCGTTATGGTGAAGCGCATGCGCTGACGCCGTGGACACCGGAGCCCGATGAGATTGTTGAGCTGCAGCAGGCGCATGGTTGGCTGGATGACCTGGTGCGGGCGCGCACCCAGTTGCTCAATCGACAGGAAGCAGCTGCACATCAGCCGCGGCCGAGCCCGTTCGTGGCCGACCAGATGCGTACGCAGCTGGACCAGCTTCAGCGACAGATCGCCGACTGCGAAGCCCATCTGGGGGCCTTGGTAAAAAAGTCTTTTAGCGCGCTGTATACGCGGCTGTTGAGCATTCCGTCGGTCGGCCCGCGCACGGCCATGGAACTCATCATCGTGACGGCCGGCTTCAGCCGCTTTAAGGACGTGAAAGCACTCGGTGCCTACATTGGCGTCACGCCGACCACGTATCAATCCGGCACCTCGGTCAAGGGCCAGGGCGGCATCGCCAAACTCGGCCAAAGCCGCATGCGGCAGTTGCTGTATCTATGCAGCTGGACCGCGAAAAGCTGCAACCCGGCCTGTCGAGCCTTGCATGACCGACTGAAGGCGGCCGGCAAACCGGCGAAGGTCATCAACGTGGCCATCGCCCATAAACTGTTGCGACAGGCCTTTGCCGTGGCCACAACGAACCGGCCTTACTCGGTCGAATACGCTTGACTTCAGGCACAGTTCATTGCGAGGCGCGTAGCGCCGTGGCAACCTCGGCGAGATTGCTTCGTCGCGTTGCTCCTCGCAAAGACAGTTTATAATAGTTCGCGGCAAGGTCGCCGCGCCTACGATGGCCAGAACAATTTCCCGTAGATACTCTGTTACGCGTCAAGTTTTCAGGTGGCACTCACTGAAGAGTTTGGCGCTATCGAACGGCGTATTGTCCCGCAGGCAGGCCCAGAGTCCGGTCAGGTATTTTCGCATGACGGCGCACAGGGCCTGTATTTTCTTTTTGCCGCGCTGGATGAGCGATTCATAAAAGGCTCTGGCGCGCGGGTCATGACGGACGGCGCTCAGTGCCGGCATGAACAGTGCGGCGCGCAGATAGGCATTGCCGGTTTTGGCGAGCCGGCCGGGTTTGTGGACGCTGCTGCCGGACTGGTTCAGGCGAACATCAAGGCCGGCATGACGGCTGACCTGGGCGGCCTTGAGGTGGTCCGGCAACACTGCCAGTTCGGCCAGCAGGGCGATGGCACTGGCCTGGCCGATGCCTTTGGCGGCGGTCATGACCTGGAACTGCTGTGCCAGTACGGGGCAGTCGTCGATGAGCTCGCGTGCGGCCTGTTGCAGCCGGTCGAGGCGCTGGTCGAGTGCGTCGATGGCCTGCTGTTCGTCGTCGATGAGCAGTTGCGGTGTCATCTGTTTGGCGGTCAGCGCATGCAGGCGGTTTTTGGCCTGCGTGCGGGCGCCGGTCAGGCGGTTGATTTGGCGACCGATATCGCGCAGAGCCAGGTGGATAGCCTCGGGCGGCGTCCACACCGGCGGCGTCATGCGCGCGCCGTACTCGGCCAGCAGCGCGGCATCGACCGGGTCGGTCTTGCTGCCGGTGAGCTTGAGCTGGGCGAAGTGGCGGAAGCTCTTCGGGTTGATGACCGACACCGGCAAACCCGCCTCGGCCAGAGCCACGGCGAGGTCGAGATAATAGATGCCGGTGGCTTCGACAACGATATGGGTCGGCCTGAGCGCCTGCAGTTGCTGAACCACTTGGGCCTGGTCGGCGGGCGTTTGGGCGAACGTCTGCGCCGGCTGGTTACGGCCGTTGTCGCGGCAGACGAGGTCAAAGGAACGGGCCGCGATATCGATACCGACAGAAACGGTCATGGGCTTTATCTCCGGTGAAAGATTGCGTAACAATAGCTACCGGTTCCCCGACCTCGTACTTGATGCGGCCTCGACCTTGCCATGCGAAGTCCCGTCCAACGGGCTTCCGGATACGCTTCGAGGTTGGCAATGAGGCGGGGAGCCACTCTACGGGACGAGATCAGGCCAAGCCTGTCTCCAGGAGCGAACGGCTTCCCCGATAACTGAAAAAACTCTAGCAGCAGCATGGCCGGTAACATACAAGGAGCCGACTTCAGTCGGCGAAACATGCGCTAATGGGTTCGCTGACTGTAATCCACTTCCGAAAAAATTCCGGCTCTCCCTGTGATCGGCCGGAATGACGAGGGGCCTAATACCGCGAAGAACCCAAACATCGACATTCCGGAAACGCCGCAGGCGTTAACCGGAATCTATTCCTGATTCCCTACGGCAACTCATTACCAGAATCATAATGACGCTGCGACCAGACAGGATACGGAATCCCAGCCAGGCGATTCATCACAAATGCCTGGATCAGCAATAACACGATGCCCAGCAGCAGAAACACGATCTGGTGCAGATGCGGCATCAACCCCAGGGTCACGACCAGCGTCGTCGCGCCAGCCGGCGGATGCGGCACGCGCAGAAAGGTCATCATACCGGCAGTTAATGACAGTGAAGCGGTCGCCGCACCGGCATGCCACCAGTCCATACCCACGATCAGCACGGACGGCGCCTCCTGCAAGCCGAACAGGGTAAGACAACTCCAACCAACCACGGCACCGATGGTATGCGCCGTCAGCGCGTTGCGCGGCGATGCCGACTGTGACAGGGGGACATAAAACAGCAGGAACGCCATCGCGCCCAGCGAGGGAAACATGAATGCCTGCTGCGTCAGAAGAGCGATGATCGCGATCAGACCGATACTGATGCCGGCATTGACCGTATTGAAGGCCACCTGGACGAAGCGTGGATTGAAGCGCTCGCTCATGCGTTCCAGATGCAGCTGTTGCAGCAGGCCGGCCACCAGCTGGCGGCGAACCCGGTCAGTCGATTCACTCATAACGGAAGCAAAACAAGGTAAATCTCTGAAATCAATCCAAGCATAGTACTAGAGTAGATTATTCCTATGCCTCTGAATTTACTGTTCTCAATTTATCCTGTATCTCTTTGTTAGCGAACAAAAGTGTATACCCGTGCCACGCAACTAAGTCATATGACTTCTCTGTCAACATCTTGTAAACAGGAGATTCAAGCACTTCACTTAAAAGCCTAAAATGAGATTCTATGGCAATAACGCGAGGATGATATGTCGAGAAATCTAAAGAACAAATTATATTAAAATCATGGCCTTCCGCATCAATAGTTAAGAAATCTATCGGGGTTTCTTTATATTTTGTCTGCTCTATCAAACTAGATAATGTTTTTATCGGAGTATAAGATTTTTCATATTTTTTATTAGTTTTCTTTGAAAAATCACTTACAAAGTTTGCATCAAGTGATGTGGTCAAACTATAAAAGCCATTTGTATAGAAAATGGCCTCCTCTGACTCGCAGTTATCTGACACTGCACAGGCAATATTGACATCCTCGGTACGTACCATATTAAATCCCTCGATTTTCACGGGGTCAATATCAATATTAATTCCTCGCCACCCCCGTTTGTACAACGACCAAGTGTTATTATATTTAACTGGATGAAAGCAACCTACATCAACAAAAAAACCATATTTTTCTCCAGAAAATAGTCGTGCAATAGAGACATCTTCTGCAAACTGAGAATAATGCTTAAACTTTGTTTTTGTCAGATAAAGCTTTCTTAGTAGAAATATTTTTCTAAATAAAATATTTTCCGAGATTGTTTTTGGTATTTGAGAATAATTTAAAAAAACCCAATATTCATCCCCGCAATAAGTTTTAAAAAAATCTTTATTATCTTAACCTTTGAGCCTAACAATTGCCTACAATAGGTGCTAATTTCCATCGAGTATAGAATAGCTCAGCGCCTTCAGTTTATGCCTTACTTAATTTACACGATTTAATATAGCCAACCTTTCACACCGCCGACCAGATCCATTTTTGTCGATAACCGATCAATTGGCCGGAGTAGTGCGCCTTCCTCCGGATCCGGCCCAGAGGTTGATTGTTACTGACCACGAAATTGCTGCAGTCGACTCGGTAACCCGTCAAGGTCGCAGTGGTTGGCTACAAAACGCTGGCCTGCCTGAGCGACCGCATAATAATAAGCTTCGTCCTGCCACAACGACTCAATCACCTCTAACGCCTCCTCGGGTTCTGCATAGACCGCTGCGTTTCCGAAGCATTCACGGAAGGCAGGGGAACAGATCACCGGCAAGCCAGCAGCCATGGCCTCGATGACATTGCGGCCGAAAGTCTCAATCCTTTGTTCATGAATAAAATTCACGAATATATCCAGTTCAGCCAAAAAGTCACGAACATCTTTATTATCGTAATCAATGACATGCCAATTCAATGGTAATGTCATCAGGTGATGCGCCAGTAGCGATTGGACTCCCCCCATCAGCCGCACGTCGACAGCCTGATTGGCACAGTAGGCTGACTTAATGGCACCCGCCGTACCCGGCCACTTGGTCCAGTCATCACGGCTATGACGCCCGACGACCGGTCTTTGCTGCTGTTGACCGCGCCACCGCGGTTGGCGCCACCATAGGGATAGCTCCAGTGGCGGAAACCAGTCATGATCCGTCATGGACTCATCGATGCCGTTACTTGCCAGGAGCCGCCGTACCACCGGTGATATCGGTATCCACAACCCGGCCTTGTGGAAATTGGCCTGGATGCGCTCCTGTACCTGATCCGGCTCGTACATCGTGTTCGCAGCATGAATCATTTTCTGAGGCGTCTGATTCGCAAGTATGGCGATTCGTTGCGCTTCTATCGTCGGCGTGGTATCCGGTTGCCACATCATGATGGGCGGATGATGTATGAACAGCAGATCACAATTAACAGACTCGCCATGAACGATGGGCGTCACGTTTAATGACTGACAGGCCCGGATCATTTTCCGGGTGGCTGCTTCGGGCGGATTAATATCGTACCGTTCCCAGTTCAAGATACCCACACGTAATCCCATCCTCTGAAAACCTGCCAGATACTGTCTGTTGCACTGGCTTGTTCCCCCTGGCAACCGGCAATCAGTTACGAGCACTATATCGAAATGCTGTTGCCGGTCAGCGCCGGGATACAGCAGGGCCGGCACGGGGAATGGATCGATCTGTGAATGGCGATTGATGGCATAATGATCCTGCTCATGCCAGACCGAAAAGGCCCGTGTGTATTCCCGACGGGCACCAGAACCGAGCGTCGATATATGGTCGCTGGTTGTCAGGTTGTTGCCTGTAAGGAGAGAAAAGGACAGGGGCACACCCGCATGCAGTTTGCGGACACTATCCGGACCGGCCTGTTGCCGGAACCGTTGCACGAACTCGGCATCGGCTGAAAATCGCACCGTATCCCAGCCGCCCATGGCCATCATGCAGGATCGGGAGAGCATCAAGGAAGAAAAATCATTGTGCACGAACGGCACATCTGCTTTATCAAGTCGCGGTTGCGCAACCATCTGTGTGTTCATACGCAACCGGAAGGTCATGTTGGCACCTTTGCCACCATGTTGGAGCCAGTCATTTACCTGGGTTTCAATCTTCTGCGGATGGGCCCAGTCGTCGCTATCATTGGCCACGACTAGATCGCCACTGGCATGGGCCAGGGCTGTGTTGCGCGCCGCAAAGCAACCCATATTGACCGCATGCTGCAGCGGGATGATGCGGTTATCCTCACGCGCCAGTTTCTTGATCGATCTCCATGTTTTGTCAGAACTTACATCATCGACAATGATCAGCTCCAGATTCTGCCAGCTCTGATCCAGCACACTGCGTACAGCCATCCAAATGGTGTTCTCGCAGTTGTGGGCCGCCATTAGCACACTCACTTTATAATGCATCTGCTCAGGTATGGCGGGAGCCGGCGATACGGCAAGATTATCCAGCTGGAGATCCCGATTTCTATCCATAAGCAAAAGGCTGGAGAACCCCGCCCGTTCAAGTGGTCTGTTCAGCCAACCCAGATATTCCTCAAGTGACGTCGCCTCATCGCCCGCTGTATTCAGACTGGAAACGCGTTCAAGGTTCGCCCTCGTAATGCAAAGATCGGGATCATCCGCTGCGATTGGGCCCATCGAATTGATCAGAGACCGAGTCTCGCTAACTTGTCCAATGGCCAGCAGGCAATGGATATGTGCAATAGAGGTGCTGCGACGTTCGCGAGAACGGGCCGATTTGGTACCGGCAAAGGCCAGCGGCTCCAATGCCCTTGCATAATTGGCGTGGGCAGCATGATACTGTCCCAGCGCCATGGCGGCGCTGGCACGATCACCTATTGGTGCATGTGGTGAATGCTGTATGGCTTCCAGATCAGGGACAGCATAACGCGAATATCCTCCCCACAGCCTATCTTCCAATCTGAGAATAGACTGTGGGGGCCGATCATGAACGCGCCGTCTATGCTGGATGTACCTGACAAAATTGTCAGGCAAAACCTTTTTCACGTAGTGCTTTAGCATAACCGAATTCATCACCATACAATCTACAGCAGCAAGAGCGGTTTTTCTTAATTATTACAGCAACCCGATTGGATTCTGGCATCACATGACTTAGATTAACCTGATGGACCTCTGGCGGAAACATTTCGGTATCGGCTTAGTACCAATATGTGCTATTGCCGATGGCTGGTATTTCATTGGCTCAATACTCTCTCATAAACATCCATATATTGTGCTCCCATAGAATCAGCCAGGAAGTATGCATAAAAACGTTTTCTGGCTGCCTCGCCCATGCTCCCGGCCAGGGTGTCATCATTGAACAACTTCAGCATGACCTGCCGCAGACTTTTTGAGTCTCCCGGCGGCACCACGAATCCTGTCTCGCCGTCGATATTAATGTAGCTGGTTCCCGTACCAATCTCAGTGGAAATGAGCGGTTTGCCATACATGGCACCTTCGACCAGCGCGACCCCATAGGCTTCCGAACGCAGAAACGAGGGAAACACTACTGCCCGGGCCAGATGCAGCAACGACACTTTCTCAATATCGGTTAATTGCCCGAGAAACCGCAGGTTATCCAGGCTGTCGTTGCTGGCGCGCGCCCTGAGCTCGCGCTCAACAGGCCCAGTCCCCACAATCACCACTGGCAGATCGGTATGCCTGACCGCCTCGAGCAATATGTGCAGGCCCTTGTAGTAACGCAACACACCGATAAATAGGAAGAAATTATCCCCCACCTGCTCCCGGAGACGATCGATGGTCTGCGTATCCGGGGATGGATAGGTTGCTGGGTCCAGTCCAATGGGAATCACGCTGACCATATCGGCAAAATGCTGCAGCACGTCACTAGTGGCGTAATAATTCTGTGAGGTGGCCACGATTTCCGACATCCTGTTCATGAAAGCATGCATCAATGGCCTGTAAAACGGCATCAGAACACGTTGGCGAACAATATCTGAATGATACGTCAATATAGCCGGCTTCTTGATACGACCCACCATGTGCATCAGGTCGGCAAATGGCCACGGATAATGATAATGCAGAACATCCGCCCATTCCGAATGCCGCCTGAACGATGTCAGCGCAGAAACTGACATCCCACAGGATGCAATCTCAAGATGTTGTCGATGACGTATTACGGTAGCCTCTTCTCGCTCAACGACACCATCGCTACGACCCCGAGACAACGCGAGAACTCTATTCTCTACACCCCGGGCAGTTGTGCTCCGGCAGATTTGCCGAATAGCCTCCTCAATTCCACCCCGATTCTCGGAAAAATAGTTTTTGTAAACGTGAAGAATTCGCAAGTTATATCAATACATTAGCGAATGTGCCGCTGTTCCCTGCTGGAGGCAGTTCACCATAATTATTGAACCACAACATCAGCTGCTGACTGAGCGATATACGGAAATTGTCTGCGCCGCGCAACGTTCCCATGTGAACAGCGCGGCCCTTTGTCGGCCCTTGGAAGCATACTCTATCCGCAGGGCCTCGTCCTCCAAGAGCATCTGCATACTTGCGGTTATTGCCTCGATATTCGCTGGGTCCACCAACGCAGCGGCGTCACCACTGATCTCCGGCAGCGAGGCCCGATTCGATGTTAGTACCGGCACACCGCAGGCCATCGCCTCGGCAACTGGCAGGCCGAAGCCTTCATAAAAGGAAACGAACGCGAATAAGGCCGCGCCCGCATAAAGACTGGCCAGATCCTGCGCCGGGACATAGCCGAGCACCCTGACCTCCCCCGAACTTTGCGCCCGAGCCAGCTTTTCTTCCAGCTGTTTTGAGTGCCAACCCGGTGCACCCGCCACTACCAGGGGATAAGCTTCCCTGAGAGATAGCGGCAGCCCCAGATAGGCATCCAATAACCCTGTCAGGTTTTTACGAGGTTCCAAGGTGGCGGCAGCGAACACATAACCACCATGGGCAAGACTATATTGATGTAGTACCGGTGCCGTTTCCGCCGCGGTCCTAGGATGGAACCGTTCACTGACGCCATTGTGTACCGTAACGATCTTCTCGGCAGCATCCGGAAAACGCTGCTGCAGTTCATGACGGACAAATTCCGACACCGTAATCACCCTGTCGGCACGCCGAACCGAATCATCCAGATTGCGGTTAAGCCAGCTGACCCGCTCCTTGGGATGATACTGCGGATACTGTTCATGGGACAGATCATGAACCGTTACGACGTTCGTCGGGCCGGCATAGGAGTGCAGTATATAATTGGGTTCGTGATAGACGGCATCCCGGTATTTCCTGATGGCCATCCTGAAACGCTGTTGCCTGAGCCATGACACCAGGTCATAGGAACCGGGCATCGAACGTGCGATTCCGCGCAGTGTCTGCCACGAATATCCCCTGCCCTGAGGAGGGTCATTCTGCTGCCCCTCGGTACCATAATCCACTGATGCTGACCGACTTAACGATGCCGGCACACACACGGGATCCTCGACTTCAGGATTTTCCTGAAACGCGCGCATGAGATGCAGTGTGTACTGGCCTATGCCAGTCAGCGGCGGCCTCAGGGAGTCAACATTGAGAATAATCCGCATCAGCTTTCGGGATCGCTCACAGTTTTCGACAACAGATAGGCCAACGCAGTAGTGGCTATCAAGCGCCAGCGTACATCCATTTGAGAGTCTCTTCCATGGGAATACCCGGCACGAAGCCGGTCAGTTGCTTCAGTCTTGTATTATCTCCCTGAAGACGCGGAATCTCACTGGAACGCATAAGGGCGGGATTCCTATGGATGGTGATCTCATAGCCTGCCAGCTCCTGCATGTACTGGATGATCCAGTCCAGTGACACAGACCGTCCGGAACTGATATTCACTGTCTGTGAACACGCATCGGACGCCAGCAAGTGTGTATAGGTCTGCACAACATCCCGAACATCCGTGAAATCCCGGCTGACAGCCGTGTTGCCGAGTTCAATGGCAGAAGCACCGCGACGTAAATGATCCACTATTTTTGGAATAAGGAAATGGGCAGCCTGCCCAACGCCGGTATAGTTGAAGGGCCGCGTCAGAATAATCGGCAGGCGCTCGAACCAGGTTCTGGCCATGTGTTCCATAGCCAGCTTACTGCAACCGTAGTGGTTCACTGGCGCGGGACATAGCGATTCGTCAACGCATTCAACGGACGGACGCCCGTACACATTGGCACTGCTGGCGATCACGACTTTCCGAACATTATCTGCATGCTGTCCCAAAGCTGCCAGAAGATTAGTCGTTGCCAGCACATTGACTCGATAGAACGCCTCCACATCCGACTCACCGACGAAGGCAAGTCCCGCCAGGTGTACAACGTGCGTCGGACGCAGTTGGCCTACCAGTGTCGATACTGCAGCGGCATCTGTCAGGTCACAGGCGCTCTCATCGCTTCCCGGTGTTTCACCGTGCACCACGCCGTGGACATACCAACCAATATGCTCCAGATTCGCCCGTAGATATTGACCCGTGAAGCCCCTGGCCCCGGTCAGCAGGACGGTTCCCTCGCCCTCTAAAGTCATTGCGACTGTCCGCCCCTGACTCGTTCCAGATCCGTCTCGACCATCATCCGGCAAAGCGCCTCCAGCGACGTTTTCGCCTGCCAACCCAGGTTATCACGGGCTTTGCTGGCATCGCCGATCAAGAGATCAACCTCAGCTGGCCTGTAAAATTGCGGATTGACGCGCACCAGCGTCCTGCCGGTAGCGGCATCGACCCCCACTTCTTCCTCGAGTTGCCCTCGCCAGTCGAGATCTACGTCAACGGCCCGGAAGGCCATCGTTACGAAATCGCGAACGCTTGCGGTCCGGCCCGTCGCCAGTACATAGGTATCCGGCACATCGGCCTGAAGCATCTGCCACATACCCTCCACATATTCCCGGGCATAGCCCCAGTCGCGCCTGGCGTCCAGATTGCCAAGTTCCAGGAGATCCTGCCGGCCTTCCTGAACACGGGCGACGGCGTCAGTGATTTTCCGTGTCACGAACGCCAGACCCCGCAATGGGGACTCATGATTAAAGAGGATGCCGCTGGTGCCGAAGATATCGTATGACTCACGGTAGTTTACCGTCATCCAGTGGGCATAAAGCTTGGCCACACCGTATGGGCTACGGGGGTGGAATGGCGTCTGCTCATTCTGGGGAACTGCCTGCGCCTTGCCGAACATTTCGGACGTCGACGCCTGATAGAAGCGTATCCTGGGATCCACGATCCGAACGGCTTCCAGCAAATTGAGCGCGCCTATACCGGTAATCTCCGACGTGGTGCGGGGCTGATCAAAAGACACTCCGACAAAGCTCTGGGCGGCAAGATTGTAAACCTCTTGCGGCCCCGTGCGCTCAAGCAGCCGAATT
Organism: Methylohalomonas lacus; assembly: GCF_024808875.1. Lineage (GTDB taxonomy): Bacteria > Pseudomonadota > Gammaproteobacteria > Methylohalomonadales > Methylohalomonadaceae > Methylohalomonas > Methylohalomonas lacus. Next base: position 89,105 of record NZ_JANUCT010000009.1, read on the forward strand.
GCCGCCCCCATATCCGTGAGGTCCAATTCAGCGAATGAAAAACGCGGGTGTTCAGCAACACCCAACGCCTCAAGCCGCCAGAAATTATCCGTGCTGGCACGCCGATAAGTGCCGTGCACACGATAGCCCTTTTCCAATAGCAACTGCGCGAGATACGCACCATCCTGTCCGGTTATGCCTGTAATGACCGCGTTTCTTTCAGACATTCAGAAATAACTCCATCTAAAGTAACGTTGAGGCTAAATACCATATCCAATGTTTATCCAAGCCTCCCATCGTAGTCCGACATACGGTCTCGGCCTTAGTGTTCGACTATATACTGCTGCGCCAAATGCAGGAGATTCGCCACCGTCCAGTAAAGTACCATTCCCGACGGAAAAGGATAGAACAACACGAGAAACCCGAGCGCCATAATTACCAGAAAGATATTCTGTCGATATCGAGCGCTTTCATCCGCAGCCGGTGCCGGCGCCATTTTAATGGTCAGCAGAGTAGTAAAAGCCAGCAATATTGGCAATAGATTGAAGTGCGAACCGAAATAGGGAACGCTAATCCCCAGCGAAAACAGCCTGTCCGGTTCTGCAAGGCTTTCAATCCACAGAAAGGGAGTTGCGCGAAGTTCGTAGGCCTGCCCCAGCACATGGAAAAGCGCCACGAAGACCGGAATCTGAATCAATACTATGAGCAGCGGCTTTAGCCCGGCCAGTGGACTGACACTGTACCGCTGGTAAAGCGCCAGGATTCGCTCACTTTGTTCTTCACCTCGATAGTTGTTCTTGATGTCGCGCAGCTCAGGCTGGATTGTCTTCTGTACTTCGGAAAACGCATGCTGACTCGCCATCGCACGCTGAGCTATGGGATACAGGGCCAGCCGCACCAATACCGCGAGCAGGATAATGGAAATGCCCCAGTTTGGCACCATCGAGTGAATCAGTCCGAGAATCGTGAGCAAACAGATGCACAAGCCGCGCAGCCAATTCCACATCCCGGCGAAGGACAAACCGCTAAAATCTCCCACTCCCTCTGCAAGTGCGGAGCCGGACTTCGGTCCTGAAAAAATCAGAAATTCCCGCGTAACCGATTCCTGAGGTTTAAGTACCTGAGTCGGCACTTGAAGAACAATAGAAGGCAAATAACGGGGCGGCAGGGACGTTGCGGCCTCCTCGTCCGGCAACCGAACGTCGATTGCATTGACCCCATTCCCGCGTTCCGGCGCAACCACCAGGGCAAAGTAACGGCTGTGCAATCCTGCCCAGTCGAGCGCTTCAGGGTCAGCCAAGTCCTGCACCGCCGTGTCGCCGGCCTCCTGCAACGACATGCGCCTGACCTCCTTGCCGATCGAAACCACCGGTTCCACGAATGAATACAGCGTATCTGCGATGCCGTATCCATCGGTCGGGTATTCGCCCAGACCAGGGCCAAGATGCAAGCGAAGCGTCTGATCGCTATCCGAGCGTAGCGGCGCCGAGGAAACATTCTCGATGTGTACGCGATAACGTAGCCGGTATTCTCCTTCCACAGGCGCCAGAGTCTGCCGGACACTCAATCGACCACCAGCCAGGGTGCCATTGAACGTCAATCCCGCGCCGGTAGCCTTCCAGCTTCCATCTGCGGCACTACCGAAGCCTTCGAGTAGCAGGTGACGGCTGATAACGCTGGCCGGGGCGTCGCGGGTCACGAGTGATACCCACTCACTCTCTCCGGACTGAACCTGCCACTCTGTGATCGCCGAGTTGGCGTCCTCCCAGCCCAGATTCAGGCTATGAGCCTCCAGGAGGGCCGCATTACCGGTCTTTCCTGGGGCCGATAGCGTGACAAAAATCATGAATGTCACCACCAGGCATGCATACCCCCCAAGTGTCAGCTTCATCCTGCAGCTCCAAACATGAATCGCGCGTTGGATTGCACAAGACTTAGGGGCATAGCTCGCTGCTAGCTAGCAACCGCGCGCATATCCCCGCATTGGTGCGATAAAACGCGCGTAATCGCATCGTTTACGAATCATCCTTTTGCGAAGAATCGGCCTCCTCGTGATGATAATTGCCGCTCCCGGCCTGTTCTGTACCCTTCTGAGCACTCTTCCGCTTGAGCCCAAGCAGCCGCAGGAGGCGATGCCAATAAAGTTTGACTGTAACGCCAATCGCAGCCAGCGCTGCCAGGATCCCCTGAAGCAGCACACTGCCGCTTCCCGGATCCAGGTACGCGAACACCGGCGCAGAGAAAACGAAGGCATTCAACCCCACAACGGCGATAACGAAACGGCGGTTATTTGTATGCATTGTTGGAACTCTCTCTCTCTTCAACTAAATTTGGTCCTTGGCGTAAGCCCTGTCTCAGGACTGACGCTTTTCCATGAGATACAGCACTCTTTCCGAACCCCTGATGGGTTCCGCTCTTCGGATATCAAAATATTGCCGGAACGCCTCCTCGAAGTGCTCCTGGTCATATTCCCCGAAGATGTCCTCACGGGTTCGCAACAGCCGCTGTACCTGACTATCCCGTTTGGGCACGAACTCTATCACAAGGTGCCCGCAGACATCCGCAAAGAACTCCGCGACACGGTCGAATGGGACATTATTCGATATCGACAGATGATGAATGAGTGCCAGCGCTAGCACACAATCCGCTGGCCCTCGCTGCGTAAACGATGCCCGCTCCCTCTCATTCCAGCCAAGTCCAGGGCTGGGATTCGACAGATCGAGCAGCAGCGGCAAGAGATTACTCTCACCCCGCTCCCGCACCCGACGGTAATTCGTCTCTACGGCGGCCGGATCAATGTCAAAGGCGAGTGTCGGAATCCCGAGGCTTGCCGCCACTTGACTAAACTCCCCAGTGTTCGCCCCCAGATCCCATACATCTTGAGGCCGAACTTGTTGCAGGTACTCGCCGACAAGCATTCGTTTGAACTCGAAGGCCTCGTCAGTGTAATTCGTGGCCTGATAGTAATCCGCCCACTCAGTCCCGGCTGGCTGCCAGTCGAGCTTCGCCACGGTCTTCCGCAACCCCTGCAGAATACTGATGAGACCGTCCTGACTGACGTGCTGGAATCGCGAGCTGCCCCGCTTGGTGTGATCAGTAGCGGCCTGAGCGTTCTGGGTCTTCGCATGAATATGGACATGTATCGCCAAGCCAGGCTTAAACCAGGTCCGACGCGGCAACAGACGGCTCACGAGATCCAGTGGAATACCATCAATATGAACCCGTAATAACTGGTTCAGCCGCACGTCCACTCCGGCCATAAGCGCCAACGGCGCCAGAAAGTGCTGACAAAACTGACGGTACCCCGCCCACGCCGACCCTTCCGTATACTTGTGGAAAGACAACGTATCTATCATGACAGGCCGCCCTTCATGGAACTGCACGTTATAGGCAGAAGCATCCGTGAGCGTCATATCGTAACTCAGTGCTCTCAGTTGCATATCCAGGGTGAGCAAAGCGGCATCCTTAAGTTGACTGAAGCTCCACTCATAAGGGTAAGAAATGAACTCAATCTGTTCAGGCCGAAGGATTCGATAAGCTTTCGATGAATCTGCTGTAACGCCTGCCACCTCTTCATGGCTAACCAGCCAGCCACGGCTCACCAAGTCCTGGTAAAGCCCGGATCCCATCAAGTAATCATAATTATCACGATACGAATTATTCACCTGACGGTAAATTTTCCCTCTATTATGAAAAATAAAACCTGATGGATCACGGAAGGAAGCATGCGATACGGTATATCCAGCCCCCGCATAAAGTCTGCTTTCCGACTTATTCTTGATAATATGCCTCCTAGAATATCTTGATACTACCAATTCACATCATTACATCTGTTCAAGAAGCAAAACAAAAAAAGAGGAGCTAACCTATCTATCATCTCGACACTGAACGATTCTCTAGATCTCTCAATCGAAACCAATGTGCAGCCAAACCGAGATTTCTATTATCATTTGAATGCCCGAAAGAGCTAGGTGCCGCGGGATTGGAAATATTCAATGACAATTGAACGTGCCCTTTTTCACCAATCGCTTTAGCCGGAATTCTCACATCAAAGATACCCTTCTTGCTAATTGCCCAAGTATCAAGCTTGTATCCATTGGCGATCACTTCAACCTGTTGCTCTTCGATTTTACCCTGCGCCAGATACGGGGCCGCAGCTAATTGAAATGCAATGTCTTCGTCGCCTCGAATCCGCGAGATTTCAAACTCGATTCCAGCAACCCCCCCATCTGTCCAACGGTGTGAGCCCTCTGATGGACTCCAACCAAACGCAACATAGACATTACTATCGGCATTGACCAAACTGATCTTTTCTCCATTCCTAACATTGGGCAAAAGATCGACATGTTTTATACCCTCTCTAGTAAAAACTCGACCGGTTTCCTGCCACGCCGACGCATCATGGGCATGACCATCAACCCGATACTCAGTAAGTGGCGGCATATACTTCTTACCCCAGTACTCATGTCCCCAATTATACCAGTAAAAGTATCTTTCCCCAGCCCTTACTGACTTGCTCCTTTCGCAATCGTCCAGTTTATATTCAATGCTCAATAAACATGAAATATCGCCCAAAGAAACGGCCTCATCCGTAACCCGAATTGCGCCTTGTGAATTTGCAGGTTTGTACAGAAATAATGGCATTCCTGAAGCGTGACGATTCTCATTGATATCACATCCCCACTCGTCTTCACATCTGCTCTCTCGTGGTGCAAATGTCATTGTCCCATGATCTGAAATAACCATTATGTTCGCATTATTATAAACCTTGTTTTTTTTAAGTGATTCCAGCAGTCTAGAAACCATCTTCAAACTGCCACGGGCCTGCTGAACGTAGTTATCCCAGGATAAATCCAAATTAGGCTGATATCGGTGATTCTCGTCCATAACCAGCGGCAAATGGGCACCAAAGAAATGGTAGAGACGAAATTCTCCCCGATTATCCGATTTAGTAACCAAATTACTTGTTAGCCAATCAATAAACCGGATATCAACTCTATGTTGCGTGGGTGGAAGACTTGAAACAAGCCAATGAGATATAAGCCAAGCACCCTCATTATAAATGAATGGTTTCAACGATGTAGGCATCACACGAAAAAGTCCAGCATCCACTAATTGTACAAACGCATGAATACCCTCTTTGGTATCTTGCCCTCTCAATATCCCCCCTTTGCTCTGTACCTCCGCATTGTATTCTTCAATACCGTTTAAAGATTTTGGGACCAATGCACTATAAGATTGACCATATTCAGCTTCATAAAAGTATTTTGGTAATCCTTTAGCTGCATATGAACTCATGGCAAATTTTTCTATAGGTTCCTTATTTTGATATTGCCTACCCGTCAAAATATATGGTATAGAAGGATATGTAGTAGGAAAACCGGCGACAGCATTTGGATAAAATACAAACCCGTCAAAAGCCCTGGCATCCTTAGGATATCTTTCAAGTATTTGCGAGAAGGCACCTGACTGAAACGTGTCAAGCACTATTAGTATAGTATTATTTTCTGGATGCAAGACGTTAGCGCGAGTAGATACATATTCAGTAGTATGCCCTTTAGAACTCGTAAACCAGGTACCGCCGATAGAAAGAACACCTGCCAATACCAGGACAGTAGCGAAATTATATGGCAAATTCGTATATTTGCGACTAAATACAAAAGTACCAAGTAATATCAGACTCCAAACGCACACCTCTATAATTTGCTCTATATACCTGCCATCCCAGTCAACCCCCCTGCCGTCAAGCGGGCCGAATTCCCAAACGAGAATTTGCGACTGAATGAAAGCGCATCCTCCTAGTGCCACTAACAGTGCGGAGAGAAAGTGCTTCTTCCTCCAACCCCCTTGTTGTGCTAGCCAAAGGAACAGATACAGTATGACCGCAGCAGTTATGAAGATAGTAGCCAATGGCACAAGTACATCATCAAGGGCAAAATCGAACTCAGCCCGATTACCATAAAAAAATGTCAGTGGCGCCACCAGAAGAACTATCCATGGTAGGGCAACAGAAATAACGGCGCGCCTGAAGTCGATTAGTGAGTTTTTAATCATAAAGGTCAGATTTTACTAAAGTTGGTCTCTAGATTCTAACGCAACAGTTCATTAAAGGCTTCGAATGGTGTTTGCGCATCAAGTACTTTGCGGGGACGGCCATTCAATCGGTCCTGGACCTTACGGATTTGATACGCACTGACTTCATTGAAATCGGTTCCCTTCGGAAAGTACTGGCGGATAAGGCCGTTAGTGTTTTCATTGGTGCCACGCTCCCAGGGACTTTGCGGATGGGCAAAGTAAACCGCCATTTTCGTGTCGCGGGTGAATAGCCGATGCTCGGTCATCTCCTTGCCACGGTCATAGGTCAGCGACAGCTTCATCTGTTTGGGTACATGGCGCAGTTTGCGGGCAAAGGCCTGGCGCACGCTGGTGGCGTCCTGAGACCACAGCCGCACCAGCAACACGGTGCGCGTGGTGCGTTCAACCAGCGTGCCCAGCGCGGACTGGTGACCGCGTCCCAGGATGAGGTCGCCTTCCCAGTGACCTGGGATCGTCCGGTCGGCCACCTCGGCCGGGCGTTCCTCGATGCTGATCATCTCGGGGATCTGACCGCGCCGGTCCGCGCCGCGGCTGCGCGGCCGGCGATGTTTGCGATGCTGACGCAAATGACTCAACAGCTCGCGGCGCAGTTCGCCGCGCGGCAGGACATACAGATAACTGTATATGGTCTCGGCGCTCACCTGCAGACTCGGTTCATGCGGATGCTGTCGGCGTTGTCGGTCCCGGATCTGTTGCGGCGACCACTGCCGGCGCAACAGACTGAAGACAGTGTGACGCAGTCGGCCGTCCACGGCCAGTCGCCGTGGCTTGCGAAAACAGCGCCTGGCCGCCTTGTTCTGGGCTGTGACCGCCCGGTAATAGAAGCCGGTGCGATTACGCGCCAGTTCCCGGCTGATGGTCGAGGGACTGCGCCCGAGCTGTCGGGCAATAACCCGAATACCCTGACCCTGGGCATGACGAATACTGAGTTCCTCGCGCTCGGCCAGATTCATGCGTTGATAACTCTTTGACATGCAACACGACTCCTCAATAATGGCATCATTATTATCATCGTGTTGCGCTAGGAACTAGAGACCGCCAAACTAAAAATGTAAATCTCCAGAATCTTCCTTAACCGATTTCTGGAACGTTCCCGAGAGGCGTTCATCTAAGTGCTCCGATGAGGAGTCGGGTATCAATATTTTCTTCAGTTGCCCAGCACTCTCGTGCCAGGTAAGCCAAGGCATTCCCTCTGATTTAGGATGGTTGTCTGTTTCATACAGTGTCAACCATTTTTCAACATCCTTCGCTAATTCTTCCGGCGAATTATCATCTGAAAAGTAATAAGCGTAATCACCCGCCACTTCCCGAAATACAGGAATATCTCGCGCAATAATCGGCAACCGATGCTGCGCCGCCTCTATAAGCGGCAGCCCGAAGCCTTCGCCCTCCGAAGCGGCAATCAGACAGGTTGACGCCGCATAGATCTGTTCCAGATATTCGTCGCTTATACCCGCGAGCCAGAACAAGCGCCGATTGCGCTCCTCGTGCTTACGAATACGAGATGCAATCTCGGGGATGGTTCGTCGCTGGCTATCCGCCAGGTCCCGCCACCCTTCCTGCCCAACGATGACGAGGTTGACATCCCATCCGTTACTCCAGAGCTGCTCAAATGCATCCAGCAGCTGAAGATAGCCCTTGCGGGGCTCAATAGTCGCCACCGTAACAAAGGCTGGTCTACTTCTTATCTGCTCTAGCGTGCGAGGTGCTTCTGAAGGCAGGCCTTTAGTTGCCACACTCGCGGCGAGATCGGCGCCCAAAGGGGCGGACTTTACCACGATCTCATCTTTCCGTGTAATTCCCTCGGTTTGCATCCATTGCAAGAACTTATCGGCAACACTTCTTGATATGCATGCGACCGCATCGGCTTCCTGGGCAACCGTTTGCAACCAGTATTCGTGATGGCATGCGGCGCCGTCCGGGAACCAGTCAGGCCGCAGCACAGGTAGAAGATCATACACAGTGAAGCAGATGCGCACGCCCCGTGCCCGCCAATGTGCATAAAGACCGGCATTGCTGGCTTCGACGACACCTCCGCCGAAGAGATCGAGCCCGTGAAAAATATCGCCGTTCCGCGCCTCTGCCGGTTCATCATGCATGTGCGTTTCATTCAGCCCAAGCAGACCGAGCGTATACTGCCGTGCGTAGCGGTAGTGCCACACGCCGCCTTCGTCGGTTAGATAGACAGGTTCAACACGATAGCCATTAGGTGGGCTGGCTAATAACTCAAGTAGATGAGCGCGGGTGACGCGCTGAACACCAGTCCGAAGATCTTCACGTACAATCGCCGATACATCCACTAAAAGCTGCGGATGATGAGCAAGACATGCACGAGGCACAGCCTTGGATAACCTCTCCAGATCATCTGTGCTCGGATGAGCATTTACATTTATATGCCGGACTTTGCTTATTAAACATTGATCCAAAACCTGACTGGATTCATTGGCGTACCTTTCGATTGATTCCATGAAGAGGCGGCCTACGTGCTCCGGGGCATGCACTCTATGGATGTACGCCTGGGCCGTCCGACTATACCGATCTCGCAGTTCCGGATACTCATAAAGTTGATCTAGGGCCGCGGAGAGGGATTGCTTATCGAACTCATTCTCCAGCTTAACAGCTACATCGTCCGGAACTTCAGCCATCGACCCGTGCGCATTCAATATCAGGGGTAGCCCAGTAATAAGACAGTCCAATATTGTACCTGAGGTTTCCCCGCGCGAGTTGCTCCGGAGCTGCACCGCGACATCGGCCGCAGCCAGCCATAGACGGTACTCCTGGTGGCTGGCAAAGCCGGTCACACGAATACGTTTGCTAGTACTGGAAGCTTGTATCGCACGTTCCAGCCGTGCGCAGTACTCATCACCCTGCGTTGCGCCCACGAACACCAACTGACTAAATCTGTCCGAAGCCACGCCCGATTTCAGCCAACCCTCAAGCAGCCTGTGGTTGAGCTTCGCCGGACCGAGCAAGCCAAAGGAACAGACGATAAACTCATTCTCGCCAATGCCCAGCCGCCTGCGTGCCTCCGCCCGATCAAAACTCGGCGACGGTATGGCGCGCAAATGAGGGATTTTAGTCCACTCCCTGGCCACTTGCTTGCCATACCATTGACGAGCAAGCTCGATCGCAAACTGCGAGTGAACGATTACCCCCTGTGCGTTCCTGAGCACCTGATAGTTGGCCGGGTACTTCCAGATAGTGGCCTTCACACCGGAACTGTACAGATCTGTCAACGCCAAATAGCCATGGGAGTCATACAAGGCCTGTTCCAGTGCCAAACCGTCCTGTGCTAACAGATGGCCGAGATAAAAATCATGTAATACCACCACACCGGGAAACCTCTCTAGGAGATCCAGCATATGCCAGTGGAATGAACTGTTTCCTACGTGATAGAGAATACGGTCGTAGTGCTCGGCGTTTTCTTCGAACCACGCGACATCGCGGATGACGAAATTAGCCGACAGCCAAGGATCCGAGACCTCTGGCTGTTCCATGATAAGCTCGATGCCGTAATAACGTGCTAGCTCCGGAAGCAGCTCGGCACTGTAGTCAGCAATCCCGGTCCGTGCTGGGGGCAATGGCGATACGTATGCCAGCCTGGGGAGCTGGCTTGAGCCAACCAGCGCACTCGCCGCCTGCTCAACAATCGATTCACTGTGCTTCTCCAAGCTATTCAATAGCTTATCCGCGGCGTACTCCACCGACACCTGCGGCAGGTTGCTGCCGGGATCGGCGACTTGCCTGTCGTACGCTGCGCGCCAGCTGTCGCTGTGGGTCAACGGCTTTTGGTCCTCCAGTCCATAATCGCAATAAGCGCCGAGATTCACCACCCGCTCATCAGACAAACTGAGTGTTTTGATAATAAGGTCGCGTTGCTCCTCCGAGGCAGTCAAAATGAGCCCTGCATTTTTCAACGACTGTAAACGTCGATAATAGTAATCACGCTCAGCCGCATCCTCGATAGTGAGATTGGCACACACCGGATCTTCCGAGTCTTGCACGAAAACGGCAGTCCTATTCGCATACGCCAGATGACCAACCGACACGACGACATCGTCACGGTACCCACTGAATACGCTGGGTACGAAAATGACATCAGGGTTTATATTGATGATGTATTGCTCGCGTAACAACTCGCCCGCCCGCACACGCCATGCATTGCCCGGCTCGACTTCATTAAGGGGTTGGGGCGGATCGAAGGTACGAATACGCTCCCCGGGTACCGACTCCGAAAACCGTGATCGCACTTTTTGGGCGGCATCGGGTAACGCCTCATTGAGGAGCAGCCATATTTCGTGTGTGCCGCTTTGCTCGGCCAAGGACTGGGCTAGATCCAGCGACAATTCGCTTTTGCCACCCTCGTTAATCGTCGTCTGGCTAAGCTGAAGATCAATCAGGAGTCGCATCTAATACTTTTTACCACCATCCGTCATTTTGCCCAATTCTTCTTAATGCTCATATTCATGGAACTTCTGAACAAGAACTGAGTGTCTACTAAAAAAGAGCGATCTAGTCGCGCGGAGAACCGCCCGCGGAAATCGCATTGTCCCATCATGTACAAATGTTCGGGGCGAAAACTCGATTGACAAAAACCAGGCAGCATCACGATTATTAGCGATCCTTGTCGTCGACATGACCTTTCAATTGCTTATAAATAGCCTTGGCGTTGGGCGTCAGAGTAGCCATTTCATTATCATCATCGCCCGGCTCGAACGCATACTCAGATGTTTCTAAACTTCCGCTAGCAGTGGATTCCAGATCCCCGTCATTCTGGGCGCTGATCAGGCCTCGGTCACGCACCAGCGCCTTGAGTCGCTGTTTCAGGCGGGAATGGCGGTTGACCCACTGAAAAGCCCGCCACTTTAGTCCATCCCTGCGTAGCACAAATGCTATAGCTTTAGCCACAAACCAGCGAGCTAACACTTTCGACAGGTGAATCATCGCGCTCGCGAACCTTATAGGCAAACGTAGCAGCCATTTGACAAGTACCATTGCTTTGCGCAGCGGCCAGGTAACGCGCCACGATTTACTTCTGTAAACGGCCTGAAGTTCCGTGTTGAGGCTTTCCGCGGTCTGCCACCAGCGATGAGCCGATTTGTTCAGCTCATCAATTTTGACTGTGGCAGCATTCCATTCGTTCTGCAGCCACTGGCCATGCGCCTGCTGCTCTTCAAGCGCCGCCTGAGCCGATGCAATTGCATCGTTCTTGTCAGATAGGTCACTGCGGAGCAGTTCGATATGACTCTGTGTAGTCTCAAGTTCCCGGTCTCGGTCCGATAGATCGCAAGACAACTGCTCGACACGGCTTTGCACCGTCGCCAAAGCTGACTCCAGTCTTTCTGTCCGTGTATGAGCTGTCTCCAATTCCGATTGCAGTGCCTCGGCACGTCCCTTATGCTCGCCAGCTTCCGCTCGTAGTGCTGCAATCTCAGACGCAAGGGATTCCGTACGCGCGATACGTATTGCCATATCGGATTGTGCCCCTTCTGAACGATCGAGCCTGTCTCGGAGCATCTCAAAGCTCTCGCCAAGGCCCTGATCGAATCGTTGGCACAGCTCGCCCAAGCTCCGCCCATACTCTTGCTCAAAGGCAGCATCCAGTACGGCAAGAGCTTCTTCATTGGCGGGGGCCTGTGCAACAACCGCGTAGTCGGGACTGACATGGAAGAGAACATCCCGGAGCCCGATATGATCATCACTCCGTACACTTTCCGGTTCCTGGAGGCCCAGGACCTTCTGCCGGGCATAACCCTGGTATTCGGTCAGAAAGGCCAGCAGCGGAGCAGGGATTGGCTGCGTGTGGGTCGGATCCATGTAAAATCCTGATGCACCTACAACCACGTTATCCGGGTTGGGCGTTTCCATGATGAGAAGACCCGCGGGTTTGAGAACCCGTAAAGCCTCCTTCACTAGCGTCTGCAGCGAGGCAAAGGGAATATGCTCGACAAAATGAAATGCCGATACGATATCAAAGCTGCCATCGCTCTGCTGCTTCAGATATTCGAGTGCGTCTTTCCTGACCACGTTGAGCTCTCTATCCAGGCATGCCTGGAGCATACCCTCATTCTGATCCACGCCCTGGACATTGACGCTGTTTTCGGCCAGTAACTCCAACCATTCACCGCGGCCACAGCCAAGGTCCAACGCTTGCAACTCCCTCCCAAGCTCCTGGAGTCCCTGGATAAAAGGGAGGTATGCGCTCATGCGCGCTTTTATGACCTCGCGTAAACCGCGGTGCCTTTCCTCGAATGCCCGATAAAAACCGTCAGTCATTTGGTACAGCTCACCGTTGGGGGCAACCAGCTAACGCCCACAAACTGTTCCCGATTCATATTGACAACATTGAACATGATCACGATGTCCCGCCATTCATAATTATGGCCAACATGGCTGCCACCGCCGTGCAGGGCGACGGCGATCGAATAGCTGCCAATCCCCAGACAGGCACGGAACTGGAAAGTATATGAATACTCGGAACCGGCCTGGACGAAGTTCAGGGGTTGATTCATGTGGTAGGTATTCGTGCCGAATACTGGCTGCCCCAGTCGATCCTTGATCAGATATCCGAGTACGAGCTGTTCCACATCCTTTTTTACGGCTATGTCGACTGCCAGGCGAACGGGCTCACCAACGTTGATTGTATAGACACTATCCCCTGCCTCGTTGAGGAGACTTGCGCTGATAACCGTCGCTTCTCCCGTACCCGATTTAGTCTGCGCTTTCCCGTTCTCGAGCTTCCTGACCTTGACCGTGCTGTTATCCTTCTCCGCAATAATCGCGTTGTAGAAGTCGAAGACCTCTTCGGGATTGCCGTCCTTGATTACGGCGCCATTCTCCAACAGGATCGCACGGTCACAGAGCGACTGTATGGCGGTACGATCGTGAGAGACGATAAGCAGTGTGGTGCCCTGCTCGCGAAAAGTGCGAATGCGATCGAAACTCTTGTGCTGGAAATACGCATCGCCTACTGACAGTGCCTCATCCACGATAAGAACCTCGGGCCGGTACGCGGTGGCCACCGAGAATGCCACCCGCATCTGCATGCCACTTGAGTACGTTCTGACGGGCTCGTCAAAGTAGTTGCCTATCTCGGCGAAGGCCTCAATCTCGTCGATGACGCTGTCGATATCCGCCTCCGAAAAGCCCATCAGGCCAGCGGCATGATAGACATTCTGCCGGCCGGTCAGCTCGGGATTGAACCCCATACCCAGCTCCAGCATCGCGGCGATGCGGCCGTTGACCGTGACGCTGCCTTCCGTGGGCAACAACGTACCGGTGATGATCTTGAGCAGGGTGCTCTTGCCGGCGCCGTTCTGGCCGGCGATGCCGATAGCTTCACCTTCCCCGATGGAGAAGCTGACGTTGCGCAGCACCCAGTTCTCCTCAGAAGGCTTGGTGGGCACACCGAACCAGCGGACGACGCGCTTCCACTCCGAGGAATACTCCCGGAAAGCCTTGCTCACGTTCTGGACGTCCATCAGACTCATAGCACGTCTGCCATTTCGGCGCTGGCGCGGCGGACGACGAACAGGCCGGCCAACAGCAACAACGCACCTACTCCGCCTATTGTCACCAGTCCACCCAGTTCCGGCGATGTCTGATAGGCGAATACGGCTTGGTAGGCGGAGACTACAGGGAACATGGGGTTGAGGCTAAGCCATTCCGTGAACTGTTCCGGTACGATATTTAGGGGATAGACGATGGGCGTTAGCCAGAAGCCGACCTGCAGCACAACGGGTACTACCTGGCCTATGTCCCGCATGAAAACATTCATGGCACCCATCAGCAGGCCGATACCCAGACCGAACAAGGCAGTAACCCCCATGAGCAGGGGCAGCCAGAGGATCTCCCATCCCGGGTAATGGCCCAGCGTGGCGAATATGCCAAGCACGGCCAGGAACAGGAAGAAGTTGTTCACCAGACACGATCCAAGAACGATCAACGGCAACGTTACCTTGGGGAAGACCATCTTCTTCATCAGATTGCCATGTTCGATGAATAGTGTCAGACAACGGGTGACTATATCAGTGAACAACGTCCAGGCCATAATGCCCGCGGTCAGGTAGATCGCGTATGCATAGCGATTATCGATACCCGGTAGTTTGGCCTGAAGCACGGCAGACAGGATGAAGGCGTAGATCGCCACCATCACCAGCGGATGGATAATCATCCACACACCGCCAAGCTTACTGCGGGCAAAGCGCAGCGTCAGGTCATTGCGAATAGACGACAGGATAAAATAGCGGTACGCCCACGCACCGCAGAGTAGTCCGAGCATGTTATTCCACTGAGTCAGTTCGTGCGACCGTAGTTGTCGTGAAAACGGACAATATCATCCTCACCCAGGTAGGAGCCCGATTGTACCTCGACGAGCTCAAGCGGCTCGGCGTCCAGATTCTCCAGACGATGGGTCTCGCCCGCGGGGATATAGGCTGACTGATTCTCGCCGAGTACAAAGGTCTCATCACCACAGGTTACCTTGCCCGTGCCCTTAACGATGACCCAATGTTCTGCACGGTGGTTGTGCATCTGCAGGGACAGGCTTGCACCGGGGTTGATGGTAATATGCTTAACCTTATGGCGCTCGCCCAAATTTACCGTCTCATAGGTGCCCCATGGGCGGTGTACCAAAGCATGCTCGTTCGCCTCGCTACGCTGCCAGTCACGCAGCCTGCTGACGATGCGTTTGACATCCTGTGCACGATCCTTTGTCGCTACGAGCACAGCATCCCTGGTTTCCACAATGATATGGTCCTGGAGACCTACCGCAGCCACCATCCGGTTCTCGGCGCGAATGTAGCTCCCGTTAACGTCATCCAGCAAGACATCACCTTCGAGTTGATTATTATCGCAGTCGCTATTGACAACGTCATGCAATATGGACCACGAACCAACATCGCTCCAGCCGGCATCCAGTGCTACCACACCAGCGGTCCTCGTATGCTCCATGACCGCGTAGTCGATAGATTCTTTATGCACCTGTGCAAAGGCGTTCCTCTCCAGATGGATGAAGTCGCGTTCGCGTTCAGCATTCCGGTGCGCCTCTCTACAGAGTTCGCTCATCTCCGGCTCGTACGTATCCAGCTCATCAAGGTAACGGCTGGCCCTGAACAAAAACATGCCGCTGTTCCACAGATAGTTACCAGCGGTCAGGTAATATTCGGCGGTCTCTTGATCAGGCTTTTCCACGAATTGCTCGACCTGGCGTAGAGAAGATATCACCAGCTCGCCACCCGCGCACTGACGTTCCAGCGGTTTGCCCGCGGCGATATAACCGTAGCCGGTTTCGGCATAGGCCGGAACAACACCGAATGTCATCAGCGCGCCTGCGGCGGCGCCCTGTACTGCTTGTTCAATTGTAGTCGCGAATGCCTCGGTGTCACGGATTATGTGGTCGGCTGGCAATACCAGTAGCAAGGGATCATGATCCTCGCGGGTTGCCTCCAGGGCGGCGGCGGCCACCGCAGGGGCCGTGTTGCGCGCAACCGGTTCCAGCAGAATCGGTCCTGGCGCAATCCGGCATTCACTGGCCTGCTGTGCAATCAGGAAGCGATGTTCTTTATTGCTCACGAAAACGGGTGGTGCAAGGATGTCACCGAGGCAAGATAAACGCTCTACCGTCTCCTGAAGCAGGCTCTTTTCGCCAGCTAACGACAGAAATTGTTTTGGGAATGACTGGCGCGAGAGCGGCCATAGCCGATCCCCCATGCCACCAGATAGGATAATCGGTAAAATAGATTCACGAGGCGTCATGAAATTCTCTCTCCCATTTCTCTATATTATTAATTTCCCTGAGTAACAACTTCCAATTACAGCGTGTTCTGAAAGCTCCGCATCACTCTAAAAGCAACTACTAATAAACAGTTCAACACCAAGGTATTCTACCTACTTACTTCGAGAGAGAGTATTTTGCTATACAGCGCTTGACTCATGTTAAGCTACTTTCCGGTACTGATAGCAGTGATATTTAAATTACGCCGCTGATATTGGGATTTTACGTTAACCGGGCCTCAGTATCCGTGAACCGGATCTCAATGTATAAACCAATTTCCTCGTGATTAAATTGGCTTTTATTCTGCCATGTTGTAAAAGATGAGCACCATCATTATTTCATGTAATTATAGTGCCTCATGCTTGAAGCTATATCGCAAGCACTCGACGAAGAATTTATCGAACACACTATCGAGGCCACTCCGTCAGCCTTGAGCAGGGATGGAGTAAAATTTAACCCGCTTTAGTATCCGGCAGCCCCATCCCCTTCGCCTGCATCTTCTGAATCTGGTCACGCACCTTCGCGGCGTCCTCGAATTCCAGGTCGCGGGCGTGCTTGTACATCTGCTCTTCCAGCTGCTTGATTTTCTTCATGGCCATCTCCGGTGACAGCGCCTCGTAACCGCTGTCATCCTCGGCGACCTTGGTCCACTCGCGCTTGCGGGCTTCGCCGTAGGCGCCTTCCATGATGTCGGTGATCGCCTTCTTGATGCCCTGCGGCGTAATGCCGTGTTCCTCGTTGAAGGCAATCTGCTTGGCGCGGCGGCGCTCGGTCTCGTCGATCGCGTGCTGCATCGAGCGGGTGACCTGGTCGCCGTAGAGAATAGCCTTGCCGTTGAGGTTACGTGCCGCGCGGCCGATGGTCTGGATGAGTGTCGTGCCGGAACGCAGAAAACCTTCCTTGTCGGCGTCGAGGATCGCCACCAGCGACACTTCCGGCATGTCGAGACCCTCGCGCAGCAGGTTGATGCCGACCAGTACGTCGAACTCGCCGCGGCGCAGGTCGCGGATGATCTCGACGCGCTCGACGGTGTCGATATCGGAATGCAGGTAGCGCACGCGGACGCTGTGTTCCGCCAGGTAGTCGGTCAGGTCCTCGGCCATGCGCTTGGTTAGTGTCGTCACCAGCACACGTTCGTCGACCTCGACCCGCTTGCGCACCTCGGACAGCAGGTCGTCGACCTGGGTCGACACCGCCCGCACCTCGACTTCCGGGTCAACCAGGCCGGTGGGTCGCACCACCTGCTCGACGACGTCGCCACCGGAATGCTCCAGCTCGTACTTGCCCGGGGTCGCCGAAATGTACAGCGCCTGCGGCATCAGGTGCTCGAACTCCTCGAACCGCAACGGCCGGTTGTCCAGCGCCGACGGCAGGCGGAAGCCGTACTCGACCAGCGTTTCCTTGCGCGAGCGGTCGCCTTTATACATGCCGCCGATCTGCGGCACGGTCACGTGGCTCTCGTCCAGCACCAGCAGGCCGTTGTGCGGCAGGTAGTCGAACAGGGTCGGCGGCGGCTCACCGGGATTGCGGCCGGACAGATAACGCGAATAGTTCTCGATGCCGGAGCAATAGCCGATCTCCAGCATCATCTCGATGTCGAACTTGGTGCGCTGCTCCAGCCGCTGCGCCTCGACCAGCTTGTTGTTGGCGTTCAGTTCCTCCAGCCGCTCCTTGAGTTCGACCTTGATCTGCTCGATGGCCTCCAGAATCGTTTCGCGGCCGGTGACGTAATGCGATTTCGGGTGGATGGTTACGCGCGGCACCTTGCGCAGCACCTGGCCGGTGAGCGGGTCGAACATCGACAGCGTCTCGATCTCGTCGTCGAACAGCTCGACGCGCACCGCCTCGCCGTCGGATTCGGCCGGGTAGATGTCGATGACGTCGCCACGGGCGCGGTAGTTGGCGCGGTGCAGCTCAGTCTCGTTGCGCGTGTACTGCATCGCCGCCAGTCGCCGCAGCAGTTCACGCTGGCCGATCGGGTCGCCGCGGTCCAGGTGCAGGACCATCTTCAGATAGGCCTGCGGATCGCCGAGGCCGTAGATGGCCGACACGGTGGCAACGATAATCGCGTCGGGACGCTCCAGCAGGGCCTTGGTCGCGGACAGACGCATCTGCTCGATGTGCTCGTTGATCGAGGCATCCTTCTCGATGAAGGTGTCCGACGACGGCACGTAGGCTTCCGGCTGGTAGTAGTCGTAGTAGGAAACGAAGTACTCGACCGCATTGTCCGGGAAGAACTCCTTGAACTCGCCGTAGAGCTGCGCCGCCAGAGTCTTGTTCGGCGCCATGATCAGCGTCGGTCGCTGCATCTCCTGGATGACATTGGCCACCGTGAAGGTCTTGCCGGAGCCGGTGACGCCGAGCAGGGTCTGATGGGCGAGCCCGTCGTTGAGGCCGTCGAGCAGCTTGCGGATCGCCTCGGGCTGGTCGCCGGCCGGATCGTAGCTGGATTTGAGCTGGAATGGTTTGTGCTGTTTTTCCGACATGGTGTTGATTGTATCTGCGTTGATCGGTCAGTGCATTGCGTAGGTGAAATGACGGCACCGAGCGATACAGATTCCGGCTCTCCCTAGCGGTCGGCCGGAATGACGGGCCAGGTGTGGCAGATTCCGGCTCTCCCTGCGGTCGGCCGGAATGACGGGGAATCTGGTGGGTCGGGATATTCAATTGCGTAACTACAAAATTGTAACTACAATTTGGATGTGCGGTTTGAATGGAATGCAGCCAAGGATTGGGCAAATCAGCGCAAGCATGGCGTGAGCTTCGAGACTGCCAGCCTGGTTTTCGCTGATCCCAATCATCTGTCCGTACAGGACAGAGTTGAAAATGGCGAAGTACGTTGGCAAACGCTGGGATTGATCAAGGGACTGATTGTATTGCTCGTCGCCCATACATATCAGGATGAAGAAGATGACGAAGTGATCCGTATCATTTCCGCGCGCAAAGCCACCGCCCGTGAAAGAAGAATTTATGAGCAAGGTTAAACAGCGTAACACCAAGGCGATCGATCATCTTGCGAAACAAAAGGATGATGAAATCGACACGAATGATATTAACGAGATAAGTGACTGGTCGGGCGCTACCCGTGGCCGTTTCTACCGTCCTGTTAAAAAGCAGGTGACATTGCGCCTTGATGCCGATCTAGTCGCCTGGTTCCGATCACAAGGGGCCAAGTACCAGACCCGCATGAATGCTGTTCTACGGGATTACATGGAGCGGCATTCGGATAGCAAGTAAAAGACCTGCCCGGTAGTAATTTGCTACTCGACGGGTATTTCCAGATTGATGTCTGTCGTGACCGGGGTGAGGCTCCGGGCGGCATGGATTCCGGCTCGCCCTGCAGTTGGCCGGAATGACGGGAAGCCGATACTGCAAAGGATTTTCTGGCCCCGGCAGGCCATTTGCCGCCTTTGGGCTATTTTGCTGCGCTGCCAAATTCAGTATGATACATGCCTTTTGAATGACGCGCCGATGAGGAGACATGCGCTTGGAAGACAGAGTTTCGCACCGTGCCAACAGTATCAAACCTTCCCCGACGCTGGCCGTATCGGCTCGGGCCGCGAAACTGAAGGCCGCCGGCCAGGATATCCTGAGTCTCTCCGCCGGAGAGCCGGATTTCGACACCCCGGATTTCATCAAGAACGCCGCCATCGAGGCGCTGAACGCCGGTTTTACCAAGTATACCGCCGTCAGCGGTACACCGGGTCTGCGCCAGGCGATCGCCGACAAGTTCAAGCGCGAAAACGGCCTTGAGTACAGCCTCGACCAGATCCTGGTCTCCTGCGGCTGCAAGCACAGCATCTATAACCTGATGCAGGCCACCCTGAACCCGGGCGACGAGGTCATCATTCCGGCGCCCTACTGGGTGTCGTACCCGGACATGGCCAAGCTCGCCGGCGCCGAGGCGGTAATTATCAAGACCGGCATCAGCCAGGAATTCAAGATCAGCCCGGAGCAGCTGCGCGCCGCGATCACCGACAAGACCCGCATGCTGGTCCTGAACAGCCCGGCCAATCCGACCGGCGCCTACTACAGCCAAGACGAGCTGGCGGCGCTCGGCGAGGTATTGATCGACTACCCGCACGTACTGATCGCCTCGGACGACATCTACGAGCACATCCTCTGGGCCGAAGAAGCGTTTCACAACATCGTCAACGCCTGCCCGGCGCTGTACGAGCGCACGATCGTCCTGAACGGCGTGTCCAAGGCCTACTCCATGACCGGCTGGCGCATCGGCTACGCCGCCGGCGCCAAGCCAATCATCGAGGCCATGGAGAAGATCCAGTCGCAGAGCACCTCGAACCCGACCTCGATCGCCCAGGTGGCGACCCAGGCGGCACTCGAGGGCGACCAGACCTTCGTCAGCCAGATCCGCAACATCTTCCAGGAACGCCACGACCTGATCCTGGAAGGCCTGAACAACATCCAGGGTATCCGCTGCGCCCCGGCCGGCGGCACGTTCTACATTTTCCCGAACTGCAAGGACATCATCGAACAGAGCAGCCAGGTCCAAAACGACCTGCAGTTCGCCGAGTACCTGCTCGAGGAAGGCAATGTCGCGGTCGTGCCCGGTTCCGCCTTCGGCGCCCCCGGCTACCTGCGGCTGTCATTCGCCTGCAGCATGGACCACATCCGCGAGGGCCTGAAGCGCATGGAGGCGGCAGTCAACAAGCTGCTGGGCTGAACCGGTCTGTAGTGCGGTTCCAGGACGGAACAAGACCCGGATAACCGGTCAAAAATCAATATATTGACCAATCAGAATCGGCTCAGTAACATACGCAGCTCTTCTCAGTTGCAACAGTACAAGCGAACACTATTCCCCGGTAGCTCAGTCGGTAGAGCGGGTGACTGTTAATCACTAGGTCGGCGGTTCGAGCCCGTCCCGGGGAGCCATTTTTTATAGATATCTGTTTTTAAACAGGTGTCTATAGACTTCTCCGCGCCACACGTGCCGTGTTGCAACGCCTGCCACCGGCCACGCGCCGCGTTTTCGGTAATTCCAGCCAGGGTCCGGCATCCCCCGGCATGCGCAGTGTCGACTATCGATGGGCCTGAGGCGACGCGACCGCGCGCATTACCATCCTGCCTGCATAAACAAATACTGCCACGCCGAAATTTAAAGCCGTAACCGGTTGTCCGGTGTCTGCTCATGGACAGCCTCATCTGTAGTCACTACTCTGTTTCTAACAACAGTAAAAATAACCGTAGCAGCCAGCCCCTCTAGCAGGCTTAACACGGAGCCCCCACAATGCCTCATTATCCCGTCCAGTTTATCCTGCGCTGCGCAATGCACGGGCCAGTCCGTAGGGATACCGGGCATAGTGATGGAGCCAATGCCTAGGTCATTCGACAAATTTCCGGACGACCACGAATACAATCGCGAACTGCTGGCATTCGCTGTCAATGCCGTTCATGACGGTGTTTATCTGATCGATGCCAATGGCTGTTTTGTCTATGTGAACCAGGCAGCCTGTCGGGCACTGGGCTATAGCCGCGAGACCCTGGAATCCATGGGCATCAGTGATATTGATCCGGATTTTCCGATGGCAGAGTGGCCCGATTACTGGCAGAAAATGCGAACGGAAGGCACGCTCAGCTTTGAAAGCCGGCACAAAACGCATGGCGGTCTCTTCCTGAATGTCGAGATCAATGCCAGCAGCTTCGATTTCGGCGGTCACGAATATTGTCTGGCGCTGTCGCGCGATATTACCCAGAGAAAAGCTGTCGAGAAGGAGCGCGCCGTTCTGGGCCAGGCAGTGAACAACGTTCATGAGGGTATTTACCTGATCGACAGCGACGCCCGGATTCTTTACGTCAATCAAGAGGCCTGCCGGGCGCTCGGTTATGCCCACGAGGAATTGCAAGGCATGACGATTCCGGATCTGGATCCGGAGTTCTCGTTCGATCGCTGGTACCACCACTGGCAAAAAACCGCCGAGGCCGGACAGTGCAAGCTGCAAACAACCCATCGCCGCAAGGACGGCTCGCGGTTTCCGGTCGAGATCAGTGCCACCCACTTCAGCTATATGGGGCAGGAATACCACCTATCCATCGCCCGCGACATCAGTGAACGCAAGGCCCATGAGGAGCGCATAAAACGCCTTGCCTACTACGACAGCCTGACCGGGCTACCCAATCGGGCCCTGGTCATTGATCGATTGCGACATGCCCTCGCCCATGCCGAACGTCATGAACAGCTACTGGCGGTGCTGTTTCTCGACCTTGATCGCTTCAAGCATGTCAACGATGCACTCGGCCACGGTGCCGGTGATCAGCTGCTGGTACAGGTAGGACGTCGTCTGACGCAATTCCTGCGACAGGCAGACACTGTGGGTCGACTGGGCGGTGACGAGTTTCTGGTGCTGCTGACCAGTCCGAACAGCGCCGAAGATGTCGTCCATGTCGTTGGTCGGTTGCACAATATGCTTTCTGCACCGTACGAACTGGCTGAACATCAGTTTAACCTGACCGTCAGTATCGGCATCAGCCTGTTTCCGCGCGACGCTGTCGATGCCGAGACGCTCATAAAGTATGCCGACAATGCGCTGTATATCGCCAAGGATACCGGCCGCAACTCATTCCATTTCTTCAACCCGGCCATGGATCAGCAAATGCACGAACGCATACAGCTGGAACATGATCTGCGCAGCGCACTGGAGAACGACGAGTTTCTCCTGTACTACCAGCCGCAGTACGATCTGAACAAGAATATCGTCACTGGCGCTGAAGCCCTGATCCGCTGGCAGCATCCGACGCGCGGCCTGCTTTTACCGGGACAGTTCATTACCATTGCCGAGGATACCGGTCTGATCTGTCAAATGGGTGAATGGGTACTGCGCACGGCCTGCAGCCAGGCCCGCTTCTGGCATGAAAACGGTTACCCCGATCTGCTCGTCAGCGTGAACCTATCCAGCCGCCAGCTGAGCCTGCCGGACTTCACTGCACGGGTCAAAGCCATACTGGCGGAAACCGGCTGCAACCCGGCCCGGATTGAAATGGAGATCACCGAGTCCAGTGTCATGGCCCAGCCGGAAACCGCCATAGCGCAGCTGGCTGCACTACAGGAGCTGGGCCTCAACCTGGCGATGGACGACTTCGGCACCGGCTATTCCAGTCTCGGTTATCTTAAGCGCTTCCCACTGAACCGGTTGAAGATCGACCGCGGTTTCATCTCCGGTATCCCCGACGACGGCAACGACGTCGTCATCACCCAGACCATTATCCTGATGGCGAGACAGCTCGGCCTCAGTGTTGTTGCCGAAGGCGTCGAGACCGAGGCCCAGAAGACATTCCTGCTGGAAAACGACTGCGCCAACGTCCAGGGGTTTCTAATGGGCCGGCCGGAAGTCGTTGAAACATTTAACCAGCACCTGCAGGCCGCTTTCGGTAATTGATAAGCAGTCCAGAAACAGCCCCGTTGCGCGTTGACCACAGCTTATCCGGACCTCTTGCCACAAGTTCGATCAGCACACCCGCCTGGACGATGCCGCTGCATTGAAGATTGATCACAATTGCAAAAATCGCAGATCGTTGTTCGTGCCGTAGTTGGTTACGGCCATGAGTCCGTCGTGACGGATATCGAGACCATGCGGCATATCGAAACCTTTTATTCTTCTCAGCAGCTTGATGTTATTGGTCTCGGGCCGGTAAGCGAACTCATCCACGCAATCGTCATGCTGGTTGGCGCCGTACACACAATCCTGAAACTCCTTGACGGCATCCAGATGACCGGGAAAGTGTTCCGCGACCATAAGCCTGGGCGGCTTTTTTTTCAGGTTGCCGGGTAGACGGTAGACATAGAGGGTTGCATACATGGGCACTTCTTTGGGGCCATCCACCCTGATGTGGTTTGTTCGTGCAGCCTGGATGGCGTATGTAATACCGTTATGCTCAATGAATGCGACTTCCTGCGCCTGTTCTGCAGTCTTCAGGGAGTGTACCGTTTTGCCCTTGAGTGTAACGATCTCGATGCCCCTGATATGCGGGTCACAAAACGAGACCCACAATAAATCGTCATAGCCCGGCACGAAGCGAGCGCCGTGTATTTTTCGGGGAAGCCGCCCGGCCTTCTTTTTTCTGTCCAGGCCCGCAAACAAGCGGATATCGCGCATCAGTTGACCGGGCTCGCGCGGACGGATAACCCGATCAAAGCGCAAAATGTCCGGGCCTACAGTATAGAAACCGACTTCCCCTTTGTAGAAATTGGTCAGGACCATGACGTCGCCCCGACAGTCCATCAGGTCGGTCGCCGTTGCGCAGCCCGAACCGTCGGGTGTGGGAATGGATGCGTCTAGAGGATGATCGGAGAACGGGCGAACCCGATAAACAGCGCGGGCGGAAAAATCAGCGGCAAAAAGGGTTTCGTCGTCATACCACCGCACCGACGTCAGGCCCGAGTTGCGACGCCGCGTCCGTACGAAGACGAAGTGCGGATCGGGCACCGGAAAGGTAATGGATGTCTTTATCATCAGAATTTGCCAAGCAGTTCAGCCAACCCTTGTCAGAAGTCACTCTCGCCACTATGGCTGAACGAACCATATCCCCCCTGATAATGGATAACAGCATCCGGATAGTACCCTCCCATCGCCGTAACCGGAAATCCAGCAGCTTCCAGGCAGTCTGCACGAAGACAGGCGACACGGCCGTTGTGGGCACCCGAGCCATGCCACGGCGGCCCTGCATCTATCGATTCTCACCGAGTGTCCCCAAGCGTCCTGCCACAATCCGCCTGGCGCGGGATAGGCGCAGGCGTCTTACTGGTCTAAGCTGGAAACAGACAACCATACTATCGGAGAGTGAATCATGAGTGTTCAGAGTCAGGTGGATGGTATAGAGGAACCGCAACTCCAGGTACGCACGGTCGCCGCACTGCGGCCGCTGTCCTGGCTTCGCGACGGCTGGGCGGATCTTGCCCGGCACAAGGCCGCCAGCATCGCGCATGGCCTGCTGATCACCGGGCTGGGGCTGGTGATCCTGATGTTCGCAACCACCCATGTCTATCTCATGGCGGCCGCCATTTCCGGCTTCCTGCTGGTTGGCCCGATCATGGCCACCGGCCTGTGCGAACTGTCGCGCCGCCGCCAGCGCGGTGAATCAGTCAGCTTCGATGAGTCGCTGGATGCGCTGAGCCGCAGCGGTACAGCACTCTGGCATTTCGCTGCCAGCCTGCTCGGCATCAGCCTGCTGTGGTTTTTACTTTCGGCGCTGGTCCTGCAGACCGTGGCCGGACAGCCAGCGCCGGCATTCAGCGCTGCATTGTGGGGCGACCTGCTCGCCATGCTGTCGCCGCAGCAGCTGGTGGTCTATATCGCCGTCGGGGGCATACTGGCTGCGCTCGTATTCCTGGTTTCGGTCGTTTCCATACCGGCGATCATCGATCGTTCCATCAGCGCGACGACCGCCATGCGCATCAGCCTGCACACCGTGGCGGCCAATATACCGGCCATGCTGGTATGGGCGGCGCTGATCGTGGCCCTGACCGCCATCGGCTTTGCGACGCTGCTGCTGGGCATGATCATCATCTACCCGCTGCTCGGCCATGCCACCTGGCATGCCTACCGGGAGCTTGTTCAGTAAGCGACCCCGAGAGAGAACCGGAGTGGTTCCGATCGCAGCTTTCGGCACACACCGAATCAATACGGGGCGGCGCAAACAGCGAACAAGCGCCACGCCCGGCAAGAAAAATTAATTTGATTTTAGATAGTTATGCAATTAAGGTTGGCCATGTTACTTGGTAACCTGAACACAAAAATTTAGTGGGGGACATAAACATGCTTTTATTCAGGTGGCTCACCATACTGGCTGTTTCGCTATTACTGGCACAATCCGCGTATGCCGACGACTCATTTGACTGGACCGGCCCATATGCCGGTTTCTCGGTGGGCCCACGGGCCGAGGATGTAGACTGGGAAACCACAAACTACCAAGACCCCGACGGGCCGTCTATACCGTTCGAGAGCAATCCCAATGCTTCCCTGGACAGTACGGACATGACCTTCAACGGTTTTTTTGGTTATAACTGGCTGGTCAGTCCGAAGGTTTTAGTGGGTATCGATGGCAATATAGCCTATGCCGATAATGAAGATACCCGCACGTCTATTCCCGGTGCACATGATGACCCGCCGGATTTCAGTTTCGTGGAAACGGAGACGGACTGGCATGGCAGTCTGCGTGGCCGGCTGGGCTATCTCATCACGCCCACCATACACCTGTACACCTCGGCCGGACTGGCAATAGCGGACACGGAGCAGACCGCTGTTTGCCCGGCTGATACGGACTTTTGTAACCCGGCATTTGGGACGATACAGGCCTCGGAATCCGAGACCATGGTCGGCTGGACCGTGGGGGCCGGTGCCGAAGCTGCCATCACCAGCAGGCTTTTTGCCCGCCTCGACTACAGCTACGCGGATTACGGTTCCCTCGACTTTGACGGTCTGCCGGCCATTTCGAATGAATCATACGGCTTTCAGAGCAAGAGCGACTATACCAGCCATACTGTAACGCTGGGTCTGGCTTACAAGTTCTGATTGACGGGCTAACCGATCAGCACAAACCCCGGCCCAGGCCTAATACCGATCAGTTAAGCGGTATACATTAGCGGAGCATGAGATCAGACTCCCGTATCGGGATACCGATACGGGAGTTTTTTTATGTCCATGGCTGAGGAACTGCGGTTAACGGCCTCGCTGGCTGAACCGGATTCACTGAGCGTTTTCCAGCAGTCGATACCGGCGGACTGGATTGAAGAAGCCCTGCAGGCCAGCGGTACAGCGAGCATTCGCAGGCGCAAGCTGCCGGCCGAGCAGGTGGTCTGGCTGGTACTGGGCATGGGCCTGTATCGCAACCGTTCCATTGCCGATGTCTGCGACAAGCTGTCGC
>NZ_JANUCT010000010.1 GCF_024808875.1 Methylohalomonas lacus
CGCTATGACAAACTGCAGCGAAACTATGCCAGTATGATTGCGTTGGCCTGCGCGATAATCTGGCTGCCCATGTGAAAGATCAACAGGCCCTAGTTCCGAATACAAAAACACCCGCCGCCATCGAGAACATGGCAGTTCCGGTTTTTTCCTAGAAAAGCCGCGGCCCGTATGGTCACGATTTGGGATACTTGAGCGATGCGTTTACTGTTGATCGAAGACGATCAAGATCTCCAGACTGAACTCAGGAATTCGTTGCGTAGTGCCGGTTTCGCCGTAGATATCGCCAATAACGGCGCGGATGGTGAATTTCTCGGCAGTACCGAACCCTACGATGTGGTGATACTAGACCTGGGCCTGCCGCGCCTGTCCGGCATGGAGGTCCTACGGACCTGGCGCGAACAGCAAAACGATGTTCCGGTCGTAATACTCACAGCCCGTGATGCCTGGCACGAGAAAGTCGATGGTTTCAAGGCCGGCGCCGATGATTATCTCGGCAAACCATTTCATACCGAAGAATTACTCGCGCGTATCCAGGCCGTATTGCGGCGCCGTCATGGCCAAGCCCAGCCCAGCCTGAGCGTCGCTGGTCTGACCCTAGAACCGGAGAGCCAATCCATCTCGAATAATACGGGGCAAACCTTCAGCCTGACCGGCATGGAATACCGCCTGCTGTACTACTTGATGTCACATCCGGGCCGGGTATTATCGAAATCTCGCCTGGCGGAACATATCTATGACGGTGAGCATGAAAGCGACAGTAACACCATAGAAGTCTATATCCGACGCTTACGCAATAAACTGGGTGATGGTGTCATTCAAACTCGCCGCGGCCAGGGTTACGTTTTTGTACAGGACTCAAACAACAACGACCGATAACGCGTGCGCTCACTGAAAAAAACGCTCGGTTTGGGCCTGCTTGTCAGCCTGATCGCTATTGTCCTGCTGCAGTGGTGGCTGGTCAGCTTCACGTTTCGCGAGATTACGGAAAACTATGTCACTTCACGACTTCAGGGTGACGTTGACATGCTGCTCAGTGCGATCACATTCGATCAAGACGGTCAGGCCTTGATTGAACTTAAACAGCAGACCTACTTCGATGACAAGCCGTTTTCAGGCCATTACTACCATATAGAGATCGGCGATCAGATACTGCGTTCGGCAACGCTCTGGGATCAGGATCTGAACGTTGAGGCCATTACCATGGGCCAGCGTCGCCAGCAGCGTCTGGCCGGACCGCTGAATCAGGAGCTGCTGGTGCTGAGCGAGGGCTTCCGCAAACAGGACCACGCCATCTCCATCAGCGTTGCTGAGGATATATCCGCGTTGCAGGCCGAGATCGCCGACTTCCAGACCCGCTACCTGATATTCTCCGGCATCCTCCTGTTAATGCTGCTGGCATTCCAGTATTTGCTTATGCGGCAGACACTTGCGCCCCTGCACGGTATCCAGCACGACATGAAGAAGCTGGCGCGTGGCGAAATCCGGGCGGTGCGTGAGAGTGCGCCAAGCGAAATCCTGCCGCTCGTGCGCGAGGTAAACCGCTTGCTCATGCTGTTGAACCAGCGCGTCGAGCGCTCCCGTCGCATGGTCGGTAATCTTGCGCATGCATTGAAAACGCCACTGAGTGTCCTGCGACAGGTCGGTCATTCCGATCGGCTGGACGACCAGCCGGCACTGCGCAAACAAATCCTTGAACAGACCGATGCCATGCATCAGCGTCTTGAGCGCGAGCTCAATCGTGCCCGCCTGGCCGGCAACAACAGCAGTGGCGCCCGCTTCAACCCGGATACGGATCTCCCGCCCCTGACCGCCATGCTTGAGCAGATCTATGCAGAACGCGGTGTAAAAATAGTTCTGCATCAGAACTACGAGGGCAGCTGGGCGGCAGAACGCGAAGACATGCTGGAGTTGATCGGCAATCTCGTCGATAACGCCTGCAAATGGGCACGCAGCAGAATCGAGGTCACCGTTACCGCTAACCCGTCGATGCAGCTGACAGTGGCGGATGACGGTCCTGGTTGCCCGCCGGATTCACGCGCCATGCTGGATCAGCGTGGTCAACGCATTGATGAACAAACCGATGGCCATGGGCTGGGCCTGGCGATCGCCCGGGATATTGTCGATCACTATAATGGCCAGCTGGAATTCAGCGAATCCGAACTGGGCGGCCTGTATGTCAGCGTCTCGTTACCGGTAAACAGCACCGCCTCTGACAACATTGCTGACGACTAAAGCTGATTTGCTAGCCGGCAGAACAATTGCTGCCGGCGAATATGCGTATTCCTTGCGTTCCCGTCAAAACAGCATGTAGCGCAGGAACCGCCGACTCCAGTCGTTGCCGCGCGCCAGGATAAAGCGTGTGAGTATATCCATGATCTCGGCGGAACCGTCATGGATCGGCTGGTACTCGGGAATTTTTTCCGGCGGCAGATCGGCCCGATCGCGTGGCGCGCGCTCGATCAGCGCCGTGCGCACGGATTCATCGTTCATCGCCGCCAGGAACACCTCGTAGCTTTCGAACAGATGCTCAAGCTCATCTTCATATCCCGGGTATTGCTGCATGACCCAGGCGATCCGCTCCAGTGGTGTCAGGGAGAGTTTGTCCAGTAGCCAGTCAACCTTACCGGATGGCGTCTGGCGACTGCATTCGCCGATCAGCAACAACAGCCCGGCATACATGGTTAACCGGCTGGTACGCAGCTTGGCGTTGCGAATATACCAGCTGTCGTCATGTTCGATTTTGAGTTCAAACTGCTGCCAGGCGGCATAGGAACGGTAATAGCGAACCAGATCGTTGAGCAGATAGGTCCAGGTCTTGTCCGCATGCTCGTGCAGAAAGGCTGTGGCGTACCAGTCGAGCAGGCGGTGCTGTAGCTGCCGGAACTGCTGTGGTCTGAACAGGGGCTGACTGTCCAGCAGGCATTGCAGACGCTTGCCGAACAGCGCGCGTGAATCATTCAGATTGCCGAGGGCGTCCGGACGCGTCAGCGCTGCCATACTTGTCGGTTCGACAAAAATGCCCCAGGACTTCGGCAGCTTCAAATCCAGGGACTCGAGACGTGCCCATACTGCTTCCATTATCCGGCGCGCAGCATCAGCCTGCCCTTCCAGATTGTCATCGATGATCACGATCAGATCGCAATCGGAATGCGGCAGTGCTTCCATGCGCCCGAGCGACCCGGCCGCCGCCAACGTCACCACTTCGCCGGCCGGGTCGAAATCGTTCAGTGCTGCATCGACACGTTCATAGGTTAGCCGCGAATGCCGCCAGGCATGGCGCAGGGTCGGACAGTGATCAAGACCGCACAGCGGTAACCAGTCACGCGCCGCGGCATAGGCCAAGCCCGTGGTCGGGGTTGTTGGGCGGGCTTCATTCAAAGTGCGAAGATTTCCGTACTATGGCTGAGGCGGGCAATGTACACAGATCAACCACGTCGATCATCCCGTGTGACATTATCGCTCGAAAGCACGACTCGAACTTTAGCCGGCTGGACAACGGAACCGGCCAGAGCGCATCGCTATGGTTGGTGGTGAGCAGGCGCTCCCGCTGGCGGAATACGCCGGGGCGGAAATACAGCGCTGTCAGGCGAAGTAGTAGCGGGCCAGCAATGCGCGCCCCTTGCGCGTCAGGTAGCCTTCCGCATCGATGAAACCGAACTGTTGGGCCAGTGACAGCAGTTGTCCGGGCCATTCCTTCGGCAGGTAAACCAGGCCATCACCGTAACGGTGTTCCAGAACCTGGGCGATACGTGCTTCAAGACTCTGCAAACTGCCGGTTGTTTTTGTTGTATGCATCTGTTTGATTTAACTTGAAAAAAACCATCACGCCCCCTGTTCGGGCGCTGGTTATTATGACCTCTTTTTTATCAATAAGTTACAGATATATTGCGGCTTTAATAACATATAGTCAATTTAAATAATAGTGTCAAATAAATACGCTAACTTATTGTCAGCCAATAAAATGCTGCGAAGCACATAGCGCATGGATTCAGGGCCTGTGCGAGCCGGCCAGGTAAGCATGGCTGCGCATTTCCTGCAGCCGACTGATCGTGCGCTGAAAATCGGCCGCGTGGCGGTTGCCACAGTAAAGACCGTCCGGCGCGCATTCGGCGGAGATGATCAATTTGACCCGCCGGTCATAAAGTTCATCGACGAGATTGATCAAACGCTTTGCCCGGTCTTCCTTATCGGCATCCAGCCGCGGCACATTAGCCAGCAAAACGGCCTGATAGGTACGCGCGATCTCGATATAGTCGGCGGCACTGCGCGGACCATCGCACAACGCGTCAAACTCGAACCAGACCACGCCATCGGCCTCACGCACGGTTTCGATCGCGCGGCCCTCGATTTCAATCGTCCCGCCCTCACTACCCGGTTCCGGTGCCAGGTTGATGAAATTGTTGTATAGGCAGCGCTGTGCCTCGTCATCCAGTGGGCAGTGATAGATTTCGGCATTATCGAGAAACTGCAAACGATGATCGGTCTTGCCGCCGATAGGCACGACGCGGGTATGCTGTTCGATCAATTCGATCGCCGGCAGGAAACGCTCGCGCTGCAGTCCATCCCAGTAGAGATACTGCGGTTCGGTATTGGACGTGGCCACCAGCACGACGCCGCGCTCGAACAGGGCACGAAACAGGCCCGCCAGCAGCATGGCATCGGTGATATCGCCGACATGAAACTCGTCGAAACAGATCACGCGGGCCTGCCGGCTCAGCTGCTCGGCAATGATGGGTAGCGGATCACTGGTATCGGGCAACTCACGCAGCCGCTGGTGAATCATCTGCATGAAGCGATGAAAGTGCATGCGCAGCTTGTCGTCGAACGGCAGGTTATGAAAAAACATATCGACCATCAGGGTCTTGCCACGACCGACGCTACCCCAGATATAAAGTCCCCGCGGTGCGGCCGGTGATTCCGCACCAAGCGCCTGTTTCAGTCGTGCCCACAACCCTGTCCGGCGCTGTTCGAATGCAAGCAGCTCATCGTACAGCGCCTGCAACTGCTGCATGACCTGTTCCTGCTCCGGGTCCGGCTGCAGACGACCGGCCTGACGTTCGCACTGATACTGTTCGAGTGGTGTCATCGATGGTTGGTGTTTTTGTTCAGTTTTATTCGGAAGCGCGACAGAATAAAGCGCTTTCAGAACAGCGTCATCTGGTCACGGTCGGCCGGCGGTGGTATGAACAGGCTGGTATCGAGTTCGCGCGTCGGCTGGTTCAGCCCCAGCCGTTTGCAGGTCTTGCGGAAGCGCTGACGGACAAGCTCGGCGAAGACACCCTGGCCACGCATGCGGCTGCCGAAGTTCGCATCGTTATCACGGCCGTCGCGGATATCATTGATCAGGCTCATGACATGACGGGCGCGATCCGGATAGTGATTATCCAGCCACTCGCGAAACAGGTCTTTCACCTCATGCGGCAGACGCAGCATGACGTAGCCGGCGTGGCTGGCGCCGGCCGCTGTAGCGGCTTCCAGTACCGCCTCGAGTTCGGCGTCGTTGATGGCCGGAATCACCGGCGCGAACATGACACCGGTGGTCACGCCGGCTTCGTGTAACCGGCGCAGACATTCGATGCGTCGCTGCGGCGCCGTGGCGCGCGGTTCCAGGGAGCGCGCCAGACCGTGGTCCAGTGTGGTCACCGACACAAACACTTCGATCTGGCGGCGCTCGCTCATGGCGGCGAGCAGATCGATGTCGCGTTCAACCAGGCATGACTTGGTGACCAGCGTCATGGGATGGCGGCAGTCATTGAGCAGTTCGAGAATGCCGCGGGTCACGCGCCACTCGCGTTCGATCGGCTGGTAGGGATCGGTATTGGTGCCGAGCGCGATTGGTTTGCAAACGTAGCCCGGTTTCGCCAGCGCCTGGCGCAGCAACTCCGGCGCGTCCGGCTTGACGAACAGCCGGCTTTCAAAATCCAGCCCCGGCGACAGGTCCATGTAAGCGTGCGTCGGGCGCGCGTAACAGTAAATGCAGCCATGCTCGCAGCCGCGGTAGGCATTGACCGACTGTTCGAACGGGATGTCGGGCGAGTTGTTACGGCTGAGCACGGTCTTGCTGTGCTCGACCGTCACCGTGGTGCGCAGCGGGGCGATTTCCGTGTCCTGGTACCAGCCGTCATCAAATGCCTCGCGCGTATCGCCCAGATAGCGCGCGTCCGGCTTGCTGGCTGCACCGCGGCCCTTGCGGGGAAGCGACCGTTGCTTGTCCGCTGATTCGGTCATGATTTCGGTTTCAATGCAGCAGTTCGGTGCGCCGGCGCAGCGCCGCGCAGCGGCTGGCCATCTGCTCGCTTTCCTGCGGTTGCCGGGCCAGCAGGCAGACGCGTTCGAAATCATCCAGGGCCGCGCGATGGCACTGCAATTGCTCGTAAAGTTCGCCGCGTTCGCGCAGTTCGCGCACGTCGTCAGGCGTTACCGCCAACAGGTAATTGAGCACTCGCAGCAGACGCAGGCGATCGCCGGCATTACTGTAGATCGACTTCAGGTTACGCAGCAGGCGCGCCAGGATAGCCCTGTTGCCGGCCGGCTGGAGCAGTTCCGGCAGACTGTCGGACAAGCCGTTACTGCTGGACGAATTGACGTGCTGCAGCCGTCGGCGCAGGTCGGATTCATCCAGCGACACCCCGCCGGCGAAGGGATCCAGTACGATGTCGCCGTCAGCGCCCGCCAGCTTGATCAGAAAATGGCCGGGGAAAGAAATGCCCTCAATCATCAGGCCCAGGCGTCGACCCACTTCCATGTACAGCAATGACAGTGTGATCGGTATGCCTAGCCGGCGCTCGATGACGTCGTTGAGAAAACTGTTCCGTGGATCGAGAAAATGGTGCAGGTTGCCGCTATAACCCTGCTGGCTGAACAGATAATGGTTGATCTGGCCCAGGATCTGCGGCGTGCTGCCGGCATCGGGCAGTTGCTGGGCGACGGCCGCCGCCATGTCATCCAGTACATGGAGATAGTAGTCGACGTCGAGGTGCGGGTATTCGCCGCGCGCCACCAGCAGTGCCGCCTCGGCCAGGTTGATGCCGGCATCGTCGCCCGCGACCATGCGCCGAAAGTCGGCGTCGACATCGGGCTGAATCTGCTCTGCTTCCATCATGGCGCAACCACCCGCCTGAATCCTGCGTATTCTGAATAGCAACCGACCACAACGACCGGCATCGGGCCCATGATACTGGTTTCCGGCCCGTGGATCGCGGCCGGCAGGTCTGTTGTAAGGAACCAACACTGGGGCGTACAGTCGCAAATTAAGTGACATTAATGTGTCATAGGCATTGGACTGGCTGCAGAAATTGTCCTAATATTGCAATGCATCAAAATAATTTTTTTCGGAACATCAATGAATAACAGTTTTTCCTGTCAATTTGCCACCTTGCAGCGGTCCCTTGAGTAACGCGACCACAACGCTTCAGGCCATCATTTTCGATGTCGATGGCACCCTCGCCGATACCGAGGAATTTCACCGTCAGGCTTTCAACGAGGCCTTCGCCGAGCATGGCATCAACTGGCACTGGAGTCCCGAGGAATACACCGAACTGTTGACCACCTCCGGTGGCCGCGAGCGCATACGCGCCTATGCCGAGGCGCACCTGTTACCGCGCCCCGACAACGTTACGCTGCGTGAACTGGCGCTCAAGCTGCATACACACAAGTCAGCCATCTACCGCGACAAACTCGTCAACGGCCACATCGGTCTGCGCCCGGGTGTGTTGCGCCTGCTACAGGAGGCGCGGCAAGCCGGCCTGCATATCGCCCTGGCGACAAGCTCATCGACATTCAACGTCGAGACCCTGCTATTACATGCACTCGATCGGCCACTCAGGGATTACTTCGAAACCGTAGTCACCAGCGATACGGTTGTCGACAAGAAACCCTCGCCGGCGGTTTACCAGTTCACGCTGGCGGAGCTCGGGCTGGCGCCGGACGAGTGCATTGTCATCGAGGACACGGCCAGCGGCAACCGGGCCGCCCGGGCCGCCGGCCTGAAAACCGTAATTACCACGCACCGCTTCACCCGCCACCACGATTTCAGCGGCGCCTCGCTGGTGCTCGATCAGCTCGGCGCACCCGATGACGCCTTCGAGGTCCAGGCTGGCAACAGCCATGGTGCCAGCTACGTGGATCTGCGCCTGCTGGACGCTTTGCTGACCGGCACCATGGACCCCCTTGCGGACAGCTGGCCGGACGAGCCAATCGTAATGGCGAAATAGGCTGTCCGCCGGCATTTACCGGTGACTCGCCAATAATCGCGCGCGCCGGCGCTACCAGTAGTAGGGATAATAGCGCCGGTAACCGAAACCGTAGCCGTGATAGAACGGGTGGCCGTAGTGGTAGCGCAGGTGGTAATCGTCACGCTCACGCCGGGCGTATTCGGGCCACAGGTAATGACTGGTCGCCCGAATCAGCGGATAGGTGTAGGGATGCTCGCCGATGCTGCGGACAATGCGGCTTTCCACCTCACCGACCACCGTCAGCTCGCGCCCCTCGGCATAGATTTGCGGATCGACAAAGCCCTCGATCCGGGCCAGGAAACGGCCACCGGAATCATCCTCGTCACGCGGCTCGCCGTAGCTGCCGAGTGGTTTGCTCACCACCTCGATCCAGGTTTCATTTTCACGGTTTTCCACCGCCGCGATTTCGCCGCCCCAGCGCACGCTGCGGCCGGTATAGTGATCGATGTTGTCGCGCACTTCACGGACGCCGGGATCCTCTATGGGTGCAGTCTGAATCTCGCGTGGAATGTTTCCGGCGCAGCCGGTGAGCGCGAGAATGCAGCCGCCGAGGAAAATGTTCGCTAGTTGGCGCATGATTTTATACCCTCTATCAATACACTATAGACTGCTGGCGGGCAGCCATCGTTCCCGGGAAAACCTCCCGTTGCCCGCGAATCAACTGCTGGCCGCCAGCGTATTTCCGGATATACGCCCGCGCCCGGCCAATGGATGATGTTTGATGACACTGACTGAACTGCGTTACATCGTTGCCGTAGCCCGCGAACTGCACTTCGGCCGTGCCGCCGAGGCCTGCCATGTCAGTCAGCCAACCCTCAGCGTCGCCATCAAGAAACTGGAAGAAGAGCTGGGCATCAAGCTGTTCGAACGACGCCAGCATGACGTCAGCATCACGCCCGTGGGCCAGCGGGTGGTTGAACAGGCCCGCGTGGTGCTGGAGGAATCGGAAACCATCCGCCATCTCGCCCAGGAGGGCCGCGACGATCTCAAGGGCCAGCTGCGTCTCGGCGTGATCTACACGATCGGTCCGTACCTGTTGCCGAAACTGATCCCGCTGCTGCATGAACAGGCGCCGGAACTGAAGCTGCTGATCGAGGAACACTTCACCGAACAGCTGACCGAAAAGCTGCGCGCCGGCGAGCTTGACGTCATCATCATCTCGCTGCCGTTCAATGTCTCGGGCCTGGTCACCCGGCCCATGTACCGCGAACCGTTCGTCGTCGCTCTGCCCAGCAAGCACAACCTGGCGCGGAAAAAACGCATCCAGGCACAGGACCTGTCGGAGGAAACCCTGCTCCTGCTGGCCGCCGGCAACTGTTTTCGCGAACAGGTCGTCAACGTCTGCCCTGGCTGTGTCGGCAACTACAACAGCGACAGCAGCATCCAGAAAACCCTGGAAAGCAGTTCCATCGAAACCATCCGTCACATGGTCGGTTCCGGCGCCGGCGTGACGGTACTGCCCTGCACCTCGGCCACCAAGGGCAGCGACCTGCAAGGCCTGCTGGAATTCCGGCCGTTTGCCGAACCCTGCCCCTATCGCGACGTGGCAATCGCCTATCGCAAGACCTACCCGCGCACGCGCGTGATCGACGTGGTCAGCGACGCTATCCGCGCAACCGGCCTGAGTGGTGTCACGCCGCTGGACGATGCCGGCGTCGTCGCCGGTACCGAGACGGCACCGGCATCATCGGCGTCATGATTTACTTGATGACAATGAAGGCGGCACTGTTACCACGAACCACCCGCAACAGCAGCGCGCCCTCGAGATTATCCACGAGCTGCAGGAATTCCTGCATGCTGCGTACGGCACGCCGGTTGACGGAAGTGATCACATCGCCCGCGCGCAACCCCGCCTGCCAGGCACGTACGCCGCGTTCGATATCGGCCACGACCACACCCTGCAGCTTGCCGTGCATGGGATGGTCGGGACCGATCTCGTCCAGGGTCACGCCCTGCAGTTTTTCGTTACGCGCCGCCGGCTGACCGGCGACTGCCTGTTCGTCCGAAATCTCGACCTTGTAGGTCTTTTCCTCGCCATCGCGCAGTACGGTCAGGCTGACCGTTTCGCCGGCACGCAGCAAGCCGATGCGATTGCGCAGATCGGAGGTGCTGGTGACCGGTGCATTGTTCAGGCGCTGGACGATGTCGCCCGCCTGCAGACCGGCCTCGGCGGCCGGCGATCCATCGAACACCTGCACAATCACGGCACCGCCTTCATGCTTTTTGCTCAGGCCGAAGGCTTCCGCCAGCTCGGGATTGAGATCCTGGATCTGCACCCCGATGCTGCCGCGCTTGACCTCGCCATGCTCCAACAGCTGTTCGCTGATAGTCATCGCCAGGTTGATGGGAATGGCAAAACCGATGCCGATGTTACCGCCGCTTTGCGAAAAGATGGCAGTGTTAATCCCGACCAGCTCACCACGCAGATTAACCAGCGCACCGCCGGAATTGCCCGGATTGATCGAGGCGTCGGTCTGAATGAAATCCTCATAGCCGAGAATGCTCAGCCCGCTGCGCGCCAGTGCGCTGACGATGCCAGAGGTCACCGTCTGACCGAGACCGAACGGGTTGCCGATCGCCACGACGTAGTCGCCGACACGCAGATCCTCGGAATCGGCCGGCTCAAGGGCGGTAAGATCCTCCGCCGGTATCTTAATCAGGGCCACATCGGTCGCCGGGTCCGTGCCGATCAGTTCGGCGCTGAATTCGCGGCCATCGCGCAGGGTGACGTTGATCGTGTCGGCATTGGCTATGACATGGTTGTTGGTCAGCACCAGGCCGCGCTCGGCATCGACAATGACGCCCGAGCCGAGGCTCTGCGTCTTGCGCTCGCGCGGCATCTCCGGAAAGTCGAAGAAACGGCGGAAGAACGGATCGTTGAACAGCGGATTCTGGCGCATCTGCACCGTGCCCTCGGTGGAAATGTTCACCACCGCCGGCGTGACTTCCTCGAGCATGGGCGCCAGCGACGGCACGCCATTGGCCTCGCCTTTCTGTGGCAGAGCCGCCTGCACCGCCACGGTCAGAAGCGCACCTATGACCAGACCAAACAGCAGGAAATAGCGGGAATATTCACGGGCTATCGACATCATGGATCGTTCTCCACCTCATCATGGGAATGGTGTCAGTAGGGTTGTTCCAGGCCTCCGGGGGACAACCATAATCCGTTGTTGACCGGCTGCCACGGCTTTAGTGAGGGCATCGGCCGCTAAAGTTCAGTCGCAGGTATTTGCAAAATGAACAGCAGACCGGCATGACCAGTCTGCTGTTCAGCAACAGCCTGTCAGGATTTCACGTCGATGCGACGCGGCTGCACCTTTTCCTGTTTCGGCAAGACAATTTCGAGTACGCCGTTGCGGCCCTGTGCCTCGATCCTGTCGGGATCGGCGCTGTCCGGCAACGAGAAGCGGCGATAAAACGTACCGTAGGCACGTTCGACCCGCTTGTAGTTGTCACCGCTGACATCCTTTTCAAACTTGCGCTCACCGCGCAGGGCCAGTACGCCGTTTTCCATGGTCACCTCGATATCCTTGGGATCGACACCGGGCAGATCCGCGACGATGACGAAACGATCCTTCTCCTCGCGGATATCGACCGCCGGCCGCCAGTGACTGGTCACGACGTTGGAATTGTCGGCGTTTTCGACGCCCGAACTGTCGAATTGATTGAGGTTATTGTTCAGTTCACTCTGGATTTGCCGCAGCAGACTCCACGGCTCGTAATGCATGATCGCCATTTTGCACCTCCTAACGCGCTCGGTTGGCTTACCGGCTATATAGGGGTACGGCGACGGTTTTCAAGTAGCGCCGTGTTCATCGCGGCGTTTTGGCGTTTACAGCCAGTAAGAGGTGGTGGTCATGACCCGGGCACTGGCGCGCATGGCCAGCCGCACCGGCCCGGGCAGGACCCGCCCGCCGGCGTTCAGGGCGTCGCGACCATGGCGCACCTCATCGGCCTGCATCTGCTCGACGATTGCGCGCGAACGGCGGTCACCGGCCGGTAATCGCTGCCGGTGACCCTCGAGGTGCTGTTCGACCTGGCGCTCGGTTTCAGCGACAAAGCCGAGGCTCCAGCGATCGCCGCTCAGTCCCGCCAGCGAACCAATAGCCAGAGAACCGGCATACCAGAGCGGGTTGAGGTAACTGGTACGATCGTCGAGTTCCTGCAGCCGCTGCGCGCACCACGCCAGGTGGTCGGCCTCCTCGGCGGCGGCGGCCAACAGGTGCCGGCGTAGCGGCACCTGCCGGGCGGTCAATGCCTGACCGCAATACAGCGCCTGGGCACAGACCTCACCACTGTGATTGACCCGCATCAGTGCCGCCGAGTGGCGACGTTCAGCGGGCGCCAGCGCACTGTCCACAGTGTCGGCGGCAGGATTGGGCCGGGTGACGGCAGCGGCCGGCTGCAGCCGCCGCAGCCAGCCGTCGAAGCGGCGGATCAAGTTGTCAGTAGGACTGAATTGGCGTCTGAGCTGGGTCATGGGCAATTCCGGGCAAAAATGCAGGCTGCAGTTGTTATCATACCGCTCTGCCGGGCTATTTGAAGGGTGGTTTTTGTATTGACAGGGACCATCCGGAAGCCTTAATATTTCCGCCCTTTAGCGCTCCGATAACCTTTTGAATAGCAATGAAAACCTTTAATGCCCAACCCGCCGAGGTCCGTCGCGACTGGTATGTCGTTGACGCCGCCGGTAAAAATCTCGGTCGTCTCGCCAGCGAAATCGCCAAGCGACTGCGCGGCAAGCACAAGCCGGAATACACGCCGAATGTCGACACGGGCGATTATATCGTCGTGATCAACGCCGGCGCGGTCAACGTGACCGGCCGCAAGTCGACCGACAAGATGTACTATCGTCATACCGGCTGGCCGGGTGGTATTCGTTCGATCAGTTTCGACAAACTGGTCAACCACAAGCCGGAACGCATCATCGAGCAGGCCGTCAAGGGCATGCTGCCGCGGGGTCCACTGGGCCGCGACATGTTCCGCAAACTGAAGGTTTACGCGAACGCCGAGCACAAGCATACCGCCCAGCAGCCCAAACAACTGGAAATCTGAACATGAGCGAACAGTTTTACAGCACCGGTCGCCGCAAGAACTCGGCCGCACGCGTCATCCTGCGTCCGGGCAGCGGCCAGATCACGATCAACAAGCGTCCGCTGGAAGAATACTTCGGTCGTGAAACCGGCCGCATGCTGGTGCGCCAGCCGCTGGAAGCCACGGACCTGAACGACAGGTTCGATATCCAGATCAACGTACGCGGTGGCGGCATTTCCGGCCAAGCCGGCGCCATTCGTCATGGTATCAGCCGGGCATTGATTGAATACGACGAGAACCTGCGCCCGCCGTTGCGTGCCGCCGGTTATGTCACCCGCGACGATCGCGAAGTCGAACGCAAGAAGATCGGTCTCCACAAGGCCCGCAAGCGTCCGCAGTACAGCAAGCGCTAATCGTTCGCACCGGCGGCAATGCTGCCGGATCGCCATTGGGGGATCGTCTAATGGTAGGACAACGGACTCTGACTCCGTCAGTGGAGGTTCGAATCCTCCTCCCCCAGCCAAATTAAAGAACCCGCCCTTGTGGCGGGTTTTTTAATTTGTACGAGCAGGATTCGAACCTCCACTTCAATAACCCGGTTCGCGCCAGCGATTCGAAACAGCGGCGCGCAGTGACGCTGGCCCGCAGGGCGAGGACCTGAAAGGTCCGAGTCATCCTCCTTTCCAGCCAATATGACGCAATTCTGAACAAAGCCAGCCGCAGGTGGCTTTTGTCCACTCGTCCGCCAGGATCCGCCAATTCAATAGCAAAACGAAACCGCGGTTACATCGCAAATGCGCCTCGACGACTGCCAGGTAGAAAAATCACCTATTCAGGGTATGGCCACAGGTCTTTCACTAACCTATTCTTAACTGGTCTGGCTCGGGGGAGGAGGAGACAATGACCACGGCAACCGCCACGATTATCTGGATTTTATTAAGCCTGATTGCCGGCCTGTCCGGGCTGCTTCTCTATGCGGTCCATGCTGTCAGCCGAGGCATCAGGCAGCAACTGGCCGAACAGAAACTCACCAACCGACTGCTGCGCGAGCTGGGCGAAGATCTGACGGGCAGCAACCACCGGCCTCATGACATGCCACGCTAGCTCAAGCGTGTCCAGGTCCTATCGGATGTGAATGCCCCGGTCGCAAGGACCGGGGACTTAATAGAGGAGAAGGCCTGATATTCAGACCAAGCGCACAATAAGCCCTGTGCCGATTTGTGTCAGCGGCCCGGGCATCGAGATTTTCGCCGCTTATGACAGGCTTTTTCTGACACAATCTGCAGATCTCCCGAAATCTCCTTCAGGAACAATAACCTCTGCCAGCCATCCCAGCCATCTCCATACGGCAAGACGACTTAATCCAGCGGCGCAATAGACGTGCGCGCAAATTCCAGCCGTTCACCTACCGTTTTCAGCTCGGCGGCGTGCGTCCTGATCAGTTCCAGCCGATGCGACAGTCCCATGCGGTTCGCTATCTGTATATTCAGTCCCGGGCGGGCATTCATTTCCAGTACCATTGGGCCAAGATTCTTGTCGAGCACCATGTCGACGCCGAAATACCCCAGACCGGTCAGCTCGTAGCAGCGCGCGGCAATATCCATAAGCTCCTGCCAATGCGGCACCTGCACGTCGGTTATCGGCGCATTGGTATCGGGATGGCGATCGATGACATCATTCTTGAACACCGCTGTCATGGTTATACCCGTAGCCAGGTCAACCCCGGCACCAATGGCGCCCTGGTGCAGGTTGGCCTTGCCATCTGAAGCACTCGTGGGTAATCGCATCATCGCCATGACCGGCACGCCCATGAAGATAATGATGCGCACGTCCGGTACACCCTGAAAACTGATCGGATCGAACACCGGATCAAATTTGACCCGGTATTCGATAATGGCCTTGTCATTGTGGCCACCGAGACTGTAGAGCCCGCTGAGAATATTCGAGACCTGATGACCCATTTCCTGACTGGTCATGAGTTTGCCGCTGGCCTTGCGATAGCGATCGCCGACCCGGCCGGTAATGACGATAATACCGTCACCACCGGTACCCTGTGCAGGTTTGATGACAAAATCGCGGTAATGCGACAGGTAACTGTTCAATTCGGAAATCTGGTGCTCGATTTCAACCACACCAT
The DNA here is from genome assembly GCF_024808875.1 of Methylohalomonas lacus. Taxonomy (GTDB): domain Bacteria; phylum Pseudomonadota; class Gammaproteobacteria; order Methylohalomonadales; family Methylohalomonadaceae; genus Methylohalomonas; species Methylohalomonas lacus. The sequence goes on from NZ_JANUCT010000010.1 coordinate 15,406, forward strand.
AAAGTTCGGGCACGCGCAGACCGGCTTCAAGCATGATCTTCTTGGTCTGCAGCTTGTCGTCAACAAGCGGATATAGACTGCGCGAATTGTGCATCAGGGTGTAGTTGCAGTTACGCTCATTGATACCGAGAACACCGGCTTCACGCAGCTGTCTGGGCGTGGCAAATATCATACGGAGTCTGGCGTACTTGGTCGGGTTGGCTCAGCCAGGACCTTGAAACGCCGCAGCTCCAGCAAACGGTAGCCGGTATAACGTCCCATCAACAGCAACAGTGCGAGTAATACCAGCAACAGTTCCGGGAAAACCGTGAACAGGTGCTCCAGGTAACTGTTACTCATGAGCATAAACGCGAGTGCCGCACTCACTAAACTGCCCAGCGCCTGATTGATGGCCTCACCGGCGCCGCGCTCATCCCAGACAATCGACATGCGCTCGATCGTCATGGTGATGATAACCATGGGAAACAGGGCAATGGACAGACCACTCTCAATGCCAAAATGATTGGTCAGAATACTGATGGCCATCATCAAAAGGATAACAATGGTCAATACTGCGGCCAGTCTTGGCACCATCAAGAGCTTCAGACGTTCCAGTGCAAAGCGCATCATCAGGCCGCTCCCGACAACTACAGTAAACAGTATAATGCCCCAAATAAGCTGGGTTTCGCGAAAGGACAAGGCGATAAGCACCGGCATGAACGTGCCGAAAGTCTTGAGGCCGATGAAATTGCGCATGATCACCAGCAGGAATGCACCCAGCGGCACCATTAACAGGATCTCATAGACCTGCTGGGTCGATAGCGGCAGGCTTTGCAACGACATACCCTGCAATACCGGACTCATAAAACCCGTTCGCGCGGTCGCCGCCTCTACAGCCTCACGCTCCAGTTTCAGCGTCGTAATATCGGCTTTGGCGTTATCTCCGCCATTAACCTCGATCAGCGGCTGACGGCCCTGCCAGAAGACAAGAAAATTGTCGGGCAAACCAGCCTGGCCGGTCTGCGGATCGAAAGCCCGCCAACGGTCCTTTTCAAAAACCTGCAGCCAGGGTGAGATATCCGTCTGGCGACGCTGATCGGTCAGTTCAATACCATGTATTACGCGGGCTGGCACATAACTGAGTGCCAATAGGCGGGTAATGATATTAATCCGGGCTTCCAGAGACTCGTTGCCATCCAGCAGTAGGCTCATGTTTTCGTCATCAGGATTGTTGGCGAGCCGCACCAGCTGGGCAACGAGCGTATCCAGATCGGCGGACTTCTGTTGCGCCGACTGCAGGATATCCTTGGCCACCTCGAACTCGGCGCCTTCAAAACCGTGGTCACGCGTCTCCGGCGGCTCACGCAGGACATTTTCGGCTTCGCTTGCGGTAAACCGCTCGACCGTGGCGCGGTAATACAGCGTCTGTGAACCACTGGCGGTACGAATCGACCAGACAGCGCGACGGTTGCCGTTCTCGCGCTGGGTTGTCAGGCCATAGCCGCGCGAAACGAAATTCTCGTCAAGAATGGCAAAATTGCTCGAATTGTTCGGTACAAACAATGATGCCTTGATACCGCGGTCCCGGGCATCGAAATTCACCTTGACTTCGATCTGCCATAAATCAGCTGTGGTTCCCGGAATCACGGGATAGCCCATGTAGATCCATTTATAACAGAAGAATGCCGCGCCAATGAACGCGAGTATCCCTGCCAGCCAGAGCAGTGGTGCCTTACTCATTACACTCAGTCGTCAATGGATTTACGATCGCAATCCGGTATATGACCATAAGTCGTGGAAGGATCGATAAGAACATCATCTTCCATGAACGTACGTCCGACCAGCATGCCCGTAATAAAATTGGAGCGATCGACAAGATTAACCTCGACTTCCTTGTACAAGCGGCCCAGACATATACCCATTTTCACGACAGGCCGGCGTTGAACGCCACCTCCATGCTCTTTGATTTTGACGTTACGTTCCAGCCGCCGCTCTATCGTTTCCCTCTCTTCATTATGGTTTTCTGTAACAAAGCGAACCCACTCCTCACCATCACGCTCGAATTCCTCGATCTCGATCGCATGCAGTGATGACGTCTTGGCGCCGCTGTCCAGCTTCGCCTTGAACTGTAATCCGGACGGATAAACCCTGACATTTTCCTTCCAGCTGTAGATCTGCTGGATGTTGGTATCAGCCTGGAGGTTCGCAACCGACAGCGACAGCCCCAGAACCAGGGCAGCCATGAGGCCGAAACGAAGAGTCCTGTTATAAAACATGCCTGAACCTGCTTGTAATGTATTGTGGATTGAAAACGGGCTGAAGATGCTCAAGCGATACCGACGCCACGGCATGATCCGAAATCCCGGCAATTATATCTTACAACACGACAGTCAGCAGTGTGGCGATGCAGCGGGAGCCGGGCAATCCTGCGATATCGGTCACAGTGGTCAGAATTACCGACGCTTCTGGCACTGATCAGCCGGTCAGCCCGGCGCGAGGCCGGGCCTCGCAGCACGCGACACGCCGTCTCCAGCGGGCCGTGCCCCCGCCCACACAGGCGGCCAAGGCTGTGATGCTAACGCCCGATAATTCCACGTTTGCTTCCGGCAAGGCAAGCACGCGTGCACCCGACACAGCCAACCTGTCAGCCGACTGTTGCGCTCGTGTACCCACCACGCCCGGCGAAAACCGGACACGGGCCCATAGCCGACAGGCTGCGCCGTCAGACAATTGGGCGTAAATTTAGTTGCCCGCATACGGACAAATCATGGTCAAAACCGCCCGTAACCGGTCCGCCAGGCTCAGCTTAATGCCCTTACCTTCAGGACAGCCGCCGGGCGCGCAGAATTACAGCCATTATTGGGGACTAGCGGCTGCAGCGCCGCCCAGGATCAACGCGATTAGCGCAATAAACTCATGCAAACGGTATAAAAATTTGCCGGGCTGGTTATCCGGCACGGCTATACGGGTTACCATACGTGGGTATTTAATACCGGACCGCAGATCGTCCGCGACAGTCAGGCTATCGCCCGTACAAAACCCAGTTGATGCTAAACCGAATTCTGCTCACCACCTGCCTGTTGCTGACCGTTCTGACAGCGGCCGCCGCGGAAGACGACGATACGTCTGCACCCACCGCCGTCGAAGTCCGCTTCAGCGGTGTCAGTAATGCCATCCTCGAAAATGTCAAAGCCAGCGTTAGCCTGCACCGCGAAAGGGAACGCGACCTGACCGCGACACGCATCCGGTTTCTGCATAGTCGAGCCAGCGACGAGATCCGTAAGGCGCTCAAGGTTTTCGGCTACTATTCGCCCGACATCGAGACGAATCTGACACAGACGGAAGACGGCTGGCTGGCCGAATATACAATCGAGCCGGGTAAGCCGGTGACCATCGGCCAGGTCGACATCCGCTTTAGCGGTGAAGGCGCGGACACCGAAACCTTCGACGAGCTGCGCGCGGACCACCCGTTTCGCCAGGGTGCCCGACTCGAACATCAGACCTACGATAATTACCGCAACCGTATAGAGCGACGGGCGCGTGAACGCGGCTATTTCGACGCGACTTTCAAGCGCCGCGAAATGCGGGTCGACCCCAAGGCCCGGCGCGCCGATATTGTTCTCGAATTCGATACCGGTCCGCGTTACCGTTACGGCCCGGTCAGCTTCAGCGAGACACCGCTGGCACCGGATTTCCTGCGCAATTACCTGCCGTTTGCCGAGGGCGATCCCTACGACAGCCGCGATCCGCTCAAACTGCGTGAACGACTGATCGACAGCGACATGTTCAGCTCGGTCAATGTGCGTCCGGATGAAACCGCCGGTGACGATCTAGAAGTTCCGGTCGACGTCGAGCTCGAACCCCGCAAACCGAACCGGTACACCGCTGGCGTCGGATTTGCCACCGACACCGGCCCACGGCTGCGACTCGGCTGGGAGGCACGCTACCTGAACGAGCGCGGTCACCGTTTCGATTCGGAACTGCGGCTGTCGCCGGTGACAAGCACGCTCAGCGGCACGTATTTAATGCCCTATTTCCGTGATCGCGACGCCGACGTCGGCGTGCGCGGCTCACTTACCAATGAAGACACGGATACCTCGAAAAGCCGCAGTGGCCAGGCCACCCTGTTCCAGAACACCAGCCGCTGGGGCTGGAACGAAACGCTGTCGGCCTCCTACCTGGTGGAGGACTTCGAGGTCGCCAATGACAGCGATACCACCAAGCTGTTCATCCCCGGCGCCAGCTGGTGGCGAAGCTGGAGCGATGATCCCATATATGCCCGGCGCGGCGGCCGCCTGAGCCTGGACCTGAAAGGTGCCGCCGAGCCGTTGCTGTCCGACACCTCGTTTATCCAGGCGACGGTTTCCGGCAAATACGTACGCGCGCTGGGCTGGCGCAATCGCCTGCTGGTACGCGTCAAGCTGGGCGCCACCGAGGTCACCGACTTCAGCAAGCTGCCCGCGTCGCTGCGCTATTTCGCCGGTGGTGACAACAGCATTCGCGGCTTCGGCTATCAGACCCTGGGCCCGGAAAATGATGACGGCGAAGTCGTCGGCGGCCGCTATCTGTTCGTTGGCAGCATCGAATACGAACAGTTCGTCTACAAGGACTACGGTGTCGCCACCTTTGTCGACTTCGGTAACGCGATGAGCAGTTTCTCCGATCCACTTGAGGTCGGCGCCGGCGTCGGCCTGCGCTGGCTGTCGCCGGTGGGCCTCATCAAGGTGGACGTCGCTGCAGGCGTGACCGCGGAAGACACGCCACTGCGACTGCATATTTCCCTGGGGGCGGATCTGTGAAAGTCCTGAAAGCATTTCTGCTCGGCCTCGCCACACTGCTTCTGCTGCTGGTCATCGCCGCGGGCCTGCTCACCGCGACGACCGGCGGTCTGCGCACGGCGGTCGGCCTCGCCCAGCAGTTCGCCCCCGGTGAACTGGACGTGCAGGCGATCGACGGCCGCTTGCTCGACCGCTTCCGGTTCGGCGAACTGCGCTACCGTGCCGGTGAACTGGACGTGCATCTTGTGAACTTCGAGTTCGCCTGGCGACCGGCAGCGTTGATTGAGGCGAATCTGGACATCGACCGACTTGCCGCCGACAGCATCGCGATCACCCTGCCACCGACGGAAACGGACGCTGACACCGGCGGTGCCATCGAACTGCCGCTGACCGTACGATTACGACAACTGGATGTGGCGCGCCTGCAAATCGACAGCCAGATCCTGCATGACATCCAGCTGCGCGCCCATAGTGTCAACGATACGCTGTTCATCGAGCACTTCAGCCTGCAGGGCGAAATTGACGACATCGCAGTTAAACTCAACGCCAGCGGCCAGGCCGCGATCAACCCGCCATGGTCCCACACCCTGCAGGCCGAATTTGAGCTGCAGCTGCCCGACCAGCCGGTCATCGCCGGGCGCATCGACAGCCAGGGCGATGCCGCTGAAGTCATCGCCGGGCTGACCCTGACCGAACCGGAACAAGTTGAAGCCAGCCTGACGGCGCGTAACCTGCTGGATGCGCCCAGCTGGCAGGCAACGCTGGCGACCCGCGACGCCGATCTGTCGCCGTGGCTGGACTCGGCGACAAGCCTGACGGCCCGCCTTGAGGCTGACGGCAGCGCCGAACGCATCAACGCCCGACTCGACGGCGAACTGCAGGGCGCGATCAACGAAACCCTGAACCTGGACACGGCACTACGGCTTGATCCGGACGAGCCGTCGATCACCCTGGACAAACTGCAGGTCGACAACCCGACGCGCGACCTAGCCCTGACGCTTGCCGGCGACGTCCATTACGGCGACCAACCCGCGGTCGATGTCAGCGGCGACTGGTCGCTGGCACAACCGCAGCCGGCCAGCGGCCGCCTCAGTGTCAGCGGCGGGCTCGATGACTATCGCCTGCAGCTGAGCGCGGACAGCCCGCAACCGATCGCCTCCAGCTGGCAACTGGATGCCCATGGCGACGGCCAGTCGCTGACGATCGACAAGCTGCACGGCCAGCTGGCACAGGGACGCCTGCAGGCGACAGGCGACGTGAACTGGCAGGAGGTGCCGACATTTCGGCTCGACGGCGACTGGCAGGACATTGTCATTCCCGGCAGTGACGAGAAGGCGGCACTGCGCTCGCCGCAGGGCACTTTCAACCTGCAGGGCGACCTGGAAAACTATCGCCTGACCAGCAGCGGCCGGCTGGCGGGCGCGCAAGTACCGGCCACCGACTGGCAACTGCGCGCCAGCGGCGACCAGTCTCACATTGATATTGAAGCGCTGACGCTGGGCCTGCTCGACGGCCGGGTCAACGTTCAGGGCCGTGCCGGCTGGGCGGACGGCACACTGGATGCAAGCGCCGACGTCCGACTCGACGCCATCGACCCGGGCAGACACTGGCCGGACTGGTCCGGTCGACTGAACGGCGGCAGCCGCGTCCACTTTCAACAGCCGGCGGGCGGTGACTGGCAGGCCGAACTGGAAGACCTGCAAATCGACGGCCAGCTGCGCGGCTATCCACTAACCGCCAGTGGCGCTGCCGTGATCGAAGCGGACCGCTACCACATCAAGGCGTTGCAGCTCCAGGTCGCCGACTCGACATTGCGTGCCGACGGCCGTCTGGGCCGCGACAGCGAAGTCGACTTCGAGTTGAATTCACCGGACCTGGCCCAGCTGCTGCCCGACGCCGGCGGTGAATTGCGGGCGCAGGGCGAGGTTTCCGGAGACTACCTCGCCCCGGCCGTCACGGCGACGATCCGTGCGCGGCAGGTGCAGACACCCTGGCTGAGCGTTGTCGAACTCGACGCCGAGGCGGATGTAAACACCGGCAGTAATCGCTTCGCACTGTCGCTGAACGCGCGCGAACTGCAACGCGATGACCAGCTCATCGAACAGCTTACCCTGACCAGCGACGGCCAGTTGCGCGAACACACGCTGGCACTGGATGTACAAATGCCCGAGCGCCAGCTGACCATCGCCGGCAGCGGCGGCTGGAACGAACAACGCTGGGCGCTGGCCCTCGACGAGGGCACATACAACGACACCATCGCCGGTCGCTGGCAACTCGATCCCCCCTTACGATTGAACGTCAGCCGCGAGCATGTCGATCTGCCGGAACACTGCTGGCGCCAGCAGCCTGCCGCACTGTGCCTGGCCGGCAACTGGCAGGCGGGCGCTGACTGGTCAGGACAGCTCGACCTGAACAACTACCGTATCGATACGGCAAGTGACAATGTCGAGCTGGAAAAAGTGCCGCCGGTCAAGGCTGACCTGGCCGTGTCGCTGCAGGTCAGCGGCAACGCCGACCAGCTCCATGATGCCCGCGGCCACATCCACCTGGATGATATCCGCGTGACAACCGACGCGGAAACCGAGATGCACATCAGCCAGCTGCACACCGAACTTGAAGGCAACGGCGATGACGGACTGACACTAACGCTGGACGGCCGTTTCGACAAACCGGCGCCCGGCAAACTGTCCGGCCGGCTGCAGACCGGCGCGCTGCGATTCGACCGCATCGATGAAACCACATTGTCCGGCGATCTCAATGCGAATGTCGACAACCTCAAGCCGCTGCTGGCGCTGTACCCGCGCTTTGTCGCCAAACAGGCCGGCCTCCAGGCCGACTTCACGGTCAGCGGTAACATCGGCAGTCCGGCACTGGACGGTAACCTGAGCCTGAGAGCGAGCGATTTCGGTGTGCCGGAGCTGGGCATCACGTTAAGCACGCTGGAACTCGATGTTCGCGGCCAGCCGGAACAGGGACTCAGCCTGGAAGGCCGCGCACAAAGCGGTCCCGGCCAGCTCGACATCAACGGCCAGGTAGCGATGCAGGCGGGCGCCATCGTGGTACCGGGCCTCACGATCCAGGGTGAGGAGTTCAGACTTTTGAACCTGCCCGATATAACCGCGCTGGCCTCACCGGATTTGCAGATCGAGTTTCGCGACAATCTCCTGAAAGTGCGCGGCCAGGTGCTGATACCGGAAGCGCTGATACAGCCATTCGGCGCACCGGGGAGCATTCCCGTCTCCAGCGACGAGGTCATCGTCAGCGACGCGGACGGTGTGCCGGACGCCGGCATCGATATAGATGCGCGCGTGCGCGTCGAACTCGGCGAACGGATACGCATCGAGGGCAAGGGCTTCGAAAGCCGGCTGACCGGCGCCCTGGATGTAAACCAGACGCCGGGCAAACCGGCGACAGCCAGCGGCGAACTGCGCCTGGTTGATGGTGCCTACGCGGCGTACGGCCAGGATCTGACCATCCAGACCGGCGAGATCATCTTCACCAACCAGCCCATCGACAACCCGGCCCTGAACATACGCGCGGTACGCAAGGTCGACAATGTCACCGCCGGTATCGCGGTGTCCGGTACGGCCCAGCAACCGCAGACGCAACTGTTCTCGACGCCGTCCATGCCGGAGGCGGACATACTCTCGTATATCGTGACCGGCCGGCCGTTAAGTGGTGCCGGATCCGGTGACGGTAACGCGTTATTGAACGCCGCGGCCAACCTCGGACTGAAACGCACCGAATCACTGCAACAGACCATTGCCGATACTTTCGGCATCGATACGCTGAGCGTCGACACCGGCACCACCAGCAGCGGCGAGGTCGACGCCAAACTCACCGTCGGCAAGTACCTGGCGCCGAATCTCTACATCAGCTATGGCGCCGGTCTGGTCGATGCGGCCGCCAATACGGTGAAGTTGCGCTATGAAATAAACCGCCATCTTTCGCTGGAGGCCGAACAGGGTACCGGCACCGGCGTCGATCTCCTTTACCAGATCGAAAGCGGCAGTCCGTGGGACTGAAAGCCTGGCTGTTACGCGATCGAAAACCCAGCCAACTTAAACTTACGGCCCGTTTTCGGTAGCCGGCACTGTCACCCGGGCGTAAACCGCCGCTGTGGTGGAACTATCGGCCTGTGCCTCGAGTGCCTTAAGCAGATCTGAGCGTAACTCCACGAATATTTTCTGGTAAGCGTCAAGTGATGACTGTCGAATGGCCGATTTCATGCCAAAGGCACCGGCCCAGAACATCTTGGCGCCCTGGGTGTCACCCTCCGCAGAATAGGTTTCATCCAGGATCGGCGCTTCGCCCGATCTGTAAGCGATGGCACGTACACTGACCGCGGCACGAAACTCATCGAATTCATAGTTTGGTACAGCCAATTCCAGAACGATCCAGTCAGCCGGCTTCGTTTGCTCGTCATAATCAGTCACGAACTCATAGTCTGAAAACATCTGCGGCAACTCAATATCGGCCACCTGTCGCAGCATGTCTCCCGGTTGGGCTTCCCACTTGTGTGCAATACCAGTCATGAAAGCCCGAATTGGTACACTGTTCTCCAGTGTCTGCCGGTCAATAACAGCAGTTGTACCAGTATCCTGGCGTGGTGTTGCAATACTGTAATGACTGGGATCGTCAAAAGTGACCTGGTGAGTACAGGCCGTATTCAGAAACAGAAGGGACAACAGTCCCAGATAAGCGATTTTCATGCCCCCCCCCCCTGATGGTGTAATCAGGGGGACAGCAAACCATACATCGGTATTACTGTAAAACAGTGCATCCCTGCAATGATAAAATTCTGGCAGGTGTCATGAATCCATGGCAGGCAGTTTCTGCCTGCCATGATATCGGCAACAAACTAATCCTTATCGTTCAACCCGCCGTCCACGCTAGTTTCTGTTTTCCTGAAATCCTCGATCTTGCCAATGGGACGCTTGCGGTCGCGGGGGTTGATGATCGTGGCGCGGGCGGTAAGCAGGTTGTTGGGGTAGACGACGGTTTCACGGTCCTCGGTTATCAGGATCGTATTGAACATGTTGATCTCGCTGATATAGCCCTCGATGTAATTATCCACATCTATGACCCGTATGTAGTTGCCGCGCCGGTAGGACTGGTGCGACAGCAGGATAAAGAAGGCGGTCACATTACTTAATATGGACCAGGTCGCGAACAGCGCGACACCGGTCAGCGCCATGATGCCGGTGGAAACGGCCAGCAGTTCCCGGATGTTGATGCCCCAGATCAACAGCAGGATACCCAGTGCAACCACGGCCGAAAGCAGACTGAAAGTGAACAGCGCACTCCTGAAGGTCTGCTGGTTCAGGTTGTCGCGTTCGACATAAGCCTCGAGCTTGGGCAGCACGATACGCCGGATGATGAAGTAGACGACAACAACTACCGCACTGAATAACAGGTTCAGCTGATAGTTCTGCAACCATTCCAGAGGTGATGCAATCCAGTCGGTCATAGTGATCGGAACAGGCCATTAGCGGAGAAATCAGGTTGAACGCGGATTATAAACCGCAGCTGTTCGCGGCAACAGCGCCAGTCTGTTTCAGGCGGCTTTCGGTACCTGCCACAGGTACCAGGTTGCCACGCTTCGGTAAGGGCTCCAGGCACTGCCGACCTGGCGCAGGCGCGCCGGGGTCAGCGGCGTTTCCAGCCGCTTGAGTCGACGGTAACCGTCACGCACGCCTAAATCGTCAACCGGCAAAATATCGCGGCGCTCGAGCGTGAATATCAGCAGCATCTCCACCGTCCAGCGGCCGATGCCCTTCAGCGATATCAGCCGCTGGATCAGTGCCTCGTCATCGAGGCGTTTGGCCTGGCGGCGTGTCGGTACCTGGCCACTCTGCACGGCACCGGCAACGCCCCGCAGTGTTTCAATCTTGCGGGCCGAGAAACCGCAGGCGCGCAGGCTGTCGAAATCCAGCGCCAGCAATTCATCGGGTTCGGGGATATGGCCATTGCCGAGTTCCAGCAGGCGATTGAGAATGGCCTCCGCGGCGCGGCCGTGCAATTGCTGAAAGGTCACTGCCCGAACCAGGGCCGCATAAGGTTCGCGCTCTGGATGCGGCTTGAGCCGGCACGGGCCGACGGCCTCAATAAGCCCGGCCCAGTCGTCGTCCAGCGTCGCCAGGTACTGCGTGGCTTCTTTAAACATGTAAAAATTCTATCGGATTATCATGTAGTTGGATACGCAGGCATTTGACAGCAAGCAGCGGAGTGTCAGCCGGCTTGACGCCGGGTAGATTGACAGCGTTCAATCAACGCGAGGTAATCAGGTCATGCCAGCCACGCCACAGAATACCACCACCGAAAACGATCCACGCTGGGCAGCCGTGGTCGATCGCGACCGGGCCGCCGACGGTCAATTTTACTACGCGGTCAGAACCACCGGCATCTACTGTCGCCCGTCTTGCCCGGCACGCACCGCGCGACCGGAAAACGTCGAGTTTCATGCCACACGCGCCGATGCCGAACGCGCCGGTTACCGGCCGTGCAAGCGCTGCCGGCCGGAACAGCCGGCACTGCACGAGCAGCACGCACAAACCGTCGCCGCCCTCTGTCATTACATCGAGTCAATGACAACGCCGCCGACTCTGGCCGAACTCGGCCGGCGGGCCGGCCTCAGTCCCTGGCATCTGCAGCGCGTGTTCAGGGCTGTCACCGGCCTGTCGCCCAAAGCCTACGCCGAGGCTTGCCGGAACCGGCGCCTGCGCGCGGCACTGGAACGCGACGGCAGCGTTACCGAGGCGATATTCGCCGCCGGCTACAATGCGAACAGCCGTTTCTACGAACACAGCGACCACATACTCGGCATGACACCCTCCGACTACCGCGCCGGTGGCGCGAACAACCGTATCCGTTTTGCCATTGGCGAATGTTCACTGGGCAGCATTCTGGTCGCCGCAAGCGAACGCGGCCTGTGCGCCATTTTTCTCGGCGATGATCCGCAGGCACTGACGCGGGATCTGCAGGATCGCTTCAGCAAAGCGGAACTGATCGGCGCTGACCGGGATTTCGAACAGCTCGTCGCCCGGGTAGTCGGACTTGTCGAGACGCCGAACCTGGGTCTGGATTTGCCACTGGACATACGTGGCACCGCCTTTCAGCAGCGTGTCTGGCAGGCGCTGCGCGAAATCCCGGGCGGCGCGACGGCCAGCTACGCGGATATTGCCCGGCGCATCGGTCAGCCGAACGCCAGCCGTGCGGTGGCACAGGCCTGTGGCGCCAACAAGCTGGCAGTCGTCATTCCCTGCCACCGCGTCGTCCGCACCGACGGCAGCCTGTCCGGCTACCGCTGGGGCGTCGAAAGAAAGCGCGCGCTGCTGCAGCGCGAGGCCGGTGATGAGCGCAAACGCTGAAATCAGCCGAACCGACACCGACGTCGCCGGGCGCATCGCGGCGTACAACTGGCAGGTACTGACGGATGAACTGAACGACCACGGCAACGCCGTATTGCCAGGCTTGCTGTCGCAACGCGAATGCCGCGAACTGGCGGCGCTGTACGAAGACAGCCAGCGGTTTCGCAGCCGCATCGTCATGGAGCGGCTCAATTTCGGCCGCGGTGAATACCAGTACTTCGCCTATCCACTGCCGTCCCTTGTTGCCGAACTGCGCACCTTGCTGTATCCACCTTTGGCGGCCATTGCCAATCGCTGGCAGGCGGCGCTGCGCCATGAACCACACTACCCCGAAACGCATGCGGCCTACCTGCAGCGCTGCCATGACGCCGGCCAGACCCGGCCAACCCCATTGATCCTGCAGTACGCCGCCGCCGATTATAATTGTCTGCATCAGGATCTCTACGGCGAGCACGTGTTCCCATTGCAAGTGGCCATCCTGCTGTCGCAACCGGGGCAGGATTTCAGCGGCGGTGAGTTCGTGCTGGCCGAACAGCGTCCGCGCATGCAATCACGGCCCGAAGTCGTACCGCTGACGCAGGGCGATGCCGTCATCTTTCCGGTCAACGAACGCCCCGTCCAGGGCAGTCGCGGCCCCTACCGCGTCAAGATGCGTCACGGCGTCAGTCGCGTTCGTGACGGCCGGCGTCACACGCTCGGCATCATCTTTCACGATGCCCAATAGCTGAGCGTGCATGACTGCTGAACTCTTCAACGATATCACTGATACCTCAACCTGGCAGGAGCGACTCGGCCCGGGCAGCGTTATCCTGCGCCGTTATGCCGCGGCCAGCGACACGGCGTTGCTGGCGGCGATCGAAGATGCGGTTGCCACGGCACCGTTCCGGCACATGCAGACGCCGGGTGGCTTCACCATGTCGGCGGCGATGAGCAACTGCGGCGATTACGGCTGGACGGCCGACACCGACGGCTATCGCTATAGCGCCACCGATCCGCTGAATGACCGCGCCTGGCCGGCCATGCCCGAAACATTGTCGGAATTGGCCAGCCGGGCCGCGGCAGCAGCCGGTTTCGCCGCATTTCAGCCCGACGTCTGTCTCATCAACCGCTATGAACCGGGCGCGCGCATGTCACTGCATCAGGACAGGGACGAGGCGGATTTGACCCAGCCCATCGTCTCGGTGTCACTGGGCCTGCCGATGACGTTCCTGTTCGGCGGCCTCAGGCGCAAGGAACGGCCGGCGCGCATCGAACTGCAGCATGGTGACGTCGTCGTCTGGGGTGGCGAGGATCGCCTGCGCTATCACGGCGTGGCACCGCTGAAGGACGGCGAACATCCGTTGCTCGGCCGTTACCGCATCAACCTGACCTTGCGCCGCGCGCACTGAACGTCCGGCAGCCGCATTACGGTGTTTCCGCGACCGTCCAGGTATTCCTGTTGCCCATCGCGATCAATACCGCACCGCTGACGAACATGATCAGGCTGTAGATGGCCGCTGGTATCGCCATGCTGCTGTTGTTCAGCAACGTCGGCGCGGTCGCGACGGCGATCGCCATGGTGCCGTTCTGGATACCGACCTCGATGACTACCGTCCGAACCTGGGCAACCGGCAGGCGCGCCAAGCGGCCACCGACGTAGCCGAGCAGCATACTGCCCAGGTTCAGCAGCAGGGTTGCGACGCCGACCAGCATGAAAAAGCGCAGCAGGTTGTCCCGTTCACCGACCAATATACCGGCGATGACCAGCGCCAGAAACAGCGCCGACAGCACCTTCACGCTGCGCTCGGCGCGGTCCGCCCGCTCCGGTGACTTCGAACGCAACCACATACCGATACTTACCGGGATGACCGTGACGACGACGATCTGCAGGATGGTCTTCGGCACTGACAGGCTGACATTCTGTCCCGCTTCCATGAAAAACAGCGACGCCGCGTTGACCACGAATGGTAGCGAGAAGATGATGACGAGGCTGCTCAGGGCCGTCAGCGTAATCGACAATGCGGCATCCGCGCGCGCCAGATGCGAAATGAGATTTGACGTTGCACCACCGGGACAGGCGGCGATCAGCACCAGGCCGACCGCCAGTGCCGGTGGCATCTGCAAGGCCCAGGCGAGCAGCCAGGCCAGTGATGGCAGCGCCACCAACTGCAGCGCCAGCCCCACCAGAATCGGGCGCGGCGCAACGAATATGGCACGAAAATGCGCCGGCGTCAGCGACAGCCCCATGCCCAGCATGATGATGACCAGCGCCAGCGGCAGAAATACGGCGGTCAGTATATTGGCTTCCAAGTTCAACTCCCCTGCACCTGCGAAACGTGCGCAGGCGTGATGATTTTGCGGATACTATAAAGTCTGAACGTAGAAATGCCAGTGCCGTGCGTTCAAAACTGAAGCAACATGCTCAGTTGCTCAATGGCGAGCGGCCGGCTGTACAGATAGCCCTGATAGCAGGAGCAACCGTTGGCGACGAGAAAGTCGCGCTGCGCCTCGGTTTCCACCCCCTCGGCAATAACATCCAGGCCAAGACTATTGCCCAGTGCAATAATGGTTCGAATAATCGCGGCATCGTTGGCATCGGTCAACACATCGTGGACAAACGACCGGTCAATCTTGAGCTGCTCCAGCGGCAGACGCTTCAGATAGGCCAGCGACGAATAGCCGGTGCCGAAATCATCAAGTGAAAAGTCGACACCATGGGCCTTGAGCTGGTTCATTTTCGCAACCGCTTCCTCGACGTTTTCCAGTAACAGGCTTTCGGTCAGCTCCAGCTTTAGACGATCCGGTTTGACTGCATGGCGGTTTACCAGCGCACTCACGCGGTCGACAAAAGCGGGATTCCGGAACTGGTGGGCGCTGACATTGACTGAAATGCTCAGATCGCCATAGCAGGGTAGTTCCGACCACTCTCTGAGCTGTTGACAGGCAGTTTCCAGAACCGCGTCACCAATAGGCAGGATAAGTCCGGTTTCTTCGGCGATGGGAATAAAATCGGCCGGCGATACCAGTCCCCGTTGCGGATGCTGCCAGCGTACCAGCGCCTCGATGCCATACACGCCCTTGTGCGTATCAACCTGGGGCTGATAGTGGACGGTGAACTCTTTCCTGTCGACAGCCGTGCGCAATTCGCTTTCCATGGCCACCCGCATTGTCACCATTGATTCCATCTGCGGGTTGAAAAAACGAATCGTATTGCGGCCGGCCGCCTTGGCCTGGTACATGGCAATATCGGCACGCTTGAGCAAATCATCAACGGATTCATGCCGCCCGTCAAACAGCGTTATGCCGATGCTTGGCGTGCTGTAGTATTCATAGCCCTTGAGTTCAAAGGCAGGTGTGAACGCATTAATGATCTTGTTGGCTATAGAGGTAACGTTTTTTTCAATCAGGCCCGGACTGTCGGTAATATCTTCCAGCAGAATGACAAACTCATCACCGCCAATGCGGGCGACGATGTCATCCTGACGCAGGCAGTCGACAATGCGCCGGGCAACATGCTGTAACAGCAGATCGCCGAGGTCATGGCCGAGCGTATCGTTCAGCGTCTTGAAATTGTCCAGATCAATAAACAGCAATGCGCCCTGTCGGCCGCTGATCTCGTTGTTGCGCAGGGCGCTCTTCAAGCGTTCGTGCAGAAAGTGCCTATTGGGCAATTGCGTCAGCGAGTCGTAGTAGGCCAGGTGCTCGATCGCCCGTTCCGCCGCCTTGCGATCGGAGATGTCATGCATGACCGCCACCGCACCCAGCTGTTCGCCGTTCTTTGTGATGATCGGCTGACCATTGCAAAGCATCAGACGATGCGGTTTATCCACCGGCGCGATGAGTATTTCGGCATCCCTGACCACTTCACCGCGCAGGGCCCGGTACAGGGGCACTTCGCTGGTTTCCAGGGGCGTCTTGCCGTCGGGGTGATAGAGCCTGTAGTGGCGGGCCCACTCATCAGGTGGCAGGGGTGATTCCGCCAAGCCGTGGAACTCGCGCGTGGCGCGATTGAAGATCGTCAGGATGCCTTTTTCGTCGCAGGCAACGATGCCATCGGAAAGGTTTTCCAGCATTGCGTTAAGAAACTCACGCTCCTGCTCCAGCGACCGCTTGATCGTTTCCAGTTCCTGCCGCGCCAGCCGTTCGCGGCTGAGCAGTTCACTCCATTGCGCCTCGGTGCGCTGCTGTTTCGGCACTATTCACCTCCCTGGGCGGCTGCAGGCAATAACCGCTTTGCCGCTCCCCCGACAGACTGATCATTGAGGTGACAATCAGGTTGTCCTGAACAGCCCTGTATTCAAGCTTAGCAGTCGAGCGGGCAATGTTCGCGCCGCTAGACGATCGGCGCCTCGGGCGGTAGGTGATCATCGGTGGCCGGATCCATTTCCTCCTGGAAAGAGTCGAGGCGATCCTGCAGGCCGTCAGCACGGCGGAAGTGGGCGATGTGGAACAATGCCTCGCCCTCGTTGGCAAGTGGAATATTGACACGGCCGATGACGATACCGGATACCGTGGCCTCGACGTTTTCCTCGCGCTCGCCGAAGGGATCCGAGATCACGCCCAGCAGCTGGCCCTTGTCGACCTGCGCACCCAGCGGCACGACCATGCGCAGAATACCGCTCTGCGGGGCCCGTACCCAGGTACTGTTACGCGCCACCAGCGGCTCGTAAGTTTTGCCCTTGCGTTTCTGCCGCGGCAGCATGCCGAGATCACGCATGACCGAGACAATACCCTGGACACCGGCGCGGATTGCCACCTCACTGAACCGCAGCGCCTCACCGGCCTCATAGACAATAATCGGGAAATCGCGCTCATACAGCGCCTGGCGCATCGAGCCGTCGACGAGATTGGAATGCAGTACCACCGGGGCACCAAATGCCTGCGCCATCCTGCGGGTTTCCTCGGAATCGAGATAAGCGCGAATTTGCGGCAGGTTCTCGCGGTGAATGGCGCCGGTATGCAGGTCAATACCGTGCGTGCAGTGGGCAACGATGTCGTTCAGGAACGTGTGTGCCAGCCGCGCGGCCAGCGACCCGGATTCCGAGCCGGGAAATGAGCGATTGAGATCGCGCCGGTCCGGCAGGTAGCGTGACTGGTTGATGAAGCCGTAGACATTGACCACCGGCACGGCGACCAGCGACCCACGCAGGCGATCCAGTACTTTCAGGTTGAGCAGGCGACGAATGATCTCGACGCCGTTGATCTCGTCGCCGTGCACAGCCGCGCTGACCATCAGGCGCGGACCGTCCTGGCGACCGTTGATCACCTGCACCGGAATGTTCAGCGACGTATGCGTGTACAGATCCGGGATGGCGAGTTCGATCAGCCGGCGCTGCCCCGGCCGGACAACGGTACCGTTGATTTTCAGGGCAGCCGCCACGATGCCTAGCCCTGCCCCCGGGTCTTGGTCTTGCCGCGCACGCCGTTCTTTTCAATGAACTGGATAACCTGGGTGCCAATGTCCTTGTTGGTGATATTCTCGATGCCCTGCAGCCCGGGCGATGAGTTGACTTCCATCACCACCGGCCCGTGATTGGCGCGCAGAATATCGACACCACAGACATTGAGCCCCATGATCTTGGCCGCGCGCACTGCAGTGGAACGTTCCTCAGGGGTGATCTTCACCAGGTTGGCACTGCCGCCGCGATGAATATTGGAGCGGAACTCGCCGTCCTTGCCCTGGCGCTTCATCGCTGCAACGACCTTGTCGCCGATGACGAAACAGCGCAAATCGGCACCGCCGGCTTCCTTGATGTATTCCTGCACCAGGACCTCGGCCTTGAGGCCGAGGAAGGATTCGATCACGGTCTCGGCCGCCTTGCTGGTTTCCGCCAGCACGACACCGATACCCTGGGTACCGGACAGCAGCTTGATGACCACCGGCGGCCCGCCGACCATGCGTAACAAGTCCTCGATATCGTCGGGCTTGTTGGCAAAGCCGGTCACCGGCAGGCCGATGCCACGCCGCGCCAGCAACTGGGTGGCGCGTAGCTTGTCGCGCGAACGGGTGATGGCCACCGACTCGTTCAGCGGGTAGACGCCCATCATCTCAAACTGGCGCAGCACTGCGGCACCGTAAAACGTTACCGAGGCCCCGATGCGCGGAATCACCGCGTCTATATCGGTCAGATCCTTGCCCTTGTAGTGGATGCTGGGCCGGTGCGAGGCGATGCTCATGTAACAGCGCAGCACGTCGAGGACGACCACCTCGTGGTTGCGCGCTTCAGCAGCCTCGATCAGTCGCCGGGTGGAGTAGAGTTTCGGGTTACGGGACAGGATCGCGATCTTCATAACATCATTCTTCGTCGGGTGTGGTGGATTCGGTCACGGCATAGCTTTTGGCCAGGGCCCTGCCATGCACATAGGACGCTGCCGGATCGACCAGCAGCTGGCCATGACGGATGCCCTCACGGCCCAGCAGCATACGAAACAGCATGTCGTCGCGGCTGGTCAGCGTAATCTCGACCGACCACTGCCGCTCGGCCAGCTGCAGCTCCGTCGCTATCACGATGCGCTCTTCGGCATGACCACCGGAGTCGCGTACGGTGCGCCGGTCGATCACCGGGGCAATGCATTCCAGCTCGATATCGGTACGTTTCTGCAAAGGATGGATGCGGAACCTGACCAGTTCATGACCACCCTCGTTGTAGGTTTCCAGACCGAACGTGTGCAGCGCCGACGTACGCGCGCCGGTGTCCACCTTGGCCTTGATGGCGGGAATACCCAATCCCGGCAGCGCCAGCCATTCGCGCCAGCCTATCACCGGCCTGGATGTCATGGGCGTCTCCTGCAAATCGCCACCTGTCGCCGCCTGGCGCAGGATATGCTAACAATAGCTGGGCGGTCTCGTGGGCCGCGTCAGCGCCGCAATAATAACAGCCGGCAAGGATACCGCCCGGACCGGCGTTTGAATACCGCTGATCGGCTTTGTGACAGGTTAAATATTGATGGATGTAGAACTGCTCAGAACTTTCATCGAGGTCCAGCAGACGCGTCACTTCGGTCGCGCCGCCGAAAACCTGTTCATCACCCAGTCGGCGGTCAGCGCCCGCATCCGCCAGCTGGAGGACGAACTTGGCGTGCGGCTGTTCATGCGCGATCGGAACAACATCCAGCTGACCACCGCCGGGCAGAAGCTGCTGCGCCATGCCGAGGCCATCATTGCCAACTGGAACCGGGCACGGCTGGATGTCGCGGTCGGCGACGACAGCGGCCAGCATATCACCATGGCGGCGCTACCCAATCTCTGGGCGATTCTCATTCCGGACTGGCTGCAGTGGGTACAACGACAGCACGGCGATGTGGCCATCAGCGCCGATGCCCTTGGCCCGGAATCGATATTGCGACGGGTGCTCGATCGCAGCCTCGATTTCGGTCTGCTGTTCGAACCGCCGCGGCTGCCGGAGCTGACCGTTACGGAGAGCTGCCGCTTTCGCCTGTTGCTGGTCAGTTCTCAGCCGCAGGCACCACTCGAACAGGCGCTGGGTCTACACTACATTTACGTCGACTGGGGCGGCGATTTCGCCCACCAGCACGCGCAGCTGTTCCCGGACGCACCGGCACCCGGGTTGCGGCTGGGTCTGGGTGCCGCCGCACTTGAGCTGCTGGCAAGCGGCGCCGGCGCCGCCTATCTCGCCGAGCCGCAGGTTCAGCCATGGGTCGAGGCCGGACGCCTGTTCCCGGTGCCGCAAGCACCGGTTATCGAACGCCAGGTATACGCCGTCTACCGACAGGACACTGACCGGCGTGAAATCATAGAAACACTCAGCGACCTGAGCGGCCGGATTGACAAGCTGCAAAAGCCACCACTGCCGTTGCCCTAGCTCACCCGCACCGGAGACCGGACATGTACGGCTCAGGGCCGCAGCGCGCTAGTCCCAGACACTGTTGATATCGAGATCGTTGTAAAAATCATCCTTGAGGATGCTTTCCAGCTCGCGACGCTCGCGGTATTTCTCAATCTCGCGCCAGGCGACGCCATTGACGTCCTGCTCGAGGCTGGCATCCAGCGTGGCGATATCGTCGTTGCTGTCATCGCTGATAAAACCATCATCTTCCAGGTAATCGGTCTGATCCCGGCTGATGTCCATGCGGTTTAGCCCTCAATTAAGTAGCCGTTACATTACCGGACGCCGGCATTGGTCGATCATGCCGGTCCCGGAATACCTCCACCTGCGCTTGGCTGGTGAATTCCGCGCTTTATAGCATCGACACCGGCGGCGTACAGTGATTTTTTTGAATGGAAACGAGAAAATATTTTCATCAAACTCGCCGCTGCCGGACTGCCGCCCCGGCAGTGAGAATTTGCGTTAATACGCGCGCGATGTATGGCACAATTCGGCCCCGATCACACCGCGTCAACAGGCTTGGACAGTTCCATGGTCACGATCAATCTGCTTAACCCCGGTCTGCAGCTCACTAGGACGTTGCCCTCGATCCTGATCTCGGTGTTTCTGTTCATGATGGCGGTTGGCCTGCTGAACATCTTCCTTAGCGTGCGCATGTCGCTGGGTGCCGTAAACGCGCAGGTGATCGGTATCGTCATGGCCAGTTACTTCGGCGGCATGATGGCCGGCTCGCTGTATGCCCGCACAATAGTCGCCCGCGTCGGCCATATTCGCTCGTTTACGGCGTTCGCCGCCGTGGCCACGATCTCGGTCATCCTGCACGGGCTATTCGATTCGCTGGCAACCTGGTCTGTATTGCGTGCCCTGACCGGTTTCTCGCTCGCCGGCATGTACCTGGTTATCGAAAGCTGGCTGCAGGAAATCGCTACGCAGGGCGATCGTGGCCGGCTGTTTTCCTTTTACATGATCAGCAACTACCTCGGCATGGCCGCCGGCCAGCTCATGCTCAACGTTGGCGACCCGGTCGGCATCGAACTGGTCCTGGTTACCGCGCTGCTGTTCGCCCTGTGCCTGATCCCGATCGCACTGACCCGGGCGACGCATCCGGCCCAGATCGAGGTACACAAAATCCGGTTTCTGGATTTCATGCGCCGTGCACCCCAGGGCTCGCTCGGTTCGTTCAGCTCGGGCATGATCATCGGTGCCTACCTGACACTGGCGCCGGCCTGGGGCATCCAGCACGGTCTCAGCAGCGCCAAGATATCGCTGTTTATGGCACTGTCGATCATCGGTGGTCTCATCCTGCAGTGGCCGATCGGCAAGCTTTCGGATCGTTACGACCGCGGGTTGCTGATGCTGGTTCTGGGGCTCGCCATGGTCGTCATGCCGCTGAGCTTTATCTTCAATCTGGGCGGCCCGGGCTTGACGCTGCTCAGCGCGCTGATCTTTGGCGGCATCGCCTACAGTGTCTACCCGCTCAGCGTCTGCCATGCCAATGATCAGACCCCCCACGGCCAGTTCGTCATGACCACCACCGTCATGCTGCTGCTCTACGGCATCGGTGCGGCAATCGGACCGCTGCTGGCGGCGCTGTTCATGTGGCTGCTGGGCTCCAGTGGCTTGTTCGTTTTCATCATGATCACGGCGGCGCTCGTCGCTGCATTCATGTGGCGCTGGCATGACACCGCACCGGACAGGCATCAAACGGCCTTCATGGCGGTACCGCGAACGACCCCGCTGGCGCCGGAACTCGACCCGCGTTCCGAGGAAGATCATCTGTACGAAGCTGACGATACGGATGAACCTGATGAACAGGAAACAGAAACCATACAGGACCTGAAAATATGAAAACGCCAACCCTGGCTAGTGAACACCAGTCGCTACTGGAAGCAGCCATCCAGCAGCTGAGCCAGGATAGCCTGTGCCTGGAAATCCGCCATTATCCCGCGGTCGTTGCCACGGCAAACGGCGATACGCTGCATCTGCTCGTGATCATGCAACGCGAACTGACCCAGGCCGAGCGTCGCAACACCATGGCGACGCTGCAACAACTTGCCGAGCAGCACAACACGAAAATCGACGTCCTATTTTCGTCACCGAAAGTCTGGCGCGATCTGAAAAATCTGGTCAGCCCGTTCACCCACATCGACCGCACCGCCGTCATCGACTGGCAGCTCGATAACCAGGGAATGCGCTAACAGTATCCAGCAAGAGTTTATTGGCAGAGCCGGGTACCACACAGAAGATTTACCACCTGACTGCTCATTCCCAGGACATCGTCTCCAGGTGTTCACGCAGGTGTGACGAACTGCGGAAACGCTTGAGGATCAAGGAACGCTTCAGACCACAGCAGATGCGCTTGACCGCGTCCGGCTGGCGCGAGTAATGCTTCTGCCCACCGAGCGCATCATAGAACAGCCGGACCATATCGAGAATATCCCCCTGAATGTTTTCACGCTTCGGATAGGACCAGTGAAACATGTCGAGCAACTTGAGTTCGAAACCGAGACCGAAGCGGCTGACGATAATATTGTCGGCATGCAGGTCGCCGTGGTACTCACCCAGATGATGAATGGCCTCCATGCCCACCGCCAGCGCGTGCAGCAGGTGGATCGCCTGGAACGGACTCAGTCGACCGCCGCGCTGCTTCTTCAGGAACTGCGATAACAGCTCGCCCTCGACGAACTCGGACACCAGCACCGTGATCGGGATGCCGCGGTAGGTGATGGTCTCCTCGGTGTGATACTGGATGATGATCGGGCAGTGGCGCAGACGGTGGAGCTTGCAGGCGTAGGTGCGCGCGGTCTTGTTGCCCGGATTGCGCTGGGGATAGAACAGTTTGGCGGCACGCTCGATGCCGGTATTGCGCTCACGGATCTGGTAGACCTCGCCCTCCCAGCCGGCACCAAGCTTTTCCACCACCTCGTATTTCTGGCTGATGGCGCGACCCGGCTGCAGGTTGAAAGCGTCGATCCTGGATGATTTTCTGGCTGCCATGGCGCTCCCCTGAAAAGCCCGCTCATTGTATTACAGCGCCGTCCACGGACAAGCTGGATAATGCGGCCCCGGTCGCGGCAGAGATTGAATGATTTGCTATGCCAGTCACAGTAATCAACCGGTAATTCGTGCTGGACGGGTAGACAGCGGCCGGTTCAGGCATATACTTTAAAAGGTGTCTCCTGGGGAGGAGGACAACCAGCGGTATAACCTCAACCCCAAGAGGACGACTATGTTTGATTTCAACAAGCGCGACGCAGCCGCGAAAGACGACGACTTCTATCCCAACGACGAGGCAGCCATGGAAACCGGCAGCCCGCAACCGGCCCCGGCCCGTCAGGCCGCGACCAGCGGCCGCCGTGAAGCCGCGGTAATCGGCCCTTCCATTCACATCAATGGCGATCTCAGGGGCGAGGAAGACCTGATCATCGAGGGCGAGGTCAAGGGCACGGTCAACCTCAAGCACAATGCCCTGACGATCGGCAGCCAGGGCAAGGTCACCGCCGACGTCTACGCCAACAGCATCAATGTTGACGGTTTCATGGAAGGTGACCTGTACGGCGCCGAACGCATCAGCATCCGCAAGACCGCGGAAGTGCGCGGCAATATCATCTCGCCGCGCGTCAGCCTGGAAGACGGCGCCCGCTTCAAGGGCTCGATCGAGATGGACCCGGAATCCGAGGCATTGCAGAAGGCCTTCGCCGACAACCGCGGCAACGGCAAGACCACCGCGTTCCCCGGCAAACAGGCAGGCAGCGGTGACAGCAAACCGGCCGCCAGCCCGGAATCGACCGCTTCAAGCAGCCCGGATACGACGGCGCAGGCCGCCAAGGGAGGCACCGCTGGTTGACGTAATCGCCCCTGAGCAGTCGTGAGTGCCGTCAGTACCGCCGTCGGGCGGAACGAACCTTTGGCGCCCGAGGCGCTGAAGGCGCCGCTGTTTGTTTCGCTCGCCGAGAAAATGCTCGCCGGTGGCCGCTGGGTCGTGCTCGATCTCGGGCCGGCGCAGGCGGCGACGATCGGCTTTCTCAACCAGTTCCGCTGCCGGCTGGAGATCGCCGACCTGCCGGTCTCCATCGAGTCGCTGAATGCCGAGGCGGACAAGGCACAGTGCCGACAGCTGGCCGAATCCGTCCTGCCGGCCTGCAGTTCGGAACCCGTTGACATGGTGCTGTGCTGGGATCTGCTCAACTACCTGCAGCGGCCAGCACTGACGGCGGTCATGGCCGAGATTGCCGGACGTGCACAGCCGGGTACACTGGTTCATGCGCTGATCGTCTATTCCGGCAAGCAGATGCCGGAACGACCCGGTCCGTACTACCCGGTGTGGGAAGCCGACGATGACGCCCTGACCTCGACCCGGCTGGCGAACATCCGCATGACCAGCCGCGAATGCGAGGCACCGCGCTATACGCCGGACGACCTGGCCCACTGCATGTCGGACTACCGCATCGAGCGGGCCAAGCTGCTCAGCAATGGCATGCAGGAATTCCTGTTCCACTTGTAATCGTGTATCAGAACAACACGCCACCTGTCTGAATCCTGAAGTCACCAATGACGTACCGACTCGTTGTGATCCTGCTACTGGGCACCGCCCTGCTCGGCTGTACCAGCACCAAACAGACGCTGCCGGCCCGCAGCGCCACCGAACAGCTGCTCATTTCCGGGGCCGCCGATGCAGCGGCAAGGAAACTGACACTCGAGCTGCCGGCAGATACGCGCGTCTGGCTGCAGACCTCGAGATTCAAGGACGGCGACGGTCAATACGCCGTCGGCGCAATTCGCCAGCATTTGCTGGAACAGGACCTGCGCATGGCCAGGTCAGCGGACAGCGCCGACGTCATCGTCGAGGTGCGTGCCGGCGCCCTGTCCATCGACGAACGCCGAACCCTGTTCGGTACGCCCAGCATCGAAGTGCCGGTGCCGTTTGCGACAGCGCCCGAGCTGCCGGAACTCCCCCTCTTCAAGAAAGAGCAGCAGGAAGGCGTCGCCAAGATCGCGGCCTTTGCCTACGACGCGGATGACGGCGCGCTGATCGCCAGTACCGACCCGACCTTCGGCTTCTCCAACCTCACCCGCTGGCGCGTACTGCTGTTTGTCAGCTGGACCACCAGCGATCTCATACCCGCGGGCGCGCGTGACTAGCCGCTTACCGGTACAGCTAAGCCGCTAGACATACTGACCCGCCGCATAACCCGACGCCCAGGCCCACTGGAAGTTGTGCCCGCCCAGGTGGCCCGTGACGTCGACCACTTCGCCGATGAAATACAGACCCGGATGATCGCGGCAGGCCAGGGTCTTTGACGACAACGCTGTCGTATCAATACCGCCGAGCGTCACCTCGGCAGTGCGGTAACCCTCGGTACCGGACGGCCATACCGTCCACGGCTGGCAATGCGCCGCAACCTGCTCGATATCAGCGTCGCTCAGTTGGCCCAGCGGCTTATTCTCCAGCCACAGTTCGCACCAGCGCTGCGCCACGCGCCGGGTCAGTCGCTCGCCGAGCAGATTCTTCAATACCAGCTTTGGCCGCTGCTCGCGCTGCGCGCGTAGATGTTCGACCAGGTCCATGTCGGGGAACAGATCGATCTGCAGGGGCTGGCCGGGCTGCCAGTAACTCGATGCCTGCAGGATGGCCGGTCCACTCAGACCCTTGTGGGTGAACAGGAGATTCTCGCGAAATTCGACGCCGTCTGCCGCCGTGACGCTATCCAGCGACACGCCGGCCAGGTCCTGCAACTGTTTCAGCTTGCGACCGTCGAAAGTCACCGGCACCAGCGCTGCCCGTGTCGGCTGCACCGGGATACCCAGCGAGTGCGCCAGTTCGTAGCCGAAACCGGTCGCACCCATTTTCGGGATCGACAGCCCGCCGGTCGCGATCACCAGTGATTCGCAGGACAGCTCCCCTTGCGGCGTGACCAGCCGGTACGGCTCACCGGTTTGCGCTATGCGCACCGGCGAATGCGTGCGCACTGTAACTCCGGCAGCCGCGCACTCGGCCAGCAGCAGGCGGACGATGTCCTTTGACGACTCGTTGCAGAACAGCTGGCCGAGCTTCTTCTCGTGATAACCGATGCCATGCTTTTCCACCAGTGCGATGAAGTCCCATGGCGTATAGCGGCCCAGCGCTGATTTCATGAAATGCGGGTTCGCCGAGATGAAATTCTCCGGCGTCGAATACAGGTTGGTGAAATTGCAGCGCCCGCCGCCGGACATGAGAATCTTCTTGCCGACCCGGTTGGCATGATCCAGCACCAGCACCCGCCGGCCGCGCTGACCGGCCGTGATCGCGCACATCAATCCGGCCGCGCCGGCGCCGACGATGATCACATCATAATGGGGAATATTGGCGCTTGCGTCTGACATCGACGCTATTTTACGCGAGCGGCAGGCCGGCGCGTCACTATATATTCCCTGTATTCCCTCGATTCAGCCATGGCGCCGAAGCAGACCACCGCACCGGTTCGAATGACCTTGCCTCCGGGAAAGCCATGGTTTGCGGCCGTTGCCGGGCTTGCCTGTATACTGGATGCATACAGCCCATCTCCAAGGAGCAGATCATGCCGCGCAGCCCGGGAATGATTGAACTGGTCGACGACATCAAGCTGAAAACACCGGAAGATGCCGCCGAGCAACTGGCGAAAATGCCGCCTGACGAAATCCAGTTCGTGCTCTCACGTCTGAATAGCGAGCAGGCTAACAAGATCGCCTCACATCTCGCTGAAAGCGCCACGCCCGAGGATCAGGCAACCCGGGCGGTCATCTCCGGCCTTGAAGAAACCGTCGGCGAGCTGATGACCACCACGCCCGCCATCCTGCCGTCCAGCTATACGGTGGCCGAAGCGCTCACGTTTCTCGTCAAGAGCACGGACATCAGCGAGATCAGCTATATATTCACCACCGAGGAAGAGCGCCTGGTCGGCGTGGTCGGCATGCGCGATCTGTTGCTGGCCAAACCGTCGCAAACACTGGCCGACATCATGCTCAAAAAGCCCTTCACGTTTGACCCGAACACATCGGTCCAGGAAGCAGTGAGCGAGGCCATGTACCGGCACTATCCCTTGTACCCGGTCGTCGATAACGACGGGCGTATCGTCGGCGTGGTGCATGGCTGGAAACTGTACGAACGTATCGCCTCGGAGATCAGCGGCCAGGCTGGCAGTCAGTATGGTGTCGACAAGGAGGAACAGATCAGTACTTCGGTATTACAGGCATTCCGCATGCGTCACCCGTGGCTATTGATCAACCTGGTCACGGCATTCGCAGCCGCTTTCGTCGTCGGCATGTTCGAGGATACCATCACGCAGGTCGTTGCACTGGCCGTATTCCTGCCTGTACTGGCAGGCCAGAGCGGTAACACCGGCTGTCAGGCGTTGGCGATTACGCTACGCGGCATCACACTCGGCCAGTTGCGTGACTACCCGGTTCGCAAACTGTTGCGCAAGGAAATTCTTTTAGGCGCACTCAACGGTGCCATAGTCGGCTTGATAGCGGGTATCGCCATGTTCGGTTACGCCATGGCAACCGAGTCCATGCAGCCACTGACACTGGGGATCGTAATAGTACTTGCCATGACCGGCGCCTGCATCGGCAGCGGCATTTTCGGCGTCATGGTGCCGCTGGTTCTCAAACGCTTCGGCGCCGACCCGGCCACCGCCAGCAGCATCTTCCTGACCACGTTTACCGATATCATCGGCATGGGTCTAATGCTGTTTCTGGCAACGATAATGATCTTGTAACAGCCTCAAGGGGCACGGACACCACTTTCAAGGGCATTTCATGGAATTACTGAGGCTTGTTTGAACCAGAATGCCTGCAGGAGGGTGCCCCTGCCATGCACGGTCATGGGGCTGTAGTACGACTACGCACGGGAATGTCAAAATGCAGTACGTTCTCCTTGCTTCCCAGCCTGGAGTACAAAGCAATCGCTGCCTCGTCTTCGGGCCCGGTATCGGCCTGCACAAAGATGGTATAAGCCCCGCGATCAACCGCTATGTTCTTCAGTTCCTGGATCAACGCAGTTGCAATGCCTTGTCGTCTGTGCGCCTCCAAAACCGCGAGATCGTATATATAGATCTCACTGCGCTCCTGTTCAAATTTCCTGAGTTCATAAGCAGCAAGACCTCCTATAACCTGCTCGTCCTTCAGGGCAACTAGTGCAATGAAATAGCCGCTTCCAAGTAGCTGTTGTATGTAGTCAGTACAGGGCCGGTTTCTGATATAAGCCTCCAGATCACTGAAGACTTCTCCGAAGATCTTCAACAAGGCATCCATCAAACCCGGATTTTCCTGGGTGATCTGGCGTATTCTCCAGTGAAACTCCATCATAAACGGCCACCCTTGGATCCTATGGTATCAATGTTCACCGGCATTGCTTGTCGGTGCCCGGCACAGCCTTGTCAGGTTTTTTTCCATCTTGATGGTGGGACCATTTTTTTCGACCACTTGAAAATCCAACCTTTCATAGAGTTTTGCAGCTGGATTATCCACAAACGTAGTGAGCTTGATTACAGTGTCTCTGTGCCTGTCCAGAAAGTCGGAGAGAATTTTTCCCCCTATGCCTCGCCCCTGATAACGGGACGCTATTTGTAGGTTATCAATATAAATTGAATCTTCGCTAACCTTGCAGCAAAAATATCCGATCCGTTGCCCGTGAACCAGCAGGATTTGAATATTCTCTATAACAAACCCTTTACGAAACTCCGAGTCGACCCATCCTCCCCAATGACGACAGAATAAATCGTACATATTCTGCTTTGTAAGATCGTAGCAAAATTCATAGTCGTCTTCGGTCGCTTGTCGTAATCCATATTCCATATATTTGAACTTTCTGGCTCAGAGCCTAACTGTAAGTCAAACGGTAGCGACAAACCCAAAATTAGCTTGAGTGACTTTAATATTAGGGCGAAAAACTCTGCAAGGGTGTACTGGATTTAAATAACTCTTCGGTATTCATGGATTGCTAGTAATTCAAGCTGATCGTTAGATCCAGATTTTGGCCGTCGTACGGAAAGCTGGCAGCCTCAAACGAAGGGGCGCTCATCGAGGCTTTTGCGTCATTTGAAAAGCCGTAGCCTTCCCTGGGGAGACCCAACCAATTAGTGTCCAGCTTGCCGTCCATATTTTCATCATGAATGACGGCCAACGCATATGTTCCCGACGGTATATCCAGAAAGTCACAGCGCGCCTGCGTATCCCGAACTTTTATCATCATGATATTAGTCGCGTAGCGCAAAAACTCAGCAGGGAAGCCCTCAGGTGCTTCGAAAAGCGCGCAAGCTACTGCTCCGGTGCTATTTCTGATATCCAGGATTTTAACATGAATCCCAGGACACGGCGCTTGGGCAAAGGCGATAGCAGGCAGCTTCATAAACATCAGTAGCACACACAAAGTCAATCTACGAACTATCATAGGATCTGTGTCAGCAGATAACTGACTGTGCAGGCCAACCGGGAATTTCGATTACTTGACTTACCCATGATATTCCTAATATGGGTTCTACATTGTTTCCGCAAACGTTTAAGTTAAGCGTAGTCATTGTGTTGATACATTTCCAGTTATCGCCATTCAACAGAGTCATAGACGCGCTCAATGTAATCCAGGACATCCTTACTGGTTAAGGCCAGCTCAGGCGTCGACCCCGGTTTGCCTGATAAGCAAAAAGAGGTCGGGATGGTTGTTACCATATTCGATAATTTCACCACCAGTATATAGACTAAATCCGGACGCTTATCATGGCGATGAATGGCAATCATACCGCCCGGCTCGATCGTGGTCCGGCGCGTGAAACTGTTGCCTGAACGCGGCCGGCAATACATTGGCCAGTTCCAGGGCATTCAGCTATTTGCTCGCCATGATTCTTCGAATCCTGGCCGGTTCCTCAAGGCTAAGCTTGGCGGCGGTCCGTATTCACCCTGGGACACAACCTGATCGCTGACATCATGCGCCCTGGCGGTAAGACGCAATAAGAACCATCCTGGCAATGGACTAAGACCCTGATTCAACACTCGTTTGCACATGTATAGCACGCGATCCTCCCCAGCTTGCTTGGTTACCGGCTATCGCCAATACCTAGATATTGACAAAGGCTGCTTGCGGATTTGAGCCCGATTATGGTCGCATGTTCTAATCACCATGTTGCGCTTGTGCAGTATGAAACGGCCTTGTTCACGAAATCAACGACAACGAAGAAGGAGATATCATGCTGTTTCGACTCCTCGATAAAATCCTACCCAGCGAAGAAGCCGAGATCCCGCTCACCTGTCAGCGAACTCTGGCAGTCAATCGTCTCAAGCAACACCTGCTACCGGGTTTCAGTCTAAAGCTGCTATTCAGTCAAAATCATCCCGGCGGTATTGCGGGCACCGCAACCCATCGAGGTGTCAGCATGCACCGGCTTTATCCCGTCTCAAGCGGCAGAACCTTTGGCAATGCCTTCCAACCCTGTCTCAAGGCCTCGTTCGATCACGTAAACGGGCAATTACATCTGCGTGGCAAATTCCAGATTCACCCTCCTGCGCAAATTTTCGCTGCAATCTGGCTGGGTGGCATCCTGTTCATCACACTGTTTTCCTTCTGGGTTTTCCTGACGGGCCCGTTTGAAGGCCATCAAAAACCCGTACCACTGACATTCCCGATCGGTGCATTAATGTTCTTTTTCCTCGGGCTGGGATTAATCCATGGTGCCTGGCGCTGGTGCGAGGACGATATGGATCACATCAAGCGGTTCATTCATGAACATATCGGTCGGGATGCGACGTATGACGATATGTCCAAACAGCGTTAACCGGCAGTTCATGGCTTAGGGGATAATCGTTGGTCTGGAGAAGGCTGGCCTAGTAACGCCCAAATGCTGCATCAGGCAGGAGACCCGGTTTTGTCCTCCGGGCTCAGGAGGCGATGCTCAAGGCTTCTCCAGTACATGGCTATGCAGCTCAATACGGTAATTGCACAGGCCACGACCAGGGCAGTCGAGGTAAAGCCGGTAATCATCCACGGCGAGGATACAGGCATCCCGATTGTTCCCGCGCAAAACGATGTGTGCGGGGTCGCTGGTCAGTTGCATCCGTATACTGTGCGGCATGGCAGCTCTGTTGCCGTGTCGTATATAACTCTGAAGAAATTGCTAACTGATAACTGGGCAAATTTAAATCACATCGACACCATTTCACTGCAGTCCGACTGGGATCCCGCTATTATGAGCAAGGCTCCATGTTGGTGTTGGTCTGAACACAAGCGCTGCGGGCAGAAACAGATAGAGGGGCGAGCATTTCAATTTAACCTTTTTGCGCAGCCCTATTCAATGAAGGTCCGTCATCTGCACGAACAACGCGATC
This sequence comes from Methylohalomonas lacus, assembly GCF_024808875.1. Classification (GTDB taxonomy): domain Bacteria; phylum Pseudomonadota; class Gammaproteobacteria; order Methylohalomonadales; family Methylohalomonadaceae; genus Methylohalomonas; species Methylohalomonas lacus. The sequence goes on from NZ_JANUCT010000010.1 coordinate 46,693, forward strand.
CCGCCCCGTATTCTTAGCCAAATATAATGCCCGATCCGCACGGTTGATCAGCTCATCGGCTGTTTCTCCAGGAGCAAATACCGCCAAACCCGCCGAACAGGTCTGGCCGCGCGGGATCAGTTTACGTAAACGTTCTACTGCCTTCTGGCACTGTTCGATATCGGTGTCCGGAAAAATAATCACAAACTCCTCGCCACCAATACGGGCTAGCATGTCGGTCGGACGCAAGTCCGACTGCCAGGCGTCCACCAAATTCTGCAACAGTGCATCACCTGCCGGGTGTCCGTATGTATCATTAAAGTCCTTGAAGTAATCCAGGTCGAGAAATGCGAGACACAGGGTTGTACCCAGACGTTCGGCACGCGCTACCTCCCGTTTCAGCTGGTACTCAAGATCGCGACGATTGGATGCCCCCGTCAATGGATCCATCCGCGATAGGCGTTCAAGTCTTTCAGCCTGGTGTTGCGTTTCCCGTATGAGCCCGGCCATACGATGCATAATCAGAAGAAACAGCAGGATCGAGGCAAATGCAGCGACACGGACCACCCCAATTTCAGTTCCAACAGTCAGTAGTATCAGTGCCGGCACAAATACAGACGCAGTCCCCAGGATAAATAATCGCTGGCTGGATAGCCGCGCCGTCGAGGCATGTGATGTCGGTACTTCACTGGAAGATGGGTGCCATACGGCAGCGACAAACAGGCTATAGGCAACCAGCCATAACCCGTCGGTGAAGCCACCGGGCCCGTACCAGCCGGCCGAATTGCCGTGCGCATAAAGCATATCGGCAGCCAGGTAGGCGAGCATGCCGGCCAGCAGCAGTGTATGCGCAGTAATACGCGTTCGCTGAAGAAAAACCAGATGCAGGATCATGGGCAGCAGGATCAAGTCGGCGACCGGGTAGGCCGTTGAAACAAGCAACTGCAACAGCGTGATATCAGGCGCATTCACATATGGCTCAATCAACAGAGCCCAGCCCAACACACCTGCCGAAATACCGATGATGAGTGCATCACTTAAAGTGCTGTCGTCGGTATTTTTCCGCTTACCCAGCAACCATAACGCCATCATAAACAGTGGATATATCGCCAGGTAGAATATATCGGCTGCCGATGGAAAAGGTTCCAGGCCCACAAGATCCAGCCAGTACCAGATACCGTGCCCTATGGCTGCAAGTACCAGTGCCATCGCTATCAGTTTCCAGGCCAGGGAACAAAACAGCTGTTTTTCCCGGTACACGGCAACCGTCACGGTAACGGCTGCCGCCAGGGTAGCAAGCACATAGAGGGCACTTGCTGTCAGCCCATAAGGGAGCAGGACATACAGCAGCGCCAATCCCAGGCCACCGGCAAGCAATAGCCGCCACGGGCTGCGTTCGTATAGCCGGTTACGTTTGAGCATACCGGATGATTTTATCTGCTCGATCATAACCATACTCCCGGCGTTGCAATCGGCGGGCCGTTGGTAATAATAACTAGCAGATAGTAATGCGATGTATTTGCATGATCCTCTGACATTGAGGACGATTTTACACGGAAAATGCCCAAGTAACTCGTGTCGGGAGCCGAGTTAACGCTATACACACACTCAACACATAGACGCGCCGGCCGCCGGCGCGGCCTGACTCCGGCTATGCTTGAACGGTTTAGTCGTGCCGAGAGGTGGCTGAGGATTTGAGGTAGGCGTCAGCACCAACCCGGCCCATGTACTGCTGCAGCAGTTGCGGGGCGGTCTGTTTCATGTCGACAACAATCAGGCCGTCGACAGCGTTGTTGAAGTCGCGATCGACGTTAAATTCCAGGAACTTGCCGCCCATCTTCAGGTATTGCCTGATCAAAACGGGCACGCCCTTGTGGTCGGCCTCGATCTGGGCGATGAGGTCGGAGACCAGATCGATGTCGCTAACGCAGTGCAGATCCTCGTCGGCCAGGAAAGCGGGCCGCTGATTCGGCAGCGGCGTACGCGGTTTCACCCGCAGGCCGGGCTGGCCATTGTTCAACCGCAGGCTGTCGACCAGCAGGCACAGCGAGTGCCGGTCGTAGTCGCCGCTGATCGTCACCGGGCCGAACAGGTAACGGTAGCGTGGATTGTTCGCCAGGTAGCTGCAGATGCCGCGCCAGAGCATGAGCAACGAGGTATGGTGACGCTGGTACTCGGGCCGGACGAACGAACGGCCAAGTTCGATGGCCGGATCCATGTAATCGAGCAGCCGGTTGCCATAACGAAACAGCGAATGCGTGTACAGCCCCTGCCGACCATGACGGCTGACGATATCGTCAACCCGGGCCAGCCGATAGGCACCGACGATTTCCCGCCTGCTCCTGTGCCAGATGAACAGGTGCTGGTAATAGGTATCGTAGTGATCCAGGTCGATCGCCCGGCCGGTGCCCTCGCCCACCGCGCGGAAGGTCAGCTCGCGCAGACGGCCAATCTCCTGCAATAGCCATGGCATCTGCGCGGCCCGGGCGATGAACACCTGCATGTCGCCGTGCGTCAGCAGACACTGATCCGGCGCGAGATGCGCGATCTCGGCCTGCAGCAGATCGGCCGGCGTCGCCGCAATCACCGCTGCACCATCGACATGGTTGCGCGCCGCCGGTTGCCGATCAACGGCTGATTGCCGAGCCAGCAAGCCATTGTGCATCTTCAGGTAGCGCGTCACTTTTTCATCGCTATCCAGACGCTGCAGACGGCTGTACTTGACTGGCCGGCCGACTCGCAGATCAACCTGCCTGCCCGTCTTGTTCAGCAATTCTCGCGGCAGCATGAACGTGCGCACGCGCGGGTGCAGCAGGCCGAGCGTCTGGAACAGCCAGCTGTTGCGACCGTGGATATGCACGGGCACGACCGGCGCGGCGGTCATGCGGACCAGCCGACCGATCATCGGATTCCAGGCAACTTCGCGGACACCGCGCTGCGGCACCGAGTAACGCGCCACGTCTCCGGCGGGAAATACCAGCAGGCAACCGCCTTCGCGTATCCAGCGCAATGCCTCGCGCAGCGGTCTGCTGTTGCTGCGACGCGCCTGCTCGCCGGCGTACGGATCGACCGGAATGAACAGTTCGCGCAATTCGTCGATGCGACACAGGTGGAAATTAACCATGATGCGCAAATCGCTGCGTATGCCGGTAAGCAGATGCGCCGCGATGATGCCGTCGAGACCGCCAAACGGGTGGTTGGCGACGACGATCGCCGGTCCGGTGCGCGGGACATGATCGAGCTCTGCCGGGTTAACCCGGTAGTCGATCTGCAGCAGTCGCAACGCCTGCTCGCAAAAGGCGCGCGGCTGTCGCGGCCAGTCGTTGCCACGATAGATTGCATCGAGCTCGGCCAGCCCGCTGGCCGCTTCGACACCGCGGTAGAGTGCATTTCTCAGCACGGCGCACCAACCATCCTGTACGGGCTGGCTGGAAAGGCGGAACGGACTGGTTTGCAGTACCGACATTAGCTGTCTGTTCAGAGCGTGATCTGCGTGACCGGATTGTCCTGATCCTGCGGCGGCGCATTGAACGGATCGAGGTTGTCGGCAAAGCCCTTGGCGCAGTAACGCCATGAGCGCGAATGTGCGAAGTCGATGCAGTCCTGCGGGTCGAGCTGTAGCGCCTGCAGAGCGGCTGCGCGCAGGTCCTCGTTCATTACGCCAGTCACACCGTTGCTGATGACGTCGATGGGCCCGGTGACCGGATAGGCGGCAACCGGCAGGCCGCAAGCCATCGCCTCGAGCATGACCAGGCCGTAGGTGTCGGTGCGACTGGGAAAGACAAACACGTCCGCCGCCGCCAGATAGCGCGCGAGTTCTTCGCCGAATCGGTAGCCGCTAAACACCACGTCCGGGTACTGTTCACCCAGCTTCTGTCGATCCGGGCCATCGCCGACGACGACCTTCGTGCCCGGCAGTTCCAGATCCAGAAACGCGTTGATGTTCTTTTCCACTGCCACACGACCCATGTACATGAAGATCGGTCGCGGTTGCGGCAGGAATGATTTGTCGGCGGAAGGTCTGAAGATGTTCGTATCGACACCGCGCGACCAGGTCACGACGTTGCTGAAACCGCGTTCAAGCAGACGCTGGCGCTGCGACTCGGTCGGCACCAGCGTGCGCGTGGCCGGGCCGTGAAACCGGCGCATGTAGGCGTAGGACCAGGCCAGCGGAATCGGCGCGCGCATGCGGATATATTCGGGAAACTGCGTATGAAACGACGACGTGAACGGCAGTTCGTTTTTCAGGCAATAACGGCGCGCGGCGTGGCCCAGCGGCCCCTCGGTCGCGACATGAATGGCGTCGGGCTGGAAGGCTTCGAGCGTGCGCCGCAAACGCGGCCCCGGGTTGATCGCCAGGCGTATCGACGGATAGGTCGGGCATGGCACGGTGTGGAAAGTCGCCGGCGTCAGCAGACAGATGTCATGACCAAGTTCGCGCAGTTCCCGCGTGGTGTTTTCATACGTGCGCACGACGCCATTGACCTGGGGCAGCCAGGCATCGGTGGCAATGGCAATTCTCATGGCGTTGACGGAACGATCAATCAGGCGGCAACACTCAGGCGTTTCAGTGACTCGACCTCATCGGTCCAGTGAATCAGCTCCAGCGAGCCGTCGTGAGCCTCGGTCAGCGCGGTACAGCTTTCCACCCAGTCACCGCAGTTGAGATACAGCATATCGTCGATGTGCGTGATCTCGGCACGGTGAATATGGCCGCAGACCAGGCCATCGACCTTCTGACGCTTGGCCTCGTAGGCGAGCGCTTCCTCGAAGTTACTGATGTAGCTGACCGCCTGCTTGACCCTGTGCTTGAGCACCGCTGCCAGCGACCAGTAGGAAAAGCCCAGCTTCCGGCGTACGTAGTTCACCCAGGTATTGGCCTTGAGCAGCAGCTCATACAGGGCGCTACCGATCAGCGCGGTAGTCCGCGACGAGGTCACGACCGCGTCGAACTTGTCGCCATGCAGTATCAGCAGACGCTTGCCGTCCTTGGTGGTATGAATGTGCTCGTTGCGGATTTCCAGGTTGCCGAGCACAGTACCGTCCATATCGCGCAGCACTTCGTCGTGGTTGCCAGGCACGAAGATGACGCGCGTGCCGTGCTTGGCCTTGCCGAGGATCGTGCGCACAACGTCGTTGTGTGCCTGGGGCCAGTACAGGCGTTTTTTCATCTGCCAGATATCGATGATATCGCCGACCAGATACAGCGTGTCGCAACGGGTCGAACGCAGGAAGTCGAGCAGATACTGCGCGCTGCAGCCGGAAAATCCGAGATGCACGTCGGATATGAAGATGGTTCTATAATATGTCGGCTTCATTCTGTGTACGCTTGTCATGCCGTGGCCTTCGGGTCTAAACCTGGCGGCGAGTATTACGAACACAGATGACGAATTCATGCCCGGCGTGTGACAGGAATATGAAGATTGCTGGGCCAGAACCCTGACACAACCACAATATCTGGAAAGCCGGCTTCATCCGCGCTTAACGCGGTGGTCATCCCAGAGTCATGCAGGCCTGGCACTGTGGGCGGCATCCTGAAGATGCAGACCACCGGGAGGCAGACGCATGAATGAACGGGAAGAACAATGGCTGGAATTGCGCGTCAACCTGTTGAAACAGCAACAGGCGTTATCCGGCCGCAACTGTTGCTGGCAACGCCGGGCACTTGCCGACTACCTGCGCTGGCGTTTTGACTGACTGTCAGGGCAGCCGGGTCAGACTCTCGCTAGCCGGCCGTTTACTCATCTCGGGCACCTCGTCGGGATAGCCGTACCAGAACAGACCGACCACCTGCTCGCTGGCCAGGTCGCTGCCGAGCAGTTCCATGAAACGCGGATCACGCACGACCTCTCCGGTGGACCATTTCAGCCCCACGCCGGCTTCCCACAGGTATAACGCCAGGTTCTGGATCAGGCAGCAGCAGGCGGCGTAATTTTCCTGGTCACGCACCGGATCGACGGCACGCTCGGCGGTCACCACCAGCCAGCCCGGCATGCTGCGCCAGCGTTCCAACTTCTTCGCCGCCGCGGCATCGCCCTTGGTTTCGGCTAATTGTCTGGCATTCAGTTGACAGATGGCCTCGCGCGTCTGCGGCCCCGGCAGATAGAAGTGCCAAGGCTCGTTCATGCGGTGGTTTGGCGCCCAGCAGGCCACCTGCAGACCGGCGATCAGCAGCTCATCCGGCACCGGCTCGGGGCGGAAGTTATGAATGGTCCGGCGACCGGTAATGGTCGCCTCCAGGCTGTCGGTCACTTGTTGAACCTCTGTTGAACAGGACATGGATTACTTCGTGGCTGGGAATTTATCCTTTGAAAAACCAGTATTTTTTCCTGTATTACTGCGCTGCAGCATCAGTTATGATGGTCTACAATTTAGTGAGACCCCCAAGGAGGTTCCGCATGATTAACCGTATCACCATCATTGTACCGATTCTGCTGCTCGGCGTGCTCGGCTTCAGCGGCAACGCGCTCGCCGGCCACGGCAAGGGCGGATTGGAAAAATGCCTGAAGACCGTCAGCAAGATCAAACCCGGCGATTTCGTCAAGGTCGAGTACTTGTCATTCACCGACGAGGGCGTACCGGCCTATGAAGTGGAAGTCCGTGACGCCGACGGCAACGAATGGGAATTCGAGTGCAGCGCCAAGGACGCCCGCATCCTGGAAATGGAACGCGAGGTGGACAGTGCCGAGGATCCGCTGTTCAACAAGAGCATGAAGGTATCCGAGGCTGACGCCAAGAAGACCGCCACCGATCTGTATCCGGGCACGGTTAAAGAAGTCGAGTACGAGATCGAGGCCAACGGCGACCCGTCCTATGAATTCGACATCGTCGATAGCGACGGCACCGAATGGAAGATCGAGGTTTCCGCCGTCACCGGCAAAATCGTCGAGGTCCAGGTGGAAGAGTGGGAAATCGGTGAAGAAGATCAGCTGAACTGATCGCCGCCGCTGGCCTGCCAGCATTCGGCCCGCCCCGTCCACGGACGCGGCGGGCTTTTTTGTGTCCCGACTCAGGGCACCAGCACGGCCGCGCCCTGCAAGCGGCCATGGCGCAGATCGTCCAGCGCGCGGTTGGCCTCATTCAGCGCATAGCGGCGGGTTTCGGTATGCACGGCGACTTCCTTGAGCAGGTCGAGGAAAGCCGCACCGTCATCACGCGTCAGATTGGCCACCGACTGCACACGCCGTTCCTGCCACAGCAGCTCGTAGGCGAACGCCGGGATCTCGCTCATGTGAATGCCGGCACAGACAACGATCCCGCCGCGATCCACCGCCCGGAGGGTCGCCGGCACCAGCGCACCGACCGGCGCGTAGAGTATCGCCGCATCCAGCGGCTGCGGCGGCAACTGGTCCGAATCACCGGCCCAGTGCGCGCCGAGGCGGCGGGCAAAATCCTGACTTGCCGTATCCCCCGGCCGGGTGAAGGCATACACCTCGCGACCCTGGTGCAATGCGATCTGCGCGACGATGTGGGCGGCAGCACCGAAACCGTACAGGCCCAACCGCTGCGCATCGCCGGTCATGCGCAATGAGCGATAACCGATCAGCCCGGCGCACAGCAGCGGCGCCGTGGCGACCGGGTCAACGACCTGATCGAAACGCAGCACGTAGCCGGCCTCGGCGAGCGCGTATTCGGCGTAGCCGCCGTCGATCTGGTAACCGGTGAAACGCGCGCGCTCGCACAGGTTTTCCTGGCCGCGTCGGCAGTAGCGACATTCGCCGCAGGTCCAGCCCAGCCACGGCACGCCGACGCAGTCATCGACAGCCAGCACCGTCACGCCCTGTCCCAGCCTGGCGACGCGACCGATGATCTCGTGCCCGGGCACAATCGGTGTGCGTATCCCGGGTAATTCACCGTCGACGACATGCAGGTCGGTGCGACAGACGGCGCAGGCGTCGACCCGGATCAGCACCTGGCCGGCGGCGGGTTCCGGCACGGGCCGGGTCTGCGCCACCAGCGGCTCACCGATGGTCTCCAGTACCATTGTTTGCATAGGGGTTTGCATGACGGATTTTACTGCTGCGTCAGCCATGGACTGCAACAGCATCATTGTCCGGCAGGAACAGGGCGACCAGGTCATTGAGATAACGCCGGCCGCGCGCGGTTGGCTGCAGCCGCCGGCGATCGCGGCGCAGCAGGCCCAGGCGGCGGGCGTTGTCCAGCGCCACCGCGATATCGGCTTCGGTCACGCCGGCATGCCGGCGCAGGAGTGACACGGGCACGCCGCGTTCGAGCCGCAACGCATTCAGCATGAATTCGAACACGGCGTCGTCCGTATCGAGCCGCCGATCATCGGCGATGACACCGGCCGTACCGGCTTTCTGCAGGTAGGCGGCCGGCAGGCGGTGGCGCGCCTGGCGCCGGATCGTGCCCGCGTCGACATCGGTCAGCTTGGCATGTGCCCCGGCACCGATACCGAGATAGTCGCCGAAACGCCAGTAGTTCAGGTTGTGCCGGCACTGGCTGCCGGCGCGGGCGTAGGCCGAAACCTCGTACTGGTCGTAACCGTGCTGGCGCAGCAGGCGCTGGCCGGCACACTGCATCGCCCACAGATTTTCATCGTCCGGCAATACCGGCGGCTGCTTGTAGAACACCGTGTTCGGCTCGATGGTCAGCTGGTACCAGGAAATGTGCCGCGGCTGGCAGGCGAACGCCTGTTCCAGGTCCGCCAGCGCCGCATCCACACTTTGTTCCGGCAGACCGAACATGAGATCGATATTGAAGTTGTCGAAGCCGGCGTCGGCGGCCGTGGCTATAGCCCGCCGGGCCTCGGCGGCGTCGTGAATGCGGCCGAGTTTTCGCAGTTGTTCATCGGCAAAACTCTGCACGCCGAGCGACAGGCGATTGATGCCGGCGGCACGGAAATCGCGGAAACGCGCCGCCTCGACCGTGCCGGGATTCGCTTCCAGGGTAATCTCGCAGTCATCGGCCAGCGGCAGGCGCGCGGCAATGCCGTCGAGCAACTGCGCCATGTTGTCGGCCGGCAGCAGGCTCGGCGTGCCGCCGCCGATGAAAATGCTCTGCAGCGGCGGCTGTGATCTGCGGTCAAGCGTGTAATCGAGATCACGCAGCAGCGCGTCGACATAGTCGCCGCCCGGCAGTTCGCCGCGCAGCTCGTGTGAGTTGAAGTCGCAGTACGGACATTTGCGCACGCACCAGGGAATGTGAACGTACAGCGACAGCGGCAGCGGTTGCCCGAATTCAGCCATGAGCGTCGCGCAACTGGGCCAGCAACGCGCGCAGCGCCTGGCCGCGATGGCTCAGCTGGTTCTTGCGTGCCGGCTCGAGTTCCGCCGCCGTGCAATCCTCGCCCGTCACGTAGAAGATCGGATCGTAGCCGAAGCCGTTGCCACCACGCGGGTCAGTGATCAGGTGACCGTGCCAGCGGCCGGTCGCCACCAGTGGCGTCGGGTCCGCAGCGTGCTGTAGATAAACGATGACGCAGTAGTAGTGGGCCGTGCGTTGGTCCGCGGGCACGTCACGGAGGGCCGCGATCAGCTTGTCGAGGTTGGCCTGATCACCTGCGCCAGCGCCGGCGTAACGCGCCGAGTAGATGCCCGGCGCGCCGTCGAGGGCATCAACACTGATGCCCGAGTCATCGGCCAGTGCCGGCAGTCCGCTTTCACGTGCGGCGTGCCGCGCCTTGAGCAGGGCGTTTTCAATAAATGTCAGGCCGGTTTCGGCCGCCGTATCGATGCCGAGCTGCGACTGCGGCACCACCTGCAGACCGACATCCGCCAGTAACTCGCCGAACTCGCGCAGCTTGCCGGGATTGCCGCTCGCCAGTACCACGCGTGTCATGTTCAACCCGGCCCGATCACTTCGCGCTGCTTGCTGAACAGTTCGCCGATGCCGTGACGCGCCAGCTCCAGCATGCGGGCCAGCTCGCTGTCGCTGAACGGATGGCCCTCGGCGGTGCCCTGGATCTCGATGAAATGGCCGGCGTCGTTCATGATCACGTTCATGTCGGTTTCGGCGGTGGAATCCTCGTCGTAGTCGAGATCCAGCACCGGTTCGCCGTTACAGATGCCGACCGAGATAGAAGCGATGGCGCTGGTTGCCGGTACGGTCTTGATGATCTTGCGCGCGCGGGCATTGTTGATTGCCTGCATCAGCGCGACATAGCCGCCGGTGATCGCGGCGGTACGCGTGCCGCCGTCAGCCTGGATAACGTCGCAGTCGATGACGATCGTCACTTCGCCGAGCTGTTTCAGGTCCACCGCGGCGCGCAGGGAACGGCCGATCAGGCGTTGAATCTCGACCGTGCGACCACCCTGCTTGTTCTGTGTCGCCTCGCGGCGCATGCGCTTGTTGGTCGAGCGCGGCAGCATGCCGTATTCGGCCGTGATCCAGCCCTGGCCGCTGCCTTTGAGAAACGGCGGCACGCCGCTGTCGAGCGAGGCGTTACAGATCACCTTGGTGTTGCCGAACTCGATCAATACCGACCCCTCGGCATGACAGGTAAATTCGGGGGTCAGTTTGACGGCCCGCAGCTCGTTGGGCGCTCTTCCGCTTGGACGCATGAAATTCTCCAGGTTAGATAAACGCGCATTATAACGACTATGGCCGTTGCCGGCGTCGGCTCAATGGACATTTCGCCCGTCAGACCACAGAATGCCCGACTTGAAAGGCGCTGACCGGGCCGATCCGGCCGCGGTACGGTCACGCGGCCTCAATAATAATTTCAACAGGGAACAAGGATTATGGTTGCCAGCATGACCGCTTTCGGGCGTGCCGAGGACCAGGGCGACTGGGGACGCGCCGTCTGGGAAATCCGCTCCGTCAATCATCGCTATCTGGAAGTCAGCATGCGCCTGCCCGAGGATCTGCGCGTGCTGGAGACGGCGGTGCGCGAAAGGATCAACGCCCGCCTCGGCCGCGGCAAGATCGACTGCTATCTGCGTTTCGAAACCGAGGAAACCGCCGACAGTGAACTCTGCATTAACGCAGCCCTGGCCGACAAGCTCATCCAGGCCTGTGCCACGATCAACGGCAAGCTGCCGGCCAGTGAACCGGTCACCGCGATCGACGTGCTGCGCTGGCCGGGCGTCATCCAGCGCCAGCCACCGGACCCGGAAGCACTCGGCAAACCCTTGCTGGCCCTGCTGGAAACCACCCTTGACCAGGTGGTCGACACCCGCGAGCGCGAGGGCGCCAAACTCGCCGCACTGATAGAGGAGCGCTGTGCCACCGCCACCGGCATGGTGGCGGAACTGCGCGGCCGGCTGCCGGAGATCATTGCCGGCCTGCGCGAACGCCTGGTCAAGAAAGCCGAGGAACTGCGTGTCGAGATCGAGCGCGACCGCCTCGACCAGGAGCTGCTGCTGCTGGCCCAGCGCTTCGACGTCAGCGAGGAACTCGACCGGCTCGACACGCATATCGCGGAAATCCGCAATATATTGAGCAAGGGCGGCCAGGTCGGCCGGCGGCTCGATTTTCTCATGCAGGAGCTCAACCGCGAGGCCAACACCCTCGGCGCGAAGACCGCGCACATGGATTACAGCAACACCTCGGTTGAACTGAAGGTGCTGATCGAACAGATGCGCGAGCAGATCCAGAACATCGAATAGCCGATGACCACCGCCGTACTCAACTCCCAGCAGCGCCGCGGCCTGCTGTTCATCGTCTCGGCGCCATCCGGCGCCGGCAAGACCACGCTGGTGCGCCGGCTGACCGCCAGCCTGGACAATATTAATGTCTCGGTGTCGCACACGACCCGGCCGCAACGGGCGCGCGAAACCGATGGGGTCGACTACTTCTTCGTCGACGCGGAAAAATTCCGGAGCATGGTTGCGGCCGATCGCTTCCTCGAACACGCGCAGGTATTCGACCACCACTACGGTACCGCCGAAGCCACGGTCGAAAGCGCGCTGAACAACGGTCATGACGTCATTCTCGAGATCGACTGGCAGGGCGCGCAGCAGGTACGCCGCCGCATCAGCGACACCATCAGCATTTTCATAGCCCCGCCCAGCTACGACAGCCTGGTCCAGCGCCTGCACGACCGCGGCCGCGAGGACGAACAGACCATTGCCCGGCGCCTGGCCGAGGCGGTCGACGAACTGTCGCACTACCACGAATACGACTACCTGATCATCAATGACGACCTCGAGCAGGCAGTGGCCGATCTGTGCACCATCGTCACGGCAGCGCGCCTGCGCAGCGAGTGCCGGCGCCCGGCCCTGGACGAGTTTATCCAGGGACTGATAGCACAGGCGCGCCAGATTCAGTAAAATCCCCAGTATTGACCAACAACCGCCAAGTCTGGCCGTCCGGCCAGCGCCCGCGCAGGCGCCTTTCCGACAGGACCGACCCGGCGCCGGCTTGACGTCAAATCTGGATTTATTTCGCCATACAGGGGCCCAACGCCCCATCAGAGAGGATGCTTAATCATGGCAAGACTGACCGTAGAAGACTGCCTGGACAAACTCGACAACCGCTACGAGCTGGTGCTACTGGCCGCCCGGCGTACCCGCCAGCTGTCCATGGGCCTGCCGCCGATGGTGGAAGAGGACGGTGACAAGTCGACCGTCATTGCCCTGCGCGAGATTGCCGAGGGCTTGATCACCGAGGAGAACATCGATGAAATCGGTTCTCATGCCAATATCGACGACGACAACAGCGACGAGCAAGAGGAATACGCGCTGCCGCCGGCCTGAATCTGTCGACAGCGTCGTACCCGTGACGCACCGCGGCGCTGTCGTTCTCCACTGTTCCCGTAATCACCGCGGCTGCCGTGGTTACGACCCGACCCCGGCGGCTGTGCCGGTTATCGATTAGCCATGTATCAGATCACCGATCTATCGAATCTGATCAGCACCTACCTCAAGCCCGAACAGGTCGAGAAGATCCAGCGCGCCTACCAGTTCGGCGCCAAGGCCCATGAGGGCCAGCAGCGCAAGAGTGGCGAACCGTATATCCACCATCCGCTCGCCGTTGCCCACATCCTCGGCGAGATGCACATGGATCACCAGACTATCGTCGCGGCGATCCTGCATGACGTCATCGAAGACACCCCCACCGCCAAGGACGAGATCAGCCGCAAGTTCGGCAAGGAAATCGCCGAACTGGTCGACGGCGTCAGCAAGCTGACGCAGATCCATTTCGACAGCCACGCCGAGGCGCAGGCACACAATTTCCGCAAGATGATGATGGCGATGACCAATGACATCCGCGTCATTCTGGTCAAGCTTGCCGATCGCCTGCACAACATGCGCACGCTGGGCTCGCTGCGCCCCGACAAGCGCCGGCGCATTGCCCGTGAAACGCTCGAAATCTACGCCCCGATTGCGCAGCGACTGGGCCTGAACAAGGTGCGCCTGGAACTGGAGGAGCTCGGCTTCCAGGCACTGTACCCGATGCGCTACCGCGTACTGTCGGAGCAAGTGCGCAAGGCGCGTGGCAACCGCAAGGAGATCGTCGACAAGATCCGCACCGCCCTGCGCCGGCGCCTGCGCCAGGAAAAGATCCCGGCGCAGATATTCGGCCGCGAGAAACATCTCTATGGCATCTACCAGAAGATGCGCAGCAAGCATTTGTCGTTCAATGAAGTCTACGACGTTTACGCGTTTCGCATCATCGTCGAGGCAGTCGATACCTGCTATCGCGTACTCGGTACCGTGCACAACCTGTACAAACCGGTACCGGGCAAATTCAAGGACTACATCGCGATCCCGAAGTCGAACGGCTATCAGTCATTGCATACCGTGCTGTTCGGTCCCTACGGCGTACATATCGAGGTGCAGATCCGGACCAAGGACATGGACGACGTCGCCGAGGCCGGCATCGCCGCACACTGGCTGTACAAGTCCGGCGGCGGCCGCGATGCCAGCAATGCCCACAAGCGGGCGCGCGAATGGCTGCGCGGCATTCTCGAAATGCACCGCACTGCCGGCGACCCGGAAGAGTTCCTGGAAAACGTCAAGGTCGACCTGTTCCCCGACGCGGTTTACCTGTTCACGCCCAAGGGCGAGATCATGGAACTGCCAAAAGGCGCGACCGCCGTCGACATGGCCTACAACATCCACACCGACGTCGGCAATCACTGCGTCGGTGTGCGCATCGACAAGCGCCTGGCACCGCTGAGCACGCAGCTGCAGACCGGCCAGACCATCGAGATCATTACTGCCCCCGGCGCGCGCCCGAACCCGGCATGGCTGAACTTCGTCGTTACCGCCAAGGCACGCTCGAACATCCGCCATTACCTGAAGAACATGCAGCGCACCGAGGCCAGCACGCTGGGCCGGCGACTGCTGAACCGCGAGATCGAGTCACTCGGCAAGACCGTCGACGACATCAGCCCGGAACAGTTCGATGCAGTCCTCAAACAGCACAAGCTCGACAGCGAGACCATGCTGCTGGAAGAAATCGGGCTCGGTAATCTGATGCCGCTGCTGATCGCGCGTGAACTGGTCGCCGTGGAAGAGCAGGAATCCGATGCCCTCAATGGCAAACATACCGGGCCATTATCAATCAAGGGCACCGAGGGTATGGTCGTGAGTTTCCCGCGCTGCTGCTACCCGATCCCCGGCGATCCGATTCAGGGCTTTGTCAGCGCCGGCCGCGGTATCGTCGTGCATAATCGCTCGTGCAGGAATATTGCCGAATACCGTAACCAGCCGGATAAGTGGATCAATGTCGAATGGGAAAAGGACATCAAGCGCGACTTTCTCGCCAGCGTACGGCTTGATGTAACCAACCAGCGCGGTGTCCTGGCCACGCTGGCCAGTACGATCTCGGATCAGGAAGCGAACATCATCAATGTCGAGGTGGCCGATCGCGGCGACCGCTATACTACCCTGAAATTCGAGATTGAAGTCAAAAACCGCCAGCACCTGGCCCAGGTCATGCGCCGCCTGCGCGGCATCAAGCACGTCACACGCATCAGTCGGCACTGATTTCGTGCAAGGCATTGCATGTCCACAGAACAGAATCGGACAGATTCCGGATAACCCTCAGGCTCAAGGCCGGAGCCAAAGGCGAATCGCGGTTTCCGGAATGACAAGTTTTTTATGCTGTGCGGTTTCCGGCATGACGAGGCTTCGATGCTTCGCGGTACCAGAATTTCGTCATTCCAGCCGACCGCAGGGAGCGCCGGAATCCATTGCTGCAGGAACTCGCTTGAGCGGGTGAAACTGCGGACCGGTTCATGCAAATAGATTCGCGTTTATTGGCGTGCATTCGCGGACAGTTTTTTAATATGATGCTTCGATTTCCATTGCTTCAGGGCCATCAGCTATGACCAGAAAAATCATCTCCACCGATGCCGCACCCACCGCCATCGGTCCGTATTCGCAGGCCGTGCAGATCGGCGATACCGTCTACCTGTCCGGCCAGATTCCGCTCGACCCCAAAACCATGACCCTGATCGAGGGCGACATGGACGCCCAGATACGCCGCGTGCTGGACAACCTCACTGCGGTTGCCGCTGCGGTCGGCGGCAGTCTCGACCAGGTGGCCAAGTTCACCGTTTATCTGACCGATCTGAGCCATTTTCCGCTGGTCAATGAAATCATGGCCGAATACCTGAAAGACCCTTACCCGGCGCGGGCCGCCATCGGTGTTGCCGAACTGCCGAAGGGTGCGCAAGTGGAAATGGATGCGGTTCTCGTTCTCGACGCCTGATCCGGCCACCGGCACGGTGTCGCTGAAGACGCCGGTGTCCAAATTGCGGGGTGTCGGGCCGCGAGTGGAGGACAAGCTCAAGCGGCTCGGCATCGAGCGGCTTGGCGACATGCTGTTTCACCTGCCGCATCGTTATTCGGATCGTACCCGGCTGACGCCAATCGGTCGTATCGAGGCCGGTACCGAGGTATTGATCGAGGGCACCATCGAACTGGCCCAGGTGAAGTTCGGCCGCCGGCGCAGCCTGCTGGTCAGGCTGTCGGACAACACCGGCGCCATCCTGCTGCGCTTTTTCCATTTCTCGAAGTCGCAGCAGGCCGGTCTGGAAGCCGGCAACCGCCTGCGCTGTTTTGGCAGTGTGCGTGCCGGGCCGCAGATGCTCGAGATCATTCACCCCGAGTACCAGCGCCTCGAAGGCGACGACAGTCCGCCGCTGGCCGACACCCTGACGCCGATCTACCCGGCCACCGAGGGCGTCAACCAGCCGCTGCTGCGGCGCATTGCCAGTGCCGCGCTGGACTGCGTCACGCGCAAGCCCGAACTGCTGCCGGATTACCTGCCGGCGGAACTGCTGCAACGGCTCGACTATCCCGACCTGCTGCAGGCGCTGCAGACCGTGCACCAGCCGCCGGCGGACGCCGACACGGCAGCGCTGGAAGCGGGCACGCACCCGGCCCAGCAACGGCTGGCCTTCGAGGAACTGCTGGCCTTCCACCTGAGCCAGCGCCGGCAACGCCACCAGCAACAGCAGCGTCCGGCGCCGCCACTGACCCGGCACAGCGATCTGCTAACGCGTTTCTTCGCGCAGCTGCCGTTCACGCCGACCGGCGCACAGCAGCGCGTGATCGGCGAGATCGAGACCGACCTGGCCAATGCCTATCCCATGCTACGGCTGCTGCAGGGCGACGTCGGCTCCGGCAAGACCGTGGTTGCCGCCGCCGCCGCCCTGCTGGCGATCGACAGCGGCTGGCAGGTGGCTATCATGGCGCCGACCGAACTGCTCGCCGAGCAGCACTTTCGCAATCTCTGCGGCTGGCTCGAGGCCCTCGACTGCACCCCGGTACTGCTGACCGGCCGACTGAAACGCGCCGACCGCGACCAGGCGTTACAGGCCATCGAGACTGGCGCGGCGAGCGTCGTCATCGGCACCCACGCGCTGTTCCAGGAAACCGTGGCGTTTCATCGCCTGGGACTGGTGATCATCGACGAGCAACACCGCTTCGGCGTGCATCAGCGCCTGGCCCTGCTGGAAAAGGGCGTCGCCGAAGACATGAGTCCGCACCAGCTGATCATGACGGCCACGCCGATCCCGCGCACGCTGGCAATGTCGCTGCACGCGGATCTGGACGTGTCGATCATCGACGAACTGCCGCCCGGCCGGCAGCCGGTGAATACCGTCGTGCTTGCCGAAAGCCGGCGTGACGATCTGATCGAGCGCATTAGCGCCGCCTGCCGCGAGGGCCGGCAGGTCTACTGGGTGTGTCCCCTGATCGAGGAGTCGGATACGTTCGACTACCAGGCGGCGACCGAAACCAGCGAACTGCTGACCGAACAATTGCCGGGCGTGCGTGTCGGCCTGATCCACGGCCGCCTGAAAGCCGGCGACAAGGCAGCCGTCATGGATGCCTTCAAGGCCGGCGATATCGATCTGCTGGTTGCGACCACCGTGATCGAGGTCGGCGTCGACGTACCGAATGCCAGCCTGATGATCATCGAGAATGCCGAGCGCATGGGCCTGGCCCAGCTGCACCAGCTGCGCGGCCGGGTCGGTCGCGGCAGCAGGCGCAGCGACTGCGTGCTGCTGTACCGGGCGCCGCTGGGCGATCTGGCCCGCGCCCGGCTGGAAGTCATGCGCACCAGCGAGGACGGCTTCGTCATCGCCGAGCGCGACCTGGCACTGCGTGGCCCGGGCGAACTCATGGGCACCCGCCAGACCGGCCTGCCGAGCCTGCGCATCGCCGACTTCGGCCGCGATCAACAGCTGATTCCGCTGCTGCATGGCGCCGCCGAACAGCTCAGCCGCCATAACCCTGATAAAATTGATGCTTTGATCGCGCGCTGGCAGCATGCCAGCCAGGGTTACAGCCAGGTCTAGAGGATGGCGCAGGTACCATAATGCAGTTGCTGAACAACCACTGGCGCGCGCGCCGACAGCTTGGCCCCGAACCCTACGACCCGGACCTGCGCAGCCTGCTGTTCGCATCCGGCTCGCTCACCCGGCGACTGCGGCGGCGGTGCGGCGGCACGCTGGAACTGAAACTGCTGAACCAGCAATGGCAGCATCCCTGGCGCAGTGAACAGCTGTTGCTGGACCTGACCGCAGGCCGTTACGCGCTGGTGCGCGAGGTCAGCATCGGCTGTGGCACACAGCCGTTACTGTATGCACGCACGCTGCTGCCACCACGGGCGTTGCGTGGCGCCGCCCGGCGTTTCCTGACCATCGGCCGGCGGCCACTGGGGGCGTTATTATTCGGTGCGCCCGGACGTCTGCCGATCCGTCAGCTGCGTCGGGATTACGCCTGCCTGGACGGCAACAGTCCGATCCAGCAGCGTATCAGCGAACTGCTGGGCGCTATGCAGCAGTCGCTATGGGCACGGCGCACGATTTACGAAACCGGCAGCGTGCGCTTTGCCATCATCGAGGTTTTTCTGCCGGCAGCCGGCCAACGATGATTCGTAGATGAAGAATATGCATGACAAGCTGAGCGCCTATACGAGCCTGACCCGGCTGGACCGGCCGATCGGTATCTGGCTGTTGTTGTGGCCTACGCTCTGGGCGCTCTGGATAGCCGCCGAGGGCCGGCCGCACCCGTGGATCGTGATCGTGTTCGTGCTCGGCGTGATACTCATGCGTTCGGCCGGTTGTGTCGTCAACGACTTCGCCGATCGCGATTTCGACGGCCACGTCCGGCGTACCGCCGCGCGGCCGATTCCCGCCGGCCGGGTAAGCGCGCGCGAGTCACTGCTGCTGGCAGCCCTGCTCATGCTCGTCGCGCTGGCGCTGGTGTTAACCCTGAACTGGCTGACCATCGCCCTGGCCGGTGTTGCCGCGCTGCTGGCGGCAAGCTACCCGTTCATGAAACGCTACACCTATCTGCCCCAGGTGCACCTCGGGCTGGCCTTCGGCTGGGCCATCCCGATGGCCTTCGCCGCCCAGGCCGAGGTACTGCCACCGGTCACCTGGTTGCTGTTGATCGCCAACGTGCTGTGGACCGTCGCCTACGACACCATGTACGCCATGGTCGACCGCGACGATGACATCCGCATTGGTATCAAATCGACGGCCATTCTGTTCGGTAACGAGGACCGCCTGATCATCGGCATTATCCAGTGTCTATTCCTCGCCGTTCTCATTATCATTGGCATTAAAATCGAACTGGGCGGCATGTACTACGTTGGCGTCACCGCCGCCGCGGGTTTTGCCGTCTATCACCAATACCTGATCAAGGACCGCGAACCGGATCGCTGTTTCGCCGCGTTCCTGAATAACCACTGGCTGGGGGCGGCCGTGTTCATGGGTTTGCTAAGCCACTATCTCTGTGCCGATTGATTCCGTGTCGATGACCAGGACCTTTCTCCTGCTGGCGCTGTTTGTCGCTCTGCCAATCACGGTGCTTGCAACCGATACGGATAGCGCGAGCGAATCGACCACGCTGACCCGCGGTGACGGTGATGCAGCGCCGCTGGCCATCATGAGTGCGGCGAAACTCTGCACGCGCATTGGCAACAAGCTCGGCAGCGTCAGCGTGCGCGAATGCCAGCGCCAGAACATGGCCGCCTCCGGCGGCGTCTCGGTCAATGGCCTGCCGATCCTGATCAAGACCTATCCGCCCCTGGAACAGCGTCGGCCGCTGGGCCGGGTTCTGCTGGTCGGCGGCATTCACGGCGACGAGTATTCCTCGGTCAGCGTCGTGTTCAAGTGGATGAACATCCTCAACAAGCATCACTCCGGGCTGTTTCACTGGCGTATAGCGCCACTGGTCAACCCGGACGGTCTGCTGCGCGACGAATCGCAGCGCATGAACGCCAACGGCGTCGACCTGAACCGCAACTTTCCGATGCAGCAGGACTGGCAGGTGGCACTGGAAGACTACTGGATCGAAAAGACCGGCCGTAACCCGCGCCGTTATCCCGGCAGCGGACCGCTCAGTGAACCGGAAACACGCTGGCTGGCGGCGGAGATCGAGCGCTTCCAGCCGGACGCCATCGTCTCCGTTCATGCGCCCTACGGTATCGTCGACTACGACGGTCCGCGTGATGGCCCGCAGCACCTGGGCCGCCTGTACCTGGAACTGCTGGGCACCTATCCCGGATCACTGGGCCGCTACGCCGGCATCCATCTCGACAAGCCGCTGGTCACGATCGAACTGCCCTACGCCGGCATCATGCCCTCGGACGGTGAAATCAACGATATCTGGATCGATCTCGTGCGCTGGCTGCGCGACAACTTGCCGGCCGCCAACGTTCAAATGGTAACCGACTAGAACGTATGGATCACATGAGCCTGGTACAGCGCCCGCACGCCTGCCCGCGGGTCCTGCTGTTCGACTGGCACGCCACCCTGGCCGACACCATGGACGCGATGTATCACGCCGTCGATGACGTGATCCCCGAACTGCTGGAACGCGGTCTGGTCGAGCGGCTTGTCAAGCCGGAAGATTCAAAAACGGTCGAAGACGCCAAGCTGGTCAAGTATATCCGCGAAAACGCGCAGCTACACCCGAAGATCAAGTCGGATCGCAAAATCTCGCGCACCGACATTTTCGAAGTCCTGTTCGGTCCCGACCAGGAAGCCAAGGCCACCGCCCACCGCATTTTCGACCAGTGCTACCGCAACCATTTCGGCAACGTCAAACCATTCGAGCCGGGCCTGCGGCCGATACTCGAACGCCTGCGCGGCATGCACATGCAGCTCGGCGTCATCTCCAACCGCAGACGCGAATACATGCTGCACGAATTGAGCGTGGTGGATGCCGAAGGCTGGCATGGTCTGTTCGACACCATGGCCTGTGGCGACGATGTCGAGCATCGCAAGCCGGCACCGGACCTGATCCTGAAAGCGCTGGAAAATCTCGGCGTCGAACCGGACCACGGCTGCTGGTACATCGGCGACAGCACCACCGACGTGGTCGCCGCGGATCGCGCCGGCGTGACGCCGATCTTCTACAACGGTGCACAGTGGGAGCAGGTCTGGATCGACAAGATATTTCCGAACACAGTGCGCCACCCGCACCGGCCGGAAGCAGTGGTCAACAACTTTGCCGAATTACTGGAACTGGTACGTTACTTCATCTACGAACTCGGCTGCGGTATCAAACCGAAGCGTCACAGCGGCCCGGACCCGGAATAACGCGGCAACACGCAACCGGCTAAATCAGGACGACAGGTTGCCCTCGTAGATGATGCGCCACCGGCCATCGCCATCCTTGTGCCAGAACTGGCGCTTGCGGAACTCACGCTGGAGATTGTCGCTGTCGTAATCCTGGGTGAAGGTGACCACGAGAATATCGGCATCACCGGGATAGCGGTAGATGCTGGTATCCGACAGTGCCACATCGATATAACGCTTGCTCGGGTTGACGCGGCTCTTGTGCGCCACCCAGCTATCGTAATCCATGCCCAGTCCCTGGTAGTCGCGCGAGTAATGCCGCAGGTAGGCCTGCGCATCGCGGCTTTCCCAGTCCTGGCGCCACTGCTCGAGCAGGTCACGGAACTCGCGCCGCTGGGCAAGCAGTTCTTCCGGGGTCAGCCAGTCGATGCCGTCGGCCAGGACCACCGGCGTGCTACCGTTGTCCAGGTAAGGATCCAGCCGCTGGAAATCCTGATTGCTCAGGATCACGCAGCCGTCGCTGTCGCGCGGCGGCCGGCTGTAGGTATTGCTCGGTGTGCCGTGCAACCAGATGCCATAACCGGTACGGCCCTGACGCCGGTCCCAGGGATTCGGGTAGTCGATCGGAAACGCGCCGTCGCCATACAGGTCTGGCAGTTCATCCGGCGCGATGAAACCGGTGACGAAATACACCCCGACCGGGGTCTTCATATCGCCCTCGACCTGTTTGCCGAAGCCGTTCTTGCCAATGCTGACATAGAAGCTGTCGACGAGGCGCGGCTGTTCGGCATCATTGGCGTAAACATACAAACGTGATGACTTGAGATCGACAACCAGCACGTGCGACTGGCTCGGGCTCATCTTCACCAGCGACGCCGGCAACTTGCCGCTAGCGGGTGGCAACTCGAAGTGCTGCCAGCGCGCCCGGGCCTCGGCGCGCAGGTTTTCCAGACGCTCGCCGGCGACGAAGCCCGGCTGGCCAAAGTCGGTAATCGGCCGCGCCCGGGCCATCAACAGATCCGCGTAGATCAGCTGCGCCAGTTTGAAGTCTGGGCGTATCTTGACCAGGTAGGCCAGGTCATCGATGGCTGCATCGATCTGGTTGGCGCGAATCTGGCTCAGCGCCTTGATGAGTACCGCCTCGGTACTGGTCTCAAGGCTATTCGCCGCCATGGTATTGGACAGCAGATCACCCGGATAGGCCGAGCTGGTCAGCAGCCACATGA
Source organism: Methylohalomonas lacus (assembly GCF_024808875.1). Lineage (GTDB taxonomy): Bacteria > Pseudomonadota > Gammaproteobacteria > Methylohalomonadales > Methylohalomonadaceae > Methylohalomonas > Methylohalomonas lacus. Next base: position 68,851 of record NZ_JANUCT010000010.1, read on the forward strand.
ACAGCATGACCAGCCATTGCGTGACTCGGCGCGGGCTCATTACTCGCTGTGCTCCTCGGCAATCAACCAGCGTTCGCCGACCCGCTTCAACAGCAGCGTTTTCATGACTTCGTCACCATAAGTGTCGGAGCGATAGGTCTGCCGGAAACGCGCCTTCGCCTGCTCGTCATCCAGCATACTGACGCGCAAATCATCGATGTCGACCTCAATGAATGCGGGTGAACTGAGCCGCTCGCGTCGTTGCGCGCGCCACTGCTCGCGCGTCATGTCATCCGGTGGCCGGAAATCATCCGCATAGGCATCCAGGTAGGCGGCCACATCCTGCGCCGCCCAAGCCGCGGCCCAGTCGCGCACCGCCTGCTCGATCGCCTGTAGCGCTACCGTCTCGTTGCTGGCCTCCTGCGAACCGTCCTCGGCCGCCGGCTCCTCCGGAGCTGGTGCCTCTGCAGCCGCGTCCGGCTCCGGCTGGCTCATCACCGGCCCCGGCTTCTCCACGGTTGGCCGGGCCGGCGCCGGTTCATCCGCACGTGTCTGCTGCTGCGTTTTTTCTGCAGTCTTTACCGGTCGTTCGTCAGTGACCGGGGTGGATACCGAGCGGTCACCTTCAGTGGGGAACAGATCGCTGACCAGGGCCAGCTTCTCGCGCGCGGCACTGTTGCCGTTATCGAGTTCCAGCGCCTGGTTGTAGGCATCGCTGGCCATTTTGGCGTAGATGTCGCCAATATTCTCGTAGGCGGTGGCGTAACTCGGATGCGTATTGATGGCCCGCAGCAGGGTCTCGCGGGCCTTGTCGTATTCGCCCTGGGCGGCATAGACCACCGCCAGGTTGTTATACGGTTCCGGCAGCTTCGGATGATCGTCGATCAGTGACTGAAAGACCCTGGCGGCCTCATCCAGCCGGTCCTGACGCGTCAGGACCAGGCCCTTGAGAAAACGCATCTCGACGTTATCGGCATCCTCGGCCAGGCCCTTTTGCACCGCGTCCAGTGCCGCGTCGAGCCGATCTTCGCGGATCAGCGACTGCACCTCCGCCGTAGTCGTGGCCAGCAGGGCTGGCGATACCAGGCAACCGAGCAGCATGATGGTGGCAAGCAAGCCGCAACGCGCAACAAACCGGGAACTGGAAGACGCTGGAATCATGATTATACGCTGTTGTTGTTATGGCTATGAAATGGTGCCCCGAGAGGGAATCGAACCCCCAACTAATGATTACAAATCAATCGTTATACCGTTTAACTATCGGGGCCCTGACAGGCATTATCCGCGCTGTGCGCCGGGCGCTGGCAACCGGCAGATCGCCCAATTGATGCATTTTATGGATTCGCTTCCGGCAGGGCAATTTTATCGCATTGTACCGGTAGATAATTCAGACCGGTGGGAAAATCGCGGATCAGTTCATCGATGGTCTCGGAACGGCTGATGCGTGCATCAACCCAGGCGACGGCGCTATCCTCGCTATACGGCACCACCACCGGACGGTAACCGCGATCCTGAAGTTCGCGCAGGCGCCGGTTGACCGATGCCTGACTCGAGAACAGCCCCAGCGAGATCGCATTTTCCAGATCGCCGGTTTCGATCACGCGGACATCGCTGACACCGCTGGCACGCAGTTCGCGCAGCGTCGCCTCGGCATCGTCGCGCGGCTCCAGATAGACCCAGGACAGCTGCTTGCCGCGCGTCGCCGCGTCATCGGTGACACTTTCGCGGCGCAACGCGGCACGGCTGTCGCGCTCATGCAGCCAGTCCAGCAGACGCTCGGCGCGCCGCGATTCGGCAAACGGACCGAAGCTGAAACAGGCATCGGCGGCCAGCCGCATCGGCACGATCAGGGACTCCGGCAACGTGGCGCTGATACCGGGCAGCGAGGTTTCCAGCTCCGGCTCGGCGGCATCGGTTTCTGCGGTTTCTGCGGTTTCTGCTGCAGCGGGTGTCGGTGTCGTCGCCGGCGTTTCCAATCGCCGCACTGGCGCCTGATCCAGTTCGTCGATAAGTGTCAGGCGTGGCACGTCAGCGTCTATGTCCAGCGCGTTGCTACGCGCGCCGGCCGTTTCCCGGGTACGCTGGTCCAGCGTCCAGCCGAAAAAGCCGATGTTGATGACCAGCAGTAACAGGCAAATCCATTTCAGCATAAAGTTCACGCTCGCTCGCGGGCGTACCAGGCAAGCCCTTCCAGCACCAGGTGCGTTTCAACACGTACCGACAACGGGCATAGTGGCGCAATCGCCGCTGCCGCGCCGCCGGTCATCAGCAGCGTCCAGTCGCCGCCATGGGCAACCCGCAACTGGCCAACCACGTGTTCAATGAGGCCGACGATGGCGTAGCCGCTGCCGGCCGCAACACCGGCATCGGTCGAACGGCCCAGCGCCAGCGTCTGCGGCAACACGGTATCGACTTGCACGGCGTGCGTCGCCTGGCGCAGCGCCTGTTGCATCAGTCCGGCGCCCGGCAGGATCACTCCGCCCAGATGTTCGCCGGCAGCAGCCACTGCGTCAACGGTCAGCGCCGTGCCCGCGCCGATGACACAGACCGCCTCAGTGTAGCGCTGACGCGCCGCCACCAGGCCGAGCCAGCGGTCCACGCCCAGTTCGCTGACTTCGATATAACCGTTACGCACCCCGCCTGCCGCTCGTTCGCTGGCAACAAAACGCGGACTGACCTGCCAGTGATCCTCGCACCAGCGCTGCAGATCGGCGGCCACCGTCTGTCCGGCGACGTTCGCCACCCAGATCGCCGCCGGGGGCTTCAGGCCGGCGAGATTGTCGGCGCACCAGTCAGCGATGCCGGCACGATCGTAAGGGGTCGTGACCAGCGGCTCGAGACGGCCGGCAAGCAGCTGCGCCGCCTTGATGCGGCTGTTGCCGATGTCGATCAGCAGGGTCATGACGCCGCTCGCAGACTCAGTTCGCCGGCGGCGAAACGCTGGACCTGACCGTCGATCGCCAGCAACAGTGCACCGCTGCTATCGACGCCAACCATCTGCCCGGAAATTTGCCGATTGCCGGTCGTCAGCGTCACCCGGCGTCCGCTCATGGCGTCGTGGCGCTGCCAGTCACCACTATAGGGCTTGAAACCGGTGCGCGGGTAATCCTGCAGGCAGGCGATCAGTTCGTTGATCAATGCCGCGGCCAAGCGACTGCGCGACGGCAGCGCCGCGGCCGAACCCGCCAGATGGGCCAAGTCGATCACCGGCTGGTCGATGTCCTCGATCACGGCCGCCGGCAGGCGCACGTTGAGGCCGATACCCAGCACCCACAGACACGGGCCGGTGATCTCGCCACGCACCTGCAGCAGGATGCCACCCAGCTTGTACCCGGCACTGATCAGGTCGTTCGGCCACTTCAATTCCACGCCGTGCACGCCACAAGCGGCCAGCGCCCGCGTTGCCGCCACGCCGGCGGCCAGCGACAGCCCGGTCAGCGGTTCGGCCATGCCATCGACGCGCCAGCCAATCGACAGATACAGGCCGGCCGCAATCGGCGAGTGCCACTGCTGGCCATGACGACCGCGGCCGGCGGACTGGTATTCCGCCAGGCAGACATGGCCATGGGCACTGTCGGCCGGGGTTATATCGAGCAGGAAGCGGTTGGTCGAGTCGATTTCGTGGCTGACCGTCACGTTGCTGACATGGCCGCTGGCGCGGTCATCGAGCCCGGCGATGATGGCCTGGCTGTCGAGCAGATCCAGCGGTTCGGCCAGCCGGTAACCATGACCGCTGACGGCGAAAACATCGAGACCGCGCTGGCGCAGGCCGCGCACATGCTTCCAGACCGCGGTGCGACTGATACCCGCCTCGTCAGCCAGCGTCTGGCCGGAATGAAAATGACCATCGGCGAGCACGCCCAGCAGACGCGCGCGGGTTGCGTTAGTCATCGTCGGCAACCCCGATAACGGCCGGAGACAATGGCCGGGCGTCGCGGCCTGGCGCCGACCATGCCTGTTCAGTGCCGGCGATAAGCATCACCCCGATTGCCCGTTTCACCATTCGTATCGTCATCGGTCCCGTCCATGCCCGGCGCCAGGGTCGCGTCATCATCGTCAGCGCCATCATCCGCGTCGGCCGTCGACGGCCGCAGCAGTGTGACCTCGGCGGCGTCATTGTAATCGCCCTCGGTCAGGGTAATGCGGCCGGCCGATGGCGTTGAATCATCATTATTGACTTCGGAACCGCCGCTGACATCGAACAGATCAGCCCCGTCGAAGTGTGACGCCGCGGCGCCGTCAGCGCTTGCCTGCGTCTGCATGCCGTTGCGTTCATATACCGTATTCGAGACTACCGTCATGCCCGAGTCATCCATGTCCGGCATGGCGAATTCGAACTCGATCTTGTGCAGACGAATGCGATCGCCGTGTTTCAGCCGCATTTCGGAAGTGACCAGCCTGTCATTGACGTAGGTGCCATTGATGCTGTTCTGGTCGACAATCCAGAAAGCGTAATCCTTGTATTCAATTAACGCGTGCCGACGACCCACCGTGGTTTCCGGCACGACGATGTAATCCAGACCGTCACCGCCATCGACCCGGCCGAGCATGGTTGGCCGGGCACCGAGTTCATACACCGGCTGACCGGTCAGACCCTGGCTGTCATATAAAAGCGCACGCGCGTTATTACCGCTCGCCGGCCTGACATCAGCGCGACTGCGCCGCACCAGCACGACCAGTATGGCGAACAGGGTCAGGCACAGTACCGTCGCGGCAATACTCAGGATCAGCGTGCGCTGACGTTCCTCGGCGCTGTAGTCCGGCGCCTGCGCCGGTACTTCGACCGGCACTTCGATGATCATCGGTTCCGGTGCAGGTGCCGGTTGTGCCTCGGCAGCCGGCGCAGCGGCAAGACTGTCGTTGATACGCTTGAAGACGGCGCCCAGATCGGCGGCCGTCAGGGCGCGAAAATAGTCACCCTCGGTCTTGCTGGCCAGTGACTGGATCAACTGAAAATCGGCGTCGTTGGTGAAGGCGACGGCAAAGATGCGGATATCGGCGCGCGCCGCATCCGCCGCGAGATCATCCAGCAGCCAGTCGCGGCTGGCGGCATCACGCGCCACATCGCCGGTATCGACGATGCCGTCGGTCATGAACACGATCAAACGGCGGGCATCGGCCCGGCCCTGGTTTTTCAGCATGTAAAGAGCGCGTTCGATCGCCGCCGGGCTGTCGGTGTACTGGCCGCTGTAATCGATCGCCGGCAGTGCCGTCAGCAATTGCTCGCGGCCCGCCTCGATGCGCACGAAATCCTGCACCAGCTCGACGTCCTGATCGAATACCAGCAACGCCACACGGTCGTCGGCGTCGAGTTCAGCGACAAACTGCTGCACCGTTGCCGGCACCAGTGATTGTGGATCGTTGTCCCGCATGCTGCCGGAGTTGTCCAGCACCAGCACGACATCGCGTGCCGGCGGCGCTTGTGTATCGGCGCCGGCAGTAATCCAGGCCGGTACGGCGAGCAGGGCCAGCATGCACACCAGCGCCCGGCGATAGCCGACGATAAAGCGCCTGCTGCAGAGCTGCCTGATCGGGGACATGGCGGACATTACCTGGGGGCGATATACCTGCCCGGCATTATTACCGATTGCCACAGAGGGTGGAACCAGACCGGGCTATTCAGACGTCGTCGCTGTCGACCCGGTCAATGTCGCTGCCGGTCGCTACCGGCCGCGCGGAATCGGCGCACCACTCACTCCATGAGCCGGCATACAGTCGCGGCTGCGGCAGGCCGGCATGCACGGCGGCGAGGACATTGTGACAGGCGGTTACGCCGGAACCGCAATAGAATACCGCCGCTTCCGGTTCCTGGCCGCTGAACAGGTCGGCGAACTCCCGCGCCAGCTCGGCGGCCGGGCGGAAATGATCGCCCGCACCCAGGTTGTGTTTCCAGAAACGGTTGTAGGCGCCGGGAATATGGCCGGCGGCCGGATCCAGCGGCTCGAACTCGCCGCGATAGCGCGCCGGGTCGCGCGAGTCGACCAACAGCGGCACCTTGCCGACGGCGTCGATCAGGATACGCAGGGCGTCGTTCGGTTCACCGCGGAAATCGCGCGCGCTGCGCGTTTCCTCGCCGCTGCGGGTATCACCACCGGCGGCCAGCCACGCCGGCCAGCCGCCGTCGAGCACGGCCACCGCCGTGTGCCCCATGTAACGCAACAGCCACCACAGGCGTGCGGCAAAACCGCCGCCGGCGGCGTCATAGGCAACGACCTGGCAGTCAGCGTCGATACCGAGACGCGAAAACAGCGCGGTTAGCGCTTCGCCATCCGGCAACGGATGACGACCACCACCGGAACCCGCCTGGGCGCTGAGATCATGATCGAGATGGGCATACTGCGCACCCGGGATATGCGCCTCAAGGTAATCGCGCCGGCCCTGTTCCGGGTCCGACAGGTCGAAACGGCAGTCGACGACCACCCAGTCCGGATTGGTGTACTGCTGTTGCAGGTCATTCACACTGATCAGCGTGGTATACATAGCTGGCTCCGATTGCGACGGCATGCTCCAATGAATGGCAACGATTGTCTTGAGAATAACCGTGTCTGTCCAGCGCACTCGATCAAATCACCATTGGCGCCCGCTGAGCGGCTTGATCTTCATGGCCGCCCTGCTGAGCGGTTGTGGCAGTATCAGCTATTATGGCCAGGCCATCAGCGGCCACCTGGATGTCATGCAGCGGCGCCAGCCGATCACCACCCTGCTCGCGGACCCCGATACGCCGGCGCCGCTGCGCGAACGCCTGCAGACCGCACTGGCCATCCGCCGCTTCGCCAGCACTGAACTCGGCCTGCCGGACAACGCCAGCTATCGCAGCTATGCCGATCTCGAACGCGACTTCGTCGTCTGGAACGTGATCGCCACGCCGCCACTGTCGCTCGAACCGCGTGAGTGGTGTTTCCTGCTGGTCGGCTGCCTGCAATACCGCGGCTACTACAGTGCGGCCGAGGCCCGCCGCTTCGCGCAGACACAGTCCGATAACGGCGACGACGTGTTCGTCGGCGGCGTGACGGCGTATTCCACCCTCGGCTGGTTCGACGACCCAGTGCTCAATACCATGCTGAAGGAAAGCGACGCGCGGCTGGCGCAAGTCATCTTTCACGAACTCGCGCACCAGCAACTTTTTATCAAGGGCGATACCGAGTTCAACGAGGCGTTCGCCGACAGCATCGGCATTACCGGTACCCGCCGCTGGCTGAGCGCCAGCGGGCGACATGACCAACTGGACCGCTACGAACAGCAGCGCGCACAGGAAGAACGCGTTATCGAGCTGATCATGACGACCCGCACGCGGCTGGAACGCATCTACACCAGTGATCGGTCGGATGCGACCAAGCGCGCCCGCAAGCAGGCGGAAATTGCCAGACTGCGGCGTGACTACAAGCGTCTGAGCGCCGCTAAATGGCCCGACCAAAGCCGTTTCGATGCCTGGTTCGCCGCGGACATCAACAACGCCAGTCTCGCGGCGGTGGCGACCTATCGCGAACTGGTACCGGACTTTCTGCGCCTGCAGGCGGCCCTCGACCACGACCTCGATCGCTTTTTCGCCAGCGTCGCCGAACTGGCGACTTGCTCACAGAATGAGCGCCGCGAGTGGCTGAAACGGCGCAAACCGACCGGTGACTGCCGCGTCAGGCTTGCCAATTCGGCCGCCAGCCGATAATGTCGCTTACTGAACATCGGCTGGCGACGACCGCCCGCCGCCGCCAGTCCGTCATGGATGACGCGTTGGGGGACGACAAACTGTCAGGGTGGGAGACGGCGGCAATCGACTCGGACCTATTGATGGGTAGTTGTTCCTGTAGCCAGGCAGAGCAGGCATGCTGAATAAGATATTCTCACGACCCTTACCGACACTGGAACTGCAGGTAGGTGAACAGCAGTTCCATTTCCTCGGTATTGCCGATTTCGAATTCGCCCTCGGCGGCCGCATGGCGGTACCGTCCAACAAGATCCAGCGCCTGGTACAGTGTTCCATGCAGGAACTGCGTGCCGAGGCGCGCACCATCAAGGAAGTCGAAAAGCGTTTCGTCGACATCCTGTCACGCTCGATCGAGGATCCGAAAAGCATCAACCGCTCGTTGCGCGAGCTCGATCCGCTGATCTTTTCCCAGGATCACGCCTGGCGTGAAATCATCAATGGCCTCAACGAGTTGGGTGAGGAATTCGACGCCTACCGCCGGGTCGCGCTGGTCAAGTACATGCAGTACCTGGCCGCCCGCCAGGACATCATCAAGCACCTGTACTCGGAAAAGAAGCGCTACCAGACCAACGGCAATGACAAGGACGTCGAAAGCGAACTGCTGAAGGATACCGTCATTCTGGAAGGCACGATGGTCGCCGCTGACGCCGCCGAGGATAACGGCGATTACGAACGCCTGCCGAAAGGCGAGGCCATGAACGTCCAGCTCACCGACGGCCAGGAGATGGATATCATGCTGTCGCGGCACAAGTGCAAACTCAGCAATCGCGGCGAGGGCTTTGAATTCACCGACGACAAGGGCCGGAGTCACCGGCTGGGTAACAGCCGCATGGTCATCGGCCGTGACTCGACGAGCACGGTCGTGCTCGATCCCACCTGGCGTGACGTATCGCGCAAGCACCTGATCATTGAGCCGGTTGACGGCACCTCACTGAGATTCACCGACATGTCCTCCCACGGTACCTATATCAACGGCGCCTACCTGGAGCAGACCGCCGTTTGAGCCCGCCCGTCGGTCTTTTTATAACTTATTCAAATATAACTATAAAAAGTTAGTATTTATTGGAATAACGGTGCTCTGTTAAACTTGCGCCCCTTCAATACCCTACTCCGTGCTGAGACTGCCAAAATGACCAACAAACCCTTTGATGCTGCCGCATTGGCAGAGGAATATGACCAGCGCTCACCGCAGGACATACTCAAGCTCGCGCTGGACAGCTTTGACAACATCGCCATTTCCTTCAGCGGCGCCGAGGATGTCGTGCTGATCGATATGGCGGTGAAGATTCGCCCCGATGTGCGGGTGTTCTCGCTTGATACCGGCCGGCTGCACGCTGAGACCTATCGCTTCATCGAGCAGGTGCGCCAGCACTACAACATCAACATCGACATCATGTTCCCGGACGCAGCCGAGACTGAGGCCCTGATACGGGAAAAGGGCCTGTTCAGCTTTTACCGCGACGGCCACCAGGAGTGCTGCGGTATTCGCAAGGTCATGCCGCTAAAGCGCAAGCTGTCCACCCTGGACGCTTGGGTAACCGGCCAGCGCAAGGACCAGAGCCCGGGCACGCGGACCGCGGTGCCGGTAGTACAGGACGACAGGGCGTTTGGCAGTGCCGACAACCCGCTGGTGAAATTCAACCCGCTGTCGAACTGGAGTTCGGCCCAGGTCTGGGATTACATCCGCAGCAACGACGTGCCGTTCAACGAACTGCACAACAAGGGTTTCATCAGCATCGGCTGCGAACCCTGCACGCGCCCGGTACTACCCAACCAGCACGAGCGTGAAGGCCGCTGGTGGTGGGAAGAGGCCACAATGAAGGAATGCGGCCTGCATTCCAGCAATGTCAAAAGCGGATCCTGAACGGTAACCAATCAGGAGCTGGAGTTAAAGAATGACCGGTGTTACCAAGATAACGATGGTGAAAAAGATCCTCGCCGACGGTTCGCCGTGCCGCAAGTGCGAGGAAGTCGAGACACGGCTGCGTGACGAGGGTTATCTGGACCGTATCGATCACGTGGTGGTGGCCGATGAACGCGATCCGGACAGTGAAGGTATGCAGCTGGCCAATCGTTACCAGATCGAGCGCGCACCGTTTTTCATCGTTGAAGAAGAAGGTCGCGAACCACGCGTCTACACCGTGTTCCTGCGCTTCATGAAGGAAGTCCTGCAGACCGAGGTCAACGCCCGCTCCGAAGCCGCGGAAATCATGCGCAACGACAGCATGGATTATATTTGAGCGTATCTCGTATCTCGTTCGTCAACGAGACTTGCCGTCAGGGTTAACCTGTCAAACCTGATCTCACCCACGAGATAAGCTTCACGAGCGACGAGATACGCGCAGCGCGCCAAGCGCTGCGCTAGTGCGTCGGCAACACCAAGTCGGCAAACAGGCGATCCACCTCTTCCTTTGAGCGGCTGCGCTGGGCGGTTTCCACCAGCGAACGCTTCAGGTGCGGCGCGAATGATTCGATGAAGTCGTACATGTAGCTGCGCAAAAAGGTGCCGCGGCGAAAACCGATCTTGGTGGTACTGGCCTCGAACAGGTGGTCCGCCGGAATCGCTTCCAGGCCCGTGTCCCGATCCGGATCGTAGGCCATGCTGGCGACAATACCCACCCCCAGCTCCAGTTTCACATAAGTCTTGATGACGTCGGCGTCGGCGGCGGTAAAGGTGACCTGCGGCTTGAGACCGGCGGAACTGAAAGCGGCGTCGAGTTGCGAGCGGCCGGTGAAGCCAAACACATAGGTAACGATCGGATACTCGGCCAGTGCCTGAAGGGTCAACGGTTTGACCGCCAGCAACGGATGCCCCTGTGGCACGATGACACTGCGGTTCCAGCGGTAACACGGCATCATCACCAGGTTATCGAACAGCTCCAGCGCCTCGGTAGCAATGGCGAAGTCGACCGTACCTTTCGAGGCCAGTTCGGAGATCTGCATTGGTGTGCCCTGATGCATATGCAGGGACACCGCCGGATAACGCTCCATGAAATCCTTGATCACCGGCGGCAGCACATAGCGCGCCTGGGTGTGGGTGGTGGCAATCGACAGGCTGCCGGCCTTCTGATCGCTGTGTTCCAGTGCGATCTGCTTGATGCTGTCGACGCCGGCAAGAATCTCGCTGCACTTGTCGATAATGGCTTCGCCCGCCGGGGTGACTTCCGTCAGGTGCTTGCCGCTGCGCTGGAAGATCTGCACGCCGAGTTCGTCCTCGAGCATGCGAATCTGCTTGCTGATGCCCGGCTGCGAGGTAAACAGCTTCTCGGCGGTGGCCGAGACGTTCAGATCGTGGCGGGCGACTTCCCAGATGTAGCGTAGCTGCTGGAGTTTCATGGCAGCGGTTTTATATACGGAATTAGCATAAACATATACCTTATAATTCCTTTTCAGTATAGATGCCTGTCATTACATTACAAGCGCCCGGTTCAGGCCGGGCGTTTTTTTGTCTAGCGAGTACGCGTAAGGAATGGATCTGGAACTGGCTTACAGCCTCGCCGGCTTTGCCGTCGGCTTTATCGTCGGCATGACCGGCATCGGTGGCGGCTCACTGATGACGCCGATCCTGGTGCTCGGCTTCGGCGTCCAGCCGGCCGTGGCTGTCGGCACCGATCTGCTTTATGCCGCCATCACCAAGGCTGGCGGCATCTTCGTGCACAACAGCAAGGGCACGGTGGACTGGCGCATTGTCGGCCTGCTTACCGCCGGCAGCGTACCGACATCCATCGCCATGGTGTTCGTGCTCAAGTGGCTGGAAGCACGCGGCATCCATTACGGTAGCCTGATAACGACCACCCTGAGCGTGGCCCTGATCCTTACTGCGCTGGCCATGCTGTTCAAGGAACGCGTACACCGCTTCGCCGAAGACGACGACCGCTTCGATCTGCTGCGCCAGCTGCACCAGCGCTACCTGCCGCACATCACGATTCTGACCGGCGTGCTGCTCGGTGTGCTGGTGACGCTGTCGTCAGTCGGCGCCGGTGCCATCGGCACCGCGGCGCTGTTCTTTCTCTACCCGCGCATGACGTCGATTCGGATCATCGGCACCGACCTGGCCCACGCGGTGCCCCTGACCGCCGTCGCCGGTATCGGTCACGCCGCCATCGGCACGGTCGACTACAGCATGCTGCTCAGCCTGCTGCTTGGCTCACTGCCGGGCATCTATCTCGGCAGCCACCTGGCAACGCGCTTGCCGGAAAAGATCGTGCGCCCGGCACTGGCGGCCATGCTGTTGATCATTGGTGTGCGTCTCGCCTTTTAAACGCCACATCAGGCTGTGGTGTCTGCAGCCGCGTAACAGCTGCGCAGCAGGCCGAGACCGGTGAGCAGCGCCGACACCATCAGACTGGCCACGCCGAGATAGATGAGGCCGGCGAACGCCGGTGAAAAAGCCAGGCCAAACAGGCCGGCCGGCATGGCAACCGCGCCCAGCGGCGCAGTGACCCGTGCCAACCATTTCATGCGCGGCTGCAGTTGCGCCGGATCGAGCAGGATCTGGATCAGCAGCGCCAGAATGACCCAGACCCCGGCGTGCGCGTGACCGGCGCGCCACAACGCCCGCTGGGTGTCATTGAGTGTCAGTGATGCCGGCGCCGCGCCGACGCTGCCCTCGGTCAGTATGCCGAGCAACGTCCAGCCGCCGTACATGATCGTGGGGATCGTCAGCAGGATAATGCCGCACACCAGCCGTGTATCCCTGGATATTGTCATCGCTAGTCTCCGCACAAGGTTGGCCTGTAAGACTGCCAGCAGGGACACGTGCATGCCAGCCGGTTGACCGGCCATGGCGTTCTCCCTAATCTTGCCCTGCACTTCTTAATTACCGGAATCCGAGCATGAGCAGACTCTACGGCGATCAACACCGCGCCTTCCAGGACAGTTTCGACACCCGCAACATGGCCGACCGCATCGAGGAACTGGCGGTCGTGACCGAAGTCAGTGACGACGTCCGGGTGTTCATCGAACAGCGCGATATGTTCTTCCTGTCGACGGTGGACCAGAAAGGCCGGCCAACCGTCTCCTACAAGGGCGGCGCGCCGGGCTTCGTGAAGGTCGTCGACGTTCACACGCTCGCCTTTCCGAGCTACGACGGCAACGGCATGTACTTTTCCATGGGCAACATCGCCGCCAATGACCAGGTCGGCATGCTGTTTATCGATTTTGAAAAGCCGCACCGCATCCGCGTGCAGGGCACGGCCACAGTCAGCAAGGATGACCCGCTGATCGATCACTGGCACGAAGCCGAGCTGATCGTGCGCGTCACTATCAGTGAACTGTGGCAGAACTGCCCGCGCTACATTCACCGCTACCAGAAGGTACAGGATTCACGTTACGTACCGCAGTCCGCCTGCGAAACACCGATCGCCGAGTGGAAACGAACCGACGCCGTACAGGATGTACTCAAGCCCGACGAACAGGCGGCGGTGGAAAAAAGCGGCGGCACGATCAGCATCGAGGAGTGGATGGAATGCGTGCAGTCGGGTGACGACAACGTCTGAATGAAGCCACCGGACTACCGTCTGCAGCAACGCCGGCCGAACAACCGGCACGCCTCGTGAGCGCGCCTGTCGACGCGACCGGCCGGCGGCTGGCGTTGATGTTCCGCGCCCTGAAGCACCGGAATTACCGGCTCTATGCGGCCGGCCAGCTGATCTCGCTGGTCGGTACCTGGATGCAGACGGTGGCGCAGTCGTGGCTGATCTACCGGCTGACCGACTCCGCGGCATTGCTGGGACTGATCGGCTTCGCCAGCCAGATTCCCGTGTTTCTGCTGGCACCCATCGGCGGCGCGTTTGCCGATCAGCACAACCGCCACCGCATTCTCATCTTTGCCCAGGCACTGGCCATGCTGCTGGCGGCGACCCTGGCCGTGCTGACGCTGAGTGGCATGGTGCAGGTCTGGCACGTATTCGTGCTCGCCAGCCTGCTCGGTCTGGTCAATGCCTTCGATATTCCCACGCGGCAGTCGTTTCTGGTTGACCTGGTCGGCAAGCAGGACCTGTTCAACGCCATCTCGCTGAACTCGTCGATAGTCAACGGCGCGCGCCTGATCGGCCCGGCGCTGGCCGGTGTACTGGTCGTCGCCGTCGGTGAGGGCTGGGTATTTGCCATCAACGCGATCAGCTTTGTCGCCGTGCTTGCCGGCCTGCTCATGATCCGCGTGTCGATCCAGCGGCCGGCGCCGCAGTCGATGTCGAAGCTGCAAAGCATCATCGAGGGCTTTCGCTATGCCTGGCAGACGCGGCCGGTGCGCGGCCTGCTGCTGTTGCTCGGCCTGGTCAGTCTCATGGGCATGCCCTACGCCGTGCTGATGCCGATCTTCGCCGATCGCATCCTGCATGGCGGTGCCGACGCGCTCGGCCTGCTCATGGGGGCATCGGGGCTCGGCGCGCTGATTGGCGCCCTGACGCTGGCGGCACGCAGCGGCATTTACGGCCTCGGCCGCTGGGTCGCCTGCGCGGCCGGTGGTTTCGGTCTCGGCCTGGTGCTGTTTTCGCTATCCAGCCACTTCTGGCTGTCGGTAGGCATCATGGTCGTGACCGGCTTCGCCATGATGATCGAGATGTCGGCCTCGAACACGCTGATCCAGAGCATGGTGCCGGACCACCTGCGCGGCCGCGTCATGGCAGTGTACTCGATGATGTTCATGGGCATGGCGCCGCTGGGGGCGTTGCTGGCCGGTATGCTGGCCGAACGCATCGGCGCGCCGCTAACCGTGCGCATCGGCGGCGCGGTCTGCGTGATCGGCGCCGTGGGCTTTGCCCTGGCGCTGCCGAAATTGCGTCGCGAGGGACGCCAGATCATCGTCGCCCTGCAAATGACCGGCGGCAGTCCGGCCAATGAAATGACCGGTGAAGCGGGCATACTGCCGCATGCCGACGACGGCGCAAAGACGCCGAAACGCTAACCCGTCAGCGCGGCGGATCGATGCGATTGTTGATGCTGTTGTTGATGCGAAACCAGCCGGCGATGCTGTAGCGCGGTTTATGCACCGGTAACACCTCGTGCGGGAAGCGCTCGCTGAGAAACAGCACCATACGCCCGTACTGCGGCACGACTCGCTCGAGCAATTGATCAGCCGCATCGTAGATCAGCAGCTCGCCACCGTCAGCCGGTGCCCAGGCCGGATTCAGATAGAACACGCTGCTGACAACGCGATTGCTGCGCCCGCGAAAAGCATCGTAGTGCTTGCGGTAAAACGTGCCTTCTGAATAGCGCGCGTAGTGACATTCAAAATCGAACAGGCCGAGAAACAGGCGCCGGTTCAATGCCAGTCGCAGCTGCTCCATCCAGTCAAGATAGTCGCGCGTCGCCGCGTGATCGCCGTTCAGCCAGGCGATGGAATCGCTGCGCACAAAACCATTGACCCGATGATCGCGCAGCTGGCCGATACCGGCACGCCGCAGTTCGGCATCGGCCAGTGACTTGAAATGCACGAACAAGGCATCGGTCAAGGCCGCCGGCAGTGCCGCATCGACGCTGACATAACCCGGCCCCACCAGCGCCGTGGCAATGCTATCCGACATAGCCGCGGCCGGACCGGCTGCGGCAAATTGCGGCAGACTGGACATGTGCTTTCTTAATCTCCGCGACTGAAAGAACGGCAATGCTTTATATAGCAAAGCCGCTGCCCGGGAAAGCTGAATCGACGCACCAAGCCATAAAAAAACCCCGCTCGGGACGCGCCTGAACGGGGCTGCTCTGCTGACGATCGCGCGTGCAACGTCGCGACGTCAATAAATCGCCAAGGATCCTAATGTCTCTATTATTATGCGGGGATTCGTCACCTCAGGCTGAAGCGGACACATTATTGCGCCGATAATTCGCGATCAGATCGGCCATTCTGTCTTTCAGTTGCAGTTTCTCTTTCTTCAGCCTTTCCAGGGCAAAATCGTCTATCGTCATATCACCACGGTGCGCCTCCTCGACCTGCTGCTTGAGCCGGTGATGGCGGTCGTAAAGACGCTGGAATTCGATACTGTCCTGTAACAAATACTTCACAACTTCTTGATCGTAATCGAACATGGGTTCCTCCACACGGTTGCCAGGAAGTCCGGCGTTTCGAGAAACTGTCGCGGGTGGCTTAAACTGCCACCCACTTTAAAGCTAGACTATACAGCCGGCTTCAGCCAGTCGTTTTCACGCCCGTCAGCGGGCCCGTAGCCGGCAACAAACACTTGAGAATAAGCCCTAGATTCGGTCTAATTCATAGATGTCTGAAAGTACAAGTAAATTGGAAACTGCCCGCGACGCGTCGCGGACAACCGTCGGCGCCGGCCTCTGGACCCGACCCGTGCAGGCGCTGGCGCGCAAAGCGGGCATCACCATTAACGGCGATCAGCCCGGCGACATTCAGGTTTACGACCGGCGTTTTTTTCGCCGTTCGCTGCTGGGCGGCAGTCTTGCCTTCGGCGAGGCCTATATGGATGGCTGGTGGGATGCCGAGCGCCTGGATGAATGCCTCTACCGCCTGCTGTCCATCAACGCCGACAATCACTACCCCACCCTGAGCGCCATGATGGTCAAGCTGCGGGCGCTGCTGTTCAACCTGCAGGCAGCGTCGCGCGCCTTCCAGGTCGGCGAGGCACATTACGACATCGGTAACGATTTCTTCCGTGCCATGCTCGACCAGCGCATGGTCTACACCTGCGGTTACTGGCCGTACGCCCACACGCTCGACGAGGCCCAGGAACACAAGCTCGAACTCGTCTGCCGCAAGCTGGACCTCAAGCCCGGCCAGCGCGTGCTCGACATCGGCTGCGGCTGGGGCAGTTTTGCCCGCTATGCCGCCGAACATTACGACGTCCACGTCACCGGCCTGACGATCTCGAAAGAGCAGGCGGAACTGGCGCGCGCCGAGTGCCGCGGCCTGCCGGTGGAAATCCGGCTGCAGGATTACCGCGACTGCAACGATACCTTCGACCATATCGTTTCGCTGGGCATGTTCGAACACGTCGGCTACAAGAATTACGGCGAATACATGGACGTCGCCCGCCGCTGCCTGAGCGACGACGGCCTGTTCCTGCTGCACACGATCGGTAAATACACGCCGACCCTGAAAACCGATCCGTGGATCGCGCGCTACATTTTCCCCAACGGCCAGATCCCGGCACTGCGCTTTATCACCCGCGCCATCGAACGGCGCTTCGTACTCGAGGATCTGCACAACTTCGGCCCCGACTACGACCGCACGCTGATGGCCTGGTATCGCAACTTCCACGCCGCCTGGCCGCAGTTCAGCGAACAGTACGGCGAACGCTTTTACCGCATGTGGAAGTATTACCTGAGCAGCTGCGCCGCGGCGTTCCGAACACGCGAACTGCAGCTGTGGCAGTTCGTCCTGTCGAAACACGGCGTTGCCAGCGGCTACCGCCGTCCCGCTTACTGAACGCTGCGGCAAACCGGCGAGTGTGAACATGTTTCATACTTGCCAGTCATAATTTTCAGCCTCGTACTCTGGCGTCCGATCGTAATCACGATTAATATAAGTCATGTAAAAATTCGATCGCGCTGTCGCTGCAGAGGGTGAAGACCATGCAAGCAAACCAGTCAGCCGCGAAGACACAGTCACAGCCCGCCCGCACGGCGCTTTACGATCTGCACGTCGAGCTGGGTGCCAGGCTGGTGTCTTTTGCCGGCTTTACCATGCCGCTGAACTATCCGGCCGGCATTCTCACTGAACACCATCATACGCGCAGCCAGGCGTCACTGTTCGACGTCTCGCACATGGGCCGCTTCCGCATTCAGGGTACGGACGCCATGCTCGCGCTGGAATCGGTCTGCCCGGCCGATCTGGACGCGCTCGCGCCCGATCGCCTGCGCTATAGCGTGCTGACCAATGACGCCGGCGGTGTCATCGACGACGTCATCATCCGCCGCGCCGGCAGCGACTTCGAACTCATCGCCAACGCCGCCAACCGCGCCACGGATGAACAGTGGCTGGACGAACGCATCGGCGAGCAGTGCCGGATCAGCGTGGACGAACACTTCGCCCTGCTGGCTCTGCAGGGACCGACCGCCGCACAGGTACTGCGTGATCTCAATCCCGGCGTCGATGAACTCGTCTTCATGCAGGCCGCCCACCTGCCACTGGCCCATATCGATTGCCTGGTCACCCGTGCCGGCTATACCGGCGAGGACGGCTTCGAGATCAGCGTGCCGATCGCCGCCGCCGACAAGCTGGCGCGACGCCTGCTGGCCGACAGCACGGTGCAGCCGGCCGGTCTCGGTGCGCGCGACAGCCTGCGCCTGGAAGCCGGCCTCAGCCTGCACGGCCAGGAACTGGGCCCGACCATTTCTCCGGTCGAGGCCGGCCTCGGCTGGACGATTGCCCAAACCCGCCGCGCCGACGGTGCCCGCGCCGGTGGTTTTCCCGGCAGCGAACGCATCCTGCGCGAACTCAAGCAGGGACCGGCACGCCGCCGGCGCGGCCTGCTGCCCGAAGGCCGCGCGCCGGTACGCGCCGGTACGCCGCTGGTCGATGAACACGGCACGGTCATCGGCCACGTCAGCAGCGGCGGCCACAGCCCGACGCTGGAACGGCCCATCGGCCTGGGTTTCATCGAAACACAGGCACTCGATAGCAACACGCCGGTGTTCGCCGAGATACGCGGCCGGCGCGTGGCCATCGCGCTGACGCGGCCACCGTTCATACCGCATCGCTATCAACACAGCCATTCATGACAAGCCACCGCAGGAGCGGAACGATGACTCAAATGAAATTCAGCCGCGACCACGAATGGGTTCGCATTGAAGACAACGGCGAAGCCGTCATCGGCATCACCGATTTTGCCCAGGGCGAGCTCGGTGACGTGGTTTTCGCTGAACTGCCCGAAATCGGCCGCGAGGTCGGCGCCGGCGAAGAGGCCGCCGTGGTCGAATCGGTAAAAGCCGCCAGCGATATCAAGATGCCGATCAGCGGCACGGTGATCGCGATCAACGAGAACCTCGCCGACAGCCCCGAGCTCATCAACCAGGATCCGCTGGGTGACGGCTGGTTCCTGCGGCTCAAGCCGAATCGCGCGGAAGAACTCGATCAACTCATGGATGAAGCCGCCTACCAAGACTTCATCAGTAACCAAGGTTAACACCACCACGACCATGACGGAACAACCGCAAACACTGTCACTGAGCGAACTGGAGATGCCCGGCGATTTCATTCGCCGGCACATCGGCCCGAATCGCGAACAGATTGACGCCATGCTGGCGACACTCGGTTACGACTCGGTCGATGCACTGATCGATGCGGCCGTACCCGATCACATTCGGCTGAAACGGCCGCTGGACCTGAAGACGGCGCGCAGCGAGCGCGTCATCGAGGACTACCTGCGGCGCATGCGCTCGGGCAACCGTGCGCTCACCAGCATGATCGGCATGGGCTACCACGACACCATCATGCCGAACGTGATCAAGCGCAACGTGCTGGAGAATCCCGGCTGGTACACCGCCTACACGCCCTACCAGGCCGAGATCAGCCAGGGCCGGCTGCAGGCGCTGCTTAACTTCCAGCAGATGATCATCGATCTCACCGGTTTGGCCGTAGCCAACGCTTCATTGCTGGACGAGGCCACCGCCGCCGCTGAGGCGATGATGCTGAGCCGGCGCGTCAACGCCAAGGCGGGTAGCCGCTTCCTTGTCGACAGCGACTGCCACCCGCAGACGCTGGCGGTGCTGCAGACCCGCGCGCGGCCGCTGGGCATCGATATCGTAACCCATGATCTTGCCGAATCACCGGACGCCGCCGACCTGCAGGACTGCTTCGGCGTACTGGTGCAGTATCCCGGCTCGTCCGGACGCATCATCGACCTGGCCGCCGTTAGCGAACGCGCCCATGCGGCCGGCGCGCTGGTGACGGCGGCCTGCGATCCGCTGGCACTGGTACTGCTGAAAAGCCCGGGCGATCTCGGCGCCGACATCGCCGTCGGCAGCACCCAGCGCTTCGGCGTACCGCTGGCCTACGGCGGTCCGCACGCCGCCTTCTTCGCCACCCATGACACCTACAAGCGGCAGATCCCCGGCCGCATCATCGGCGTGTCGCGCGACGCCCGCGGCCGACCGGCGCTGCGCATGGCGCTGCAGACGCGCGAGCAGCACATCCGCCGCGAGAAAGCGACCAGCAACATCTGCACCTCGCAGGTCCTGCTGGCGGTCATCGCCAGCATGTACGCCGTCTACCACGGGCCCAAGGGTCTGGGCATCATCGCCGAGCGCGTGCACCGCATGGCGCTGCTGTTCGCCCGCGGCATCGAGCAGCTCGGCTACCGCATCGTCAGCGACACGTTCTTCGATACCGTGACGATCCACACGCCCGGTGTCGCCCGGCGGCTGGCGGCGAAAGCGCGCGCCGCCGGTTTCAACCTGCGCGTCCACGATGCCGATCATGTGAGTGTCGCCTTCGACGAAACCTCGCGCCGCAGCTATCTCGATCAGCTGTGGTCGATCTTCGCACCGCGCCAGCGCGGCCTCGATTTCGACATCATGGCCATGGATACGGCGATCGCCGACTGCCTCGCACAGACACAGCGGCGCAGTGATGCCATCCTCACGCACCCGGTGTTCAACCGCTACCACTCGGAAACCGAGATGCTGCGCTACCTGCGCTGGCTGGCGAGCCGCGACATCGCGCTGGACCGATCGATGATCCCGCTCGGTTCCTGCACCATGAAACTGAACGCCACGATCGAGATGCTGCCAGTGACCTACCAGCTGTTCAGCGGTATTCACCCGTTCGTGCCGCTGGACCAGGCGCAGGGCTACCAGCAGCTGATCGAGGAACTGGAAGATGCACTGTGCGAGATCACCGGCTTTGCTGCGTTCTCGTTCCAGCCGAACTCCGGCGCCCAGGGCGAGTACGCCGGCCTGCTGACCATCGCCCGCTACCACGAGGCGCGCGGCCAGCAGCAGCGCAATATCTGCCTGATCCCGGCGTCAGCGCACGGCACCAACCCGGCCAGCGCGCAGATGGCCGGCATGCAGGTCGTCGTGGTCGCCTGCGACGAGCGCGGCAACATCGACGTCGCCAACCTGAAGGCCAAGGCTGAACAGCACGCCGACGACCTCGCCGCATTGATGGTGACCTACCCGTCGACGCACGGCGTGTTCGAGGAATCGATCGTCGAGATCTGCGAAATCATCCATGCCCACGGCGGCCAGGTCTATCTCGACGGCGCCAACATGAACGCCATGGTCGGCATCTGCCGGCCGGCAGCGATCGGCGTCGACGTCTGCCACCTGAACCTGCACAAGACGTTTTGCATTCCGCACGGCGGCGGCGGGCCCGGCGCCGGACCGATCGGCGTGGCGCCGCACCTGGCGTCCTGGTTACCGGACCACCCGGTCGTCCCGGGCGTCAACCCGGCAGCGGGCACGGCGCAGACCGTCGGCACGGTGGCGGCCGCACCCTGGGGTTCGGCCGGCATCCTGCCGATCACCTGGACCTACATCGCGCTCATGGGCGGTGACGGCCTGACCCGCGCCAGCCAGATCGCGATCCTCAACGCCAACTACATCGCCCGCCAGCTCGAGTCGCACTACCCGGTGCTGTACACGGGGCTCAACGGTCTTGTTGCGCATGAGTGCATCATCGACCTGCGGCCGCTCAAGGACAGCACCGGCATCACCGTCGAGGACGTTGCCAAGCGTCTGATCGACTATGGCTTCCACGCGCCGACGATCTCCTTCCCGGTGGCGGGCACGATGATGATCGAACCGACCGAAAGCGAGAGCCAGGCGGAAATCGATCGCTTCTGCACGGCCATGATCCGGATCCGCGCCGAGATTGCCGCAGTCGAGCGCGGCGACGCCGACCGCGACAACAATGTCCTGAAGAACGCGCCGCATACGCACGAACTGCTGCTGGAAGACGACTGGCCGTTCAGCTATTCGCGCGAGACCGCGTTCTTCCCGCTCGCTAGCCAGCACGACAACAAGTACTGGCCGACGGTGATGCGCATCGATAACATGCACGGCGATCGTGAACTCATCTGCACCTGCCCGCCGGTATCAGCCTATGAAGACAATGAACCGGAAGCCCTCGTCTCCAGCGCGTAAATGCTAGGCGCGCCGTACGAGCGGGTGTTCTTCGACTGCGACAGCACGCTCTGCCGTATCGAGGGCTTCGACACGCTGGCCGAACGCAGCGGCCAGGGCGCTGAGTTGATACCGATCACGCGCGCGGCGATGAACGGTGACGTCAACTTTGCCGACGCCTACAGGCAGCGCCTCGAGTTGCTGCAGCCGGACCGGGACGCGGTCGAGTGGCTGGCCGGGCAGTACCGACAGCAACTCACCGCCGGCGCCGAACAACTGGTTCGCACCCTGCAACAGGCCGGCAAGCAGGTGCACATCGTAAGCGGCGGCCTGCTGCAGGCGCTCATGCTGCTGGCCGCACCACTCGGTATCCCCGTCAGCCACATCCACGGTGTCAGCCTGCTGCTCAACAGCGACGGCAGCTACGCCGGTTTCGATCGGGATTCACCGCTGTGCCAGCAGAACGGCAAGGCCGTGCTCTGCCGGCAGCTGCTGGGTGCCGATGAACGCGCCGTTTTCGTCGGCGATGGTGTCACCGATCTCGAAGTCGCCGGCACGGGCATCGACTTCATCGGCTACGGTGGTGTTGTCCGGCGACCGGCGGTCGCGACCGCTGCCGAAACCTATTACGAGCAGGAAAATATTGTGAATTTGTTGACACTACTGCTCGACGAGCGTGAATGCGCTTCAATCAACACTGAACCTGTGTGACAATATGCACTCCTAAAAAAGTGCAAATCAGCAAATACCTCCCCATCTGATACGCCCCCGTTTTGGTACAGGCGTTTCAGTCAAGCCATTTCCACAGCCGGATTTTTCATGAATCGCATTTTGCGCACGGGTAACGCCCGCGGGTCGAGTATTATCTTGCTTGTAATACTGGCAACCATGCTGTTGCCGACCAGCAGCAGTGCCTTCACGCCGCTGGAGCTGGATCACGTCGTCGTACAGACCAGCCTGTACACCAAGCACTTCGACCCGGATCCCGACCACAACAACGATCAGAACCTGATCAATGTCGAGTTTCACAACCCGGAACGCTGGCTGGTGGGCGGCGCCTGGTTCAAGAACTCCTACGACCAGCCCAGCTGGTACGTCTTCGTCGGCCGCGAGTTTCCGCTCTGGCAGCCGCATGAGCATTTCGAACTGCGCGCCAAGCTGACCGGCGGCTTCCTGCACGGTTACGACGGCGAGCACCAGGACGATATCCCTTTCAACAGTACCGGCACGGCACCGGTGATCCTGCCGAGCCTCGGCGCGCGCATCGGCCCGGTCGAATCCGACGTGGTCCTGTTCGGCACCGCCGGCCTCATGGTCACGACCGGCCTGCGCTTCTAGCCCGCGGGCCCCGGATCGACCAACGCCGGGCTCGGCAGCCAGCGTCCAACTCGGCTATAATTGCCCGTTTTTCCAGAGACCCGACCCGCAATGAGCCATAACCTGTCAGACCGGGCGCTGCCGTTCCCGCTGGCCCGCATCGGTATTATCGGCGGCGGCCAGCTCGGCCGCATGATGGTGCGCAAGGCGACCCAGCTCGGCTTCGCCGCCATCGTCCTCGACCCGACCCCGAACTCACCCGCCGGGCAGGTCGCCGGCCACCAGATCGTCGGCGACTTCTTCGATCCGGCCAAGCTGCGCGAGCTGGCCGAGCTGTCGAACGTCACCACTTTCGACATCGAGACGATCGACTCGCACGCGCTGGAAGAACTGCTCGACGAGGGCTTCAGCATCCTGCCGTCGCCGCACCTGCTCGCCACCATCCAGAACAAGCTGAGCCAGAAGCAACTGCTCGCCGACCAGGGCATCGCCACCGGCAAATTCGTCGAGCTGGAAGAGCCGACGCCGGCGGCACTGGCCGAGTTCGGCTACCCGCTGGTACAAAAGGCGCAGCGCGGCGGCTACGACGGCCGCGGCGTGGAAATCTTTCACGATGACAGCGAGCCGGAGCGCATCCTGCCGGTACCCAGCCTGCTGGAAGAATACATCGACTGCGAACTGGAACTGGCGGTCATGGTGGCACGCGGCCTCGACGGCGCGACCCGGGTCTACCCGGTGGTCGAGATGGTGTTCGATCTCGAGGCCAACATTCTCGACAAGCTTGTCGCGCCGGCACGGATCACGCCGGAACAGGCGCAGGCAGCCCAGGATCTCGCCGTAAAAACCATCGAGGCGATCGACGGTGTCGGCGTCTTCGGCGTCGAGCTGTTTCTCGCCAAAGACGGTCGCCTGCTGGTCAACGAGATCGCACCGCGCACGCACAACTCCGGCCACTATACGATCGAGGCCTGCGTCACCGATCAGTTCGAGCAGCAGATCCGCGCCATCACCGGCCTGCCGCTGGGTTCCACCGAACAGCTGAAACCGGCGGTGATGATCAATCTGCTCGGCGCCGCCGGCAGCAGCGGCCGCACCATTGTCGAGGGCCTTGACGACGCCCTGGCCATCGACGGCGTTGCCGTGCACATCTACGGCAAGGCCGAATCGCGACCGCTGCGGAAAATGGGGCATGTGACCGTGATTGATGACACAATCGAGGCGGCCAGTGCCAAGGCTGAGCAGGTTCGTGAACTTCTGAAAATCCGCGGGGAACGCGCGTTATGACAGGCGATACCACACCACGCGTCGGCATCATCATGGGCAGCGATTCGGACCTGCCGGTCATGCAGAAAGCCGCCGACATACTTGATGAACTCGGCGTGCCTTATGAACTGACGATCGTTTCGGCACACCGTACGCCCAAGCGCTTATACGACTACGCCGGCAGCGCTGAACAGCGCGGTCTGCGTGTGATCATCGCCGGCGCCGGTGGCGCCGCCCACTTGCCGGGAATGGCCGCATCGATGACGCCGCTGCCGGTCATCGGCGTACCGGTGAACGTCACCGCGCTGAGCGGTCAGGACTCGCTGCTGTCTATTGTGCAGATGCCGGCCGGTATCCCGGTCGCCACCGTGGCGATCGACAACGCCACCAACGCCGGTCTGCTCGCTGCCCAGATCCTCGGTACGTCCGACGACGACCTGCGCCAGCGCATCACGGATTATCGTAAGGGCCTGGAACAGAAGGTACTGGACAAGGCCGCGAAACTGGAAAAAAAATAAAACCGTCTCAACACTGCCCCCGTAACGCACATGCAACTGGACCTGTTTCTCTCAAACCTGCTCAATCCACCGGTATTGTTCTTTTTCCTCGGCATGGCCGCCGTACTCTGCCGTTCGGATCTGGAAATCCCCAACGCCATTACCAAGGCGCTGTCGCTCTACCTGCTGTTCGCCATCGGTTTCAAGGGCGGACATGCGCTCAACCAGAGCGGTCTGAGTGTTGAGGTGATCGTCACGCTGCTGACGGCCATCGTGCTGTCGGCGATCGTGCCCTTTTACGCCTACTGGCTGCTGCGCCGGCGACTCGGCGTGGCGGATGCCGCCGCAATTGCCGCCACCTACGGCTCCATCAGCGCGGTCACCTTCATTACGGCCAGCGCCTACCTGGACAAGGTCGGCGTCGACTACAGCGGCTATCTGGTCGCCGCCATGGCACTGATGGAGTCACCGGCGATCATCATCGGCGTCATGCTGTATCGTCGCTACCGCGACAGTACCGGTGATGAAGGCAACACTTCCGACTGGGGCGAACTGTTCCGCGATGCGTTCTTCAACGGGTCGGTGTTTCTGATCCTGGGCAGCATGGTGATCGGCGCACTCACCGGCGACAAGGGCATGACCGCACTGAAACCGTTCACCGTCGAACTGTTTACCGGCGTGCTCTGCCTGTTCCTGCTCGACATGGGCCTGGTTGCGGCACGGCGGCTGTCGGACCTGCTGCGCGGCGGCTGGTTTCTCGGCGGCTTCTCGATACTGCTGCCGCTGTTCAACGCCTTGCTGGCCGTGGTCCTCGCCGCGCTGATCGGCCTGTCCGAGGGCGACGCGCTGATGCTGATGGTGCTGGCGGCCAGCGCCTCCTATATTGCGGTGCCAGCCGCCATGCGGCTGGCGATTCCCGACGCCAACCCGAGCCTTTACGTGCCGATGTCACTGGCCATCACGTTCCCGTTCAACATCACGTTCGGCATACCGCTGTATCATATGCTCGTGAAAACACTTTGGTGATTGCCCATGTATTCCGTCAAACGTCTCGAAATCGTTATCGACCGGAGCTACCTGAACCGTCTGCTGAAGGAGCTGGAAAACTGCGGCATCGAGGGCTACACCGTGCTCGACCAGGTACGCGGCAAGGGTGAAAGAGGGCTGCGCGAAAGCGACGCCCTGGCGGATATATTCACCAACGCCTATATCCTGGTGGCCTGCTCGGAGGAAACCGCGGAAAAAGCCGTGGCGGCCATCCGGCCGCTTCTGAAAATGTCCGGTGGCATGTGTCTGCTGTCCGACGCCCAGTGGGTCAGGCACTGACGTCGCCGGTTACTCCGTATCCTTTTTCGGCGGCACCGGGTCGTAACCGCTGCCGCCACCGAGCCAGGTCAGCGGATGGCAGCGACCGACCCGCTTCAGCGTCAGCCAGCCGCCGCGGAACACACCATGCTTTTCCAGTGCCTCGGCGGCGTATTCCGAGCAGGTCGGCAGATAGCGGCAACGTGGCCCGAGGATCGGCGACACCAGGTAGCGATAACCGTACACCAGCCCCACCAGCAGCCGGCGCGGCAGTGCCGCCAGTCCGCTCTTATCGCTCCGATTTCCGATCATGGCCCCATTCTAGCAAGCAACCGGCCGGGCCGGTTTGAAACCTGGCGCCATTCCCCGTATTGTCGTGTGTAAGTCGTGATTATGTTTTTGCATGCCTGTTTACACGGCACCGCCAGCGATCAATCATCCTGCAGAGCTGATTGCGAGCTGGCACCCTGAACTCGCAACATTCTACATATTGGGTTGTCTACTGAGCGTGGCATGCCGAAATCAGTGGACAACCGGCACAACAGAATACCTACGGCTGGATGCTGCCCCACCGACAGTACCCGGCCCTGAGCCGGCAAAGGATACGCAGCAACCGTTGATGACCAACAGTTCGTTGCACCGGATCCGCAACAACCGGCTCGGCGCCGCCCTATCAGCGGCGCCGGGTTATGGCAGGACCATAAAATCTACAGCTGACTATCAGCACCTGCCGGACGGCTAGCGCCGTCGATGCCTCTGCCCGAAGGCATTGTTCACGAAGATAGTCGTGACACCTACAAACTGCGAAGTTAAACCATTTTTCGGAGGATATCTGTATGAGCGCAGTGGCAGAAAGCATCCCCTCTTTGAGTCAGGCTGCTAATGAGTTTCTGAAATCACCCAAGCAAATGCTGATCGATGGCAAGTGGGTCAAGGCCGAGTCTGGCAAGACCTTCGACGTCATTGATCCGGCAACCACCGATGTAATTGGCAAGGCTGCCGAAGGTGACAGCCCCGACGTCGACAAGGCCGTCAAGGCGGCCCGTAAGGCATTCGAATCCGGCCCCTGGCCGAACATGTCACCGGCCGATCGCGGCAAGCTGTTGCACAAGGTCGGCGATTTAATTCTGGAAAACCTCGACATACTGGCCGAGCTGGAATCGCTCGACAACGGCAAACCGATCACCATCGCGCGGGCCGCCGACGTACCATTGGCCGCCGACATGTTCCATTACATGTCCGGCTGGTGCACCAAGCGTCATGGCTACACCATTCCGCTGAACGTACTTTACGATCCGGACGCGCAGTATCACGTCTACACGCGCAAGGAACCGGTTGGCGTGGTCGGCCAGATCATTCCCTGGAACTTCCCGTTGCTGATGGCAACCTGGAAGCTGGCCCCGGCCCTGACCATGGGCTGCACGGTGGTGCTCAAGGTTGCCGAGGAGACTCCGTTATCGGCCATCAAGCTGGGCGAGATCCTGCAGGAAGCCGGTATACCGGACGGTGTCGTTAACATCATCACCGGCTACGGCCATACCGCCGGCGCCCATCTGGCCAATCATGGCGGCATCGACAAGGTGGCCTTCACCGGCTCGACCGAGGTCGGTCGCAAGATCGTCCAGGCCTCGGCCAATGACCTGAAGAAGGTGTCGCTGGAACTGGGCGGCAAGTCGCCGAACATTGTCCTCGCCGACGCCGACCTCGATAGCGCCATCGCCGGCGCCGCCAATGCCATCTTCTTCAACCACGGCCAGTGCTGCGCCGCGGGCTCGCGTTTGTTCGTTCAGGAAAAGATCTACGACAAGGTTATCGAGGGTGTGGCCGAGCATGCCAAAAACATCAAGCTCGGTCCGGGTCTCGACCCGAACACGCAGATGGGACCGGTGGTATCGAAGGATCAGTACCAGCGCGTCAGCGAATACCTCGACATCGGCGACCAGGAAGGCGCCAGGACCCTGTCTGCCGGCACCAGGCCGAAGGACAGTCAGGGCTATTTCATCGAGCCCACCATCCTGGCCGACGCCAAACCCGGCATGCGCGTCGTTGAAGAGGAAATCTTCGGTCCGGTCGTGGCAGCAATGCCGTTTAAGGACCTGGACGACGATCTGGTCAGACAGGCCAACAACTCCATCTACGGCCTCGCCGCCGGCATATGGACCAGCGACGTGAGCAAGGCCCACAAGCTGGCCTCGCGCCTGCAGTCCGGTTCCGTCTGGATCAACTGCTACAACATCTTCAACTCGGCCCTGCCGTTCGGCGGCTACAAGCAGTCCGGCTGGGGCCGCGAGATGGGCGAAGCCGTCCTCGACAACTACACCGAGGAAAAGGCGGTTACTATTCGGCTTGGCTAAAGGACTGGCGTCATTGCGACCGCGAGTGAAACGAAGCGGGAAGCAATCACGCTAAAGTGACTGCAAGGCCGGCCATGGAAATATGGCCGGCCTTTTTTATTGCTTATATTCATGAGTGACAACAAAACCGAAATGGCAGAAGCAAATCATCCACCATGCCAACTTTAATCCAGAAACCGAGATTCGCAAGGAATGCATAGCGGAGGACACCTAGAACAAACGCAACCGGAAAAAAACCTCTCGACTGTACTATCGCGCACCGGCACTGCGTCATCAAGTTATTATCCGGAGTTATCAGATATAGGGTTGAAATTTGCGAACTGATAATTTATCCGGATCATTAACACTAACATCCTGATTAACGTTGTAGCATTTTCAGAAAAAATCGCACTGAAGAATACAAAGATGTTGCCTTATGTGAAGATTATAAAAAAGCGTGGAATTAAATTCTAAGTGTAACTCATCAGCTCGGAATAAGAGGCGAGCCGCAGTAGCATCTAAGCCTTTCACTGCGGCCATAATGAGAGGCGCTTGAAAATTGAATCCACGTTGGGAGATACGATTAGAACAAATATTACATAATAGAAGGCAACAAAATAGTTACTACTAAAGCTATAGGGCCTCACTCCGCCATATAGCGTCTAGAGAGCGAAGAGAAACAACAAAGGATAATTATATTAGCAACATTTAATACGCGAAATAAAAAAGCCTGCCCAAAGGCAGGCTTTTAGTACATAGCAATTAAGACATTACGCAGCCGACTTACGACGACGCGACATGCCCAGACCGACCAGCCCAAGGCCGAGCAGCGCGAGAGAAGTAGGCTCTGGAACAGAGGCCGTAGCAGCCTCGAAAGCCACGCCATTTTCGCTACTCAGCACAACCCTATCAAAACTGAACGAGTCATTGCTCGAAAATCTGAAATAACCATCAGTATCGAAATTTGCAGCTGATCCTGGACTACCCGTGGCGTTAAATGCATCAGTTCCACTGTATGTAAAAAGAGAGCCGCTATCAGCGTTATAGAAATCAATGAAGTTAAAGTCGTCGATAGAGCCCCAGTATACGTCAAAGGAACCAGCCAGATCTGTAACAGTTATAGGTGTAGTAGCACCAGCTGGACTGTTCAATGAACTGGTCACGTTATAGGAAAGTACGTTGCCAGAATTACCAGTATCTTCGCCTGGTGTCTTATATTGGCCGGCTACTGACGTCGCCGGATCGACCACACCACCGCCACTGACGTTATAGCCGCCGGCAGCCATGTCGACACAACTTGCTGCCTGACAATCTGCGCCCAGATACTGAACGGTAGGCATCGCCGAGACAGGCGACCAGGCCATAACGGTAGAAGCGACTGCAGCCGCGCCTAGATATAGCCGTTTCGATTTAATGATATTCATACACTATCTCCTGATTGTGTTGATTTACAAGATCGTATCAACGCTTCCATTGTGCTTCGGACTGTGAGCAGAGGATGAGCAGCGTCACGACCCTAAATCAAAGCATATTATATGCCAGGCAATATTAACTTAATAAAAACATGCAGTTGGATAGAAAATTCCTCGTCAATCACCAATCCTTCCTGTCTCTATATACTAAAATTGTAAAAATCACCGACATCATCAAAGTGGATACGTCGACGAAATATGGCAATTTTCTCGGAAAAAGCCGATAAACCGATTAATGAAACACGTATTAGAGCTGTAAAGAATACCGACATCACCAACACAATAAGGTTAAGATTTGTTTTCCTAAGCAGCCCTCTCAATATCTACTTTCAACTTCTGCACGGACTCCTTCACGATGAGCTGTAATTCTCCCTGCCCTGCTCATTGAGATACTGGACGATCTGGCGCTAGATGCGCTTTTCCCAGAACTTGGCCATGTGGCCATAACATCCTCCATGGCTTCGCCGTGATTGGCCTCTAGCTTGATTAAGTAGATGCCGATGTCGTTGGCCATTTCGATCAGGCGTTCAATCTTCATACTGCGTTCTACTCCAGCAATTGTTGGCTATCGCTGTAAATCACGTGGCTGTTGTCACGGGCAAAGCCGATCCGGGTCATATTGCTATTCTGCGCCAAGCGCACGGCCACACCGGTCGGCGCGGAGATCGCCGGCATGGTGACCGGGTACGCCAGTAAGTAAGGCAAAGTCTAAAACCCTGCTAGAATACAGTAAGCTTGATTACTACTGCCGACTGACTCATGCTCGAATCATCATGCCATAGTGACAATCTTTGGGGACTAAGCCATGAGTGCATTTTAAGATCCAGACAAGGTACACGAGCAGCTCGTCATACTAATGATACTCTTTGCATTTCCGACACGATTTATTCCCATAGCTATACAAGAAATTGACTTCATTCTATGATGAACTCAAGCAAAAGGAGCCTGATGTCTGGCAGACGGTTGAAGCGCCAAGCCTGGCCAACATGGTTATGTTGCCCTTCTGGCGTTTCAGAAAATATTATGCCTTTTATCCGGCTCTCAAGGAGCGAGCAACTTCCAGGGCCAATGAATATATATACCCGGCCAGCTTACCGGTTGCTTATAACCGATTTCATCATGTACAGCCTTTTATTCGTGCTGGTTGGACTAATCATCTCCTGGATTATTTATCACGATTTGTAGGTGCCTCGGCAGGGGATGGAGCGATCTGCGGGGTTCAGTTCCAGGCGACGCCCCTGTATCTGCATACATTCAGACTAAAGTATACCCATACCAGTAAACTGGTATGGGTAATATCCTATTTACTGGATTCCCGCTTATGCGGGAAGGCCGAATAGCCTCTAAATACCCGGCATGGCATCCGGGTAAAAGAGCTGCTGGCCCTGCATGCGGTAGTCTTTAATGATTCTCTGGCCTTCCTCGCTGGTGACGAAATCGATGTAGTCCGTAGCCAGATCGTACTTCACATGCGAATGCTTTACCGGGTTCACAGCGATGATGTGATACGGGTTGTATAGCGCCTTGTCGCCTTCCGAAGCAATCTCGAGCTCGATCTTGTCCTTGTAGGCGATATAGGTGCCGCGGTCCGTCAGCGCGTAGGCCTGACGATCCTCTGCCACCTGCAATACGGCGCCCATGCCCTGGCCGATGGCCAGATACCAGTCGCCGGCCGGTTCGATACCGACCTTGTCCCACAACTGCATTTCCTTTTTGTGGGTGCCGGAATCATCGCCGCGCGAAACAAATGTTGCCCGTGTTTCACGGATTGTCGCCAGTGCTTCTGCGGCCGTATCGGTCTGTTTCACGCCGGCCGGATCCTCAGCGGGGCCGATGATTACAAAGTCATTGTGCATGACCGCGGTCCGGTCGACGCCGTAGCCGGCCTCAACGAATTTTTGCTCCGCCTGCGGTGCATGTACGAAGACGATGTCGACGTCACCGTTTTCACCCAGCTTTAATGCCTTGCCGGTGCCGACGGCGATCACGTCGACGACGGCATCGTACTGCGCCTCGAAGACCGGGTTCAGCTCGGCCAGCAGGCCCGAGTTTTCGGTGCTGGTCGTCGTCGCCATGCGCAGCCGCTCCTGCGCCTGACCCGCCAGCGGCAGTACAAGCAGTAGACTGACCAGTGTAATTTTCAATGAATTCATGATTCGCATATCTGGGTCCTTCGTTGATACTGGGTTGCTTTACGTAGTGTGTCATCTGGATCCGGGTACCCTTTGTAACGACGGTATCATTGCCGGGTAAATCGCGGACTGCAGTCCGCTCCCACATTGATTCCTCTCCCGATCATTTGCGTTTATTGGCGTTCATTCGCGGTCTGATTTCAGTCGCATATCGAGATTGCTTCGTCGCCACGCTCCTCGCAATGAACTGTGCCTGAAGTCAAGCGTATTCGGCCGAATAAGGCCGGTTGGTTGTGGCCACGGCAAAGGCCTGCCGCAGCAGTTTAT
>NZ_JANUCT010000011.1 GCF_024808875.1 Methylohalomonas lacus
CGGCTGGAGATAACCCGCATCGCCAGTGACGCCGACGTGCCGCCGCAGCGCATCTCCTTTGTCATGGCATTACGCTACATCCAGGACGAGTTCCTCTGGTGCGCCATCGCTTCACCCGGCAGCATCCCGAAAAAACTTCGCGACCTGCGCCACAACGTGAAACAGTTTATTGTCCCCGAACGAAAACGGCCCCCGAAACCGAGGGCCGTCAGAAGAAATAAAACCCAATATCCCATCCATCCTAAAAAACGCAACTGCCTTAACTGAATGGTATTAACCGCAAGGGTGGCCTTTTTACTTATATTGGTGGAGGCGGCGAGAATCGAACTCGCGTCCGCGGGTCCTCCGCCCTCGGTTCTACATGCTTAGTTGTCCTATTGATTTAACTGTCTGCTACCCGGGCAACAGGGAGCACAGACAGCGAGTCCGTTAGGTTTTAGCGAATCCGTCCCGGACTGACTTCATCGCGATCTTGTGAGATATGATACTCGAAACCTGAACGCACAAGCACGGCTTCAGTCGAGCATTAGCCGGGTTTAAGCGGCTAAGGCGTAGTTGTCGTCGTTGGCAACTATATTGGTTGCAGCTGGATTTACGAGGTAGTCTGCGCCTCGGCATGCTCCTTAGGTTTTGTGACCCACGTCGAAGCCAGGTCGCCCCCAAGAGAAACTCGATTGTAGCAAAAATCATCGGGCGCCCCCAGCGGGGGCGCCCCTGACTTTAGTGTAATAGAGGAGGAAATAATAGCACTGTATGGGACGCTTTCTGGACGCCCGGGTTCCACAAACAGTTATTTCCTTTTAAATCAATAAGTAATGCGGTATTTCAGGCTTTGTGGCGCAGCAGCCGCTGTTTCTCCCGTTGCCAGTCACGGTCCTTCTCCACGGCGCGCTTGTCGTGCTCCTTCTTACCCTTGGCCAGACCGATCTCGACCTTGGCGCGGCCGGCTTTCCAGTACATGGCT
Source organism: Methylohalomonas lacus (assembly GCF_024808875.1). Classification (GTDB taxonomy): domain Bacteria; phylum Pseudomonadota; class Gammaproteobacteria; order Methylohalomonadales; family Methylohalomonadaceae; genus Methylohalomonas; species Methylohalomonas lacus. The sequence goes on from NZ_JANUCT010000011.1 coordinate 965, forward strand.
GTCGCGACGACGGTATAGCCCTTGCGTTCGGCTGCGCCAACCAGCTTGGCGATTTCGCGTCGGTGCAGCAGCAACTTGCGCGTGCGCTGCGGGTCCGGCTGGATATGCGTCGAGGCGGTCGGCAGGGGCGTGATCAGGGCGCCGAACAGGAATGCCTCACCATCCTTGAGCAACACGTAGGAATCCCGGATCTGGACCTTGCCGGCGCGCAGACTCTTGACTTCCCAGCCCTCCAGGACGACACCAGCCTCGAAACGCTCCTCGATGAAATAGTCGTGGCGCGCCTTCTTGTTCAGTGCGATGGTGCTGCTGGTGTCTTTCTTGTTTGCTTTGCCAGCCATAAATTATAGTGTGGTCTTGATTTGGGGGTTCGGCCATTCGATATAAAGCGCCGGATTATAACAGTCCTGCGGCGGTTCACGCCTGCCGGCTGTCGTGACCAGGAGAAAAAACACAACAATGGCCCGTCCACGACAATCCATCCATGGCCAGTGGTCTTCCCGCTGGGCGTTCATTCTTGCCGCCACTGGCTCAGCCGTGGGACTCGGCAACATCTGGCGATTTCCCTACATCACCGGGGAATATGGCGGTGGTGCGTTTGTACTGATTTACCTGGTCTGCATCATCGGTCTGGGCGTGCCGATACTGATGTCGGAGGTGCTGCTTGGCCGTCGCGGCCGGCAAAGCCCGATCAACACCATGCGCACGCTCGCCGAAGAGGAGGGCGCCAGGCCCCAGTGGGGCTATCTGGGCTGGATGGGTGTTGTCGCCGGCTTTCTGATCCTGTCTTTTTACAGTGTCGTCGGCGGCTGGACGCTGGCGTACGTGGTTCGCGCGATTGGCGGCACGTTTGCCGGGGTCACGGCAACAGACACCAGTAACACGTTCAACGCCCTTATCGGTGACGCTGAACGCCTGCTGGCCTGGCATACGCTGTTCATGGTGATGACCACCGTGGTCGTCGCGCGCGGGGTACAGCACGGTCTGGAAAAGGCCACCCGCATTCTCATGCCGGCCCTGTTTATTCTGCTGGTAGTCATGGTGGGGTATGCCATGAGTACGCCGGGTTTTGTCGAGGCCATGCAGTACCTGTTCCGGCCGGACTTCGCCAGAATCGAAACCGAGGCGATACTGGCCGCACTGGGGCAGGCGTTCTTCAGCCTGAGCCTGGGCATGGGCGCGATCATGATCTACGGATCGTATCTGCCGGCCAAGGCGTCGATACCGCGCACAGCGCTGGCGATCGCGGCGATGGATTCCGGGGTTGCCATTCTCGCCGGCCTGGCAATATTTCCGCTCGTTTTCAGCTACGGCCTCGAGGCGGGTCAGGGCAGCGGCCTGATTTTCCAGACTCTGCCCATCGCGTTCGGACAGATGCCCTATGGCACGTTGTTCGGGACGCTGTTTTTCGTGCTATTGACCTTCGCTGCCTGGAGTTCGTCGATTTCGTTACTGGAACCGGCGGTCGCCTGGCTGTCGGAGAACCGCGGCATCCGCCGCATCAATGCCTCGATCATTGCCGGCTGCATTGCCTGGGTCATGGGCATCGGCTCGTTGCTGTCGTTCAATCTCATGGCCGACAACAAGCTGTTCGGCAAGACTTTCTTCGAGTTGGTCGAATACTTGACCACGAATATCATGCTGCCGCTTGGCGGTTTGCTGACGGCGGTCTTTGCCGCCTGGATCATGAAGCGCAGCTCCAGCGCCGATGAGCTGGGATTGGGGGAAAGTCCTGGGTATCATATGTGGCGTTTTGCCACCCGCTATATTGCGCCGGTCGGTGTCGCGCTGGTATTCCTGCAGGCCACCGGCATCATCAATCTCGGCTAATCTTTACCAGACTCGTGACGGAAATCCATCGTTCTGCCCAGGTGCCCTATGGCGCCGCCCAAATGTATGCGCTTGTCACTGATGTGGCATCCTATCCGCAGTTCCTGCCATGGTGCGATAACGTGGAGGTGCTGCAGGAAAGTGACGCCGAGGTGCAGGCACGCGTGTCGCTGGCAGTGGGCAAGCTGCATCAGCATTTCACCACCCGCAACCGTCTGCAGCCGTATGATTCGGTGGTCATGGAACTCGTCGAGGGGCCGTTCAAGCACCTGACCGGTTTCTGGAAGTTTCAGCCGCTGGACGCCGGCTGCCATGTCAGCCTCGATATGCGTTTCGAATTCAAGAACACGCTCACCAGACTGGCGCTGGGCGGGCCGTTCAATAAATTTGCCAACACGCTGATGGATGCCTTCATTCAACGCGCCCACGATATGTATGGCTGAGACCATTCACGTTGAAGTTGCCTACGCCACGCCCGAACGGGCCTACTGTATCCCGCTGCAATTACCCGCCGGTAGCAACCTGAAGCAGGCTATCGAGGCCTCCGGGCTGCTGGCGCAGTGCCCGCAGATCGATCTTGATGTCAATCGCGTCGGTGTCTTCGGTCAGGTGTGCTCGCTCGAAACCCCGCTCGGCGACGGCGATCGCGTCGAAGTTTACCGGCCGCTCGAAATCGATCCCAAGGAAGCCCGGCGCCGGCGTGCGGCCGCGCGCCGCGGCGATTAGCGCATGGTCAGTCGCCGCCTGTTGTTGTTATTGGTTGTCACCCTCGGCAGCCTGCTGTACGGGTTGTTGACCGGCAGTGTCGAGATAGCCATTGCCGAGCTGCTGCGTATTCTCGGCGGCCACGGCGAGCCGCAGCTGGCACAGGTCATCTGGGATCTGCGACTGCCGCGCCTGGCCAACGGCTTCGTCGTCGGTGCGCTGCTAGCGCTGGCCGGTGTGCTCATGCAGGTGTTGCTGCGCAATCCGCTGGCCGAACCCTATATTCTCGGTGTTTCCGGTGGTGCGGCTGTCGGTGCGTTGCTGGCACTCATGGCCGGTGTCGCCGGTTACTGGGTCAGTGGCGCCTCGTTGCTCGGTTCGCTTGCATCCATGCTGCTGGTGTTTGCCCTGGCACACGCGCAGGGTGACTGGCAGCCGCTGCGGCTGTTGTTGACCGGGGTTGTGGTCGCTGCCGGCTGGGGCGCCCTGGTCAGCCTGTTATTGACGATCAGTCCGGATCAATCGTTGCGCGGCATGCTGTTCTGGCTGATGGGCGACCTCGGCCAGGCGCCGTTCACCTGGTCGCCACTGTTGATCCTGCTGGCCGGAGTCGTGATCGCCCTGTTGCTGGGCCGGCAATTGAACCTGCTGCAGCGTGGTGACATGGAGGCGGCCGCACTGGGCGTAGCGGTTTTGCGGCTGCGGCTGATCCTGTACCTGCTCGGCGCCCTGCTGACCGCGACCGCGGTGATGCTGGCCGGCACGATCGGGTTCGTCGGGCTGGTGGTACCGCACCTGATGCGCCTGTACCTCGGTACCGACCATCGCCTGCTGGTGCCTGCCAGCGTGCTTGCCGGCGGCAGCCTGGTGGTGGTGGCCGATACGCTGGCGCGCAGCCTGCTGGCGCCGCAGCAGCTGCCGGTCGGTGTGCTGACTGCCTTCATTGGCGTACCGCTGTTTCTTTATCTCATGCAGCGTCAGGCCGGCGCGCAGCACTCATGACGTTGCTGGCAAGCAGCAAGCTCGACATCCGCGTCGCCGGCCGGCCGCTTTGCCGCGGTCTGGATTTTCGCATGCAACCGGGCGAATGCTGGGCACTGCTCGGTGCCAACGGTGTTGGCAAGACCATGCTGTTGCACACGCTGGCCGGCCTGCGACCCGCCGATGCCGGCCATGTCCGCATCAACGATCGGCCGCTCGCTGACTGGTCAGCACGCGAGCTGGCCCGCTACCGCGGCGTGCTGTTCCAGGACAGCCAGGATACCTTTCCGGCCAGCGTGCTGGAGACGGTGTTGAGTGGCCGCCACCCGTACCTGCGGTTCTGGGAGTTCGAAAGCGCGCATGATCACGAGCTCGCGCGCCAGGCGCTGGCGCGGGTCGGTCTGCAGGGGCTAGAAGCGCGCCGCGTCGATACCCTCTCCGGCGGCGAACGCCGGCGCCTGGCACTGGCCACGTTGCTGGTGCAGTCGCCGCGCGTGATGCTGCTGGATGAGCCGAGCAACCATCTCGATCTGCGCCACCAGATGCGCCTGTTCGCCTACCTGTGTGAACTGACGCGCGAGGGCCTGGGCGGGCTGTTGATGAGCCTGCACGACGTTAACCTGGCGCAGCGTTTCTGCAGCCACGTCATCCTCATGTTCGGGAGCGGCGACGTCTGTACCGGCCCGGTGGCCGAGACGCTGTCGGAGCACACTGTCAGCCGGCTTTACGATTATCCGGTACACGCGGTGTACGACGGCGTTCACTGCTGGTACCAGCCGGACTGAGCCGGCAGTCGCCGTTCATCCACGTGCCTCCTCGAGGATCCGGCACAGTTGTGCCGTGCCGTCGAGAATGCGCGGGCTGTGGCGTTGCAGGTGATCGGGGTTGATGTGGTAGAGGTGTTCGTCGCGAACCGCCGGCAGTTGTGACCAGTGACGCCAGTCATCCAGCCACTGCGGCCTTTGTCCATCCGGGCCGCTGGCAACGATGACCTGCGGGCGCGCAGCCAGTACGGCTTCGGTCGCTACCCGCGGTGCCAGCCGCGTGCTGGTGGCGAATACGTTGCGGCCGCCGCAGAGCTCGATCACTTCGTTAAGCACGTGAGCACCGCCGACCGTAATCAGGGGCTGGTGCCATATCTGGTAAAACACACTGATGGGCGGCCGGTCCCGGTAACGCTTATGCAGCGCTGCCAGTCGGGCGCGGTAGTCGTCGGCGGCACTTGTCGCGGTTGCCCGGTGGCCGGTCAGTTTGCCCAGCGTTTCCAGCAGGCGGGCGATGTCCGTGAGCTGCCGCGGTTCGGAGACATGCACGGCCAGACCCAGCGCACGCAGTCGCTGGAGCTGGCCGGCGGGGTTACCGCTTTGCCAGCCGAGCACCAAATCCGGCTGCAGGGCCACGAGCCGTTCGTTGTCGAAGCGGGTGTAGTTGCCGATACGCGGTATGTTGCGGGCGGCGGCCGGATAGTCGCTGTGGCTGACAGTGGCGATGATCGTGTCACCGGCGCCGATAGCGAACAGCAGCTCGGTCAGGTGCGGCGCCAGGCTGACGATGCGTGTGGCAGGCTGCGCCAGTTCCAGCCGCTGTCCGGTTGCATCCGTGACCTGTACTGCGCTGCCGGCGGAGGCAAGCAGCAGCAGCCCGGCAAACAGGGTCAGGCGAGTGAACGTATCAGGGACCACCCGGGGCAGGCTGTCCACCGGGCGCCGGTTGTTGTCCACCGCCGCCGGTCGGCATCTGCACGCTTTCTTCCTGACGCCGCCGCGCGCCGCCGTCGCTACCGGGGTCGCCGCTGAACAGACGGGCGAAAAAGCCCGGCTTGCTGCGATCGGGCACGACGTAGGTTTCCGCCTGCTTGTCGTCGTCGGCCGTATCGATGTCGGTGCGCAATTTCGGATCGCCGACGACGACGTCGCCATCGACCTGGGCCAGGCGATCCTCGTCGTCAAAGTACAGGGTAACATGGCGCTGTTCGCGGACCTTGTCGCTGCCCTTCTGGAAGCTATAGATATACTCCCAGCGGTTATTACGGAACGGATCGACGAGCACCGGTGAGCCCATGATGTAGCGCACCTGATCCTTGTTCATGCCGGGTTCCAGCCGATTGAACATTGACTGTTCAAGCACCGCCCCCTGTTGAATAGGGATGCGATAGACACCGGGCATTTTCCAGTTATAGTCGGCACAGGCGCCCACCATCAGGAGGGCGCAGGTAACAAGGAAGCTGGCTGATAGGCGCTTGAATGCGTGCATAATTCGTACGGCTCGATGGTTGCGTGACTGTAGGCGCTGTCGGCGGGCCTGTCGAGCCCCTGATTATAAATGACTGCGCGCAGATTTTCCGGCCCGGATTGCGTATAATTTGCATTGCTGGCCGGCCGGGCCCTGCCAGTGCTGTTGCCGGGCCTGTTAGAATAACGCCTTTGGCAATTCGCTGAATATACCAAGCCCAGACTCAGGAGCGATTTGTGGAAGCACAGGATCTCAAAAAAGTCGGACTCAAGGCGACGCTGCCGCGCATACGTATTCTGCAGATTCTTGAGGATTCCGACCAGAAGCATATGAGTGCCGAGGATGTCTACAAGGCACTGATGGATGCCGGCGAGGAAGTGGGCCTTGCCACTATCTACCGCGTGCTGACCCAATTTGAGGCTGCCGGACTCGTCATGCGGCACCACTTCGATAGTGGCCATTCGGTGTTCGAGGTCAACGAGGGCGAACATCACGACCATATGATCTGTGCCGAAACCGGCAAGGTGATCGAGTTCCAGAACGAGCAGATCGAAAAGCTGCAGCACGAAATCGCCGACAAGCACGGCTACGAGCTGGTCGACCACAGCCTGGTGCTGTACGTGAAGCCGAAGAAGAAGAAATAATCGTCCCTCGTCGTTCGTGCCTCGTTCCTCGAAAGAAGCGTGTAGGAGCAGCGCCCTAGCCGTTTACGAGGAACGAGCGACGAGAAACGAGGCACGCGCGCAGCGCCACGCCCATCATCCAGCCAGCATCTCCCGGGCATGGGCCCGGGTCTGCTCGGTAATCTTCAGCCCGCCCAGCATGCGGGCAATCTCCTCGACACGTTCCTCGGCCGACAGGGTTGCGACCCGCGTGCGGGTTTCACTGTCGCCGGTCATTTTCAGTACGCGCAGGTGCGCGTGGCCGAGCGAGGCTACCTGCGGCAGGTGGGTGACACAGAAGACCTGGTGATGTTCGCCGATCTGGCGCAATAGCTGACCGACGATCTCGGCCACCCCGCCGCCGATGCCGGCGTCGACTTCGTCAAAGATCATGCTGGCCGCGCCGCTGCTGTCGCTGGCCCTGACCTGCAGGGCGAGGCTGATGCGCGACAGTTCGCCGCCCGAGGCGACTTTGGCCAGCGGTCGCGGCGGCTGGCCGGGATTGGCGCTGACCAGAAAGTCGATGCGGTCCTGGCCATGAACGCTGGGGCGTGCCTCGGTTTCTGCCTGAACGTCGATCACAAATTCACCGCCGGCCATGCCGAGTTCGCGGATCTGCTCGGTGACCGTCTGGCCGAGTGCCGCGGCGGTCTTCTGACGTTCCTTGTGCAGCCGCGTGCAGGCAGCGTGGTACTGGTCCAGCAGTTTCTGTTGTTGATCCCTGAGTTGGGCGTAGTGCTCGTCACTGGCCTCGAGCTGTTGCAACTGCTCGCTGAGTGACTGCAGGTGGTCCGCCAGGGTCTCGGGCTGGATGTGATGCTTGCGCGCCAGGTCGTGCATGGCGGAAAGCCGCTGTTCGACCTGCTGCAGGCGTTCCGGATCCAGCTCCAGACGGTCGAGGTAATGGCGCAGTTCGTCGCCGGCTTCATTGAGCTGAATCACGCTGTTGTCCAGCAGGTCGGCCACTGCGATCAGGCGCTCGTCGTAACGGCCGAGTTCGCGCAGTTCCCGCTCGATACGCTTGGCCAGCACGCTGATGGCCTGATCGTCGTCGGCCAGCCGGCTGTAGGCGGACTGCGCACCTTCCACCAGGCGACTGGCATTCGCCAGCCGGGTGTACTCCTGGTCGAGTGCCTCGAATTCATCCGGCTGCGGATTCAGGCTCTGTAGTTCCTGGACCTGGTAGCGCAGCAGTTCCAGTTTTGCCTCGCGGTCCTCGCCGAGGCCGGCCAGGTTGTCCAGCTGCTGACAGACGTCGCGCCACTGGCGGTACAGATCGGCGACCTCGGCGAGTAATGCAGCGTAGTCGCCCTGCTCGTCCAGCAGCTGGCGCTGGGCGTCACGCTTGAGTAATGACTGATGGGCGTGCTGGCCATGAATGTCGATGAGCAGCTCGCCCATCGGTTTCAGGGTTTGCAGGGCGACCTGGCTGCCGTTGACGAACGCTTTGGAACGGCCGTCGGCATTGATGACGCGGCGAATCAGCAGCTCGTCGTCGCCGCCGCTGATGGCCTGTTCCTCGAGCAGCTCCTGCAACGGCGCGTTGCCGGTGATATTGAAGGTGGCGCTCAGCTCGCAGCGCTCGGCACCGGCGCGCAGCAAGGCCGAATCGGCGCGGTCGCCTAGGATGAGACCGAGCGCGTCGACAATGATCGATTTGCCGGCGCCGGTTTCACCCGTGAGCACGGTCATGCCGGCACCGAAGTGCAGCTCGACCTCGTCGATGACGGCAAAGTTGCGGATGTGGAGAGCGGTGAGCATGGTGGCGACGCCTAACCGACTGGTGATGGAGCAAACGATTTCGCGATCCTGTAAAACGGTGATCGTCCATCGTCCCTCTTGCCTCGTTCCTCGAATGATCGCGGCGCGCTCGTCGCCATGTCCACGAGTGACGAGGAACGAGTGACGAGGAACGCGTTCAACACAGTTCCCGCCCCCAGTGCAGCTTGGTGCGCAGCAGGCGGAAGTGTTCGTAGTTGGCCGGGTGGATCAGGTGGATCGCCTTGTCCTTTTTCTTGATCAGCAGGCGGTCACCGGGCGCCAGTTCCAGTTGACTGTCGCCATCGGCGGTCAGCCGCGCCTGGTCGGCTTCCTGGGTGACGACACTGATCTCGATTTCGGCCTGGCCATCGACGACGATCGGCCGGTTGCTCAGGTTGTGCGGGGCGATCGGCACCAGCAGCATGGCATCCAGGCGCGGGTGCAGTATCGGTCCGCCGGCGGACAGGGCGTAGGCAGTCGAGCCGGTCGGCGTGGCAATGATCAGACCGTCGGAGCGCTGGCAGTTCACCAGCGTACCGTCGATGTGGGTATCGAATTCGATCAGCCGGGCGGTGTTCCATTTCTGAATGATGATGTCGTTGATGGCCTCGCACTCGTGAATCACCTTGCCCTGGCGATGTACGGTCGCCTGGATCAGGCAGCGCACGTCCTCGTCATAGTCGCCGTTGAGAATGACATCGAGGTGTTCAGAAATGGCGTCCGCCGGGATATCCGCCAGAAAGCCCAGCCGGCCGAGATTGATGCCCAGCAACGGTACCTGCTGCTGCGACAGCTTATGCGCTGCCTTGAGCATGGTGCCGTCGCCGCCGACGGCAATGGCCAGATCACAGTGCTGGCCCATGTCGACCGCCGCAATCGTTTCCAGGTCGTCGCGGCCGAGGATCTCGGCACAGCACTCGTCGATGATCAGGTGCCGTTTGCGATCCTGCAGATACTGGACGAGATAACTCAGCGTATCGCGGATTTCAACAGCGCCCTGTTTGGCGATCAGGCCAATACGTTCAAACATGAAATTCTAACCCTTGTACGGGTCTCCGGGCAGATGGCCGTCAAACTTAGCATGGCCGCCAGTGGTCGCCAACACGTTTTGACACTCTCAACGGGAGAGTGCTAAATTCATTGCCAATCAGCGTCCAACCCGACTCCACATGGCATGCCCAAGTCCAAGACTCATAAGGAATTATCCGAACGCAGCGTGCACCTGTTCAAGGCTCTGGTGGAGCATTACATCAACCAGGGCCAGCCGGTAGGTTCGCGGACACTGGCGCGCGAGACGGACCTGGACCTGAGTCCGGCAACCATTCGTAATGTGATGGCGGACCTCGAGGATATGGGGCTGATCACCTCGCCGCATACCTCATCCGGGCGCATTCCGACCGCCAAGGGCTATCGCTTCTTTGTCGACAGTCTGATGCGCATCGACAAGCTCGATAGCGCCGAGATGAAGCGCATCGCCAGCGAGCTGGATCCCGGCGCCGACATCAAGTCGCTGCTCGAGCGCACCTCGTCGATGCTGTCCGAGATCACGCACCTGGCTGGCATTGTCATGCTGCCGCGCACCGAGCATAAGTCGCTGCAGCATGTCGAGTTCGTCAAGCTGTCGGACAACCGGGTGCTGGTGATCCTGGTCATGAGCGATCGCGAGGTGCAAAACCGCATTATCCAGACGGCCAAGCCGTACAGCACGGCGGAGCTGCAGCGTGCTTCGAACTACGTCAACAGTCACTTCATCGGCAAGGATCTGAACAACGTCCGCGAGGACATCCTGCGCGAGCTGCAAAAGGCCAAGGACGACGTCAATCACGTCATGCAGACCGCCATCGAGATGGCCGGTAGCGCCATCATCAAGGGCGACGGCCACGGTGACTACTTGATGGCTGGCCAGACCAACCTGATGGAAGTGGCTGAGCTGTGCGACGTCGACAAGCTCAAGCGTCTGTTCGAGATTTTCAGCCAGAAACGCGACATCCTGCACCTGCTGGACCAGGCCATCCATGCCCGCGGCCTGCAGATCTTCATTGGCGAGGAATCCGGCTACGAAGTGCTGGACGCCTGCAGCGTGGTCACCTCGCCGTACGAGGCCGATGGCGAGATTCTCGGCGTGCTCGGCGTCATCGGGCCGACGCGCATGCCTTACGAGCGGGTCATCCCGATCGTCGATGTCACGGCGAAAATGCTCGGTACGGCCTTGAATTCAGATTCCTGAGTCCCCAAGTAGAGGCAATACCGGCCGCCGCGGCGGCCGCAGGGTTTTTTTGTCTTAAATCAAAGAGGTCATCATGGCGAGCCATTCAGAACAGACAACCGCGGGATCCGGCCAGGCCGGATCCGACCACGACGCCCAGGCGCCCGAGGAGGAAACAGCGGTCGCCGGCGAGGTGCTTGAGGAAGACGCGAGCGCAGCCGTGACGCCGGAATCCGACGATCCGGCAGTGCTGCAGGCGGAGCTGAACGCCGCGCGGGCCAAGGCCGAGGAGCACTGGAGCAATCTGGTGCGATTGCAGGCCGAGATGGACAACCTGCGCAAGCGGACCAGCCGTGATGTCGAGCAGGCGCACAAGTACGCGCTGGACAAGTTCGTCGCCGAGCTGTTGCCGGTTATCGACAGCCTGGAACTGGGCATCAATGCTGCCGGCGAGAACAGCGGCGAAGAGGCCGCCAGCCTGCGCGAGGGTATGGAACTGACACTGAAGAAGCTGCTCGATGCGGTGGCCAAGTTCGGTGTTGAGACGGTCAATCCGCAGGGTGAGAAGTTCAATCCGGAACTGCATGAGGCGGTTTCGATGCAGGAAAGCGCCGAGGCCGAGAGCAACACGGTCATCACCGTGGTGCAGAAGGGCTACACACTGAACGATCGGCTGGTACGTCCGGCCATGGTCGTGGTGGCCAAGTAGCCCTGCGGCCCTTGAAATGGCAGCCCGTGCCCCCCATATAGCGGGGTAACTAAACAGTTATTTAAATCAGTAATTTAGCGATACGATTCTGGAGAGTTTCTGAAATGGGAAAAATAATCGGCATTGATCTGGGCACGACCAACTCCTGTGTCTCGGTGCTTGAGGGCGGCAAGCCGAAGGTCATCGAGAACAGCGAGGGTACCCGCACGACACCGTCGATCGTCGCCTACACAGAGGACGATGAGGTTCTCGTCGGCCAGTCGGCCAAGCGTCAGGCGGTGACCAATCCGCACAACACGCTGTACGCGATCAAGCGCCTGATCGGGCGCCAGTATGACGACGACGTTGTCCAGCGTGACATCAAGATGGTGCCGTACAAGATCGTCAAGGCTGACAATGGCGACGCCTGGGTTGAGGTGAAGGACAAGAAGATGGCGCCGCCGGAAATCTCCGCGCGCGTGCTCATGAAGATGAAGAAGACCGCCGAGGAATATCTCGGTGAGGAAGTGACCGAGGCGGTGATCACCGTGCCGGCCTATTTCAACGACTCGCAGCGCCAGGCGACCAAGGACGCCGGCAAGATCGCCGGTCTCGAGGTCAAGCGCATCATCAACGAGCCGACCGCGGCGTCGCTGGCCTATGGCATGGACAAGAAGCGCGGTGACGCCAAGATCGCCGTGTTCGACCTGGGCGGCGGCACGTTCGATATCTCCATTATCGAGATCGCTGACGTCGACGGCGAGAACCAGTTCGAGGTGCTGTCCACCAGCGGCGATACCTTCCTCGGCGGTGAGGACTTTGACCTGCGTGTCATCAATCACCTGATCGATTCCTTTAAAAAGGAAAGCGGCATCGACCTGAACAACGATCCGCTGGCCCTGCAGCGTCTGAAGGAAGCCGCCGAGAAGGCCAAGATTGAGCTGTCCTCGAGTCAGCAGACCGACATCAACCTGCCGTACATCACGGCGGATCAGGCCGGGCCGAAGCATCTGAACATGAAGCTGACCCGTGCCAAGCTCGAGTCGCTGGTCGAGGATCTGGTCGATCGCACGATCGAGCCCTGCAAGACCGCCATCAAGGATGCCGGCCTGAGCACGGGTGACATCACCGACGTCATTCTGGTCGGTGGTCAGACCCGCATGCCGAAGGTGCAGGAAAAGGTACAGGAGTTCTTTGGCAAGGAACCGCGCAAGGACGTCAATCCGGACGAGGCCGTGGCCATCGGTGCCGGTATCCAGGCCGGCGTGCTCGGCGGCGACGTCAAGGACGTGCTGCTGCTGGACGTGACGCCGCTGTCGCTGGGTATCGAGACCCTGGGTGGCGTGATGACCAAGCTCATCGAAAAGAACACCACCATTCCGACCAAGGCGAGCCAAGTGTTCTCCACCGCCGAAGACAATCAGAACGCGGTGACCGTGCATGTGCTGCAGGGTGAGCGCGAAATGGCCTCCGGTAACAAGTCGCTGGGCCGTTTCGACCTGACCGATATTCCGCCGGCACCGCGCGGTACGCCGCAGATCGAAGTCACGTTCGATATCGACGCCAATGGCATCATGCACGTGTCGGCGAAGGACAAGGCGACCGGCAAGGAGAACAAGATCGAGATCAAGGCTTCCTCCGGTCTGACCGAGGAAGAGATCGAGAACATGGTCAAGGACGCCGAGGCGCATGCCGAGGATGACAAGAAGGCACGCGAGCTGGTCGATTCGCGCAACCAGGCGGACAACATGATTCATGCGGTGCGCAAGTCGATGCAGGACCTCGGCGAGGACCAGATCGAGGAGCAGGAGAAAACCGACATCGAGTCCGCAATCAGCGACGTTGAGGAAGCCATGAAGGGTGATGACAAGGAAGCCATCGACGAAAAAACCCAGAAACTGGCCGAGCTCAGCGGTAAGCTTGCCGAGCGCGCCTACAAGCAACAGGCGGAAAGCGAGCAGGCGCAGTCTGGCGAGACCGGTGGTAGCGGTTCGGACGAGTCCGGCTCCGACGACGATGTGGTCGATGCCGAATTCGAGGAAGTCGACGACAGCAAGAAATAAGCTGTAATCCGTTTCCGTTACAGCTGGAGTAAACCCCGCCCGGCGCGCGGCATATCCCCGATATGCTTCGTCCGGGCGTCTGTTTTAGTTTTAATTGAATACGAAACGATAAGGATCGGCGGCTAATGGCCAAACGTGATTATTACGAAGTCCTCGGTATAGAACGCGGGGCCAGCAACGACGAGATCAAGAAAGCCTATCGCAAGCTGGCGATGAAATATCATCCGGACCGTAATCCGGACGATGAATCGGCAGTCGAACAGTTCAAGGAAATTCAGACGGCCTACGATGTGCTGTCCGACAGCCAGAAACGCCAGGCCTATGATCAGTTCGGCCATGCCGGTGTTGAAGGTGCCGCTGGCGGCGGTGGCCAGTACGGCGGCGGCTTCAGCGGCTTTGGCGATATTTTTGACAGTGTCTTCGGCGATATCTTTGGTGGCGGCCGCGGCGGCGAACAGGTCTTTCGCGGCTCCGACCTGCGCTACGACCTTGAGCTGTCACTGGAAGAGGCGGTCAGCGGTACCACGGTCAAGATCCGGGTGCCCAAGCTGGTCGGTTGTGATACCTGTCGTGGCTCCGGCGCCAAGCCGGGCAGCTCACCGGTCACCTGTTCGACCTGCGGGGGCGCTGGCCAGGTGCGCATGCAGCAGGGCTTTTTTGCCATTCAGCAGACCTGTCCGGCCTGTCGCGGCCAGGGCCGCGTGGTCGAGGACCACTGCACCGCCTGTCGCGGTGAAGGCCGCGTACGCGACAATAAGACCATCTCGGTCAAGGTGCCGCCGGGTGTCGACGACGGCGATCGTATTCGCCTGGCCAACGAGGGCGAGGCCGGTATCAATGGCGGACCGGCCGGCGACCTGTATGTTCAGGTACGCGTCAAGGAACACCCGATCTTTACCCGCGATGGCGCCGATCTCTATTGCGAGGTACCGATCAGCTTCGCCACCGCCGTCCTCGGCGGCGAACTGGAAGTGCCGACGCTGGACGGCCGGGTGACACTGAAGGTGCCGAGCGAGACGCAAAGCGGCAAGCTGTTCCGCCTGCGCGGCAAGGGCGTGCGCACGGTACGCAGCGCTGCCAAGGGTGACCTGATCTGCAAGACCATGGTGGAAACGCCGGTCAACCTGAACAAGAAGCAGAAGGAATTGCTGGAACAGTTCGATGAGGCCATGCGCGAAGACAGCGCCAAGCACAGCCCGCGCGAGTCTTCCTGGTTTGATGGCGTGAAGCGGTTTTTCGAGGATATGAAATTGTGAGGCGCGTGGCGCAAGCGCGTCGCTCGTTCCTCGTTCCTCGTCGCTCGTTGCTCGTGGAAAGTGAAGACTGGACCGGTGGTGGTGGAGAAGGGTTCTTGCGGGAAATGTATGTCGGTGCAATTGGTTCCTGCGCTGCAGAATTTAAGGGATAGATTTTGTCATGAGTATTTGCATCATTTGTTCCCGAGAGGGACGAGGAACGAGAAAAGACTGCCATTGACCCAAACTTGAAACTAATGGGGAATAAAAAAACATGACTCGCATAGCTGTTGCCGGGGCTGCCGGCCGTATGGGCAAGACCATCATCGAGGTTATCCATGAGACGGCCGGGGTCGAGCTGGGTGCTGCAATCGAGGTGCAGGGCTCCAGTCTGATCGGGGCCGACGCCGGCGAGGCCGCGGGGGTCGGCAAGCTGGGCGTGGCCATCAGCGACGACATCGCCCGGGTCGCCGCGGACTTTGACGTACTCATCGATTTCACCGTACCCCAGGCGACGATGAAGAATATCGACAAGTGCCGTGAGCACGGCAAGGCCATTGTCATTGGCACTACCGGCCTGAGCGACGGTGAAAAGCAGACCATTCGCGAGGCCGGTGCGTCTATCGGCGTGGTGCTGGCGCCGAACATGAGCGCCGGCGTGAATCTCACCTTCAAGCTGCTGGAAATGGCGGCACGCGCCGTCGGCGAGGATGCCGACATCGAGATTATCGAAGCGCACCACCGCGAAAAGAAGGATGCGCCGTCCGGCACCTCACTGCGCATGGGCGAGATCGTCGCCGAACAGCTCGGTCGTGATCTGAAAGAGTGCGCCATCTATGGCCGTGAGGGTATTACCGGGCCGCGCGACAAGAACACTATCGGCTTCGAGACCATCCGTGCCGGCGATATTGTCGGCGAGCATACCGTGATGTTCGCGCTGAATGGTGAACGCATCGAGATCTCGCACAAGGCCAGCAGTCGCAAGACCTTCGCCTCGGGTGCCGTACGTGCCGCACAGTGGGTACAGAGCCGCGGCGCCGGCGCATTCGATATGCAGGATGTGCTCGGCCTGCGCTGATGGCCGGAAACCGTCGGCGACTGAGTGCGTCGAACCTGTAAATGTTTTCCGAATGGAGCTAGCGTAAATTATGCAAATCGAGTGGCAGTACGAGCATCTTGATCATTCTGACGCCCTGCAGGAATTCGCCGAGAAGAAGCTCGATAAGATTGATCGGCGTTGGGGCGATCGCATTACCCGGATGCGTATCTTCGTTAGTGACATCAACGCGAACAAGGGCGGCGTCGACAAGCACTGTACTATGGAGGCGCGGGTGGCCGGCATCGATCCGGTAGTGGCCGAGACGACCGCCGCCGATATTTACGATGCCGTCAAGGGTGCGGTGGACAAACTGTCCCATGCCCTCGAACATGCGATCGACAGTCGCAAGGAAAAGCGGCCTGATGATCAGGTGCCGCCGCTTGATTGATCGGGTGCCGGCGCGTCTGTTTGCCGGTGGCCGCTCGCGCGGCTGACCTTTTCATAACGGGCGCGCAGCTTGCGCGCCTTTTTCTTGTCGCCGCTGGCGTGCGTTTCCAGGATGCGCAGCCACACAGCATGTTTTTCCTGCTTGCTCAGGTTTTTCCAGCCTTTCTTTTCCGCCTTCGTGCGGCCGCAGGCCTTGCAGATATTCTTCTTGTTGAATTCGCAGATATCGATGCAGGGGTTCTTGGTCAGCAATTCGTACATTCGGGCAGGCCAATAGTCGCTGTTGGTTGAAACCGGTGCCGCGTGTGACTCCCGCCGTCACTGAATTATCCCGCATAGCGGCCGCCATTTTTTCGCCACAATAATCCCGTGCTTCGTCATTCTGCCGACCGGTCCCGGTCAGCCTCCGGCGTTTTAATGGTCCGACATTTACCGGTACGGAGGTCGGTATGCGGGGCATAAATCAAACCGGGCGGCAGCGGTCTTCGCGACCGCGCTGGCCCGCAAGCGTCAGGATCGGGCTGCAGCTTGTCCTGATTATTGTGTTGTTTCTTGTTGCGAACGAGGTTGTGACGGCCCGGCAATCCGTGACCGGTGACGGCGTGTCACCGGAACAGGTTGACGCCGGCGAATTGCTGTTCAGGCACGCCGGCGGCTACGAGCGCGCCGTGATGCTCGACAGCCGTGTCGATTTCCGCGTCAGCGGTTTGATCGCTAACGTTACCCTGCAGCAGTCTTTTCGCAATACGGGCGATGACTGGCGTGAGGCGGTGTACGTATTCCCGCTGCCGGAACAGGCGGCGGTGCGTGACATGCGCATCCGGGTGGGCGAGCGTGTTATCGAAGGCGAGATCCGCGAGCGTGCCGAGGCACAGCGCGACTACCAGGCGGCCAAAAGCGAAGGCAAACGGGCGGGGCTGGTCGAGCAGGAGCGTCCGAACCTGTTCACCGTGTCCGTGGCCAATATCGCGCCGGGTGAGACGATCGCGGTGGAACTGGTGTATGTCGAGACGCTGCAGTACGACAGCGGTGAATTCAGCCTGCGTTTCCCGATGACGGTAACGCCGCGTTATATACCAGGCGCGGCGCTGAACGCAGGTGCTGACGAGACCGTCACGGCGGTGGACGGCGACGGCTGGTCCTACAATACCGACCAGGTGCCGGACGCGGCACGTATCACGCCGTTGCAGGATCCGCATCCGGCGACGGACAGCCGGATCGTGAATCCGATAACCATCCAGGCCGAGATCGACGCCGGCATGCCACTGGCCGCGATCGACAGTCCCTGGCACGACATTCGCGTCGACCGCGACGAGCAACGCTACCGGGTTGCATTGCGTGGCGGTCCGGTGTCGATGACGCGCGATTTCGAACTGCGCTGGCGGCCCGATACCGGCCGCCAGCCACAGGCCGCCTGGTTCACCGAGACGCTGGCCGGGGAACACTACGGTCTGCTGATGCTGGTGCCGCCCGCCCGGACTGAACAGGAACAGGTGTTGCCGCGCGAGATGATTTTGGTGATCGATACCTCCGGTTCCATGGGCGGTGCCTCGATCCGGCAGGCCCGCGCCGGCCTGTCGCTGGCGCTGGACAAGCTGCGGCCGGGCGATCGCTTCAACGTCATCGAATTCAACAACCGGCCGCAGGCCCTGTTCCGCGACAGCCGGCCGGCCAGCCGTGAACATATCGACCGGGCAAGGGAATACGTGGCGAACCTGGAAGCCGGCGGCGGCACCGAGATGCGCGCCGCCCTCGATATGGCGCTGTCGCAACAGGCGGCCGACGAATCGCTTTTGCGCCAGGTTCTGTTCATTACCGATGGCGCCGTCGGCAACGAGGCGGCTCTGTTCGGGCTGATCGACGAGAAACTCGGCCGCTCGCGGTTGTTCACGGTGGGTATCGGCTCGGCACCGAACAGTCACTTCATGCGCAAGGCCGCCGAATTCGGTCGTGGCAGTTATACGTATATCGGCGCGGTGGATGAGGTCGGCGCGCGCATGGCCGAGCTGTTCGGCAAGCTTGAGCATCCGGTCGCCGGTGATCTGACGGTCGACTGGCCCGCTGGAGTAGAGGCCGAAGCCTATCCGGCACCAATACCGGATCTGTACCAGGGCGAGGTGCTGTTGCTGGCGGCGCGCCTCGACGACATCAGCGGCGCGGTCACCCTCAACGGTCGTACCACCGGCCAGCGCTGGCAACGACGCCTGCCTTTGACCGCACGCGACGACAGCAGCGGTGTCGCCAGCGTCTGGGCGCGGCGAAAAATCGCCGCTTTGCTGGATGAAAAGATCAGCGGCCGGGATGCGGAGGCGGTGCGGGCCGACGTGCTCGAGACTGCTCTGGCGCATCAGCTCCTGAGTCCGTACACGAGTTTTCTCGCTGTCGACAAAACGCCGGTTCGCTCGCTCGACGCCGACCTGGAACGGGAATCCGTTCTGAATGCGCGTCCGCATGGCCAGAGCGCGCAGCCCTATGCCTGGCCGGCCACGGCAACCGACAGTCGATTCAACATGTTGATCGGCGTGTTGCTGTTGCTGCTCGCCTTTGTGAACTGGTGGCAAAATCGCCGGCCGCGTCATGGTTAGGTTGCGGCCCGGTAGTTATCTGCTGTTCGTACTGCTGATTCTGGGAATATGGCAGTTCGGTAGTGGCGCCTGGATACTGCTCAAGGCGGAACTGGCGCAGCACCTGATCGCACGGGCCTGGCAGCAGACGCTGGTACGACAGGCACCGGTGAAGCCGTGGTCCTGGGCCGATACCTGGCCGGTGGCACGTCTGCAGTGGCGTGACGAAATTGACCTCTACGTGCTCGACGGCGCGAGTGCCGCGGCCCTGCCGTTCGGTCCCGGCCTGCAGCGCCATGGCTCGCTGTTGCTGGCAGCCGGCCATCGCGATACGCATTTTGCCTTCCTGCGCCGGGTCAAACACGGCGACCGGCTGACGTTGACCGACATGCACGGTAGGGAAACGATCTTTCGGGTGCAGCTGCGACAGGTGGTCGACAGCCGCCAGGCGTCATTGCACGCCGCCGGCGCAGCGCCAGCGCTGGTATTGGTGACCTGCTATCCGTTCGACGCCCTGCGTGCCGGTGGCCCGTTGCGCTTTGTCGTTACCGCCACGCCACAATCCAACCATCATGATCCCGTGACGATCTGAGCCGGCTTTATACGTGGACTCGGCTAGCCGCTTCTGACTATAGTAGGCGCCACGTTCGGGCTGGAGGGTAACAGGATGCGGATCAGCAGGGAGATGCTGGAACAGGCCGGCGCCAGTGGTGTTATTCCGCCCGGCAGTGTCGACACCCTGTGGCAGTTTCTGGCCGAACGCACGCAGCAGCAGGCCAGCTTCCGGCCGGCGCATATCCTCTACTATCTCGGCGGCCTGATCGCGATCAGCGCCATGTCGCTGTTTGTCACGCTGGCCTGGGACAGCTGGTCCGGCCTGCCGATGCTGGCGGTGGCGCTGGGTTACGCCGTTGTCGGCATCGCGCTCACGCATTACTTCCTGTATCGCAAGCAATTGGAAATCCCCGCTGGTCTGACCATCACTTTTGCCGTGGCGATGACGCCGTTGGTCATCTACAGCCTGCAGCATATGCTCGGTTTCTGGAGCGGCGATTACACGGTGGCCGAGTATCACCGTTACATCGACTGGCGCTGGCTGTTCATGGAACTGGGCACGCTGACAGCCGCGGTGATCGCGCTGTGGCTATACCGGTTGCCGTTTCTGTTAATGATTGTGGCGGTCACGCTCTGGTATCTGCAGATGGACCTGGTGCCGTTCCTGTTCAACGATCTGGACCATACCTGGGAACTGCGCAAACTGACCAGCGTGGTTGCCGGCACGGTCTACATGCTGCTGGCTTTCTGGATCGATATCCGCTCCGGGCGCAAACGCGACTATGCCTTTTGGCTGTACCTGGTCGGCGTGGCAACGTTCTGGGGCGGTCTGACGGCGATGGACTCAAACAGCGAACTCGGCAAGTTCCTCTATTTCTGCATCAACCTGCTGTTGCTGTTTTTCGCCGCATTGCTGGTACGGCGCGTTTTTGCGGTGTTCGCTTCCATCGGCATCGCGCTGTATTTTTATCACCTGGCCGACAGGGTCTTTCAGCAGAGCCTGCTGTTTCCGGTGGCCCTGGCGGCGCTGGGACTGGCGATCATATTTGCCGGGCTTTACTGGCAGCGGCATGAGCAGCGGATACAGACCGCATTACTGAAGTGCATGCCGGGCAAACTGGTTGAGCTGATCCAGCGCGCCCACCAGCATTATTGATGCTGCCGGTACCGAAGATAAAAAAAGACGCCGCGGGTGGCGGCGTCCGGAAGGTACTACCGAGGTGGTGTTACGTAAGCGGTTTCAGTCCCAGGCGAATTGATAGCCGACGGTGATGGTCCAGTCGGTTTCCAGCTGCGGCCCGTTCAGGTCCTGATGCACCGGGGTACCGACCTCGGCGGCCAGACGATGGCCGGCGAGGGCGGTGCCGGGCTGGCCGGCGAGGTTGACGCCGAACAGCAAATCGACCCGGTCGCCGCCGTAGTTGTCCGGGTCAGCGGTTTGCACCGGTGCCATGATTTGATCGTCGCGGCCGTCGATGCGGTCGACATGCTGACCCGCCAGTCGCACGGAAGTACTGATCCACGGCCGCCACAGGTAGCTGCCCCAGGCTGTCAGGTGGTGTTCGTCGCCGAGGCTGTAGCCCTCGTCGTTTCTGCCCAGGCGCAGCTTGTTCGTGAACTGCGCGCCCCAACCCCACTGCGCGTGCTTGCCGGAGTAGGTTATGCCCGGCAGTAAATCGAAAGTCCCCGAACCCAGTTGCATGCCGTAGGGCAGGCGCATGGTCGGCGTCGTGCCCATGGGGGTGAGTACAGTGTCTTCTTCGGTGATCGAGCCGGTCGGCAGGCTGACGCCCAGGTTCAGGTGTAGATGATGGCGGCCGTCGTCGTACAGTTTGATCAGGCCGGTCAGGCTGGTGTCGCCGATGCCGCTGGAACCGGTCGTGAAGCTGCCCAGCCTGTCGGTGCCGGTGCCACCCTGGAAAGTGACGTGGTCCATCTGCTTGTCGTGATAGCGGCCCATCGCCATCAGCGTCAGCGAATCCGTCGGTGCGTACATGGCGCCGAACATGTGCATCTGCATGTCCATGCTGGTTGGTACTACGCGCAGGGTCGACGGTTGCATGGGCTGATCGGCAAAGCGGTTCGGCACGCCGGTGACGATGTCCTCCGGGCTGACGTCGTCTGTGCCGATGTGATTGCCCGCCATGTCCATGTGCATGAAACGGTAGGAGATCATCCACTCGCCGGCGCCGTGCATGTGATCGCCCATGACACCGATCGGCGCGTGGCCGTCGGCGCGCGACATGGCGTTGCCGGTTTGCCAACCGACCGGTGGGGATTCGTGTGCCGGAACGTTGAGCACAGTGAAGGCAAGTAAGGCAATAACAGCAATTCTGCAATACATGATATTTCACGAGCGGTATGGATGAATGGCGGATAAGAGTAATGCCGGCAGGTGCAGACGTCGATGCGACACGTTGTCGCACCACCGCGGCAGGTGGCTGAGCAAAGTTGTGGCTAAGCAAGACGAGCGGATTGATCGTGAACGGGAAATCTATATAATCTAAACAATAATAATTATCAGTACTATTACTATCGCACCTGCCGGCTCGCCGCTGCCTCGGGGGGAGCCACCGGAATTTCTGATTGCTTACAAAACTGAACTGACCCACGCGGCTGCTGACCGGCAGTAATCGGGGGAGATTGCTTTATTTTAGGGGGAAAATCATGCAGTTATCAGGATCAAACGCCAATGCCGCGGTATTGATATCCATGCTGATATTGGCGGCCGGCACCGGCGTCAGCAACGCCGCCGAGCCGCAGAACCGGGATGCGGCGTCAGGAAATGACCCAGCCGGCGTCGCCGAATTGGAGGCCGTCCAGGTCGAGGGCCGCTCGGAGTCGGCCTGGTACCCGACCGACAGCTACTTGGCGACGCACAATCATAGCGCCACCAAGACCGATATACCGCTGATCGAGACGCCGCAGTCGATCAGCGTGATCACGCAGGAACAACTTGAAGATCGGGGCGCCGATACACTGACCAAGGCGGTAACGTATTCTCCCGGCATCTACGTACAGAACCGCGCCAGCCAGAATGTGATCGATTCCTTTTCCATCGATATACGCGGTTTTGATGCCACGAGTTCAACATTTCGTGATGGCACCCAGATCCAGGCGGGTCTGCCTTATGACAGCCCGATTGAAGTCTACGGTCTGGAACGTATCGAGGTACTGCGTGGACCGGCGTCGGTGCTTTATGGACAGGGACAACCGGGCGGCATCATCAACATGGTGACCAAGAAACCGGCCCGCGAGCCGCTGCGTGAGATGGGTGTCGAATATGGCACTGATGATCACAAACAATTCAAGGCGGATATCAGTGACCGTCTTACCGCGAATGGCGATTGGCGTTTTCGCCTGACCGGCCTGATTCAGAAGGCTGATACGCATGTCGATTTCATCAATGATGACCGAATCTATTTTGCGCCGGCCCTGAGCTGGGAGCCGACTGACAATACCAAACTTACCCTGCTCGCCAATTACCAGAAGAACGAAACCAAGTACCCATGGACGGCATTTCCGCGCGAGGGCACCAAGGTGCCGAGCGAGTACGGCAGGATTCCGGACAGCCGCTATATCGGCGAACCCGGCTTCGACGAATACGATGCCGAGGAATATTCTGCCGGTTACATCTTTGAGCACAGCTTCGCGGATCGCTGGACGTTCCGGCAGAATTTCCGCTATCGCGATATCAATTATGATGTGAAAGATGTGTTCAGGGATTATAGCCTGGGCATGGGTTACGTAGAGTCTGATCTACGAACACTTAATCGTGGTCGGCGGATCCGGCATGACGAAGCTTATACAGTCACGTTGGATAACCAGTTAGTTTCGGAGTGGCAACATGGTCGTTTTGAACACACAGTACTAACTGGGTTTGATTATAAAATATTGGATTATGAACGGCGTGATACCGGTTTTAATTATGATGTGAGTACGCTTGATCTGTATGCACCAGTCTATGGCGACGATCCTTTCCCGGGGCCATTGTCTTTTTCTGAAACTAACACGCAGGCTGAGCAGCTTGGCCTGTATTTCCAGGACCATATCAAGTTCGGCGATCACTGGGCGTTGACCGTCGGTGGCCGTCAGGACTGGGTCGAGTCAGAAACCACAGGCGAAGACAAACGCGAACAGGATGAGCTCAGTCTGCGCGGTGGCTTGGTCTACCTGTTTGACAACGGTTTTGCACCCTATGTCAGTTACGCGGAATCATTCACGCCCCAATATGACAGCTTCAGGTTTACCGGCGAGCAGAAAAAGCCGATTACCGGGAAGCAATATGAAGCTGGTCTTCGCTATCAGCCACCGGGCCTAGGTTTTTCTGCCACCGCTGCAGTATTTGAAATTACACGCAAGAATGAGCTAGTAGAGGATCCGGTTAATCCGTTGCGAGTTTCTCAAATAGGCGAGACTCGTTCGCGCGGTTTCGAATTCGAACTGCTGGCCGATCTAACCAGTAACCTGCAGATGATCGGCAGTTACACCTATCAGGACGTCGAAGTGGTCGAGGCCGGCGGATCACAGGCAACCAATGGCAACCAGGTCACGGATCGGCCCAAGCACCTTGCCAAACTATGGCTCGATTACACTGTGCCGGCCGGCACGTTGGCCGGGCTGGGGGTGGGCGGCGGTATCCGCTACACCGGCACCTCCTATGCCGACGCCGCCAACACGGTGAAATACCCGGCGGCGACGCTGGTCGATGCATCGCTGCGCTATGACCTGGGCAGTGCCCGGTTGCAGCTTAATGCCACCAATTTGTTCGATGAGCAGAAGGTCTACTGCTCCGGTGTGCAGCCAACCTCGACCTGCGACTATGGTCTGCCGCGTTCAGTCATCGCCAGCGTGACTTATCGTTGGCAATGACCGTTGCAGTCGGGCATTTGACAGGCTAATAGACTTCAGTATTATCTGATTGATAATCAATCTTATTAGTGTTTTATATGCTATGCCCACTGACTCGCTGTTGTCGCGTTTCATGCATCTTATGCCTCAGTCCAGACACGTTATGTCATTAGCGTCCCGCATAGCCGCCGCCCTGTTCGGTGGCTATGCGGTGGCGTATTTCGCCGCTGCCGCACTGGCGGTAATCCTGCCGCTGGTCCGCTCGGAGGCAGCTGTCACGGCCATGCTGCTGGGCCTGCTCGTCTATGCGGCGGCGGTCATGTGGGTGTTTAGTGCCCGCAGTGCCGCGCACGCCTGGCTGGTGCTTTTAATCATCGCGGCGGTTTGTGCAGCGGTCGCCTACTTACCGGGCATGTTGTCATGAAAAAAACCTTTTCCCAGTCGATGGCCTGGCTGCACACCTGGAGCGGCCTGATCTTCGGCTGGATCCTGTTTGCGATATTCCTGACCGGTTCATTATCCGTTTTTGATCGCGAGATAAGCCAGTGGATGCAACCGGAGTCGGCCGCTAGTCAGGTGCCGGCGACTACGGCCGTGGATAGGGCCGCCGACTATCTGCGCAACAACCACCCGGACGCGCCCAGTTGGTTAATTGTACCGCCCAGTGATCGCAGTGCGACGATGCTGGCCTACTGGCAGGAAGGCCAGGAATTCCCGCATGTCGCGCTGGACCCCGCCACCGGCAAAGTGGCCAAACGGGATACCGATGGTGGCCATTTCTTTGTGCATTTTCATTACCAGTTGCACGCCGGCACCATTGGTACGTGGATCGTTGGTGGCGTGGGCCTGATGATGCTGATTGGTTTGTTGTCCGGCATCGTGATTCACAAGCGTATCTTCAAGGATTTCTTCACCTTCCGGCCGCGCGCCGGGGCGCAGCGTTCGTGGCTGGATGCGCACAATGCACTGGGCGTGCTGACGCTGCCGTTTCTGCTGATGATCACTTTCAGCGGTCTGGCCATTTTTGCCTTCATGTACCTGCCCAGCCCGGTCAAACTGCTGTACGGCGACAGTCTCGAGGACAGCGAGGAGTTCTTTCACGAGGCCCGCCCGCACGTTGATTTGGAACCCACCGATCAGTCAGCAGCCTTGTTGCCTCTTGGCGGCTTCGTTGAACGTACCCAACAGGCTTTTGGCACTGAGCAGATCTGGTATATCTCGGTCGATCATCCCGGTGATGAAAATGCCGTCGTTTCACTCGAACCGCTGTATGGCGAGCAGTTGACCCTGTCGAACCAATTGATCCAGTTTCGGGGGATAACCGGCGAACTGCTGCAAAAGGGTATGCCGTTTCAGCCGGCCACACATACCCAGCGTGTATTGACTGGCCTGCACTTTGCCCAGTTTGGTGGTGCCGTGACGCACTGGCTGTATTTCATCTCTGGCCTTGTCGGCACGGCGATGATCGCGACCGGCCTGCTGCTCTTCAGCGTCAAGCGGCGGCGCCAGATCGTCCTGGACAGCGATGTCAGCACCGGCTTTCTGAATGTGGTCGACCGTCTGAATGTCGCCGCCATTGCTGGCCCCATACTGGCCTGTCTGGCGTATCTGTGGGCTAATCGCCTGCTACCGCCGGGTCTGGCGGAACGCCCGGCCTGGGAGATCGGCGCCTTCTTCGCTGTCTGGGCACTGTCATTGATACATGCCCTGTGGCGGCCCGCCCGCCGCGCCTGGCTGGAGCAGTTTACGGCTGCGGCGCTGCTAAGCCTGTTGCTGCCACTGCTGAACATGCTGACCAGCAGTCAGCACTTGTTGGTGACGCTGCCGGCCGGTCGCTGGCGGCTGGCCGCCGTGGACCTGACCGTGCTGGCCCTGGGACTGGCTTGCGTCTGGCTGTTGCGGCGACTCGGGATGGAACGCCAGCGGACAGCCGTATCCGGCTCTGCCGCACCGGTCTGGGAGCTGGCCGATTCATGATCGTGTTAATGCTGGTACTGGCTTACGGCGGTATGACGGCGCTGTGCCTGGCCATGAATCGTCACTACCGCCAGGTCCGGTTTGGCCGCCCCTCGTTGCAGCTCAAATGGATACTGCGGTTGACGGGTACGGCATTGTTACTGGTCGCACTGCTGCTGGGCAGCATCGGCTGGGGGCCGACGATCGGGCCGGTTGTCTGGTTTGGCGTATTGTCGGTCAGTGCCTTAATATTAATCTTCATGTTGCCGTACCGGCCGCGACTGGTATTGCGCTCCAACCTCGCGGTGAGTCCTCTGGCACTGCTAGCCAGTCTGATCATTCTGCTCTAGCACTGGCCCATCTCCTTGCTCGGGCTGGCTGCTGTTCCCGGGTATTTTTCCCGTGCTACAGCCGGAGATTCTCCGATACGATTAATCTACTGTTGTTGCATAGTTGAATGGCCAGCGCCGGGTAGCGATCTTGAATCTGAAATTGCAGCAACTTTTTCTGCGCCACCGGCAGGAACTCGAGGAGTTTTTGTGCAAGCGAGTATCCAGCCCGGAAGTCGCAGCGGATCTGGCACAGGAAGCGTACCTGCGCGTGCTGGACAGCGAACGGCCGTGCGCGGACGAGAATCTGCGCCGGCGGTTGTTTCGTGCTGCTTCCGAACTGGCCGCTACGCATCAGAAACAGGCTGCCAGCGATAAGGCGAAGATGGGGGCGCCGGTTGTTGCGGAAGCCACCGATGGTTCTGCCGAACAGCAGGCCCTGTCCACCGAAGAGCTCGATATTCTGCGCCAGGCCATCGATGAACTGCCGCGTGTGACGCGTAAGGTTTTCCTGCTGCATAAGTTCGAGCAATTGAGTTATGCGGAAATCGCCGCGCAGCTGGATATGCCGCGCAACAAGGTCACGGTCCATATGGCGCGTGCGCTGGCTTATTGCCGACAGCGGCTGGACGAGTACCGCCGACGCGGCTGAGGTCCTGAATGGGGGATGAGCAAGCGCAATGCAACAACCGGGAAGCGTATATGAATAGCACCCCACAGGCTGTCAATGATGCCGCCGCCGAATGGTTCGCAGCCATGCACGACGATGCTGTTGAAGAGTCGACTTGTACGGCATTCGCGGCATGGCTCGAAGCCGATCCGGCGCATCGGCAGGCGTATGCTGAACTCGAACGGATGTGGCACGGGCTTGATGGACTGGCCGCGGAGATGCAGTTTCACCAGGCCGGTGACCGTGGCACCCGTTCGGCCTGGTTACAGGCCTTGCGGCGCCCGCGTAATCGCTGGCTTGGTGCCGCCGCTGCCGTGATACTGGTGTTCGTGATCAGTTCCGCCTGCCTGATCGCGCCATCATCCGTGCAGACCGAGTACCAGACCACACGGGTGGAAAAGAATTTCACCCTGCCGGATGGCTCGCAGCTTTTACTGGCCCCGGGATCGCGGCTGTCGGTGGCCATGAGCGACAGCGAGCGACGCATCGATCTGCATCGGGGCAGTGCTGTATTCTCCGTAAGCGCGGATCCCGAACGACCGTTTGATGTTAATGCCGCCAATGGTCGCATCAGGGTCGTCGGTACCATCTTTGAGGTGCGCATCGATGAACGGGTTCACGTCGGTGTGCGCCGGGGTGCTGTCGACGTACTGATCGACGGCGCAGCGGAACCAACCCGGCTGAGCCGTGGCGACGGAGCGACCTATGACGATCGTGGCCTGACCCGCGTCACTCAGCAGGACGGTGCGCCGCCGGCCATCAGTGCCAACCTGCGCGATCCGCGCATGGCGTTGCTGGCTGGTGGCGCCCGTTTTCCAACTGCACCAGCCCCGGAACCGCGCGTGGCGAGTAACGAATCGCTGCACCACTGGCAACCGACGATGCGCCATCGTCGCGGTCGCCACTATACAGCCAGCGATAATACCCCATGGCTGAGCCTGTCGTTCGGCTGACGCCGCTCAGCCCGTCTCCAGCAGTACCTTGTTGCCAGTGACGCCAACGGTCAACGCCGTCAGCCGGTCGCCTTGGCAGGGGCCGTAAACGCAATAGCCGTTATCGATTTCGAATTCGGCTCCATGCAGGGCGCAGATGATCCGGGATTGATCGAGCGTCAGGAACTCACCCGGCATCCAGTCCAGTGCCGCGCCGGTATGCGGGCAGCTGTTGAGGTAGGCATAGACCCGGTTTTGCCGGCGGATCACCATGATTTCCTGGGGTCGGTCATCGATGCTGATGCAAAAGCCACGGCTGCCCGGGTCAGGGATCGCATCCAGACTGCAGAGTTCCAGCGGTTTCTTCATGGGTTTCAACGGCTTGTAGAATAGTTACCATTTCCGCCTGCGCATAGACCCGGCGCGGCATGTTCGCTAAAATTAACGCCAGTTACAGGCGGGGGCCACCGATGCGGTGGCTCCCGTTTTGCATGTCTGGCGTCCGGCCCGCAAAGCCCGGTTCCTGCAAGCATTTAACCAGACTTCTGAACCTGGAGGACCTCCTTGAATAAACCAGCCCTGCTGGCACTTGAAGACGGCAGTCTGTTTCGCGGCCGTTCGATCGGCGCCGACGGTCAGACCGTCGGCGAGGTGGTATTCAATACCGCCATCACCGGTTACCAGGAAATACTGACCGATCCCTCTTACTACAGGCAAATCGTCACCCTGACACAGCCGCACATCGGCAACGTCGGCACCAATGCCGAAGACGAGGAGTCACAGCGGATCTACGCCGCCGGTCTGGTGGTTCGCGATCTGCCTGCCGAATTGAGCAACTGGCGGTCGCAGACATCGCTGGGTGACTATTTGCACGACAATAACATTGTCGCCATCGCCGATATTGACACCCGGCGGCTGACGCGACTGTTGCGCGAGCAGGGGGCCCAGCGCGGTTGCATCGTTGCCGGTGACAACATCGACGAAACCCAGGCGGTCGAAGCCGCGCGTGCATTTGCCGGCCTGAAGGGCGCCGATCTGGCGCGTGAGGTCTCCACTGCTACGGCCTACGAGTGGCGCCGCGGCAGCTGGCAACTGCATGGTGATAACGCCGCGGAGGTGCCGGCAGAGAAACTGCCCTGGAACGTGGTGGCCTATGATTACGGCACCAAGCGCAACATTCTGCGCATTCTGACTGATCTCGGCTGCCGGTTGACGGTGGTGCCGGCACAGACACCGCTGAACGAGGTGCTGGCGGAAAAGCCCGACGGCATCTTCCTGTCCAACGGCCCGGGCGATCCGGAACCCTGTGATTATGCCATTGAAACGATCCGCGGTTGCATCGACGCGAACATACCGACGTTCGGTATCTGTCTCGGTCATCAGCTGCTGGGGCTGGCCAGCGGCGGCAGGACAGTGAAGATGAAATTCGGTCACCACGGCGCCAACCACCCCGTGGTTGATATCGATACCGGCCGCGTCATGATCACCAGCCAGAACCACGGCTTTGCCGTCGACGAACAGACATTGCCGGAGACGATGAAAGCCACGCACCGGTCGCTCTTCGACGGTTCGCTGCAGGGCATTCATCACCGGAATGCACCGGCGTTCAGCTTCCAGGGCCATCCCGAGGCGAGCCCGGGACCGCACGATGTGAAGCCACTGTTTCAGCATTTCATTGATTTAATGCAGGCCGCGAATGCACGCAAATGAACGCGAAGAAATGCGCGTGCGGCAGGGTAGGTCACTGGTCAATGAATGAACAGTAAAAGTGCTGAATGGACACGTACTGCATGTACGGGTTGGTTGATCGAAGTGCCGAAGCCTCTGCGCCCGGCGCATGGCAGGAACTCATGCATGATTTAAATACCAGCAACAGTGCGCTGGTTTGTTACTAATTAAGGTCGATATAGTGGCCACTCAATTTATTTGCGTTTATTTGCGTTCATTTGCGGATTGGTTAAACAGTAATGCCTAAGAGAACGGATATTCAATCCATTTTGATCATCGGCGCCGGCCCGATCGTTATCGGTCAGGCCTGCGAGTTCGACTATTCCGGCGCCCAGGCCTGCAAGGCGCTCAAGGAAGAGGGTTTTCGCGTCATCCTGGTGAACTCGAATCCGGCCACCATCATGACCGATCCGAACATGGCCGATGCCACCTATATCGAGCCGGTGCGCTGGGAAGTTGTAGAACGGATCATCGCAAAGGAAAAACCCGACGCACTGCTGCCGACCATGGGCGGTCAGACCGCGCTCAATTGTGCGCTGGATCTCGACAAGCACGGCATTCTGGAAAAGCATGGCGTCCAGCTTATCGGCGCCTCCAAGCAGGCCATCGACATGGCCGAGGATCGGCAGCTGTTCCGTGAAGCCATGTCGCGTATCGGTCTGAGCACACCGCGTTCTGACATAGCTCATAGCATTGAAGAAGCCCGCACCATCCAGGAGTCAACCGGTTTCCCGGTTATCATCCGGCCGTCATTTACCATGGGCGGTTCCGGTGGCGGTATTGCCTATAACCGCGAGGAGTTTGTCGACATTGTCGAGCGCGGCCTGAAGGAGTCGATGAACCACGAGGTGTTGCTGGAACAGTCCGTTCTCGGCTGGAAAGAGTACGAAATGGAGGTGGTGCGCGACAAGAACGACAACTGCATCATTATCTGCTCGATCGAAAACCTCGACCCGATGGGTGTGCATACCGGCGACTCGATCACGGTGGCACCGGCACTGACACTGACCGACAAGGAATATCAGATCATGCGCGACGCCTCCTTGGCGGTGTTGCGCGAGATCGGCGTTGAGACCGGTGGTTCCAACGTCCAGTTCGCGGTCAATCCCGATACCGGCGACATGATCGTCATTGAAATGAATCCGCGCGTGTCACGTTCATCGGCACTGGCGTCGAAAGCGACCGGCTTCCCGATTGCGAAGGTTGCGGCCAAGCTGGCGGTTGGTTACACGCTGGATGAACTTGCCAACGAAATCACCGGCGGCGCGACACCGGCGTCGTTCGAGCCGAGCATCGACTACGTCGTTACCAAGATTCCACGTTTTACGTTCGAGAAATTTCCGCGCGCTGATGATCGTCTGACTACGCAGATGAAGTCGGTCGGTGAGGTCATGGCCATCGGCCGTACGTTCCAGGAATCGCTGCAGAAAGCGATACGGGGCCTGGAAACCGATCACGACGGTTTCACCGAGCGGCTGAAGCCGGATCAGGCCGATGTGGTTGATCGGATTATCGCCGAACTGCGCGTACCGCGTGCCGAGCGGCTATGGTATGTCGGCGAGGCTTTCCGTTACGGCATGAGCATCGACGAGGTACACGAGCATACCTGGATCGATCCCTGGTTCCTGGCACAGATTCGCGATTTGATGCTCGAGGAAGGTCAGGTCAAGACGGATGGTATCGCCGGCCTGACGGCCGAGCGGATCTATCAGCTGAAGCGCAAGGGTTTTTCCGACCGACGTCTGGCACGTTTGCTGGGTACGAACGAGGATGACATCCGCAAGCAGCGTCACGACTTCGGCATCCGCCCGGTCTACAAGCGTGTCGACTCGTGCGCCGCCGAGTTCGCCACGCCGACCGGCTACATGTACTCGACCTACGAAGAGGAAAACGAGGCCGAGCCCAGCGATCGCAAGAAGATCATGGTGCTCGGCGGCGGTCCGAACCGCATCGGTCAGGGCATCGAGTTCGATTACTGCTGTGTACACGCGGCATTTGCCATGCGCGAACTCGGTTACGAAACGATCATGGTCAACTGCAACCCGGAAACCGTATCCACCGACTACGACACGTCCGACCGGTTGTATTTCGAGCCGCTGTCACTGGAAGACGTCCTCGAGATCGTCGAACTCGAGCAGCCCGAGGGCATTATCATCCAGTACGGCGGCCAGACACCGCTGAAACTGGCACGCGCACTGGAAAAGGCGGGTGCACCGATTATCGGCACGTCGCCGGACTCAATCGACCTGGCCGAGGATCGCGAACGTTTCCAGCGCCTGTTGAATGACCTGAACCTGAAGCAGCCGCCGAACCGCACCGCGCGTTCGCTGGAACAGGCCATCACCCTGGCCGAGGAAATCGGCTATCCGCTGGTCGTACGACCATCCTATGTCCTCGGTGGCCGTGCCATGGAAATCGTTTTCGGCGAGGAGGACCTGCGCGAGTACATGGACAAGGCCGTGTCGGTCTCGCATGAATCGCCGGTGTTATTGGACCGGTTCCTCAATGACGCTATCGAGGTGGATGTCGACGCGGTCTGCGATGGCAGCGACGTCGTCATCGGCGGCATCATGGAACATATCGAACAGGCAGGTGTCCACTCCGGTGATTCTGCCTGCTGTCTGCCGCCGCACAGCCTCAGTCGCGAGTTGCAGGACGAGATTGCCGATCAGGTTAAAAGCATGGCAAAAGGCCTGAATGTGGTGGGCCTGATGAATGTCCAGTTCGCGATCCAGAATGGCGCGGTCTTCGTGCTGGAAGTCAATCCGCGTGCCTCGCGTACCGTGCCCTTCGTTTCCAAGGCAGCCGGCGCGCCGCTGGCCAAGATTGCGGCACGTTGCATGGTTGGTCACACACTCAAAGATCAGAACTTCACCCAGGCCATCACTCCCGACTATTATTCAGTCAAGGAAGCGGTTTTCCCGTTTATCAAGTTCCCCGGTGTCGATCCCCTGCTGGGTCCGGAAATGAAGTCGACCGGCGAAGTGATGGGTATCGGGCTCAATTTTGGTGAGGCCTACGCCAAGGCGCAGCTGGCGGCCAACCAGATCATTCCGCGTCAGGGTCTGGCTTTCATCAGTGTCCGTGATGCCGACAAGGCCCAGGCACAAATTGTCGCGGCCGAACTCGATCGGCTCGGTTTCACGCTGTGCGCCACGCATGGCACGGCGCGGGCATTGCGTGACGCCGGCCTGAACTGTCTCGGTGTGAACAAGGTTCGTGAGGGCCAGCCGCACATCGTCGACATGCTGAAAAATGATGAAATCAATCTGATCGTCAATACGACAGAAGGCAAACAGGCAATCGCCGATTCGTTCACGATCCGGCGTACCGCCCTGCAGCACCAGGTGTTCTACACGACCACCATGGCCGGCGCGACCGCCACGATCCTCGCCCTCAAGGAGCAGGACTCGGATCGCGTCAACCGTCTGCAGGATCTGCATCAGGGAGTCTTGAACACCCATGAGTAAAGCACCGATTACAGCCAAGGGCGCAGAGAAACTGCGCGAACAGCTGCACCAGATGAAAAGCGTCGAGCGGCCCAAGATCATCGAGGCCATCGCCGAGGCTCGCGCGCACGGCGATCTCAGCGAAAATGCCGAGTACCATGCTGCCAAGGAGCAGCAAAGCTTTCTCGAAGGCCGCATCAAGGAGCTGGAGATGCATCTTGCCGATGCCCAGGTGATTGACGTGACCAGCGTTAACGCCAACGGCAAGGTGGTGTTTGGTGCCACGGTTGATTTGCTGCATCTGGAGAACGACACCGAGGTGACGTATCAGATCGTCGGCGAAATGGAAGCCGACATTGACAATGGCCTCATCTCGATAAGTTCACCGATCGCCCGGGCCCTGATTGGCAAGAACGAAGGCGACGTCACCAGCGTCCAGGCGCCCGGCGGCGAGGTCGAATATGAAATTCTCGAAGTACGCTATGAATAACGTATCTCGTCGCTCGTATCTCGTATCTCGCAGCTGCCGTTCAGGGGCCGCGAGTTGCTACCCGAGATACGAGATACGCTTCACGAGATACGCATTCGCGTCAGCGAATGAGTAGGTCCCGCTCGCGCGGCTGGTTCCAGAAGCACAGCCGCGACACCTATGTGCGCCAGGCGCAGGCGGCCAACTACCGCGCCCGCTCGGCCTTCAAGCTGGCCGAGATTGACGAGCGCGAAAAACTCTTTCGTCCCGGCCAGACGATCGTCGACCTCGGCGCTGCCCCCGGCAGCTGGTCGCAGTACGTCGCGGAGAAAGTGCAGCCCGGCGGTCGAGTGCTTGCCATCGACCGGCTGGAGATAAAGCCCATCGACGGCGTGAGCCTGATTCACGGCGATCTCGAGGACCCGGCCGTGGTCGAGAAGATCCGGGACTGGCTGGCGGGCCGTCCGGCGGACCTTGTAATCTCGGACGCCGCCCCCAATCTAACGGGTATAGCCGTAACTGATCAGGCCAACATGGCGGCGCTGGGGCGCCTGCTGGTAGGCTTGTGCCCGGCAACCCTGAAACCCGGCGGTCATTTTCTGATCAAGCTGTTCCAGGGCGACGAACTGGCCGCGTATGTTGAGGAATTGCGGGAACATTTCCGTACGGTTGTGACTCGAAAACCTGCAGCCTCGAAAGACACCTCGCGCGAGGTGTATGTCCTCGGGCGGGGCTATAATGTATAGTGGTAGTTACGATTTCTTTATGTCAATCAGCACGTTGTGAGGTATTCGCTTGAACGATATGGCAAAAAACCTGGTTCTCTGGGTCATCATCGCCCTGGTGCTGATGATGGTGTTCCGCAATTTCGGCCCGCCAGAGACAGCCAACGAGATGAAGTACTCGCAATTCCTGAGCTCGGTCAAAAGCGGTCAGGTTGCCGAAGTGACCATCGAGGGACAGACCATCCGCGGCAGCAAGCAGGACGGTTCGAGCTTCATGACCTTCAGTCCGGAAAACAACAACGAGGCGCTGATTGGCACGTTGTTGGATAACAACGTCAGTATTGAGGGCAAGGCACCGGACAGGCAGGGCCTGCTGACGCAGATATTTATTTCCTGGTTCCCGATGCTGTTGCTGATCGGCGTGTGGATCTTCTTTATGCGCCAGATGCAGGGCGGCGGTGGCGGTCGCGGTGCGCTGTCGTTCGGCAAGAGCAAGGCCAAGCTCATGACCGAGGAACAGGTCAAGGTCATGTTCAACGACGTCGCCGGCGTCGAGGAAGCCAAAGAAGATGTCGCCGAACTGGTCGACTTTCTCAGGGACCCGAGCAAGTTTCAGAAGCTGGGTGGCCATATCCCGCGTGGCGTCCTCATGGTGGGACCGCCGGGTACCGGCAAGACCATGCTGGCCAAGGCCATCGCCGGCGAGGCCAAGGTGCCGTTCTTCACGATTTCCGGTTCCGACTTCGTCGAGATGTTTGTCGGTGTCGGTGCCTCGCGCGTGCGCGACATGTTCGAGCAGGCGAAGAAACAGGCCCCGTGCATCATCTTCATCGACGAGATCGATGCGGTCGGCCGCCAGCGTGGCGCCGGTCTCGGTGGCGGGCACGACGAGCGCGAGCAGACGCTGAACCAGTTGCTGGTCGAGATGGACGGCTTCGAGGGCAATGAGGGCATCATCGTCATCGCCGCGACGAACCGTCCCGACGTGCTCGATCCGGCGCTGTTGCGTCCGGGCCGTTTCGACCGCCAAGTGATCGTGCCGTTGCCCGATATCCGCGGCCGCGAGCAGATCCTCAAGGTGCACATGCGCAAGGTAGCGCTCGGCAATAACGTCGATGCCAGCATCATCGCCCGCGGCACGCCGGGTTTCTCCGGTGCCGATCTGGCCAATCTCGCGAACGAGGCGGCGCTGTTCGCCGCGCGTGCCAACAAGACCCATGTCGAGATGGAAGACTTCGAGCGCGCCAAGGACAAGATCATGATGGGCGCCGAGCGCAAGTCCATGGTCATGAGCGAGCAGGAGAAGAAGCTGACCGCCTATCATGAGTCGGGCCATGCCATCGTTGGCCGGCTGATGCCGTCGCATGATCCGGTCTACAAGGTGACGATCATCCCGCGTGGCCGGGCGCTGGGCGTGACCATGTTCCTGCCCGAGGAAGATCGCATGAGTTACAGCAAGGAGCGCCTGAACAGCCAGATATGCAGCCTGTTCGGCGGTCGTCTTGCTGAGCTGCTGATCTTCGGCAAGGAGCATGTGACTACCGGTGCTTCCAACGACATCAAGCGCGCTACCGAGTTGGCCCGCAATATGGTTACGAAGTGGGGGCTGTCCGACAAGCTCGGCCCGTTGACCTACAGCGATGACGATGGCGAGGTGTTTCTCGGCCATTCGGTCACCAAGCACAAGGAAGTCTCGGATGAGACGACGCACCTCATCGACCAGGAAGTGCGCAACATCATTGATGAGAACTACTCGCGTGCCGAGAAGATACTGACCGAGAACATGGACAAGCTGCACATGATGGCGGAAGCGCTGGTCAAGTATGAAACCATCGATGCCAGTCAGATCAATGACATCATGCAGGGCAAGACACCGCGGCCGCCGCAGGGCTGGGATGACAATAATCCGCCCGGCCACGCCAGCGATGCCGGTGACGACGATGCCGTGACCGACAGTAGCGGTGGCCGTAATACCGGGCCTTCCGT
The DNA here is from genome assembly GCF_024808875.1 of Methylohalomonas lacus. Classification (GTDB taxonomy): domain Bacteria; phylum Pseudomonadota; class Gammaproteobacteria; order Methylohalomonadales; family Methylohalomonadaceae; genus Methylohalomonas; species Methylohalomonas lacus. Next base: position 37,028 of record NZ_JANUCT010000011.1, read on the forward strand.
CAACGGCCCGCCGGAACCCGCATGACAGGGACGCGTTAACGTGTCCCTGTCATGCGTATCTCGTTTCTCGTGAAGCGTATCTCGTTGAAGTGATAGCTTGGTCTGTCATGGCATTTCCGGAAATAGAGTAGCCGTGATTGAGCTATAAAAAGCTATTTGTTGGCAATAACGAGATACGAGATACAAACGACGAGATACGAAAGTAAGTGGAAAGAAAGTATTTTGGCACCGACGGAATCCGTGGCACGGTTGGCAGCGGCTTCATCACGCCGGAATTTGTCCTGAAGCTTGGCTGGGCCGCCGGCCGCGTGCTCGGCAACGGTCGCAGCGGCCAGGTGCTGATCGGCAAGGACACCCGCATTTCCGGTTACATGTTCGAGTCGGCACTGGAAGCTGGCCTGTCGGCCGCCGGCATGGACATCAGTCTGCTCGGCCCGATGCCGACGCCGGGCATTGCCTACCTGACCCAGAATACCCGGGCGATCGCCGGTGTCGTCATCAGCGCCTCGCACAATCCGTTCGAGGACAATGGCATCAAGTTCTTTTCCAGCAATGGTACCAAGCTGGCAGACAACACCGAACTCGCCATCGAGGCGGAGATGGACCAGCCGGTTACTACGGTCGGTTCGGCCAGCCTTGGCAAGGCGCGCCGCTTCAGCGATGCGCTACGCCGTTATATGGAGTTCTGCAAGTCGACGATCAGTCCGCACGTCAATCTTGAGGGCCTGCATATCGTGCTCGATTGTGCGCATGGAGCCACTTACCAGGTAGCGCCGTTGCTGTTCGAAGAGCTGGGCGCAAGGGTTACCAGTATCGGCAACACGCCCGATGGCCTGAACATCAACCACGAATGTGGTGCCACGGCCCCCGCCAAGCTCCAACGGACCGTGCGCGACACCGGCGCTGATCTAGGCATCGCCTTCGACGGCGACGGCGACCGCGTGATCATGGTTGACGGCAATGGCGAATTGCTGGATGGCGACGAGTTGATGTATATCATTGCCGCTGACCGGCCGACTACGCTCAATGGTACGGTCGTCGGCACGCAGATGAGCAATCTCGGACTGGAGCAGGCACTGCGGGCGCTGGGTCTCGACTTTATCCGCACCAAGGTGGGCGATCGTTACATCTACGAGGCCATGGCAGCGCAGAACCTGGTGCTGGGGGGCGAGACCTCCGGCCATATACTCTGCCTTGAGCTGACGACAACCGGTGACGGCATCATTTCGGCCCTGCAGGTACTGGAGGTGATGTACAACAGTGGCCGCAAGTTGCATGAACTCAAACAGGGCATGCAGAAACTGCCCCAGGTGCTGATCAACGTGCGCCTGCCGCGGCCGATGGATGTGGTTGGTATCGATTCCGTGCAGGCGGCGGTGCGCGATGCGGAATCCGCGCTGGGCGCGCATGGCCGCGTGCTGCTGCGGCCATCAGGAACCGAGCCCGTTGTGCGTGTCATGGTGGAAGGCGAACAGGCAACGCACATCGAGGAACTGGCCCGGCAGATAGCGGGCGCCGTGACCGAAGTCATCGACGGTGCCGAGGCTTCGGCTCCCCGCTGAACCCGTGTAGCATGTCCGGGTCTGATTGACTACCGACTGTATACGGGACGCCCGTGCAGCACACGGGCTTGCCCGAAAAAATGCCAATAACCCATTATTCCAATCAAGGCTTTTACCTATGCATTACATGAAACGTTGTCTGATCCTGCTTGTGCTCTGCGCCATGACCAGTGTGGCCGTGGCGGAACCGGACGAGCCGCGCCGCGAGCCGCAGCGTACCGTGGCCAAATCGGACGCCGTGGATGCGCTCCACTCGTTCCAGGACGACCCCCTGAACGGCCTGCCCGCTGCCCAGATTTTCACCAAGTACGTCAAGGAAGATGGTGAATATCATATCTCCATGACGGAGCGGCTGGTGCCGTGGATGGTGAACCGGCAGGTGCCGCAACGTACCAAGGCGATCCTGCTATCGGCGTTTGTCGCCGGCAATTTCCAGGCGCAACTCGACGACGAGTCCAAGCTCGACGACACGGCCGCTGGCCTGCGCTATACCGTCGAGGTCTATGAAAAGCTGAAGCAGGAAGATCCGACCCTGATGGTGGCCGAACTGGATGAACTGGTCAGCGCCAAGGAAAAGGGCAACCTCGACAGCGCCATAGACCGGATGACCGGCGACGATGGCGGCGACGAATGACCGAGTCTGTGGGGCCGGAGGCTGGCCCGGAGCTAAGATAGTCATTAACTATCAAAAAAATAAATAAATTCAATTTTATTAATGATGCACTGCAGCTATCATTAACACTGCAATTGAAACGTTGAATTCAACAAAATCCACTGGAGGTTAGAAACATGAGCGTTCTGGTAACCCAACAAGCTCCCGATTTTACCGCCGCGGCTGTCATGCCGGACGGCACGTTCAAGGAAGATTTCAAGCTGTCCGACCTGCGCGGCAAGTACGTCGTACTGTTCTTCTGGCCGCTGGACTTCACCTTTGTTTGCCCGTCAGAAATCATCGCGCACAACAACCGTATCCAGCGCTTCAAGGAACTGGGCGTTGAACTGGTCGGCGTGTCGATCGACTCGCACTTCACCCACTTTGCCTGGAAGCAGACGCCGGTCGAAAACGGCGGCATCGGTAACGTCCAGTTCCCGCTGGTGGCCGACGTCAAGCACGAGATCGTGCGTGCCTATGGCATTGAGCATCCGGACGGTGTCGCCCTGCGCGGTTCCTTCCTGATCGACAAGGACGGTGTCGTCCAGCATCAGACCATCAACAACCTGCCGCTGGGCCGTAACGTTGACGAAATGATCCGCCTGGTCGAGGCGCTGCAGTTCACTGAAGAACACGGTGAAGTCTGCCCGGCCGGCTGGCAGAAGGGTCAGAAGGGCATGAAGGCCGACGCTGATGGTGTCGCCAGCTACCTGAAGGAAAACGCCGAGTCCCTGTAAGTACCCAGGGAATCGACTGACCCGGCAAGCCGGTGTGGTTTCCACACCGGCTTCACTAACCAGAGATAAGGTCATTTGACATGAGTAAGCAGACGCCAAGACATATTCGCATGCTGATATTGGGTTCCGGTCCGGCCGGCTACACAGCAGCCATTTATGCAGCGCGCGCCAATCTCAATCCGGTCATGATCACCGGTATCCAGCCGGGCGGTCAGCTGACGACGACCACCGAGGTCGATAACTGGCCCGGTGACGTTGAAGGCCTGCAGGGCCCGGCATTGATGGAGCGTATGCAAAAGCATGCTGAACGCTTCGATACCGAGATCATTTTCGATCACATTCACACGGCGGACGTGACCCAGCGGCCGTTCCTGCTTGAAGGCGATGCTGGTTCCTATACCTGCGACGCGCTGGTAGTTTCAACCGGTGCCAGTGCCCGTTACCTGGGCCTTGAGTCGGAAAGCGCGTTCATGGGCAAGGGTGTATCCGCCTGTGCAACCTGTGACGGCTTCTTCTACAAGGGCCAGAAGGTTGCGGTCATCGGTGGCGGCAATACCGCTGTCGAGGAAACGCTGTACCTGTCCAATATTGCCGCCGAGGTGACGCTGATCCATCGCCGCGATGAACTGCGTGCCGAGAAGATCCTGCAGGACAAGTTGTTCGAGAAGGAGAAGAACGGCAACGTCAACATCATCTGGGATCACGTGCTCGACGAGGTGCTCGGCGACGACAGTGGTGTTAACGGTGCACGGCTGAAGAGTACCAAGGACGACTCGACCCGGGAAATTGACATCTCCGGCCTGTTCATTGCCATCGGTCATGATCCGAATACCGGTATTTTCCGTGGTCAGCTGGACATGAATGAGGAAGGTTACATTCATATCAAGAGTGGCCAGGAAGGCGGTGCGACGCAGACTTCGGTCAAGGGTGTCTTTGCCGCCGGTGACGTCTGCGATCATGTCTACCGTCAGGCGATTACCTCGGCCGGCTTCGGCTGCATGGCCGCCCTGGACGCGGACAAGTACCTCGGTCAGCTCGACGACGAGTTCGAGGCGGCGGAGCGTCATAACAGCGCCAAGGCGGAAACCGCCTAGAGCCATTCCCACGGTTGTCTAGCAGCAGTATCCAAGCCGCGTGTCCGCACGCGGCTTTTTTTATGTCCGCCTTACCGGCGCATGCAACTCTTTGACATTTAAAGATTTTATTTGGCTGTCGGGGGCAATGTGACCGGATTGTGACAATTCGGTTACCATGCGCGCTTCAATAACAAGCAAAACAACGTATGGAGTAGCAGAATGGCGCTAGAGGCCGTTGGCAATCAACTGACACAGGCAGATCCTTCCCCGACCGGCAGGTTGCTGAGGTTTTCCCTGGCACTGTTGTTCATTGTCGGCGTCATCATCTATACCCTCTACTTCGTCGATGCTCCAGTCAGCATGACGCTGGTCGTTGCCGCGGTTGTTGGCGGCTACATGGCCATGGGCATCGGTGCCAACGATGTCGCCAACAATGTCGGTCCGTCGGTCGGCGCAAAAGCGCTGACGCTGGGCGGTGCGTTGATTATTGCGGCGATCTTCGAGGCCGCCGGCGCGCTGATCGCCGGGGGCAACGTGGTCGAGACGATTCGCAAGGGCATCATTGATCCGACCCTGATCCCCGATGCAGCCACCTTTGTCTGGGCTATGCTGGCCGCGCTCCTGGCCGCCGCCCTGTGGCTGAATCTGGCGACCTCGATCGGTGCGCCAGTGTCGACGACCCACTCCATTGTCGGTGCGGTCCTTGGCGGTGGCGTTGCCGCCGCCGGCTTCGGTATCGCCGACTGGGGTCTGGTCAGCAAAATTGCCGCCAGCTGGATCATCTCGCCGGTCATGGGCGGCGTGATCGCGGCGGCCTTCCTCTACATCATCAAGCACAGCATTACCTACCAGACTGACATGGCCTCGGCGGCAGGGCGCCGCCTACCGTTGCTGGTTGCCATCATGGCCTGGGCTTTCGCGACCTATCTGCTGGTCAAGGGACTTGGCAAGATTGTGTCCGTCGGCATGATCGGCGCGCTGATCTATGGCTTAATCATTGCAGTGGTTGTTTTTTTCCTGGTGCGGCCGGTGATCGGTCGCCAGTCGCGCTCCATCGACAATAACAAGCTGTCGGTCAATACGCTGTTCAATGTGCCACTGATATTCGCCTCCGCGCTGTTGTGCTTCGCCCATGGTTCCAACGACGTCGCCAACGCGGTCGGCCCGCTGGCAGCGATCGTCGACGTGATGTCGCAAAGTGACGGCAGCATCGGTGGACAGGCGGCAATACCGCTGTGGGTCATGCTGATCGGTGCACTGGGCCTGTCGGTCGGACTGGCGCTGTTCGGTGCTCGCGTCATCAAGACGGTCGGCACCGAGATTACCGACCTGGACCAGACCCGCGCCTACTGTATCGCCATGGCGGCGACCATTACCGTGATCATCGCCAGTCAACTGGGCCTGCCGATCAGCTCGACGCACACGGCGGTCGGCGCGGTGTTTGGCGTGGGTTTCCTGCGCGAATACTTGAAGACCAGCTATGCGCGCAAGATCGACGAAATCAAGGAGCACCATGCCAACGAGGAGCAGCATGTACTGGACGAATTCCTGCGCGAGTTCGAACAGGCCTCGGCCAGCGACAAGAAACAGATGCTGAAAGATATGAAACGACGCGGCAAGCAGGACAAAAACGCGGTGGTTATTTCCAAGTCCGAGCGCAAGAGCCTGCGCAAGGTCAACCGCGAGGAACTGGTCAAGCGTTCGCTGGTATTCCGCATCGCCGCCGCCTGGATCATCACCGTGCCCGCGTCGGGGCTGATGGCGGCGATGCTCTTCTTCATGATCCGCGGCATGATGCTGCCGGCATAAACTGGGCCGGCTTATGCTCATGGACCTGTGCGAGCGATGGCGCTGCCTGATAGCCTGACAGTTGGCGATGGCTGGAACCGGGTATGCATGACACTCGAATATAGAGGGGCTGTTTTTTCGTGAGGGTTGTCAGCATATGAGTACGCGCCCGGGCTGGGTATTTTACCTCTCGGTCATTCTGCTGATCGCGTTCGCGCTGTTGGGATTCCTCTATCCTGAGCAGCTCGCGTCCGGCTCCCAGGAAGCACTCGATTTCACGACCGTGCATTTCGGCTGGTTGTACCTGTTCGCAACCACGGGGTTCCTGATCTTCTGTATCGGCGTGGCCATGAGTGACCATGGCCATATCCGGCTCGGGGCGGATGGTGAGATGCCCGAATTTTCCTACCTGGCATGGCTGGGGATGATCTTCTCCGCCGGCATGGGGGTGGGTCTGGTGTTCTGGGGCGTGGCTGAACCGATGACGCACTATGTCGATCCGCCGCTCGGCATGGCCGAACCGCGCAGCCCGGAAGCCGCCGGCCTGGGCCTGCGCTATTCACTGTTCCACTGGGGTTTTCACCTGTGGGCCAATTTTGCCGTGGTGGGGCTGGCTATCGCCTATGTCCGATTCCGCCAGCAAAGGCCCGGTCTTATCAGCGAAACCTTCCGATCGACCATGGGAAATCGGGTAGACGGTGCCCTGGGGCACACCATCAACATACTGGCCGTGGTCTCGACGGTGTTCGGTGTGGCGACAACCCTGGGTCTCGGTGTCATCCAGATCAACAGTGGCCTGGATTCGGTGGCCGGCACCGGCTTCGGAACCGACCAACAACTGGCCATACTGGGCGGTGTCGCGGTCGTTTTTCTACTCTGTGCGCTGGCACCGCTGGAAAGTGGTATCCGTCATGTCAGTAACCTCAACATGGTCCTGGCTGCCGGCTTGCTGCTGTTTGTATTCTTTTTGGGGCCCACGGATTTCATTACCGCCGCATTGACGAATGCCATAGGCGACTATTTCGGCAACCTGATCGGCATGAGCCTGGTGATGACGCCTTACACGGGTGGTGACTGGGTTGAACGCTGGACGATTTTTTACTGGGCGTGGGGTCTTTCCTGGGCGCCTTTCGTGGGTACGTTCATCGCCCGCATATCACGGGGGCGGACAGTCAGGGAATTTGTTCTGGGTGTCATTGGCATGCCAGTACTGTTGAGTGCGGTCTGGTTTGCCACCTTTGGTGGCTCGGCGCTGTATTTCGAACTCTTTTCCGAGGCCCGCATCGGCGACGCCGTCACCCGCGAGATGAGTTCGGCATTGTTTGCCACGCTGGAGTATCTGCCCGCGCCCGAGGTGTTAAGCCAGCTGATGCTGGCCCTGATCGTGCTTTTCGTGATCACGTCAGCCAACTCTGCCACCTTTGTTCTGGGTATGTTCACCAGCAAAGGCGTTTTGACCCCGAGCCGCCTGTTGCGCGTGATATGGGGAGTGCTGCAGGTGCTGGTTGCCGGCGTCCTGTTGCTGAGTGGCGGCCTGGCCGCGCTGCAGACGAGTTCCATTCTGGCGGCTTTCCCATTCATGGTGCTTATGGTCTTCATGGCGGCGGCCCTGCTGAAATCCCTGCGCGACGAGCGGCGCCAGATGGAACTGCATCGGGCGTTACTGCAGGAACGGTTGCAACGCATGCTGGAATTGTATGATCCGGATGCCGGCGGCAATAAGAGCGATGGTGAGGAGGAACAGTCCCGATAGGGACGGCCCGCTGCCGCAAAACAGTCCGTGGTTGTCCATGTTCCGCGATAACCTGATCCTTAACTGATTGAAGACCGCATACCATGACCGAGCGACTCTATTTTGCCTATGGTTCCAACATGTCGACCCGGCGCCTGCAGCAGCGGGTGCGCGTTGTTGAAGTGGTGACGGTTGCCTGGCTGGAAGGGCATAGACTGAAATTCCATAAAAAGAGTCACGACGGTTCGGCGAAGTGCGACATCGAGCAGACCGGCGCCCCTGGTGATCGCGTGTACGGTGTTGTATTCCGATTGCCCGCCAGCGATAAGCCGGCGCTCGACGCAATGGAAGATCTGGGACGCAGCTACGCGGAAAAGCGCGTTGTGGTTAACAGCCCGGCGGGCGAACAGTACGAGGCATTCACCTACTACGCGCTTGTTATGGATCCGCAGATGAAACCGTATAGCTGGTACAAGGAACATGTACTGCGCGGTGCGCGCGAACACCATTTGCCGCCGGAATATATTAGTTGTATCGAACGGGTCGCGGCCGTACCGGACCTGGATGCCGAACGGCATGGCGGGGAACTGCTGATATACGATGACCTGCACGAGACATAAACGGTCTGGCGGACTTTCCAGTGACACGGGCAAAGCGGCGGCGGGTGTTCTATAGTTGAGCGGTAACGGTTTCGTTATCGGTCTCCGGTGAATCTCCGATATGTCAAACAGGCGCCGCAATGAGCGACTGGTACGTGCCCTGGCGTTAGCCGGCATCGGCCTGCTGGTCGGTGTGGCTGCGGGTCTCGGTATCGGTGTGCTGATGAAAGATCTGTTGATGGGGGCGGGCATCGGCCTGGCTCTGGGCGCGGGGATCGGCGGTGTGCCGGCGGCGCTGCTGTACGGCGGCGATATCGATCTCTGAGGCATATCTTGCAGCTGCGGGGAGGGGGAATGAACCAGGAACTCTATTTCTGCCGCCGCATTGTCACGGTGTTGCTGGTTTGTCTGATCACCGCTACGTCATCCGTGCCGGCGCAGGAGGCGGACGTCCCCGACTGGCTCGGCGGCAGGGCGGACACGGTCGAGCGTACCGAACGCTGTGCGTTGTATGCCTGGTTCCTCGATGAGGCCGACCGTAAGACCGACAACGAGGCCAGCCGCGACGAGCTGGCCAGAATGCGGGTTATCAATATCGCCAACAAGCTGGCGGATCATCATGCGACAGCTGAGGCAGCCGATGAGCAGACCTACGCCGCCCGGCTGAAATTCCTTGTGTTCGGCGAGCCCGGACCGTATCACTTTTCTTTCCGGATTGAACGCCAACGGCTGGAGCAACTGCTGTGCGCCGATTGCGCTGACGATGCGCCCGGATAGTGACGGCCATTTCCGCTGACAGATCGAGCACGATGGGCTGACCATACTGGCAGCGCGCATGTATTTGTGTATAAATAAACCCGATAGCGACCCGGACAGGGATGTGACATGAAACAACAGATCCGCAAACTCGCCCTGCATCAAAACGCCAAGGTGATGGCAGTATGGCTTGCAGTCAGTAGCCTGATATTTCTGCTGCCCATGCTTGTAGTTACGGCACTGACCATGCCACTGGTGGATCAGAACGGCAATCCGATCGAATTTCCCTTATTCGTTTTCCTGTTGATGCCTTTCTTTTACCTGGTGTTCGGTTATATTTCCATTGTAATCGGCTGCCTGATTTACAATCTGCTGGCCACATACATTGGCGGCATAGAGTTCGAGCTGACGAACAGCGATGAACAAAAACAAGACTGAATACCTGGCCTGGAACTGGCGCGGGCTATTAATCCGCTTGCTGATGGCCGGGATCGGGGATGGGTAATTACTGGGCATACGGGGGATGCAGATATGAACTTATTCCAGAATGGCCGGCTGTGGCTCGGCTTTTTGATACCGTTTCTGGCCGTCGGCCTGCCGTACTGGCTGCTGCCCTATGACCGGGTCAATGTCCCGGACGCGCTGCTCACGCCGGGCCTGGCCCTAGTCGCGTTCGCGGCACTGGTGCTGTGCGCCTGTCGGTTAACCTCGTTCTGGAAGGCCACCTGGATCGCGGCCGCCGCTGTGCCGGCCGTAGTCATGGCCCGGGTGCTGGTCGAGGGTCTCATGGCCCCCACGTCCCACAACCTCTGGCCGCTGGAGCTCATCATCGCGCTGCCGGTCGGTTTCGTCCCCGCCCTCGCCGGCGCCATAGTCGGCGGCCTGTTCGTACGGCTGAATACCGGGCGCTGATGTGCATGCGCCGAGAACACATCCCATGAACCTGTTCACCGGCCTCGGCATCCTGCTGGGCATCTATACTATCCATGCCGCCATGACCGGTGAAGTCTTTGCCAAATCCGGCCCCTGGGGACGTACTGTCCAGCAGGCCGGTCTGTAGGTCGCTGTCCGGTAGCAGTGGATTATGTCAGGTACTTCATGAGGCCTGTGCGCCACTGGCACCGCGTTTTCAAATGGTATCACTGGTCTAATAAAAGATGGATCTACGATCAGGCGCCGAGGAGACCAATTAATCTACCCGAAGGTACAAAGGAAGACATCTTAATATCCGTTCCGAACGGATTTTTTCTCGGGGAAGTGCAAAAAGCAGAGGTGCATGATCAGGCGGGAATGCTTGGAAGGTCACATGGCCAAGGCTAGGACGACTTCAAACTTTGATTAGAAGTCAGGCTATTTATGACAAACAGGAAGAAAACGAGCGTCAGCAGTGCAAGGTTAAAGGGTATTTAGCTGGGGAGTACTTCCATATTTATGCTCAGTGGAACCAAGAACCAGGGAAAAAGAACTCGTTCAAGGGGCGATTTTTCCGATTCCAGACACGGCAAGAATATGAGCGTAAGTGGTGAGATTTAGTAGAGAATCAGATCCCGAGCCTTCTGCGAGAGGAAGTTTTAGAAATTCAATGAATATAATAATCGACTGCACAGCGACCGTTTTTCCGCCACTTTGCGGCTCCAAACCGGCGCGTGAGCCGGGCGTTATGTTCTTAGAGTGCAATTCCAAATGCTGAAAGTATTAGCTTGGATCGGAGTCGTGTCATCGATCGTTCTGCTTGCCCTAGCCGCCTGGCCATTCTCTGGTTATTGCTCTGGTAGGTTCATGGGATTCGACTGTGAAAGCCGAGCGATCTTCGGCGTCAATATGTTTGGACCCCTTGGAATACTGGGCGCTATTTGTTCAGCCTGGTCGCTGAAGTACAAGACAGCAGTGCCGCAATTCGTTTTGCTCTTCGGCTTCATAGCCATCATGACTTACTGGCTTGCTCACGCGCTATGACATATTTCGGAGAAGAGTACATAACAAGTCGCTCAAGTACGTTCCGGCCCTATCGGGCCTCCACCGGACGCGCTTAGCTAATCGTTAAATTGACCGCAACAACTCGTTAATACCCACCTTGGCGCGGGTCTTGGCGTCAACGCGCTTGACGATCACGGCGCAGTAGAGACTGTAGCTGCCGTCGGAGGAGGGCAGGTTGCCGGAGACGACGACCGAGCCGGGCGGGATTTTGCCGAAGCTGGTCTCGCCGGTTTCACGGTTGAAGATCTTGGTGCTCTGGCCGATGTACACGCCCATCGAAATCACCGAGCCCTCGCCGACGATCACGCCTTCAACAATTTCCGAGCGCGCGCCGATGAAGCAGTTGTCCTCGATGATTGTGGGGGCGGCCTGCAGCGGTTCCAGTACGCCACCGATGCCCACGCCGCCCGAGAGGTGAACGTCCTTGCCAATCTGGGCACAGGAGCCGACCGTCGCCCAGGTGTCGACCATGGTGCCGGTGTCGACGTAGGCGCCGATGTTGGTGTAGCTGGGCATGAGTACGGTGTTGGGCGCGATGTAGCTGCCATAGCGGGCGGTGGCCGGCGGTACGACACGCATGCCCATCTTCTCGAAGTCGGTCTGGTCGAGGCCGTTGAATTTCATCTTTACCTTGTCGAAGTAGTTGGTGAAGTTGCCCTCGATGACCTCGTTGTCGTTCAGGCGGAACGACATCAGCACGGCTTTTTTCAGCCATTCGTTGACGATCCAGTCGCCATCCTTTTTCTCGGCCACGCGCAGACTGCCGTTGTCGAGACCGGCCAACGCCTCGTCGACGGCGGATTTGAGTTCGCTGTCGGCATTCTTGGCATTGATGTCGGCGCGGCGTTCGAAAGCGTTATTGATGATTTCCTGGATGTTGCTCATTGTTGTGAATCCTTGGATTTTTGACGGGTTGCCGGATCAGGCCGGCACGGGAAATTCAGGACAGGGATTGTACTAGATTCCGGATGCGCTGTGCTGCCTCGACGCAGTTGTCGACCGGAGCGACCAGGGCAATGCGCACGCGGTTTTCGCCTGGATTGATGCCGCCGGTCTCGCGCGACAGGTAGCTGCCGGGCAGGACCGTGACGTTTTCGCGCCGCTTGAGTTCATGGGCGAATTCGGTGTCGCTGACCGGCGTCTTCGGCCACAGGTAGAAGCCGCCGGCCGGGCGCTCGACCTCCATAACCGGCTGCAGGATTTCCAGCGCGCGGTCGAATTTCTCGCGGTAGAAGTTGCGGTTTTCCAGCACGTGCGATTCGTCGTTCCAGGCGGCGATGCTGGCCATCTGCGCGTACGGCGCCATGGCACAGCCGTGATAGGTGCGGTAGCGCAGGAACTGGCGAATCAGTTCGGCGTCGCCGCCGACGAAGCCCGAGCGCATGCCCGGCGCGTTCGAGCGTTTCGACAGGCTGTGGAAAGCCAGCAGACGCCGGTAGTCGTCGCGACCGTGGCGCGCGGCGGCCTCCAGGATGCCGAGCGGTGGCACGGCCTCGTCCGGATAGATCTCGCTGTAGCATTCGTCGGCGGCGATGACGAAGTCGTGTTCATCGGCCAGCGCGAACAGACGTTCGTACGTGGCTTGCGGAATGACGGCGCCGGCCGGGTTGCCCGGTGAGCACAGGTACAACAGCTGGCAGCGCTGCCAGTCGGTGGCTGTCACGCTGTCGAGGTCGGGCAGGAAACCGCTGGCCTGCGTGCAGTTGAGATACTGTGGTTCGGCGCCGGCGAGCAGTGCCGCGCCCTCGTAGATCTGGTAGAACGGGTTCGGCATCAGGACCTTCGCATCCTTGGCCGTGCCGTCGACCAGGCACTGGGCGATGGCGAACAGCGCCTCGCGCGTGCCGTTGACCGGGATGACGTGCTGCTCCGGGTCGATGCTGCCGGGGCTGAGTTTGAAGCGGCGCGTCAGCCAGTCGCTGATGGCGATGCGCAGTTCGGCGATGCCGCGGGTCGTCGGGTAGCGGCCGGCATCTTCAAGATGGCTGCCGAGCGCGGCGCGGATCAGGCTCGGCGTCGGGTGCTTGGGCTCGCCGATCGACAGGTCGATGGGCGTGCGCTCGGCCGCCGGCGTCACGTCGGCGAATAACTGCGCCAGCTTTTCAAACGGGTACGGCTGCAGGTGTTCGAGTCCCTTGTTCATCCCGGTCGTCCTTTAGCTTTGCTCCTTGGGCAGGCGCAAGCTACCGGAAATGCGCCGGCGCGTATAGTTTTCCGCCACGCGCATCAGCCGTCGGCGGATTTTCTGCTACCCTGTCGCGCTTATGTCCGCGCCGCGATCCATCCTGCTGCCTGTCGCCAGCTGCCTGCTCGCCGCGACCCTGTGGGGCACGTTCTGGTTCCCGTTGCGCCAGTTCGAGGCGCAGGGTCTACCGGGCGTGTGGGCGACGCTGGTGATCTACATTGGCGCCACGCTGGCCCTGCTGCCGTGGCTGTGGTCGCGGCGCATTGGTCTGCCAGGCCAGCTGCGGCAACAGCCGCTGAACCTGCTGGTGATTGCCATCGCCGCCGGTTGGACCAATCTGGCCTTTATCCTCGCGCTGCTCGACGGCACCGTCGTGCGCGTGCTGCTGTTGTTTTACCTGGCACCGATGTGGACTGTGATCCTCGGCTGGCTGATCCTGCGCGAGCGCCCGGATCGTACCGCTGGTGTCACCCTGGCGCTGGCGCTGACCGGCGGCGTGATCATGCTCTGGCCCGAGCGCACCGCGACGCTGACGGCGGCGCTGAGCCGGGCCGACCTGCTGGCGCTGTCGGCCGGCTTTGGCTTTGCCCTGAACAACGTGATGATCCGCCGCTCGGGACCGCTGCCGATGGGCTTCAAGATGCTGGCGGCCTGGATCGGCGTGCTGGTGCTGACCGTCGGCACGATCCTGCTGTTCGACCGTGAACTGCCGGCCGCGGCGACCATGCCGGGCTGGGTGGGGGCATTCGTCTTTGGCCTGCTGGGCATGACATTGATGACCTTCAGTGCCCAGTACGGTGTCACGCACCTGCCGGTGTACCGTTCGGCGGTGATCTTTCTGTTCGAGATCGTCGCCGGCGCGGTCTCGGCCTGGTTGCTGAGCCAGGAGGTGATTACGCCGCGCGAATGGATCGGTGGGTCGCTGGTCATCCTGGCCGCCTGGCAATCGGCGCGCGCCGAACAACGACGCGACAGCGACTGACGGCGAGGCGGCGTATTCAAGCCGGCGCCGCGCTGCGGTATGCTTGGCAACTTTTTGACGCCACGGCGCCGATTCATTGAATGAACATTAATACGCCGACCACAGGAAGCGAGCAGTCATGTCCAGTGAAATATTGATATTGCCCGGCGACGGTATCGGTCCCGAGATCGTTGCCGAGGCGGAGAAGGTACTGAATGCGCTGCGGCGCGATCACGATCTCGACATAGAGATCAAGCACGGTCTGGTTGGCGGTGCCGCGATCGATGCGCTCGGCAAACCGCTGCCGGACGCCACCCTGGAAGCCGCGCGCGCCGCCGATGCGGTGCTGCTGGGTGCGGTCGGCGGGCCGAAGTGGGAGACCATCGAACGCTCGATCCGGCCGGAGCGCGGTCTGCTGGCGCTGCGCGCCGGGCTCGGCCTGTTCGCCAACCTGCGCCCGGCCATGCTCTACGCCGAGCTCGCCGGCGCCTCGTCATTAAAGCCGGAAGTTGTCGCCAATCTTGATATCATGATCGTGCGTGAACTTACCGGCGGCATCTATTTCGGCGAGCCGCGCGGGATCGAAACGCGCGCCGACGGCGAACGCGAGGGCTTCAACACCGAGCGTTACAGTGAGAGCGAGATCAAACGTATCGCCCGCATCGCCTTCGAGATCGCCGGCAAGCGCCAGGGCCGGGTGTGCTCGATCGACAAGGCCAACGTGCTCGAGGCGACCGAACTGTGGCGCGAGGTTGTGACCGAGGTCGCAGCGGAGTATCCGGATATCGCGTTAACTCACATGTATGTGGACAACGCCGCCATGCAGCTGGTGCGGGCACCGAAACAGTTCGACGTCATGCTGACCAACAATATCTTCGGCGATATCCTGTCGGATCTGGCGTCGATGCTGACCGGCTCGATCGGCCTGCTGCCGTCGGCGTCGCTGGCAGCCAGCCGCCAGGGGCTGTACGAACCGATTCACGGTTCGGCGCCGGACATCGCCGGACGCAATATTGCCAACCCGCTGGCAACGATCCTGTCGGTGGCAATGCTGCTGCGCTACTCGCTGGATGAGAAAGACCTGGCCGAACGCGTCGAGGGCGCGGTGCAGAAGGTGCTCGCCGACGGCTTTCGCACCGCCGACATCGCCGGCGACGATGTTACGCCGGTGGGCACCGGCGAGATGGGTGACGCGGTGGTGGCGGCATTGGCGAATTGAATGGTGAATATTTCGGATGAGAGGACCTTAGAAGTTTTATGGCTTTATCCGAATGTTCACGCTTCACGAGATACGGGTTAACGAGGAACGATTTAAATGAGTGACAGGCAGTTCAATGTGGCCGTGGTCGGTGCGACCGGTGCCGTCGGCGAAACCATGCTGGCGATACTTGAGCAGCGCAAATTCCCGATCAAGCGACTGCACGTCCTGGCGAGCAGTCGTTCGGCCGGCAAGACGGTGCAGTTTCGCGGCGAGTCGTTGACGGTCGAGGATCTGGAAACCTTCGACTTCAGCGATGTCGATATCGGCCTGTTTTCGGCCGGCGGCTCGGTGTCGGCGGTCCATGCGCCGCGCGCCGCCAGTGCCGGTTGCGTTGTCATCGACAACACCTCGCAGTTTCGTCGCGATGCGGATATCCCGCTGATCGTGCCGGAAGCGAACAGTCACGCGATCGCCGGCTATAAGCAGCGCGGCATCATCGCCAATCCGAACTGCTCCACCATCCAGATGGTGGTGGCATTGAAGCCGATCCACGAGGCGGTGGGCATCGAGCGCATCAATGTCTGCACCTACCAGGCGGTCTCCGGGACCGGCAAGCGCGCGATCGACGAGATGTACGCGCAGAGTCGCGCCGTGCTTGCCGACGAGGCGGTGGAGATGGCGGTCTATCCGAAGCAGATCGCGTTCAATGCGCTGCCGCACATCGATACGTTCCAGGACAACGGCTATACCCGCGAAGAGATGAAGATGGTGTGGGAAACCCAGAAAATCCTGGAAAATGACCAGATCCGCATCAATCCGACCACCGTGCGGATACCGGTGGCTTTCGGTCATTCCGAGGCGGTGCATATCGAGACCGAGGACAAGATCTCGGTCGACGAGGTGCGCCAGCTACTTGAGGCTGCGCCCGGCATTGAGGTCATCGACGAGCGCTGTGACGGTGGTTACCCGACCGCGGTGACCGAGGCCGCGGGCAACGATCCCGTCTATGTCGGCCGTATTCGCGAGGATATCTCGCACCCGCGCGGCATCAATTTATGGGTAGTAGCCGACAATGTGCGCAAGGGGGCGGCACTGAACAGTGTTCAAATCGCTGAAATTTTGGTAAAAGACCATTTGTAAACTATAGTTAAGCAATGTTTATAAAGCAGGTTCGCAGGTTTTGGCGCAAATTGGCGGGCGTCATTGGGTCGTTGCGGGCCATGCCGGCGGGATAAGAAATTCCCGCCGTATTACAACGGCTTAAGTCGTAGTTGCCGGGATTTGTACAAACTGACACAAGTGTACGGAACTGAATGATCAGACGACTCACGTGGGGGCTGGGTTTTTACCTGTTACTGGCCGGTGTGCCGGCGTTGGCGCTGGCGCCTGCGGGTATCAACGTCGATTCTTCCCTGAATCAGCCACTCGAGGCACACATTCCCCTGCACAACGCGACCGCCGGGCAACTGATGAGCCTCCGGGTCAGCCAGACCGGTGCGGCGACTGGCCTGGCCGGCAACCGGCTGCGTTTTCGTGTTGAAAACGATGCCAGCGGCGGGCCCGTTCTATGGTTGACCACAGCGGCGCCCGTCAAGGAGCCGGCACTCAGTTTCGTGCTGGAGTTTGCCTGGGAGGGCGGACAATTATCACGGGAATACACGATACTGCTGGATCCCCGGTAACCGGGACCGGCGCGGTGCGATCTGAATATAACAGGTGTAGCTCGATATGAAGCAAAGATTTCAGACTTTTGCGGTAGCGGTTTTACTGACTGCCAGTGCACCGTTAGCAGCGCTCGGTCTGGGTAAACTGGATCAGGATTCAGCCCTGAACGAGCGTTTCGAGGCCCGTATCCCGTTGCTGTCCGTGACTGCGGATGAACTCAACACCCTCAAGGTCAGGCTGGCCGACGAAGCGGCGTTCAACCGTGCCGGCATCGATCGCGCACCGGCGTTGAGTCAGCTGCGTTTCAAGCTGGTCGAACCCGAGGTTGGTGATGAATATATCCGCATCACCAGTGAACAGCCCATTCGTGAACCCTTCCTGAACTTTCTGGTGGAACTGAGCTGGGGCGCCGGACGGATCTACCGTGAATACACCGTGTTGCTGGATCCACCGGTCTATGACACTGGCCAGCAGCGCGCCGAGCGCCCGGCGCCTTCGACGTCCCGAGATACAGCCGGCACACCCGCAGGAGCCGACCGCGGCGCGGACTCGCCAGCGCAACCGGTGCGTCCGGCCCAGCGTAGCGGCGCCTACGACGGCGGCGACTACGGTCCGGTGCAGTCGGGCGAGACGCTCTGGTCCGTTGCCAACCGCATGCGTCCGAGCGACGTGACGACGCACCAGATGATGCTGGCCCTGTTGCGTGCCAATCCCGAGGCGTTCACCAACAACAACATCAACGGTCTCAAGCGCGGCGCGATTCTGCAGATGCCGGACGAGCCGGCGCTGAACAGGCTTGGCGCCAGCCAGGCCCGGGATGAAGTCAGCCGCCAGCATGATTTGTGGGAACAGGCGCGCCAGTCGATCGCCGCCAGTCCGACGCAACGCGGTGAAAGTACCACCGCCCGGGCGCCGGCAGACAGCGCCGAGGCCGGGACGGATACCGCGGATGCGGACGGGGCTACCGAATCACGGCTGGCCCTGCTTGCCGCAGAGGATGGCGAGAGCGAACAACAGGGTGGCGCCGACGGCAGCGCCGATGCGGCGCAAAAGCTGGCGCTTGCCAATGAAGAAATCGAATCGCTGCGCCAGCAACAGGCTGATCTCAAGGACCAGCTGGCTGAAAACGAGGCGCTGATCGAGGATCTCAAGCGCCTCATAGCACTGAAGGATGATGAACTCAGCGCCCTGCAGGACAGTGAGCTGGAAGAAGCCGCCCAGGTTGCAGCTGACGATCGGTCACCGACGGCGGCAGATTCACTGCAGCAGGACGGTCATACGGTCAATTATCCGAATGGCGATCCGGCCCAGTTCATCAAGCAGGGAGACATACCCGACGGTGTCGCGCCGGCACCGGCGACGAGTGAACCGGCGGCCATCAGCCACACGGTGAATTACCCCGATGGCGGGCAACCGTCCGCGGATGAAACAGCGGCCGGCGACGAACAGGAACAGGCGCCGGCGGCCGAGCGTCCGGATGAAGCACAGGTCAGCGCGGCGGACGAGCCGGCGGCAACGGAACAACCGGAGCGTACGGCTGGGCAGGGCATGATGGACACGCTCGCGGGACTGGCGGCCAGCGCCCGCAGCTTCCTCATGGATAACCTGATGATCGTGGGCGCGGCATTACTGGCCCTGATCGCCCTGTTGGCGGGCATGAATTTCATGCGCCGTCGCCAGACCACGGCGGAAGATGACGAAGCAGCCATGGCCGCGACCGGATTCCCCGATTTCAGTGCCGGTACGACCGCCGGCCAGACCGACAGCGCGGCTGACATGACGGCCATGACCGGTATGGGGACGCAGCTGGACGCGGATGAGACGCCGACCGAAATTGGCGAGCAGACCCAGACAGGCAGGCAACCGGTTGCTGAAAGGGCAGGTGTCGATGATGACGACAGCCTGTTTGTGTTGCCGGAGGGCGAGGGCCCGGACGTGGCAGTCGATCACGAGGAAGCCGGAGATCCGCTCGCCGAGGTGAACGTGCTCATGGCCTACGAACATTTTGATCAGGCCGAGAGCTTCGTGCGCAACGCGCTGAAGAGCGACCCGGATAATGTCGAGTACCAGGCCAAATTGCTGGAGGTCTTCTACGCCGCCGGCAACAAGAAGAAATACGAGGAGGCCGCCAGCGACCTGCGCGACATGACCGGTGGCCACGGTGAACACTGGAAAATGGCGGTGGCCATGTGGCAGGAGATGTCACCCAACCGGCCGCTGTTCGAAGGTGGCGAGGAAGAGGATGAACTCGGTGCCAGCACCGGTGGCGGCGGCGGTATCGTCGACATCACCAGCGATACTGCCAGTGAAGCCACGGGCAGTGGCGGAACCGACGGCACCAGCGGTGGCCTGGACTTTGATCTGGGTGATTCCACCGGTGGCGGTAGCGGCAGTGATGACGGCGACAACGAGATGCTGGATCTCACCGCCTCGCAGGACGAGGCCGATGACGAGATGCTGGATCTGACTTCATCCACGGGTTCCAGGAACACGCCGGAAGATACCCGCACACTGGCGCAGAGCGAGACACCCGGGGAAAACACGAGTGCCACGGCCGGCGGCGGCCAGGCCGCCGCCCACGACAACGGCCTGGACTTCTCGCTGGACGACAGCGGCAGCGACAGTGACTTGCTGGATGTCACCAATAGCGGCAGCGCGATGGCCAGTGATGACGACGATATCCTCGACATCACTGCGTCGGGCAGCAAAGCCGAATCTGCAGACGACAACAGCCTGGATTTCTCTCTGGATGAAAGCGACACGGCGGCTGACGAAGCTGGTACACCGGCGGCCGACAGTGGCGAGCATGACAACATGCTGGAGTTTGAAGGCTTTTCTGCTGCCGATGATAGCGACGATGACGACAGTCTCGAATCCGGCAGCGCGACGAGTGCCGGTACTGACGACGCTCTCGAGTTCGATGCCGGTTCCGGAGAGGATGAACAACAGGCCGACAAGCAGCCGGATAGCGGCGGTGAAACGGCTGCCAGCGGTTTCGATGATCTGGATCTGCAGATCGAATCTTACGATGACAGCGCCGACCTGGACGAGATTGGCGAGGAACTCGACCGGCTCGAACAGACTCTGGGCACACTGTCGCGCCAGGAAACCACACAATCCGGTACCTCCGATGCGCTTGAGGGCATCGACAGCGAGCTGGAGAATTTCTCTGGCGAGCAGAACGAAAGCACTGCCGATAATGTGGCTGAAGCGGATGATGACGGTTCCGAGTTCGAATTGTCGCTGGACGACGCTGAGCAGGATGACAATACGATCGATGACGATCTGTCAGCGCTGAGCAAGGAACTGGACGAGGCGATTGCTGCAGCCGGTACCGGTGACACTGACGACAGCGGCTATGACAGTGACAATAGCGGCGGTCTCGATTTCGATCTGGGCGATGCTGGCGACGACGCGGACAGCGATGAGCTTGAGATCGAACTCGATGAGGGTACGTCAGACGATAGTGACGACAGGGAGCCGGGTGCGGATTTGAACAGCGATGATTTTTCGCTGGAAACCGTGCAGATGGATGCGGTCGATACCAGCAAGAAACCGAATGAGCACGGTTTTGGACTCGATTTTGACCTGGAAGGCGAAGCGGATGAAAGCGATTCGCTGGCGTCCATCGATATGGACTCGACCGTCGAGATTCCAAAGAGTCAGGCCAGAGAAGGCCTGTCATTGACGGATGACGACAGCGATGCTGGTGATGATGAAAACACGCTGTTTGTGGCGCGCGGTGGTGACAGCGACGAGCAGAGTCTTGAAGACGAACTGACCACCAAACTGGACCTGGCCAAGGCCTACGTCGAACTTGGTGATGCCGACAGCGCCCGCAGCATTCTCGAGGAAGTGATGCAGGATGGTAATGACAACCAGAAGCGTCAGGCCGGAGATCTGCTGCAGCAATTGTAAGACCGGCTGTTCGGGCCGGTGATGTATCCCGCCATTCGAGGTTATTGTGAACCGCTTTCGAACCGGCTGCCGACTTTGGGTCGGCAGCGGTCGATCTGAGTTACGGCCATGCGTATCGCGCTCGGTGTCGAATACTGTGGCAGCCGTTTCAACGGCTGGCAGCGCCTGCGTCGCGGCCGCAGCGTGCAGGCCTGCGTGGAACACGCGATTTCCCGGGTCGCCAATCATGAGGTCACGGTGGGTTGCGCCGGCCGCACCGACAGCGGGGTGCACGCGCGCTACCAGGTCGTGCACTTCGACAGCACCGCCGAGCGCGAGCCGCGCGGCTGGGTGATGGGCTGCAACGTGCACCTGCCGGAGGATGTCGCGGTGCTCTGGGCGCAGCCTGTCGAGGATCGATTTCATGCCCGCTTTTCGGCCATCGGCCGGACTTACCGCTACTACATTCTCAATCGCACGGCACGGCCGGGTGTGTTCGCGGGCCTGTTGACCTGGGAGTGCCGGCCACTGGACGCCGGTCGTATGCACACGGCTGCGCAGGCACTGGTCGGCAGCCATGATTTCAGCGGCTACCGGGCGCTGGGCTGCCAGTCGAAATCGGCGGTGCGCGACCTGCGCCGTATCGAGGTCAGCCGCCAGGGTGAACTTGTCACGATCGAGGTCGAGGCGAACGCTTTCCTGCATCACATGGTGCGCAATATCGCCGGCGTGCTGATAAGCGTCGGCAACGGTAAGGCGCGGCCGGAATGGGTCGGTGAGATCCTCGCCGGTCGTGATCGTACCCAGGGTGGCGTTACCGCACCGGCCGCCGGCCTGTACCTGGTCGCCATCGATTACCCGGACTGGGTCAGTCTGCCGCCGCCACGACGGGCGGCCGCGCCGTGGGACTGAACCGGGTACGGTGTTAATATCGCCCCTCGATTGTCGCAGGCCAGAACAGCATGAACCCGAGTGGCGCCCGTACGCGCGTTAAAATCTGCGGTATTACCCGGCCCGAGGACGCTGTCGCTGCCGCGGCCGCCGGCGCCGATGCCATCGGCCTGGTGTTCTATCCAGCCAGCCCGCGGGCGGTGAGCATTGAACAGGCGGCCGCGATCTGCGCGGCATTGCCGCCGTTCGTCAGTCGCGTGGCGTTGTTCGCGAACGCGGCGTCGGCGGAAATCCGTACGGTCCTGGAACAGTTGCCCATCGATCTGCTGCAGTTTCATGGTGAGGAAACGGCGGCCGAGTGCGACCGTTACGGTCACGCCTACATCAAGGTCGCCCGGGTACAGCCAGGCTTTGATCTGGATCTGTTCAACTGCCGTTACCCGGGTGCCTGTGGCATACTGGCAGATACATACCAGAGTGGCGTGCAGGGCGGCACCGGCGCCACATTTGACTGGTCGCTGTTACCGCAGCAACGGCGCAAGCCGTTGATTCTGGCCGGTGGCCTGAATGCGGCCAATGTCGCCGCCGCCATTCGCCAGGTCAGGCCCTATGGCGTCGATGTCAGCGGTGGCGTCGAAGCCGACAAGGGCATCAAGGATGCCGCCCGCATTACCGAATTCATTCATGAGGTAGACAACGTTGAGCGCTAACCCGACAGCAGTCGCCAATACCGGCGCCCCGGTCTTACCGGACGCGCTCGGCCATTTCGGCATCTATGGCGGCCGGTTCGTGTCCGAAACCCTGATGGGGCCGCTGGAGGAATTGCAGCAGGCCTACGAACGGTATCTCAAGGATCCGGATTTCCACGCCGAGCTCGATTACGAACTCAAGCATTTCGTCGGCCGGCCATCGCCGCTGTATCACGCCAAGCGCTGGTCGGAGAAACTCGGTGGCGCGCAGATCTATCTCAAGCGCGAGGATCTGAACCATACCGGTGCGCACAAGGTGAACAACACGGTCGGCCAGGCGCTGCTGGCCTATCGCATGGGCAAGAAGCGTGTCATCGCCGAGACCGGTGCCGGCCAGCACGGTGTCGCCAGCGCCACGATTGCCGCGCGCTACGGCATGGAATGCGTGGTTTACATGGGATCGGAAGACGTCAAGCGCCAGTCGATCAACGTCTATCGCATGCGCCTGCTCGGCGCCGAGGTGGTGCCGGTCGAGGCCGGCTCGAAAACGCTGAAGGATGCGCTCAACGAGGCCATGCGCGACTGGGTCACGAACGTCGACACGACTTTCTACATCATCGGCACGGTTGCCGGGCCGCATCCGTATCCGGCTATGGTGCGCGACTTCCAGGCGGTGATCGGCCGCGAAACGCGCGAGCAGAGTCTCGAACAGTTCGGTCGCCTGCCGGATGTTCTGGTCGCCTGTGTCGGCGGCGGTTCGAATGCGATCGGCATGTTCCATCCGTTCCTGCAGGATGAGGGGGTGCGGATAATCGGTGTCGAGGCCGGCGGCGAAGGCGTGGCCAGCGGCCATCATGCGGCGCCGCTGGCGGCCGGCCGGCCAGGCGTGTTGCACGGCAACCGCACCTACCTGATGGAAGACGAAAACGGCCAGATCATCGATACCCATTCGATCTCCGCCGGGCTCGACTATCCCGGCGTCGGTCCGGAACATGCCTGGCTCAAGGACAGCGGTCGCGCCGAGTATGTCACCGCCGACGACGACGAAGCGCTGGCGGCTTTTCATACATTGACCCGTACCGAGGGCATCATGCCGGCGCTGGAAACGGCGCACGCGCTGGCCCACGCCGCCAAGCTGGCGCCGACCATGGACCGCGACCAGGTCATCGTCGTCAACCTGTCGGGGCGCGGAGACAAGGACATCCATACGGTCGCCGCGCGTGAGGGTATCCGCTTCTGAAGCGGCCCGTATCATGAATAATCGCGAAACATTCCTGTCGCTGATTTTCGACAACGAACTCGAGCGCGTCGAGGTTGCGGAGATGCTGTGCGTTGACCGCGACCAGGTTGATCGCTGGCTGGCGGCGGTGGGATCCCGCAACCATGAAGACATTCCCGATATGGCCGTGGAGCTGCTGCGCCTCAAACTCAAGCTGGCCGGGGCGTCGTCCGGCGACTGAGCGACTGTGACACGGCGTTACGGGCGGCCGCCGCGGCGTGGTAAAATCCCTGTTCAGACCCGAGACCCAAGCCTGTCCCGACGCATTGTCCCGACGAACCGTTCTGGAAGATTCTATACATGAGCCGGATTCAAACCCGCTTCGCACAACTGCACGCCGATAACCGGCGGGCGCTGATCCCGTTCATCACGGCCGGTGATCCGAACCCGGAGGTGACCGTGGCGCTGATGCACGCGCTGGTCGCCGGCGGCGCCGACGTCATCGAACTGGGCGTGCCGTTTTCCGACCCGATGGCGGACGGCCCGGTGATTCAACGCGCCAGCGAGCGCGCGCTGAAACACGGCGTCACGCTGGGTAATGTTCTCGACATGGTGGCGGAGTTTCGCCGTGACAACAGCGAGACGCCGGTGATCCTGATGGGCTACCTGAACCCGATCGAGGTGATGGGTTACGAGCGTTTTGCCATGGCTGGCCGCAGCGCCGGTGTCGATGGCGCCCTGATCGTCGATATGCCGCCGGAGGAGGCCGGCGATTTCGCCGAGTTGCTGCGCGCGCATGACATGGACCAGGTGTTTCTGCTGGCGCCGACCACCAGCGATGTTCGCATCAAGCGCATCTGCTCGACTGCCAGCGGTTTCATTTACTATGTCTCGCTCAAGGGCGTGACCGGCAGCGACCAGCTGGACCTCGAGGATGTCGCCGCGCATGTGGCGCAGATACGCGCCTGCACGCAATTGCCGGTGGGCGTCGGGTTTGGTATCAAGGACGCGGACATGGCCGCCCGGGTGGCCGCGTTCAGCGACGCCGTGGTTGTCGGCAGCGCGCTGGTCGAGCGCATCGCCGCCTGCGGCGATGAACCGGAGCGTATGACCGCCACGGCGAGCGCGTTCATGCAGGATCTGCGCACGGCCATGGACGCCGCCTGACGGCAGGGCACTAAGGATTTTAATGCATCTGGAGAAGCCATGAGCTGGATCAAGAAACTGCTGCCCTCGCGCATCAAGACCAACGGGACGAGCCGGCGTAGCGTGCCGGAAGGCCTGTGGACCAAATGCGTGACCTGCAATGCCGTGCTGTATCGCGCCGAGCTGGAACGCAACCTGGAAGTCTGTCCGAAGTGCTCGCAGCATATGCGCATCAATGCGCGCGCACGGCTGGACGCGTTTCTCGATGCTGAACCGCGTAGCGAGATCGGTGCGAACGTACACCCGGTGGATCGCCTGCGTTTCCGCGATCAGAAGAAGTACCGCGATCGCCTGGCGCAGAGCCAGCGCACCACCGGCGAGGACGATGCCCTGGTCGCCATGGCCGGCCAGCTCAAAGGCGTGGCGTTGACCGCGGTGGCGTTCGAATTCAACTTCATGGGCGGTTCCATGGGATCGGTGGTTGGCGAGCGCTTTGTGCGCGCGGCTGAGTACAGCGTCGACCAGGAGATTCCACTGGTCTGTTTCAGTGCCAGTGGCGGCGCGCGCATGCAGGAAGCGATCATTTCGCTGATGCAGATGGCCAAGACCAGCGCCGCGATTGCCAACCTGAACCGGCGCGGCATTCCGTTCATCTCGGTGCTGACCGACCCGACCATGGGCGGCGTCTCGGCAAGCCTTGCCAGCCTCGGGGATGTCATTATTGCCGAACCCAATGCCCTAATCGGTTTTGCCGGTCCGCGCGTTATCGAGCAGACGGTGCGTGAAACGTTGCCGGAAGGTTTCCAGCGCAGTGAGTTCCTGCTCGAGCATGGCGCTATCGACATGATCATGGACCGCCGTGAAATGCGCGATCGTATTGCCTCCATGCTCGCGATCATGGGTCACCGGCGGTTGGCGGGTTAACCGGGCCTTTACCAGGGAGGCAGCCAGAATGTCAGCCGGAGTTTCCGCCAGTGCCAGCAGCAGCCTGCGCTTCAATACGCTGGATGAATGGCTGAAGTGGCAGGAGTCGTTGCATGCCACCGAGATTGAACTTGGTCTGGAACGCTGCCGCCAGGTGGCCGACCGGCTCGGTCTGCTGAAACCGCCGTACACGGTGGTCAGTGTTGCCGGTACCAATGGCAAGGGATCCAGCGTCGGCATGCTCGACAGCATTCTGCGCAAGTCCGGCTATCGGGTCGGCTGTTACACGTCGCCGCACCTGATCCGCTATAACGAACGCATTCACATCGACGGCGAGGAAGCCAGCGATACCGCATTATGCCGTGCGTTTGAACGCATCAATGACGCGCGCGGCGATATTTCCCTGACCTACTTCGAATTCGGCACGCTGGCGGCGCTGGAGCTGTGCCGGGAAGCCGGGGTCGACATCGCCGTACTGGAAGTCGGTCTGGGCGGGCGGCTTGATGCGGTGAACGTGCTCGATGCCGACTGCGCACTGGTTACCGCCATCGATCTCGATCACCAGAATTACCTCGGCGATACGCGCGAATTGATCGCCGTCGAGAAGGCCGGTATCTATCGCCCGGGTCGTCCGGCGGTGTGTTCCGACCCGCAGCCGCCCACCACCCTGCATGATTACGCCCACCGGATCGGTGCGCAACTGTCGGTTTACGGTCAGGACTTTTACTGCGAACGCCATGACGACAATTGGGACTGGCATAGCGGTGTCGACAGCTGGATCGGACTGCCTTACCCGGATCCGTTCAACAGTTGCCAGATACAGAACGCGACGGGTGTGCTCATGGTCCTGCATCACCTGCGCGCACGTTTCCCGGTACAGCCCGAGGCCGTGCGCCAGGGTCTGGTCGGGTTCCGTCTGAATGGCCGTTTCCAGGTTCTGCCGGGTGAATTTCAGTACGTGCTCGATGTCGCCCATAATGCCCACGCGGCACGCATGCTGCTGGATAACCTCAGGCAGCTGCCCTGTACTGGCCGGACCCATGTAATTATCGGTATGCTTAGAGACAAGGATCGCAGCGGTGTCTTCAAGGTGCTTAACGAGGTTGCTGACAGTTGGCATACGATCAGTCTGACCAACAGCCGCGGCACCGCTGCCGAGGTTCTGACACGGGAACTGGAGAGCCTGGACACCGGCAAGCCGATCAGCAGCCACGATGACATGGCGGCGGCACTGGCGGCGGTACGCGCACAGGCGGCAGCCGCTGATCGCGTGTTGATAACCGGTTCCTTCCTGACCGTCGGTGCGGCTTTGCGGTTACTGGAGGCAAAAGGTTGAGTATGGATCGGGGACTCAAGGAACGACTGGTAGGCGCCGCGGTACTGGTGGCGTTGGCCGTGATTTTCATCCCCATGCTGCTGGACGATGCACCACCCGGGCCGGGGCCGATCAGTGAAAGCAATATTCCGCCGCAGCCGGAAGAAACCGGTGAGCTGGAGTCGCGCATCAAGCCGCTCGAGTCTGAGGCGGTAACCGTCGAACCGCCGCCGCCGCAGGCCGAAGACATTGTCACCGAACCGGCCGGGCCGACCACGGATGCCGAGCCGGAACCGTCCGTCCCCTTGCCGGACGATGAATCCGACGCTGAAGCAGCGGCCGCTGAACCGGCAGACGAACCGGCCGGGGAAACGCCGGCCAGCGAACCTGAATCCGATTCCGGTGCCGATGCCGTGTCAGCCGAAGAATCTGCAGACAGCGACGGCCCGTCGCAATCGGCCGGGCAGGCGAGTGCCGACAGGCCGGAGGGCTGGGTGGTCCAGCTGGGCAGTTTCTCGCGCCAGAGCAACGCCGAGCAGCTGAACGAGAAGCTGAAAAAGGCCGGCTATGACGCGTTTGTTGAGCCGGTCCGACAGTCCGGCCAGCAGGTTTATCGCGTCCGTGTCGGCCCCGAGGTGCAGCGCAGCGAGGCGGAAAAAGTACGCGATGCAATCAGCGATGAATTCGATCTCAAGGGCATTGTTGTCAGTTACCCCTAACCTGGCGCCGTTGGCGGGTTTGCGCTAGATGGTGCCGCACTGGGCGGATATCGTCATCCTCGCCGTGATCGGCGTGTCGGCGCTGGTCAGCGTATTCCGCGGCTTCCTCCGCGAAGTGCTGTCGCTGCTGGCCTGGGTACTGGCATTCTGGATGGCGTTGACGTTTACGCCGCTGGTCGCGCCGTGGTTCGAGGGTCTGGTGGAGGTACCGTCGATCCGCTTTATTCTCGCTTTTGCCGCACTGTTCGTCATGACCCTGTTGGGCGTGTCACTGATCGGTTACTTAATTGTTAAACTCATGGGCAAGACCGGGTTGACCGGCACCGATCGCATGCTCGGCCTGCTGTTCGGTATTGCCCGTGGCGGGGTGATTGTCCTTCTGCTGGTTCTGCTGGCCGGCCTGACCCGGGTGCCGCAGGATCCCTGGTGGCAGCAGGCCCGCCTGCTGGCGCATTTCCAGCAGGCCGCGATCTGGACCCGGGGCCATTTACCGGCGTCGGTGGCCGAACATATCAGTTATGATCGCCCTTCTGCGGATCAGACCGCTGCGGGCAAACTCTAAAGGTATGACCTAATGTGTGGAATCATCGGCATCGTGGGCAAGGGCCCGGTTAATCAGCTCATCTATGATGGCCTGACGATGCTGCAGCATCGCGGCCAGGATGCCGCCGGCATGGTGACCTGGGAGGATGGTCGCCTGCATCTGCGCAAGAATAACGGCATGGTGCGCGATGTCTTTCACACCCGGCACATGCTGCAGCTGCGCGGCAACGTCGGTATCGGTCACGTCCGCTATCCGACCGCGGGCTGCTCCTCGGCCGCCGAGGCGCAGCCGTTCTACGTCAATTCCCCCTACGGCATCTGCCTGGCGCACAATGGCAACCTCACCAACAGCGAGACCCTGAAGCGCGATCTGTTTATCGAAGACTTGCGCCACCTGAATACCGAGTCGGATTCCGAAGTGTTGCTGAACGTGTTCGCGCACGAGCTGCAGCAGATGCGCAAGCTGCGACTCGAGGTCGATGACATTTTCAATGCCGTCAGCGGTTTGCATCGGCGCTGCCGCGGCGGTTATGCCGCTATTGCCATAATCAATGGTTCCGGCATTCTCGCGTTCCGCGATCCGCATGGCATCCGCCCGGTAGTATTTGGTCAGCGCCAGACTGAGCAGGGTACCGAGTACATGATCGCCTCGGAAAGCGTGGCTCTGGACGTGCTCGGTTTCCAGCTGATTCGCGATCTGGAACCCGGTGAAGCGGTGTTCATCAGCATGGACGGCGAACTGCATACCCGGCAGTGTGCCGACAACCCGCGTTACGCGCCGTGCATTTTTGAGCATGTCTACCTGGCGCGTCCGGATTCGATCATCGACGGCATTTCCGTTTACAAGGCGCGATTGCGCATGGGCGAGAAGCTTGCCCGCCGCATTCTGCGCGAACGGCCGAATCACGACATTGACGTCGTCATTCCGATACCCGATACCAGCCGTACTGCGGCGTTGCCGCTGGCCTATGAGCTGGGTGTCAAGTATCGCGAGGGCTTCGTCAAGAATCGCTATATCCCGCGCACCTTCATCATGCCCGGCCAGGCGGTACGCAAGAAATCCGTACGCCAGAAACTCAATGCCATCGAGCTTGAGTTCAAGGACAAGAACGTATTGCTGGTAGATGATTCCATCGTGCGCGGTACTACCTCGCGGGAAATCGTGCAAATGGCACGCGAGGCCGGGGCGAAGAACGTTTACGTTGCTTCGGCGGCGCCGCCGGTGCGTTACCCGAACGTCTACGGCATCGACATGCCGGCGGCGGATGAATTCATCGCCCACGGCCGCAGCGTCGACGAGATCTGCAAGGAAATCGGTGCCGACTGGCTGGTTTACCAGGACATGGATGATCTGATCCAGGCGGCCAGCAAGGGCAACCCGATAATCGAGGCGTTTGATACGTCCTGTTTTACCGGCGAGTACGTCACCGGTGATGTCAGTCAGGATTATCTCGACCAGATATCCTGTGCCCGCAGCGATGATGCCAAAAACCAGCGCGAAGCTGGTGAGGATAACCTGCGCGATCTGACCAACAGCGCCTGAGAGTTATCAGGCAGGCTGTCTTGCTGGATTCGCTTGTCGGGATAGCTCAGCGCGCAAAGACCTTCTGTAACAGCTCGGTCGTGCGCTTGGCCGGATTGGCACGGATGGCAGCCTCTTCCACCGCCAGGTAGTCGAAGATGGCACCAATCGCGTGATCGACGACATGTTGTGACAGGTTTGCCTTGATGTCCGGCACGAACGGCAGCTGCTGATAGTCGTTCATGACTTGATCGTAGGTCTGTATCGCACCGACTTCGGCCAGGCTGTTGTTGATCATCGGGGTAAACTCGCGCTCCAGGGGCGTCGACATTTGCTCCTGAAAATAGCGGGTAGCGGCGTCTTCCGGACCGTTGTAAATAGCACGGGCGTCGTCCAGCGTCATGTTCCGGATGGCGTCGACGAACATGGTCCGCGCCTTGGGCGCGGCCGCCTCGGCAGCGCGGTTCATGCGCAGTTCCAGATCATCGATCTGCTCGGCCAGGCCGACCCGCGCCAGTGCGTCGCGGACCTGTTTCAGGTTGTCAGGCAGCGGGATGTGCGCTTTCGGGTCTTCATAGTAGCCATTCGTCTGGCCCAGCTGACTGACGACATTGTCGCTGCCGACCCGCAGGGCTTCACGCAGGCCCGCGGCGATATCGGCATTGCTGAGTGCGCCGGTCGTGGCCGCGTCATCACTGCCGAAGCCCTCTAGCATTTGTTTGCCCTTGTCCCACCAGTTGCCATCGGCTTGTGCGATCATGGGGGTCAGCATGAACAGCAACAGCCACGTTAAGGTTCGGGTCATGGTATGGCTCCAGCCAGGATTGGATACCCATACTAGCGGGCCAGGCGGCTAAAAAAAAACGGGGTATCCACTGGATACCCCGTTCAGGCTTGCCCTCACTATGGCAGTCGAGGTGACCGCTGCTGCCATACCCCCTTTTCTTATTATTGTTTGTGGCTGTAATTCAGTTGACCAGCGCGTCTCCGACCGGTCGGGTGCGAGAACCACGAACCATGCTGAGCATGGAAATGGCCTCATGCAGGCTGCTTTCAAACAGCCGCACAGTCGCCGGATCGGCCTCGAGATCGCCCTGGAGTTGACGGCACAGGCAGGCGGGATCGAGTTCGCCGTAGTGTTCCTTGAACGTGGCAACATACAGCGCCAGCAGACGCAGGCTGTCCGCCAGTGCTTCGCGATCGCTGCCATCCAGCAGTCGCTGTAACTGGCTTTCGGCGGTCTGGATGTGCTTCAGTTCGGTCATGCGTTATCTCTGTTGTGACGCCTGCAGGAATACAGAGCAAGGCTTATGCCACTATTTTTTTATTTTTAAAAACAGCGTGTTGGGATTTTTGCCGTGGTTCGGGCCGGGCGCGCGGTCGCCAGAATGTCGGCAAATGACGACAAAAACCGGCCGGCCGCCGCTGGCCGGAGTGGTGAGTTGACTTGCGCGTGCGCTTTCACTAATCTGGCTGAACAATCAGAACAAGCGCCGATTTGATAATCAGCTTGCGGGCGCTCAAAAAATACTGCTAAAGAGGTCGACCTGCTTTAGCGATAGCTGACGCGGGTTTTTTTATGCCCTCCTTTCGTCGCTGTAACCACGAATGGCGAAAACCGCTATCAGTTATCCGTATCAGGCGGCTCTGAAACGGCGCGAGCTGCAACCGATTACGTACAGGAAAGGCCGTTATGTCAGATTTTGATGAGTTTTCTCCGACCACCCGGGCGGTACGCGCCGGGCAGATACGCAGTCCTGAGGCGGAACACAGTGAATTGATCTACGCCACCTCGAGCTTTGTGTTCGACAGTGCCGCCGAGGCGGCGGCGCGTTTTGCCGGTGAATCGCCCGGTAATATCTATTCGCGTTTCACCAACCCGACCGTACGCATGTTCGAACAGCGTCTCGCGGCAATGGAAGGCGGCGAGCGCTGTGTCGGCACTTCGTCTGGTATGAGCGCCATCCTGAGCACCTGCATGGGGCTGCTGGAGGCTGGCGATCATATTGTTTCCTCGCGCGCGATCTTCGGTACCACCGTTAACCTGTTCAACAAGATCCTGAGCAAGTTCGGTCTCGCGACCAGCTTCGTGCCGTTGACCGACTACGACGCCTGGGAGGCGGCCATCCGGCCCGAGACGAAAATGCTGTTCCTGGAAACGCCGTCGAATCCGCTGACCGAAATCGCCGATATCGAACGCCTGGCCGACATTGCCCATCGGCATGACTGTCTGCTCGTGGTCGACAACTGTTTCTGTACGCCGATCCTGCAGCAACCATTCAAGTATGGTGCCGACATCGTGATCCATTCCGCGACCAAGTATCTCGACGGTCAGGGTCGTTGTGTCGGTGGTGCTGTCATCGGACCGCAGGAGATGATGGAAGAACACGTGTTCGGCTTTCTGCGCACGGCCGGGCCGACTATGAGTCCGTTCAACGCCTGGGTTTTTCTGAAAGGCCTGGAAACGCTGGGCGTACGCATGCGCGCGCATTCGGACAGCGCCAATCAACTGGCGCACTGGCTGGCCGAACAATCCGGCGTTGAAAAAGTGTATTACCCGGGGCTGAAATCCCACGCCCAGCATGATCTGGCCAGCCGCCAGCAGAGCGGTTTCGGTGGTATCGTCAGTTTCGAGGTCAGCGGCGGTCGCGAGCGGGCCTGGCAGCTGATCGACAGGCTGCGGTTGTTCTCGATCACCGCCAATCTCGGTGATACCAAGAGCACGGTGACGCACCCGGCCACGACCACGCACTCCCGACTGAGCGACGCTGAACGCGCCGCGGCCGGTATCGGCGATGGCCTCGTGCGGCTGTCGGCGGGGCTTGAGGATGTCGGTGATCTGCAGGCGGATCTCGCCGCGGCACTGGCTGCGCGTTGATTTTGTGCACCTGCAGCAGTGCCCGGCTCAGGTTTTTCCATTTCCAAGGCTTGTGCTAGCATGACGCGTTCTCGCGCCGGGGACTAGGGATGCGGACGCCGGTATGGGTGCGGAAGAACGCAAGAACATCACTGAATTTTTATTTTTTTACCATTAAATCAATTAATTGGCCGATAGAGGCTGTAGACAATAAGGCAACGAAGGAGAGTCACGATGCCCGGACGTAATTTCCTGTTCATCCCCGGTCCGTCCAATGTGCCGGAACGAATCATGAACGCCATGCATGTTTCCCAGGAGGACATGCGTGCCACCGATTTCCCCGAATTCACCCTGCCACTGTTCGAGGACCTGAAAAAGGTCTTCAAGACCGAGACCGGTCGCGTGTTCGTGTTTCCGGCATCCGGTACCGGCGGCTGGGAAGCCGCGATCAGCAATACGCTGTCGCCCGGCGACAAGGTGCTGATGTCCGGTTTCGGCCACTTCAGCAACCTCTGGATCGACATGTGCCAGCGCCATGGTCTCGACGTGCAGGCGCTCGATGTCGAGTGGGGCAAGGGTGTGCCGGCAGAACAGTATGCCGAGATCCTCAAGGCCGACAAGAATCATGAAATCAAGGGTGTGTTTGCCACCCAGAACGAAACCGCCACCGGCGTGGCCAGTGACATCAAGGCGGTGCGCAAGGCGCTGGACGACGCTAATCATCCGGCGCTGTTGTATGTCGACGGTGTCAGCTCGATCGCCAGCATGGATTTCCGCATGGACGAGTGGGGCGTCGACCTAGCCGTCAGCGGATCGCAGAAAGGCTTCATGCTGCCCACCGGGCTCGGCATCGTCGCCGCCAGCCAGAAGGCGCTGGACAAGATGTCGTCGGCCAAGCTGCCACGCACCTTCTTCTCGTTCGAGGACATGATGAAGGTCAACGACAACGGCTTCTTCCCGTACACGCCGCCGACCACGCTGCTGCGCGGTCTGCGCGAGTCGCTGAACATGCTGTTCGAGGAAGGTCTGGACAACGTCTTCGCGCGCCACAAGCGTATGGGTACTGCCGTGCGCAAGGCGGTAGAGGCCTGGGGCCTGCAGCTGGTGGCCCAGGGACCGGAGTGGTATTCCGACACGGTCACCGCAATTTACGTGCCGGAAGGCAATGACGGCAACGAAATGGCCCGTCACGCCTATCGCCATTACAACCTGTCGCTCAGTGTGAGTGTCGGCAAGATCGCCGGTCAGGCCTTCCGTATTGGCCATTTGGGTGATATGAATGAACTCATGCTGCTGACGCCGATTACCGGCGCCGAGATGGCCATGAAGGATATGGGTTATGACATCGAACTGGGCAGTGGTGTCGCTGCCGCCCAGGAGTATCTGCGCAGTACCAAAAAGCAGATCAAGAACTAAGTCATGACCCCGAAAAATAACGATATCGTGGGCGCCGGTTTCGGTGCCCGCGCTTATGCCCGAACTTTGAAGAAGGAGGCTGCATGAGCTTCACGCAATATGAGCCGGCAAGACAACGGCTGCAACGCAGTGAACTCGCCGTGCCTGGTACCAATACCGGTATGTTCGAGAAGGCCCTGAAGTGCGACGCTGACTATGTGTTCCTCGACTGTGAGGACGCGGTCGCGCCGGACGACAAGGCACAGGCGCGCAAGAACATTATCGAGGCCCTGAACGACCTGGACTGGAAGGGCCACAACAAGACTGTATCGGTGCGTATCAATGGACTTGATACACATTACATGTACCGCGACGTCGTCGATATCTGCGAACAGGCCGGTAACAAGCTCGATACCATTATGATTCCGAAGGTGGGTACCGCGGCCGACGTCTATACCGTCGACTGCATGGTCACCCAGATCGAGCAAGCCAAGAAACTGGATCACAAAATTGGCCTGGAGGCCCTGATCGAGACCACGCTCGGTATGGCGAATGTCGAATCGATTGCTCAGTCGAGCAAGCGTTTCGAGGCGCTGCACTTCGGCGTGGCCGACTACGCCGCCAGCTGCCGCGCGCGCACTGTGGTGATCGGCGGTCTGAACCCGGATTACCCGGGCGATCAGTGGCATGCTGGACTGCATCGCATGCTGGTTGCCTGCCGGGCATTCGGCCTGCGCGCCATTGACGGGCCGTTCGGCGACTTCAATGATCCGGATGGTTACAAGGACGCGGCGCGCCGCGCCGCGGCCATGGGCTATGAAGGCAAGTGGGCGATCCATCCGAGCCAGATCGAGCTGGCCAATGAGATCATGTCGCCACCGGACAAGGTGGTCGAGGATGCTCGCGCGACGCTGGAAGCGCTGGAAGAAGCTGCCAAGGCTGGCAAGGGGGCCGCGTCACTGAACGGTCGTCTGATCGATGCCGCTTCGGCGCGCATGGCCGAGAACGTGGTCAAACAGGCCGACGCCATCGCTGCGAAAGGCCAATAAAATACTAAAGCATATGCCCGGCTTGCTGTATGGCGGGTCCGGGCATGCTGCATAAATAAAATTCCTGGTTGGAGGATACAGTCATGGAGATCCATGAGTATCAAGCGAAAGAACTGCTGAATGATTTCGGTGTATTGACGCCCTCGGGAGGGCTGGCCTACAGCCCTGAACAGGCGGTATACCGCGCCAAGGAAATTGGCGGCGACAAATGGGTGGTCAAGGCGCAGATTCATTCCGGTGCCCGCGGCAAGGCCGGCGGTATCAAGGTCTGCTCGAATGATGACGAAATCTGGAACGCTGCCGACGAACTGCTCGGCAAGAAACTGATCACGCACCAGACCGGCCCGCAGGGCAAGGTCGTGCATCGTCTCTACGTCGAGGCCGGCACCGATATCCAGCGCGAAATTTATCTGGGCATTGTGCTCGATCGCGCCGAGGAACGGGTGGCGGTTGTCGCCTCCGGTGAAGGCGGCATGGAGATCGAGGAAATCGCCCGGGAAAAACCGGAATCCATCATCCGCGTTTCAGTGGAACCGGCGGTCGGCATGCAGCCGTACCAGGCGCGTCAGATCGCCTTCAAGCTGGGCCTGGAAAAGGGCCAGATCAGCCAGATGGTCACCACCATCCTCGGCTGCTACCGGGCCATGCGCGATCTCGACGGTACCATGGTCGAGATCAATCCGCTGGTACTTACGGGTGACGGCCGCGTGCTGGCACTGGACGCGAAGATGTCGTTCGATGACAACGCGCTGTTCCGGCGCCCCAATATTGCCGAATTGCGTGACAAGTCGCAGGAAGACCCGCGCGAAATGCGTGCTTCCGACCGCGGCCTGAGCTACGTCGGCCTGGACGGCAATATCGGCTGCATTATCAACGGTGCAGGACTTGCCATGGCGTCGCTGGACATGATCAAGCATGCCGGCGGCGAACCGGCCAACTTCCTCGATATCGGCGGCGGCGCCTCGCCCGAGCGCGTGGCCAAGGCCTTCAACCTGGTGCTGGAGGATGAAAAGGTCGAGACCATGCTGGTCAACATCTTTGCCGGTATTAACCGTTGTGACTGGGTCGCCGAAGGTGTGGTCCAGGCGGTCAAGAGCATTGATCTGAAAATTCCGCTGGTGGTGCGCCTGTCAGGCACCAACGTCGAGAAGGGCAAGCAGATTCTCGCCGACAGCGGGCTCGACATCATCATGGCCGATACGCTGCGCGAGGCCGCCAACAAGGCGGTGGATGCGTGGAAAAAGCACACCGGCAAATAAGATTAAGAGGATCAGATCATGGCAATTCTTATCGACCAGAACACGAAAGTCATCGTGCAGGGATTTACCGGCCAGATCGGTACTTTCCATGCCGAGGACATGATGAAGTACGGCACCAATATTGTCGGTGGTGTCACCCCGGGCAAGGGCGGTACCACACATCTCGGCAAGCCGGTATTTAACACGGTGGAAGACGCTGTCGAGGCGACCGGCGCCGAGGCCAGCATCTGCTTTGTGCCGCCACCGTTTGCGGCCGACTCGCTGATGGAAGCCGCCGACGCCCGCCTGAAATATTGCGTGGCTATTCCCGATGGTATCCCGTCGCATGACATGATTCGCGTGAAGCGCTACATGAAGCGTTTCCGCAAGGAAGAAAAGATGATCCTGACCGGCCCGAACTGTGCCGGCACGATCAGTCCCGGCAAGGCCATGCTTGGTATCATGCCCGGCCATATCTACAAGGAAGGCAACGTCGGTGTCGTCGGTCGTTCCGGTACGCTGGGTTACGAAGCCGCCGACCAGATGCGCGATCTTGGAATCGGCGTCTCCACCAGTGTCGGTATCGGTGGTGACCCCATCAACGGCAGTTCTTTCCGCGACATGTTCGAATTGTTCGAGCAGGACGACGAGACCGATGTTGTACTCATGATTGGTGAAATCGGCGGCCCCCAGGAAGCCGAGGCGGCCAAGTTTGCCAAGGAAAACATGAAAAAGCCGATCATCGGTTACATTGCCGGTCTGACCGCGCCCAAGGGCCGTCGCATGGGCCATGCCGGGGCCATCATTTCCGCCTTTGGCGAGAGCGCTGCCGAGAAGGTGGAGATCCTGGAAGAGTGCGGTGTCACGGTGTCACCCAGCCCGTCGGATATCGGCGATACGGTCGCCAAGGTGCTGGCCAAGCTGTAGGCCGAACACACGGCAGTGGATGAGTGTCGATCACTCGCCCTGAACGGGGCGGGTTGATCGGGCAAACTTCATGTTCCACCAACGGCCGTACGCGTGACGGCTGCGTGGTTTTGTACAGTCAATATTAGGAAAGATCCCTATGAGCAAACCCAAGGTTATTGTGACCCGCAAGTGGCCCGAGGAAGCGGAAGCCAAGTTGCAGGAACATTTCGATGTCGTTCTCAACAAGGACGACAAGCCCATGTCCGCCGACGAGCTGCAGGATGCGCTCAGGAATGCCGATGCCTTGTGCCCGACCGTAACCGACAAGGTCACCGCCGAGGTGCTCAGTGCGGATCCGCTACGCGCCAAGATTATCAGCAATTTTGGTGTCGGTTTTAACAATATCGATACCAATGCCGCCCGTGAGCGCGGCCTGATAGTAACCAACACGCCCGAGGTTCTGACTGACTGTACTGCCGATATCGCCATGACGCTGCTACTGATGGCCGCCCGCCGCGCCGGTGAGGGCGAGCGTCATGTGCGCAATAAGGAGTGGACCGGTTGGCGGCCGACGCACATGTTGTCAACCAAGGTAACCGGCAAGACGCTCGGACTCATTGGTTTTGGTCGCATTGCACAGGCAATGGCGCACAAGGCACATTTCGGCTTTGGTATGAAGATCATCTTCCATGATCCATTCCCGCCGTCGAAGGAAGTGATCAACCGCTTTGGTGCCACACAGTGCGACAGCCCGGAAGCTGTCCTGGAACAGGCCGATTTTGTGTCGCTGCATTGCCCGGGTGGCGAGAAAACCCGTCACCTGCTCAATGCCGAGCGCCTGAAGAAGATGCAGTCGCACGCCATACTGGTGAATTCGGCCCGCGGTGATGTCATCGACGAACAGGCTCTGGTTAAGGCGCTCAAGGACGGTACGATTGCAGCGGCCGGTCTCGATGTGTTCGAGAACGAGCCGCAGGTCACCGAGGATCTACTGACGATGGAAAATGCCGTTATTCTGCCGCATCTGGGTAGTGCGACCACCGAAACCCGGGTAGCAATGGGTCTGCGCGTGTTTGGCAATCTCAAGGCCCACTTCGATGGTAAAGTCATACCGGATCGTGTCGTGTGAACGAGACCAACCTCCATTTCATACCGGAAGAGACGGTTCCGGCTGACGATCAGCTGGATGCCGCTGCCGCTGCCTATGCCAAGCAGATCGTCGATTTGCTGGATGAACAGATGCGCGCGGTCATCGATTTTCGGGCGCCGGAAATCATGCCGTACTTTGTCGGTGAGCAGCCGGTGCCGGATGATCAGCGCGAAATTCTGGTCAACAGTCTGCAGGCCTGGGGAATATGGTTCCAGCTGCTGAATGTGGCCGAGGAAAACA
Organism: Methylohalomonas lacus; assembly: GCF_024808875.1. Lineage (GTDB taxonomy): Bacteria > Pseudomonadota > Gammaproteobacteria > Methylohalomonadales > Methylohalomonadaceae > Methylohalomonas > Methylohalomonas lacus. Next base: position 75,622 of record NZ_JANUCT010000011.1, read on the forward strand.
CCGCCATGCGCCGGCGTCGCCAGACCGAAAAGGTGCGCGGCCCGGACAAGGTGCCCGGGACTTTCAGTAATGTGCTGGCGATTGCCAAGGAAAATAACGCCACGGCCGAGGAAATCCAGGCCCTGCTGGACAGGGCGCATATCCGGCCAACATTGACGGCGCATCCGACCGAGGCCAAGCGCGTTACGGTGCTGGAGATTCACCGACGTATCTACCTGCTTCTGTTTGAACTGGAAGGTACTCGCTGGACGCCGCGCGAACGCCAACGCATGCTGGAGCTGGTGCGTAACGAGATCGATCTGCTCTGGCTGACCGGCGAACTGCGGCTGGAAAAACCCACCGTAGGACTGGAGGTGGCATGGGGACTGCACTTCTTCGAACAGTCCCTGTTCGAGCGCATTCCGGAATTAATGGAAAAGCTGGAGTGGGCACTCAAGCAGCACTATCCGGATCATGAATTCAATCTGCCGCCGTTTTTCCAGTTCGGTTCCTGGATCGGTGGCGATCGTGACGGCAATCCTTACGTCACCAATGACGTCACGCGCCAGACGCTGCTGAAGAATCGGCACATGGTGCTGCATCACTATCGCCAGCGGTTCATCAGTCTGCTGCACAAGCTCAGCGTGTCGGAAAACTTTACGCCCATTTCGGATGAGTTTCGTCATGCCCTGGAAGAGAAACTGGTCGCCAGCGGCCAGGGTGAGCATATTACCCAGCGCAACCCGGGCGAGGTATTCCGCCAGTTCATGACCTGCGTCATGATGCGCATGCAGGCGACGATCGATCGTGCCGATGGCAATGACAGCATTCCCGAGACTGCGACCTATACCGACAGTGACGATCTGATCCATGACCTGGACGTACTCGAACGGGGGCTGATTGATGCCAGCTGTGGCCATCTGGCCAAATCGCTGGTCAGACCGGTACGCCAGGAGGTCGAGGCCTTCCGCTTCCGCACGGTGCGTCTTGACCTGCGCGAGAACACCACGGTTACCAATGGCACGCTGGCAGCCATCTGGCGTGAGCTGAACGGCAAGCCGGCCGATGCCGAAGCGCCGGCCACCGATTCCCAGGAATGGCTGGACTGGATCCGGGAACGCCTGGCCGAGCCGCTGGACGAATTGCCGGAATTCAAGACACTGGATGAAAAATCTGAATCGACGCTGGGGCTGTTCCGACTGATCCGCGATATTCGCGAGCAGCTGGACCGCGAGGCGTTTGGTAACTTCGTTCTCAGCATGACCCAGAATGTCAGCGATATTCTCGGTATCTATCTGCTGGCCAAGTATGCCGGTCTGTACAATGACCGTGAGGGTGTCGAAAGCTGTGTACTACCCATCGTGCCGCTATTCGAGACCATCGACGACCTGCAGCGGGCCCCCGAGATGATGAAGGAGTTGCTGTCCTATCAGGTACTGCGGCGCTCGGTGAAGAACCAGGGCAAAGTACAGGAAGTGATGATCGGCTATTCCGATTCCAACAAGGACGGCGGTTTCTTGACCTCCAACTGGGAGTTGAGCAAGGCGCAGGCGCGCCTGACCCAGGTCGGTGAGGAAGCCGGTATTCCGATTTCCTTCTTCCATGGTCGTGGCGGTTCCGTGAGTCGTGGCGGTGCGCCGACCGGCTACGCCATCGCCGCACAGCCGCCCGGATCGGTACAGGGACGCATGCGCATTACCGAACAGGGTGAGGTGGTGTCATCCAAGTATGCCAACCAGGGCACCGCCGAGTACCAGATGGAACTGCTTGCTACCAGCGTGTTCGAGCACACGATCAAGTCGCCGGAAGAAGGCAAGAAACAGCGGCCGGAATTCGATGAGGCACTGGAAGCCCTGTCCGGGCTTGCCTATACCGCCTATCGTGGCCTTGCCGAGCAGGAGGGTCTGGTGGACTACTACCAGGCAGCCAGCCCGGTGGAAGAACTTGCGTTGATGAACATCGGTTCGCGGCCGGCACGCCGTTTCGGGGCAAAATCGTTAAACGATTTGCGTGCCATCCCGTGGGTGTTTGCCTGGACGCAGAATCGTCATATCGTTACCGGCTGGTACGGTGTCGGCACCGCCCTGGAAAGCTTTTTCGAGGTGCGTGGCAGCGAAGGCGAGGAACTGCTCAAGCGCATGTTCGAGGAATCAAGCCTGTTCCGTCTGATCATCGATGAGGTGGAAAAGACACTGTCGCTGGTCGATATGGAAGTCAGCCGTGCTTATGCCGACCTGGTACCGGACGCGGAAGTTCGCGAGCGCATCTTCGGCATGATTGAGCAGGAATACAACAAGACCTGCGAGATGGTCATGCGCATCACCGATGAAACGCAGCTGGCAACGCGTTTCAAGAAGTTCAGCCGTCGTCTTGGCCGGCGCAACCCGATTCTCAACCGGGTCGGTCAGTCACAGGTGCAACTGGTCGAACGTTTCCGCGCCCGTGCCGACGACAATGATCAGAAACTCGACGATCTCGTGCCGTTGCTGCTGTCGATAAACTGCGTTTCGGCAGGACTCGGCTGGACAGGCTGAGGGGCTGCGCCCATAGGCGCAAGCGCGTATCTCGTTATTCGTGAAGCGTATCTCGGGCCTGAAATTTCGGCTTGACAGGCTGGCCTTGCCAGCCAAGTTGTCGTTGACAAACGACAAACGACAAACGACAAACGACAAACGACAAACGACAAACGACAAACGACAAACGACAAACGACAAACGACAAACGACAAACGACAAACGAGATAAAAAAAACCCGGCTTGCGCCGGGTTTTTTTATCTCTGACTGCGGATCTCAGAACAGGCCTTCTATATTGCCCTTGTCATCGACGTCGATCTTCTCGGCCGACGGCACCTTGGGCAGGCCCGGCATGGTCATCATGTTGCCGCAGATGGCGACAATGAAACCGGCACCGGCAGACAACCGTACTTCGCTGATTTCCACCGTGTGACCGCTGGGCGCGCCACGTAACGTTGGATCCGTCGAGAACGACATCTGCGTCTTGGCAATACATACCGGCAGCTTGCCGTAGTCCTTGTCCAGTTCCTTGAGTTGCGCCATCACCTTGGGTGGCGCGGTTACCTCACTGGCCCCATAGATCTTGGTGGCGACTGCCTCGATCTTGTCGAACAGCGGCTGGTCATCCTCATAGACATAGGTATGTTTGCCCGGCTTGTTGTCGACCACGTCGACCACGGCCTTGGCGAGATCCTCGGCGCCCTTGCCACCATCGGCCCAGTGCTTGGAGACGACACACTTACCACCCAGTGCCTCGACCTTCTCGCTCAACAGCTTCACCTCGGCCTCGGTGTCATGGGTGAAGTGATTGACGCAGACGACGCACGGCAGGCCGTAGTGCTTGGTGATATTATTGAGGTGCCGCTCGAGGTTAACCATGCCTTTTTCCAGCGCCTCGAGATTTTCGTTGTTGAGGTCTTCCTTGGCCACGCCGCCGTGGAACTTGAGTGCCCGGATGGTGGCTACCAGAACGACGGCGGACGGGTTGAGGCCGGCCTTGCGGCACTTGATATCGATGAACTTCTCGGCGCCGAGGTCGGCACCGAAACCGGCCTCGGTAATGGTGTAATCGGCCAGCTTCAGGGCAGTCTGTGTAGCACTGACGCTGTTGCAGCCATGCGCGATGTTGGCGAACGGACCGCCGTGGACGAACGCCAGGTTGTTTTCCAGCGTCTGTACCAGGTTCGGCTTGATGGCATCCTTGAGCAGCGCGGCCATGGCACCGTGGGCGTTGAGCTGGCGGGCCAGAACCGGCTTCTGCTCGCCGGTGTAGCCAATCACGATCGAACCCAGGCGTTCCTTCAGATCCTTGAGCGAGGTGGCCAGACAGAAAATGGCCATCACCTCGGAAGCGACGGTGATGTCGTAGCCATCTTGGCGCGGGTAACCGTTGGCGGTACCGCCCATGGCAATGACGATGTCGCGCAGGGCACGGTCGTTCATGTCGACGACGCGCTTCCAGGTAATGCGGCGAATATCGATGCCGAGGCTGTTGCCATGGTTGATGTGATTGTCGACCATGGCCGACAGCAGGTTATGCGCAGCACCGATGGCATGGAAATCGCCGGTGAAATGCAGATTGATGTCTTCCATCGGTACGACCTGGGCATGGCCACCGCCGGCGGCACCGCCCTTGACGCCGAAGCACGGGCCCAGGGAAGGCTCGCGCAAACAGATGAGGGTCTTCTTGCCGAGGCGATTCATGGCATCGCCGAGGCCCACCGTGGTGGTGGTCTTGCCCTCGCCGGCCGGGGTCGGACTAATGGCGGTCACCAGGATCAACTTGCCGTCTTTCTGTTTGCTCAGGCTGTCGATGTAGTCCAGTGACATTTTGGCCTTGTAATGGCCATAGGGTTCGAGGTGTTCGGCCGCGATCCCGTAGTGATCCTTGGCCAGCTCGATGATGGGCTTTTTCTTCGCTTTTTGTGCGATTTCTATGTCGGACATGCCGTGCTCTCCTTCAGCTGTTGCGCGGTGCTGTCTTACTTTTATTGTAACTTACGGATTGATAATCAGTTTCTACATCCCCTGCCGCGCGGCGGACATGCCGGGCGGCAGTGAGCGCTGCGCATCATCGGGGTCGGCGCCGCCGGTCCCCGCCGGGAAGACGGCTATTCTACCGTGAAGCCGGTCATTTTCTAAGGCCGATCTGGAAAAAGCCGGCCGCGATTTTTTCAGCCCGGCCGTGAAGCATTTTCATGCCAGTCAGGCGTTGCCGACGGGCGACGGCTGGCGACCACGCAGGGTCATGATACCAGCGATGATGATGAGTGCCGCCCCGGCAAAACTCATCGGGTCAGGGATCTCGCCCCAGAGCAGCCAGCCGAAGCCGGCGGCGAAGATCACGCTGGCATAGGTGTAGGGTCCGACCTGGGCGGCCGGTACCAGGCTGTAGCTCTTGGTAAGCAGCAACTGCGCCAGGGTCGCACCGATGCCGGCCAGCACCATGGCGATGAATACCGGCGCCGATGGCGTCTGCCAGTGGTAGATCATGGGGACCGCCGAGGCCAGCGTGGCGAAAAAGCTGAAATAGAACACGATACGCCGGGTCGGTTCGGTGGCCGAGAGGTTGCGGATGCCGACCATGGCCAGGGCGGTGAGCACGCCGGCACCGACGCCCGCAATGGCCGCCGGTGACCAGACGCCGCTGCCGGGCTTGACGATCAGGCCGACGCCGACAAAGCCGATGACGATCGCCGTCATGACCCGGGCGCTGGCGCGCTCGCCCAGCCATAACAGCGCGAACAGGGCGATGAACAGCGGCGAGCTGTAATTGAGAATGACCGCTTCGGCCAGGTGCAGATTGGCCAGCGCGTAAAAGAAGCAGTACATGGCGGTCAGGCCGCTGGCCACCCGGAACAGGTGCGCGCCCAGCCGCCGTGTTTTCAGCGCCTGGACACCGCCGCCATTGCCGACCAGCCAGGGCAGCAGCGCCAGCAGACCGAACAGGTTGCGCAGGAACACGACCACTGCCGTCGGCAGCTCGGCGGAGGCGTAGCGCACGGCCACGCCCATGCCGGCGAACAGCAGCGAGGCGAGCAGCGTGTAGCCGGCAGCGCGCAGGAGGGTGTGGTTTTCCATGAACAGTCTGGGTCGGGCGGGTTCAGCCCATGATATCCGGGTCCGCAAAGGGCCAGGCATTATACGGCAGCGCGGCAGCGGGCCAAAGTGTCCCGCTGCCGCCAGGGTGGCCAGGCATAGAGATGGCGACACTATTCTGGTAGCATCCTGTTCCGTCTATGAAGTCAGCCTGCGTCCTCATCAGCCCAGCTACGGACCGCCTGAAGCCGGCCCGCGGGGACGCTCCCCTCCAGTTTCGTAACCCGGTGCCCAACCCGTGAATACGCGTTTTATTTTTACAACCGGCGGCGTCGTATCGTCGCTCGGCAAGGGTATTGCGAGCGCCTCGCTGGGCGCGCTGCTGGAAGCGCGCGGCCTGAAGGTGACGCTGCTCAAACTCGATCCCTATATCAATGTCGATCCGGGCACCATGAGCCCGTTCCAGCACGGCGAAGTCTTCGTCACCGAGGACGGCGCCGAAACGGATCTCGACCTGGGTCATTACGAGCGCTTCGTGCGCACCCGGATGACCCAGAGCAACAATTTCACAACCGGCCGTATCTATCTGAATGTGATACAGAAAGAGCGCCGGGGTGATTATCTCGGCGGTACGGTGCAGGTGATTCCGCACATCACCGACGAGATCAAGCGCTGCGTTATCGAGGGCGCCGGTGATGCCGACATCGCGATGGTCGAGATTGGCGGTACGGTCGGTGATATCGAGGGCCAGCCGTTCCTGGAAGCCATCCGCCAGATGCGGGTGGAGTTTGGTGCCCAGCGGGTGATGTTCATTCATCTGACCCTGGTGCCCTACATCGGCACGGTCGGCGAGATCAAGACCAAGCCGACCCAGCACTCGGTCAAGGAACTGCGTTCCATCGGTATCCAGCCGGATGTCCTGTTGTGTCGCACCGACCGGCCGTTGCCCGACAACGAGCGCCGCAAGATGGCGCTGTTCACCAATGTCGAGGAGTCAGCCATTATCTCGGCGCTGGACGTCGACAACATCTACAAGATCCCGCGCCTGTATTTTGAACAGGGCCTGGACGAGATCGTGGTGAAGAAATTTGCCCTGGATGTTCCCACCGCTGATCTGAGCGAATGGGATGCGGTGGTCGAGGCCATGAGCAATCCTCGTGGCGAGGTCAACATCGCCATGGTCGGCAAGTACATTGAGCTTGCCGACTCCTACAAGTCACTGTCCGAGGCACTGAGTCATGCCGGCATTCACACGCGCATGCGAACCTGTATTCATTATGTGGATTCCGAGGATATCGAGCGCGACGGCATCGATTGCCTGAAAGACATGGATGCCATTCTGGTGCCGGGCGGTTTTGGTAACCGGGGTATCGACGGCAAGATTGAGGCCGTACGTTATGCCCGTGAAAACGGTGTGCCCTATCTCGGGTTGTGCCTCGGCATGCAGGTAGCGGTGATTGAATTCGCCCGCAATGTCGCCGGTCTGGCCGGCGCCAACAGTACCGAATTCGATCGCGATACGCCGCACCCGGTAATCGCCCTGATCACAGAATGGCTGGACTCGGCCGGCCGCATCGAACACCGCGACGACAGCTCCGACCTCGGCGGTACCATGCGGCTCGGTGGCCAGACCTGCCGGTTACTGCCGGAGTCACGCGTTCGTGATCTGTATGGTGTCGACGAGGTGATTGAACGCCACCGGCACCGTTACGAATTCAACAATGTTTATCGCCGCCAACTGGAAGAGGCAGGCCTGCGGGTTGCCGGTACCTCGATCGACGAACGGCTGGTCGAGATCATCGAGATCGATCATCATCCCTGGTTCGTCGCCTGCCAGTTCCATCCCGAATTTACCTCGACACCGCGCGACGGCCATCCACTGTTCGCCGGTTTCGTGCAGGCAGCCGCCGATTATCATCTGCAGCAGCAAAAGGAAGTTACCGATGCGCTTGTGTGATTTCGAGGCCGGCAACGACAAGCCGCTGTTCGTCATCGCCGGTCCGTGCGTGATCGAGAGCGAGCAGCTGGCACTGGATACCGCCGGACAGCTGCGTGAAATGACCGCGGCACTGGGTATCCCGTTCATCTACAAGTCGTCGTACGACAAGGCCAACCGCACCTCGATGGAGAGTTTCCGCGGTCCGGGCATTGATGAAGGACTGCGGATACTCGAAAAGGTGAAGCAGGACATCGGCGTGCCAGTACTGACCGACGTGCATGAGGATACGCCCATGGACGAGGTGGCCGCAGTGGCGGACGTGCTGCAGACGCCGGCATTTCTCTGCCGGCAGACTAACTTCATCCAGCGGGTTGCGCGTGCCGGCAAGCCGGTCAATATCAAGAAAGGTCAGTTCCTGGCGCCGTGGGACATGCAGAACGTGGTCGACAAGGCCCGGGCTGTCGGTAACGATCAGATCATGGTTTGTGAGCGTGGTGCCAGCTTCGGCTACAATTACCTGGTTTCGGACATGCGGGCACTGGTAATCATGCAGGATACCGGTTGCCCGGTGGTATTCGATGCCACCCATTCGGTACAGATGCCCGGTGGCCAGGGTGGTCGTTCCGGTGGCCAGCGCGAATTCGTGCCGGCATTGGCGCGGGCAGCCGTTGCCGTCGGTGTTGCCGGTGTGTTCATGGAAACGCACCCGGATCCGGACAAGGCACTCAGCGACGGTCCGAATGCCTGGCCGCTGGGGCAGATGCGTGCTCTGCTGGAAACGCTGCGGGAGCTGGATCAGTGCAGCAAGCGTAGCCAGCTCAGCTGACAAAGTAATTCATTATTAATACATCAAGAACGATAAAAAGCGTGGGGTAACAGGTGTCCCGAATCAAAACCATTAACGCGCGCGAGATTCTGGATTCGCGCGGCAATCCGACCATTCAGGCTGAAGTCGTCACGGACAATGGCACCCAGGGTAGTGCCATGGTGCCATCCGGTGCCTCGACCGGCGTCCGTGAGGCGCTGGAACTGCGTGACGGCGACAAGCAGCGCTATCTGGGCAAGGGCGTGCTGAAGGCGGTCGACAACATAAACAGCCGGATCGCGCCGGCACTGGCCGGTCATGACATTACCGATCAGGCCGGTGTCGATCAGATCATGCGTGACCTGGACGGTACGGCCAATAAATCCAGCCTGGGCGCCAATGCGCTGCTGGGCGTGTCGATGGCAGTTGCCCATGCCGCCGCCGCCGCGGAAAACCTGCCACTGTACGCCTATCTCGGCGGCGAGGGCTCGTTCCGCATGCCGGTACCCATGATGAACATCATCAACGGCGGTGCTCACGCCAACAACAGCGTCGATCTGCAGGAGTTCATGATCCTGCCGGTGGGGGCGGCCAGTCTGCGCGAGTCAGTACGCTATGGTGCCGAGGTCTTCCATGCACTTAAGGCAGTGCTTGGTGATCGCGGCATGAGTACGACGGTAGGCGATGAAGGTGGCTTTGCACCGAATCTGCCGTCGAACGAAGCGGCCATTGAACTCATTCTTGAGGCCATTGAAAAAGCCGGCTACCGCCCCGGCGAGGACATCCTGCTGGGGCTGGATGTCGCCAGTTCCGAATTTTTCAAGGCCGGTCAATATCAGCTCGAATCGGAAAACAAGTCGCTCAATGCCGCCGAGTTTATTGACTATCTCAGTCCATGGTTCGACAAGTATCCCATCATCACCATGGAAGATGGCATGGCCGAGGATGACTGGGAGGGCTGGCGTCAGCTTACCGACAAACTGGGCAAGGACGTGCAGCTGGTCGGCGACGACCTGTTCGTTACCAATACCGAGTTGCTGGAGCGCGGCATCCGCGAGAATATCGGCAATTCGATTCTCATCAAGGTCAACCAGATCGGTACCCTGAGCGAGACCCTGGCGGCAATCGATATGGCGAAAAAGGCCGGCTACACCGCGGTCATATCGCATCGCTCGGGCGAGACCGAAGATACGACGATCGCCGATCTGGCAGTGGCCACCTCGGCCGGCCAGATCAAGACCGGCTCGCTGTCGCGCTCGGATCGGGTAGCCAAGTACAACCGCCTTATGCAGATCGAGGATGAACTCGGCGGTCGGGCCAGTTACCCGGGCATGGATGCGTTCTATAATCTGGGCAGAGGCTGAACACGCCCGTGCGCACTCAGTCAGGGGCTGACGGACTGAACTGCCGAAGAGGGAAGCGATGAAGGGACTGACACTGCTGTTACTGTTGCTGCTTTGCTTTCTGCAATATCAATTGTGGATCGGTAATGGCAGTCTCACCGAGGTCAATCATCTGCAGCAGACGCGGGCTGAATTGCGCGAGCAGAATCAGCGTCTGAGCGAACGCAATGAATCGCTGGCGGCCGAAGTCATGGACCTCAAGCACGGCAAGGAAGCGCTGGAAGAGCGTGCCCGTAGCGAACTGGGCATGATTCGCGCGAACGAGACGTTCTACCAGATCGTCGATCGCGAGAATCTCTCCAGTATTGACGGGGATTGAACGCATGGCCGCGCGCAGATGCTGGGCCGTCGTACCTGCGGCGGGAATCGGCAGTCGCATGGCGGCCGGTATGCCCAAGCAATATCTCGAAGTCTGCGGCCGTTCGGTACTTGAACACACCCTGCAGCGGTTTTGTGACCATCCGGCCATTCAGGCTGTTGCGGTCGCCATCGCCAGCGATGACCATCGCTGGGCACATCTCGGCATTTCCCAGCATCGCAAGGTCCGCCGGGCCGAAGGCGGCGCCGAGCGCATGCATTCCGTTCTGAATGGACTGACGCGGCTGGAAACCGAGGCGCAGCCGGATGACTGGGTTCTGGTACACGATGCGGCCCGACCTTGCATTCGCAGCGCTGATATATCCCGGCTCCTGAGCCAGCTTGAGCAACATTCGGTTGGTGGTCTGCTCGGCTGGCCGGTTCGCGATACCATGAAACGTGCCAACGACATGGATGAGGTTACGGCGACGATCGATCGCAGCCAGCTCTGGCATGCACTGACACCGCAGATGTTTCGCCTGCAGGCATTGAAACATGCCCTGCACCAGGCCATTGCCGAGGATGCCGTCGTCACCGACGAAGCCCAGGCCATGGAACGCCTAGGTTTGCAGCCGAAATTTATCAAGGGAGCGCCGGACAACATCAAGATCACGCTGAATACCGATCTGGCGCTGGCGGAAATCTATCTGCGTGCTCAGGCACAAGCGTCAGATGATGTCGCACATCACGCGGCCGGGCGTTGTTCCGGGGAGAACTGAAGTCATGCGTATCGGCCACGGTTATGATGCCCACGCATTGGTTAGTGACCGCCCACTGATCCTTGGCGGTGTAACCATTCCCCATGACAAGGGGCTGGCGGCCCATTCCGACGGCGACGCGGTCATTCACGCGCTCTGCGACGCCCTGCTCGGTGCTGCGGCACTGGGCGATATCGGTCAGCATTTTCCGGACACCAGTGCGGACTATGAAAATGTCGATAGCCGCATTCTGCTGCGCCATGTGGCCGGTCTGCTGGCGGACAGGGGCTATCGCCTGTGTAATGCCGATGTCACGATCCTCGCGCAGGCGCCCAAAATGGCGCCCCATATTGAGTCGATGCGCACTAATCTGGCCACCGACCTGGCGACCGAGCCCGATAACCTGAATATCAAGGCCTCAACGACCGAGGGTATGGGCTTTATCGGCCGCCGTGAGGGGATCGTGGTCTATGCGGTCGCCCTGATCGCCTGAAAAAACGCCATCCCGCCTATTCCGCGTCTGCCGCCCGGGCGGCCAGACGCCCCCGTTTGTCCGATTTTTGCCGGTTTTCTGCGGCCAGCCAAGACTTCCTGGACTAGACTTATTGATGGATAGTCCCCGCCATTGGGAATGAATCCCTCTGTGAGCAAGTAACTACCTCATGTCGTCAGCTAACCCGGACTACAAGTCCAGGAGGATAAAGTAATGGAAGCCATAAACACGCATCATATTCTGGAACAATTCAAGCAAATCAAACTTCGCATGGATGCCTCGCAAGGTGTTCTCTGGATGTACATGCAACCCGAAGGCCGGCCCTGTTTCTCGGTCGATCTGGTCAAGGAAATCATTGCCTCGCATAACACCCTGCAGCGTAACCGGGGCTACTATCCGCATGCCGATGATTTCGTCAAAGTCGATTATCAGGTCATGACCTCGCCCGATGGCATGCCTTACAACCTTGGCGGAGATCTGGAACTGTTTCTGCATTGTTTACGCAAGCGCGACCGGCAACGGCTGACCGACTATGCCAAGCTGTGCATTGATGGTCTTTACCCGACCAGCTGCAATTTCCAGGGTACGGTAACGACCATTGCATTGGTGAAAGGTCAGGCTCTGGGTGGTGGATTCGAGTCGGCCCTGTCCAGCAGCATCATCATTGCCGAACGTGATGCCCGGATGGGACTGCCGGAAGTACTGTTCAACCTGTTTCCGGGCATGGGCGCCTATCAGCTCCTCGCCCGGCGTTTACCTCAGGCCCAGGTCGAGCGCATGATCATGAGCGGCCGTCTATACGAGGCAGAAGAGCTCTACGAGATGGGCGTGGTCGACATATTGGCAGAGCCGGGTGCCGGTGAGGCGGCAGTTCACGAGTACGTGCAGCGCAACCAGCGGCGTCGTAATACACAGTTGTCAATGCAGAGAGTGCGTCAGCTCAGTCAGCCGCTCAGTTACCATGAACTGATGCGCGTTTGCCATCTGTGGGTGGATGCCGCATTACAGTTGACAGCGCGGGATCTAAAGGTCATGGAACGGCTGGTCAGTGCCCAGTACCGTATGGTCTCTGGTGGCACCGAAAGTCAGGCGCCACTACAGGCCATTGCCTGAAACGACTGTCAGATAGCAGCATAGGCCTGGCGATCCCGGTAGGAGAGCAGTCCCTCCCGGGTCGCCTCAAGGGCCTCACCAATCAGTTGTAGCTGTTCCCGCCCATGCGACCGCAGGTGTTCGTCACTCATGCGGTTGACCTCACTGCATACCCGTCCCAGTTGATGCGCACCGATACTGCGGGCACTACCGGTAATGGTATGAGCCAGATCACGAACCTGGCTGAAATCCTCTGCAGACAAGGCCGCATCCAGATTGTTCAGCGATTCGGAATTATCCTGCAGGAAACCATCGATCAGGTCGCGAATAAATTCAGGATCCTTGGCAATCTCGGCGAGACTGTCAAGAATATGCTCATCAACAGCCGGGGTGGACAGTTCCGTCGTTATCGCGCTCTTTTCTGATACCTGTTCATCAGCCGCGTTGTCATTGCCATACAAGCTGATATGGTCGAGCAGACGTTCGGCTTCTATGGGCTTGCTGAGATAGGCATCGATACCAGCATCCTTGCAGGCTTGAACCGCTTCGGATGTCGCGTTGGCCGTCAGCATGATGATCGGTATTGGTTGATCGGCATAACTGAAGCGGATGATCTTGGCTGCCTCGATACCGCCCATCACCGGCATATGCATATCCATGATGACGAGGTCGTAGCGCTGCTGTTCGAGTGCATCCAGTACGGCCTCGCCATTCTCGGTCAAGGTTACTTTATGACCTGCATGTTCAAGCATCTTGGCAATGACTTTCTGATTGGTCGGATTGTCCTCACCGACCAGAATGTTCTTGCCCTTCTGTCTGGATTCGTCACTGCTGGCATGATAGTGATCCAGTAAATTGGCAATTCGCGAGTTATAGAGGTCATTGGCAGTGGCAGCATGAATTACGTTGAACAGGATGCGCTTGTCGAGCGGATAGCCGATGGCGCAGAAATAGCCGCTGCTCAGCAGTGTTTTTTCCATGGCCTGATGAACAGCCTGTTCGCGAATCAGTACCAGCCGGGGGACACTGGAGTAGTCACGTATGCGTCCGGCCAGGGCATTGGCGTCGTTACCTGTAACCGAGGCATCGATCAACAATACATCAACATGGTCGAGATTGATGGCACCATTGGCCATTTTGTCCATGAGTTTGTCGGCATCCGGCAGATTGATCGAGCGTATACCCCAGTCGGCCAGCATGGAATTCAGCTGCTGCAGACGTTCGCCCTCGGGCAACAAAGATATAATCCGGTGATAGCCGGAGAGGCTGTCGTGCGTGTCATCCTGCTCACTGACCTGTTGCTCAATACGAAACCAGAATGTCGATCCTTTCCCCGATTGACTTTCCACGCCCAGCGTGCCATCCATGAGATCAACCAATTGCTTGGATATGGAAATACCCAAGCCAGTGCCGCCGAATTTTCGCGTGATCGAATCGTCAGCCTGGGAAAAACTCTCGAAAATCCGTGCCTGCGCATCTTCGGATATGCCAATACCCGTATCGGTGACCTTGAATAGCAGACCAACATTGGCGGGGTTGCTGCCGATGGAATGATACGACTCGACAACTACCTGGATTTGCCCTCGCTCGGTAAACTTGATGGCATTGGAGAGCAGATTCATGAGTACCTGGCGTAGATGGTGTACATCCCCCTGTAGCCGGTAGGGTAGCTCTGGTGCAATATGCGTCTGCAATTGCAGACCCTTATCTTCGGCCTGGCGCTGAAACATGCGTAATGTGCTGTTGATCAGTACATGCAGATCATAGTCATTCGTTTCCAGGTTAATCTTGCCAGCCTCGATCTTGGACAGATCCAGTATGTCATTGACCAGGCTGAGAAGGGTATGTGCAGAACCGTGTATGGTGTCGGCATAATCCTTTTGTTCATCATCCAGCGAGGTCGTCATCAGCAGATCGCTCATGCCGATGATGCCATTCAGTGGCGTTCTGATTTCATGGCTCATGTTGGCCAGGAACTTGGACTTCGCCTCGTTCGCAACGTTGGCGGACTTGACGGCGGTATTCAGACGCCGGATCAGGACGCCGACGTACATCGGAATAACGAGCAATGCCGCCAGCAGACCGATGGCCAGAACCCGATGCTCGATCCAGTAATCCGATACGAACATGACCACCAGAAATCCGATGACGCTGGCGACGGCAGAGAGATAGAGATAATGCGCGCCGTAGCGAAAGCCATTACCCAGTGTGACCCAGAGATAGACACCGAATATGGGCGCGGCGGACGCCATCGTCGACATGAAAAATGTGGTCGCTCCGAGATCAAGCACCATGCCTGTCAGGCGTCGGGCAACCGAAGTCTGCGTCGACAGGTAACACAACGCAAACAGGATAATAGCCGCAAGGCTTACAAAAACGATGCCACCCAGAATGAGTTGCTCTTTGCCGGCGGGCAGGTTAAGCGACAGGTAGGTGAAGACGATCGCGAGAATGATCAGCCTGATGGAGCATTGTTCAAGCTCGGTATCGGAACGCGGGTGCGAATGCTTAAGCAGCTTGGCGAGCATGTTCTGGGGCTGTCCGGACTAGTAATTGCCGGAAAATTCGGCGACGGACGGGATCGACAGGTTTTCAAATTCGTCACAGCAGTCAGCAATGGCCGAGTAATTTTCCACGAATGCATCGACACAAGCCGGGTCCAGGTGCGCGCCACGCGCGATCTTGATAAATGAATAGGCATCATCGCGCGGCCAGGCATCCTTGTAACTGCGTTTGCTGATGAGTGCGTCGAAGACGTCGGCTACCGCGGCTATGCGGGCCACCAGGGGTATATCCTCGCCCTTGAGGCCGTTGGGGTAGCCATGGCCGTCATATTTTTCATGGTGGTTCAGCGCAATAATGGCGCCCATCTGCAGATAGGGCGAGGGACTGTCCTTGAGAATCTCATAGCCGATGGTGGTATGGTTTTTCATGACCTCGAATTCTTCAGTGGTCAAACGGTCCGGCTTTTTCAGGATCGCATCGGGAATGCCGATCTTGCCGATATCGTGCATCGGTGCCGCGAACTCAAGAATGCGACATTCATCCTCGGGCAGACCCAGTGCCCGCGCGATGATGACCGAGAACTGGCCCATGCGCAGCAGGCGCCGGCCGCTGATGTTCTCGCGGAACTCGCCGGCCCGCGCGAGCCGGTACAGCGTTTCCTTTTCGCGGGTATGGATGGCCTCGGTGGCCAGGTGGACCTGGCTCTCCAGTGAACTGGCGCGGTTGCGGATGATCAGCTGCTGCTTGTTCATCGCCAGAAGATTGCGACAGCGCACCTTGCATTCGTAATGGTCCACCGGCTTGCGCAAAAAGTCCGTTGCGCCAGCATCGAGCGCCTTGTATAGCGTTGTCCGGTCGTCGTAAATGGTGATGATTACGATCGGGATGTCGTGACAGTTCGGCAGGCTGCGCAGCTGGCGGGTGAACTCGATACCATCCATGTGTGGCATCTTGACGTCGGCCAGCACCAGGTTGGGCGGTTGTTGCCGGGCCAGTTCCAGCGCTGTCTCGGCGTTATCGAAGGAGCGTACCTCAATATTGCTGGCGATGCTTTTGGTAATCGTCTCCAGGATCAAGCGGCTTGTCATCTGATCGTCGACGATCATGACGGTTGCATTGAGGCTGTTTTGCGCTGATTGGCTGGTGGTTCGTGACAATGGATGCATCCCTAGGCCGGAGCCTGATTGTTATTGGCTGTATGTGCTTCGGCGGGCAGTCATCGTCCCTGGGCCGGCTGGTTTTGTGAAATCGTGTTGTTTTTTGTCCCGGTAGCCAGACTGCCGCGCTAGACCCTCATAAATCTAATAATAGCGTATTTGGCCGGATCGGGAAGTAAGTGGGCCGAAATGGAGTCATTTCCGCTGGCGTAACAACACATAAATGGCACCGGTACCCCCATCAACCGGCCGTGCCGAGCAGAAAGCGAGCACATCATCGCAGAGCCGCAGCCAGTGATTAACATGGATCTTGAGCACGGGCCGGCCATCCGGTGAACCGCGGCCCTTGCCATGAATGATGCGTATGCAACGGCGATTGTAATGACGGCAGGCAGCCAGGAATTCGTTGAGTTCGCGCCGCGCCAGCTCCGTGGTCAGGCCGTGCAGATCCAGTTCGGCCTCAACGATGAACTGGCCGCGGCGCAGGCGTTTGAAGACCTGTGTCTGAATCCCCGGACGCTTGTATGAAAGTTCCTCGCCGGTTTCCACATCGGCCATGGTCATGTCGCCGCTGGCCATTTCCTCCAGGACCTCGGCTTCCGCCCGACGGGTCTGGTAGGGCTGCGGTTGGGGTCGCGGTGTATCCGAGCGAATGCGGGCCGGTGACTGTACCGGCTCAACGGCACCCACGGCACTGCGAAACAGTTCGCTGTCTTCCGGACTGATATCGTCGGGATCGGCCATTACGGGAAATCCGCCTACGAGTCGGTTACACGGCGAGTGTAAAACAGATGCCCGGAACTGTCAGTGCCGGGCCTGGTCCAGCCAGAAACGCGCGTTGCGGAACAGCTGCAGCCACGGTCCGTCCGCGGTCGTCCAGTCCGCCGGCAACCACGAGTACTGCTGGCGCAGGAACATGCGTTCCGGGTGTGGCATCAGGATCGTCACGCGGCCGTCGTCGCTGGTGAAGCCGGTGACGCCGTCAGTGGAACCGTTCGGATTGGCTGGATAGCGATTGGCCGGCTTGCCGTGACTGTCGATGTAGCGCAGTGCCGGGATCGCCTGATCAGCCGCGCCCGGGTCGGCAAAACTGACCCGGCCCTCGCCGTGGGCGACGGCGATCGGCAGGCGTGCCCCCTGCATACCGGCCAGCAGCACCGACGGCGAGTCCAGCACCTCGACCAGTGCCAGGCGGGCCTCGAACTGCTCCGACCGGTTGCGCAGGAAATCCGGCCAGTGCGCCGCGCCCGGGATCAGATCGCGCAGCTGCGAAAACATCTGGCAGCCGTTGCAGACGCCGAGCGCGAACTTGTCACTGCGCTCGAAAAACGCGGCAAACTGGTCGCGCAGCCGGTTGTTGAACCGGATCGACTTGGCCCAGCCGCCGCCGGCGCCAAGCACGTCGCCGTAGGAAAAACCGCCGCAGGCGGCCAGGCCGGCATAGTCGCCGAGGTCGGCACGGCCGGTGAGCAGATCGGTCATCGGCACGTCGAAAGCGTCGAAGCCGGCGCGCTCGAACGCCGCCGCCATCTCGACCTGGCCGTTGACGCCCTGGTCGCGCAGGATCGCCACCCGCGGCCGCGCACCGCCGGGCAGGGGCGCGGCCAGCCGTTCGGCGAACGGCGCTTCACAGCGCAGGCCCGGATCGCGCCAGTCCTGCAGCTGGGCGTACTCCTCGCGCGCGCATTCGGGGTTATCGCGCAGTGACTGCATGTGATAGCTGGTGGCCGACCAGTGCGCCTGCAGCGCTGGCAGCGAGCCCGTGAATATCGTCCGGCCGTTCCGGCGGATGGTCAGGTCATGACCATCCGCTGGCGCACCGATAGCGTGGACGTGGCCGGCCAGTGACGTTTGCTCGAAGTGTTCGAGCACGGCGTCCCGGTCGGCCGTGCGCACCTGGATGACCGCACCCAGCTCCTCGTTGAACAGCGCGGCGGCGGCGTTGTCGCCCAGTGCAACGACGTCGATGTCGAGGCCGCGATGCGCGGCGAAAGCCATTTCGCACAACGTCGTAAACAGGCCGCCGTCACTGCGATCGTGATAGGCGAGCAGCAGGCCGTTGTCGTTGAACAGCTGGATGGCGCGGAACAGTTCAACGAGGTCTTCGGGCCGCTCGCAGTCGGGACTGTCGCCGCCCGTCTGTTCGTAAACCTGGGCCAGCGACGAACCGCCGAGCCGTTGGCGGCCGCGGCCGAGGTCGATCAGCAACAGCGATGTCGGTTCATCCAGGGTCTGTAACTCTGGTGTCAGCGACTGGCGCACGTTGGCCACCGGTGCAAAGGCGGTGACGATCAGCGACAGCGGGGCGACGGCGCGCCGCTCGGCGCCGTCCTGCTGCCACACGGTCTGCATCGACAACGAATCCTTGCCGACTGGAATGGCGATGCCGAGGTCGCGGCAAAACCCGGATACCGCGCGGGCGGTGTCGTAGAGCGCGGCGTCCTCGCCCGGCGCGCCGCAGGCCGCCATCCAGTTGGCCGACAAGGCGATGTCGTCGAGCCGTAGTACGCGTGCCGCACAGATATTGGTGATTGCCTCGGCAACCGCCATGCGCCCGGATGCCGGTGCATCGAGTAATGCCAGTGGCGTGCGCTCGCCCACCGCCATGACCTCGCCGGTCAGCGTGTCGTAGCCGGCCGCGGTCACGGCGCAGTCGGCCACCGGCACCTGCCACGGGCCGACCATCTGGTCGCGCACCACCAGACCGGAAACCGTGCGATCGCCAATGGTGATCAAAAAGCGCTTGTCGGCAACCGTCGGCAGGTTCAGTACCCGCTCGGCGGCCACGTCGATGGCAATGTCGGCGGCGGTGAATTCTGTAGCCGGCACGGCTTCGTGTTCGGCCGTGCGCTGCATGCGCGGCAGATCGCCGAGCAGGAAAGGCATCGGCAGATCGATCGGATCGTTGTCGAAGTATTCGTCGTGAACGCGCAGGTGGCCGGCGTCGGTGGCCGTGCCGAGAATGGCGAACGGTGCGCGTTCGCGCGCGCAGATTTGCCGGAAGCATTCCTCGCTGCCGGGCTGCAGCGCCAGCACGTAGCGCTCCTGCGACTCGTTGCACCAGATCTGCAGCGGCGACATGCCCGGTTCGGCGTTCGGTACCCGGCGGAGCTCGATTTCGGCGCCGCGGCCGCTACCGTCGGCGAGTTCCGGCAGCGCGTTCGACAGGCCGCCGGCGCCGACGTCGTGGATACTGACGATCGGGTTGTCGGCACCCAGCGCCCAGCAGCGATCGATCGCCTCCTGGCAGCGGCGCTGCATTTCCGGGTTGTCGCGCTGCACCGAGGCGAAGTCGAGCTCGGCGTCGCCGGCACCGCTGGCGATGGACGACGCCGCGCCGCCGCCGAGGCCGATCAGCATGGCCGGGCCGCCGAGCACGACCAGGCTGGCGCCGGCCGGGATGTCCTGCTTGTGCACGTGTTCGTCGCGGATCATGCCGTAGCCGCCGGCGATCATGATCGGCTTGTGGTAGCCGCGCAGGCGGCCGTGGCGATCGGACATTTCGAACGTGCGGAAGTAGCCGCCGAGCGCTGGCCGGCCGAATTCGTTGTTGAACGACGCGGCGCCGATCGGCCCGTCGGTCATGATGGCCAGCGCCGGGGCGAGCCGCTGTGGCCGACCATGGTCGGTTTCCCACGGCTGCAGGTGATCGGGAATGCGCAGGTTGGCGACCGAGAAGCCGCTCATGCCGGCCTTCGGCCTGGCGCCGCGGCCGGTGGCGGCCTCGTCCCGGATCTCGCCGCCGGCGCCGGTGGCGGCGCCGGCGTAGGGCGCGATCGCGGTCGGGTGGTTGTGCGTTTCCACCTTCATCAGCAGATGTACCGGTTCCTCGCAGTAGCGGTACTGATTGCTGCCGTCGGGAAAGAAGCGGCTGGCATCGAAGCCGCGGCTGACCGCAGCGTTGTCGGAATACGCCGACAGCACGCGGCCGGGGTGGGTGTCGTGCGTCTGGCGAATGAAATCGAACAACGACGTATCGTGTGCTTCGCCGTCGATGGTCCAGGCGGCCTTGAATATCTTGTGCCGGCAGTGTTCCGAGTTCACCTGCGCGAACATCATCAGTTCGACGTCGCTGGGGTTGCGCCCGAGCCGGGTATAGCCTTCCGCCAGGTAGTCGATTTCTTCCCCGGCCAGCGCCAGTCCAAGGCGCTCGTTGGCGGCGTTCAGGGCGGCAACGGCGTCGTCACCCAGATCGATGGTCGTCACCGGCGCCGGTTCGCCGTGGCTGAACAGGCCGGTCAGTGCATCGCGCCGGTCCAGCGCCACCTCGGTCATGCGATCGTGCAGCAGCGGCTTGATCGCGTGCCGGGCGTCCGCGTCCGGCGCCGGCTCGCCGTGCAGGCTCCAGGCGATGGCGCGCTCGATGCGCAGCACCTTGTCGAGATCGCAGTGATGCAGGATGTCGGTGGCCTTGCTCGACCACGGCGACTGCGTGCCGAAACGCGGCGCGGTGACGATCTCGATGGCGGTCGTCGCATCAGCGTCAGCCGCTTCACCGTAATGCAGCAGCGCATCCAGACGCCGGCGTTCGTCGTCATCGAGTGGCTCGGCAAGCTGCACGCAGTGCAGAAAGCGCGCGCTGATGCGCGTGACGCCCGGTGCAACGGCATTGATGTCGGCAAGCAGTTTAGCGAGGCGGAAATCGGACCGGGCCCGGCCGCCGTCAAGAATTTCGATCATGGTGCTGGAAAGGTCAGGCCTGGTTGCGGGTTTGTTCATTGTCTTTTCTGGGATTCATCAACCGCGTCGACACGGATCTGGATGCGGGACTGGCTGGAACGCTGGCGCTCATCACGGCTCAGCAGGCGATCGTCGTCACGTTCACTCTCGGTATCGACGCCGCCGATCGTCAGCCATTCGCCCAGCCGGCCGCTGACGACGGTCTGCACATCCTGCAACCGGATGCTGGCGCCGCCGCGTTCGCGCTGGATGCGTTCCACGCGCGGCGCAACCTCCAGCGTGACTTGGTCGCCCTGCAGCCGTGGCAGTACGTAAAAGCCGGAACTGACATTCTCGTACTGCTGACTGTCGCGGACGACGACGCTGCCGGGCGTGACATACACGTCACGGCGCGGAAACGGGTACAACTGACCCGACTGGATATGGGCCGGGTAACCGGCTGTCGCCCGCACGCGGTAGCTGCCGCGATCATGATCGCGCGATTGCCGATCGTCGAGTTCGTACCGCAGCCGGCCGCCGTCGTTATCGTAACGACCGCTGATCCCCTCTTCGCGGCGGCGGCTATCGCTGCTGCTGTCCTGCCTGACCGTGATCATCAGCTGCCGCGGTGCGTTGTCGAGCCGGGCGAGTACGGCCTTGATGCTGCGTATGTTGTCCGGCGACGCCTTGATGATCAGTTGATTGTTCATGCCGCTGATGCTGCCGCCCGGTTCCACCAGCGGTTCGAGTACCGGCAATACGTCGCCGACCAGCTGGTGTTCGAGTTCGATGACCTCGAGCTTGCGATCGTCGGCCAGCGCCGGTGTTGCCAGCAGCGCACAGAAAACAGCCATGATCAAAAAGCCCAGCGATCGCCGGCCGATCATAGCGACAACCGACGCAAATAGACGCTGCTGGAGGCGTGTGCCCACATGTCCTCAAAGGTGTTCAGCAATGCCTGTGCCCGGCGCCGGGCGCTGAAGTTGGCACCGGCCTCGTAACGATTGCCCAGCGGCCGGTGAATGTAGCCGCAGCGATCGGCGACCAGCAACGCCTCGCCGTAGTCGTCATGCTGGCGTGCTGCCTGGCGCAGCTCGATGAAGCTGCTCAGATCGCCGGCCAGCTGCAAAAGCTGGTGGCCGCGCCGGGCGATCGCCTGCGCCTCGAAAACCAGCACGCGCACCTGGCAACGCCGGTTGTCGAGGATCATGCGCTTGACCGCCGCGATGAAATCGGGCTGGTCGTAGACGGACGGATCGAGCTGCCGGCTGGCGATGTCGAGGCTGCGCCGCGCCTGTCTGACCATGGCCTGGCTGGCGAGCTGGTTGTGCTCACGGCTGTCCAGCTCCAGTTCGGAGTCGGTCTGGCCGAGACTGTACTGATCAAATTGATACATGGCGGGCACCGCAGGGGACAGGCGGGAATGATAATGGACGCCCCCGGTGCATACAATCTGTGGCTGTCAGTTGCGCCGTTCCATGACGCGGTGACGGATGCCGGCCTCCATGAACTCGGCACCGACGGGCTCGAAACCGAAGCGCCGGTAGAAATCCAGCGCCCGCAACTGGCCGTGCAGGAATACGCGCTCGATCCCGGCCGTTTCAGCAGCGGCCAGCAGGGCCGTCAGCAGGCGTCCGCCCAGGCCGCGACCACGCGCCTCCGGCAGGACCGCCATGCGGCCGATTTGACCGCTGGTCAGCAGCCGGCCGGTGCCGCAGGGCGGGTCGCCGTCAATCCGGCCGAGTACGTGGATGGCGCGGTCATCGAGCCCGTCCCATTCCAGTGTCTCCGGCACGCGCTGCTCCTCGACGAACACGCGGTAACGGATGTCGCAGATGCTGGCCTGTTCGGTAAGCCAGTCGGCACGCCAGACGTCGATGCTGTGGTTCATGGGGTTATTGGTGACTGGTTATTGGTGATTAGTGATTGGAAACTGGTAATTGGCGAAGCCCGCCTTCGTGGAAGCGAATTGAAATCTGCAAACCATCTGGCGCATGTGTCGCCGATTTTAATCGGCTCCCCCAAAGATTGGTTTTATGATCGTGGGAGCGGTGACCCCGCTGCGAAGATTTCTGGAGCCTGTAAATCAAATTGTGTAACTGCCCATTGGTGCTAGTGTACAAGAGGAGCCCATCAATGGCAGAGACAATGGATCAGGACAAACTGAAG
>NZ_JANUCT010000012.1 GCF_024808875.1 Methylohalomonas lacus
CCTTCAGTTTGTCCTGATCCATTGTCTCTGCCATTGATGGGCTCCTCTTGTACACTAGCACCAATGGGCAGTTACACAATTTGATTTACAGGCTCTGCGGTAACCGACCTTCTGTTCGGCCCGCGGTCGGGCCTCCTACGAATCTGAAATTTTACCTTGA
This sequence comes from Methylohalomonas lacus, assembly GCF_024808875.1. Taxonomy (GTDB): domain Bacteria; phylum Pseudomonadota; class Gammaproteobacteria; order Methylohalomonadales; family Methylohalomonadaceae; genus Methylohalomonas; species Methylohalomonas lacus. Next base: position 161 of record NZ_JANUCT010000012.1, read on the forward strand.
CACCGAAACAGGGTTGATCACGCTTTTTTAATCACCAATCACCAATCACCAATCACCAATCACCAATCACCAATCACCAATCACCAATCACCAGCCTAAAGACTGACAAATTCCTCGGCACTGGTGGGATGAATGCCAAGGGTGGCATCGAAGTCCTGCTTGGTAGCGCCGGCGCGCATGGCGATCGCCAGTCCCTGCATGATCTCGCCGGCGTCCGGTCCGACCATGAACGCGCCGACCACCCGTTGGCTGTCCTTTTCCACCACCAGCTTGACCAGGCAGCGTAATGGCGTTTCGACCAGGCTGTATTGCAGTGGCCGGAACTGGTGGCGGTAGACCTCGACCGTCATGTCCTGCTCCTGGGCCTGGCGTTCGTTCAGGCCGATACTCGCCATGCTCGGCTGGGCGAAGACGCAGGTTGGTACCTGTTCGTAGTCCGGCTGTGCGCCACCGTCACCGAACAGGCGTTGGGCGACCGTCGTCCCCTCGGCCAGTGCCATTGGCGTGAGCATGACACGGTCAATAACGTCACCGACGGCGTGAATGGAATCGACGGCCGTGCTGTACTGCTGATCGACAAGGATCGCGCCAGAGGCGGTCAGTTCGACGCCCAGCTCGGCGAGGCCGAGGTATTCGGTATTCGGCTTGCGACCGGTGGCGAACAGGACGCAGTCGGCAACCTCGGTGTCACCGTTGTCGGTTTTAATGTGCAGTCGGTCATGTTTTTCGATCGCGCTGATGCCGGTGTTGAAGCGCAGATCAATGCCCTGTGCTTGCAGCTGCTCGGCGAGAAACTGCCGGCTGTCGTCGTCGAAGCCGCGCAGGATCATGTCGCCGCGATGCATGAGCACGGTTTCCACGCCGAGGCCATGGAAAATGCCGGCGAATTCGACGCCGATATAGCCACCACCGACGATAACGACCCGCTGCGGCAGTTGTTCAAGATAAAACGCGTCATCGGAAACGATGCCGTGCTCGGCGCCGGGAATTGGTGGCCGGGTCGGCTGGCCGCCGGTCGCAACGACAATGTGCCGGGCGCTTATACGCTGGCCATCGTCGAGGCTGATCTCGTGCGCCCCGGTGACCCGGGCACGTGTTTCGTACAGGCTGACGTTGGCTTTTTCCAGCAATTGGCGGTAAATGCCGTTCAGACGCTCGATTGCCGTATTCTTGTTGCCGATCAGGGTTGACCAGTCGAATTGCGGGCTGGTCAGCTGCCAGCCGAAATCGCCGGCGTGTGCGAACGCTTTGCTGAATTCGGCAGCATAGACGAACAGTTTTTTCGGCACACAGCCGACGTTGACACAGGTTCCACCCAGCGGTCCCTGCTCGGCGACCGCGACGCGCGCGCCAAGTTGGGCGGCGGTGCGCGCGGCGCGTATGCCGCCGGAGCCGCCGCCGATCACGAAAAAGTCATAATCCATGCGTTACTTCGCCCATTGGTTGGTATTTGAATTTATACTGGCATCATAAAGGATACCGGCATAGTGGCGCTGACCAAAATCAGCTGCCGACCGGTGCAACATGCGATAACCACGTGCGCCTATCCCGACAACCGGAGGTTACAGGTATGCCGGCCAGTGACAGCAACAATCGGCTCATGCGCCGGGCAACCTGGCTGGCGGTTGCCGTCGCATCCCTGTTGATTGCGATCAAGCTGGTTGCCTACGTGCTCACCGGCTCGGTGGCGCTGTTATCGAGCCTGATCGATTCCGTCGTCGACCTGATGGCCTCGACCGTCAACCTGCTGGCGGTCCATGTGGCGCTGCAGCCGCCGGACCGTGAACATCGCTTCGGCCACGGCAAGGCCGAACCGCTGGCCGGGTTGGCCCAGGCCGCCTTCATCAGCGGTTCGGGAGTCTTCGTGCTGATCGAGGCGTTCAACCGGTTGTGGCATCCGCAACCGCTCGACTATGCCCAGGTCGGCATCGGCGTCATGATCCTGGCGACACTGGTGACCATCGGCCTGGTGATCTACCAGCGCCGCGCCATCAACGCGACCGGTTCGCTGGCGATCACTGCCGACTCGTTGCATTACTACGGCGATGTGCTGATCAATGTCGGGGTTATCACGGCCATCGCAGTTGATCAGTGGCTTGGCTGGCACTGGTTCGATCCGTTGATCGCCATTGCCATTGCCCTGTATCTGCTCGTTAATGCCTGGCGCATCGCTACAGGGGCGCTGGATCAGCTTATGGATCGCGAACTGGCCGACAGCGAGCGCGAGCGCATCAAGTCGATCGTGCTGGCGCATCCGCAGGTGCATGACCTGCACGAATTGCGTACCCGTGCCTCCGGGCTGGATCAGTTCATCCAGCTGCATTTGGTTCTGACACCGGATATGGACCTGGCCACGGCGCACGCGATCGCCACCGAAGTCCAGCAGCGGCTGGCCCGGGCCTATCCTCAGGCCGATATCATCATTCACCAGGATCCCGCAGACGATAGCGAAGCGTCGGCAAAGCCCGGCTAGCCGGGACGGGCGCTAGTTGGGCAGCGGCTGTGCCGGCAGACACTCGCGGTCATGGGGGGCCGACAGATTCTGGGCCGGTCCGGCCGGCACGATCCCGGTCGGGTTGATGCTGGCATGACTCGTATAATAGTGGCGCTTGATATGCCGGAAGTTGACCGTCGCTTCAACGCCGGGGAACTGGTACAGCTCGCGCAGATAGTTGGCGAGGTTCGGATAGTCGGCGATGCGGTACTTGTTGCACTTGAAATGGCCGACGTAGACGGCATCGAAACGCACCAGCGTCGTGAACAGGCGCCAGTCGGCCTCGGTCAGCCGCTCGCCGACCAGGTAGCGTTGTTGTGCCAGTCGCGCCTCGAGTTCATCGAGGGTCGTGAAAAGCTGGTCGAATGCCTCTTCGTAGGCCTGCTGGCGGGTGGCAAAGCCGCAGCGATAAACGCCATTGTTCACGTTGTGATAGACGGTTTCGTTGATGGCGTCGATGTCGGTCTGTAGCGCCTCGGGATAAAAGTCGCTGCGGACGTCGGTAAAGGCGTCGAACGCGCGGTTCAGCATGCGAATGATCTCGGCCGACTCATTGCTGACAATCGTTTGCTGCTGCTTGTCCCAGAGCACCGGCACCGTCACCCGGCCGGTATAATCCGGCCGGGTCAGTGTATAGAGTTCATGCAGGTAGGTGGTGTGGTTGACGCGATCGCCGACGCAGGTGTCATCCTCGATAAAGGTCCAGCCATGCTCGCCCATGTAGGGATTGACCACTGATACCCCGATAATGTCCTCGAGTTTTTTCAGGCGTCGAAAGATCAGTGTCCGGTGAGCCCACGGGCAGGCCAGCGATACATACAGGTGATAGCGATTGGCCGCCGCCGGGAAGCCGTTGCTGCCGTCGGCCGTGACCCAGTTACGGAACTGGCTGTCCTCGCGCACGAAGCGGCCGTCGGTCGCTTCGGTGTCATACCATTGATCGTGCCACTGGCCGTCGATGAGTAACCCCATGTGCTGTTTCCCGCTCGATGAAAACCTGTCCTAGGACAGACTGTCAGCGGGCACGTGTGTTCCGGTGCAATGGGCATTAAAAAGAGCCGGTCATCCTGACCGGCTTGAGGCGTGTGATCGCAGTGGAACGGGCTGCGATCGGCCGGAATCAGTACTGGTTGATCGGCAACAGCAGCAAGCCGGCGACCGTACGCGGTGGCCTATCGCCCAGCCAGCGATTCAACAGGCGCTGCCACAGCGACGGGCGGGGCTGCTGCAGGCGCGCGACCTCGAACCGCCACTCACGGGCGTTGACGAAGATGAAGTCGAGCAGGTGCAGATGTCGACACGGCGTCGAATCCGGCCGGTCCCGCTCGGGGACGAACCACCAGCCACTGTGCGGGTGCTCAAAACAGTAGCCGGGCAGACCGTTGTACCAGCAGGCATAGATGTTCATTAGGGCGTTTCCGGTGGTGGGCCGTCTCTTGGCGATAGCATGACCATCGCAAACGCCGTGCCATAATGGCTGAAAACTTCAGCCTTTTGAAAACAATGGATTTTTTACAGGTTGGGGAAATCGGGGGAGGACATTCTGTCGTCTATGACCGACAGATTCGCTGATAATGGCCTGTGCGGGCTAGACGTCCGGAGTGGTTTCGCTGTCCCACTCGACGAACAGCCGCGATCGACTCATGGCCATGACCAGGATAACGGCTTCACCGATGGTGAGTATGCCCAGCCGCACCCATTCATGCGCCGGACCGACCACCAGCCAGCTGGCGGTGGTTGCGGCGTTGGCGGTGGTGCCCAGGCCCAGCAGCAGGGCGGTCATCGACAGGGCGCGCCACAGGAACGGCTCCTGCGGGTAGTGTTCGAGTGATTCGGCCAGTACGCAGAGCACGGCTATAAGGACGGCAAAACCGAGGGCTATACGCAGTTGTTCGATCATGCTGTCGGCGGGTCCGAACAGCTGCCGATCCCAGCCCTGCCAGGCCAGCAGCACCCAAAAACCCAGGCCCAGAACCAGTAACGCCGTTACGCTGAGAACCAGCGGCCAGACGCGCCAGCGATAGTGCAGCAGGGGCGACTCGCCGTGCACGACATGCGGATAGCAGTGGCCGCAGTTCGGACACAGCCAGACCCGTGCCAGGCGCGGGTCGGTCAGCGGTATGGCGATCATGGCCAGTACCAGCCCGCCGAGCACGAAACTGAAACGGCCGTGGCTGAACATGCCGATTGCGAGTCCCAGTGCCACCAGTAGCCAGGCACCGACACGCAGATCGGCGCGCACGGCCGGGCGCACCGAGGCGGTCATTTTGACCGACGGGCAGAAACGGCAGCTGGGGCTGGTATCGGCCGCCATGGTAACTGGGTCCCTGAATATAGGGTCTGCGAAAACGTGGCCACACCCCCTGAAAGCGCGGCGACGCTGTTCACTCAAAGAATAAACGTGTCAGCTGGGTAAAACTCTATACGGCGCGGAGATTTACTGCGTTTTGTGACCGGGTTCTCAGGTTAGCGGCAGTGACAGGTTTTCACCGGCTTCAGTCGCCGGTTTCAATCGGTGGGGTAACAACGCGGCCGGCCCGGGGAGGCTGTTGCGCCGGCTTGTTGTCGGTTGCCGGTTCGGCCTCACGGACCGGTTCCGGCGTGCTGTCCGTGTCCGCGGCTGGCGCCGCCCGTTGTTCATCGGAGTCGCTGTCGGCCGCTTCGTCGGGCAGTGTCGCCAGCGGTGGCGTGTCGGCATCATTATTCAGCTGCTCGATCTGAACACCGCTGGCGCTGTCGTGGGACTCGGGCTGATAACGGCGCTTCTCGGCCAGCTGCTGTTCCAGGGTTTCAAGCCGCTCGCGCGCCCGGTCGTGGCCCTGCTCGGCCGCCAGTGCGTACCAGTCGCGTGCCTTGTAATTGTCCTTGAGCACGCCTTTGCCGCTGCGATGCATATTGCCGAGCTGGTACTGGGCGTCGGCGTAGCCGCGCTTGGCGGCACGCCGGTACCAGAGCAGGGCGCGATCGGGATTGCGCTCGACGCCCTTGCCGTTGAAATACAGATCGCCCAGCCGGCTTTCCGCGGCGGCGTTGCCGGCCAGTGCCTCACGCTGCAGCGCGTCCAGGGCGCTGCGATAATCGCCCGTGGCCAGGGCCGCCTCGGCATGGGCAATCGTCTCCGCCAGCTCGTCCGGCTGTTCATCCGTTTCGGTGTCTGGCGCCGGCGAGCCGCTACCCGCGTCGGTTGCCGGCGCCGGCAGGGGCTCGACCCAGTCGCTGTTGCTGGCAGCCGTGTTGTTCTCTTCGGCGGCCGGATCCGCAGTGGTGTCGGTCTGTTCACGCGTGCCGCCAAACAGGCGGCTGAAGAAACCGGGCTGTTCGGACTCCGGTGTTTGCTCGCCTGGTTCGGTATCGGTGACCGGGCCGGTCTCGACAACCTCGGCCGTGTCATCCTCGGCTATGACCGGAAGACTGTCGGCAAAGCCGTCCGCCATGGCGGCATCCCCGGCCTGTACCCCGGACAGTTGGGCCGGCGTGGTGGCCTCCACGGCGGTGTCCGCGGCCGTCTCAGCGTCGCCGTCGGGCAGCGGCGGCGAGACGATGCGCCGCGGCGGCCGGGTGTCGCCGTTGGCGGCAGCGTCCTGCGACATTTCCGCGAGGGCCGTGCGCGCCAGTTCGTAGTCCTGCTCGGCGGCAGACTGGTACCAGCGCCGTGCCTGATCGGCGTCGCGGGGCACACCGCGGCCGGCGCGGTACAGGTTGGCGAGATTGTACTGGGCGGTGGCGTCACCGCGTTCCGCCGCCTGCTGGTACCAGTAGGCGGCCAGTTCGTAATCCTGCGGCACACTGTTGCCGGTGTGGTAAAGACTGCCGAGATGCACCTGGGCGCGTGCATAGCCGCTTTCCCCGGCCTGTTGAAACAGTTCTGCGGCGCGTAATGGATCCTTGCGTACACCGTCGCCCTGCAGGTGGGCGAGGCCGAGACTGAATGCCGCGACCGGTTGGCCGTGTTCGGCCGCACGTCGGTACCACTCGCTCGCCTGGACTGGATCCGGATCGACGCCGTGGCCGAATGCATACGCCACACCGAGGTTGTACTGGGCATCTGGCTGGCCCTGTTCGGCCGCGCGTCGGTACCAGTCCAGTGCTACCTGGTAATCCTGCTCGACGCCCTCGCCGGTGTGGTAAAGATAGCCGAGTTCGGTCTGCGCGTGGCTGCTGCCGGCCTCGGCGCGTTCGCGCAAAGCCTCAAGGTCTGCCGCGAAGGCCGTGATTGGCAGTAACAGGCAGACACATAGCAGCGTACGCTGAGGGCAGCGGGAAAGCAGGGTCATGATGACAGTCTCGGCAGAAGTGTTAAGGGCAGGGTGTTTCAGGCCATCAGGCCGCCGATGAGCGCGCCGATCATCAGCGGGATGAGCTGGATAAGAATGACCAGGAATACGGTCGCGCCGGCGAACGTACCAACTACCGGCGCAAACAGGCCCAGCGGCGCGGCGGCCACGGTGAACACCAGCGCCAGCAGGATCGACAGCAGCAGGCCGGGCAGTACCGCCGCGGCCAGACCGTTACCGACGCTACCGGCCACCTTGCCGCCGACGATGCCGGCAATTAATGGACCAAAAGCCGGCAGCCAGAACAGCAGCAGCGATAACACCGCCATCCATACCATGCCCATGAAGATGCTGCCCTCGGGTCGTCCGCCCGTGGTGTCGGTCAGATTGTCCACCATAACCATCGCTCCCGTGTGTGCGCCGAAATAATACTGTCATTGTAACGCAGAGCGGCATTGCTGCTATCATCGAAATCGACATTTGCTGCCGTCAGCAGTACAACCGATATACGGCCCGCGGCAATCCGTACCGGGCATTCAAGGTTCAAGAACAGAAGGGGAGTGTCATGTCTGACAAGCAAACTGCGGCTGGTCGTTTGCGCGAGCAGATGCAGCAGCCGGGTATCATCCGCATGCTCGGTGCCCATGATGTACTGGGGGCGTTGATGATCGAGCAGGCCGGGTTCGAATCCGTCTTTGTCGGCGGCTTTGGCACCAGCGCCAGCATGCTCGGGTTACCGGATATCAATTTCCTTGGTCTGACCGAAATGGTCGACGCCACCCGGCGCATGTGTGAGCGGTTAACGATCCCGGTACTGGCCGACGCCGATACCGGTCATGGCGATATTCACAACGTCATGCGCTGTGTACAGCAGTTCGAAGGTGCCGGTGCCGCCGGCATCATTCTCGAGGACCAGGCGTTTCCGAAACGCTGCGGCCATTTTGGCAACAAGCAGACCATAGAAAAGGATGACATGGTGCTGAAGTTCCGCGCCGCGGTTGAAGCACGGCGCGATCCGGATTTCGTTTTTGTGGCGCGCACCGATGCCCGCGAGACGCACGGTCTGGACGCGGCTATCGATCGCGTCAATGCTTATTGTGAAGCCGGTGCCGATTTCGCCTTTATCGAGGCGCCGCTGTCGGTCGAGGAACTGCAGACCATTTGCGAACGGGTACCGTACCCGAAATTCGTCAACATGCTGGTATTCGGCAAGACACCGATCCTCAGCGCGGCTGAACTCGAAGCCATGGGCTTCAAGCTGGTCGTCGCACCGATCGATTCGGTTCTGCTGGCGGCGAAAGGCATGCGTGATCTGGCCGAGGCCTTCAAACGCGACGGCCATACCCAGGCGATGACTCATGAAATGGTCGACTTTGAAGCCATCAAGGAGATACTGGGCCTGCCGGAATATGCGTCGCTGCGCGAACGCTTTCAGCAAAAGGACTAGATTCTGATGCCGCACTATATTTACCTGGCGATCGCCATCGTCGCCGAGGTCAGTGGCACGCTGGCGCTGCGTGCATCCGAATCCTTTACCCGGCTGGGACCGAGCCTGATCGTGGTCATCGGCTACGCCCTGGCGTTTTACTTCCTGTCATTGACGCTGAAGCATATACCGGTGGGTATTGCCTACGCCATTTGGTCGGGTGCCGGGATCGTCCTGATCGCCGCGTTCGGTTACGTCGTCTTCAGTGAACGTCTTGACTGGCCGGCACTGCTGGGCATGCTGTTCATCGTGGCAGGTATCGTGATGCTGACGGCAGTGTCCAAAAGCATACCGTCCGCCTGAGCCGTTTACTCGCCCGGCCCGGTCGGTTGTTCGTTCTCGATAATGACACGGCGATAGCGTTCGGGCTCGTCGCGCTCCGGCGCTGCGGGGGCGCCGGCTTTACGCTGCTGTTCGATCAGTTCCGAGTAGCTCTGTGACGATTCTTCGATCTGCTGCTCGCTCATTTCGTGTTCGAGACTGTTGTTGAGTTCACGGCCGCGTTCCTCGCCGTAGTCGGCCGCGCGCTCGTAGTAGGCACGGGCCTTGGACAGATCGGCGTCGACGCCCTGGCCCTGGTGATGCATCAGCCCGAGCATCAGGTTGGCGTAGCCGTCACCCTCGGCAGCGAGTGCCTCGTAGTGCTGTTGTGCCGTTTCGTAGTCGCCATCGCGATAGGCCTGTTCCGCCTGTCGCGGGTCGGCCTCGAATGAAGTTGCCGCGTTGTCAGTGTCAGCGGTGCTGCCACTTTCGTTCTGTTGAGCCCGCGCTATGTCTTCATCGCTGACATCCAGTGCGCGTTGCAGTTTTTCGAACTGTTCGAGCGCCTGCGGGTCGTCACTGTATTCGCGTTTTTTCTCGGCCAGGGCACGCAGCTCCTCGTCGTTCAGGCCATTTTCACGTACGTCCGCAAACGAACGTGTTTCCCGTTGTTCCTCGGCGAGGACGCCGGGTGACGCCAGTGCCAGCAACAGAAACCAGTAATTGATGGGGCGGGATATCATGACAGGAACTCCGGGCATCGCTTTATCCTGCCGGGAAGTATAAAGTGCCCACAGGTATTTAGCGAGCCGGTGCTGACCGGTTCGCCAACATTGCGGAACCGGCCATGAACGACCCTTTATCCCCTGATCGCGGCGCCTGGCGGCGGCGCTGGTTGCAATTGCTGGGTGCCGGCATCGGTCTATATATGACCGTGATCGGTGTATTGATGTTCTGGTGGGGCCACGAGTCGGCGTTGCTGGATGTGACGGCGGATGTCAGTGCTGACGCCAGTACCGCGATCCGCGGTGAGGTCACCACCAGCACCCTGATACAGGTTGTACAGACCCTGCTCGATAAGCGCGGCGGTTACCTGAGTAACGATATTCTGCCGCCGGGCCTGTGGCTGGATAACATGCCTGCCTGGGAATACGGCGTGCTGACCCAGGTACGCGATCTGACGCGAGCGCTGCGTAATGATTTCAGCCGTTCGCAAACGCAATCGACGGAAGATGCCGACCTGGTGATCGCCGATCCGCAGTTCCACATCGATCACCGGTCCTGGATCCTGCCGGCGGCAGAGAGTGAATACCGTGCCGGCATTAAGGCGCTGAAACGCTACCGGGCGCGACTGACCAATGCGGCCGACGGTGACGCCCGGTTCTACGCCCGTGCCGATAATCTGCGCAGCTGGCTGGTTATCGTTGAAAAGCGGCTTGGCAGCCTGTCGCAGCGGCTCAGTGCCAGTGTCGGCCAGGTGCGCATCAACACCGACCTGGGCGGTGAACCCGCCGCCAGCCAGTCGACCCGACGGCCGCTGGAGATGATGATCCGGACACCGTGGCTGGAAATCGATGACGTATTCTACGAAGCGCGCGGTGCGACCTGGGCGCTGATCCATTTCCTGCACGCCATGGAAAGGGACTTTGCCGGCGTTCTCGATGACAAGAATGCGCAGGTCAGCCTGAAACAGATCATTCGTGAACTGGAAGCAACCCAGACCGCGGTCTGGAGCCCCGTGATCCTGAATGGCTCCGGCTTCGGCCTGCTCGCCAATCACTCGCTGGTCATGGGATCGTATATTTCACGCGCCAACGCGGCGGTCATTGATCTGCGCAGTCTGCTGGCTGAAGGGTGAGAGTGGTGATTGGTAACTGGTAATTAGTGATTGGCAAGATCCGACTCCTGTGGGATCGGATTGCAATCCGCGATTCTTCAAGATCATGTTTCGCCGACTGAAGTCGGCTCCTATCACCAATTACCAATCACCAATCACCAACTTACCGCGGTGCGATGAACGGGCCATAGGCGCGCGGGCCGTCACCGACGTTGATGGTTCCCGTCACTTCCAGTGTTTCGCTGTCGATCAACGAGACTGAATTGTCGCCCCAGTTGCTGACGTATAGCGTCTTTCCGTCGGGGTGCAGGTTCATGCCTTCAGGGTAGGAGCCGACCTCGATGTCGGCGATCTTGTCCTGGCTTTCCAGGTCGATAACGGCAACCGTGCCATCGCGTTGATTGGTTACGAACAGCCGGTTGACTCCCGGCACCTGCTGGGTGACATAGGGAAACAGACCCACGGTCACCGTGGCTGTTAGCTCGAATTCGCGGCTGTCGACGATGCTGACGTCACTGGTTTGAACGTTGGCAACGTAGATCTGGCTGCCGTCGACCGCCATGCTGACACCGAACGGTGCCGTGCCGACCTCGATTGTGGCCTCGACCTGGTCGGTTTCCAGGTCGATCAGCGACAGGGTGTTGTCATCGCGGTTGCTGACGTAAAGCGATCCACCGTCCGGGTGTACGGCCAGTCCGGAAGGTGATGCGCCGACGCTAAAAGTTTTCAGCGTGGTCAGCGTTTCACTGTCAATCATGCGCACGACATCTTCGTACCAGTCTGCGACATAGAAGCGGCTGCCATCCGGCTGCATGGCAATCGCCAGTGGTCCTTCGCCGAGTTGCAGGGTGTCGATCAGTTCCAGGTTTTCAATATCAATGACAAATACCGAGCGGGCTTCCGGGTCGGTGACAAACAGCCGACGATTGTCGGGTGTAACCGCAACACCGGCCGGTTTGCTGCCGACCTCGATGGTGTCGGTGACCTGTCCGGTTTCGGTATCGATGACCGAGACCGAACCGCCGATCTGGTTGGTAATGTAGGCGAAAGGTGCAGACTGGCCGATGGACGGCCAGCACAACAGGATAAATACGAGAACGGGGCTAATACGCATCGTTCGAGTGCTCAATCTTGCAACGGTAAAAGCAAAAGCCCGGCTTGCGGCCGGGCTTTTGCAGGATGCTTACTGCTCGGCAAGTTCCTTGATGCTGGCCATGCCGGAGTCATAGATATTGATGATGGCATTTTCAGCTGCCTCGTCGGACAGTTCCGGCGGCGGATCGTTGTTCGGGTAGGCGCGATAGAAGAAGCCCTTCCAGCTCAGGACCGAGCCACCGTTTTCGCCCGCATTGACATCAATCGTCGAGCCGTAGGTACCGACCGGCACGGCATCGTGGTTGGGTTCGGTAATGCGATAGGCATACAGCATCTCTTCGTCATTATGCTTGAGCATTTCCTCGGTGAAGGATTCGCCGTTTTCCAGCGTCAGCACGCGTGTTGTGCCTTTTTCATGGCTGCCGTCGGATTCGCACTTGGCGATTGCCGGGTGCCAGTCCTGAATTGAGCAGAACTCGGAAATGACAGCCCAGACCTTCTCCGGAGAGGCGTCGATCTCTACTTCCTTCATGACCTTGAGGCGACTGGGGCCGTGCGCCGTGGCCAGTGCCGGTATCAGCAACAGGCCGACAAGCCCGAGCGTGAGTCCGCGAGTTACAAATTTCCGCATCGTTTTTATTCTCCTGCTATGGGTCTATTCAATCGGGTCCGTCGTCACGTTAGTATGCCGGTGAGCGACGAATCCCAGTGATGAGTCGAATTATCTTAATCCGAACCGGCTATCCACGTCATGTCGAATCCATTGATCCGGGAATACTTCAGACCATCCGCGCCGATAAAAGCTCACGCTTTTTGCCGGTTTTTCCTGATCATGCTGATTTTTTCCTTATTGCCGGTTTCACTGCCGGCGGCGACCCCGCTCGAATTGCTGGCGGTAGAACGCGCCGACGGCGAGACTGTTCATTACCGGGTGGAGATCGCTGACGACGCCGCGTCGCGCCGCGCCGGCCTGATGCACCGCCACGATCTGCCGGTGGGTAATGGCATGTTGTTCGATTATCACGAGCCGCGTCCGGTGCAGATGTGGATGAAAAATACCCACATACCGCTGGATATGCTGTTTATCGATGCCGAGGGCTATATCGTTCACATCGTCGAGCACACCCGGCCGCTATCGCGCGAGATCATCGATTCGACCCAGCCGGTACGCGCGGTGCTCGAGGTCAACGCCGGCAGCAGTGACCGGCACGGCCTGCGCGTCGGCGACCGTGTTTGCCACCGCATCTTCAATAATACCGGGCGACACGACGCGCGCTAGTCACCGGCCAGCCGCGTCATTACCCGGTCGTAGTAATCGCTTTGCAGCAACAGGCTGCAGCGCTGGCGCGATGTTGCCTCCAGCCGTGCCTGCAGGCAGTTCATGCGGCCGACGATGCGGCGCCGCTCGGCGTCGTCTTCCGTCCATTCCAGTTCCGCGCTGAGCGCCTCGATGCTCTTGCGATCGATCACCGCCGGTGGTGCGTAGCCGGCGTTTTTCAGGACGCGGTGTGCCATGCGCAGTTCTTCCGGCACCAGGCTGTCGTCGTCCAGCTCCAGCGGCCGACCGTGCCCGGCCAGGTTATCCAGCTCGCCGTTGTCGACGGCTTGCTGGATGCGCTGCTCGGCGAGTTCATCGATCAGGAACATGACGTGATCCGTGCAATACGTTGCGTGGCTCAAGCCTCCCATTCCGAAGCCGGTCGGGCAAGTCCGGCTGCATGATCAGCTGGCTCACAATATCTTGACTCTGTAGTAGACTACAGGATATAGACTGGAATACATGAGGTTAAAACCATGAAGACAATGACGATCGGGCAGGTTGCCCGCCACACCGGCCTCGGCATCGAAACGGTACGCTACTACGAGCGCGAGGGCCTGATCCCGCCGCCGCCGCGCAGTGCCGGCGGTTATCGGCGTTATTCCGCCGATAGCATCCGGCAGCTGTCATTTGTCCGCCAGGCCAAGGCGCTGGGTTTCTCGCTGGCCGAAATCCGCGAGCTGTTGAGCCTGTCCGCCGACAGCCAGGCCAGCAGCCACGCGGTCAAGCAGCTGGCCGAACAGCGTCTGGCCGATATTGATAGCCGCATCGCCGCGCTCGAGCGCATGCGCGCAGCGCTGGTGCACGTCACCGGGCAGTGTCCCGGCGACGTGCCGCGGGCCGAATGCCCGATCCTGGCAGCACTAGCGGATGGCCCGGCAGCGCCGCTGCCGGATAAAGCAACGCAGCAGACGAAGACACCATGAACGAACACGCGCAGCCTGAAAAGGCGGCCGGCCAGGGCCAATGTGGCCACGGTCGACACGCATCAGCCGGCGATCGGTCGCAGTCTGACGCCCGGCCGGGGCAGTGGACCTGTCCCATGCATCCGGAAGTCGTGCGCGACGAACCCGGTGACTGTCCGAAGTGCGGTATGACGCTGGAGCGCGTCACCGTGTCGCTGGACGACGATGACACGCCCGAGCTCCAGGACATGACCCGGCGCTTCTGGATCAGCGCCGCATTGACATTGCCGGTGCTGGCGCTGGCCATGGGCCACATGCTGCCCGGCAATCCACTGGCGGCACTGCTGGACACGCAGACCCGTCAGTGGCTCGAATTGCTGTTCGCCACACCGGTGGTGCTGTGGGGCGGCTGGCCGTTTCTGGTGCGCGCCGTACAATCGCTGCGCACGCTGAATCTGAACATGTTCACGCTGATCGGTCTCGGCGTCAGTGTTGCCTATTTCTACAGTGTGGTGGCCGTACTGCTGCCGGAGCTGTTTCCGTCCTCGTTCCGCGGCGATCACGGCCAGGTCGGGGTGTACTTCGAAGCTGCGGCCGCGATCGTGACGCTGATACTGCTCGGCCAGGTCATGGAGCTGCATGCGCGCAGCCGGACCAGCTCGGCCATCAAGGCGCTGCTCGGTATGGCGCCGAAAACGGCGCGACGGCTGAATACCGATGGCAGTGAGGAAGACGTCGCCATCGACGAACTGCAGCTCGGTGACCGGTTGCGCGTTCGCCCCGGCGAAAAGGTGCCGGTGGACGGCCAGGTTGCCGAGGGCCATAGTGCCGTGGACGAGTCCATGCTCACCGGCGAGCCGGTGCCGGTGGAAAAAACGGCCGGCGACCGGGTGATTGGTGCAACCATCAACGGTACCGGCTCACTGGTGATCACCGCGCAGCAGGTCGGTGACGACACCACGCTGTCACAGATCGTGCAGATGGTTGCCGAGGCGCAGCGCAGTCGCGCGCCGGTCCAGAAGCTGGCCGATCAGGTGGCGGCCTGGTTCGTGCCGGCGGTGATCGTGATCGCGGTGGTCACCTTTATCGTCTGGGCGTTGTTCGGCCCGGAACCGCGCCTGAGCTACGCGCTGATCAATGCCATCGCCGTGCTCATCATCGCCTGTCCCTGTGCACTCGGCCTGGCCACGCCGATGTCGATCATGGTGGCGACGGGCAAGGGTGCGACGGCCGGCGTGTTGTTCAAGAATGCCGAGGCCATCGAGGTGCTGCGCCAGGTCGATACCCTGGTCGTCGACAAGACCGGTACGCTGACCGAGGGTCGGCCGCGGCTGCAGGCCGTGCATACCCTGAACGACTGGCGCGGCGACGACGTCCTGCAACTGGCCGCAAGCCTGGAGCGCGGCAGCGAGCATCCGCTGGCCGCTGCCATCGTCAGCGGCGCCGAGAACGGCGGAGTGCAACTGCAGGCCGCAGACAACTTTGAATCGCATACCGGCCAGGGTGTGACCGGTCGCGTGCTTGGTCACGACGTCGCGCTCGGCAATCGCGCCCTGATGGACGCACGGGACGTTGATGTACAGGCGCTGGCCGACAAGGCGGAAAGCCTGCGGCGCAACGGCCAGACGGCCATGTTCGTCGCCGTCGACGGCGCGGCGGCGGGCGTCATCAGCGTCGCCGATCCGATCAAGACAACCACGCAGGAAGCGGTGACCATGCTGCATGCGGAAGGCATTCGCATTGTCATGGTGTCCGGTGACAACCGCACCACCGCCGAGGCAGTCGCGCGGCAGCTCGGCATCGACGAAGTCGTCGCCGAGGTGCTGCCGCAGCAGAAGGTCGATACCGTCAAGCGCCTGCAGCAGGAAGGCCGCATCGTGGCCATGGCCGGCGACGGCATCAACGACGCGCCGGCACTGGCGCAGGCCGAGGTCGGCATCGCCATGGGCACCGGTACCGATGTCGCCATGGAGAGCGCCGGCATCACGCTGATCAAGGGGGATCTGCGTGCCATTGTCCGGGCGCGTCGCCTGAGCCGGCTGACGCTGCGCAACATCCGCCAGAATCTGTTCTTCGCCTTTGCCTACAACAGCCTTGGCGTACCGGTGGCGGCCGGTGTGCTGTACCCGCTGTTCGGCCTGCTGCTGTCACCGATCATCGCCGCACTGGCCATGACCTTCAGCTCGGTATCGGTGATTACCAATGCCCTGCGTCTGAACCGGGCCGATCTGTGAACGGGATGATGGGGATGATCCGGCGTGGTCGGCAGGGCATACTGTCGCTATGAAAACCCTGCGTCCCGTCATGGCTCGACTGTTGCTGTTGCTGCTCGTTCTGCAGCCGGCGGCCGTATTTGCCGCGCAGGGTTGCCATGACAGCGGTGACAATACCGGCGATCACGCCCATCACGCCGACATGCAGCATGACCAGGCGCCGGCACCTGAACATGCCGAGCCATTGCAGTGCGATTGCGACTGTTACTGCGTCGGCGGCTGCGCCCAGGTCTGCAATGCCGGTGCCGTGCCGGTCACGTCAACGCCCCCGGCCATCAACACCGACGCGTTGCTGCATGGCGCGGACAGTTTCCTGCGCAGCGCCCATCCGGAACCCCACCTGCGACCCCCGAACCACGTCTGAACCCGAGTGCACGCGACGGCAGTTGCCGTCTTGTTTGTTAATGAATGTTCAGGAGACGATCATGCGTGGTCGAATTGTATTGCTGGCTCTGCCACTGCTTGGCGGTTGCGCCGCCAGTCTGCCGCAGGACGACGGCTTCGATGAAGTGGCAGCAACCGTCGAACAGCGGCTTGAGCAAAAGGCCTACTGGTATCGCGATCGCGAGGCCGATGCCGAAATCCGCGCGAGTGTGGCGCGGTTGCTGGAACGGCCGTTGAGTGCCGATGCCAGTATCCAGGTTGCATTGCTCAATAACCACCATCTGCAGGCAACCTATGCGCGGCTGGGTCTCGCGCGCGCTGACCTGGTGCAGGCCAGTCTGCTCGGCAACCCGACGCTGTTTTCCAGCATCCGCTTTCCCAGCCGCGGTAGCGGCACCAACCTCGAGTTCGAGGTCGCCCAGGGTTTTCTCGACATCCTGCTGCGCCCGGCGCGCCAGCGTATGGCGCAAAGCGAGTTCGAGCGGACCCAGCTGGCGGTCAGCCAGGAGGTGCTCGACTTCAGCGCCGAAGTGCTGATTGCCTATCGAAAAGTGCAGGCGGCGGCCCGTCGAATGGCCGTGTTCGAGGTCCTCAACGAATCCAGCCAGGCCGGCTATGAACTCGCGCAGCGTTTCGAGGAAGCCGGCAATATGACGCCGCTGGCACTGAGTCGCCATCGCGCGATAGCCGCGGAAGCCGAAACCGAGCTGCAGCGGGCGCAGGATGAATATCACAACCGCCGCGATGCCCTGTCCAGGCTGCTGGGACTGGCTGCCGGCGAGCGCGACTGGCAGCTGGCGGACACTTTACCGGCGTTACCGGAGCAGGCACTGGAGACGTCTCAACTGGCGCAGCGCGCCAGCGACCGGCGCCTCGACCTGCAGGCATTGCGCAAGGATCGCGAACGCCTGCAGCAGGCCCTGGCCATGACCATGGACACCCGTTACCTGGGCGGTGCCGAATTCGGCTTCAATGCCGAACGTGAAACCGACGGCAGTTCACTGTACGGACCCAACTTCGCCATCGAGCTGCCAATCTTCGATCAGAAGCAGGCGCAGATCGCCCGGCTGGAGACACTGTTGCTCGACAACAGCGCGGCGATCCAGGCATTGGAGCGCGACATCGAGAACGACGTGCTGGCCGGCATCGATCGCCTGCAGCGCCTGCGCGATCGGATCGTGCATTACCGCGACGAGGTGATCCCGGCCAACGAGGACACCCTGAAGCACATGCAGCGCGAACAGAACTACATGCTGGCCGATGTGTTCGACCTGTTGCTGGTGCAGCGCCAGGCGCGGTCCGCCTACCGCGGCTATATCGACAGCCTGCGCGATTACTGGATCGCGCGGGCCGAACTGCAACGCGCGACAGCCGCCACGCTGGCGGGTCAGGCGCGGACAACGCATGAAGGAGAGGAACAATGACCAGTCGCCGTAACCTGTTGATGTCATCAGCCCTGGGCATGCTTGGCCTGGGACTGTCCGGCCATGCCGCCCGGGCTGCCATGGACCCGGCCAGTGGCCGGCGTCGTCGTGCCGGCGGTAATACCCCGGTGAAAACATTGAACGGCCGTTCGCTGCCTTATGAAATGAAGGACGGCGTGAAAGAGTTCCACCTGGTGGCCGAGGAGATCGAGCACGAGTTTGCGCCCGGCTGTGTCGCCAAATGCTGGGGTTACAACGGCTCGACGCCCGGGCCGACCATCGAGGCGGTCGAGGGCGATCGCGTGCGTATCCTGGTGACCAACAACCTGCCTGAACACACCACCATCCACTGGCACGGCATCCTGTTGCCGTCGGGGATGGACGGTGTCGGCGGCTTGAGCCAGCCGCACATCAAGCCGGGCGAGACCTATGCCTACGAATTCACGCTCAACCAGCACGGCACGCACATGTATCACCCGCACGCCGACGAGATGGTACAGATGGCGGTCGGGCTGATGGGCATGTTCATCATTCACCCGAAAGACGGCGATGCCGAGCCGGTGGACCGCGACTACTGCTTCCTGCTGCACAACTGGGCGCTGCATCCCGGCACCTACCGGCCGGATCCGTCGATCATGACCGAGTTCGATCTGTGGACCTTCAACAGCAAGGTGTTCCCGGCCATCGATTCAATCGTCGCCCGCACGGGAGAACGCGTGCGCATCCGCATGGGCAACCTGTCGATGTGGAATCATCCGATTCATCTGCACGGCCACAAGTACCAGGTCACCGGCTCCGACGGCGGCCGCTGGCCGCGCGCGCAGTGGCGCGACGAAACCACCGAGATCGTCGCAGTCGGCCAGACTCGCGACATCGAGTTCATTGCCAATCCCGGCGACTGGGCATTCCATTGCCACATGTCGCATCACACCATGAACGCCATGGGCCATGACATCGCCAACACGCTGGGTGTCGATCAGTCCGGGGTTGCCGAACGCATCCAGAAACTATTGCCTGGTTACATGCCGATGGGCGAGACCGGCATGGCCGAACACGGCCGGCACACGGCGATGGCGAAAAAGCATGCCGGTCATCACGGCATGCAGGGACCGCGCAACACCCTGCCGATGATGGCCGGCGAGGGGCCGTTCGGACCGATCGAGATGGGCGGTATGTTCACCGTGGTCAAGATCCGCGATGACCTGGCCCATGATGACTACAGCGATCCGGGCTGGTATAACAACCCGCAGGGCAGCGTCGCCTGGAAAGTGAGCGGATAACCATCGTATGTTGCGCCGGGTCGTACTGCGACTGATGCTGTGGCTTTTATTGCTGATTATAATGCTGGCTGCGTTGGGCTGGTACATGCTGGCCATGCCCGGCAGCAGCCACAACGGCGAACCGCCGGCACTGGATGCCACGCAGCAACAGCAGCGCGAGCGCCTGCAGGGTCATGTTCGCCACCTGGCTGGCACGATCGGCGAGCGCAATACCGAGCAGGCCGGTTCGCTGGAAGCAGCCGCCAGCTACATTCACGATCAGTTCCAGGCCATGGGGCTGGTGCCGCGCTGGCGCGAATACCGGGTCGATGATGATGACAGTCCGTTTAGCGGGCCGTTCGTGAACGTCGAAGTCGAACTGCATGGTCACCGGCATGCCGACGAAGTCCTGGTGATCGGGGCGCACTACGATTCCGCCTGGCCGTCGCCGGGTGCCGACGACAACGCTTCCGGGGTTGCCGGCCTGCTGGAGATTGCCCGCTGGTTCGCCGAACAGAAGGCCGCGGGCCGGCGTTTCGATCGCACGATCCGTTTCGTCGCTTTTGCCAACGAGGAATCGCCGCACTTCGGCGGGCCGAGCATGGGCAGCAAGGTCTATGCGGCCAGTGCCGGCCAGCGCGATGAGAACATCGTCGGCATGTTCTCGCTGGAGATGCTCGGCTATTACGACAATGCGCCCGGCAGCCAGCGTTTCCCGCGACCCATCGAGGCCTTCTACCCGGACCGCGGCAACTTTATCGCCTTTGTCGCCGATTTGCGTTCACGCGGCCTTTTGCATGACACCCTGGCGTATTTCCGTGACTATGCCACGCAACCGTCGCAGGGTATCGCGGCACCGGCGTTCATGCTGCCGGACATCCGCCGTTCCGATCACGCCATGTTCTGGCAGCAGGGCTACCCGGCGCTGATGGTTACCGATACCGCCGGTTTCCGTAACCCGCACTACCATCATCATAGCGACACCCCGGAAACGCTGGATTACGCGGCGATGACGCGCGTCGTCAGTGGCCTGGCGCGGACTTTTGCCGCACTGGCAGGCGGCGACTGAGTTGTCGCCGTGAGACGATTCCATTAATGTGAGCGCCTGCAAAGACCCGCCCACGGCGCTTCATAACAACAAATCATCGCGACACGCCCATGAAAAAAATCGTTATTGCCCCCGACTCGTTCAAGGAAAACCTGACCTCGCTGCAGGTCGCCAAGGCGATCGAGACCGGCGTCCGCCGCGTACTGCCGGACGTCGAGTGCATCAAGGTGCCGATGGCCGACGGTGGTGAGGGCACCGTGCAGTCGCTGGTCGACGCGGTCGGCGGCAAGTTCGTTCGCAAGCAGGTACGCGGCCCGCTGGGCAACAAGCCGGTCAAGGCGCGTTACGGCCTGCTTGCCGAGGGTGACAGTGCGGTCATCGAAATGGCCGAGGCCTCGGGTCTGCCGCTGGTTACCAGCAACAAACGCGATCCGCTCAGGGCGACGACCTACGGTACCGGCGAGCTGATCCTCGATGCGATTGACCGCGGCGCCCGTCACATCATCATCGGTATCGGCGGTTCGGCCACGGTCGACGGCGGCGCCGGTATGGCGCAGGCACTCGGGGTGCGGTTCCGCGATAAGAATGGCCGCGTGATCCGTGAATACGCCGCTGGCGGCATGCTGAACCGGATCGCCAGCATCGATCCCGACAACCTCGACCCGCGTGTCCGGAAAGCGAAGATCATCATCGCCAGCGACGTCGACAACCCGCTGGTCGGCAAACGCGGTGCCGCTGCCGTGTTCGGGCCGCAAAAGGGCGCGACACCGGCGATGGTGAAAACCCTGGATGCCAACCTCAAGCATTTCGGTGAGGTGATAAAGCGCGATCTCGGTGTCCGCGTGAACAACATGACCGGTGCCGGTGCCGCCGGCGGTCTCGGTGCCGGACTGGTGGCATTCACGAACGCCAAACTGCAAAGTGGCATCGACATCATCGTCAAGGCGGTTGGCCTGGCGGATTACCTGCAGGGCGCCGACCTGGTCATTACCGGGGAAGGGCAGGTCGATTTTCAGACCGCGTTCGGCAAGACACCGGCCGGCGTGGCCAAGGCCGCAAAAAAGGCGCGCGTGCCGGTGATCGCCATCGGCGGCGGTCTGGCTGACGACGCCCGCGGCGTGTTCGAACACGGCATACACGGTCTCGATGCCGCGGTGGCCCGGCCGATGACACTGGACAACGCTTTCGATAATGCCGCGAAGTATCTCGCCAACGCCGGCGAACGCGCGCTGCGCATGATCATGCTGGGTCAGGACATGCAGAAAAAGCGTGTGCGCAAGAAGGCGAAGAAGAAGGTTAGATAGTGATTGGTTAATTGGTGACTAGGGCCTGTTGATCTTTGCGGTTTAATTAAGGATGGGCATGGTGCCTGTTATCATTGTTTTTCCGACAAAACAGTGATTTAAGGCGACCATGCCCGGATTGATGTTAACAGATGCCGACTGGTCCCGGCTATCGAACCTGCTGCAGCTCAGCGGGCGGGTGTACAACAAGACGGAACATCGGCTGACGCTGGAAGGGATCCTGTACCGGATGCGCACGGGTTGTCCGTGGCGCGACCTGCCGGCGGCGTTCGGCCACTGGAACACGGTGTTCCGGCGTTTCAATCTGTGGTCGAAGAAAGGTGTATTGTCGCAGCTGTTTCTGGGTCTGGCCGACGACCCGGATACGGAATGGCTGTTCATGGATGGTAGCGTGGCACGCGCCCATCAACACAGCAGCGGTGCCGCGAGCGATGCGGATGAAGCCATTGGCCAGAGCCGGGGCGGCCGGAGCACGAAGCTGCACCTGGCGGTCGACGGCTTCGGCCTGCCAGTGCATTTTGAACTCTCCGGCGGCAATAGCCATGACATCAGCCGGGCCCAGTCGCTGCTGGCCGGGACACCGGCAATGGATTATGTGGTCGCTGACAAGGGCTACGACAGCGCCGCCTTTCGTGACACGATACAGCAGCGTGAGGCCCGGCCGGTCATACCCCGGCGGAGTAACAGCCGGCAGGGCAATGACGACATGGACTGGGGGTTATACCGGTACCGACACCTGGTCGAAAACGCTTTTGCCCGGCTCAAGCACTTCCGCGCCATCGCCACGCGCTATGACAAACTGCAGCGAAACTATGCCAGTATGATTGCGTTGGCCTGCGCGATAATCTGGCTGCCCATGTGAAAGATCAACAGGCCCTAGTAATTGGTGATTGGCAGGCCCCGATCCTGTGGGAGCGAATGGACCAACAGCGCATAGCGCACCTTGTCTCTTCCCCCTTGATGGGGAAGGAAGAGTCTGTCCTGGCATGCAGTAAGCCGGGAATGGGGGTGAATTAAACAGCCTCGCTAGTTCAATCATCCCCACCCCCGTATCAAGTACGGGGCAGGCTCTGACCCTCCCCCATCAAGGGGGAGGGAATGGAAGGTAGGAGCGGCGACCTCGCCACGAAAAAGGTTCGAATACCATGCCGTAACCGACCTCCTGTTCGGCCCGCGGTCGGGCCTCCTACGGGTGTGGTTAATTAGTTAACTGGTTTATTGGCTATTGAATTTGAAGTTTTTCTTTGACACCGGAACAATGTCGAACACGCATTTTTAATTACCAATCACCAACGTCATGCAATTCTCATCCTTTTCCAAACGCTTTATGGGCAGTGCCGGTATTCTGCAGTTGATGCAGGATCTGGGCGAGGCCATGGCCAATGGCGGCGAGGATGTCTGCATGCTCGGCGGTGGTAACCCGGCCGCCATTCCCGAGATCAATGAACGCCTGCATCGACGCATGCAGGCGCTGCTTGATGAGCCGAACCGTTTTGCTCAGATGATCGGCAATTACGATTCGCCCCAGGGCGAGCCGCGTTTCATTAAAGCTTTATGCGAACTGTTCCGGCGCGAGTACGGCTGGGCTATCAGCGAGCGCAATATCGCCCTGACGGCCGGTAGCCAGGCGGCCTTTTTCATGCTCTTCAACCTGTTTGCCGGCGCGTTTCCGGATGGCGGCCGGCGTCGCATCCTGTTGCCGATCCTGCCGGAGTACATCGGTTACAGCGATGTCGGCATCAGCCAGCCGCTGTTTCGTGCCGTCAAACCCTCAATCGAGGAGCGTGGGGCGCACCGCTTCAAGTACCGGGTCAACTTCGATGAACTGACGATCGCCGATGACGTCGGTGCCATATGCGTGTCGCGGCCGACCAATCCGACCGGCAACGTGCTGACCGATGACGAAATCGATCGCCTGCATGCTCTGGCGCGCGAGCACGATGTGCCGCTCATCATCGATAACGCCTACGGCCAGCCGTTTCCCGACATCATTTTCAAGCAGGTCGCATTGCCCTGGTCGGAGCAGATCATTCTTTGCCTGAGTCTGTCGAAGATGGGATTGCCGGCAGTACGTACCGGTATCATCGTTGCCGCGGAACCGGTGATTCAGGCGATTACCGGCATGAACGCGATCCTGCAGCTGGCCAACGGCAGCATCGGTCCGGCGCTGGCCGAGGAAATGACCGCCAGCGGCGAGATTATCGAGCTCAGCCGCAATGTCATCAATCCGTACTACCGGGCGCGTTCGGAGCAGGCACTGGCCTGGTTCGACGCGGCACTGGCCGGCGTCGATTACCGCATCCACGAGGCCGAGGGTGCGATATTCCTGTGGCTGTGGTTTCCGGGACTGCCGATCAGCAGCGACGAACTCTACCGGCGCCTCAAGCAGCGCGGCGTGCTGGTGATCGCCGGTGAACATTTCTTCCCGGGACTGGAAGAGGACTGGCCGCATCGCCACGAATGCATTCGGGTCAGCTATGCGCAGTCACCCGAGGTCGTGCAGCGCGGCATCGGCATTATTGCCGAAGAAGTCAAAAAGGCGTTCGGCCATCAGGACTAGCCCTGGTGGTTGTCACCCGGGCCCGGCTTGCGCCGGCGCCTGGCAAAATCGATTTCCACCAGGTTCCAGCGACTGCCGCCGCAGCGGCGTTTCAGTTCGCCAACGTATTGACCGGCGCGGCGGTCCTGTTCCTGTTCGCGTGGGTCGGCATCCGTGTCGCGGCAGATTTTCGATTGGCGGATGAGGCTGCGCACGGGACTAGCGGAGCAACTGGTAGTCGCGTATCTGGCTCAGGGTCGGGCCGAAGAGTTTTTCCAGCAGCGGTTTCTTGCGCACATAAGTCACTTGGTAAAGATCGGCTGTTTTGGCAGCCTCGGCCAGGTAGTCGTCGCTGGTCTGCAACCGATCGACCAGCTGCAGCTCCAGCGCCCGCGTACCATACCAGTGTTCACCGGTGGCGATTGCGTCAATATCGAGCTGCGGCCGGTTGTTCTTCACGAACGTCTTGAACAGTTCATGCGTCTGTTCCAGTTCCTCGCGGAAACGCTCACGGTCGGTGTCCGTGTTTTCGCCGAACAGGGTCAGCGAACGCTTGTATTCGCCGGCACTGATCTGTTCGTAATCGATATCATGCTTTTTCAGAAAACGGTGAAAGTTGGGCAGCTGGCCGAGAACGCCGATGGATCCGACGATGGCAAACGGCGCGGCGATGATGCGATGGGCGACGCAGGCCATCATGTAGCCGCCGCTGGCGGCGACCTTGTCAATGGCGACGGTCAGCTGGATGCCATGATCGCGAACGCGCCGGAGTTGGGAGGCGGCGAGACCATAACCATGAACGGTGCCGCCGCCGCTTTCGATGGTGACCAGCACCTCGTCGTTGTTGTCGGCCACCTGCAGGATGGCGCTGATTTCCTCGCGCAGTGAGGCAACTTCACTGGCGCGCAGGTCGCCGTTGAAATGCACGACGTAAACGCGCTGGCCGGAGGCCTCATCGTAGTCCTTGCGCTTTTGCTTGTCCTCGCCCTTGCTCGCTTTCAGGATCTTCTTGAAGCGTTTGCTCGGCATTATGGCATGCTTGAGTGTCAGCGCCATGTGCCGGTACTTCTGGTTCAGGTGCTTGACCTCGAGATGTTCCTCGCCGCTCATACGCGCGCGCATCATCACCAGGCTGCCGGCGGCGACGACAAGCCCGGCGCTGATCAGTACCGCGAGTATCTTGGCCAGAAACAGACCGAATTCGGCAAGGTATTCCATCTTATGCTCCCCGGAATTTGCCCGATTATAGCGTGATTTCGTCGGCTTGCGTGGCCCGGATGGCAAATCGAGTTAACGCAGCGGCGCTGACAGGGTAGACTTGCGCCTTTCTTTGCCCTGGATGGCACCGCTGTGTGTCCCTGACGAGTGATTCATTGAGCCAGACCGATTCCAACGCCGCGCATCGCGAACGCAGCCGCAATATTGGCGCCTTGCGCGGTCTGCTGCCGTTCCTGCGCCCGTATCGGCTGCGCATTGCCATGGCCTTGTTGGCCTTGCTGATTGCAGCCGCGGCCACACTGGCGATGCCGGCAGCAGTGCGCCAGGTTATTGATCAGGGTTTGTCCAGTGAACAGGTTGCCTCGATCAATCAGTACTTCCTGGCGCTGTTTCTGCTGGCGGCAGTACTGGCGCTGTTCTCGTCATTGCGCTTTTATCTGGTTTCGTGGCTGGGTGAACGTATCGTCGCCGACATCCGCAGTCGTGTTTACGAGCATGTCCTGCGCCTCAGTCCGACGTTCTACGAGGTCACGCGGACCGGTGAGGTACTGTCGCGCCTGACCACGGACACGACCCTGATCCAGTCGGTGGTGGGCAGCAGCCTGTCGGTGGCCATGCGCAGCACGGTAACGCTGATCGGTGGTCTGATCATGCTGTTCGTCACCAGTCCGCGCCTGACCGCGATGATCCTGGTGCTGGTGCCGCTGGTGGTCGGTCCGATACTTTATTATGGCCGCAAGCTGCGCAAGCTGTCGCGCGCCAGCCAGGACAGCATCGCCGAGTCCAGCGGCATTGCCGGCGAGACGCTGAACGCGATCCGCATCGTCCAGGCATTCACGCTGGAACGCCTGCAGGGTGATCGTTTCGGTAATGCGGTAGAGCGTTCCTTCCGCATCGCCCGCAAACGTATACGTACCCGGGCGGCATTGACCGCACTGGCGATTACCATCGTCTTCGGTTCCATCGTGCTGGTGCTGTGGGTCGGTGCGCATGACGTCATTGCCGGGCGCATGAGTGGTGGCGAACTCGGTCAGTTCCTGCTTTACGCGATCCTGGTCGCCGGCAGCACCGCGGCGCTGTCGGATATCTGGGGCGAACTCCAGCGCGCCGCCGGCGCCACCGAGCGGCTGATGGAACTGCTCGAGGCGCGCGCCGAAGTGCGCGCGCCGGCACGGCCGCAGTCGCTGCCGGAACCGGGACGGGGCCGCATCGCGATCGAAGGGGTGCAGTTCAACTATCCATCGCGGCCGCAGCAGGCGGCGTTGCAGGATATTTCCCTGAGCATCGAACCCGGCGAGACGGTGGCACTGGTTGGTCCGTCCGGAGCTGGCAAGAGCACGCTGTTCCAGTTGCTGCTGCGTTTTTACGATCCGAAGGCCGGCGTGATTCGCCTCGATGGTGTCGATATCGCGCAGGTGGATCCGGAAAGCGTGCGCGCGCGTATCGGCATCGTACCGCAGGAAACCGTGATCTTCGCCAACGATGCGCTGGAAAACATCCGCATTGGCCGTCCCGATGCCAGCGATGAAGACGTCAAGGCGGCGGCGCGCGCCGCACAGGCCGACGAATTCATCGAACGCCAGCCCGAGGGCTGGCAAACTTTCCTCGGCGAGCGCGGTCTGCGCCTGTCCGGCGGCCAGCAACAGCGTATTGCCATCGCCCGGGCGATCCTCAAGAATCCGCCGATATTATTGCTCGATGAAGCAACCAGTTCGCTCGATGCCGAGAGCGAGCGGCTGGTACAAAAGGCACTGGAAAGACTGCTGCACGATCGCACGACCCTGGTGATCGCGCATCGCCTGGCTACGGTGCAGAAGGCGGATCGGATCGTCGTTCTGGATCACGGCCGGGTCGTAGCAGTCGGCAGCCACGAGGCGTTGCTGCAACAGGATGGATTGTATGCGCGGCTGGCGGAGCTGCAGTTCGGTCGGCAAACATCTGTCCTACAGCCGGCGGTATCGGGCTAGATTGGCTGTCCGTGGGGTAGGCGGGGTGAAGCGCGGTACGGCGCATCCCGATAACGCCGGGATGCGCCGTTCCAAGACTCAACGATTGTAGTAGTACAGCGATTTGAAATCGGGCGACAACTGATCGACGCCGGTGGCCGCCGGATTACCGCGATCCCGCAGCAGCAGCGACGGGTTTTCGCCAAAGCCCTGGCCGAAGCTGTAGCGTAATCCGCCGAGGACATATTCGTTGTCCTGGCTGCCATGCGCGGCGCGGGCGAAAAAGCTCAGGCCATTGAAACTGTCGAAGCGCGGCTGATACTCAAGCCGGATCTTGCCCAGGGTAACGTCGTTGATCTGTTCGCCGCCGATCTGGAATGACAAGTTGTCGGTTGCGTACCAGCGCAGATCAATACCGGCAAAGGGCTGCGATTCGAACGAGTCCGTGTTGTGCAGGTAACCTGGCTGGCCGGTGTTGTGCAGGTAACCGGCACGGCCGCTGGCGGTCAGTGAACCGTGGTACCACTCACCCTCGGCACCAAAACGGTAGTAGTGGCCGGTGCTGTAATCCAGGTACGAGGCTATGGCGTTGACGAGGCCGCGCTCCGGGTCCTGCCACAGCAGGCTGCGGCCGCCGCCGGTGTGGACGTCATTCCAGTGGTCAAACGCCGCCAGCCGGACCTGGCTGTCCAGTGAATGACTCAGCGGCGAATAGAGGTAGCTTTCGCCGGTACTGAACAGGTTGTCGTACAGCGTCCAGCCGTAGCCTGCAAGGCGCTGTTGTTCGCTGGCTTGATCATTGCCTTCCAGTGGCTTGCCGGATTCCGCGGCTATGACGGGCAGGCTTGTTGCGGCCAGAAGAAGCGGTAGCAGTCGGTGCAGCATAGCGAAATACCCCATGTTCTCTCCATTGCCCCGGGCCATGAATGGCCTTTCCTATAATGGACCCATTGAGTTCGGGCCTCTTGTTAGCGGCTTACTTGAAGTATAGCCGAGGCGGTCATTTTCGTGGAGCAATTTCGGCAATTTGTGATCAAACCAGCAAACTGCCATGGATGTTGTCGCTGCGATGGCGGGTGTTATTCGCCTGGCCCGGGTGAGGAGAAATTAACTGGTCGGATTCATTCGCGTTGCAGTACGGTCAGCCGCCTGCTTTCCCGGATCTGGGCTGGCCCTCCGGATCCCAGGCTTCCCAGTCCGGCTTAGGACCGAAACGTTCCGCCAGAAAGTCGACCAGGCTGCGCACCTTCACCGGCAGGTAACGCCGGTCCGGGTACATGGCGGCGATGGCGTAGGGGGCGGGCTCGTAGTCGAGCAGCAATGCCTGCAGGCGGCCGGCCCGCAGGTCATTACCGATCATGTACGTTGGCAGCATGGTCAGACCGAGGCCGTTGACGGCCATGCGATGTACCGCGTCGCCGATGTTTGAACGGAAACGGCCGTTGACCTTATGCAGCGTATCACCGTCGGGGCCGCGAAACGGCCACTCGTCGCGCGGCGGAAAACGTGAGCTGGTCAGACAGTTGTGTGTATCGAGGTCAGCTGGTGTCTGCGGTGTACCGTGTCGGGCCAGGTAGTCGGGCGAGCCGGCGACCACCAGCCGTGAGTGGGCGAGGGTACGCGCGACCAGGCTTGAATCCGCCAGTCGCCCGACCTCGATCGCCAGGTCGAAGCCTTCTTCGACGACGCCGGCCGTGCGGTCGGTCAGCTTCAGTTCGACCTGGACCTTCGGGTACATCTGCATGAACTCGGCCAGTAGCGGCACCAGGTGAAACGCGCCGAACGACGGTGGCGCGTTAAGACGCAGGATGCCGCGCGGCTCGCTGGTCAGGGTGGCGACCGCTTCCTCGGCTTCATCAAGATCGGCAAGGATGTGCTGCAGACGCTCGAGGTAGTTGGCGCCGGCTTCGGTCATGCTGACCTGACGGGTATTGCGGTTCAGCAGACGCACGCCCAGGTTTTCCTCCAGGTTCATGACGTGCTTGCTGACCATGGCGCGGGATATATCCAGCTCGCGTGCCGCGGCGGCAAAGCTGCCGTCGCGGGCAACGCGGGCGAACACGCGCATGCTGGTTAATCGGTCCATGAACGACTCCCCTGATTATGGATGACCATGCCACTATTGTTTCTCAATAGGAAACAGTAAGTCAACTATATTGTTGTTGTGTAAACCGAGGGTGGCTACTAGGATATTGTGCATCGCAGCAATAGACGCTGAAGCACAAGCCAAAGTGTAACTGGCTGCGTTGACTTTAACCGTTAATGGGCAAACGCCCAAGGAGGTATCCAATGAAGTCATCGCGCTTAATCCTGTTGGTCACCAGTCTCATGCTGGCAGTTACCGGCCACGGTGCCCGGGCCGCAGAAACCGCCAGCGACATCGAATACATCGCTGTGCAGAACCTGGCGTCCTGGAACATCGCCTTCAACGAGGGTGGTCTCGACCAGTTTGACGAGGTCAGCACCCTGTATACCGAGGACGCCGTGCTGATGACGCCGTCCGGCCAGGCCGAAACCACCACGGCGGGTATCCGGAATTTCTGGAAAACCCTGTACGACATCGGTTTCAACGCCCATACCCTCGACATCAGCGAAGTGCAGGGCGATGACAATTCGATCATCGTCACCAGCCGCTGGGAGGCGCTGCGCTCGCCGGAAAACGACATGATATTTGAGGGCCGCATGATCAGCGTACTGGAACGACAGTCCGACGGCCGCTGGCGTACCACCTACCAGCGCTGGAACTGAGGCTGGGCTGAAAGTTTTTGACCTGTAGAGCTTGCTCTACGCCTCCGCAGATGCGGCCGGATTCCGAGCCGGCCGCATCGTCTCACTCCGCTGAGACGCTTGCCCCGGTCCGGAGCCTTCCGTGACCGGGACTTTTTTTAAGGTCGCTGTGGTTCGGCTTTTTTGTAAGATTTTTTTAATGATGCAATAAAATCAATTGGTTATCTGTTTCATTAAAAGAAACAGTGAGTCAATAAAATAGTAGTTGTGTATACCCACAGGTACTAATAGTCTATTGCACTGCAGCAGGGCAATGCCCCTTTATGCAGCATCGGCAAGCAGCAGCCGGCGCTGCGCGGCAAAGGTTTGAGTAACTTGGAGAGGGTCATCCTCTCTTCCTCCTCTTGGCGAAGTCGTCACCCGAACTGACGAGCTTCGTCGTCTCACTCCCCTGAGACTCATTCACCCGGCGTTTCCCAACGCCGGGTTTTTTTTTGCCGCTGTCTGGCCGCTGCACGAATTATCTGCTGAAATGTATGTTCTGGGAAGTGATCGTGGCGTTACGCGATCCTGTGGAAAGGAATGCAGCAGCAGGGACAGCGCGCATGGCCAGACACAGGTCTCATCTGTTTGAACTCGCCGCGGAACTGCCCTGGCCGATGGCACTGGCGCTGGCGGTTCTGAGCTATCTGCTCATGGCATTGGCCGCCCCCGGTCTTCTCGATCACGCCCCCGTTCCTGCAACGTTCGCACGGGTCCTTGCCAACCTGGCGCCATTCGTCGCCGGCCTGTTTGTGCTGGTAGCACTGTTGTCATTGGGCCGATGATACCTTGATCGCCGGCTGTTCAACCGCCAGCGGACTATTCACGCTCTCCGCCATTTGCACTGGCGCGACTTCGAACGCTATCTCATCGAAGCCTATCGCCGCCAGGGCTACCAGGTGCTGCAGAACCCGTTCGGGGTGGATGCGGGCGTCGACCTGGTCCTGCGCCGTGCCCTGGAAAAGGATTACGTCCAGTTCAAGCACTGGGATTCGCGCCGGCTGGGTGTCAGCGTCGTGCGCGAACTTTACGCTTGCGTGACCGCAGGCCAGGCCGATGGTGGCTTTGTCGTCGCCAGCGGTCATTTCAGCCGTGCGGCCAAGTCTTTCGCGGCGGCCACGCCTGTCCAGCTCGTCGACGGCGCGCAACTGGTTCAACTTATCGGCCCCGTTTGCGCCGACATTGAGCAAAACCTGTTGCGGCCTGCTGCCGCCGAGGCGATCGATCCGCTGCACGACGCGCCCGAATGTCCCGTCTGCGGCCGTTCCATGGTACGCCGCCGGGCACGCGGCCGTTATGCCGGCTCGCAATTTTGGGGATGTGCGGCGTTTCCTGCCTGCCAGGGGCCCGGGATATGGATTGAAGACGGTGCTTTGAAACACGGTTTGAACCGGCGTAAGTTAGAACTTCACCTGTAACAGTTCACCGGTTCAATGGAGGTTTGCATGCCGCACTGGAAACTCGCCGAACTCGACAACGAACAACTTGCCATTGTTCACGAAGCAGAGCAGTCGCTGCACCTGGACTATCTGCTGCTTTATCGCGAAAGTGATGCGCACGCCGCTGCTTTCCGGCCACCGCCGGAGCTGCGCTTTGCCCGCCTGAGTGACAGTGAAATGGAATGTCTGCAGGGCATGGAAAAAAATCTCGGCGCGGTGGCGATCGCATACGAGCGCGCCGCGGGTTGAATTCCGGCTGACAGGCCGGGACGATCAGCCCCAGTAGTCGACTGCACGCTTCAGCTCCGCGGCATGGTATTCGCGCGCCGGTATGCCGGTGTCGGGTCCCTGATAGCGTCCCAGCTCGCGTGCCCTGGCAAAGAAACCGGGCGCGGGCAGTCCGTTTCGCTGCTTGCTGACGACCAGTGCGGCTATCAGTGGCACATCCGCCTGGGCATCCTGGACCATCAGTTGCTCGAGCAGCAGCGCCAGCTGGTGAATGGTGTGTGGTGGTTCCAGTGCCAGTTCGCGGGCGGCGTCGCGGTAGAGAACCGGTCTGCCGCGGCGGGCAACGCCGCGCAGGTAAGCGCGCACCGCGTCAGCATCCACCCCGGCAGTCACGTTCGCGTCCTAATCAGCCCACCAGCCGGCCACCACTGGCCACGGCGACCACGATCAGCCCGAGACCCAGGTTGATGGCAACAAACAGCCGGATCTGTTCGAGTTTTGCCGCTGCCGTTGCGGTGTCGCCATTGTCCAGGGCCTGGCGAAAACGCCGCCAGGGCGCGAAGAAAATGTGCGCGAACAACAGCATCATGAGCAGGCCGAGCCCGTGCATGATATGGATGTGCACGCCGGCGCCGGCAAAGCCGCCGTACAGACCGAACAGCATGTAGTAGCCGCTGGCCAGCAGGATGGCGATGAGCAGCCATACCGCTGGAAAAAAGCGTCCGAAGACTGCCTGCCAGAGTGACTGGCGCTGCGGGCCATCCAGCGTCGCGCCGGCGGCCGGGCGCAGGAAGCAGTAGGCGAAGGTCATGCCGCCGACCCAGATGACGGCGGCCAGCGTGTGCAGTGCGAGTACCAGACTCATGGTGAATTCCTCAGCGCATTTGATTCTGTGGGGTTATTGGCGCGCACGGTAACACATCTGCCTGCTGCGGACTGGTCGTCGCCAACCACCTGGTTGGTTGCCAGCAACCATCTGGTTGCAGCCAATCACCCTGTCAGGACGTTTCGTCGATGCCGGAAAATTCAATAAATTCTTGATTATTAATGATTCTAAAACCAACTCCTGAGTTGGCATGCGTTCTGCATGATCCACGGTAACAGCGAGTGAGCTGACCAAACGATCGACAGGAGAAAGACGATGAAATGGGAAACCCCGGCTTATAACGACATCCGCTTCGGCTTCGAAGTGACGATGTACATCAACAACAAGTAAGACTTGTTGCGACAGAATTCAGGCAACGTCACGAGACGTTAATCCACTAACTGGAGGTGTTTATCATGAAATGGGAAACTCCCGCTTATAACGACATCCGCTTCGGCTTCGAAGTGACGATGTATATCAACAACAAGTAAGCATTAGCACTTGTTGTACCCGCAAAACCCCGCTCCGGCGGGGTTTTGTTTTTTGGGCTGTTTCCGGCAGAAGCCTGCCTGTTCAGGATTAATCCAGTTTTTTTCCCGGTTAACAGGCTTGTATTTGAAAGCTCGCGCCCATACAAGGACAATAATGGGCAATCAATTCTCAGCATGTATAAATTGTTGTCATGAAAATCACCGACAAAGATCCAGAGCGACATAACAGCATTGAATACCCGATGGAGTTATCGGCGCCGCCCTACGCCCCGGTACCGGTGGCGGACGAGAAGGATGAGCAGCGCAACGTCGCCCGGCATCACACGAACCAGAAACTCGACGAGTTGAAGGAGCAGTACGACCTGGCGCGTCAGCAGCTCGAGGCCATCGAACGCCAGGTCAAGGGTACCGTGGATCGCCTGCAGGTCACCGAGGCGGTACTGGAAGCGGACTACCAGTTCTCGCCGGTGGTCATGAAGACCTATTACCTGTACTGGCATAGCGGCAAGCAAAAGTACGTGCTCAGCCCCACCGGTCCGCAGGCATGGAGCTGCGGTGCGCCGGACCACTGGGAGTACCAGTCGGCGGTACGTCTGCTCGGCGATTCCACCTGGGAGCCGGTCGAGGTCAATGAACCCATGGATGCGGACGCCGCCCGGCAGGGTGCTGACAGCGGCTCCCAGGGCGATACCATCGACGGCGAGACCGTCTAGTAGCATTCATTCCGGCGGGATCTGTCCCGTGCCCGGTTCCGAAATTGCCGCTGCCGACAGCCGTCGGCGCGGGTACAATGCGCCGCCATGACTGAAACCATCACCGCAACGTTGACCGCCGCGCAGCGCGATCGCTTCACTGAGCAGGGCTACCTGGTACTGCGTCAGTTGGCGCCGGCCACCGTGTTGACTGAACTGCAACAGGTGGCCCGTGAGCAGCTGGCCGCCCGGCAAGCGCCGCTGGAGTATGAGTCCGAGGCCGACTATCCGGGTCTGCCGGGGCTGACCGGGCAGACCGAGGGCACCACCGTGCGCCGCCTGCTGCAGGCCTACGATCGGCACCCCGCCTTTGCCGACTGGGCAACCCACGAACGCATCACGGCACGCGTGGCGGCGTTGCTCGGCGATGACCTGTGGCTGGTGCGCAATCATCACAATTGCCTGATGACCAAACATCCGCAGGGCAGTAGCCGCACCGGCTGGCACCGCGACACCCGCTACTGGTACTTCAGCCGGCCGGAACTGGTCAACGCCTGGCTGGCGCTGGACGGTGAACATCCCGACAATGGCGGCCTGCACGTGATTCCCGGCAGCCAGCGGCTGGATATCGAGCCGGAGCGGCTCGACGCGGCGCTGTTCCTGCGCGATGACCCGCGCAACCAGGCGCTCATCGACAGTGCCGTGGCCTTGCAGCTCGAACCCGGCGACGTGCTGCTGTTTCACAGTCACCTGTTGCATGCTGCCGGTAATAACCGCAGCGAAGCGGTCAAGCACGCGCTGGTGTTTACCTATCGCGCCGGCGACAATCCGCCGCTGGCGGATTCACGTTCCAGCCGTCAGCCGGACGTGCCGCTGGGTTAGGTGGCCGGCTGCGTCACTCAACGCTAGCGTTGTGGCCCGATTCATACGCGTGGTGTGCGTGTGCCGGCGCCACCCATAGCCAGGCCGAACAGCGTGCAGGCGGCTCCCGCCCACAG
This sequence comes from Methylohalomonas lacus, assembly GCF_024808875.1. GTDB lineage: Bacteria > Pseudomonadota > Gammaproteobacteria > Methylohalomonadales > Methylohalomonadaceae > Methylohalomonas > Methylohalomonas lacus. The sequence goes on from NZ_JANUCT010000012.1 coordinate 34,708, forward strand.
CAGGCATAACAGATAGAGCAGCCAGCCGAGCGGATTGTCGCCGAGACCGAAGTGGCTGGTTGCCAGCGCAACCAGTACGGCAACAATGATCATCAGCTGGCTGGCAATCAGCGCTAACGCCAGCCGCAGTAATCCAGCTTGTTCCCGGATCGCATCACTGGTCTCGGCAAGCAGGTTCATTCGCAACATGTCATCTCCCCGGTCAGACGTATTTGAAGATGAACTATGCGGACGCCGGCATGATGTGGCAAGTGTCGGCAATAGCGGCGTTTCAGCCAATGCCGAATATCCGCTAAACTGCCGGCATGCCATTACTCATTGCACTTGTTCTTGCCATTCCGACCCTGATCGGTATCGCCATAGCGTGGTACTGGCTGGTGTGCTGGGGCGAGGTCAATCTCAAGCCGCGCTATGGCGATCGCAAGGGTTTTGTCCTTGCCGCCGTGGTGATCCCCGCCGTTCTCATCACGACCATCAGCGCTGCTGCAACATTGCTCGGCCGCGTTTACGGTGCCTATTTTCTCGGTGCCGTGCTGCTCGGCTTTGCCATATTCGGGCTCGTATCACTGTACCTACGCTTCATCTGGCGTGCCTGAGCCGTATCCTTTGAACAACTCACCGGGACAACATCATGGCTGAATCCACACCGGGCACCGATCGTTTTCGCAAGGTTTTCATCCTGCTGCTGTTGCTGGTCGTCGGTGCCACATTCCTCGGCATGATCAGCAACTTCATTATCGCGCTGGTTCTGGCCGGCGTGTTCAGTGCGTTGTTGTATCCATTGCAAAGCTGGTTGTGTCAGCGGCTTGGTGGGCGGTCGGCGCTTGCGGCCATTCTGGTTCTCACCGCTGCCGTCGTCGTGATCGTTCTGCCGTTGCTGGCCATGCTGGGTGTCGTCGTCGCCGAGGCCGTGCAGGTGAGCGAACAGATCAAGCCTTGGGCCAGGGAGCTCATGTCCGGCGATACACCGATCACCGCGCAATTGCCCGATTGGCTGCCCTATGCCGAGCAACTGGAGCCATATCGCGAGCGCATCCTGAACAAGATCGCCGAGGCCGGCAGTGCTTCCGGTAAATGGCTGGTGAGCAGCGTATCCGCAGTTACCCAGGGTACGGTCGGTTTTCTGCTTAGCCTGTTTGTCATGCTTTACGCCATGTTCTTTTTTCTCATCGATGGCGCGCGCATGCTGGATGTATTCAAGCTGCACCTGCCGCTTGCACGCGAGGACTGGGACCTGATTCTCGACCGTGGCGTCGCGGTGACGCGAGCGTCACTTAAGGGCATTCTGGTTATCGGTGCATTACAGGGCCTGCTGGTGGGTCTCGGTCTATGGGCAGCCGGCATCAGTGGTGCGGCATTCTGGGGTACCATCGTGCTGATCCTGTCCGCCATACCCGGCCTTGGTGCACCGCTTATCTGGGTACCGGCAGCGATTTATCTGTTCGTGACCGGCGCAACCGGCTGGGGTATTGCCATGGTGGTCTGGGGCGCGGTGGTCGTCGGTCTTGTCGATAACGTCCTGCGCCCGATCATTGTCGGCCGTGATACCCGCTTGCCGGATCTGTTGATTCTGGTGGCGACCCTCGGTGGCATCATCATGTTCGGTGCAGTGGGCATACTACTCGGGCCGATTATCGCCGCGATGCTCGACACCGTACTCAACATCTACCGTCGCGCGTTCCGGGACTGGTTGCCGGCCGATTGAGGGATACTGTACTGATGGCGTCGCGAACATGACTGCTCATGGAATCAATCGAGTCATTGTGCGTCCCAAAGACATTCTCTTAATGAAACGGTTCTGTTGGCAGTGATGGCGCGAGGCTGATGCTCGACGGGTTGCAACAATACGAGGCACTGTTCTGGTGGCTGTTCGCCGGATCGATAATCACCTTCGTCGCCACACTGGTTATCGTACCCATTCTGATCGTGCGCCTGCCGCATGATTATTTTTCGCATGAGCGGCGCCGCAGTCTCAGTCGTAGCAAACAGCATATTCTGATCCGCGTGCCGCTGGTGATACTGAAAAACACACTTGGGGCCGTACTGTTCATGATGGGGATCATCATGCTGGTAACGCCGGGGCAGGGCATACTGACCCTGCTGGTCGGACTCGTGCTGCTCAATTATCCGGGCAAGTACCGGCTCGAGCGCTGGATCGTGTCACGGCCAGCGGTATTCAATGTCATCAATTGGTTACGTCGCCGCGCCGACAGGCCGCCACTGGTGCTTTAGAAAATAATGCCGGCATACCCTGCAACAAGGTGGAGAACGACATGGAAGTAGAATTGCTCGACATCCGCCAGCATATGGGGGGCTTTCCGCCCTTCGACATGATCGACGACGATCTGCTGGATGAGGTGGCCGGTCAGATCGAGGTAGCCTATTTCAAGGCGGGTAGCGATATCCTGGTTTATGACCAGGAGATTCATCATCTGTGCTATATCCGCAGCGGTGCCGTCGAGGTCTATCGTCGCAACGGCGATCTGTATAACTGGCTGGATGAGGGCGATATCTTCGGTCACTTCGGGCTGATGCGCAACAATCGCGTGCGCTTCCCGGTACGGGCGATGGAAGATACGCTCATCTATTTCATCCCCGAGGTGCTGTTCGAGAAGCTGTGCGAAAGCAACGACAACTTTGCCGATTTTGTTGAACTTGAACGGCCGCGTCTGCAGGCAACTATCGAGGAGCAGAAAAAGAACAATGACATGATGATCACGCGGGTGCGCAAGCTGGTCTCACGTTACCCGCTGATCGTCGCGGCCTCGACAACGGTACAGGAGGCAGCCCATCAACTGACCGAGTCACAGGTCTCCGCCGTGCTGGTGGTCGACAGTATGAACGATGCGCCGCGCTATATTTACCGTGACAGTGAGGCACGGCCCTGGCAGGTGCGCGGCATTCTAACGGATAGCGACTTTCGCGGTCGCGTTGTTGCCAAAGGGTTGCCGCCCGAGACACCGGTGGGTGAAATCATCGGCGACAGATTGATCGTCATTCAGTCCGATGAATCCGTGTATGAAGCCATGCTGACCATGCTGCGCAATAACGTGCATCATCTGCCGGTCATGCACAGGCTATCGCCGATCGGTATCGTGCACCTTTCGGATATTATCCGCTACGAGACGAACAGCAGCTTCTATCTGGTCAGCAACATCTTCAGCCAGGTCAATGCCGCCGGCATGGCCCGGCTGGCACCGGATGTGCGTGCCGCGTTTGTCAGCATGGTCGATGAAGGCGCGGACTCGCGCATGGTCGGTAGCGCACTGTCGACGATTGGCCGCAGCTTCACTCGCCGCTTGCTGGAACTGGCCGAGGAGTCGCTGGGCCCGCCGCCCGTGGCTTACTGTTTTATGGCCCTGGGATCGCTGGCCCGCGACGAACAGTCGATCGTGACCGACCAGGACAATGCCCTGGTGCTCGCCGATGATTTCGATCCTGACGAACACGACGCGTATTTCGCGGCACTGGCCGGGATCGTCAGCGATGGTCTCAATACCTGCGGCTATCCCTACTGCAAGGGCGACATCATGGCGACCAATCGCCAATGGCGCCAGCCGCTCTCGGTCTGGAAGCAATACTTCAACGACTGGCTGAATGATCCGACACCCGAGCGACTACTAAACAGTTCGATCTTTTTTGATCTCGATGCTATCTACGGCGATAGCCTACTGGTCGAGGAATTGCAGGAACTGATAGCGGAAAAGGCGGCGAAAAAGCCGCTGTTTCTCGCGGCCATGGCGCTCAATGCCCTGAACCGCACGCCGCCACTGGGCATTTTCCGCACTTTCGTGCTCGAGCAGGACGGCAAGAAGAACAACTCGATCAATCTCAAGCGTCGCGGTATCGCTCCCATGGTCGACTTGATTCGCGTCCATGCGCTGGCCTGTGGTTCGCGCGCGCAGAACAGCTTCGATCGCCTCGACGATATCGATCAGACGCAGCTGCTGGCGCCGGGTGTCAGTGACAACCTGCGGCATGCGTTCGAATTTCTGTCCATGTCACGCTATCGTCACCAGGTGATCGATATCAAACAGGAGCGCCCGCCCGACAATAATATCGAGCCGGAAAACGTTTCCGACAGCGAGCGGCATCACCTTAAGGATTCCTTTCAGATACTGGATTACGCGCAGAAATTTCTGCGCTTTCGATTTCCCATGCCGGCGGAATAGACAGTGGCACTGTTCGCAAAAGCGGCGGCGCCGGATTGGCCGCAGTATCTTGCCCAGCGCGCAGCGACCGCACGCGATGCACGTCTCGCCCGTTTCTTTGCGGCTGGTACGATCGCGCCGGACACACCCATCAACGAGGCGCCGCTGGTGGCCCTGGATATGGAAACCACCGGGCTCGATCCGCAGCGTCATGCGATTGTCAGTATCGGCCTGGTGCCTTTCACGCTGAATCGCATCGCTCTGGCGCAGCGACGTTACTGGGTGGTGCGACCGTTACGGCCATTGAGTGATGAGTCGGTCGCGTTCCATCACATTACCCACGCGGACATAGCCCAGGCCCCGATAATCGATGCAATCCTTGCTGAATTGCTGGAGGCTCTGGCCGGGCGCCTGGTGGTGGTGCATTTTCGTCATATCGAGCGACCGTTCCTGAATACGACCCTGCAAGCCCTGTTGGGTGAGGGTATCCAGTTTCCGGTGATCGATACCATGTCGATAGAAGCACGCCGCTACCGGCAGTCAATCTGGGCGCGTTTTCGTCGCTGGATACGGCGTCCGCCCGTATCAATCCGCCTGCACAACAGCCGCATGCGCTATGGCCTGCCGGCCTACCAGGGCCATCATGCATTGACCGATGCACTGGCTACGGCCGAATTGCTGCAGGCACAGATCGCGCGCCATTTCCCCGCGGATGTGCCCATCGGCAGTTTGTGGCGCTGAGTGTCCCGGCCCATAAACGAAGCGGGCGGGCATCAATCGATATTGATGCCCGCCCGCCATGACTGTACCGAACGCCGGTGCGAACGGTCAGTCCCGTATCAGCCGCGCGGTTCGCTCATCAGCCCGCGGACGATGGCGTAGCATGCTGCCAGTAATACCAGGGTGAATGGCAGACCGGTGGAAATCACGGCGGCCTGTAACGCGATAAGCCCGCCACCCAGCAACAGCGCAATGGCGATCACGCCCTCGATGACAGCCCAGAAGATACGTTGCGGCTTGGGTGCGTCAACCTTGCCGCCGGAAGTAATCGAGTCGATCACCAGCGAACCCGAGTCCGACGAGGTGATGAAGAACACCATCACCAGAATGATGCCGATGAACGATGTAATGGCGGTCAGCGGCAGTTGGCCGAGCATGACGAACAACTGCAGTTCCAGCGCCGCGTCCTTGACGCCCTCGAAGCCGCCGTTGACCAGCTGGTCAATGGCAGTGCTACCGAATGAGGTCATCCACAGTACCGACACCGCGGACGGAACCAGCAGGACGGCAATGAGAAACTCGCGTACGCTGCGACCGCGACTGACGCGGGCGATGAACATGCCGACAAACGGTGACCAGGATATCCACCAGGCCCAGTAGAACGCGGTCCAGCCGCCACTGAAGTTGGTATCCTCGCGGCCAAAGGGATTGGACAGCGCCGGCAGATTCACCACATAGGCTTTCAGGTTTTCGAAAAAGCCGGTGATGATCATCAGGGTCGGGCCGACGATGATCACGAACATCAGCAACAGGAACGCCAGCACCATGTTGATCTGTGACAGTCGTTGCACGCCCTTGTCGACGCCGGCGACCACCGACAGCAGCGCGACGGCGGTGATGCCGATGATCAGAAAGACCATGGTGATGTTATTGTTCGGTATATCGAACAGATAGCTCAGGCCGGCGGCAGCCTGCGAGGCACCGATACCGAGCGATGTCGCCAGGCCGAACAGGGTGGCGAATACGGCCAGGATATCGATGACGTGTCCCCACCAGCCCCAGACGCGCTCACCCAGGATCGGGTAGAACACCGAGCGCATCGTCAGTGGCAGGCCCTTGTTGAACGAGAACACCGCCAGCGCCAACGCCACGGTGGCATAAATCGCCCAGGGATGTAGACCCCAGTGAAATATAGTGGCGGCCATGCTCAGGGCCATGGCGGCGTCGGCATCGCCCGCGGCACCACCCAGCGGCGCCCAGCTGTCGCCGCTCAGTGACGTATTGAAATGCGTCAATGGTTCGGACACGCCGTAGAACATCAGGCCGATGCCCATGCCGGCGGCGAACAGCATGGCGAACCAGCCGGCATAGCTGAAATCCGGCGTCGCCCGGGCGCCACCGATACGGACCCTGCCCAATGGACTGAAGATCAGGGCAATGGTCAATACGACAAAGACATTGGCGGCTGACAGAAAGAACCAGCTCAGGTTATCGGTCAGCCAGCTGCGCAGACCGCTGAACATCGGTTCAACATAGTTCTGCAACGCCAGCGTGATGATGACGAAAAATACGATGAGCAGCGATGAAATCGTAAAGACCTTGCCATGCAGATCCAGGTTGACGCCCATCTTGCGCGTGGTGATGTTGTCCTGGCCGATGACGTAGTCTGTATCAATCAGGTTGGCCGCACCGTCGGGTGCCGGAATACCCTCGGCACCCTCGTTGTTCTCCTGGGCCTTCTCATCTTGAGAATGATTAGTCACGGTAGAACTCCTCGGAATGTCGTTGAAATATTATTGGCATAACAGCCGGTTGCTTACGGCCTGATCAGAAATACGGATGCCGTGGTATTTGTGGCGATCTTGCCGCCATGCGATGGCATGACTGCATCGAGGTGCGCGGGCAGGTGTGTGGCCATGACAACCAGATCGGCGCCAATGTCGTCGATAGCCTGGGTCAGTACATCATCGAGATCAGCGATGGGATCGGGACTGGTGATGGCCCGGGCCTTGACCGGCTGACCGTGGCTCTCGCCCTGCTGCCGGGCGAAGGCTTCCAGTTTCTGCTGGTATTCTTCCGGTGTTCGGGCAACGCTGCCCGGCACGGTTGCGGTGACACTGACGTAATGGACTTCACAACTGTAGTGTGCCGCCAGGTCCGACGCTGCCTGCAGGGCAGGTTTCAGTGTTTCGATATGGGCCAGATCGACCGGCACCATCATCCTTTCAAACATGCTGTGCCTCCTTGGTTAACCCCGAATTGCGTGAGTCCGTTGCCAACGCCATCAATCGGCGCGAAGTCGGTTCCGTGGGTATTCAATGCTTTATTGCCATATTACTGAATTCATACTACGCAGCATGGCCCTTTTTTGCCAACCCACGCCAATGACGCGATCATGGCACGGAGCCGGGATCGCACATTCTGTTCAGGTTTTGTTGGATACATGTCGAGGCATGATCGCGATCCATGATTACTGTCACTAGAGGCGCCCGGCCGCGATCGTTGTCCCCGGCAGGAATCGAAACCCTTGTGGAAATGCGTTGCCACTGGTGGTGAAATGGATAATGTCAGTGTCAGGGTCATCCGACCGGCAAGCTGATACTGGCAGGAGGCAGTGAGTATGGCTGAAGCCCGGCATGCGCGTGAACCACAATCGCGTCCATTCGGCCTGCAGGGCGGCTGCGAACGGACGCCATCGCGCAGCAGGATTGCCCATGACTATCGCGTTGATGAAGCGACTTGTGTGCGGGCTTTTCAGGAGACGATCGCGCTGGATGCCGACACCTCCGACCGCATTTACCGCCGCGCCTGCGGGCTGGTCGAGTCGATGCGAGCACGTCGGCACAGCGCCGGTGGCATCGAGGCGTTTCTGCACGAATACGATCTCGCCTCGGACGAGGGCGTCATCCTCATGTGCCTGGCCGAGGCGCTGTTGCGCATACCCGATACGGCTACCGCCGATCGCCTGATCCGCGACAAGCTGGCCCGGGGCCACTGGGATAGCCACCTTGGCCACAGTTCATCGCTGTTCGTCAATGCCGGTACCTGGGGACTGCTGCTGACCGGCCGCATGGTGGCCATCGGCAGCGACCGTGACAGCTCGGCGTCCAAGGTGCTGCAGCGGCTGGTTGCGCGCGGCGGCGAACCGCTGGTGCGCGCGGCCCTGCGCCAGGCGATGGGCATCATGGCGCGCCAGTTCGTCATGGGTCGGACGATCGCTGAAGCCATTGACCGCGGCACCGAAAGCGGCAACCGCATCTGGCGTTATTCGTTCGACATGCTCGGCGAGGCGGCGGTCTGTCACGCCGACGTCGAGTACTACCAGCAGGCCTATCGTACCGCCATCGAGGCACTGGCTCGGCAGGGCGCCGATCTCGGTGACGGCGCCGCTGCCCCCGGCATCTCGGTCAAACTATCGGCGCTGCATCCGCGCTACGCGTTTGCCAAACGTGCCCGCCTCGATGACGAACTCGTACCACGCGTGCTCGACCTGGCGCGCCGGGCCAGGCAGGCCGGCGTCGCGCTGACCATCGACGCCGAGGAAGCCGAGCGCCTGGAGCCGAGTCTGGACGTTTTTGCCCGGCTGCGTGCCGCCGCCGATCTCGCCGGCTGGGACGGGCTGGGCGTGGCCGTTCAGGCCTACCAGAAACGCGCGCCGGCGGTAATCGACTGGTTTGCCGGGCAGGCCGAGCGCCATGCCACGCGCATACCGCTACGCCTGGTGAAGGGCGCCTACTGGGATACCGAGATCAAGCGTGCCCAGGAACTCGGTCTCGACGGTTACCCGGTCTACACGCGCAAGCCGCACACCGACGTCGCCTACCTGGCCTGCGCCCGGCGCCTGCTCGATTACGACGCGGCGTTTCTGCCGCAGTTTGCCACCCACAACGCCTACACCGTGGCCTGGATCCTTGAGCAGGCCGGTACGGCCGATTACGAGTTCCAGCGCCTGCACGGCATGGGTGATGCGCTGTACCAGGACCTGATGGACAGCCAGGCGATACCCGGTTGCCGCGTCTACGCACCGGTCGGTGGTCACGAGGCGCTGCTGCCGTATCTGGTGCGGCGGTTGCTGGAAAACGGTGCCAACAGCTCGTTCGTCAATCGCGCCGTCGAGGACGACCTGCCGGTGGAAGAGGTCGTCTTCGACCCGCTGCAGGCCACCCGCAAGAGTGCTGGCCAGCCGCACCCGCGGATCCCGCTGCCACGCGATCTCTACGGCGAGGCGCGTCCCAATTCCCACGGTCCGGACCTGAGCGATCCGCTGGTTGTCGCCGAACTTGGCATCGAGCTCGCCGATCGGGCGGCCGAGCCTGCTGAAGCAACTGCCGATGTTCCGGGAGAAAACGACCGGCGGCCGGTTACCGATCCGGGTGACTCCAGACGGGTTATCGGTTACGTGCGTGACGCCGACGGCGCGGCAGTCGAGGCGGCGCTGCAGACCGCGGCCGCCGCGGCGCCGGACTGGAACGCCCGCGGCGGTGCGGCACGGGCCGCCTTGTTGCGCGCCGCCGCTGATCGGCTTGAGGCCGAGCGTGCCGGACTCATGGCGCTCATTGTGAGCGAGGGCGGCCGCACGCTGCCGGACGCGCTGGCCGAGGTACGCGAGGCGATCGACTTCTGTCGCTATTATGCCGTGCAGGCTGAACGGCACTTTGCCGTGCCGCGGCTACTGCCCGGGCCGACCGGCGAGTCGAACGAACTGGCCCTGCAGGGCCGTGGCGTTTTTGCCTGCATCAGCCCGTGGAACTTCCCGCTGGCCATTTTTACCGGCCAGGTGGCCGCCGCACTCGCCGCCGGCAACACGGTCGTCGCCAAGCCCGCCGAGCAGACGCCGCTGACCGCCGCCCGTGCCGTCCGGCTGTTTCGTGCCGCCGGCATACCGGAAGCAGTACTGCAGCTGTTGCCGGGCGACGGCGCGGTCGGCGAATCGCTGGTCAACGATCCGCGCATTGACGGCGTCGCCTTTACCGGTTCGATTGAAACGGCCTGCGCCATCAACCGGGCGCTGGCCAGGCGCGACGGTCCCATCATTCCATTGGTCGCCGAGACCGGCGGCGTCAACGCGATGATCGCCGACAGCTCGGCACTGGCGGAGCAGGTTGTGCGCGACGTCACCCGCTCGGCATTCAACAGTGCCGGCCAGCGCTGCTCGGCATTGCGCGTGCTGTTCGTGCAGGAGGCAATCGCACCGCGACTGCTGGAGCTGCTTGCCGGCGCCATGCGCGAACTGAGCATCGGCGACCCGGCCCTGCTGGCCACCGACGTCGGCCCGGTCATCGACGCGTCGGCCCGGCAGATGCTCGAGCAGCATGCCGCGCGTATGCGCAATGAGGCGCGGGTCATCCAGGAACTGGCGCTGCCGGAGGATCTCGACGACGGTCACTTCTTTGCCCCGTGCGCCTACGAGATCGAGCGTTTGGATCAATTACCCGGTGAAGTCTTCGGCCCGATCCTGCATGTCATCCGCTACCGGGCCGATCAGCTCGGCAGCGTCATCGACGCGATCAACAACAGCGGCTACGGTCTGACCCTCGGGATTCACTCGCGCGTCGAGGAAACCGCCGCATACATCCGCAATCGCGCCCGGGTCGGCAACCTCTACGTCAACCGCGACATGATCGGCTCGGTCGTCGGCGTGCAACCCTTCGGCGGCGAGAGGCTGTCCGGCACCGGCTTCAAGGCCGGCGGCCCCAACTACCTGCTGCGTTTCGCGGTCGAGCGCACCTTCACCGTCAACACCGCCGCGATCGGCGGCAACGCCTCGCTTTATACGATCGACGAGGATTGAAAAGATCGTCGACAGCGTAGAGCTTGCTTCGCGGCGGCTCGCCGCTCCCGCAAGTTACATTTCATTCCCTCTCCCTTTGATGGGGGAGGGCCAGGGTGGGGGTGATTGAATTATCGAGGCTGTTTAACTCACCCCCATTCCCGGCTTACTGCATGCCGGGACAGGCTCTTGCTTCCCCCATCAAGGGGGAAGGGAGAAGGTGGCGTGCGCGCTGTCGGTTGATGCGTTCCCCAGGTACCCGGATTTGGCTATCATCAAAAAACCATCCACCTGCAGGAGCTGACTTCAGTCGGCGAAACATGCACCAATAGGTTCGCGGAATGTGATCTGCTCCCACAAAGGCAGGCCTGGCCAATCACTAATTACCAGTCACCAATTAACCGGTTAACCGATCAGGCATTCACACCGCCGTCGACATTGAGGCAGGCGCCGGTCATGTAACTCGCGCGTGGTGAGGCGACGAATGCGACCAGCTCGGCGACTTCGCCGGTTTCGCCGTAGCGGCCGAGCGCGGTTAGCGGCGTGATAGCCGGGGCGAACTCGCCGTCGGCCGGGTTCAGGGCGGTGTCGATGGGACCCGGCTGAATGCAGTTGACGGTAATCCCTTTCGGACCGAGGTCACGTGCCCAGGCGCGGGTGAAGCCGGCCACCGCAAACTTGCTCATGGTATAAATGCCGACGCCGGGCAACGGCATGCGCTCGCCGAATATGCTGCCGATATTGATGATGCGCCCGCCGCTTTGCATACGGCCCAGACCCTCGCGGGCGGCGAGAAACACGGCGCGTATGTTGAGATCCACGGTCTTGTCGAAATCTTCATCACTGCTGTCACCGAGTTCGCCCAGGGCGAAATAACCGGCATTGTTGACCAGGATGTCGAGCTTGCCGGCAAACTGCCTGTCGGTGGCGGCGAACAGATCGCGCACGCCTTCGCTGCTGCTCATGTCGGCCTGCACGCTGAAGGCCTTGCCGCCGGCCGACTGAATGTCGTCGACGACGGCTTCGGCATCTGCCGCTGAGCTGCCGTAGTTGACCGCGACGTGGGCACCGTCGGCGGCCAGCCGTTTGGCGATCGCCGCGCCGATGCCGCGGCTGGCGCCGGTCACAATGGCGGTTTTGCCCTGTAGTTCCATAATGCCTCCCTGGAGATGGTGTGATTGAATCGTTCTGGTATGACACGCGCCAGTTGTCGACGTTTGCCCGCGATAGCGACTGATTTGTTATTGTTTCATGACAAGCGCCGGTTCTGTGAAAGTGTGCACCGCGTCCAAATAACCGGTCCGCGGACTTCCTCTGGTCCAGCGGTTGCGCTTATCATTTACGCATCGTGACAATGCAAGTCGCTGCGGTGCAGCATTACTATAAGAATAATCAGGTTGTTGGGGGAAGAGATGATGCAGAGTACCTGGAGCCGGGCGTCAGGGCTGGGCATAACGCTGGTGTTACTGACGCTGGCAGCTTGCGGTGATGATGATTCGGACAGCCGTCAGACGGCGGATACGGTTGCCGAGTCGGCGACGGAGGAGGTCGTGCTTCCGGAGGGTGCACCGTCAATGAACGAGGCCGGCGAAGCACTGGCGGCCGAGCTGGATGAGAAGACGTCGCTCGGCGTTCTTGAATACGAGTTCAGGCCGATTGGTCAGGCGGACTGCACGGACGATCGCTGTCGCTATGATTTTGCCGTTACCTTCACGCGTACTGAAAAGCAGTTACCTGCCGACGAGCGCAAGAAAATACGTCAGGACGATCCGCTCAACCCGGAGTTGATGATGCATTTTCACCAGCCCGGTTACGAGCACAGGAGCCGCATGGCGCTGACCTATATCCGCACGGACGAGGGCTGGACGCTGGCGGACAAGCACGGCGAACCGGCTGAATAGGCGACTTAAAGCGCCCGGCGCCGATCACCAATCTGTAGCAGCGCGCGGCGGTCTTCCAGCATCAGCACCGTCAGTTCGGCCAGATGGTTGAGACAGGTCTTTTGCTTGGTACTCAACTGGTGACTGGTACGATCGATGACGCACAGACTGCCAAGGTTATAACCGCGCGACGTTCTCAACGGTACGCCATAATAGAAACGAATGAACGGTTCATCAACGACCAGCGGGTTGTCCTTGAACAGCGGATGCTGACGGGCGTCTGAAACCTGCAACGGCGCCTGCTGCATGATGGTGTGTTCACAGAAGGCGACCGATCGCCTCGTTTCACAGATATCGATACCGACCTTGGCCTTGAACCATTGCCGCTTTTCATCCACAAGCGAGATAAGGGCGATGGGTGTACCGGCAATCATTGCGGCAAGTTCGGTAATCCGGTCAAAATTTGCCTCGGGGGCGGTGTCCATAATGCCGTAGGAGGCAAGTTCGCTGAGCCTTTGGCGCTCAGTGGCATGGCCGAAGGTTGTCATCTCTAACCTTCCTGGCTGCCTTGGGGCAACCGTTCACATGGAGTCGTCAGTTAACAATAGGACTTCTCTGTACCGGCTGCAATTATTGTTGCATCGCGACATCATCCTGTCGCTGGCGGAACTGCGGCAGGAACGGTGATCCAGCTGATTTGTCAGCGGGTTATCAGTTCCTGGTGACTTCGCCCTGGTCGGCCTCTGTGTCATGCGTCAGCGCCTGGCGCAGTTGCTTCCAGGCCCCTTCGTAGTCGCCCTGATCGTTGCGGCGCATGATATTGCCGGCGTAGAAGAATGCCCACAGTTCGCTGAGCTCCGGGTTGCCGCGTTGCAGCAGATTGATCAGCATGCCCTGCGCCGGGAAGGCAGGACCATGAACGGACTCGTAGAATTTCAGCAACGCCCCGCCGACACAGTAATTTTCCGGGCCGACACGGCGACTGGGATGGGGATACAGTGCACGGATCGCATGATAGAGCGTAATACCCGTCAGTACCGGTGTGTCTTTCATCATTGCCTCCGGAATCAGGTGGTCGCTATACAAAGTCTAGTATATAAACTGGTCCGGTTCACGACCGGATCGACCGTTTAAACCATCGCTGAAGACGAGTAGGCTATGGTCTGTACCCTAGGATTGCATGACACCTGAGTTAACGAAAGATAAAAACAGGTGACGGTGCATGCACGATAGCCCATTTTCGCAACGGGCGTCGCCAATAAAAATAATAGAGGCAGGCTACGAGTGCGAGACACTATTGTGTACTTGCCGCATTACTGCCGTTGGGGACAGGAGGGAGTGTGTTTGAACAGTTTACCCGTCATGACATTCCGGTAGCCGAGGGCGTCAGCATACGCTGCATGGTAGGCGGTTCGGGACCGGCCGTGCTGTTGCTGCACGGCTTCCCGCAAAACCTGGCCACATGGGCGCGTGTTGCACCTCAACTGGCAGAACACTACACGGTGGTATGCGCTGATCTGCGTGGCTACGGCGATAGCAGCAAACCGGATGCGGATGGCGACCCGCAAACCTATTCCTTCCGTACCATGGCGACGGACAACGTTGCGCTGATGCAGACGCTGGGTTATGAACGTTTTCATCTGGTTGGCCATGATCGCGGCGGCCGGGTGGGTTATCGGCTGGCACAGGATCAGCCCGATCGACTGATCAGTCTCACCGTGATGGACATCGTGCCGACCTGGATGATGTGGTGGGCCATGGACAAGCAGCTGGCCACGCTCTACTGGCACTGGTCCTTTCTGGCCCAGCCAAGCCCGTTACCTGAACACATGATCGGACTCGATCCGGATGCCTTTTTCGAATACTGCCTGTGCGGCTGGGGTCGAACCGGTCTCGATGCCTTCAATCCGGAACAGCTGGCCGAGTACCGTCGTTGCTGGCGCGATCCGGCCATGATCCAGGGCGCGTGTGACGACTACCGGGCCGCAGCGACAATTGATGTGGAGCACGATCAGGCCGCTCTTGATGAGCGTATCACCACACCCATGCTGTTACTCTATGGTGAGGACGGTGTCATGAATGACTGCTTCGACATTGCCGGCACCTGGCGGCCGCACTGCGAGAAACTCGAGATCGCCGCGCTACCGGGAGGACACTTCTTTGTTGATACGGCGCCGACAGCCACCGCCGGAAAACTGCTGGATTTCCTGGACTGTTATTGAACACCAGACCGTCGCCGTTTGTTCCTGTGGCATCTAGAACCAGTTGCAGCTGAGTTCATTACTACCATGCCGCATACAAGGCGGCATCTTTCTCCACGTATGACTGCGTACCATCATGAACATGCTTTGCGGCTGCAACTATTATCGTGGTCTGCGATCATATCCATGATATGCGTTCATGGCATGATGCGGAACCATTCCCGGACATGTTTAAGACAGGCAGGTGAAGAACAGATTCATGAATAAGACAGGGATACCGATCCCCGGCGAGCGCTTGCAGATCGAACGCTTGCCGGCCTACACCGGGGTACGCTCGTTGCCCGCAGGGCCGGGCGTCTATCGCTGCTATGGCGAACAAGGCGCCCTGCTGTACGTGGGCAAAAGCATCAATATCCGCGAACGTGTCCAGTCGCATTACGCCGCGCGTTTTAGCGATCCCCGTGAGGGTCGGCTGGCCATGCAGACGTATCATATCGACCACACAGAAACTGCCGGCGAGCTGGGCGCGCTGCTGCTCGAGAACCATGAAATCAAGACGCGCCGGCCACTGTACAACCAGCGCCAGCGTCGTTCGCGGCAGCTATGGACGTTGCGACTGTCAACGGCCGCGGATGGTTTCCTGCAGCCGCAGATTATCATGCTCGAGGGCGGCCGGATCCGTGAAACAACCTACTGGGCCTGCCGCAACAGACGCCAGGCCCAGCTGCAGTTACGCGCCATCAGCAAGGCCCAGGGCCTGTGCCCAAAGCGTCTGGGGCTGGAGCGAGGTGGCGGGCGTTGCTTCGGCGCGCAGCTGGGCCATTGCCGTGGCGCCTGCATCGATCGGGAGTCAGCCGCGGCACATAATGAACGCCTGCTGAGTGCACTGGCAGAATACCAATTGCTCGTCTGGCCCTATGACGGGCCCGTCGCCGTGGTGGAAATTTCCAATGACGATCCCGCACATACGGATTGGCACCTGCTTTGGCAATGGGGCTACCTTGGTACCGTCAGGACGAAATCAGAACTGGGACAATTGTGGGCACAAAAACAGTCCCACAGGTTCGACCTGGATACCTACCACCTGTTACTCAAGTTCCTACACGCTGGTGATACCGCGATCCAAAATCACTACGATGTCGTTGAAGTTGATCCAATCAACTAGCAATCGCATCAGTCAATGAGCGTGTGCCATTACTGTGCCAAGTGACAGATGGCATTATAGCCGACCGGTTTTCCGGAAAATTCTGACATGGCGTCCTTGAGCATGCGCCAGAGATAGTCTGCGGAAGCACTATCGAACAATATATGAAAAGCCGGTATTTCGCCCAGGTCATGTCTGATGGCGATGGCATTCATGCGTGCCATTGATGTCTGGGCAATACTGCCTGACTTGAACCTCGACAGGCGCATGTCGACGGCGCATAGTTTGGCAAACATGATATCGGCATGTTTTCCGGTAACAATGAACCACGCCGAGCTATCCTGCCTGGGTACGTGGTAACACTGTTCTGGCATCTGCTCGGCATTCTGTTTCTCAAGACGCCGACATAAATCCGATCGCGCATTGAGATCGGATAGGACAAGCGCCTCGGTGTCCGCAAGCCTGGCAATGAGTGTCTGGTCGGTCTGGAGCCAGGAATAATTGTTTTCCTCGCCAATGCTGAGACCTGTATCGCTTAGCCAGTTGATTGCCTGCTTGCCCTTGAAACCGGTCCGCGGCAACGGTGACAGATCAGCCAGTCCCAGGTTGGCCGCTTGCTTGCATTCGGATTCGATGTTTTCATCAAAACTGGCAGCTATGACTGATTCACCCAGGGATTCAAAATACGCGCCATCGGCTTCCAGCGCCGGGTAATGGAAGGGGCGGCAGGCAAAATCAGTAGGTTTGGCAGGATTTGCTGACATGCGATTACATCTCCTGGCGTTTGTTTTCCGGATCGTAGAATGGCATCTCAATCACATCTGCATTCACAGTCTGGCCATTGCTGAGCTTAATGGTGATTCTGTCGCCCGGTTCATTTTCGGTGCGGGCATAAGCCATGCCGATAATCTTTTCCAGTGTCGGTGAACGGGCCACGGAAGTAACGTGACCAGTGACCACGTTACCATGCAGCACGATATTGGATTCCTGAGGTACTTCTTCTGATTTATCCTTGATTTCAAAACCGACGAGGCGACGCCTGGACGGATGCTTGTTCCTGATTTCCAGTGAGCGTTTGCCCACGAAGAATGGTTTGTTGTACTTGACAGCCCAGCCCATCCCGCATTCCTCGGGATAGGTCATGGCATCCGTATCCTGACCGACAATAATATGACCTTTTTCCAGGCGCAGGTTTCGCTGAGCCTCAACGCCGACCAGCTTGATATCATATTCCTCGCCGGCTTCAATCAGGGCGTCCCAGAGTGCTTCACCCTGGGAGGCCGGAACGTGAACTTCGTACCCCAGTTCACCGACGAATGCGACACGGATCAGCTGTGCGGGGATACCCGCGACAGTCCCAATACGGGCCTCGTTTCCCGGAAATGCTTCTGCAGACAAATCCACGTCCTGACAGAGTTTTTCCAGGACGGTCCGGGAATTCGGACCGGCAATATTGACGCCGGCGTAGGCGGCTGTGACATTGGTAATATCCACATCCAGGCGCCACTGGGCGTTCCACCAGAGCATGGATCGATAGACATTATCGACACCGCCGGTAGTGGCGGTGATGTAGAAATTGTTGTCGGTGATGCGAACGGCCACACCATCGTCGATGATGGTGCCGGCGTCGTTGGTCATGAGCAGGTAGCGGGCGCGACCGGTTGGCTGTTTCAGGTAGGCAAAAGTGTACATGCGGTTGAGGAACTCTGCCGCATCCTGGCCGCGAATCTGAATTTTACCGAGGGTGGAGACATCGATCAGACCGACGTTGTTGCGGATCGCCATAGCCTCGTTGCTGATGCATTGTTCGCGTTCCTCACTCCTGCCGTAGTAGGCCGGGCGCCACCACAGGCCTACGTTCATCATGGTCGCACCCGCCTCGATATGACGGTGATGAATGGCAGTAAAACGTTCCGGTTCAAAGGAACGGCCTGCCAGAACACCCAGTTTTTCCGCTGCCAGAGGCGGGCGCGCCGTTGTGACACCGGTTTCCGATACACTCCGGTTGGTTTCCCTGGAGACAATACGGGCCGTTGCCAGGGCGGAATGCCGGCCCTGCGACGGGCCCATGCCTACAGTTGAATAGCGTTTGACCAGTTCAAGCTCGGCATAGCCATCCGCGCAGGCATTGACGATATCCGAATAATGTAAATCTTCATCCAGATCAACGAATTCCTTGCTCTTTTCATGCGGAAAAATTGGCCAGGGATGATTGATGCCCTGCTGTCCTGTATGGGCAGGTAATTGTGGTTCATCGCCACTCTGGAGTGACAGGTTATTGCAGGCTCGCCAGGCTGCCTGCTGGCCACTTTTGAACACGGCATCCAGGTCATACAGGCCTGCTACCGAACCGGCCAGGTGCAGGTGTTCAGGGAGGCCGGTAATATCGAAAATTGCATTTTCGTCATCGTAGTTGAGCTTGCCACCAGCCTGTAATGCCAGTTGATAGGCTGGTGTAAACCCGGTGCTCATACATATAAGATCGCAGTCTATATGCGAGCTGCTGCTTTCACAGGTGCCCTGGCCGGTAATCTTCGCTATGCGTGCGCCGCTGACATGTCTGTTGCCGGCTACCGCTTCCTGGATAGTACTGCCCGTTTCAATACGGATACGTTTGTTTTTGGCCGCTATGACCAGGTCACTATCCGGAATGTCATGGCGCATATCCACGATTGCTGCGACATCCGTTCCCGCATCCAGCAGGTCAATAGCACTGCTGTAACCATGAGAATTGGCTGTCAGGATGACGGCCCGATTGCCCGGTTTGACGCCAAACAGATTGACCATTCGCTGGGCGCCGGAACCAAGCATAACTCCGGGCAGGTCATTGTTACGGAATATCGCCGGTTGTTCCATTGATCCCGTGGCTAGAATCACCTCATCAGCGCGCACCTTGTACATCCGGTTGTCCTGGATAACCGGCAACCAGTTATCGGCAAACCAGGCGTTGCAATAGGCACTGGTTCTGGCTGTGATATTTGACAGTGCTTCAATCTTTTCAACCAGTTCGTTACGCAGTTTTTCAGAATCAGAGTTGTCTGCGTTGAATCGGTAATAGTTAAGCGAGCCGCCGATAATGACATCCTGTTCTACAAGCAGAACCTGGGCGCCTGATTCGGCAGCCTGTATTGCTGCTGCCAGACCAGCCGGCCCGGCACCGACAACAACGAGATCATAAAATTCGTATTTTTTATCATAATAAAAATGGGGCGTCTCAAGGTTGACCTTGCCAAGGCCGGCACTGCGTCTGACTATCGGTTCCCAGAACTTCTGCCAGATACCCTGCGGCCGATAAAAGGCCTTGTAATAGAACCCCACGGGCATGAATTTGCTCAACAAGCCCATGAATGACTGGCGGTCATGTTTCAGACTGCCACTATAATGCTGGCCATAGACCTTCAGGCCCTGGGATATGGGGTGACGATCAGCCTGAACATTGGGCTCATGTTCAAGCTGTACCATCGGGTCTGCTTCCAGACCAGCCATGGAACGCACACCTCTGGGCCTGTGATACTTGAACGAACGACCTAATAGCCAGACACCGTTGGCGGCCAGGGCGCTGGCAATGGTGTCTCCTGCGAGTCCCTGATATTTATGTCCTTCGAAATGGAATTCAATTTTTCTTTCAGAATCAACAAGAAGGCCAGTGCGTTGCCCGTCCGGCCTGTCTGTGATCCTGTAGTTCTCCGCGCCAGTCATTATTTGTTCTCCGCGTTCTGCTCAAAATTCATGCGCTCGGTATAGAGTTGGCTGGCGGGGTATGTTCGTATGATTTCATCAGTGATGGTGTTTCTTTCAGCTATAAACCAGTATGAAGTGGGGACGTGACACCACCATTCAGTGACAACACCTGCATGGTTGTTGTGCATCCATATATAGTCGGCCCACGCTTCATCGCTGGTCAATGAAGGTTCCGGCATACGGGTTACCTCGCCACCGGGTGCGAATTCAGAGATATTGCGGGGGCCATTCAAGGGACAGTGCATAATCTTCATGCAATCACTCCTGCTGGATTAATGGCTAGCTGCCGTAGCACCAGCTTCATTGGACAGGTGATAGGTTCTGAACCGGGAGAGGCTGAACGGCCTGATCTGGTCCGGGGCCCTGCCCCTGGCGACGGTTTCAGCCATACGTTTGCCTGCAATCGGTGTCGCCTTGAAGCCCCAGGTACCCCAGCCTCCATCGATCCAGTAATTCTGAAGCGGAGTCTCACCCATGATGGGGCTGTAATCAGGTGTCATGTCGGTCATGCCGGTCCACTGCCGTAGCAGCTTTACTTCGCTCAGAAATGGGAACATCTCGAGCAGATGACCTATGAGACCTTCCTTGAGATCCAGTGACGAACGAGTGGAATAGAGTTCATAGGGATCGGAACCGCCACCTATGACAATTTCGCCACGAGCAGTCTGCGAGATATAGCAGTGCAGGGCGGCAGAACTGACAAGAGGGTCAACAAAAGGCTTCAATGGCTGGGTGACCATGGCCTGCAGAGGGAAAGTTCTGATAGGCAACTGGATTCCAGCCATTTTGGCTACTATCGTGCTCATACCAGCCACGGCCTGAACCACATCCTTGCAGTTTACTGTGCCACGATTTGTAACTACACCGGTCACCCTGCCGTTTGACTGCTTGATATCAGTCACTTCAGTACGTTGGTGAAACTCAACACCCAGCTGTGAGGCACGCATGGCATAGCCCCATGCTACGGAGTCATGCCGTGCCGTTCCCCCATCTTTATGCCAGAGGCCGCCAATAATCGGGTATCTGGCATTCTTGTCCAGGTTGAGACAGGGGACCAGTTCACGAATCTGTTCCCTGTCCACCATCTCCGATCGCACGCCGCATTGCTTGTTGACCTCGGCACGGAGTCGAAAGGTGCGCATGCTTGCATCTGAATGCGCAAGTGTGAGCTGGCCGCGTTGTGAATAGAGCATGTTGTAGCCAAGCTCATTGGACAGCTGCTTGTAAAGTTCCACTGATTCTTTGTAAAAATCAACAGATTCCGGTGTTATGTAGTTCGATCGAATAACTGCCGTATTGCGGGCTGTATTGCCACCACCTATGTAGCCCTTATCCAGAACTGCAACATTGGTTATGCCGTGGTAACGGGCAAGATGGTAAGCGATTGCTGCGCCATGGCCGCCACCGCCGATAATGATTACGTCGTAACTGTTTTTCAGTTCCTTGTTTGGAGGAATGTCTTGCCGTGCTGGATATTTTTTGGAAAAGCCGTATTTGAGTAATCCCCAAGGCATACATGGCTCCTGGCTATTGGGCTTAGGTGGCCTGCAAACAATCTGATCGATACGACTTATGCTGACCGTTAATGGACCGTTATATAAAGGACAGTATCGACCATTTGGTTTGACCAAATTTAATAATCACGATGATTCAGAATGATCAGGATGAGTGTCAATTGTCCCTCAGGATTACCACCTACGGGGTATTTATGCACAGTTGCTGATTGAAACACTATGCCACGATGTTTTTCAGGTAGTTATGAATCCCTGTCACACATCATCTTACTCAATAGGTGGTATGTCTTAGGAGCGATTGACGGTATTTATCGGCAAGTACATTATTGGTCAAAATCAGATTTGTAGTTATGCATCTCGATTATTGCCGAATGTCATAGCTGTTTATGGCAGTAATTTCAAAGAATAGATTTACAGTTTCGGGGAGTCGGTTAATGAGTGAATTAAGACCCAATGCACTATACAGCAGACACAAGGAGCTTGGTGCCACTTTTGAAGAACCGCTGTGGAATATGGGGGTTCCCTGGCTGTATAACACGGATCCGGATGATGAGCATGTTGCGGTGCGCACCCGTGTGGGGCTATGGGATGTTACTTGTCTGCAGGTAATCAATATCAGTGGTCCTGATGCATTGGAAGTTCTTAATGCAATGCAGGCCGCCGATATGTCAGTGCTGAAACCCGGTCAGTCGAAACTGGGTTGTCTGTGTGATGAGAATGGCGCAATTTCGGATGATTTCCTGGTTTACAGGGATGCAGAGGATGAATACCGCGCTACGCATGGAGATGGCGATGCCGAAGAGCGTCTGGCTGAATATGCCAAGGGCAAAAATGTGCAGATCAGCCGTGACAAGGATGTACATGTCTTGTCGGTACAGGGTCCTAAGTCGCTGGATCTGCTGTCACCTTACGTAAAAATGGAACTGGCTGAACTGCCTTATTTTCATCATAGGAAAACCCAGTTGTTCGGCAGGGATGTGCTGATATCCAGGGCAGGCTATTCGCATGAGCGCGGCTATGAAATCTTCTGTTCATCTGAGGATGCCCCGGATCTGTGGGATACCATCCTCGATGAAGGTGCCGAGTTCGGGATTATGCCCTGTTCCTTTACTTGCCTGGATCTGTGTCGAGTAGAAGCCGGCCTGCTTTTTTACCCGTTCGATATGCCAGAAGGTGACACCACGCCGTGGGAACTGGGTATGTCCTGGGCTGTGGATTTCCAGACAAAGTCCTGGGATGTGGATATTGAACGTGATGAATTCAGGGGCAAAAAAGCCTTGCAGGAAAAGCAGAACAAGCCGCGTTTCTTCCAGACCGGGATCATCTGTGACAGTGATAAAGCAGTGGCTGAAGGAGCCAAGCTTGTAGCTGATGGCAAGGAAGTAGGTGTGGTTACGACACCGGCTTATAGCCGCTACCTGATGCAGTCATTGGCGCTGGTGCATTTGAAGCCGGATTATGCCGAACCGGGCACAGCAGTAGATGTACAAAGCGATGATTTCACCTGTAAGGCACGGGTTTCAAAACCACCATTTTACGATCCGTTAAGACTACGGCAGCAAGGGAAATGATACAGGTCATCTGGTCGCCATGCGCTCTGATCCGGTAATCAAAGCGGCGATATCTGATATGGAGGCCTTGTCCGAAAAGGCCAATAAAATCAGCCTTATATCAGGCGAACACGACCGTTTGCCCGAGTTCTCTCCGGGTTCGAATATTGAGGTCAGTATTCCTGCGCGACCGGGCGATGAGCCAAGGCCATTCAGCATAACAAGTGATGCCAGGGATGCCAGTCATTATCAACTAGTTGTGGTTGATAATCAGGATGACCATACGAGCAAGAATTCCTGGCTGATCAGGAAAGCCCGGCTGGGTGACAGGCTTGATATTTCAATGCCTAGATGCGGTATGACATTTGATGATAATGAAGTCGCCTATTTTATTGCAGGCGGCTCAGGGGTGACTGCTTTTCTGTCACATTTCAACACGGTTGATATTGTTAGCAAGCAATATCAGCTTTTTCATATCGTAAACAGTGAAAGCGACGGTTCTTCGATTATTGATGGAAATTTAAGCAGTCATATCGATATAGATCTGATTGTGTTTCCTGAGAATCCCGCCTTCAAGGTCAAGGCGGTTCTAAAAGGAAAGGATAGGAGCAAGCCGGTTTACGTGGCAGGGCCCACAAGTCTTATTACTGCTGTTTATCATGCCGCACTTGAGCTTGGCTGGACGGAAGACAAAATCAATTGGGACAGATACGCATTACCGGACAATCCTGCGGAGGTTGAAGCTTCAACCATGTAATTTATTCAATAAGGTTAAAGTACATTAGGTATGTTTGCCTGAGTTTGAATATCTGAAAATCATAAAGCTGAGCATTTAGCTAAGTTGCTATATTTAAGGAGTGAGAAAGATGGCGCGTGACCCTAAACATGACATTTTATTCGAGCCTATAAAAATTGGCCCCAAAACCCTGCCGAACCGCTTTTACCAGGTACCGCATTGTATTGGTGCGGGCTCGGACAAACCCGGCTTTCAGGCAGCTCACCGTTCAATCAAGGCTGACGGTGGCTGGGGTGGTATCAATACGGAATACTGCTCCATACATCCGGAATCCGATGATACGATGCGGATATCCGCACGCCTCTGGGATGAAGGTGATGTTCGTAACCTGAAGGCTATGACCGATCATATACACAACCATGGCTCTCTGGCCGGTGTCGAGATGTGGTATGGCGGTCCCCATGCACCTTGCATGGAAACACGGCAGACGCCGCGCGGCCCCAGTCAGTATGCCTCTGAGTTCGAAACTGCCACTTACTGCCATGCCATGGATCTGGACGACATCCAGGATGTTCAGGGTTTCTATGTGGCCGCCGCCAAGCGGGCGCGGGATGCGGGCTTTGATATTGTCTATATTTATGGTGGCCATTCGTATCTGCCGCTGCAGTTCCTGTCTCCGTATTACAACAAGCGCACCGATCAATACGGCGGTTCATTTGAAAACCGTGCGCGCTTCTGGGTAGAGACCCTGGAGAAGGTCAAGCAGGCAGTCGGTGATGACTGCGCTATTGCGACGCGTTTTGCAATTGACACACTCTATGGGCCAGATGCCATCGAGGTGGAAGATGAAGGCAAGAAGTTCGTCGAACTGGCCAACCCGCATGTGGATCTGTGGGATGTGAATATCGGCGATATCGCCGAGTGGGGTGAAGATGCCGGCCCGTCACGCTTTTACCGGCAGGGTCACCAGCTGCCCTGGACGAAATTCATCAAGGAAGTTACCGAGAAACCTGTTCTTGGCGTCGGCCGTTTCACGGATGCTGAAAAGATGGCTGAAGTCATTCGTTCCGGCCAGCTGGATATCATTGGTGCTGCCCGGCCGAGTATTTCTGACCCATGGTTGCCACGGAAAATCGATGAAGGTCGCTATGATGATATTCGCACCTGCATCGGTTGCAATGTCTGCATCTCCCGCTGGGAGATTGGCGGCCCGCCAATGATTTGCACCCAGAATGCGACCGCCGGCGAGGAGTATCGTCGTGGCTGGCATCCTGAAATCTTCCCCAAGGCGGGCTCGGATGATTCCGTCCTGATTGTGGGCGCCGGCCCCTCGGGTGGAGAGTGCGCGCGGGTGCTTCTCGAACGCGGCTATACCACCCATATCTACGATAGCCGTGACAAGGTTGGTGGCCATATCAACAATATCGTCGACCATCTGCCGGCACTGGGAGAATGGGGCTATCACCGCGATTACCGTGAACTTCAGATCAACAAGTTGTTGAAGAAGAAGGAGAACAAGGAATCGCAGCTGATGCTGAATCAGAAGCCAATGACTGTTGATGATGCGCTGGAATACGGTGCTGAAAAGATTGTCATTGCAACCGGCTCCAAATGGAATACGGACGGTACCAATGCCCTGACGCATGAACCCATACCCGGGGCCGATGCGAACAGTAATGATGATCAGGTTACGCCGGAACAGATCTTTGAAGGCAAGAAGAAGATCGGTAAGCGGGTCACAATCCTGAGTGCGGATACCTATTGGATGACACCCAGCTTGGCACAGAAGTTCTCAGAGGCGGGTCATGAAGTCACTATTATCGATGGTGTGGGGTTGGCCTCATACATGGAGTTCACTCTTGAATTCCCGAATACCATGCGCATGCTGCATGAGAATGGTGTCGAGGTGATAGGTGAATCCTGGGCATCCCGGATCGAAAAAGGCCGCATCGAGGTTTACAACCTCTTTGGCGACGGTTCGAAACGGGAGTACAAGGGACCAGGCAAGCTACCCCGTGCTGAAAACAAGACCCACCAATGGCATGAGTTTGACACGCTGGTTCTTGTGACGGGCCGTCATTCCGAAAACGAGCTTTATCGTGGCCTCAAGGAACGCAAGGATGAATGGGAAGAAAATGGCATCAAGGATGTTTATGTGATTGGTGATGCCTATGCGCCGAAGATCATCGCTGATGCGACATTCGAGGGACATCGGCTGGCTCGTGAGATCGAGGAAGAACGGGCGCAGTATCCCAAGCCCTATAAGAGGGAAACTGCTGTCTGGGGTGCCCCGCATATGCCAGGCGGTGATTTTGAAATCGAGTACCAAAAATAATTGGTCACCAGACTCTGTCCTCCCGGCACATTGTATTAATGTGTCGGGAGGCATGAGTTTGTTGCTTCCCTGAATATTGCTGAGCAGATTTTATCAACATAATAAATATTCCATGATGAGTCAGATCATCTTATGATCGAGCCAGAACATAATTCTGAAGAAGTCACACGAGTCCTGTTCCAGGATTTCCCGGAATGGATGGTGGTTTCTTTCTATATCGTGGCTTTCGCCGCGATAGCTGTTTTCCTGTACGGCTGTTACGTTCAGATCAGAAAATATCGCCGTGGCGCATCCGTAAACATAAAGGATATAGGCCATGGCATAGCCGATATGGTCAAGTCCATGCTTGCCCATAAAACGCTAAAAAGGCGCGACAAGGCTGCCGGGCATGCGCATGCACTGATCTTTTTCGGCTTTGCCCTGTTGTTCATCGGCACGTCGATTATCACGCTGGATTATGATATTACCGGCCCATTGCTTGGATTGAACTTCTGGCATGGCAGCTTCTATTTGTGGTTTTCCCTGGTGCTGGATATTGCTGGCGTTGCCTTGATCGGCGGTCTTTTATATATGATGTACCGCAGAAAATGGCTGGCTTTGCCCAAGCTGGATTATGCCCGGCCTGACAGAAGTCCCGAAGACCCGGACTATGATCGTAATTCGTATCGCCGTGAAGATTGGGCCTTTCTTTGGACTCTTATTATCATTGGCATAACCGGCTATGTTCTTGAGGCTGCGCGACTCGTGTGGCTTGCCGGTGATCCCACGGTATGGGATTACCGCTGGTGGTCGCCAGTCGGTACTGCACTGGCCTATGTGTTCCAGGGGCTGGGCATGTCTGCAGAAGGCGGTGAGGCATTGCGTCTCTACAGCTGGTGGATACACGGTGTGCTGGCCCTGGCATTCATCGCCCTGATCCCCTTTACCAAGGTGAAGCACATTTTTACCGCCATGGGCTCGCTGGCATTGCGCGATCCGACACCATCATCGCGCTTACCGATGGTCGATCTGGAGGGTGACAAGATCGGCTATAACCGTATTACTGATTTCAGCTGGAAACACCTGCTGCATCTCGATGCCTGTACAAAATGCGGCCGTTGTCACGAGGCCTGTCCGGCCAACGCGACCGGTTATCCGTTATCGCCACGCGACCTGGTGCTGTCCCTGCGCGAGTTTGCGGCAGACAAGCTGGAAAAAGGCAGTTTGCCGAAAGACGGCGACGCGCTTTCCGTACTGGGTGACGGCCCCAATCAGATCCGCAGCGAAACGCTCTGGGCCTGTCGCACCTGCTCCGCCTGTGTCGAAATCTGTCCGGTCGGTATCGAGCATGTCCCCATGATTACCGAGATGCGTCGCCAGCTGGTCGAGCAGGGTGATATGGAGCCCACGGTGCAGACGGCCCTGCAGCAAATCCAGAAAAAGGGCAATTCGTTTGGCGAGAACAAGCGCAAGCGGCCGGCCTGGACCAAGAAGCTGGACTTCGAGATCAAGGATGCCCGCAAGGAGCCGGTCGATATCCTCTGGTTTGTTGGCGATTACGCATCCTTTGATCCGCGTTATCAGAAGGTCTCTCAGGCATTTGCAAAAATCCTGAATGCCGCAGGCATTGATTTTGGCATCCTGTTTGAGGCCGAGATGACTGCCGGCAATGATGTACGCCGTGTCGGCGAGGAGGGGCTCTATCAGCATCTCGCCGAGTCGAATATCGAGACTCTGGAGGCCTGCGATTTTCAGCGTGTGGTAACGACCGATCCGCATTCATTCAATACGTTGAAGAATGAGTATCCCGAATTCGGTGGCAAATACAATGTGCAGCATGCCAGCACTCTGATTCGCAAGATGTTGAATAGCCACGAAATCAAGCTGAAGAAAAAGCTCAGCAATAATACCGTGACGTTCCATGACCCCTGCCATCTTGGTCGTTTGAACAAGGGCTACGATGCACCACGGGAGTCCATCCAGATGCTGGGCGCCAACCTTGTCGAGATGAAGCGCTCGCGCGACAACTCGTTCTGCTGTGGCGCCGGCGGCGGCCGGATATGGACGCCCGATCCGGTCGATCATGAAAAGCCTTCTGAAAACCGCATGCGCGAGGCGGCCGAGATCGAGGGACTGGACACCTTCGTGGTGAGTTGCCCCAAATGCATGAACATGTTCGAGGACTCGGTCAAGTCAACCGGGAACGAGAAGAATATCAAGGTGCGTGAGGTTATCGAACTGGTGGCCGAGTGCATGGGACTTGACGATGCCCCGGAACCGGCTGATGAAAAGTCAACCGCCGAGGCATGAGGCGTCGATTGTGCAGATCCGGATTTGATTGATGATTCCTGCTGAGACGCAAGCGAACAACGCTCACGCAGCCGCGCCGGCAACGCAGCGGCCTTCGTTGCCGCAATTGCTTGAACAGGCCCGGGAGACCGGTGACATCTACCTGGCCGCGGCGTTGTATCCCTTTGCCGGCAATGCCGAGCGTCGGGCACTTGAGGATCTGCTGTTTGCCAGTACCAAACAAAAACGCCAGTTTGCCGGTGCTCCATACACACCGGCGCCGCTACTCGGTCGACTGGCGGAGATCACGACTGAAACCAAGTTACTGGCCCGTATCGCCCGGCATCCGGCGGTAACGGCGGAGACGTTGGCGTACATCGTTGACAAGGACCAGTCAGAGGCTGTACTGGCCGCTGTTGCCGCCCATCAGCGGGCCCCCATGGATTTGCTGGATACGCTGGACTGGCAGGATTCCGTGGCAGTACAGAAAGGCCTGGCCGGCAATTTGAATACGAGCACCCGGACCCTCAAGGCCATCGCTGCCGAGGCGCCGCTTGAAGTGCTGAAGGAAATTGCCAAGAACCCCAACGCCGATGCCGAATTGTTGACGGATCTTTGGTCACGGGGCGACGAATATCTCCGCGCCGAAGTTGCTGCCAACGAGCAATGCACGGAGTCGATCAGGACAGCGGCAGAGACCTTAGATTCAGAGCTGGTGCGCCGGATGCTGGCTGCGAACCCGGCCGCATCCGTGGAACAGTTGTTGCGGCTGCTGAATGACCCGGCGGCTGCGGTCCGGGCGGCCGCAGTCCGTAATCTGCTGCTGCCGGCCGAGGATCTGCAGGACTATGCCGACGATCCTTCCCGGCAGGTTAGACGTACGGAAGCCCAGCGAACGGGTCTGGCCGACTCGATGCTCGAACACCTGGCCGAAGATGAAGATCACTGGGTGCGTCGCTGGGTGGCCCGCAACAGCAGCACGCCCGAGCTTATTCTGCGGTCTCTGGCACAGGATGAGGTCGCCGAGGTCAGACGGGCTGTTGTTCGCAATCCGATGTGCCCGGCCGATCTGGTGGCGACACTGGCCCGGGACCCGGACAGTTGGGTCCGCGCCGGGGTTGCATTCCGCAAGGATGTCAGTGAGGCAATCCTGCTGGAACTGGCAGATGAGGAAGATCCCGACATCCTGACGGGCGTCGGCCAGAATTCGGCCGCCCCCCTGGCAATCCTTCACAGGATTGCCAGTCACCGGGACAAGGATATCCGCCGCGCGGTGATTCTCAACCAGCAGGCACCACGGGAAGTGGTCCAGCCCTTGCTCGATGATCCGTATCCGCTGAACCGTGCCATGCTGGTCAAGCACCCGGCGTTGACATCAGCGGATTTGAGTCAGCTCGCCGATGACCCGGAGCCACAGGTCCGTTTCATGGCGGTACAGTCAATTATCAGGTCATCCGGTCAGGACCGTGCGGCAGATGCAAAAACGCGTAATCATTAATAAGCGGAGTAAAGCTGTATGAAAATATTAGTAGCTGTTAAACAGATAGCTGCTCTCGACGAGGACTTTGAACTTCGTGAGGATGGCAAGGATGTGGACCCGGATTATCTTGATTATGAGCTTAATGAATGGGACGACTACTCCTATGAAGAAGCGCTCAGAATCATGGAAGCCGGCGGTGAAGGCGAGGTGGAGATTGTGCCGGTAACCGTAGGCCCGGACGAGGCCGATGATGGCCTGCGACGCTGTCTTGCAAAAGGCGGTGAACGCGGTATCCGGATCTGGGATGATGCGATCACAGGCTCAGACCCCAGTGCCATAGCCAGAATTCTGGTCAAGGTTATCGAGCGGGAACAGCCCGATATGGTTTTTGCCGGCACGCTGTCTTCAGATCATTCCTTTGCCCAGACTGGTATGGCCATTGCCGCAGGCCTCGGCTGGCCCCATGCGGCAGTTGTGAATCACCTGGAATACAAGCCCGGCGATTCCTCTGCAGTCGTGCACCGGGAGCTGGAAGGGGGGCTGGAAGAAAAACTCTCCATTGATCTGCCAGCAGTGTTGACAATCCAGCTGGGTATAAACGATCCCCGATATGCCTCTCTACGTGGCATCAAGCAGGCAAAGAGCAAGGATATTGAAGTTCTATCGCATGGCGATCTTGGCTTGTCTGATGATGATGTCGGTGAAAAGGGCTCGTTATCTCGCGTCAGACGTATGGTCATACCCGAGAAGGGCCAGGCAGAAATGATCGAGGGAACAGCTGCCGAACAGGCAGAGCGTGTTGCCCAGATTGTCAAGGAATTGAAGGGAGCAGCCTAAAATGAGTGGTATATTAGTTGTATCCGAACACCGCCAGGGTGAATTGACACCGTCCTCACTGGAGGTTATAGCGGCCGCCAGGCAACTGAAGGCGGAGAAAGAACAACCTCTGATGGTCGCCGTGCTGGCCAATAATCCTGATGATTATGCCAGTCAGGTTAACAGGGAAGGTGTAGATGAAATCATCAAGATTTCCACACCGGAAGAAGAATTCCAGGTAGATGCCTATGAAGCAGCGATTAACAGCCTGATTAATGAACGCGCTCCCTCGATTGTCATGGTGCCACACAGTGTAGATGCCTGGGGTTATGCGCCAGTCGTGGCCGAGCGTGGCAAGTACGGCTTCGCCAGTGATGTCTTTGGCCTGCGTTATGAAGGCGATGATTTGGTTGCCACAAGAGCGGCGTATGCTGAAAAAATTCATATGGAGCTCGAGTTCCCTGGTAAGGAAACTGTGCTGTTGACTGTGCGTGGCAATGTATTCAAGCCAGTCGAGGGAGAAGGCAGTGCCAAGGTAACGGATTTCGATTTTTCGGACGCCTCGCCACATACCCAGCATCTGGAATACATTGAGCCCGAGAGTGGTGGTGACGTTGATATCAGCCAGGCGGAATTCATGCTGTCAATCGGTCGCGGTATTGACGAAGAAGAGAATGTCGAGCAATTCCAGGAGCTGGCCGACATCATGGGCTTCACATTGGGCTGCTCCAGGCCGATAGCCGATAACGGCTGGCTGCCCAAGTTCCGTCAGGTCGGGCAGTCAGGCAAAACGGTGGCCAGCTGTAACGTCTATATTGCGCTGGGTATTTCCGGTTCAGTACAGCACATGGCAGGGATGAAGCATGTTCCTAATATCATTGCCATCAACAAGGACCCGGAAGCCTCTATATTCAGTATTGCCCGCTATGGCGTAGTCGGTGATCTGTTCGAGGTAGCGGAGGAATTACGAAATCACTTTGAGTGAGCTAGTAGTTCAATACGGCTGGGAAAAAGGGCTGCCAGATGCAGCCCTTTTTTGATCCGTGCCCGGAAATATGTGTCCCCGTATTGTCCGAAGATATAACATAACTATTTGATATTAAATTAAAAAAAGGGCATCCGGTGGATGCCCTGAATGACGCACAGCGAGTGGAAGGAGGGGGCTGACTGAAGCTTCCTTCCAGTCAGCGTTGTTGCACAAGATGGACTTAGAAAGAGCGACTCACCGAGAAAACGACACGTTCTTCCATATTGTCTTCACCATAGAAGGCTGCGGTCTCCGCATCTTCATTGGTGTCATGATAACGAAGGTCAAAATTGAAGCCTTTCAGGGACTTGGTGAGACCCACGGACCAGTGGCTATAGCTATAACCATCGTCCAGGAAGCCAGGTGAAGCAAATGCACCGTTGGGTCCAGTGGCGCCATCGCCTTCGACATCAAGGTATCCGGCATAGCCGTCGATTCCAAACCCATGCGGCAAGCTGAATTCAACACCAGTGCGGAAGTAGTGTCCGTTACCATCTTCCAGCGTGTAATCCGGGGACCAGGTATACCGGCCGTATAGGTTCGGGGTACCAGGCAGATCGGCGAATTGATGGCTCAGTGTCAGCCAGGTCTCGAACTGGTCGGTTTCAAGACCATTAAAGGTGTCATCGGAGCCGGGGAAGTGGAAATAAATAAGCATCAAATCGTAATTGATCGGCCCGAGAGAATCAGCATAGCCGCCATAATAGTCCAGCTCGGCACTATAGTCGGCACCATTGATACTACTGCCCCAGACACCGGCGTAGAAATTGTTGTAGGCCCAATCGAAAGAACCCTGAATAGCAGGATCCTCACCGGAAAATGAAATACCTCGAAAGACATAGTCCGTGGTCAGGGTCAAAGTGCTGCTGAAATTGGATGCGTCAAATGGACCACCATCCTCAGCGTGAGCGCTCTGTGTTGCAGCGATTAATGGCATCCCCATTGCCATTGCCGTAATAGCTAACTTTATCTTCATGAAGATTTCCTCCTCGAGTATTTTTCTGGAGAAGAGAACCTACTCGTAGGGGGTGTTGATCATTTTAATTCATTAAAGAAAGGGGTAGTCCGCTAACTTCATAAATTGGCAGCAATATCTAAAGTAGGCACTCTTCACGATGCCTATATTCAGATTTGCAGCTAAATCAGACAATCCCCAATGGGGGTTATTACCTTGTAGGTAAGTCTATAGAGGGGTTATGCGTTTGAGAATTTAAGCAGATTATGCCTGAGCTTTTCGGGGATTTGAGAAGGTGGGACGGTCTCGGAAACAATCGCTCCCTGGACATAGTTGATATCATAGTCAATAGCAGTATCAAGCTGAGCTTGTGTCGACAGCCGATCAGCAATGACGGGTATGTCAAAACTATGAACCAATGAAACAACAGACTTGACGAATCTTGGATCACAATGCTGCTTGTCCAGTAATAAGGGATGGAGCCGTATCATATCCAATGGATATCTCTTTAGTGTAGCCAGTGAGCATATACCTTCGCCAAAAGAGTCAAGTATGACAAAGATGTCCCGGGACTGTAGCCAGTCCAGCATTTCACGTACAGTATCAGTAGCGCGCAGGAAAACCTCTTCGGGAACACCCAGAGATATACTGCATGAGCTTGGTTTGGATTCAATCAAGCGTTCACTGAGCCTTAGAATTGAGTCAGCGGCGAGCAGTGTTTCGCCGAATATTTGTATATTGACACCTATCTCATTGAACTCAGGAATGGATTTCCACTCATTCATATGCTGGCAGGCTTCTGACAGCATAAATTGCCAGAGCTGCATCAATAATTGTGTATTTGTCAACTGAGGTACGAAGTCTTCGGCAAATAAAATACCTCGTCTGTCATGATTCCAGACAAGCTTGGCCTCCAACCCTGTCAAGGCACAGGTGTTAAGACAGACAACGGGCTGCCACCAAACCTGCATGAGGCCGTTATCAAGTGCCTCGCGCACCTCATTTTCATACTTGGATTGGGCAGCGGCCTTGGCATGCTGCTTAAGATCATAGACTTCATGACGGGCCCCGCCGAGCGCACGAGCACGACTCAGAGCCTGCTCAGCATCGTAGATTAATTCATTGCTGCCACTGTAAAGCTTTGTGTTCAATGTGACACCGAGGCTGGCACTGGCATAAATCTCATGCTCATAAACCTGCACTGGCAGGAGAACCACTTCCTGAATGTCTTGTATAACCTTGTTCAGATTCTCAAATGCGCCGATGGACTCAAGAAGTATTCCCAGCGTGTCATCATTGCAACGGGACACTGCGCCAACACACTCAAATGATTTGGCAATTTTCTTCTGTATCTCCGATACCAGATGATCCGCAACTTCTTTTCCATAGATGCTTGCAATTTCTTCCGATTTGTCCAGCTGCAATAGAATAAAAACGAAGGCATATCGGGAATCAAAGAGACTTCTGCGTATAGCTTCGTTAAGGCGGTCATTGAAGAGCTGCCAGTTCGGATGCCCTGTCTTGTCATCATATAGAAGACTGGCTTTTTGAGCTTCGTCAGCCTCCATATCCAATGTGATATCTGCAATATAACCTTCCAGAACAAGAAGCTCGCCACTAGATGAAAATATACCCTGACCTTGCTCCCATATCCATTTAATATCATTGTTTGCCGTTATTATCCGATAACTTATATGGAAGGTTCGATTCTCATCGAGCGCGCATTGTATTTCGTTCCATACGTACTGCTCATCATCGGGATGTATTAAAGAAGCATATGAGAGTGTTTTGTTTTTAATCAAATCCTGAGGCTGATAGCCGGTAATTTCATAGCAACCAGCGCTGATGAATTCCATTGTCCATTTTGTGTTGTTCAGGCAACGATAAATCATGCCTGGAACATACTCGATTAATTTTTCTAATGATTGTAATTTGACATCCAGGCGATGTTTTTCTGTTGTTTCTTCATGGATGTCGCTGATAAGACCAATTATTTCGTTAGAACGGTTGTCACATATGTGATTGCTTAATTTGGCTGATATCAGGACCCATTTATATGAACCATCCTTGCATATAAGTCTTACTGAGTGCGTCCCATTCCTGTGTCCATCTTTGTCAAGTGAGCGGTAGAAATTCTTGTATTCACATAAGTCATCGGGATGGATGTAATTGAAATGATGGTTGCTGAGCGCCTGGACCGTATCGTATCCAGTCAGATCAAGCCAATTAGAGCTTAAAAAACTCCATTGTCCGAGCGTGTTGATCGAAAAAAGTACATGAGGTGTGGATTCAATAAAATCAACGGCATCCCTTTGTAGCTCTCCGGCCGGTTCAGGATGCTTTTTGAAAATTCTTTTGATTAGCCCGCTATTCTGAATTCTGGTTTTCCCGGTATTCATATCTAGAATTATATATAGGGTATGTCACTTGAAATTGCGTAATCAGTGCGCCTGTTGATTAAATGCCCAAACAGCAATCTCAAGTCGTGATCGCAAATTAAGCTTGCGTAGCAGGTTCTTGACATGAACCTTGACAGTGCCTTCGCTTATATCTAATCGATGTGCAATCAATTTGTTACTCAGGCCATCAACAATACATTCAAGTATTTCCTGTTCTCGCTCAGTTAGGTTGGCACTAGCCAGATCTGGTGAGTTGGTATCTTCACAGAATGCATGGGCCAACCTGCCAGCAAGAGATTTGTCAACTGTGACCTCGGCTCTTGATACTTTTAACAGCTTATCAATCAGCTCCTCAGGATCAATATCTTTCAAAAGATAACCATCAGCACCTGCCTTCAATGAGGCGACCAGGTCGGATTCAGCATTTGATACGGTTAGCATGATGATAAAGGAATTAACTTCTGCTTCTTTTAAGGCTTTTAGGGTCTGAATACCATCCATGCCATTCATATTCAGATCGAGAAGTATGAGGTCAGGCTGTTTTTCGCGAGCAACATCCAGACCTTCCTGACCCGAGGCAGCCTCGCCGATGAAATGGAAGCTATCCTCCATTGATAGTAATTGTGCCACACCTTTACGGAACAGAGGGTGGTCATCAATAATCAGGACCGATTTTGTTGTCATTTATATTACCATTTCGTTGATGGCTGTCATGTATGAGTCGTTTATATTTTCTTGTTGCGTGTCACAAAGCTGGTTTTCATGCGGGTACCATTAGTTGGTGAGCGCATTACAGTCATTTCTCCTCCAAGGCTTCTGGCGCGCTGCTGCATAATGATGAGGCCCTGATGATGTTCTGGAGGTCTTTTTTCATCAATACCTATGCCATCATCATCTACAATGAGAGAAATTCTTCCTTCGTTCTCGGAATAAATATAAATTTCTGCATGACTGGCCATCGCATGGCGTACGATGTTGGAAAGACATTCACGAACGATTTGCAATATATGCATTTCCTCTTCAACCGATAATTCATCATCCAGCAGCCTATTGTCCAAGGTGACAGCAACACTGCTTTTGTTTTCAAATTCATCGGCTGAGTCACTCAGAGCCTGTCTGAGCGTCCTGCCATTCATGGTCAGTCTGAATGTTGTGATAAGTTCTCGTAGTTGAGCGTAGGCAAGATTTATATTGGTTCTCAATTCACCGAGGATTGCATCAGCACTATCAATATCAATCTTGCTATTGTTTTGATTGTTTGGATTTTGATTAATTATTTTTTGTAATCGCCCGGTTTGTATTTTTAGGTAAGACAGGGATTGGGCCAGCGAGTCGTGTAGTTCACGTGCAATAACTGCACGCTCTTCATATAATGCGATTCGCCGATTAGCCTGTGCCTTGTGTGCGCAACTCAATATGCCGGCAAAGCCGTTACATATGCTTCCAATCTGTGATGCTTCATATTCAGTAAGTTTTTTATTCTTATCGCGACGTATGATAAGAATATGATTATTGATTTCATTCCTTGATTGCAGTTGCATAACAAGCAAATACGAATCTGAATGAAATGGGTCCTGAATTTCAGCTAATGTATTATTCTGTTCTAAATTAATATCATTACTGATCAGTTTTATGCTTTTGCTTAGTTCTTCCTGGCAGCTATCATTGGAGGAGGCTAGCAGTATATAGTCGTCGATTCCGTGTTGAATGAAAATTGCACTACAGTCAGCCGATAGAACTTTTTCCGTCTCTTTCAGCAGTGGCGTTAAAGCTTGCGGTGATTCAGGCTCATCGGCAAAGCCTTCCAGTACCGTCTGCAATAGCTCCAGCAATGCATTTATACGTGGTATTTCATCCGATTCATCGGATTTAAACCTGTTTTCAAACAGGTTCATGCCCGCAATGCTTGATAGCTCTTCCTTTAAGCTTTCCTTGTGTCCTGTTGCTCGTGATAACCAAGTAAACATGACAGTTGAGCTCTTGTCGTGGGTGGGGTTCCCATTAGAATTTTACAACTTTCAATCCCGGTGCGATGAGGGTATCCCGCGACTGGTAAGCTGAGTATAGACATATCCATAACATATAAGCTATATCAATGCCATTGGTAGGCCTTCTGCTTCTGGCCCTTGCAGGCCTGTATCCGGCTTAACCGCTAATTTATAACATTTCTGAATTCCTGCCGCGCTGCAGCATCATTCTTCGCGGTTATACCTGCATTGGAATGCGCCAGGTTCGACTATTACTTAAGGGGTAGTACTTAAGGCGTATAAATAGTTGTTATTGAGTGAGTTACTGGTGGTGACCAGCACTGCTTAACGCCTGAGGGCTCCGGAGAAACCACTACTGATCCCGTGACGACATGATGAACAGCGGGCATATACTGCGCAAGAAACTCTTGCACAATACAACTTATGCCCGGAGGCATAATGGCACGGTCATCGGGACAGTACACCCAAACAGCGCCAGTGCTCTATTGCTGCTCTGAAGTTCGTGTAGCCCTGATGGTTCTATTAGGCAGGAGAACCTGGAGACAACTGATCCCCAGTTTGACCTGTCGGTTAAAGTCTTTTTTGCACGCCCTGTAGCCAATGATCATACAAGCGATCGGTTAATTTGTGCATATTTGTAATCCGGCTATGCATATCCCTGCGTACTTCTTCGGGACTCTGTACCGTTTCAGATATGGGGTCAAGATCATAGCCGTAGATCTCCAGCCAGTCCTCCA
Organism: Methylohalomonas lacus; assembly: GCF_024808875.1. GTDB lineage: Bacteria > Pseudomonadota > Gammaproteobacteria > Methylohalomonadales > Methylohalomonadaceae > Methylohalomonas > Methylohalomonas lacus. Next base: position 72,120 of record NZ_JANUCT010000012.1, read on the forward strand.
GTAGCTTTGCAGTAACCTCAAGATGCGCAACCGTGGCAACGTTGTCGCCGTAAACGAAGGCCTGGTCAGGACAGAAATCACTTTTATAGAGTGGCGTGGCACCAGGTGGTATTGTGAAGGCATCGTGATGCCAGATTAGAATTTCAAATTCATCATCGTCGTCACCCAGCCACTTGTCGGCTTCGGGACTGTGAATGCACTCGACTTCATGCCAGCCAATTTCCTTCGCCGACATGGGGTAGATTTCACCACCCATGGCCTTGCTCATTAATTGTGATCCGAAACAATGACCCAGTACCGGAATATCGGCATCCAGGGCTTGCTTGATAAGGTTGATTTCCTCATTGGCCCACCCGTGGCCATCATTGACACTGTATGTACAGCCGAGCAAAGCCAGTCCAGAAATCCCTTCTACCGTCTTCGGAACAGGATCATGCTGGTCAATAGCGGTGAATGTATAGGGAATACCCCGTGAATCCAGGGTGTCAGTAAGGTGACCTGCCTTTATCCAGTCTTCGTGTCGTACTATATGAATGGGCTTCACTGTCCTGTACCCCCTTTTCTGGTTAGTGATGTCGTCGAGTATGCGCTATCTGACAATCTGATATTCATGTATTGCCTATAACACAATAACTTGCAGACCAAAATTTCAGTAGCTGCTTATCCTGGCGTAAGCCGAATGATTATGAATTGATTCAAAATTTTCCGACTCAACAGAATAGCTGCCTATACGTCTATCGCCGGCAAGGGCACTGGCAATATCACGAACAATATCCTCAACAAATCTTGGGTTATCGTAGGCCTTTTCAGTCACGAACTTCTCATCCGAACCCTTTAACTGACTGTATAGCTCACACGAAGCCTTGCTTTCGACAAGACCAATAATCTCCTCAATCCAGATATGGTCATCAGTCTCCAGAAGAATTGTGACATGAGAGCGTTGACTGTGGGCGCCATAATCCGAGATCTCTCTGGCGCAGGGGCAGAGTGTGGTAACGGGCACGATAACTCTTAGGCTTAATACCAAAGTGTCTTCGGCTCTTATTTCACCTATCAATGCAACGTCGTAGTTGAGCAGGCCGCTGGCCCCGGATACTGGGGCGGACTTTTCCATGAAATATGGGAAAGCCATCTCTATGTAGGCAGTTTCAGATTCCAGCGAATCTGTCACTTCCTTAATAAGGTCCCTGAAAGAGGCCGAGTTGAACTCATGTTCCCGGCTATTCAGAATCTTGACAAAACGGGACATATGCGTGCCTTTCGCATTGCCAGGCAGGCCCACATACATATTAAAGGTGGCGACTGTGTTTTGTTTGTCTCCGGTATAGTCGGTTATAGTCACTGGAAGTTTAATGTCCTTTATGCCTACACAATCAATTGCTATATCACGTTCATCAAGGCTGCTTTGAACATCTAAAAGCGCGCTTTCTGATGACGAGGAATCGTTGTTGTCCAGCTCGTAAGACTTTGTATCCATACTGCAGCATCCATAAATAGATGGTTCTAAATAATTCAGTATTTTCATAATGTCAATTTGGTTGCTGCAGGAGATCCATCAGGACTTTCTGCGTCATTTCAGCCCCTGTTTAAATGGCTTCTACGGTGAATTCCAGCCAAGAATAGGTTTCCGGATAACGGAATAAAAATACTCAATAGGAGGTATATCTTGTGTGCAATTGATGCTGCCCGTTGGCATATGGTGAAGTTCTACTACCCTTAAAAGCGAAGGCATGAGGTGAGGCACCAAATGGTGGATATTCTGCCAAGCATATATGTGTCAGCCAACTGAATTTTTTCAAATCAGTATAGGAGTTCGTTCATTATGGGTCTTCCCAGTCATACCAAATATCTGGTTATCGGGGCAGGAATACATGGCTTGAGTACAGCTTATCATCTGGCTCAAATGCTCAGAAAAAAGGGGCAGGGTGATGGTAGTGACATTCTTATTATAGACAAGAAGGATATAGCTGCCGGGGCCTCGGGTATTGCTTGTGGTGTGGTTCGAAACAATTACTTTCAGCCGGCCATGCGGAAATTGATGGCTCATAGCGTCGATGTCTGGGAAAGTGATCCAGAGGCCTATAGTTATCACCCGGTAGGCTATATGCAGATTAGTCCGGAATGTATGCATGAGGACGTTGCCAGCATTGCCAAACAGCAGCAGGAAATAGGCTATGAGTCTGTCTTTATTGAAGGCGAAAAGGAATCCATGGACTACATGAGAGGGCTTTTCGATGACTGGCAGGCCAAGAATATAACCTCGGTTCTGCATGAAAAGCGCGGCGGCTATGCCAATAACGTACAAAGCATGGTCGGGCTGGCCAACAAGGCCAAGGGAGAAGGTGTCAGGATAGAGACCGGGGTCAAGGTCACAGGGTTCAAGTATGACAGCGGCGGCAACGCCATCAAGTCTGTTGAGACCGATCAGGGCACGATTGAATGTGACTACGTCATCGTTGGCGTGGGGCCCTGGATCAAGCAGGTCTGGGATATGCTCGAGTTGCCCAAGAAAATTGATGTCAAGGACCTTCAGGGCAAGGTGCACAAGGACGTTCCCATGTGGGTCTTCTGGTCCCTTCAGGAAGGTACCCTGGGTGTCGATCCGGAGCTGCAGAAAACCAATGATGGCATGCTGCCCCCGGTGATTCACGTAGACAGTGACGCGCCGCTCTATTCGCTCAAGGATGGTTCGCTGATCACTGATGATATGTGGGGTATTTACTACAAACCGGATACCCATTTTGGTGGCATTCAGGGCGGCGCTGCACCTTACAAAATCCAGACGGATCCGGAAGAGGTCCGTATCGACCCTTACGGACCGGAATCGCCGGATTACATCGTCGGCGATAACTTCGCTCACATGTGGTGCTCTGCTCTGGCACACTGCCAAAAACGCTTTGAAGACAAATACGAATTCTACAAGAAAGAGCCTTCAGGCGGTATTGGCGCACTCGCGCCGGACAGCTTTCCGGTTTTTGATGTGTTCCGTCAGAATTGCTACATCATCGCCGACTCCAATCACGGCTATAAAATGATTGGTGTGGGTAAACTGGTAGCGCAGGAGGTGATGGGTGAGACGAGCGATCTTCTCAAACCATTCAGGTTTTCTCGCTATGAGAAGGGGGAGCTTCATCCAACTTCGCATAGCCCATTCCCGTGGAGTTGATTAGTAATCCGGGTCAATCACCATAATATTTGAATTATCAATTAAGTTAACGAGTCTAGGGGACTGATTATGACCGACTATGAAGATTTTATAAGCACATCGGGCCGTGATAAGAAAGTCCAGGAAGTAAGAAAGAAGATCAACGATCTGGGTATTCAATATATCTATTACCAGTTCGTGTCTGTTACCGGTCGCATTATGGGCAAGGGCGCACCGGCCGATCATTGGGAGCGTTTTGCCGAAAAGGGTTTCCAGCTTGTATATGGCTCCACGGCCAATCTGTTTATTGACCGGCACGATCAATATATCGGCTACGGTCCCGAGGCCTGGGAGCTGGTTGGCATTCCGGAACCGGAGACCTTCGTGCAGTTACCGTGGGACAAGCGGGTTGCACGGGTTTTCTGCACCCTGTTCCGGGGTCGTGAGCATCCGGAAGATCCGGGCGCTTTCCTGACTTCGGATTGTCGGGGCAATCTGCGCCGTCTGCACAAAAAGTTCCAGGACGAACACGGACTACAGCTGCGTGCCGGAACCGAGCCGGAAATGATGTGGCTGAAACGCGATAGTGAAGGCAATCCGGACGGCGGTTACAGCAAGCCCTTCTGCTATCATATTGACCAGTTCGAGTCACTGCGCCCGGTATACATGCAGGTGATTGAATATGCCCGCCAGATGGGCCTGGATATCATCCAGGGTGACCACGAGGATGCGCCGGGTCAGCTCGAACTCAATTTCACCTTTGACGATGTCCTGCGCAATGCGGACAGGTTGACGACCTATCGACAGATTTGTGCACAGGTTGCCCGTGAAAACAACCTGATTGCCTGTTTCATGTCGAAGCCGTTCATGAGTGTTTCTGCGTCAGCTTGCCATACCAATATATCCCTGTGGCGCGGCGGTGAAACCGAGGTCAAGAAGCTCGGTAACAATGAGCTGCCAGGCATGGAGGAGCCGTATACTTATGCCAAGGGCGGTGAGAATACCTTCATGCCTGAAGGCGACAACCCGCGTGATCCCGGCGAGATCGGCAAATATGCGCTCGGCGGTATATTGAAACACCAGCGCGGACTGACCATTCTGGGCTGTTCCAACGTCAATTCATATCGTCGGCTTCTGGATACGGGCTTTTGGGCACCAGTTTTTGCGAACTGGGGTTATCAGAACCGTACTGCGAGCATACGCAATTCCGCGCCGGGACGTTTCGAGTACAAGACTGTCGACTCTGCCCACAATCCTTATCTGCTCGGTGCCGGCCTTCTCCAGACCATGAGCGAAGGTATTGCCAACAAGATAGACCCGGGCGAGCCAGAGCAGCGCAATATCTATGACGTCATGGAAGAGGTCGAGGAGAAGTACACCAAGATCCCGATTTCGCTGGGTGAAGCGCTCGAGGCACTGGGTCAGGATAAAACGGTTAAGACAGCCCTGCCTGGTGAAATGTACAAGGTGTTTGAGCACTACAAGCGCGATGAATGGGAGACCTTCCTGGCCACTGTGACGCAATGGGACCTGGAAAATTACATCGACTGCCTGCCGTAAACTGGAGGACGAAATAAATGTGTGGGATAGCAGGACTTATTCATAAAGGCAAAAACGCCGACATCGGCAAGGAGATGACCGCGATGCTGCAGGCATTGAAGCATCGCGGCCCCGACTCGACCGGCTATGCCCTGTACGGCAAGGCCAATGCGAAACAGTATGTCATGCGCATCAAGGTGGCCGAGGCGGATGATGTCCAGGTGTCGCATAGTAAAAAGGGCGGCTGGGGTATCCATGAGCTGATCAAGGAGCGCAAGGAAGAGGTTGAACGGCGCATCAAGGAGATGGGCGGTAAAATCCTCAGCACGGAACAGCCCAAGGAATATGCTTTTCGTTATACCTTTGAGTATGACAAGAATCTGGGCGATTTGGCCGACTTCCTCGAGGATCTGGAAGGCGTCGAGATTCTGTCAGTCGGCCATGGCCTCGAGCTGATCAAGGACCTTGGTGACGCAACCACAGTGAGTGAGGGTTATGGTCTGGGCTCCTTCAAGGGAACCCACGCCATGGGGCATACCCGCATGGCGACCGAATCCGATGTCGATATACGTTCGGCACATCCTTACTGGGCCTATCCGTACAGCGACATCTCCGTGGTCCATAACGGCCAGCTGACCAACTACTGGACCAAACGCCGCGCACTTGAGCGCAAGGGGCATCGCTTCGCCTCCAGCTGTGATTCCGAGCTGATTGCCGTTTATATCGCCGACAAGCTCGATGAGGGCAAAACCCTGGAAGAGGCGATGCATGACTCGGTAACGGAGCTCGATGGCGTGTTTACGTATCTGGTGGCAACCGAGAATTCCCTTGGCATGGCGAAAGACACCATGGCTGCCAAGCCGATGGTTCTCTATGAGAGTGATGATTTTATTGCCATGGCCTCTGAGGAAGTTGCCATCAGAAGCATATTCCCGCATGAGATTGATACTTATGATCCTTACGATGGAGTAGTCAAGGTATGGCAGAGCTAGAATCCAGAGATTCCCATGATATGGGAATGCACGATGAGCAGCTGGCGGGCAGGACGCAGCAGATATTCTTCAAGCCGTCAGCTGAGGAAAACTTTACCTATCCGGGCGCTTACGAGGTTGATTTCGACAAGGAGACCGAGTTCGATGCGGCCGATATGAGTAACAAGGATGTCAACCTCAAGATCCGTGACTTGATGAGCCAAGGCTATGGCAGCATCACGATTCGCAATCCGGGCGCGAAGCATTCGCTGGGGGTCTGTATTCTCAATCGTCTGCAGCTCACCTTTGACGGCAGCCTGGGCTATTTCGGCTGCGGCCTGATAGACGGGCCCAATGTGCATATCAAGGGCCGTGTTGGCTGGTCGTGTGCCGAGAACATGATGGCCGGGACCGTTGTGATTGAAAAAAATGCCGGTTCCACCTTTGGCGCTGCGCTGCGCGGCGGCGATCTTGTCTGCAAGGGCGACGTTGGTTCGCGCTCCGGCATCGACATGAAAGGCGGCACGATTATTGTTGGTGGCAAGACCGGCATGAACTCCGGCTTCATGATGCAACGTGGCCGCATGGTCATTCTGGGCGATGCTGGTCAGAACCTCGGTGACTCCATGTATGACGGCACCATCTACATTGCCGGCAAGTATGAAAGCCTGGGCGTTGATGCTGTTGAGAGCGAGATGACACAGACCGACATCGACTGGCTCGAGAAAAAGCTTTCAATTTATGGGCTGAAAGCGCCAAACGGTGTCGAGAATGTTCGCAAGATCGTTTCCGGCAAGAAGCTCTGGAACTATGACAATCTTGAGCCGAGCGAGAAGAAACTGATTCTCTGAGCATCGGCACAGGCATCGTATTGTGAGAACCGATTAGAGGTTAAAAGAAAATGTCACAGGAAAATACAGCTGCAAAGGCTGCACCAGGGGTTGAGAAAAAGGAAAAACCGGAACGGGATATCCACAACCTTGGTTCCAGCTTCATATTCAAACCGAACGTCATTGACGATATACACGTCAAGGCGGAACTGGGCCGCTACCGGATGCGCGGCTTCTCACTGTTCAAGAAGATTCCTCATTTCGATGACCTGACGTTCCTGCCAGGCACTCTGACGCGTTTCGTTATCGAGGGCTATCGCGAGAAGTGTGAGACCAAGACCATTCTTGGTCCGCGCGCGAAACGGCCCATGGAGCTGGATATTCCGGTTTATATTACCGGCATGAGCTTTGGCGCGCTGTCCTATGAAGCCAAGACGGCACTGGCGCGCGGTGCCACCATGGCCGGCTCCGCGACCTGCTCGGGCGAGGGTGGCATGATTCCGGACGAACGCCGCTATTCCGAGAAATGGTTCTATCAGCTGATCCAGTCGCGTTACGGTTTCAATCCGCATCACGCCAGGCTGGCCGACGCCATCGAGTTCTTTATCGGCCAGGGCTGCAAGGTCGGCATGGGTGGCCATCTGATGGGCCAGAAAGTGACCGACCAGGTGGCCGAGATGCGCTCGCTGCCGGCTGGTATCGACCAGCGTTCGCCGGCCCGCCATCCGGACTGGCTGGGTCCCGACGACCTGGCGCTGAAGGTCGAGGAAGTCCGCGAGGCGACCAACTGGGAAATCCCGATCCAGCTCAAGCTGGGTGCCGCCCGCGTCTATGACGACGTCCGCATGGCTGCCAAGTGCGAGCCGGACTGCATTTACATTGACGGCATGGAAGGCGGCACCGGTGCCGGCCCGCACCTGGCCACGGAAGATACCGGTGTGCCGGGTATCGCCGCGATCCGCCAGGCCCGCAAGGCATTGGACGATGTCGGCAAGACGGGTGAAATCTCGCTCATCTATGCCGGCGGTATCCGCAACGGTGCCGACCTGGCCAAGGCCATTGCCCTGGGCGCCGATGCCGTGGCGATTGGTCACGCGGCCCTGATTGCACTGAATTGCAACAAGGACATCGAGGAAGCCGATTTTCCCAATGAAATGGGCGTCGAGGCCGGCTACTGTTATCACTGCCACACGGGTCGCTGCCCGGTCGGCGTGACGACGCAGGATCCGCAGTTGCGCAAGCGCCTGAACCCGGACGAGGCCGCCGAGCGGGTCTACAACTTCCTGCATACACTGGCTGTCGAGTGCCAGCTGTTTGCCCGCGCCTGCGCGAAGACCAACGTGCATTCACTGGAGCCGGAAGACCTGGCCGCATTGACCATGGAAGCCTCATCCATGGCCCAGGTGCCAATGGCCGGTTCCCAGCACACGGTGGGCCGGCCCGACATGACCCGCTACTAATCAATGCCTGTTGATTGATCGGAGAGAGAGCGTTATGAGTGACAAGAAAGACGAAGGTTATTACGTCACCGACGAAGGTGTCGATACCGAACGTGAGAAGTGGATCGGCCAGCACATTGGTTATCGCTATGACGTGAACCTGGTTCCCGACATGAACCGGGTCACGCCTTTCCTGGAAAAGTACATGGATATCATGGGCTGGCAGGATCTGAACTGGCTGGAAGATGTGCACATGGGCTACGAGGACGGCAAGCCGGCGGTTTTTGATCGCAATATTAACGGCTGGGTGCAGGTGCCCGGCGATGTTGAGCTGCCGGACAACCAGCAGGACCGGGACATGATCGCCAGGGAACTGTTGATCAAGTTCCAGATGTCGTCCGATCACCCGCTGGTTGATCTGAAAAAGGCGTATGCCAAGTTTTAATCCGTGCGTTTCCGGCACAAGGCGAAACAGGTGAATCGTGACTGATAGTAGTACCAATCCCAATGTCGTCCGTCACCAGACGGCGGCCCAGGCCCTGCGCGACCATTTTATGAAATGGCAGTGCAAGGCCCGGCAGAATGCCGTGCGCAAGAGTTCGGGCAAGCCTTCGGAGTCGATGTGTCCAAACCTGATCGCGGAGGACGGGGTGTTGCGGCAGATCGTGGCGCTCATCAACAAGCATGAGTCCTATTCCCTGGTGCCGGAACTCAAGCACATCGTGTTGCGAACCCAGGATCCGAAAAAGCGTTACGACAGCGGCCTGGAGCTGCTGGCCGCGGAATACTACCAGGACCGGCGCGAGTTCTCGGACCATCTCACCGCCTTGTTCGGACCCGAAGAGCCGCTCGTCGACTATCTGGCCCAACAGGGCAGTTGTGTGCTGGAGTTCGACCGTACCCGGCAGTACTATTCGCTGCCCTGCGAGGTCGTGAACCTGGATGAAGAGGACTATCTGTTCCAGGCGACTTATTGGCATAACCAGCTGTTCAACCCGTACATGCCGCCGGAAGTCCAGGTGCTGGCGTTCAGGCCGGACTGGTCACGGGCCGTGGCCGATCCCGAACCGGCATGACCCTCCCAGTGGGCAGGGTATGATGATGTTTTAATACAGGCTGTCAGGGATGCTGTGGAGATGACCTGTAATCAGTTGCGATGCACGGATAGACAATCGGGTATACGGACATGGTCAAAAGGGATGACAACGATGCCCGCCTGCTGAGACGGCGCGTGCTTGCCGGTAACCTGCTCGGCTATACCGGCTTGCTGGGTGGCGTCGTGATCTATCTTCGCGACGCGCCAACCCATCCATTCTGGTACGCGCTCACCGGCGCTGCCGTCGTAGCGGGCGTGGGCCTGGCGTGGCTGTATCTGTTCCGATTGCGTTAGCCGGTCGCCGTGTTTTTCTCATTGGATAATTACTGCAGGGAGCAGCGATGACTGAAAACAAGGGAAGCTGTCTGTGTGGCGCTGTAAGCTTTGTGACAGCCGGCCGGCTGCGCGGGGTCGTCAACTGTCATTGCGGCCAGTGCCGTCAATTTCATGGCCATTTCGCCGCCTATACCGCGATCCACCGTGATGCGGTGACCATTGCCGATCCGAACGACCAGCTCGGCTGGTATGACTCCTCGCCCGGTGTTCGCCGCGGCTTCTGTCGCCAGTGTGGCAGCAGCCTGTTCTGGGACCGGCAGGATTCGGAACTGCTGCGGATTGCCGCCGGCTGCATCAGTGCGCCGACCGGCCTGACCACCGAGGGACACATTTACATGGCGGACGCCGGCGACTATTACCGGCTGCAGGATGAACTGCCCAAGCGGCAGCAGGGCCTGAAAAGCCCGCTGATCGAGTAGGCCGCGCGGCTAGCCGCAGCAGCTGCCGCCGGAGCGGCGCGCGACGATGTTCCTGACACGGGCGGTGGTGATGCCGAATTTCCGCGCGATATCCCGGCTGCTCATGCGCTGGTTCTGATGCAGCATCATGATCATGTAGATATCTTCGTCGGACAGCGTCCGCTCACACTGGCCGTTACCTCGCGCCGATGATCCCTGTGCTGTTTTCATGTTCGTTTCCGCCCGCTAGCAACCGCCGGTGTTATCGGTTTCGCCGTCAGTAGCATGCGGCTTGATCTCCAGGATCAGTGCGTCACTCGGGATCGCCCCCAGTGACTCGTGCATGTACCACGCCGCCTCCACCAGGTAGAGGTACACCGAGTGGCCTTTATGATTGGCCAGGGCACGGGCCTCGTCCAGTAATGCGGCAGGAGGCAGCTCGTACATGGTCAGTTCTGCGATGGCTGCCAGGCCAGCATGCACTCAATCAGCTGTTTTAACACTTCGCGTATCCGGCTCGCCCGGTGCGGCAGAAATTCGTACGGGTAATCCTCGTTCATGTAGCTGCACTGGGTCAATTCGAGCTGAACGGCGTGAATGCCATTGCCGGGCTGGCCGTAGTAGCGGGTGATATAGCCGCCCTTGAAACGGCCGTTGCGGGTGCTGCTGAATGACTCGGCCGCCTGGCAGATGTCGTAGAGCCGGTTTTCCAGATCACTACTGGCACTTTTCCCGCCCGCCGTACCGAGATTGAGATCCGGCAGGCGGCCCTCGAACAGTCGCGGAATCACCGAGCGGATGGAGTGCGCCTCGTAGAGCAGGGCATAGCCGTGGTTGCCCAGTTTTTCGCTGATGACTTCGCCCAGGCATTGATGATAGGGCGCCCAGATGGTCTCGATACGCCGGCGGACTTCCGCGCTGTCGGGTTCCTGGCCCGGCTGGTAGATGGGATCGTTGTTGAACAGGGTCTGCGGACACAGGCCGGTCGTGTCCATGCCGGGATACAGTGGCGTATCGTCAGGCGGTCTGTTCAGGTCGATCACGTAACGTGAATAATTGCCCTTGAGCACGCTCGCACCCAGGGTCGTGGCAAAATTGTATAGCGTATCCACGTGCCAGTCCGTATCGGGCAGCGTACGCGCCGCTTCCGTCATCCGTGCCAGGACGTCGTCCGGCACGTAGGTGCCGGCATGCGGAATGCTGATGATAAGCGGCGTGTCACCCGCCTTGTAACTATAGGGCCGCATAAAGTCTCATGGATCCTTGACTCCCTGGCCGCGGCGCAGCGGATCGCTGCACCACGCTGTCCGTGATTCAATCGTGAATGTATTCAACGACCTCGAGGCCGAAACCGGAAAGGGCGTTGATTTTCCTCGGCGCGCTCAGCACCCGCATGCGACGCACGCCGATATCCGCAAGAATCTGCGCGCCAATGCCGATCATGCGCAAGTCGCGGCGCTGCGACTGCGATCCGGTGTCGGTTCGCGGCGCATCCTCTGACAGCTGCTGCACCTGGCGAATGATATCGCTGTTGCTCATGTGATTGCCGAGGATGACGGCGACCCCGGAATCGGCCTGGCCAATGCGGCGCAGTGCATCGCGCAGCGGCCAGCCGAAATGATCGCTGACCGCGGCGGTCAGGTCGGCGACCGGGTTGCCGATGTGCACGCGGACCAGCGCCGGCGAGACCGGATCGATCGTACCCTTGACCAGCGCCAGGTGAATATCCTTGTCGATGCTGTCTTCGTAGGTAATAAGCCGGAATGGACCGAACTCGGTCTGCAGCGGCGTTTCGGCAACGCGGCGTACGGTCTTTTCCGTTTTGCTGCGATAGTTGATGAGATCGGCGATCGTGCCCAGCTTCAGATCATGCCGATGCGCGAACCGTTCCAGGTCCGGGCGCCGCGCCATCGTGCCGTCGTCATTGAGGATCTCGACAATGGCCGTCGCCGGCACCAGTCCGCCCAGGCCCGCCATGTCACAACCCGCCTCGGTATGCCCGGCGCGGGCGAGTACGCCGCCCGGCTGTGCCATGAGCGGAAAGACATGGCCCGGTTGCACCAGGTCAACGGGCCGGGCATCCGCGGCCGCCGCCGTTCTGACGGTCACCGCCCGGTCCGCTGCGGAAATGCCGGTGGTCACGCCGCGCGCAGCCTCGATCGAAACCGTGAAGTTGGTGCCCGAGTGACTGGCACCGGCGCTGGTCATGAGCGGCAGGTCGAGTTGCTGGCAATGTTCCCGCGTTAGCGTCAGGCAGATCAGGCCGCGACCATAGCGCGCCATGAAATTAACATCCTCGGCGCGTACGTGCTCGGCAGCAATGACCAGGTCACCTTCATTCTCGCGATCCTCATCGTCCATGAGGATAACCATCCTGCCGTCCTGGATATCGGCAATCAGTTCTTCCGTGCTACTGCATTCAACATTCATGGCGAGGATGACCCATCTACTGAAATCGGATGAACATCAGCACATACAGCTCTGATGATTCATCTTAATAGTCGTATCAGATGATAGCCGCGGTCAATTGGCTGTGGTGAGTATTACTAAAGTGATAAACCGATCTGGAACAACACTTTCAATAGCCACCATCCCTGGATTTGCCGCATGGAACACGACGGCCTTGTTTAAAGTTGCACCTGTAGCGTGCAATTGATGCCTTCGGCAGAATACTTCGATCCATCATGTTGCCGCTCAGACAATCTCATCAGGAATCGTGTTGCTCATGCGCGTAGCGTAACCATTATCAGGCTTTAACGGGCCTTGATCGGCGGCATTGCCTGCGGACTGCAATATTCATAACTCACTGAAATTGATAGTGTCTCTGCACAAAATCTTGGTAATTTGCGACACAGGTCGTCTAATACCCCTTAGGTTGTAACTATTAGGCGCAATAGACGCGCAGATTGGCTGACACTAAATTTAACGGTGTTTGCAATCCGCATAATAAACATAGACTCAGGGGATTACCCATGGCAACAGAAGCAGCAACTCAGTTTGCAGAGCAGGTTACCACCAACATGCTCCTGCAAAACCTTGTATATGCTTCCGGCACGGTCGGAGCAATATTTATTGTAATCGGTCTGCTCTTGATCGATGTTGGGGGTGCCCGACGAAAAAACGCGTTTAATGCCGTCATTGAAAAAATGACGGGGTTCTTTATCAGTGCCGCAACCTATTTTCTGATCGGCTTTGCATTCTGGGCTTCCCAGTATTACATCATGGAAGGCTACACGCTGATGGATACCATCAAGGATTGGTGGGGCGGCGGCGGACTTGCCAACTCGCTGGCGCAAAATGTGGACCCGGCGACCTTCCCCGGTATAAACAACTTCCAGATCTTCATTTTCTTCCTGGCTTGTTTTGCCGGTATCGTAACCGTCCTGCTGCATTTCGCAGTGTCGGAGCGCATGAAGGCATCGGCATTCTACGTCACGGCCTTTGTTGCCGCCGTCGTTTCCTCGATACTCAGCTGGTGGACCTGGGGCTCGGTCGGCCCATTGACCAACCTGGGCTTCCATGACTTCTTTGGTGTCGGGTTTGTCTACTTGTTCCCGGCCGGCATGGCGCTGGTGTTCGTCCGCAAGCTCGGTGCGCGGCCCGGCCAGTTCGCGCCCCATGCCAAGGTGACCGAGTACCGGCCATCCGACATGGCGCTGGTGGCCACTGGTGTCATGACCATCTTTGCCGCCCTGCCGATGGTGATCCTGTCCTGCCTGTTCTTCGTTGATCCCGAGGCGCTGGCAGTCAGTGTGACCATGGCGGATACCAGTGTCGGTATTGCCTTCAATAACTACGCGGCAGCCTGGGCCGGTGGCATGATTATGGGTGCCATCATTTCCTATGCGACGGGCAAGAACGCCTACCTGCTGCTCGGTCCGCTGGCGGGCTACGTGACCGGTGCCTCCGGCTTCGACGTCTACGTGCCGTGGCAGATGTTCCTCGTCGCCCTGGGTGGTCCGATCGTGGCCTACTTCGTCTACGAGTTCATGCAGAAGCGCAACGTCGACGAGCACAAGCTGATACCGCTGTTCATCGGTGCCGGCTCCTACGGCCTGATCATGCTCGGCCTGTTGAAGGCGGGTACGCCGCGCGGCGGCTATATCGGCATCGAGGAAGGCGCGTACGCATTCCAGCATGGCGAGATCGGCATCCTGATGCAGGTCGTCGGCATTCTGGTTTGCGTCGGCCTTGGTATGGTCACGGCCTGGATACTGTCCTTCATTCTGGAGCACACCACCGGACTGCGTGTCTCCGATGATGAACAGGCCGAAGGTCTGGATAAGGTCAAGTGGGGTATAGAGCCCGACGTCGACCTCAACTCCGAGAGCAACACCTAGGCCGTTCCGTACCGGTGTCACGCTGACCGGCCAGGCCAGCTAACGACACCGGCCAACGGATCCGACGCCCGTATCGGGGATACCCGGTACGGGCGTTTTTTATGGTGATGCAGAAGTCTGTCGGTAGCACAGACACCCGCCGTTAGTACAAAACGGATAGGCATATGTCACGGGCACCAGGACAGGAGAACTGGAAGAGGCTGGATTAGTTTATCCGCGGAAGGTCATCATCGCTGTCGTCATCCTCGAACTCCCAGTCATAGCGCTTAACCGGGGGCAGGGGATCCCGGTGGCGTAGTACGACGGCACAGAGGACGCCGGTAATTGCCCCGAACAAGTGGTACTCGAACGAGACCCCACGCGCCAGTGGAAACACCCCCCAGATCATGCCGCCGTACAGGAAGAAAACGACCAGCGTCAGGGCAATCGACTGCCGATCGCGGCGCAGGATGCCGCTGACCAGCATGTAAAACAGCATGCCGTAGGTCAGACCGCTGGCACCGATGTGCACGGACTCGCGGGCGAACAGCCATACGCCCAGACCGGAACCCAGCCAGATGATGGGCAAGGTGATGCGGCTGGCCCGGGGCGTGTTAAAGAGGACGAAAATACCCAGAACGAGTAGCGCCGGACTGTTGCTGATGAGATGGCCCCACGAGCCATGGATCAATGGTGCGGTCAGGATGCCGACCAGACCCGAGGTAACGCCGGGGCGCACGCCCAGGAATGCCGGGTTCCATCCAGTGAAAAAGATAACCAGGTGAATCAGCCAGATCAGCCCGACAAAACCGGCGACGCCGGCAGCGATCAGGCGTGACCGGCGGATCTGGACGGTCGGGTCATCAGGTTCGCTTACTCTTGCATTGAGCATGTCTGTCGCTCGTTCGGACTGCTAACAAAGCTACAGGCTATGGCTTTAGCGGGAAAGCAGCCTGGACTCAGACTTGGTCAGACGAGTCGAACGCAGACCTGTCACGGTCCAGCAGGACCAGGATATTATCTTGGTCAACTCAATCCGAGGTTGCGTCGGCTCCGTCTCGCTGGTACACCGACAGGCTAATAGTGAGGGGCGGTACACTAGCTTGACCTTGCTGTCTTATCTAATTGATTTAAAATCAATTAGATAAGACCAAAGGCGTGGTCGACTAAGACTCCAGGGGGCGCCATATTTCGATTCATCCAGTCAATCCGTACCAATTGAATGATATGTCGATAAAACGGCTTTTCTTCGACATGTCTATAGAATGTGTCGACGCTATAGACCGGAAAATTTTGCTTGTTAATAGGGTATTTTACAGACAGTCACTGGATAATACTTAAGCACATTTTAAATTTAACTGATAATTATGCCTCAATTATATTCTTACACCATTCCTATTGATGACGGTGCGGCCCCAAATCCATTTTTTGGGATGTGTACTTTGGCAATATGCAAACCCAAAATTCGCAAGACGGCTCAAGTGGGTGATTGGGTTGTAGGTATCGGATCTAAAAATGCGCCAGGCGGCGACTTCAGCCAGAAATTAGTCTATGCGATGAATATAGAGGAAAAAATGTCACTGCAGGATTATGACAAAAGTGCCACTGCAAGATGGCCACATAGAATACCTGATATAACCAGTATGGCTTTGCAGGATCGGCTGGGGGATTGTATCTATGATTTTTCCAGCGGCGATATTCCTATCCAGAGATCGAGTGTTCATGATCAGGGAAACTACGATACGGATTTAAGTGGTGAAAATGTCCTAATTTCCAGAGATTTTTATTATTTTGGGAACCGACCTTTGTCCCTTCCCGAGCATTTGCTTGCGATATGTCATCCACAACAAGGTCATAGTAAAGACAGTAATGATCCTTATGTTCAAGATTTTATTAAGTGGATTCGATCCTTAAGTCTACCAGTTGGACAGGCCTATGGCTGGCCCGATTACATCATAGATTGGCATGGTTTCAAGGGTTGTGCTGGGTGCGCTATTAGGAAGGATGATGATCAAAAAGATAATGCCCATTAACTGATAGTTTACGGCTAGCCTGATTCAAGCGATATTACGAATAATATTATATCAGCTAATAAGAAAACTATGATAACGGAATATCAAGCAAAATACTTTGCCTGGGAGTTAACCCGACGCCGCCGTGGTTATGGTGATGACCGCATAGTGCAGTCTCTCTTTGACGCTAGTGTCGATTTAAATCCTCATCAAATTGATGCAGCTCTATTTGCTCTGCAAAATCCCTTGACCAAAGGGCACTTGTTGGCTGACGAGGTTGGACTAGGTAAAACTATTGAAGCCGCACTTGTACTTGCTCAATATTGGGCCGAGCGTCGACGTAACTTGTTAGTAATTTGTCCAGCATCATTACGCAAGCAATGGGCTAATGAACTGGCTGAAAAATTTCATCTAGATACGCAAATACTTGATGCAAGAAGGTGGAAGCAACTTCGTAAAGAAGGATTTGACAACCCTTTAAGTCAAGACTGGGTAAATATCATTTCCTATAACTTTGCTGTCAATATTGAAAAACAGTTGAGTCAGGTTCCATGGGATCTGGTTGTCATGGATGAAGCACAAAAACTACGTAATGCACACCGCGACAGTCATAAATCTGGACAGTCCATTAAAAGGTCTCTGGCAGGATCGAGAAAGCTGTTATTGACAGCGACACCACTCCAGAACAGTCTTCTGGAAATCTATGGTCTTTCCACAATCATTGACGAGCACCTTTTTGGAGACGCAGTTAGTTTCCGAAGTCAGTATATGCGTTCAGATGGCGATCTTCAGGGTTTGAAGCATCGGTTGAGAGATTTTACCAAACGCACCTTGCGCCGACAGGTATTGGAATATATCCAGTATACTGAACGACGGCCATTGACGATCCCATTTGAGCCTAGTGACGAAGAACAGAGACTATATGATCTAGTTTCCGGATACCTTCAACGCGAGGATTGTTATGGTTTTCCTCCTCGTCAGCGCCATTTGATTGGCTTAGTTCTGCGTAAATTACTAGCCTCTTCAACTGAGGCGGTTACTGCAACTTTACAAATTATATTGGAGCGACTACAGAAACTAGAACAGCAGAAGACATTGGATGATGATTGGTTAGAGAATCTTTTGTCAGAGGATGATATCGATGAAGAAATCCTAGAAGAGACCGGTTCAAGCAATGAAACGTCTCTTGCTTGTCAAGAGCAGGATATCGATCCCGTCAAGCTCCGTGGCGAAATCGCCGAAATCGAACAATACATCCAACTGGCAAGAAGTATCAAGGAAGATAAAAAGTCTTATGCCTTGCTTCACGCTATTGAGACAGGTTTCGAGCGCATGCGTGAGATGGGTGCGCCAACCAAGGCAGTCATTTTTACGGAATCTCGTCGTACTCAGGAGTATCTGGCCCGTTTTCTGGAGTCACACGGCTTCCGGGATAAGGTGATCACCTTTAGTGGCTCTAATACTTCATCATCGGCGACTGGTATCTACCAACGCTGGCTCAAGAATTACGCAGGTAGTGACCGTGTGACTGGCAGTGCCGCAATCGATAGACGTACAGCATTAGTAGACTATTTTCGCGATCAGGGCGAGATTATGATTGCTACTGAGGCCGGCGCCGAGGGCATCAATCTCCAGTTCTGTGCTCTAGTTATTAACTACGATCTGCCCTGGAACCCTCAACGAGTCGAGCAGCGTATTGGCCGTTGTCATCGATATGGTCAGAAATTTGATGTAGTTGTTATTAATTTCATGAATCAGCGTAATGCTGCAGATAGGCGCGTATTAGAACTGCTGTCTGAGAAGTTTCATCTTTTCGATGGTGTATTTGGTGCCTCTGACGAGATTTTAGGGCGAATTGAATCCGGTGTAGATTTCGAAAAACGTATCTCGGAAATTTATGAAACTTGTCGTACACCTCAAGAAATCGAAGCGGCGTTTACTAAACTAAGGAGTGAGTTAGAGGGCTCGATTGAGTCTCGTATGCGGGAGACCGAGCAAAAGCTGCTGGAACACTTCGATGCAAATATTCACGAATTACTTAAGGTTAGACGCGAAAGAGCCGAAGAGAATCTGGATCGTATTAGCAAACTATTTTGGCAACTCACACGCTACATACTTAATGATATGGCGTGTTTCGAACAAGAAAAATTAGCGTTTAACTTGCAGGAATCTCCCACGCCAGCGGCGGAGAAGGGCGAATATCGCCTGATTCGTAAGGGCGAAGCTGCCCCCGAACATGCTCATCTATATCGTCTCAGTCACCCATTAGGTGAGTATGTATTGGATGCAGGAAGAAGGTTAGAGACGCCATCAGCACTTGTAAAGTTTGATTTGTCTGGCCATGCCTTAAAAATCTCAGTCCTTGAACAACTTAGCACCAAGTCGGGTTGGCTCGATCTCAATTTATTGGAACTGGAGATTTTCGAACGCGAGGAATATTTGGTCTTTACGGGCTTGGCGGATGACGGTACAACCCTGGACCAGGAGGCCTGTGAACAACTGTTCACATTGGCTGCAACCGTAGAATCTCTTGATGACACGAAACCACCACAGCTTTTAGAGAGTAATGCCCAACTTCAATTACAGGCTAAGCGTAGTCAAGCGCTGGATGAAAATAACGAATATTTTCAGCGCGAACGGGAAAAGCTGGAGCAGTGGGCGGATGATCAGATTATGGCAGCTGAACAAACTCTGCATGACACTAAGATCAAGATTCGGGATACCAAGCGCCGGGCTCGCACCGCAGCGACTGTCGAAGAGCAGAAGCAGCTACAGGAAGAGCTTAAACGCCTCGAAAGTCAGCAGCGTCGTCAGCGTCAGGAGATATTTGACGTGGAGGATGACATTGAGAAACGGCGGGATGAGCTAATTGCTGCCCTGGAAAAGCGACTACAACAGCGTAGTGTTACCCACCACCTGTTTCGGATACGGTGGGAATTGGCTTAGTTCTCTGACAAGGACACTACCAACGCTAGATTAGTAAATATTTATAAAAATCAATAGCATATACTAGACTTCACCACGGACGCCGAAGTAGGAACCTAGTTAGAATCAGCCTGTTAAGCGATAAAACCTAAAAATAACAAATAGTTAGTGTTCTATGGACAGACATCGCTTTCCGAGCCCAGAATTTGCATCCTACTAAATAAATCATATATGATTCACTATAACATTTAGTGAATCATATTCTTTACAAAATGAGAAAATTCCAGCTTCCAGCTCGTGTCCAAGCCCACCTCCGTGCCCAAGGCGATCTGGTCAGCGCGGCACGCCGGGCCCGGGGCATGACCCAGGCGGACTTGGCAGCGCGTGCTGGGACTTCCCGGCCCACCATCTATCGCCTGGAAGACGGTCAGCCGAATGTCGCCTGGGGTACGGTAATGACGGTCTGCTGGTTGCTGGATATTCCTACCGATCCGGATCTGATGGACCCTGTCCGCCGGGCCGAATTGCTGTCCGAGGCAGCAGCCGTGCAAAGGGCACGTGGCAGCAGCCGGGAACTGGATGATGACTTTTAAGCCCGGTCATACTGAGGCCTATATCTGGATCTGGCTGCCAGGGGAGACAGACCCTGTCGTCTGCGGCAAAGTGGCTGCGCGGGATGCGGGCCCGAATGCCATCCATCGGTTTGTCTATGGGCGCTCATACCGTGACTTGGAGGCGGCTATTCCCTTGCTCCCCCACGCTCTGCCGATTAAGGCCGGCGAGCAACCCAGCCGCCGCGGGCTGCACGGTGTGTTGCGGGATGCCGCGCCGGACGCCTGGGGCCGGCGTGTGCTGATGTATAAATTGCAAATGTCGGTAGAGCGAGGCGAAGCGGAATTAACGGAAATCGATTACCTTCTGGCCGGTGGGCAGGGCGTTGGTGCACTGCACTTTCAAGGTGATGCGGAGGCGTGGCAGCCAAAGGCGAGCCATACTGCTGAATTGAAAGATATGCTGTCCGCGGCCGAGGCAGTCGAGCAGAATCAGCCGTTACCGCCGGAGCTGGATCAGGCACTGTTGCATGGCACCAGCATTGGCGGTGCTCGGCCCAAGGTATTAATTAATGGGGAGAGTGGCCAACCGGCAATCGCCAAATTCAGCTCCACGACAGACCATCATCCTATGGTGAAGCTTGAGGCCCTGGCATTATTGTTGGCGCGCCGGGTGGGTATAGAGACCGTGACCAGCCAGCAGCTCTCGGTGATGAATAAAGATGTCTTGCTGGTGAACCGTTTTGACAGCGAGGCAGCTAGATCCGGACGGCGGCATTTTTTCAGTGCATTAACCGCCCTCGACCTGGATGAAATGGAGGCACGTTATGCCGGTTACCCGGATTTGGCAGATTACCTGCGTCACTACTCCGATGATGTAACGGCCCAATGCCGCGAGTTGTTTCGCCGTATGCTACTAAATATCATGATCGGTAATTCCGATGATCATGCGCGTAACCATGCTCTGTTCTGGGACGGCCGCCATGTACATCTCACACCGGCCTACGATATTTGTGTAATGCCCCGGATGTCCCTGGAAAGCAGCCAGGCAATGGAAGTCGGGGAGCAGGGCAAGCGCGGTACGCTGGCTAATGCCCTTTCCAGTTGTGGTCGTTTCGGTTTGACCAAAGCGGAAGCGCTACAAATGGCTGAGGAAATGGAAGTCTTGATCCGGCAATCATGGCAGGAAGCCTGTGAGGAGGCAGAGATTCCGGAACAACTTGCGGCTAATCTATGGGAACGCACGGTACTGTCACCGGCGCTTCATCAGGACTGAACGTAATAATCATTATAGAAATGGAAATGGCATGACTGACAACAATAGCGGTAACAAGCAATTCAACAAACTCGTCACGCTGCTCAAGGAATTGTTTCAGCTCGATCAGCCGGATCTGGATTTCGGCCTTTATCGTGTCATGCATGCCCGGGCCGAGGAGATCAGTCAGTTCCTGGATAAGGATTTGTTGCCACAAGTCAAGCAGGCCTTTTCAGAGTATCAGACCGCCGACAAGGCCGAAATGGAGAAAGAACTCCAGGAACTGATAGCCAGCATCGAAAAAGCGGACATGGATCCTGAGCAGTCACCCAAGGTTCAGGAACTGCGCAAGAAGGTTGCCGAGCAGGGCGTGGACATCGCTGGTTTGGAGAACGAAGTTTACGATCATCTCTACAGCTTCTTCCGCCGTTACTACCACGAAGGCGATTTCCTCGCCAAGCGCGTCTACAAGCCCGGCGTCTACGCTATTCCCTACGAGGGTGAAGAGGTCAAGCTGCATTGGGCCAACAAGGACCAGTATTACATCAAGACCAGCGAATACCTGCGCGATTACACGTTTACGCTCAAGCCCGGTGCCGACGATCCCATGCGCGTGCATTTCCGGTTGGTCGATGCGAGCGAGGGTGAGCACGGCAACGTCAAGGCGCAGGAAGGCAAGGACCGGCTATTCATCCTGGTCAATGAAGATTTTATTGCCGAGGAAGATGGCGAACTGGTCATCCGCTTTGAATACCGTCCCGCCACCATGGATGACTGGTCGGAAGAAGCCAAAGCGCAGGCCACCGCCGCGGCCGCGAAAAAACCGCCAACGCAAAAGAATCTGCGGGCGGATGCTGTGCGCCGGGTTCTGGCTGCAACGGACGCCAGCCTGAATCCATGGCTGGCGGAGCTGGCGAAGAACCATGTCAAGGCCAACGGCGAACAGGCGGATTACAGCAGGCTAGCCGGGCATCTGGAGCGCTATACCAAACGCAACACTTTCGATTACTTCATCCACAAGGACCTGGGCGGTTTCCTGCGCCGTGAACTGGACATCTATATTAAGAACGAAGTCATGCATCTGGACGATATCGAGAGCGAATCGGCGCCCCGGGTCGAGCAGTATCTGTCCAAGATCAAGGTCATTCGCCAGATCGCCGGCAAGATTATCGACTTTCTGGCCCAGCTGGAGGATTTCCAGAAGAAGCTGTGGCTAAAGAAGAAGTTCGTGACGGAGACGTCATGGTGCATACGCCTGGGGTGCATTCCGGAAGAGTTTTATCCTGAGATTGTAGCCAATGATACCCAACGGAAGGAGTGGGTTGATCTACATTCAATCAATGAGATAGAAGAGGATTTGGCCACGGTGGCATATAGTGAGCCTTTAACGACAGAATTTTTGAAAGTAAACCCGACTCTCATGGTTGATACTTTGAATTTTGAGGAGGGTTTTGTTCAGCGATTGCTAGAAGCAATATCAAATATTGATGAGCAGATAGATGGCATAATTATGCATGGTGAAAATTTTCAATCGCTATCTGATATGCAAAAGCGATTCCAGGATGCAATACACTGCATACATATAGATCCTCCTTATAACACCTCTTCTAGTGGATTTTTGTACAAAAATAATTACCAGCACTCAAGTTGGTTGACGATGATGGAGGATCGTTGCTCTAGCTCTATGCAGTTATTAAAAGAAGAAGGAGTATTTGTATGTCATATTGATGAGAATGAGATAGAAAGGCTGCATTTGTTATTAGAGTCAAATGGTTCCATTAATGCTGGAACTATGGTATGGGATAAAGGCGCGCCAGTAACGGGGACTCATGGAATAGGGACGCAACACGAGTATGTATTATGGAGAGTTAAAACTCCGCGGATTCGCCTAATAAGTGCAATTTCTTAGGGTAAAGAGCCAGCTGCTATAGTTCGGCTTTTTCCCGACCAAGAGAAATTGCACCATGAACTA
>NZ_JANUCT010000013.1 GCF_024808875.1 Methylohalomonas lacus
CGTCTTGACCCCTTTCGCCAGCTCCGCCGCCAGCGCCTTCAGTTTGTCCTGATCCATTGTCTCTGCCATTGATGGGCTCCTCTTGTACACTAGCATCAATGGGCAGTTACACAATTTGATTTACAGGCTCCGCCCCCGCCGCGAACGGCTCCAGTTAATGGCTTATTGATGTTTAATTGTTCCTTGACACCGAAACGGGGTCGGGCACGCTATTTAAATCACCAATCAATGTCGCGTCACGTCGTCGTCCGGGAAATCATCGAAGTCGGCCGGCTCTTCTGACGGCAGGCGGTTACTGCCGTCGAACCAGGCGCCCAGGTCGATCAGCCGACAGCGTTCGCTGCAGAACGGCCGGTAGGGATTTTTGACGGGATCCAGCTGGGTGCTGCGCCCGCATTGCGGGCAGTTGCCTTTCGGAGTGCTCATAAAATGCAGCAGTGCAGGTCGAATTCGATGTCATCCTTGGCCTGAACGGGGCGGCTGAGGGTGTCTTCGCGCTGCAGAAAGCGGACAGTAAAGCGATGCTTGCCGCCGCTGATTTCAGGGAAATAGGGACTCTCGGCCGGTAACAGCACGCGAATGAGCTGGCAGTTGTTACCACTGTCCAGGTTTTGCTGAAAGAAGCCGTTGTTGGCAGTGCTGTGCCGTGGTGTGGCGCTGTTGCGGATGATCGATAATGCATAGCCGACCGCATCGCGAATGATACGGATATCGCGATACCAGCGATCGAGATCGTTGATGCGGCTTGCATCCGGCTGACTCAGCCAATGATGGTAGGCCGGCAGATCGAAACTGCAGGTGCCGCTCGGTATGGTGCTACGCTGCCTGATCGAGCCGATCAGTTCATCGGCCCGCAGTCCCTGTCCCGGCTGACAACTGGGTGAGCGCAGTTGCTCGGCCAGACCATTGATGCCCTGGAGAATGGTTTGTAACCGGTTGCCGTCGACCGCCGGGTTCTCCTTGAGATTGCTCAGGGTGGTCGCGTGACGTTCGAGTTCCTTGATCAACTCCCCCTTCAAATCGCTGCGCGCCAGAAGCTCGGCGATTTCGATCAGATTATTCAGGGCCTCGCGACTGTCCCATTCGCTCTGACCATGAATGCGCACATCAACATTGCGGAACAGGTGCTCTAGTCGCAGGAAACTGCGGACCCGTTCGTTCAATGGTTGTTCGAAGATGATCTGATCGCTCAAGGTTATCTCGGTTTCAGGATGAAATGTGATCCGTATTCTTCTGGCCGGCTAGCGTCCGATAGTATTGATGCAGGCGTTCTACCTGCCGGGACAGATGCTGGTTGTCGGCATCGTTCATCAGTACGTCATCGGCCTGTTGCAGTCGCTGCTGGCGCGACAGTTGCTGCTGCATGATCTGCTGTATGGCGCTGCTGTCCTGCCCATCGCGCTGGCTGGCGCGCTGTATCTGCAACGCTTCCGGACAATCCACGACCACCACCCGGTCAACCTGATCAGCTGCACCGGTCTCCAGTAACAGCGGCACGACCCAGATGACATAATCGGCCGTCTGCGAAGCCGAGCGTTCGGCCAATGCCTGGTAAACCAGGGGGTGTAGAATCGCCTCCAGGCGCTGACGCTCGCTATCATCGTTGAATATGCGTTGCCGCAACGCCGCGCGTGACAGGTGTCCGTCAGCGTCCAGTACACTGTCACCGAAGGCGTCGCGGATCGCCCGTAACGCGGGTTGTCCGGGGGCAGTCAGCTCGCGTGTTAACTCATCGGCATCGAACACGGGCACCCCCAGCGCGGCGAACAGTTGCGCCGCCGTGGATTTGCCGCTGCCGATACCGCCGGTCAGGCCAATGCGTAGTGGTCGCTGCGTCGCAGCTGTCATCCGGCCAACGCCCAGGCCAGATAGGCCTGACTGATGGCCGGACCCGCTATCAGCGTGATCCAGCCGGCCGCGGCCAGGTATGGACCGAACGGAATCGGCACGCGCCGATCATGCCCGCCGAAGACGATCAACGCTACCCCGACAATTGCACCAACGAGCGAGGCCAACACGACAATCAGGGGGAGTGCGTCCCAGCCCAGCCAGGCACCAAGCATACCCAGTAGTTTGAAATCACCGTATCCCATACCTTCCTTGCCGGTCAGCAGGCGGAAAGCTTGATAAATCAGCCAGAGAATACCGTAGCCGCAGATCGCACCGAGTACCGCGGCATGCAGACTGGTGAACACGCCGAACAGGTTGGCGGCCAGTCCCAGCCAGAGCATTGGCAGGGTGATGTCATCCGGCAGATACTGCGTATCCAGATCAATGACACTCAGGGTCAGCAATGCCCAGCTCAGGATCGCGGCCAGCAGGGCCGCCATGCCGAAACCGAAATGCCAGGCACTAATCGCGGCCAGCAGTCCCGCTGCCAGTTCGACTACGGGATAGCGTAGCGCGATGCGTTGGCGGCAACCGGCACAACGACCGCGCAGCCACAGATAGCTCAGTACCGGGATATTTTCGTACCAGCGGATGGCATGCTGACAGTGTGGGCAACTTGACGCCGGTGACGCCAGGCTCAGGGGCGTGGCATCGGCCGGGTCGGCATCAAGTTCCAGCAGTTCACGGCACTGACAGCGCCAGTCGCGCTCCATCATGCGTGGCAGCCGCAGTATGACGACATTCAGAAAACTGCCGATGACAAGGCCAAGTAATGCAAAACAGAAGATAAAGGCCGCTGGCGTGGCCTGTAGATAGCTCAAGATAGACATTCGATAGCGCCCCGATGATCCCGACCGGTGCTGGTCGGGCTGGCTGATTGGTTGCGCCGCGTTGGCTAGACGACCTGACCCATCTTGAAGATCGGCAGATACATGGAGACCACCAGGCCGCCGATAATCACACCCAGGAAGGCCATGATCATGGGTTCGAGCAGGCTGCTGAGCGAGTCGACGGCGTTATCCACTTCTTCCTCGTAAAAGTCGGCGACCTTGGCCAGCATTTGATCAAGCGAACCGGCTTCTTCACCGATGGCGACCATCTGTACGACCATGTTCGGGAACAGCTGTGATTCGCGCATGGCCACCTGCAGCTGGGTACCGGTGGATATCTCGTCACGCATCTCCATGATGGCGTTATAGAAAACGATATTGCCGGAGGCACCGGCCACCGAAACCATGGCCTCGACCAGCGGCGTACCGGCGGCAAACATGGTCGACAGGGTACGGGCAAAGCGGGCTACGGCGGCCTTGTAGAGGATGTCACCGATAATTGGCAGCTTGAGCAGCGCGCGGTCGATGAAGCGTGCCACGCTGCGAAACCGGCGTCTGGATTCGATGATCGCCCAGATGGTGCCGCCGATGCCGAGGGCGATTGCCCACCACCATTTCTGGAAGACAGCCGAAAGATAGAGCACAAACTGAGTCGGCGCCGGCAGATCGGCGCCAAACCCCTTGAACAGTTCCTCGAACTGCGGGATGACGAATATCAGCAGGATGGCGGTGACGATGAAGGCCACGACGATCACGGCGAGCGGATAGAACAGGGCCTTCTTGATCTTGCCCTTCAGTGTCTCGGTCTTTTCCAGGTAGGTCGCGATCTTGTGCAGCAGGGTCTCGAGGATACCGGCCTGTTCGCCGGCCGCGACCAGGTTGACGTAGAGCTCGCTGAAATGGCGTGGGTGCTTGGCCAGCGCCTCGGCCAGCGTACCGCCAGACTCGACATCCCCCTTGATCGCGAGAATCAGTTCCTGCATGGCGACGTTCTCGTGACCGCGGCCGACGATTTCAAACGCCTGCACCAGCGGCACACCGGCTGACATCATGGTCGCCAGCTGCCGGCTGAATACGGTGATGTCCTTGGTGGTGATCTTTTTTCTACCACCACCGAACAGGGGCTTGGGTTTTTTCTTGACCTTCAGCGGATTGATGCCCTGGCGGCGCAGTACCGCCTTGACCAGCGAATCGGAGGTGCCGGTCATCTCGCCCTTGACGCGCTTGCCGCTCTTGTCCGTGCCCTCCCAGACGAACATCACCGATTTTGCTGCTTCTGCCATGATTTTATTCTATCCGTAAATCCTTAAAGCCCCGATTTCTATTCCTGCGTGACGCGGTTGACTTCTTTCATGTCGATAATGCCGTCGGCCACCTTTTTCAGCGCCGACTGGCGGATGTCCGGTATGCCCTCGGCACGCGACTGGTCGGCCAGCTGGATGGCGGTGGCGCCGTCCATGATCATGCGGCGCATGGCTTCTGACACCGGCATCACCTGGTAGATACCTGTACGTCCCTTATACCCGGCATTGCACTGATCGCAACCTTCGGCTTCGGAAATCTTGATGCCGGCCTCAATTTGCTTGTCGGTAAAGCCTTCTTCCAGCAGCACCTCGTTGGGCACCTCGATCGGTTTGACGCAGTTCTTGCACAGCCGCCGTGCCAGGCGCTGGGCGATGATGATATTCACGGAAGTGGCAATGCCGAAGGTCGGCATGCCCATATCCTGCATGCGGGTTAGCGTCTGCGGCGCATCGTTGGTATGCAGGGTGGACATGACCATGTGGCCGGTCATGGCGGCTTTCAGGGCGATGCCGCCGGTCTCGAGATCACGGATCTCGCCGACCAGGATGATATCCGGGTCCTGGCGCAGGAACGCTTTCAGCGCCTTGGCGAAGGTGAGGCCGGTTTTCTCGTCGACCTGAACCTGGTTGATGCCGGGCAGGTTGATTTCCACCGGGTCCTCGGCCGTCGAGATGTTGACCTCGGTCTGGTTGAGGATGTTGATGCCGGTGTACAGCGACACGGTTTTACCACTACCGGTCGGGCCGGTCACCAGGAACATGCCGTAGGGCTTGTGCAGGTTCTCGAGAAACAGTTCTTTCTGGAAGTCCTCGTAGCCGAGTACGTCGATGCCGAGCTGGGCGCTGGAGGAGTCCAGGATACGCATCACCACCTTCTCGCCCCAGATGGTCGGGCAGGTGCTGACACGAAAATCGATCGACTTGTGCTTGGAGACCTTCAGCTTGATGCGGCCGTCCTGCGGTACACGGCGTTCGGAGACGTCCAGCCGTGACATGACCTTGATGCGCGCCGCCATCTTCAGCGCCAGGGTGGTTGGCGGCCTGGCGACCTCGATGAGCACGCCGTCCATGCGCAGGCGGACGCGGTAAAATTTCTCGTAGGGCTCGAAGTGGATGTCCGAGGCGCCCTTCTTGATGGCGTCCAGCAACACCTTGTTGACGAAGCGCACCACCGGCGCGTCGTCGACCTCGGTATCGACCTGCTCGTCCTGTTTTTCATCCTCGACGTCCAGGCCGTCCAGATCGTCGAATTCCTCGTCGGCCATCTCGCCGAGTCCGCCGTCGGAGGCCTCGATCATCTTCTCGATGGCCTTTTCGAGCTTGGTCTCCTCGGCCAGGATGGCCTCGGTGTTCATGCCGACGGCGAACTTGATCTCGTCCAGCGCCTGCAGGTTGGTCGGGTCGGAGACGGCGACGTACAGCCGCTTGCCGCGCTTGTACAGAGGCAGCGCGTGGTGCTTGCGGATCAGGTCTTCCTTGAGGAGTTTGGTGATCTCGGTGTCGAGTTCGACGCTGTCGATGTCCAGCAGCGGCACGCCGAATTCCTCGGCCGCGGCCTGGGCGATCTTCAGACTGTCGGCGAGCTTGTTTTCAACCAGGTAGGAGACGAACGGCTGCTTTTTCTTGAGGGCGTTCTGGAAGGCCTCGGCGGCGGCCGATTCCTCCATCAGGCCATCGACGACCAGCTTGCGCGCCAGCCCGCTTAACTGAACCTTGTTCGTCGATACTGCCATGCCGTCTGTACACCCCTAGAAGACGCAACCAGCCAGAATTACGATATTAGAGCATATAGCCCGAAATACCAACAATCGTCTGGGGCTTCCGCGCAACTCTTGCGAGCTTACTTTAACAATGCGGCCGGCGCGCCGGGCCACCACGCCGGCGCCGGCAACGAATGGTTAATTCTTTTATTTCAATATGATAGCAATTGTGCAGCGATGCCGCGCCGGCGCCGGCGCCGTTGGCCGGCGCCCGGCTGCATCCCGGGACCGGTTCAGGCGGCGTCGGCCTTGCTCGTCTCGAAGACGATTGAATCATCCCTGACATCGACCTTGACGTGCGTCCCCGGGGCGATGTCGCCGGCCAGGATCGCGCGTGCCAGCGGTGTCTCGACCTGGTTCTGCACGGCGCGTTTCAGCGGCCGGGCGCCGAAGACCGGGTCGAAACCGGCGGTGCCAATCTTGTCGAGTGCGGCCGTGGTGAGCTCGAGCACGATATCTTGGTCGCGCAGCCGCTCGGCGACGCGGGCCACCTGGATCTCGGCGATGGCGCGGATCTGCTCGCGTTGCAGCGCGTGGAAGACGACGATTTCGTCGACGCGGTTGATGAACTCCGGCCGGAAGTGTTGTTGGACGACCTCCATCACCGCCGACTTCATGGTCTCGTAATCCTCCTCCGAGGACATGGACTGGATGCGATCCGAGCCCAGGTTCGAGGTCATGACAATCACGGTATTGCGGAAGTCCACCGTACGGCCCTGGCCGTCGGTCAGGCGACCGTCGTCGAGCACCTGCAACAGGATGTTGAATACCTCCGGGTGCGCCTTCTCGACCTCGTCGAGCAGGATGACGCTGTACGGCCGGCGGCGCACGGTCTCAGTCAGGTAACCGCCCTGTTCGTAACCGACGTAACCCGGCGGCGCACCGATCAGGCGGGCGACGGCATGTTTTTCCATGTACTCGGACATGTCGATGCGCACCATGGCCTCTTCGGTATCAAACAGGAACTGCGCCAGGGACTTGCACAGCTCGGTCTTGCCGACGCCCGTGGGGCCGAGGAACAGGAACGAACCGTTCGGCCGGTTCGGATCCGACAGGCCGGCGCGCGAACGGCGTATCGAATCGGCTACCGCGCGCACGGCCTCGTCCTGGCCGACCACGCGCTGGTGCAGGGCGTCTTCCATGCGCAGCAACTTGTCGCGCTCGCCCTCGAGCATCTTGGTGACCGGAATGCCGGTCCACTTGGAGACGACTTCGGCAACTTCGTTGTCGGTAACCTTGTTGCGCAACAGTTTGTGCTGCTTCTCGCCGGCGGGTTCCTCGCCACTTTCCTTTTCGCTCTCCTGCGCCTCGGCCAGCTTCTTCTCCAGTTCCGGAATGACGCCGTACTGCAGCTCCGACATACGGTTCAGGTCACCGGCACGGCGCGCGGCTTCGTAGTCGGTGCGCGCGCGCTCAAGCTGCTCCTTGATCGAATGCGCGCCCTGCAGGGCGGCCTTCTCGGATTTCCATTCCTCATCGAGATCGGAATATTCACGCTCGAGCTTGTCGATCTCCTCTTCCAGCACGCCGAGGCGTTTCTTCGACGCGGCATCGGTCTCCTTCTTCAGCGCCTCGCGCTCGATCTTCAGCTGGATCAGACGCCGTTCGAGCCGGTCCATGACTTCCGGCTTCGAGTTCATCTCGATACTGATGCGGCTGGCCGCCTCGTCGATCAGGTCGATCGCCTTGTCCGGCAGGTGTCGGTCGGTGATGTAGCGATGCGATAGCGTGCTTGCCGCGACAATCGCCGGGTCGGTGATCTGGACGTTGTGATGGACCTCGTAGCGCTCCTTCAGGCCACGCAGGATGGCGATCGTGTCCTCGACTGTCGGTTCGTTGACCAGTACTTTCTGAAAACGGCGCTCGAGCGCGGCGTCCTTCTCGATGTTCTCGCGGTATTCGTTCAGCGTGGTCGCGCCGATGCAATGCAGTTCGCCGCGCGACAGGGCGGGCTTGAGCATGTTGCCGGCATCCATGGCGCCCTCGGCCTTGCCGGCGCCGACCATGGTGTGAATCTCGTCGATGAACAGAATGATTTGACCTTCCTGCTGACCAAGCTCCTTGAGCACCGCCTTGAGCCGCTCCTCGAAATCGCCGCGGTACTTGGCGCCGGCCAGTAGCGCACCCAGATCCAGCGCCAGCACGCGCTTGTTCTTCATCGCGTCCGGCACTTCCCCGTCGATGATGCGCTGGGCCAGGCCCTCGACGATGGCGGTTTTGCCGACGCCGGGTTCGCCGATCAGCACGGGATTGTTCTTGGTGCGCCGCTGCAGTACCTGGATGGTGCGGCGGATCTCATCGTCACGGCCGATCACGGGGTCGACCTTGCCCTGCTCGGCGCGGGCGGTGAGATCGATGGTGTACTTGTCCAGCGCCTGGCGGTTTTCCTCGGCGTTCGGATCTTCCACGCTTTCGCCGCCGCGCAGCTCGTCGATTGCCTGGCTGAGGCTGTCCTTGGCGATGCCGGCCTCTTTCAGGATGCGTGCCAGTTCATCCTTGCTGTCGAGTGCTGCGAGGACGAACAGCTCGCTCGAGATGTACTGGTCGCCGCGCTGCTGCGCCAGCTTGTCGGTCAGGTTGAGCAGGCTGTCGAGGTTCTTCGAGATGTGGACCTCGCCTCCGCCGCCGGAGACCTGCGGCAGTCGGCCGAGCGCTTCGCCGAGCTGCGAGCGCAGGCGATTGAGGTCGGCGCCGCTCTTGTTGAGCAGCTGGCGCACGCTGCTGCCGTCCTGGTCGAGCAGGGCCGAGAGCACGTGTACCGGCTCGATCTGCTGGTGATCGCGCCCGACTGCCAGTGACTGTGCGTCGGCCAGCGCCAGCTGGAATTTGGTTGTCAGTTTGTCGAGACGCATGGTTGGGTTGCCTCGGATGTTGAATTTACGATTACCCAGTTAATGGGGGCAGGGTAGAAGGTATTCAAGTCGACTATTGTGGGAGCGGATTAAAATCCGCGATTTTTTGCCCTTTATCGCCGATTGAAATCGGCTCCCACAAAACAGTACTGGAGCGTATCTCGTCATTCGTATTTCGCAGGCTCTTTCGAGATACGAGCGACGCTGAGCGGCCGCCTTGCAGCCGCTCAGTACACACCAATATCCAGATACGAGCGCGCGATCTTGCTGATGGCGACGACGTAGGCGGCGGTGCGATAGTCATTGCCGAGTTCATGTTCCTCCAGCGCCTGCTGCATTTCCTGGTAGCCGAGGCGCATGGTGTCGTCGAGGCCGGAACGCACCAGGTCGAGTTCGTCGGCACCGTGGGTGATCTCGCGCACCATCCACTCCGGCACCTGCTGGCCGGTCAGCGATTCCAGCGCGCTGATCATGTGCTGGCCGCGCAACTCGTCGAAGCGTCGCTCCATGCGGCCAAAGCGGATGTGGCCGAGATTGCGGATCCATTCAAAGTAGGACACGGTGACGCCGCCGGCGTTGACGTAGGCGTCGGGTAATACCGTAACGCCGTTGTTGCGCAGGATTGCGTCGGCCTCGAAGGTGACCGGCCCGTTGGCGGCTTCGACGATCAGGCTGGCCTTGATGCGGGCGGCGTTGGCAGCCGTGATCTGCGCCTCCAGGGCCGCCGGGATGAGGATGTCGCACTGCAGTTCCAGGCCGGCGGCACCGTTGTCCGAAAACGTCGCGTCCGGGTAGCCCTGCACACAACCGCTGTTTTCGTGCATATGCTGGTGAACGCGCTCGATGTTGATGCCGGCGTCGTTCATCAGCACGCCGTCGCGCTCGATGATCGCCGTGATGCGGGCGTTATCCTCTTCCTGCAACAGCCGTGCAGCATGATAGCCGACGTTGCCGAGGCCCTGGATGACGATGCGCTTGTCGCCGAGGCCACCGCTCAGGCCTGCCGCCTTGACCGTCGCCGGATTGCGGAAGAACTCGCGCATGGCATAGACGACGCCGCGGCCGGTCGCCTCGACGCGGCCGCGGATGCCGCCGTGATGCACTGGCTTGCCGGTGACGCAGGCCAGGTAGTTGATGTTATCGGGCTCGAGGTGCTTGTAAGTGTCGGCGATCCAGGCCATCTCGCGCTCGCCGGTGCCGACGTCCGGCGCTGGCACATTGGTGGCCGGGTTGAGAAAGCCCTTGCGTACCAGCTCGCGGGTAAAGCGTCTGGTAATCAGCTGCAGTTCATGGCGATCGTAAAGGCCCGGGTCGAGGCAGAGGCCGCCCTTGGAGCCGCCGAACGGCACGTCGACCAGCGCGCACTTGTAGGTCATCAGCGCCGCCAGCGCCTCGATCTCGTCCTGGTCGACCACCGCCGCGTAGCGCATGCCGCCCTTGGCCGGCAGCCGGTGCGTGCTGTGCACGGCGCGCCAGCCGGTGAAGACCTCGAGTCGGCCGCGGATGTTGACCGGGAAACGCACCTGCAGCACGGAATTGCAGGCCTTGATCGATTCCGCCACGCCCGGCTCGATCGCCAGGATGCCGAAGGCGCGGTCGGCCATGCGATTGACGTTGCCGGAAAATGAGAGCGGCTGGTTATTGTTCTTGTGCTTGTTCCGGGCGGGCATCCTTCCCCCTGAATTCAGGTCCATCAGCGCCTGTTACCTGCAAGCATAGTCTACCGGCGCGGCGTCCATCCATATGAGGCTGGCCATACGGCCGGTCGTGCCGTCACGACGATAGGAATAAAAGCGTAGCGGGTCGCTGTAGGTGCAATAGCCGCAGTTGCAGCAGGTCTCGACACCGGCCCGGCGCAGGGCGCGCTCGGCCAGACCGGGAAGATCAGCCTGCCAGTGGCCCGGCCGGCCGCGCGTGAAACAGCTATCGGCGTTGGCGAAGGTGGCCAGGCAGGCGTCGCGGACGTCGCTGCCGACCTCGAAGGCGGCCGGGCCGATCGCCGGGCCCAGCCAGGCCAGCAGATCGGCGGGATGCGCCGGCAGGGCGGCCACGGTGGCGTCGATGACGCCGGCGACCAGACCGCGCCAGCCAACGTGGACCACCGCCACGCAGCTGCCGCCGCGGTCGGTCAGCAACAGCGGCAGACAGTCGGCGGTCAGCACGGCGCAGACCACCCCGGGCCGATCCGTCCAGCTGGCATCAGCCGGCCCGTCGTCGATCGTGTGGGCTGCGATGACACGCGGGCCGTGTACCTGCTGCAGCCAGGCCGGCTCAGCCGGCAGCTGCAGGCATTGCTGCAGCTGCCGGCGGTTGTGGTTGACGGCAGCGCCGTCGTCACCAACGTGGGCGGCGAGGTTGAAGCTGGCGTAGGGCGGTTTACTGTAACCGCCGGCGCGCGTGGTCGTGCCGGCATGAACGTGATCCGGTGCCGGCCAATCGGCGGCTAGCCAGGCGCGCGTATCAGCCATGCTCGCGGGTATCGGCGGCGAGCCGGTCGGCGAGATCCTGCATGTCGTCCGGCATGGCGGCCTCGAACTGCAGCGGTTCGCCCGAGCACGGGTGCGCCAGCCCCAGTGCGCAGGCGTGCAGGGCTTGGCGCCGGAACCCCTGGATGGTGCTGCGCAGCGATTCGGCGGCGCCGCGCGGCAGTTTCGGCCTGGGACCGTAAAGCGGGTCACCGAGCACGGCATGATTCAGGTGCGCCATGTGTACGCGGATCTGGTGGGTGCGGCCGCTCTCCAGGCTCACACGCACCAGCGTGTGGGCGCGGTAACGGCTGACCACGCGGTAATGGCTGACCGCCGGCTTGCCGCCGGTGACTACCGCCATGCGCGTACGCTGGCGCGGGTGACGGCCGATCGGTGCGTCCACCGTACCGCCGGCGGTAAGCACGCCGTTGACGATGGCCAGATAGTCGCGCTTGATGCTGCGTGCCTGCAGCTCGGCGACCAGCCGGGTATGCGCCGTCGGCGTGCGCGCGATCACCATCAGACCACTGGTGTCCTTGTCCAGGCGCTGGACGATGCCGGCACGCGGCAGTTTTGCCAGCGCTGGATCGTGGCCGAGTAGGGCGTTCATGAGCGTATGCCGCGGATTGCCGGCGCCCGGATGCACGACCAGCCCGGGTGGCTTGTTGATGACGAGGATGGCGTCGTCCTCGTGGACAATGGCCAGCGGGATGGCTTCCGGCTCCAGGCTGGTCGCCGCCGGCAGCTGGGCACGGATGCGAATGTGTTCACCGCCAGCAACCTTGTCACGCGGCCGTGCCGGACGGTCATTGACCAGCACCTCGGCGTTGCGGATCCAGCCGCTGATACGCACGCGCGAGTGTTCGCGGTAAACCGTGGCCAGCGCCTGGTCGAGCCGTTGGCCGGCCAGCTCCGCCGGTAATGTACAGTCGAGGCAGATCGTCCCGTCGGCCGGTGCTGTATCGTTGTTCGATTCGTTCGCGTTCACGTCGATGGGCTCTGCTTTACCAAACGCGGCTTTGCCGATACCCTTGGCGGGATGAAAAAACTTGTACTGATGTTATTCATTCTGGGTCTGTCCGGCCTTGGTGGCTGCGGCTGGTTCGGCGGCGGCGACAAGGAAGATGAAACCGCGGCTTGGGACGCCGAGCGACTTTACGCCGAGGCCCGTGGTGCGCTGGATGCAGGCTACTATGAACGGGCCGTCGATTACTATGAAAAGCTCGAGGCGCGTTTCCCGTTCGGTACTTATGGTCAGCAGGCTCTGCTCGATCTGTCCTACGCCTATTATAAAAGCCAGGATTTTGACGGTGCTGTCAGTACCGCCGATCGTTTCATAAAACTCTATCCGCGCAACGAGGGTGTCGCCTACGCACTGTATCTGCGCGGCCTGGCCAACTTCAATCGCGGCCTCGGTTTCACCCAGCGGTTCCTGCCGATCGATCTGTCGCAGCGCGATCCCGGCAGTAGCATGGATGCTTTCCAGGATTTTTCCGAGTTGCTCAAGCGTTTTCCCGACAGCATTTACGTCGAGGATGCCAGATTGCGCATGGTGCACCTGCGCAACATGCTCGCCGAGCACGAGGTCGAGGTGGCGAATTACTACATGCGACGTGAAGCCTATGTCGCTGCGGCCAATCGCGCGGGCCATGTGGTGGAAAACTACCCCCGCACACCGGCGATTCCGGAGGCGCTCGCCGTTCTTGCCAAGGCCTACAAGGTGCTGGAAATGCCGGATCTGTCCGCCGATGCCCTGCGGGTGCTGGAGACCAACTACCCGAATCATCCCGGTATTTACGAGGTACGCCGCGTCGTGGTCGGTTCGCGTTCCGGGGCTTCCGGCGAGGATGACGGCTGGTTCTAGCCCTTGTTCGCGGCGGGGGGGGTAGTCGCTCCTGCTTCCATTCTCTCCTCCTTGACGGGCGAGAGTCAGAGCCTGCCCCGTACTTGATATGGGGATGGGGTGATTGAATTATCGAGGATCTTTAAATTCACCCCCATTCCCGGCTTACTGCGTGCCGGGACAGGCTCTTGCTTCCCCCGTCAAGGGGGAAGGGACAAGGTGCGCTTCGCGCTGTAGGTTGATTCGCTCCCACAGAAGCGGGCCTGCCGATCACTAATAACCAGTCACCAATCAACCAGTAGTCAAACCGGCTGCTCGTTGTAACCCGAGGTGATCGGGTAACGCCGGTCGCGGCCGAAGGCGCGTTCGCTGATCCGCACACCGGGCGCAGCCTGGCGGCGCTTGTATTCGTTGCAGTCAACCAGTCTCACGACCTTGTTCACTACTTCGGTATTGAAGCCGGCGGCGACAATCTCGTCCGGTGACTGGTCGCGCTCGATGTAGCGTTCCAGGATCGGGTCGAGAATCTCGTAGGCGGGTAGCGACTGGTCGTCGCGCTGGTCGGGTTTCAGTTCGGCCGACGGTGGCCGGTCGATGATCCGTTGCGGAATGACCCGGCCCTGGCTGTTGCGCCAGTTCGACAGTTCAAACACCAGTGTCTTGGCGACATCCTTGAGCGGGGCAAAGCCCCCGGCCATGTCACCGTAAAGGGTCGCATAGCCGACCGACATCTCGCTCTTGTTGCCGGTGGCCAGCACCATCTTGCCGGTCTTGTTCGAGACCGCCATCAACATGACGCCGCGACAGCGCGCCTGGATGTTTTCCTCGGTGGTGTCCGCCGGCTGGTTTTCCTGGAAAATCGGGGCCAGCACTTCGAGAAAGGCATTGAACGGTTTTTCAATCGGGAACTCGTGGTAGTGCACGTTGAGTAGCCCGGCCATCTCGCGGGCGTCCTCGACACTCATGTCGGCGGTATAGCGCGACGGCATGCACAGCACCTCGACGTTGTCGGCGCCGAGGGCGTCAACCGCCAGCGCCAGCGTCAGGGCCGAGTCGATACCGCCGGACAGGCCGATGACGGCGCCTTTGAAGCCATTCTTGTGGACGTAGTCGTGGATGCCCATGACCAGCGCCCGGTAGATTGTATCCAGACGTTGCGGCGGTTCGGTCGCGGTTTGCTCGACGGCGGTAATGCGCTTGCCATCCCGTTGCAGGGTGAGCGGAAACAGGCCGGTGGCAAACTGGGGCGCCGACCACAGCAGTTTGCCTCTGTTGTCGAGCATCATTGAACCACCGTCGAAGATCAGTTCGTCCTGACCGCCGACTAGGTTGAGATACACCATGCCAAGGCCGGTTTCACCGATGCGTTCGTGCAGTACCCTCTGGCGCACACTGAGTTTGTCGACATGATAGGGTGAGGCGTTGATATTGATCAGCAGATCGGCGCCGGCCTCGTGCGCCTGTAATGCCGGTCCGGGTTGCCAGATGTCCTCGCAGATGGTGAAGCCGATGTTCATGCCCTTGTATTCGAGCAGGCATGGCTTATTGCCGGCCGTGAAATAGCGCTTCTCGTCGAACACGCCATAGTTGGGCAGCACCTGCTTGCGGTAGCGCGCGCGGATTTCGCGGTTCTCGATAATGAAACAGCTGTTGTACAGCCGGTCCTGTTCGTATTCCGGCAGACCGAGCACGATGCCGATATCGTCACTGGCGGCGATGATTTCGTCCAGTGCCTTGCGTACGCGCCGGCGCAGACCGGGACGCAGCAACAGATCTTCTGGCGGATAGCTGGTAATGGCCAGTTCCGGGAAGATCACCAGATCGGGCCGGTGTTCGGCACGTGCCCGGGCGATGGCGTCAATGATCTGACGCGTGTTGCCGCGGATATCACCAACTGTAAGGTTGAGTTGGGCAAGAACGAGGCGCAGGCCTTGGGAATCCATAATCGATAGCTTATAGCGGATGGAAAATGCTCGGCTAGTTTAGCAGATGCGGCTATCGGCCAGTTGCGGTTCGCTATTCGCCCAGCGCCTGTTGGACGGTTATGCCCAGCTCGGCCGGTGAACGGGTTGTTCGTACACCGGCGGCTTCCAGGGCCGCGAACTTGTCGGCGGCCGTGCCCTTGCCACCAGCGATTACCGCGCCGGCGTGGCCCATGCGTCGGCCGGGCGGGGCGGTGACCCCGGCGATATACGCGACCACCGGTTTGCTGACGTGATCCCTGATATAGGCCGCTGCCTCTTCCTCGGCACTGCCGCCGATCTCGCCGACCATGATGATGGCATCGGTCTGCTCGTCGGCCTCGAACAGTTGCAGGCAGTC
This sequence comes from Methylohalomonas lacus, assembly GCF_024808875.1. Classification (GTDB taxonomy): domain Bacteria; phylum Pseudomonadota; class Gammaproteobacteria; order Methylohalomonadales; family Methylohalomonadaceae; genus Methylohalomonas; species Methylohalomonas lacus. The sequence goes on from NZ_JANUCT010000013.1 coordinate 15,270, forward strand.
GATAAAAGTCAGCCCCTGGATGGGATCGCCGCCGATGCCGACGCAGGTGCTCTGGCCCAGGCCCAGTTTCGTGGTCTGGTATACGGCTTCGTAGGTCAGGGTGCCGGAACGCGAGACAATCCCGATGCGGCCCTGGCTGTGAATGCTGGCCGGCATGATGCCGATCTTGCACTCATCGGGCGAGATGATGCCGGGACAGTTGGGCCCGACCAAGTGCACGTCCGGGTACTGGTCGAGATAGGCGCGGATCCTGACCATGTCCAGCACCGGGATGCCTTCGGTGATGCAGACGATCACCTTGATGCCAGCATCGCAGGCCTCGGCGATCGCCTCGGCCGTGTAGGCGGCCGGGACGTAGATCATGCTGGCATCGGCGCCGGTTTCGGCGATCGCGTCAAAAACGGTATTGAACACCGGCCGATCAAGATGCCGTTCGCCGCCACGGCCGGGCGTCACGCCGCCGACCACCTGTGTGCCGTAGGCGATCGCCTGCTGCGAGTGGAAGGTGCCCTGCTTGCCGGTGAAACCCTGACAGATAACCCGGGTATTCTTGTCGATCAGAATGCTCATGATATTTTCGTATAATGTCCGCGAATGAACGCAAATTAACGCCAATAACCGGAATCATTGCTTCTATAGCATAACGCGTACGGTGTTATTGTTAAGCCACCCGGGCATGGGATGAGGTTTATAAGACATTTACGTTTGTTCGCGTATATTTGCGGTCTGCTCATCGAACCGCGGCGACCGCTTTTTGCGCGGCGTCGCCGAGATCATCGGCGGCGGTGATGTTGAGTCCGCTGTCCTTGAGCTTTGCCTTGCCTTCGTCAACATTGGTGCCTTCCAGCCTGGCAATGATCGGTACGTTCACACCAACCTCCCTGACCGCCTGGATAATACCGTCTGCGATCAGGTCGCAGCGGACGATGCCGCCGAAGATATTCACCAGAATGGCACGGACATTGTCATCCGAGGTGATCAGCTTGAAGGCCTCGGCCACCTTGTCGGCGGTGGCGCCGCCACCGACATCGAGAAAATTGGCCGGTTCGCCACCATAGAGCTTGATGATGTCCATGGTCGCCATGGCCAGACCGGCACCGTTGACCATGCAGGCGATGTTGCCGTCGAGCGTGACATAGTTCAGGTCGAAACGCCGGGCGATGCTTTCGCGCTCGTCTTCCTGGGTCGGGTCGTGCCATTCGGCGAGTTCCGGCTGGCGCATCAGCGCGTTGTCATCCAGCGTGATCTTGGCGTCCAGCGCGACGAGGTTATTGCTGTCGTCAACGATCAGCGGGTTGATCTCGATGAGACTCAGGTCCCTGGCGAGGAACAACCGGTACATGTGGCGCAGGATCTGGCGGAGTTGTTCACGCTGATCGGCGTCGAGTTCCAGTGCGAAGCCGATCCGGCGCGACTGGTAGTCCTGCAGGCCGAGCACGGGGTTGATGGTCAGACGAAATATCTGCTCCGGTTGATTCGCGGCAACCGTCTCAATATCCATGCCACCAGCACTGGAGGCAATCACGGCGATGCGACGGCTGGCCCGGTCCACCAGCATGCCCAGGTAAAGCTCGCGCTGAATCTCCGAGCGTTTCTCGATCAGCAGGCAGTTGACCGGCTGGCCCTTCGGGCCGGACTGTTGCGTGACGAGACGCTGGCCGAGCAGCCGGCGACTATGGTTTTCCACCTCGTCGATGCTGGTCGCCATCTGCACGCCGCCGGCCTTGCCACGGCCGCCGGCATACACCTGGGCCTTGACGATCCAGCCGCTGCCGCGCAGGTCGTGGGCATGGCGCAGCGCTTCCTTGACGGAATGCGCCGGTTTGCCGGCCGGCACCGGGATGCCATACTCGGCGAACAGCAGCTTGGCCTGATATTCGTGCAGGTTCATAGCAGGTTTATACGATTGTCGCGGTGTTCGAAGACTATGCTTGAAGCAACTGGATTCGGCAGTGACTATAACCGACTCGTCGCGGCATTTATATGACGGCTGCCGGACAAGCCTTTAATATAGTTGGCAGATACTGGAAATCAGGATCGCATGATTCGTTATCTCATAATAGGTGCCGTGCTGTATCTCGTCGGCGTACTGGTACGGCGTGTGTTGAAACAACTGCGCCAGCCTGCCGAATCGCAGCAAACGGAAAAATCCGCCAGCGAAGCCACCGCCCGCTGTGCACATTGCGGTATGTTCGTGCCGCGCAATGAGGCGGTGCGTGGTGACGGCCGGGAGTTTTGCAGCCGTGAACATCAGCAGCTCGGGACTCGCCGGGACGGGGCATGAGCGCCAGACTGATCCCGGGGTCGGATTATGACGAGGTGGCCTGGCGGGCGCTGAGTTTTTTCAGCGGCTACCGCTTCATTATCAGCCTGATTTTCGTGGCGCTGGTGTGGCTGACCGATCTGCCGGAGCCGCTCGGCACATTCGATGACCGGCTTTTCGCCCTGGTAACGCAGGCGTATTTCCTTGCCGCACTTTTGCTTTTTGTGCCACTGCGCCTGCGGTGGCCGGGGTTCGGCTACCAGGTGGCCGGCCAGGTTTTCATCGATATATTTGCCATCACCCTGATCATGTACGCCAGCGCCGGGGTGAGTAGCGGCTTTGGCATGCTGCTCATGATCGCCGTCGCCGGTGGCAGCCTGCTCAAGCCCGGCAAGATTGCCTATTTCTTTGCCGCCCTGGCGACGCTCGCCGTGCTTGGCGAGGAGCTCTACGCGCATCTGGTACGTTTTTTTCCAGCACCGAACTACACCCATGCCGCGGTGCTCGGCAGCACCTTTTTCATCGTCGCCTTCATCGGCCACAAGCTGGCGTTGCGTGTGCGCGAAAGCGAACAGCTGGCGGCGAGCCGCGCGATCGATATCCAGAATCTGGCGGCACTCAATGAACAGATCGTCCAGCACATGCAGTCCGGCGTGCTGGTCATCGATGCGGATAATTCGATCCGGCTGGCGAACAGTTCGGCACGCAAGCTGCTGGGCGCGCGCCAGGAGCTGGCGGGTCAGCCCGTGACGTCGGTTTGCCCGGAACTGAACTGGTTCATCGAACAGTGCCGCAGTCAGGGTGAGCAGGCGCCGGTGGTGATCCGGCCGTCGACGGCAGCAGTCGACGTGCAGGCCTCGTTCCGGCCGCTGAACCCCGGTGGCGACGCTGGCCTGCTGGTGTTCCTAGAAGATGCCTCAGTGCTGCGTCAGCGTGCCCAGCAGATGAAGCTGGCCTCGCTCGGACGTATGGCGGCGAGCATTGCCCACGAGGTGCGCAATCCGCTTGGTGCCATCAGCCATGCCGGCCAGCTGCTGGGCGAATCGCCGCAGCTGGATGCGGGCGACCGGCGCCTGACGGCGATCATCCAGGACCATTCGAAGCGGGTGAACGCGATAGTGGAAAACGTCATGCAGGTCAGCCGCCGGCAGGCGCCGGCACCGGAGACTTTTGAGCTCGGGAACTGGCTTGAGGAATTCTGTAGCGAATTTCGCCACCAGAACGACCTGCCGGAAGCGGCCGTGTTTTGCCGGGTGGAACCGGCCGACATACTGGTGACCATCGATCCCAGCCAACTGCAGCAGGTCATGCTCAACCTGTGCAGCAACGCGTTGCGCTACAGTCGCAATGAACCGTTGTTGACGATCATCTGCGGTGTTCATGATGATCTCGAACGCCCGTACATCGATGTCATCGATCAGGGACCGGGCATGCCGGTGGCGATCGCCGAACACGTTTTCGAGCCGTTTGTGACGTCGGAAAGCCAGGGCACCGGGTTGGGCTTGTATATTGCCCGTGAGTTGTGCGAGGCCAACCAGGCGACCCTGCAGTTGCATGACAACAGCGAGACGGGGTGCTGTTTCCGGATCAATTTCCCGCATCCGGACAAACGCCATATTCTTGAGTAAGATTGCGCCATGGCCATTGCTAGAGCCCTGATAGTCGACGACGAACCGGATATTCGCGAGCTGCTGGCGATGACGCTCGCGCGCATGGATATCGACTGTGACAGCGCCACCAACCTGGAAGATGCGCGCGAACTGCTCAACCGGTCGACGTTCCATGTCTGTCTCACCGACATGCGCCTGCCGGATGGCAACGGAATCGATTTCGTCGGCCATATCCAGAAGGAACGGCCGCAACTGCCGGTTGCGGTGATCACCGCCCACGGCAACATGGAATCGGCTATTCAGGCGCTGAAGGCCGGTGCGTTCGACTTTGTCACCAAGCCAGTGGATCTCGCGGTACTGCGCAATCTGGTCGAGACCGCGCTGAAACTATCGCTGGAACAGCACGAGGCCCGGCACGAACTGATCGGCGACAGCCCGGCCATCCGCGAGGTGCGCAGCATGGTTGCCAAACTCGCCCGCAGCGAGGCGCCGGTTTACATCAGTGGCGAATCCGGCACCGGCAAGGAACTGGTGGCCCGGCTTATCCACGAACAGGGCGCGCGCGCCGAACAGCCGTTTGTACCGGTCAACTGCGGCGCCATTCCGCCCGAACTCATGGAAAGTGAGTTTTTCGGCTACAAGAAAGGCAGCTTCACCGGCGCGACCAGCGACAAGGACGGCCTGTTCCAGGCCGCCCGTGGCGGCACCCTGTTTCTCGACGAGATCGCCGAGTTGCCGCAGTCCATGCAGGTCAAATTGCTGCGCGCCATCCAGGAAAAGTCCATCCGTCCGATCGGTGCCAACGAAGAGCTTGCCGTCGACGTGCGTATCCTCAGCGCGACGCACCAGCCACTGGCCGGGCTGGTTGCCAACGGCCAGTTTCGCCAGGACCTGTTCTACCGTATCAACGTGATCGAACTGTATGTGCCGCCCCTGCGCGAACGCAGTGACGACATCGCGCTATTGGCCGACCATATTCTTGCCAGACTGGCAGCCGGCAGTGGCCGGCAATTCAAGCTGAGCAGTGCCGCCCGCCAGACCCTGTCGAACTACAGTTTCCCCGGCAACGTCCGCGAGTTGGAGAATATCCTCGAGCGCGCCACGGCCCTGTGCGACAGCGACGTGATCGACGCCGCCGATTTGCGTCTGCAGCAGATACCGGCGGGGACCGGGCAGGCAGATGCCGACCGGGTCGAGGATAACGGCAGCTTCACGGACTACGGTGACCAGTCGCTGGACACCTACTTGGTGGATATCGAGAAACAGACCATCATGGATGCACTGGAGAAAACCCGCTGGAACAAGACCGCCGCCGCCAAGCTGCTGGGCATCAGCTTCCGCGCCCTGCGCTACCGGCTGGAGAAGCTCGGTTTAGAATGATTCCAGGGTGACGTGTTACGTCACTTTACGCCACACTGAGGGCCTCTGAGGCGGCAGGTAAGGACCATTCGTTGGCCACAAAACACTTGTTTTCGTGAACTGCTTGGCAAAATCGGGGATCGCAGGGGAGAGGCAGCCTGTGGCACAAATACTGCTTTATAATTACCGGACTCGATAATGCGCCAATTAAACGGCCACTCGATTTAAGCTGTAACCATCGCGGGACTTAAGCCGCAACAAGCAACAATCAGGAGAGTACTCATGAAGAAACAGGTTCAACAGGGTTTTACCCTTATCGAACTGATGATCGTGGTCGCGATTATCGGCATCCTTGCCGCCGTCGCCATCCCCGCTTATCAGGACTACACCATTCGCGCCCAAGTCACTGAAGGCATCGGCTTTGCTGCTGCTGCCAAAACTTCGGTCTCCGAATTTTATGTGTCACAGGGCGAGATGCCGGCTAATATATCAGAGGCTGGTTTTGATGACGTCAGCACCGATGTTGTTCGGTCACTAGCATATGGAACCAGTGGCTCCAATGGTCAGATAACTGTCACGTTTGAAGATCTCGGGGGAGATATGGGTGGTGGCGAAACCATGATATATGAAGGAACAGGAGATACCGGTGGCGTCAGCTGGGATTGCACGGGTGGTGACCTTCAGGCCAAGTACCGCCCGGCCAACTGCCGTTAATTTCAGCTAAAAGAAATAATGGCTTAAAGCCCCATCCAGTGATGGGGCTTTTTTATTTGAAGCGTTGAAACAAGAAAATAATTGTTAATGAAAGAGAATCATCTGAAGCTGCTGTTAGTAGCGCTGTTGATAGCCTTGACGGTTTCGGTTTACTGGCCTGCCATGGGTGGAACGTTTGTATTCGATGATTACCCGAACATCATAGACAATCAGCAGTTGCACATGCAAAAGGATAGCCTGGCTGACTGGACCAGGGCCAGCCTTTCTGGATTTGCAGGCCCGTTACTACGTCCAATAAGCATGTTTACCTTTGCGGTCAATCTAGAGATGTGTGGGCTATATCCACGATGTTTCAAGCTGACCAATCTGGCCATACATGTTATGACTGGTTTGCTGTTATTTCTTGTTGTAACGAGACTCCTCAAACAACATTCCTCGATTTCTAATAGCAATATATCACCGAAAAGCATCATGCTGATTTCAGGTGCAATAGGACTGCTCTGGCTATTGCATCCTATTAATGTCAGCAGTGTCGCATATGTAGTTCAGAGAATGAATTTACTTGCTGGCCTGTTTGTATTTTCTGGCCTTCTGTCGTATTTGATAGGCCGTCAAAAAATGGAGTTAGGTAATGGAGGCAGAATTCATATTTTAGCTGCCTTTATGATCACAATTCCTGCCATGCTCTCCAAGGAGAATGGTGCATTACTGCCGTTTTTCCTGTTGTTGGTGGAGATTTATTTCTTTAAATTCAGAAGTGAAGGGAAAGCGGATAGATATTTGCTTGTTTCGCTTTTTTCGTTATCCATAGCTTTACCAGTGGTTGTGGTTCTTGGCTTCGTTATACTAAATCCCGAGTGGCTCCTGCAGAGGTATGACAATAGAGAATTTTCTCTGATTGAGAGAATACTGACTCAACCCCGGGTCCTGTCGCTTTATCTGGGTCTTTTGGTTTTCCCGACAAACCAAAGACTCTCTCTGTTTCATGATAATTTTGAGGTTTCAACTGGCCTTCTAGAACCGACAAGCACCTTGCTCGCATTATTGGGATTGTTCGGAGTTGTTATTTTAATTTGTGCACTTTATAAGCGGGCGAAGCTTTTGAGTTTTGGGCTAGCTTTTTTCTTGGTTGGACACCTGATAGAGTCGACTATAATTCCCCTGGAGATGGTATTTGAGCACAGGAACTATATTCCAGCTTTTGGTATATTACTGCCATTAATCTATTATCTGTATGCTTCTACATACGGAATAAAAACAATCAATATAAGACGCTCATGCATAGTTATTTTGATTGTGTTGTTTGCGGTCATTACCCTGCTCAGAGCCGCGGAATGGGGGAATCCGCTACTATTGGCGGAGCTGGAAGCTAAATCGAATCCTGATTCAGTACGGATTAATAATCTTGCTGGCAGAACCTATGCTAATGCCTATGAATCGGTTCCAGACGAGGACAAAAGTGCTGTTTATAAACAGGCTCATGAATACTACAAAAAGGCGCATGAACTAGCCGAAGGTGACCTGATTAGCCTGGCTTCCTTGATAAGACTGGAGTCAAGAGCCAGAGGCTCAGCCAGGTACAAATGGTATTCCAGTATGCTAGATATTCTGGAAAGCAAGAAACTGTCTGCCTCTGACAGTAATGCTATAAAACATTTGTTAGCTTGTCAGCGTCAGGGAATTTGTCCGGCCAGCAAGACTGGTTTTGAAAGCCTTATAAAGGCAGTAGAGGAAAATCCAAACCAGAACAGCAAATACAGAGCAATGATCTATACTGATTTTAGCCAGCATTATTGGTCGTTTATAGGCGATCAATCCAAAGCATTGGAGTATAGCAAAAAGGCCTATTCTGTATACCCAGAGGAAATAAGAATTGTGCTCAATTATGCAAGTATATTGATCGCGAATGGGGATCATGAAAGGGCGGAGATGTTGATACAGGATGCAGGATCCATGGATATTCTTGGAATTCATTCAGTTAGAATCAAGGAGCTGACCAATTTTGTGGAGCAGGCTAAATAATGACTGACGTCGACAATAGCAGAGTAAGTATTATCTTGCCTGCCAAAAATGAGGCAGCCTCTTTAAAGCATTTGCTGCCAGAACTAAAAAATTGCTTCCCGGAATCTGAAATAATAGTTGTCGATGATGGATCAAATGATACAACAGTCGAAGTTTGTGAATCTAATAACGTGACTTGCTTACAGCATCAATATAGTAAAGGTAATGGGGCAGCCATAAAGTCAGGTACTAGGGCGGCAACAGGAGAGATTTTAGTATTTATGGATGCAGATGGGCAGCATTTAGCGGAGGAAATAACCAAGCTTCTAGATGTGCTGGAACAGGGCTATGATATGGTAGTAGGTGCAAGAAAGTTTGGGCATCAGGCTAATTATGGTAGGGGTTTAGCTAATACTGTTTATAACAAATTTGCCAGTTTAGTTACTGGGCATCTGGTTAAAGATCTGACATCAGGTTTTCGTGTCGTTAGAGCAGAGAAATTTAAGGAATTTCTTTACATGCTTCCGAATGGGTTTTCATATCCAAGCACAATCACTATGGCCTTTTTTCGTGTGGGTTACTCAGTAGTTTATGCTCCTATTAATGTCAAGAATAGAATTGGCAAGAGTCATATTAGACCTTTACGTGACGGGTTAAGATTTTTGCTTATTATATTTAGAATTACAACATTATATTCACCTCTTAAGATATTCCTGCCAATTAGTAGTTTTGTTTTTTTGGTTGGATTTATGTACTACATATATACTTATATTACTGATGATCGCTTTACTAATATGAGTGCTCTTTTGATCTTGTCAGCGATTTCCATTTTCTTAGTAGGGTTGGTCTCAGAACAAATTACAATGCTTTTGTATAAGAAAGATGCGAAATGAGAGTGCTTATAGACATAGGCCATCCTGCCCATGTCCATTTTTTTAAAAATCCAATTAATATTCTCCAACGCTCTGGTCATGAAATTATAATAACTAGTCGTACTAAAGAGATGACTCAGTTATTACTTGATCAGGCTGGAGTTGAGCATTTCAATCTGTCAAATCAAGGGCCAGGTGGCATTAAGTCGTTATTATCTGAGCTTCTTGTTCGTGACTGTAGGCTTTATAATCTTGTAAAAAAAGTCCGACCTGATGTTATGGCAGGAATTGGAGGGATATTTATAGCTCATGTAGGGGCGATCACACGTATACCGTCTATAGTTTTTTATGATACGGAAAATGCCAAGCTGCAAAACATTTTAACTTATCCACTAGCAAAAAGAGTTGTTGTGCCGGATTGCTATAGGGCATGGACGCCGAAATGGAAAACTTTACGCTATAAAGGCTATCATGAACTCTCCTATTTGCACCCTGCATATTTCACACCTGATCGAAATATTGCGATTATTAATGGGATGGTTGAAGGACAGGAAAATTACTTATTACGACTGGTTTCTTGGAAGGCTAGCCATGATATTGGACAATCTGGTCTATCCATAGATAATATCCGATTATTAGTGAGTTACTTATCTAAGAGAGGTAATATTGTAATCTCATCCGAAGCAGAACTAACTGATGATCTCAAAAAATACCAATATCGAGGAGATATCTCACAGATTCATCATCTACTGGCATATTGTGATGGCTACATAGGTGAAAGTGCGACTATGGGATCAGAAGCAGTTGTTTTAGGTGTGCCATCAGTTTTTATATCAGCAGAGGGAAGAGGGTATACTACAGAGCAAGAACTTAGGTATGGGTTGTCAAAAAATATAGAAAAAAATGATTGGCTTTCTATTAAAGAAGGAATTGACTGGTTGCTAACACTAGATATTTATAAGTGGGACGAAAGACACACACAAATGCTAGCAAACACTATTGACGTTGCGTCATTTGTAGGAGAGCAAATTATTGCTACTGGGCGCCCACGCAAGCTATGTGATTAGATAAAATCTATTTTTTTATATGAGTCCCAGTCTAACTTCGAATCAATTTCGTTCCGTTGTTTTTCAGTAAATAAACTTAGCCATTTTTTTTTCTGATTCGATGCCTTATCCAAGGCTGACGTTTTCCAATGCTCGTTGTCTCGAGTAATTACTGATGTTGATTTAGTTTTTCTGAGGGATAGATTTATTTCTCTTTGTATATTAGTCATTAACGAATATTTTCTATTTATTAAGTCCTCGTACCGAACAAAAATACATTCACTATTATTTGCTTTTTCTAAAGCTATATTTACCGAACTATTCCATAAGTTTATTGCAAATTCGATATTTTCATGCCCAAACCAATGCGGGTATTTCAAAGAACGGTCATATATTGATGCAACAACATCGTTGCCTTGGCGAATTATATAAATGATATATGGTTTCGGCGAGATAGCTTCAATATATTCTAGTCTATAAAAATGCTTAGGAGTCTTTTCTACCCAAGTACTATAGCCTAATTTATTTGCTAGCTGATCAAGATAAGTTACCCATAATAGTATGCTGTGTTCTTTGGATGTTATGCAATAAAAGAATTTTTTTAGGCCAAGTTGTGGAGTCCAATACTTGATTGCATCTTTGGTTTTATTTAGTTTGAAAAGAAAGTTATAAGGTGGTGTTACTTTATTGGAATACATCGATTGTAGACGATACATTGCCTTAATTCGGGCAGCATAATTATCTAGGCCATCCAAGAAATAGCCTGTTTCTGGGAAGCAGCAAACGTCAAAATACTTCCCCATTTCATTTTGCATGATAGTTGTGCCCGAGCGCGAACAACCTACTATGCAAATCCTTTTCAAGGTGCCTCCTGCTACTACTATTTTTATTGATCTTGATGGCTAGTAGTGAATTCAATCTACCTTAACAAATATAACAACCCGTGCCAGCTTAGTGTTGCTGTAGTTAGTCAGCCAGCAGTTGGCCCTTCATAGAAATGTAACATCTTTATTGGTGCAACTAGCGGATTACTCATGTGCTTGTTTTGCAAGAATAGCTTTTTGCATGGCTTCATGAATTTTAGGTGTGCCAATCATGACATTCCCTGACTCCAGATAATTATTGCCACCAGTCATATCCGCAACAATACCACCTGCCTCCTCGACCAGTAGTGCCCCCGCAGCCATATCCCAGGGTTGCAGCCCGAATTCCCAGAAGCCGTCCAGCCGGCCGCAGGCGACGTAGGCCAGATCCAGTGCGGCGGCGCCGGCGCGGCGGATGCCGGCGGTCTGGGTGATCAGGGCGCGGAAGGTTTCCATGTAGCGATCCAGGTGCTCCATTTCCTTGAAGGGAAAGCCGGTGCCCAGCAGTGCGTTTTCCAGCCGGGTCTCCTTGCTGACATGGATGCGCTTGCCATCCAGCTGGGCGCCGCTACCGCGGCTGGCGCTGAACAGTTCGTTCTTGAACGGATCGTAGACGACCGCCTGGTCGAGCTTGCCGCGATGCTGCAGGGCGATGGACACGGCGAATTGCGGGAAGCCGTGGATGTAATTGGTGGTGCCGTCCAGCGGGTCGATGATCCAGAGATACTCGTCGCGGACGTCGCCGGGGCCATTATAGCCGCTTTCCTCGGCGAGAATGCCGTGTTTCGGGTAAGCCTTGTGCAATGTCTGTATGATTGCGACCTCGGCCTTGCGGTCGACATCGGTTACGAAATCGTTGCGCCCCTTGGCATCCACGGACAGATCCTGGACCCGGTCCATGTGACGTAAAATGACGGTCCCCGCGGCGCGTGCGGCGCGGGTGGCAGTGTTGAGCATGGGGTGCATGGTGAGGACAGACTCCGTAAATTAAGCCGCAATTGTACGGGGCGCGTTGCAGACAGTGAAGCAAGATGACACAGAACCTGAATAATATCCGTATTGTCCTCGTCGGGACGACGCACCCGGGCAACATCGGCGCCGCCGCACGTGCCATGAAATGCATGGGGTTGTCCAGCCTCTATCTGGTACAGCCGCCGTTCGGTTTCCCCGGCGCTGACGCCACAGCCCGTGCCGCCGGTGCGGACGACCTGCTGGCCGCGGCAGTCAGCTGCGAGACACTGGAGCCGGCTATTCGCGACTGCTCGCTGGTCGTTGGCACCACGGCGCGCGAGCGCAGCATCCCCTGGCCGGTGTTAACGCCCGAGCAGTGTGCAAAGCAGTCCCTGCAGGCGGCAGCTGACGGCCCGGTGGCGCTGCTGTTTGGCCGCGAGCGCTCCGGCCTGACCAACGAGGAAATCGACTGCTGTAATGCGGTGGTCAATATTCCGACCGACCCGGCTTTCAGTTCGCTGAACCTGGCCGCTGCGGTGCAGGTACTGAGCTACGAGATTTACAAGATCGTCAGTGCCCAGCAACCGGTTGCCGACGAGACGCCGAAGATACCGCTGGCGACGAACGAGGAACTGGAATATCTGTACGAGCACCTGCAGCGGACGATGACGCGGGTCGGCTTTTATGATCCCGTTAAGCCCCGCCGCGTGATCCGGCGCCTGCGGCGCCTGTTTGGTCGGGCCCAGCTGGATCAGAATGAGCTCAATATCCTGCGCGGGTTCCTTGCGGCAGTGGATGAGAAAACGCCGCCGGAGTAGAGGCGAATAATATGGATGGCGGGTCAGGCGCGGCATGAAGGGTGAAATGGCGCCGATTATGATCGGTTTTCACGGGCTGATTGGTGACGGGTAGGAGCGGCGACCCCGCCGCGAAAGAAGGGTTCAGATGCCGCGCCAGTATCCATTTGCCATTCGGCCCGGGGTCGGCCCTCCTAAGGGCTGGTTAATTGGTAAATGGTGATTCGTGATTGGCAAGGCCCGTCCTCGTGGGGGGCGGATTCAAATCCGCTAACTCTCCGGCGCATGTTTCGCCGATTTTAATCGGCTCCCACGGGCTGTGGTTCGGCAATCGTAGGAGCAGCGACCGCGCCGCGAATAAGGGTTCAGGTCCCGTGCTGTAATCTGCTTCTCATTCGGTCCGCAGTCGGGCCTCCTACGATAGATTGGTGACGCCTGCCATTGTGGGAGCGGATTGCAATCCGCGAACTCTTCAGCGTATGTTTCGCCGAATAAATTCGGCTTGTATATTTGTGGTGACGGGTCTACTCGTTAGAGAAGGCTTGTCGGGGCGGAGGGACTCAGTCGGTGTGCTGCAGGATCACGCCTTGATCGTCGGCACGCGGCACGATGTGGCCGATCACCCTGGCGTCCTCACCGGCGCTGTTCAGCTGTTCGATCGCTTTTTCCGCCTGGTCGGCGGGGACGCAGACGACCATGCCGATGCCGCAGTTGAAGGTGCGGTACATTTCGTTGAGTTCGATGCCGCCGCGTTCGGCCAGCCAGTCGAACACGTTCGGCCAACGCCAGCTCTGTGTGTCGATCGTGGCGCTGACATGGTCCGGCAGCATGCGCGGCACGTTCTCCAGCAGACCGCCACCGGTGATGTGGGCCATGCCGCGCACGTCGACGTGCTTGATGAGTTCGAGCAGCGGCTTGATGTAGATGCGTGTGGGGGTCAACAAATGGTCCGCAAGCGTGCCGCCGTCGAGCTTGTTGGCCAGGCCCATATCCTCGCGCTCGAGCACCTTGCGGATCAGCGAATAGCCGTTCGAGTGCGGACCGCTGGAAGCGAGTCCGATCACGGCGTCGCCGGGTTCGATGCGGCTGCCGTCGATAATCGCGTCACGCTCGACCACGCCGACGCAGAAGCCGGCCAGGTCATAGTCGCCCTCGGCGTACATGCCCGGCATTTCCGCTGTTTCGCCGCCTATGAGTGCTGCGCCGGCCAGCTCGCAGCCCCTGGCAATCCCGCTGACCACCTGCTCGGCGACGTCGACATCGAGCCGGCTGCTGGCGAAGTAGTCGAGAAAAAACAGCGGCTCGGCGCCCTGGACGACAAGATCATTGGCACACATGGCGACCAGGTCAATGCCGATGCCGTCGTGGCGGCCGCTGTCGATGGCCAGCTTGATCTTGGTGCCGACGCCGTCGGTACCGGCGACCAGTACCGGCTGCCGGTAATTCAGCGCGCCGATGTCGAACAGCGCGCCGAAACCGCCGATGGCGCCGAGCGCGCCTGGGCGCTGGGTCTTTGCGCACATCGACTTGATGCGCTGGACGAGATCGTTGCCGCGATCGATGCTGACACCGGCGGCGGCATAGTCGAGACCGGGGTTGGTTTTATCGGGGGTATTGTCTTGGGACACGGGCGGGCTGGACGCTGTTCTGTAAGGCCGTCATGTTAAGGTCGTGCCCGGCCTGCCGCAATCATTACTTGTTCGTGACGGCCTTGCTTGACTTAACACGGCCGCTTGCATAGCGTGCTGCGCATGATGCCTCGATTATTCGTTTTTCTTGTTCTTGTTGGCGTGTTCGGGCTGCCGCAGTTGCAGGCCATGCCGGTCAGCGGGCTGTATGAAGCACGCGTGACCGTGCCCGACCAGTCCGAGAGTGAGCGCCGCCAGGCGCTGCCACGGGTGCTGGGCCAGGTACTGATCAAACTTACCGGCGATCGCGGGATTATTGACGACGGGCGTTCCAAGCCGATTCTCAATAATGCCCAGGATTACCTTCAGCAGTATCGCTACCTCGAGCCGGGCGATGACGATGAATCGCTGCGCCTGCTGGCCAGTTTCGACAGCGCGGCCGTATCCGAGGCGCTACGCCGCGAGGGCATCGCCGCCTGGGGCAATGAACGGCCGGCGACGCTCGTCTGGCTGGCGGTCAGCAATGATGCCGGCGACCAGCTCGTCGGCATGGAGCAGTCGGCGCCGGGCGGCGAGAATTACCTGCAGCCGATCATCGAACACGCCCAGCGGCGCGGCCTTCCGCTATTGCTGCCACTCATGGATCTGGAGGATGCCCGGGAGCTGGATGCGGCCGACGTCCGCGACGGCTCGGTCAGCCGGATACGCGCCGCTTCCGAGCGCTATCCCGCCGATATCGTGATTGCAGTGAGTGTTGGCGCCGGCGGTGACAGCGTGCGTGCGCGCTGGACGCAGCTGTCGCAAGCGGATGGTGATGCTGACTGGACAACCTCGGGCGACTCCGTCGATGCGGCGCTGGCGGCCGGTATTGACCGTCTGGCCGATAAGCTTGCACAGCGCTATGCACCGCGCACAGTGGCCGGCGAGGGGCGGCGTCTGCAGTTGACCGTCACCGATATCGACAGCCTCGAAGACTACGCCCGTGCCCAGAAGTACCTGGCGGGGCTGAGCAATGTCAGCCGGGTCAATGTCAGCCGGGTGCGATCGGACAGCGTCGTCTTCGAGGTCGAGAGTAATGTCGATGCCGCCGCCCTGGACCAGACCATTGGCATCGGCCGCACCCTGCGCGCCGCTGGTGATGCCGGCGACAGTGATGGCGACGCTGGCCGTCGCTACCGTCTGCTGCCCTGACTGACTCCACAACAGCCGGACGCCGCCCGTATGAACGCTCCCGCCGGACTGCAACAGCTGCCGCTGGCATTCACGCTGAACGAGCGACTGGACTTCAATCTGTTCGTCGCCGGCGACAACGCTGCCGTCTGTGGTCGCCTACAGGAGCTGGCCGCCGAGGGCCGGGGCCAGGTCTACCTGTGGGGCGCGCCGGGCAGCGGTCGCAGCCACCTGCTGCAGGCAACCTGTCAGCTGGCGGGCCAGCACCAGCTGCGCGCCGCCTACGTGCCACTGGCGCAGTTTGCGGCGCACGGGCCGGGATTGCTGGAAGGCCTGGAAGGGCTTGACCTGGTCGCGCTCGATGATCTGCAGACGGTTGCCGGCCAGGACGACTGGGAGCAGGCCTTGTTCGGGCTCTACAACAGCCTGCGCGATGCCGGCCGCGCGTTCGTGGCCGCGGCCGACAGCAGCCCGCGTGGACTGGCACTGGAGCTGGCGGATCTGCGCTCGCGGCTGGGCTGGGGCGAGGTCTTTCACCTGCAGCCGCTGGCCGACGACGACAAGCGCGAGGCATTGGTTCGGCGCGCCAGCGCCCGCGGCATCGAGCTGCCCGACGAGGTGGCCGTTTACCTGCTGCGGCGGACAGTGCGCGACATGGCCGGCCTGATGGCCTGGCTGGATCACCTCGACCAGGCACAGCTGGCCGCGCAGCGCCGGCTCAGCATCCCGTTCGTGAAAAGCCTGCTGCAGGAATCGGCGCCGCCGGGCCCCGGGGCGGACTGACGTGGTTCTCGTCCAGAGCGTCAGTGCCGGTCACGGTGCGGCCTGGTTCCGACAGGGCTGGCAGGCCTTCAGGAACGCCCCCGGCCTGTTGATCGGGGTGCTGTTGTTGTGGCTGATACTGGCTATCGTGGTCGAATTCGTTCCGCTGATCGGGCCGCTGGCCTTTGTCGTCATCTCACCGGCACTGTTCGGCGGTTACGTCGTAATGTGCCGGCACGCGCTGGAGGACGGGCAGCCCGCCCTGGAACAGTTCTTTGCCGGTTTGACCCAGCCCGGTCAGCGCGGCGAGATGATCATCCTCGGGCTGTTGCTGTTGGTGGCCTATGTCGTCGTGTTTGTGGTGTCGGGCCTGTTTTTCATGCTCACCGCCGTGCTGGTGCTGGGTTCGGTGCCCTGGCAGACGCTGGGCGAGTTGCAGTCGGCCACGCCGCAGGACGCGGTGCTGACGTTGGGCATGCTGGTCGTGTTCCTGCTGACCACGCTGCTGGGGGTGCTGCTGTTCACGCTGCTGGCGATGGCGTTTACCTACGCCAGCCCGCTGGTGCTGGAGGGCCGCGCCGGCGCCACGGCGGCGCTGCGCCTGAGCCTGGACGCCTGCCTGCGCAATATTCTGCCGCTCGGCGTCTTCGCCGTGATCTATATCGTCCTGTTCATCATTGCCCTGATACCGCTGGGTCTGGGACTGCTCCTGTTTCTGCCGGTGAGCCTGGCCGCAATCGCCGCCAGCTACGGCGACCTGTTTGCCGAAGCCGAAAGCATCGCCTGAAATCCGGGGATGGCCCGTTCGCGCAGCAAGCTGCACGCCTACATGCTTGCCAATCACCAATTAGCCCGGCCGTAGGAGGCCCGCCCCCGGGCCGAATGGGAAATGGATACTGGCACGGCATCTGAACCATTCTTTCGTGGCGGGGTCGCCGCTCCTGCCAATTAACCAATGAACCAGTTACCTGACATCAGTCCCCAGCTTCAGGGCAGTGTTCGCCAGGCGCTTGCCTTGGGCGCGGCACAGCTTGCGTTCGGCGTCGGTTAGCGGCTGCTGGCTGTCACCGCCGGCGGTGTGGCTGGCGCCGTAGGGCGTGCCGCCGCTGGTGGTGCTGGTGAGTTCCGGTTCGCTGTAGGGCAGGCCCAGGTAGATCATGCCGTGGTGGATGAGCGGCAGGGCCATGCTGATGAGCGTGGTTTCCTGGCCGCCGTGCAGGCTGGCGGTTGAGGTAAAGACCGTGAATGGCCGATCGATGAGACCACCCGAGGCCCACAGGTCGCCGGTGCCGTCGAGAAAGTATTTCAGTGGCGCGGCCATGTTGCCGAAGCGCGTCGGGCTGCCGAGCGCAAGGCCGGCGCATTCGCTCAAATCGTTGTGGTCGGCATAGGGCGGGCCTTCCTCCGGAATGGCGTCGTGGGTGGCTTCGCAGACGGTCGATACCGGCGCTACCGTACGCACCCGGGCGCGGGCGCCGTCGACCGACTCGATACCATGGGCGATTTCACGCGCCATGCGCGCGGTATTGCCGAAACGGCTATAGTACAGCACCAATATGTCAGTCATGGCAGTGGATCATCCTTACACTGTTTGTTGTTCGTATTTTGCCGGCTACGGCTTGTCCGGGCCGTCTGGGAGCGGGCACACGGCGGTGAGCTCAACCCAGAAGTTCCAGGACCTTCTCCGGCGGCCGGCCGATGACGGCCTGATCATCGACAACCACGATCGGTCGCTCGATCAGGATCGGGTGCTTGACCATGGCGGCAATTACGGCATCGTCGTTCAGCTTCGGATCGTCGAGACCGGCTTCCTTGTACGCGGTTTCATTTTTGCGAACCAGGTCACGCGGCTTTATGCCCAGCATTTTCAGAAGTTTTTTCAGGCGGGTCGCGCTCGGCGGGGACTTGAGGTATTCCACCACCAGCGGCGCATGGCCGGCTTTTTCAATCAGTTTCAGCGTGTCACGCGATTTTGAACAGCGTGGATTGTGGTATATGGTTACTTTCATGATGCATCAGTCGCCTTTAAGCCAATGGATGATAGCGTGTCGTTATGATAAATCCAGTTCACTTTTACCTGTAGCCTAGTAGCTTCAGCTCGCGAGCCAATTCCATGTATCACCGTCTTCGACAGATCCGCCTGCCGCAGTTCAGCCTGAGCACGATCATCGCCTTTTTCCGTTATCTGGGCTACTGCATTACCTCGGTGCAAAGCATCCAGATTGCCACCGCCTTGGCCTATACGACATTGCTATCGCTGGTGCCGATGGTTGCCGTAACCTTCAGTTTTCTTGGCGCCCTGCCGGGCTTTGGCCAGTTCGAGCTGCAGATACGCGAGTTCGTCTTCGACAACTTCGTTCCGGCCTTTGGCGAAACGATCGATCAGTATTTGAATCAGTTTGCCGGTGCTGCCAAGCAGCTGACCATGACCGGTGTGCTATTTCTGCTCGTTATCGCACTGATGCTGATGGCCACGATCGAGAACGCCTTCAATCGCATCTGGAAAGTCGGCGAGAAACGCCGGCCGGTATTTCGCTTTCTTATCTATTGGCTGCTGCTGACGCTGGGGCCGATACTGGTCGGCGCCGGTCTGGCGTCGACCTCGTATTTCCTGTCGCTGCCGGCGGTGGATACGCTCGGCGGCTGGTTTGAGTTGCAGAAACGCCTGTTGTCGTTACTGCCGTTTCTGACGACGACAATCGCATTGACGCTGTTGTACTTGCTTGTACCGAACTGTTATGTGGCGCCACGCCACGCGCTTATCGGCGGCGCCAGCGCTGCCATCCTGTTTGAAACCGTCAAGTACGGCTTCGGCTATTACGTCAAGACCGTGCCAACGTACGAAGCTATTTACGGCGCGCTGGCGGTGCTGCCGATATTCCTCATCTGGATTTATGTGTCCTGGGTGGTGGTGCTGCTGGGCGCGCAGCTGACATACAGTCTCAGCACCTTCCGTCTGAACAGTACCGTCACCGAACCGGAACGCGACTGGAATCTGATCGATGTCTGCCTGGTGTTGTCACATTTGTGGCAGGCGCAACGCAAGGGCAGCGGCCTGACCCTGGACCAGCTCGGCCAGATGGAACCGGATCTGGCGGTGGAGCATATCATCGAGATCCTCGAGGTACTGCAGGCGGAAGACTGGGTTCTGGAAAAGGCGGAGCAGGGCGAATGGATACTGACCCGCGACCTGTCCGAACAGACATTGCTGGATCTGCACTACCTGATGCCGACCCGGTTGCCTGATGCACAAACCTCGCGTGTGCCGACCAGCCACGTAGAACATTCGCTGGCCGAGATTTTCAGTCGCTACGGCGACGCCGTGCAGGAAACGCTGTCGGTTTCGATCAAGCCCCTGTTCCAGGAGACGGCAGCGCAGGAAACCACCGAGACGACACCCGGGACTAATCCGGCTGCGCCGTGAACTGCTCGAAAGCGGCCAGTTCCTCGATGCGTTGCCGGGTGTGGACGGACTGACGACCGTCGATTGTTTCGATATCCAGGGCCTGGTTTGCGGTCAGCTGGCCGCGCCCGGCGAGCAGTGACAGTTCGTCATTGGTCCGGATACGGAAACCGTGTTGCAGCTCGCGGCGGTTGCGGAAACGCAATGCTACCGGCTGACAGTCGGTGCCCAGCAATTGTACGCCGATACGGTAGGTTGTCGCCGCCTCGATTCGCAGCCAGCGAATGATACCCAGGCGCCAGTAGGCACCCGCGTCCGTTTCCGTCAGGCGCAAGCCGAGCAGGTCGCCGACCCGGACGCTGTAGGCCGGTCGCTGTTGATGTTCGAGCGCGCATCCGCCGGCGCTTTTATTGATGAGATCCCAGGTTTCCAGGGCAAAGTAATTGCCCGAGCGGTGCAGGTCGTCTCTGACGGCGTGGTCTTCGCTCTCGCCCTCGACATCGAGACCGTCGGCGCCGGCCGGTTCCGGTTTGCGTAACTGGCGGAGCAGATCGCTGCCGCCGTTCATGTGAATGTGGGTCGCCTGCAGGCCGCAGGTCAGCGCCAGTTTGCCGTTGGCCGGAGAGCGTGGGAAGCGGCGCTTCGGTGGCAGGTTCCAGGCGCGGACCATCTGCTCGACGAGCAATTGCCGATAGCTGTCGGATAATTTCAGATCCGCGGGTGTTTCCCCCTGGCGCAGACGCTCGCGTGCCTGTTGCGCGTTCAGGTACAGCGCACGGGCATCGAGCAGTCGATGACCGGCATGCGCCTCGCTGGGATCGAAACGGTTGTAGGGTCGGGGTGGCAGGTCGCCATCCAGATCGACAACGAACAGGCCACCGGCGTTCTGGCCGTCGCGGTAAGGCTGCAGTTCGGCCCGTTCCAGCCAGCTGGCAAGCTGGTCATGGACTTCCCAGATGCCGCCGAACGGCAGATGCGGCGGATCGACCACCGCGGTCAGCAGCATGCTGCAATAGCTGTGGGCAATGGTTGTGGTGCGGCCACCGGCCAGCTTGATACCGTTATGCAGTAGCTCAAGCGATTCGGCAAAACGGTACAGGCCATGCAGTTGCTGCCAGACGCCGGCCGGCGGCGGTGCGTACTGCAGGTACGAGAAGATCAGGGCCTGCGACAAATAGTCGATGCCTTGCTGCGTGGCCCGTAACGGTGGCTTGCTGCCCCAGACTGATTTCCTTTCCTGCGTGTCGTTGATAATGTGCTGGCTCATCAGCGCCAGGTCCGCGGCCAGCTGTTGCATCGAATGCAACTGGCGCTGCATGTTTTCCATGCTACTGAGTGTGTGCTGGGCGCCGGTTCTGATCTGTGATTGCAGGTAATACTGGTAAGGTTGGTCGTAGAGGCCGAGCAATGCTTCGCGCGTGGCCGGTTTCAATGTCAGCTGGTTGGTTGCGGTGAGTGCCGCGTGCAACAGTTGCGTGGTGTGCTCGAAATCAGCAAATGGCAGAGTTTCAAGCCATTCCTCGACGTGCATCGGCCGGGACTCGATCAGGCCGTCCCTGCGTAATGGCAACCCGTCTTCTGTTGAAGCCATGACAATGGACCCGGGGCGTGTTGCAAATGCCGGGCAGTACACAGCCCCCCTGCCGTGTGTGCCGGCTGCTTGTCACAATGCGCCGTGGCGGCGATCGTTCAGGGCAACATCTGACGCTATGTTAACCTAGATCCACGGCAGAAAGACAACCATCCGGCGGACGGATACCATGCCGGACCAGCGATGAAGGAGGGAGGCATTGACGACGACGGAACATCAGGGCCTGCATTGTGAAGTCAGCGGCCGCGTGCAGGGTGTATCATTCCGCATGGCGGCCCAGGGTGAGGCGCAGCGGCTGGGTTTGACCGGCTGGGTGCGCAACCTGCCCGACGGCCGGGTCGAGGTGCAGGCTTTCGGGCCGTCCGCCAGCCTCGATGAATTCCGCACCTGGCTGAAGCGCGGTCCGCCGCTGGCCAGCGTACTCAGACTCGACTGCGAGTCTATCGAATATGAAGCGTATCCTGACTTTCAGATACTGAGCACGCCCGCAACCAACACAAATGAATAACCGAGGTAGAACTTATGAGCGATCCAACCGAACTGGCTGATTATGCCGCCATCCGCCAGTGCATACAGCATTACATCGACGGTGCCGTGTCCGCCCGCGGCGACGATATGAAACCGGCTTTTCATCCGGACGCGACGATTTTTGGTTACGTCGGCGAGGAGCTTTTTGCCGGGCCGATACAGCTGTTGTTCGACTGGAACGACAACAATGATCCGTCGCCGGATCTGCAGGCAGAGATCACGAAGATCGAGATTGCCGGCAGCATCGCCACGCTACGGCTGGAGCTGGACAACTGGCTGGGACATCGATTTACCGACATGTTCACATTGCTGAAAACCGATGGCCGTTGGCAGGTCATGAACAAGGTCTTTCACCTGCACGGTTGAAATAAACCGCGAATGAACGCGAAGAACGCAAATAGGACAGAAGAATAGAATTACAGCCAGGCTATGAATCTGTCTTTACTGCACCTGACATGGGCGGGTTTCAGGGCAGAAAAAATATTCAGGGATACAGAGCCGAGCCACAGCTCTAGCACTCTTATTTTTTCATTTGCGTTTATTTGCGTTCATTCGCGGTCCTCATTCAATTCAGACAGAAGCCAGTTGTGCCCTGATGAAGTCCACGGCGCCTTCAAGCGGTATGTTCTGATTTTCACTGTCGGGGCGGGCCCGGTATTCCAGCTGGCCGGCGTCCAGGCCCTTTTCACTGAAGACGATCCGGTGCGGGATGCCGATCAGCTCCATGTCGGCAAACATCACGCCCGGGCGTTCGCGGCGATCGTCGAGCAGCACGTCGATGCCGGCGGCGCGCAGCTCGGCGTACAGCTTCTCCACCGCATCACGCAGGCGTTGTGACTTGTGCATGTTGATCGGCAACAGCGCCAGTTCGAACGGCGCGATCGCGGCCGGCCAGATGATGCCGCGGTCATCGTGGTTCTGTTCGATCGCGGCGGCGACCACGCGCGAGACGCCGATGCCGTAGCAGCCCATAGTCAGGGTTTGCGCCGTGCCATTTTCATCCAGGCAAGTGGCCTTCATCGCCGAACTGTACTTGGTGCCAAGCTGGAAGATGTGACCGACCTCGATGCCGCGGCGAATAACCAGCGTACCCTGACCGTCAGGGCTCGGGTCGCCGGCGACGACGTTGCGCAGGTCAGCGACCTCGGGCAGCTCGGCGTCGCGGCCCCAGTTGATACCGAAATAGTGCTTCGCCTCGATATTGGCACCGGCACCGAAGTCGCTCATGGCCGCGACGCTGTGGTCGACCACGCAGGGGATCGGCAGATTAACCGGCCCCAGCGAGCCCGGGCCGGCACCGATGGCGGCGCGGATCTCGGCTTCGCCGGCGAACTCGAACGGCTCGGCGACCTGCGCCAGCCGGGCCGCCTTGACGGCGTTAAGCTCGTGGTCGCCGCGCACCAGCAGCGCCAGCAGGCCACCGTCGGCGGCCTTGACGATGAGGGTCTTGACGGTCTTCTCGATCGGCAGGCCGTGCTGCTCGACCAGATCGGCAATGGTTTTCGCCTCCGGCGTGTCGATCAGGCGCAGTTCCTCGGTCGCTGCGGCGGGCTCGCCGGCCGGCGGCGCGGCTTCGGCCAGCTCGACGTTGGCGGCGTAGTCGCTCGCGTCGCTGAAGGCGATGGCGTCCTCGCCGGATTCGGCCAGGACGTGGAATTCGTGCGAGGCATTGCCGCCGATGGCGCCGGTGTCGGCAATGACGGCGCGGAATTCCAGCCCCAGGCGCTCGAAGATGCGGGTGTAGGTGGTGTGCATCTGCTGGTAGGTTTCGCGCAGCGAGGCCTCGTCCAGGTGAAACGAGTAGGCGTCCTTCATGAGAAATTCGCGCGCGCGCATGATGCCGAAGCGCGGCCGGATCTCGTCACGGAACTTGGTCTGGATCTGGTAGAAGTTGGCCGGCAGCTGCTTGTAGCTGCGGATCTCGCGCCGAATCAGGTCCGTGATCACCTCTTCATGGGTGGGACCCAGGCAGAAATCGCGCTCGTGGCGGTCGCGGATGCGCAGCAGTTCCGGACCGTAGTGGTCCCAGCGGCCGGACTCGGCCCACAATTCGGCCGGCTGGACGCCCGGCATCAGCAGTTCCTGGGCACCGGCGGCGTCCATTTCCGCGCGCACGATGGCTTCGACCTTGCGCAGCACACGCAGGCCCAGCGGCAGCCAGCTGTAGATGCCGGCGGCGGACTTGCGGATCATGCCGGCCTTGAGCATCAACTGGTGGGAAATGATCTCGGCGTCGGCCGGGGCCTCACGCAGGGTACTGAGCAGGTAGTTCGTGGTGCGCATGGCTGGTTATTGTTCCTGTTGGGTTGCTGCGCTCGCCGGCGGGCGAGCGCGCCATTATTCCACCGCCCGGCGGCGCTTTAAAGTCCGGCGTGCTTGACCGGTTGTGGCAATCACAGTACTGTTAATGGTTTCCCCACGGCCCTACCCGGGCCCGGCCGGGAACTGACTATCACTATAACCAAACATGTTTTAGCTGAGGCAGGTCATGACAGAGCCATCCCAAAAGGAAAAGCTGCGCGGCGCAGAGATCTTCGTGCGTGCGCTCAAAGATGAGGGCGTCGAGCACGTTTTCGGTTACCCCGGCGGCGCCGTTCTCCATATCTACGACGAACTGTTCAAGCAGGACGCGGTGGAACACATCCTCGTCCGCCACGAGCAGGGCGCGACCCACGCCGCCGACGGCTACGCGCGCGCGACCGGCAAGCCGGGCGTCGTGCTGGTAACCTCCGGGCCCGGCGTGACCAATACCGTGACCGGTATCGCCACCGCCTACATGGATTCCATCCCGCTGGTGGTGTTCAGCGGCCAGGTGCCGACCGCCCTGATCGGCAACGACGCCTTTCAGGAAGTCGACGCCATCGGCATCACGCGCCCGTGCGTGAAACACAATTTCCTCGTCCGTGACGTCAAGGACCTTGCCAGCACGATCAAGAAGGCATTCCACGTCGCCATGAGCGGCCGGCCGGGACCGGTGCTGGTCGATATCCCCAAGGACGTCACCGCCGACGTCTGCGAATACGACTATCCCGAGTCGATCGAGCTGCGCTCCTACAAGCCGGTGACGCGCGGCCACCCGGGCCAGATCCGCAAGGCGGCCGACCTCATCCTGGCGGCGAAAAAGCCGATGATCTACGCCGGCGGCGGCGTCATCCTGTCGAATGCCCATCAGGAACTGACCGAGATGACGCAACGGCTGGGTTACCCGATCACCAATACGCTGATGGGTCTGGGCGCCTACCCGGCGACCGACAAGCAGTTCGTCGGCATGCTCGGCATGCACGGCACTTATGAGGCCAACATGGCCATGCATCACTGCGACGTGCTGGTCGCTATCGGTGCGCGTTTCGACGATCGTGTTACCGGCGACCTGGAGAAGTTCTGTCCGGAAGCCAAGATCGTGCATATCGACATCGACCCGGCGTCGATCTCCAAGAACGTGCCGGTGGATGTGCCTATCGTCGGTGACGTCAAGAGTGTGCTCGGTGACCTGACCGAGTTGCTGAAAGAGGACGCACGGCAGCCGGATGCGGCGGCACTGGCCGACTGGTGGCAGCAGATCGCCGACTGGCAGAAGCTCGATTGCCTGCGCTACAACCGCAACAGCGACATCATCAAGCCGCAGTATGTGGTGGAGAAACTCTGGGAAGTCACTGGCGGCGATGCCTATGTGACCTCCGACGTCGGCCAGCATCAGATGTGGGCGGCACAGTACTACAAGTTCGACAAGCCGCGGCGCTGGATCAACTCCGGTGGCCTCGGCACGATGGGTTTCGGCGTGCCGGCGGCGATGGGCGTGAAACTCGCCTTCCGTGACGAGGAGGTGGTGTGCATCAGCGGCGAGGCCAGCCTGGTGATGTGTCTCCAGGAGCTGTCGACCTGCCTGCAGTACGACCTGCCGATCAAGATTGTCAGCCTGAATAACCGCTACATGGGCATGGTGCGGCAGTGGCAGGAATTCTTCTACGCCGGCCGCTACTCGCATTCATACATGGACGCGATCCCGGACTTCGTCAAGCTGGCCGAGGCCTACGGCCACGTCGGCATGCGTATTGAAAAGAGCGTTGATGTCGAGACGTCGCTGAAGGAAGCACTGGCGATGAAGGACCGGCTGGTGCTGATGGACTTCATCACCGATCAGACCGAGAACGTCTATCCGATGATTGCCGCGGGCAAGGGACAGAACGAAATGCACCTTTCACCCGAGCAGAGCTCGACCGACCGGGAACTCGCCTGACATGCGCCACATACTCTCCCTGCTTCTGGAAAATGAAGCCGGTGCGCTGTCGCGCGTGTCCGGACTGTTCTCCGCCCGTGCCTTCAACATCGAATCGCTGACCGTCGCGCCGACCGAAGATCCGAGCATCTCGCGCATGACGCTGGTAACCGGCGGTTCGGAAGAGGTCATGGAACAGATCATCAAGCAGATCAACAAGCTCGTCGACGTCATCAAGGTCGTCGACCTGAGCGAAGCGCGGCATATCGAGCGTGAACTGATGCTGATCAAGACCCAGGCCAAGGGCGCGGCGCGCGAGGAAGTCAAACGTCTGGTCGACATCTTCCGCGGCCGCATCATCGACGTGACCGAAAACAGCTACACGATCGAGCTGACCGGTCCCGGCGACAAGCTCAACGCGTTCCTGGAAGCGCTCGATCGGCGCATGATTCTCGAGGTCGTGCGTTCGGGGGTGTCCGGCATCGCACGCGGCGACCGGGCGATTGGCATTTAATTGTGTGAATGGTGAGTTGATTGTTCGCGGCGCGAGCTTGTCGCGGTATGCCGTAAACCGGGATCGCCGCTCCTACCTATTCGCTATTTACCAGTCACTAATCAACCATTAGAAGTGAAGGCAAACCATCATGGCATTGAACATTTATTACGATAAAGACGCCGACCTGTCCCTGATTCAGGGCCGGCAGGTCGCGATCATTGGTTACGGTTCACAGGGCCACGCCCATGCGAACAACCTGAAAGAATCCGGCGTCGACGTCGTCGTCGGCCTGCGCCCGGGCTCCGGTTCGGCTCGCAAGGCCGAGGAGGCCGGCCTGAAGGTGGCGTCGATCGAGGACGCCACCAAGGGCGCCGATGTCGTCATGATCCTGGCCCCGGATGAGCACCAGGCTGCGCTCTACGCCGAACAGATCGAGCCGAACATCAAGAACGGCGCCGCGCTGGCATTCGCCCACGGTTTCAACGTGCATTTTCAGCAGATCGTGCCGCGCGCCGACCTCGATGTCATCATGATCGCGCCCAAGGGCCCCGGCCATCTGGTGCGTTCCACCTACACCCAGGGCGGTGGTGTGCCCAGCCTTATTGCGGTCTTTCAGGACGCCTCGGGTCAGGCCAAGGACATCGCGCTGTCGTACGCCTCCGCCAACGGCGGCGGCCGCGCCGGCGTCATCGAGACCAGTTTCCGCGAGGAAACCGAGACCGACCTGTTCGGCGAGCAGACCGTGCTCTGTGGCGGCCTGACCTCGCTCATCCAGGCCGGCTACGAGACCCTGGTCGAGGCCGGCTATGCGCCGGAAATGGCCTACTTCGAGTGTCTGCACGAGGTCAAGCTGATCGTGGACTTGATCTACGAGGGCGGGATCGCCAATATGCGCTACTCGATTTCGAACACCGCCGAGTACGGTGACTTCACTCGCGGGCCGCGCGTCATCAACGAACAGTCACGCGAAGCGATGCGAGAGATTCTCAAAGAAATCCAGACCGGCCAGTTCGCGCGCGAATTCATCCTGGAAAACCAGAGCGGTGTTGCCACGATGAAGGCCATGCGCCGCCTGTCGGCGGAGCATCCGATCGAGCAGGTCGGTGGCAAGTTGCGCGGCATGATGCCGTGGATTGGCAAGAACAAGCTGGTCGATCAGCAGAAAAACTAAGCTGGCAGCTGGCTGTCCAATTTGGTAGCCGTACCAGCAGTAACGCGAAAGCGCCCGCTCATGGTTGAGCGGGCGTTCACTTTTTATAGGGATCGCTGACACTGAACGCTGAAGAGCAGGCGGCGGTAAAATATGCCCAGTAACAGTTATCCAATCATTGCCCGCGAGGGCTGGTTCTACGTTGTCCTGATTGCAGCCGTGGCACTGCTGGTCAAGATTTATGTCAGTCTGGCCGCCGGCATCGGTCTGCTCGCGCTATTGGCCATACTGCTGGTGCTGTTACGCGATCCGCCGCGCTCGGTACCGTCGGTTCCCTCGGGCCTCGTCAGTCCCGTGCATGGCCATGTCGTCGACGTTAACCATGTTACCGACATCTGGCTGAAACGCCCGTCAACGCATATTCGCCTGCGCATGTCACCGCTCGATATCTATTCGTTACGCTGTCCGATCGAGGGCCGGGTGATGGACCAGAAGTCGGGCCGTGATCACGATAACCCGCACATTCGCCAGTATGCCTTCTGGCTGCGTACCGACGAGGGTGACGATGTGGTCGTGTCGATCCGCATGGGCTGGCTGCCGAAACGCGCCCGCCTGTACGTGCAGTCCGGCGAACGTCTGGGCCAGGGCCAGCGCTGCGGTTATATCTATTTCGGCGGCGAGGTTGACCTCTGGTTGCCGGAACACGTGCGCCTCGACATTGAAAACGGCCAGCCGGTGGTTGCCGGTTCCATGCTGCTGGGCAAGTTGGTGCATCGCCACGGCGCCAGCATTACCGATGTCGACACCGTGCCCGCCGCCCGCGCTTCCTGAGCCACAGGGTTATTAGTGATTGGTGGTTGGCGACGCCCGGTCTCTGCGGGAGCGGATTAAAATCTGCGAACCTTCCAACGCTTGTATCGCCGATTATAATCGGCTCCCACAGTAGAATGATTTTAGGATCGTAGGAGCGGCGACCCCGCCGCGAACAGCGCTGGTTAAAGGGCCATTGAATTTTAATTTTCCCTTGACGCCGAAACAGGGTCGATCACGCTATTTTGTCACCAGTCACCGCCGGCAGCATTTGCAAGTTCACCGGCAGCACGCGAGAATTGATTCCCCATTTTCCCAGGCTAATCTGAAGCGATGTCCTACCGAATGAACCGTGGCCGCGGTATCTACCTGCTGCCCAACCTGTTTACCACCGGTGCCCTGTTCGCCGGTTTCTACGCGATCGTCGCGGCCAGCGGCCAGTACTTCGAGGCGGCCGCCGTGGCCATTTTTGTCGCCATCGTGCTTGACGGCATGGACGGGCGCATCGCCCGCATGACCAATACCGAGAGCGAGTTTGGTGCCCAGTACGACAGTCTCTCGGACATGGTGTCGTTCGGCCTGAGCCCGGCGCTGGTGATGTATGCCTGGTCGCTGGGTGATATGGGCAAGGCCGGCTGGCTGGCGGCATTTATTTACGCCGCTGCCGCCGCACTGCGGCTGGCGCGCTTCAATACCCAGGTCGGCAGTGCCGACAAGCGCTATTTCCAGGGCCTGCCGTCGCCGGCGGCGGCCGGTCTGATTGCCGGCCTGGTCTGGCTCGGCAGTCGCTACCAGATCAATACCTTCTTCCTGACCCAGGGATTCACGCTGTTTCTGACGGTTGCCGCCGGCGTACTCATGGTCAGCAACGTGCGCTACAACAGCTTCAAGGAGCTGGATCTGCGCGGCAAGGTGCCGTTCATGACGATCCTCGTCATCGTACTGGTGTTCGTCTTCATCTCGCTCGAGCCGCCGCTGGTGCTGTTCGGTATGCTGCTGCTGTATGCCGCGTCCGGTCCGGTGCTGACGCTGATGACCCTGCGCCAGCACCGCGCCCGCCGTACCGGTGCGGCGGGCGGCTCGCAACCCCGCGAACAAGTGCCCGATGAGGACCGGGACGCCTAGTCCGGTCGCTGACGAGCGGGCGATCCCGCGGCGCCTGCGCCATCAGCCAGGGCGTTGCGCTTTTTAGACCCAGTCTTGAAATTTGCCCGCAGGCGTCCTATATTGGCTCCTATCATGCAATACAACAGCGCAATCAAGCTTTCCCTCCGCAACCGTACCCACGGTTCCGCGCTGCTGCTCGGCCTGCTGCTGCCCTGCCAGGGCAGATAATCTTACTTCACAAATCCCGTTGTACCGTCGGTCGTTAACCCGGCCCAAGCCATTTACAGTTGTCGCGTTCGAGCCATCTGTCTACACTCGGGCGCAATGCAGGAAGAAGAGCTATGAGTGCCAATAAAGACAAACTTTATATATTCGATACGACCTTGCGCGACGGTGAACAAAGTCCCGGCGCCTCCATGACCAAGGACGAGAAGATGCGCATCGGCAAGGCGCTGGAGCGCATGCGCGTCGACGTCATCGAGGCCGGGTTCCCGGCCGCCAGCCCCGGAGATGCCGAGTCTGTACAGGCGGTTGCCGAGATCGTCAGGGACAGCACGATCTGTGGTCTCGCCCGCGCGCTGGACAAGGACATCGATATTGCCGCCGAGGCGCTCAAGCCGGCCGCCTCGAAACGCATACACACATTTATCGCCACGTCGCCCATTCACATGCAGACGAAGCTGCGCATGGAGCCGGACCAGGTCGTCGAGCAGGCGGTACGGGCGGTCAAGCGCGCGCGCGGTCATACCGATGATGTCGAGTTTTCGGCCGAGGATGCCGGGCGTTCGGAATTCGACTTTCTCTGCCGCATTGTCGAGGCAGCGATCGACGCCGGCGCCAATACGATCAACATTCCCGATACTGTCGGCTACAACCTGCCCAGCCAGTTCGGTGACTTGATCCGGCGTTTGCGTGAAAACATTCCGAACTCGGACAAGGCGGTGTTCTCCGTGCACTGCCACAATGACCTCGGCCTGGCGGTGGCCAACTCCCTGGCCGCCGTGTTGAACGGCGCGCGCCAGGTTGAATGCACCATCAATGGTCTCGGCGAGCGTGCCGGCAACGCGGCGCTGGAAGAGATCGCCATGAGCGTGCGCACGCGCCAGGACGTGTTTCCATGCAACGTTGACCTCGAGACCACCGAGATCATCAATTGTTCACGGCTGGTATCGACCATCACCGGTTTCGTCGTGCAGCCGAACAAGGCCGTCGTCGGCGCCAACGCGTTCGCGCACGAGTCCGGTATTCACCAGGACGGCGTGCTCAAGAACCGCGAGACCTACGAGATCATGAAGGCCGAGGACGTCGGCTGGAACACCAACCGCATGGTGCTCGGCAAACATTCCGGCCGCAATGCCTTCAAGGCGCGGCTCAAGGAAATCGGCATCGACTTCGCCCGCGAGGAAGAACTCAACAGCGCGTTCAGCCGGTTCAAGGATCTCGCCGACAAGAAGCACGAGATCTACGACGAGGATTTGCAGGCGCTGGTCTCCGAGGTCATCCACGACTCGGTCAAGGAACGCTTCAAGCTGGTCGGCATGCGCGTGTGCTCGGAAACCGGTGAGACGCCGGTCGCGCAGGTTACCCTGCTGGTCGATGGCAAGGAACAGAGCATCTCCGCCGAGGGCGGCGGTCCGGTCGACGCCACGTTCAAGGCGATCGAGTCGCTGGTCAAGAGCGGTTGCGACCTGCAGCTGTATTCGGTCAACAATATCACCACCGGCACCGATTCGCAGGGCGAGGTCACCGTGCGGCTCGACAAGCGTGGCCGCATCGTCAATGGCCAGGGGTCCGATACCGACATTGTTATCGCCTCGGCCAAGGCCTATCTCAATGCCCTGAACAAGGCCCTGCAGACCGGCGAGCGGACGCACCCGCAGGCGGCCAGCCAGATATGAGCGACCGCGCGGCCGGCCTGTCCGAGCGTCAGCGTCAGTATCTGCAGGCGCTGGATATCCCGGTCTGGCGGTCGCGCGCTGCGGTGGATGAAACGGCTGCCGAATCCCAGGCAGTGGCGGCGCAAGCGGCAGAACCCGTGGCCGCGCCGCTCGGTGCCGACGTGACGGCGGCCTGGTCGCAGCTCGAACGCGAGGTGGTCGAGTGCACCAAGTGCGAGCTGTACCGGACACGAACGCAGGCGGTGTTCGGCGTCGGCAACCGGCAGGCGGACTGGCTGATCGTCGGCGAGGCGCCCGGCCGCGATGAGGATCAGCAGGGCGAGCCGTTCGTCGGCCGCGCCGGCAAGCTGCTCAATGCCATGCTCGAGGCGCTGGGTTACGCGCGCGAGGATGTCTACATCGCCAACATCCTGAAAAGCCGGCCGCCGAAAAACCGCGACCCGAAGCCCGAGGAAGTAGCGGCCTGCGAGCCCTATCTCAAGCAGCAGATCGCCCTGCTGAAGCCGAAGATCATTCTCGCCGTCGGCCGTGTCGCGGCACAGAACCTGCTCAAGACCGACACGCCGATCGGCAAACTGCGCGGCCAGCGACTGGAGTACCAGGTAGCGGCGGAGACCGTGACAAAGGTGCCGGTGGTGGTGACCTATCATCCGGCCTACCTGCTGCGATCGCCGGCCGACAAGCGCAAGGCGTGGCAGGATTTACTGCTGGCGCGACAGATTTACCATGAAGCTCGCAGTGGGGCTGCGGCGTGAGTGCCGTCCTGAAACCGGAACCGCAGTTCCGGCCGATGCGCGAAACCGACGTCGAGGTGGTGCTGGCCATCGAGAACAGCGCCTACGATTATCCGTGGACGCCGGGTATCTTCCATGACTGCCTGCGGGTTGGTTATTCCTGCTGGATCATGGGGCAGCAGAATCCCGTCGACGGTTACGGCATCATGACCATCGGTGCCGGCGAGTGCCACATACTCAATGTCTGCATCAGTCCGGCGCTGCAGAATCGGGGACTGGGGCGCTTCATGCTCGAACACCTGCTCGGCCTGGCCAGTGAGTACCGCGCGGATACGGCATTTCTCGAGGTCCGCCCGACCAACAAATCAGCCATTCATCTTTATGACAGCATGGGCTTTAATCAGGTCGGCATCCGGCGCGATTATTATCCGGCGGCCAGCGGCCGCGAGGATGCGCTGATCCTGGCAAAGACCCTGGCGACCGGCGACTGGGGTTAGCTGCCAGGTGTTGGCACGATATGGCGTGCCGGCTTCATGCTGCCAGCAGCGGTTGCGGCATCGTGTTTGCTCAGGCCAACAGGGTGATCGTGGCGGCAGCAGCATAAAGCAACAGGATCAGGAAACTCTCGAAACCGATACGGCCGATGCCGTCGCGTTCCCGGCAGATGAAGCCGAGCAGCAGAATGGCGGTCATGAGGATCGTGAGCAGCCCCCAGGCGAGCTGCGGCGTGCCGATGGCGTGGTAGATGGAACCGTCGCGATAGGCGATGTCCGCGGCGGCAAACACCAGGATGTTAAAGCAGTTGGTGCCGAGGATGTTGCTGACCGCGAGTGTCAGGGCGCCGTAGCGAACAGCCGCAATGGTCGTGACCAGCTCGGGCAGGGAAGTAAAGAATGCCGTGAACAGGGTGCCGACCGCGGATTCGGACAGGGCGGTTTCGCTGGCAATGGTCTCGGCGGCGTTCATCAGCGCCCAGCCGGAAGTCGCAATCAGCAGCGCCAGCAGGGCGAACACCAGCCATAACCGCAGTCCGGCGCGCTGGTTGTCATTGCCGGCCTGGTCCGGCTGGTCGACCACGGTCTGCGAAGTGCGCCGCGGTATCCACATGGGCCGGTATTGGCTGCTTTGCACGAGGCGGTAACCCAGAATATAGCTGCATACCAGTAGCGGCGTGATCGGGTGAATACCGAGCACAGCGACCGGCACCGTGACCATGGCAAGCAGGGGGATGACCAGCAGGCCGATGAACAGGGCGGCCTGGATAAGATTGGGCGAGGTTGCCGCGGCGTGTTCGAGATTGGCCTTGCGGTAGAAGATGTCGCCGATGCAGAGAAAAACCAGGTTGACGGCCAGGCTGCCCATGACATTACCCATGGCCAGTGCGGCGTAACCATCAACGGCGGCAGTCAACGTGGCCGCGAAATCCGGCAATGAGGTAATGCCGGCAAGAAACAGCCCGCCCATCAGCGCTTCACCCCAGCCGGTCCGATCGGCCAGTTCATCGGCCAGCTGTGCCAGGCGCACGCCGGTTACAGCGATAATGACAGCGGCAATGGCAAAGACGACAATACTGCTGCCGAGGGTTGAGAACATGAAGGCAATTTGTCGGATGAGAGTATCGGCATTACTGTAGAACGGATTGGCCGATGTTCAAAACCGGTATTTCATCGACAATCGGGCAAAGCCGTCTAAACTGAAGCCAATCGGTTCGCCGGGCGGGGATACAATCTTATGGCCATACGCCATTTCCGGATACAGGCAATGTGCCGTTACGGTAAAGGATTCAGGCCGGGCCTGATACTGCTGCTGTTATTGCTTGCCGGCATGCGGGTGGGGGCGGCACTGGAGCCACGGCCGCCGGCGGCGGAGCTTGAGCGGCTGGTAGAACGTTACGAGCAAATGCAGGAAAGGCTGGATAACCGGCGGTATGCAGCCCTGGTCAATTACCGTCAGCCGTCCTGGGAGCCGCGCTTTTACCTTGTCGACCTGCAGCAGCAGCGTGTTGTAGAGAGCTATCATGTCGCGCATGGCAAGGGATCGGACCCCGAGCACGATGGTTTTGCCAGCGCCTTCAGCGATCGCCACGGCAGTCACATGAGTTCGGTCGGTTTCTTTCTCACCGGCGAGACCTATGTCAGTGAACAGGCCGGTCATGGGTTGTCATTGCGACTGAAGGGGCTGTCGCCCTCGAACCGCAACGCTTTTGACAGGAATATCGTTATCCATGCCAACCATTACATGGAAAATGATTTCATCGATCGGTTCGGCAAGCCCGGCCGCAGCCACGGTTGCTTTACACTGAAATCGGACGATCGCGATGAAGTCATCGCACGACTGCGTGGCGGTGCCTTGATCTACGCAATTCATTGACAGTCGGCAGGAACCTGTCGGATTTCAGCCGGTCGATGAACAGAGTCATGAAAAGCCTGAACCTTACATCCTGCCTGTTGTTACTGCTGCTGTCTTTGCTGGCAGCGCCACTGGCGGCTGACGAGGGCGAGACCGAGCGACCGGATGAGGAAACGTCGGCAGTAATCGAAGAAGATACGGCTGACGATGAAACGCCGGCCACTGAGGCACAAGTCGAATCGCCGACTGAAACGGGCGCTAAGACGGCGAGCGCCAGCGACGATGACGCGGCGCAGACGTTTACCCTGCTGAATAACGATGTGGCGCCGGGCAGCATGCGGCGCCTGTCCTGGTACGCCAGCGAGAACTCGGCGGGTCTTTCCGAGGCGACACCGGTGCTGGTGGCGCACGGCGTAAATGCCGGACCGACACTGTGCGTGACCGCCGCGGTCCACGGCGATGAACTCAACGGCGTCGAGATCGTGCGCAATCTGCTCTACGATGTCGATCCGGAACGCCTGAACGGCACAATCATCGGCGTGCCGATCGTGAACCTGTACGGTTTTCGTCTGGGTTCGCGCTACTTGTCCGATCGCC
Organism: Methylohalomonas lacus; assembly: GCF_024808875.1. Classification (GTDB taxonomy): domain Bacteria; phylum Pseudomonadota; class Gammaproteobacteria; order Methylohalomonadales; family Methylohalomonadaceae; genus Methylohalomonas; species Methylohalomonas lacus. The sequence goes on from NZ_JANUCT010000013.1 coordinate 50,185, forward strand.
GCGATCTGAACCGTTACTTTCCCGGCAATCCGGATGGCAGCTCGGCCTCGCGCATTGCCTATTCACTGTTCGAATCGGTGATCAAGCATTGTGATTACCTGGTTGACCTGCACACCGGTTCGTTTCAGCGCGTGAACATGCCGCAACTGCGCGCGGATCTGAATAACGATGATGTGCTGAGAATGACCAAGGGTTTCGGCGCCACGGTGATACTGCATGGTGAGGGTCCGGACGGCAGCCTGCGTGGTGCCGCGACCCGTGCCGGCATACCGGCGGTGACGGTAGAAGCGGGCGAGCCGATGCGGGTGCAATCGGAACAGGTCGAACATGGCCTCAAGGCATTGCGCAGCCTGCTGAACTACCTCGACATGGTGCCGCGGTTCTCACTTTGGGGCGAGCCGCAACCCATCTATTACAAGTCGGAATGGGTGCGGGCCGAGGACAACGGCATATTGACCAGCAGCGTCAATCTCGGTGACACGGTCGATGAGGGTGAACTGCTGGGCACTATCGTCGATCCGATCACCAACAGCCGCAATGCCATTCATTCGCCCGTTGCCGGCCGCGTTATCGGCATGGCGCTGAACCAGTCCATGCGGCCCGGCTATGCGGCTTACCATATCGGCATCCGCAAGACCGAAGAGCAGATCGTCGAGGAGGCCGACCTGGCCATCGACGACACTGACAAAACCCGCGACCGCGATAACGAGTCAGAATCCGACGAGTCGGACGAACAGGACACCGCCGCGGTTGATGTACCGCCGGACACCGAGGCCACGGAGTAGCCGTCTCTGTTATAGTCCGGATCTCATTTCCAGACAGGAGACGCAAGCATGAGCCTGACTCGCTTTTGCCGTTGGTTGACCGTGGTCGGCCTGGTACTGCTGGCGCCGGCACTGGCGGCGCATGAAGCCGATGATGAGGTTGTCCCCGACAGCGAATACGCCACCGCCGCCGGCAAGCAGCTGGAAGGGCCCGCGGAAACCCGCGGCGTCGCCGGGGTCGAGAAGCTCGGCTCACTGGCCCTGGTGGAGGAATTCGCGGGCATGGACGGCCATGAGTTTCGTATCCGCGAGATCACCATCGACCCGGGCGGTGTTATCGCCATACACGAGCACGACTCGCGGCCGGGCTATGCCTACATTCTCGAGGGCGAGATTATCGAGCATCGCAACGATCGGCCGGAACCGGTGACTCGCACCGCCGGTGACGTAGCACAGGAGCGCAGCGGCGTCGCCCATTGGTGGGAAAACCGCTCGGATGCACCGGTCCGCGCCCTGGTTATCGACATCGTCCCCACAGAATAGGCCGTGCTCGTTTCGGTTACGCGAATCTGGCATGATTGCTGCCAATAGCCATGATTCACGATCCACGATTCATGCCCGTGACGCCTGTTGATTGAAGACCTGATGTATGCCCCGAGCTGATTATCCAACACTTGAAGCCACTGTCGGTAACACGCCGCTGGTGCGACTGCAGCGTCTGCCCGGCGCAACCGACAATGTCGTCCTCGGCAAGCTTGAGGGCAACAACCCGGCCGGTTCGGTCAAGGACCGCCCGGCGCTGTCGATGATCACCCATGCCGAGGCGCGTGGCGACATCAAGCCTGGCGATACGCTGGTCGAAGCGACCAGCGGCAACACCGGTATCGCGTTGGCCATGGTCGCAGCCATGCGCGGTTATCGGCTGGTGCTGATCATGCCCGAACACCTGAGCCTGGAACGTCGCGCGGTAATGAAGGCCTTTGGCGCCGAGCTGATTCTGGTCTCGGAAGCCGGCGGCATGGAGGAGGCGCGCGACCGCGCCGACGACATGGGCCGCAAGGGCGAGGGCCTGGTGTTGAACCAGTTCGCCAACCCGGACAATCCGCAGGCGCACTATGAAACCACCGGCCCGGAGATCTGGCGCGATACCGGCGGCCGGGTCACACACTTCGTCAGTTCCATGGGCACCACCGGCACCATCATGGGCGTGTCGAGGTACCTGAAGGAGCAGAATCCCGACATCCAGATCGTCGGCGTGCAGCCGAAGGACGGTGCCAGCATTGCCGGCATCCGCCGCTGGCCGGAAGCCTACCTGCCGAAGATTTTCGACCGCTCGCGCGTGGATCGGATCATCGACGTCGGCCAGGAAGAGGCCGAGACCACCACCCGGGCGCTGGCCAGCCAGGAAGGCATTTTTGCCGGCGTCTCTTCCGGCGGCACCATGTGGTCGGCGCTGCAACTTTCGCAGGAAGTCGACAACGCTGTAATCGTGACCATCATCTGCGACCGCGGTGACCGTTACCTCTCGACGAACATTTTTCCGGCGTAGTCTCGCCTGCCTGCTGCTGCTGGCGGCATCGCCGGGCGCCGCCGAGCCGCTGCTATCGCTGCAGTTTGCCGAACTCGAACATGAAGCGCTGACGCTGCGGCAGGTCGATATACGTATCGAGCAGAACGCCGCCGGTGAACATCGGTTCGAGTTGCAGGCGGACGAACTCGCACTGAATGCCGCCGACGTTGTCAGGGATGTCAGCCTGCAGTGTCGGGCGCGACTGACGCTCGCGCATGTGGCATGCGAGAGTGGCCGGTTGGCGTTGACGCACGCCGACCTCGGCCGGCTGAACGGCGCCGTGAGTTTTCGTTACGCCTTCGGACAGGGGCTGGAGCACGCCGAATTGACCGGCCTCGGGCTGGCGGCGGGCCGCATCGATCTGCAGGTGGCCCGACCCGGATCGGAGTGGGCGATCACGGCCGATCTGACGGCTGTTGATCCAGGCCAGCTGCAACCGCTGTTGCAGCAGGTCGGATTGGCGCTGCCGGCCCTGTCCGGGCGCCTGGACGGCCGTATCCAGGCGGCGGGCTGGCCGCTGACCGAGGTTGTCGCCGATATGGCCGTCCAGGAATTGAACTATAACGGCGACAGCGTGGCCCAGGACGTTGCCGGTGACCTGCAACTGACCGCGCGGCGGCAAAACGGTGACTGGCAGAATGAACTGCAGCTGAACCTGACTGCCGGCGAGCTGTACCTCGTGCCGCCATTGCCGGGCTACCAGACGCCGCCGGGGTTTTACATCGCCGTTGCCGGGCAGCCCATCCACCTGGATGCGGTCTTCGGCTATGCGCCGGTCACGGCGCAGGTCACGATCCAGGATTTGAATTACCATCATCCTGAAGTCATCCGCCTGAATGGTGCCGGCCGCCTGCGGCTCGGTACTGCTGGCGGTCTGCAGGCGCTGGCAGTGACTGTGCCGTCCGTCGACCTGACGCGGGCCTTCCCCGTCTATCTGCAGCCATGGCTGATCGACAGCAGTTATAACGATATTGAACTCGGTGGCCAGGCGGCGCTGGAGATCGGTCTCGATGAAACCGGGATCAGCGCGTTGGGCCTGCAGTTCGATGATGTCGACATCCGCGATCCGCGCGACCGTTTCGGTATCAGTGACCTGAGTACCGACATTCAGATGACGCGTGCCCGGCAACATGCCTCCAGGGTCAGCTGGGAGCGCATCGATGTCTACCAGTTGCAGCTGGGCGCGGGCGCCATTTCGCTAGTCAGCGATGACTTCAGTATCCGGGTCACCGATTGGCAGGACGTGGCACTGCTCGATGGCACGCTGAATATCAGTGAGCTGGATTTGCGCAACGTCGGTACGGCCGCATTCGAAATGCATCTGGCCGGCGCTGTGCAGGCGGTGTCACTGCCAACGCTGACGGCAGCACTCGGCTGGCCGGAGCTGGGCGGTACGCTGACCGGCGAGTTTGCCGGACTGAACTACCAAGGCGGTGATCTGCGCATGGACGGCGAGCTGCTGGTGCACATGTTCGATGGCCGGGTGACCATCCGCGAATTGGCCGTGCGCGACCTGTTCGGCAACCTGCCGGTGCTTGCTGCGGATGTCGACGTGCGCGACATTGATCTCGAGCGCCTGACCGAAACCTTTGCCTTTGGTAAGATTACCGGCCGTCTCAGCGGCCATATCCACGGTCTCCGGCTGGAGAACTGGCAGCCGGTCGCCTTTGATGCCAGCCTGTCGACACTGGACGACGGCGATACCCGCCACCGCATCAGCCAGAAGGCGCTGAACAACCTGACGCAGATCGGTGGCGGCCTGAGTGGCGCGCTGTCGCGCGGCTTTCTGCGCTATTTTGACGAGTATTCCTACGGTGAACTCGGCGTCAGCTGCCGGCTTGCCAATGGTTTTTGCGAACTCGGCGGTGTCGAGCGCTACAATGACGGGTACTATCTCCTGACCCGCGGCGGCCTGTTGCCGCCCTGGGTGGAAGTCAGGCTGGCCGGTTCGGTCATTGCCTGGGACGCGCTGATCGCCGGCTTTCAACAGATCGCCGAAAGCGAGGTCGAGATCGACTGAGCGTATCATCGGCGCAATCAATCGTGCCGTTCGCGGTCAAAGACATTAACCACACTGGGTTCACCAGGGAGTAAAGCGCATGCAATCATCAACTGAATCTGCTGTTTTGTCGCGGTCGCCGTCAATCTGGCTGATCGCCGGACTGGCGCTGCTGAGTGCCTGCGTAACGGTCAATGTCTATTTCCCGGCCGCTGCCGCAGAAAATGCCGCCGATCGTTTTATCCGCGGTGTCTACGGCGAACCCGCCGCGCCGGAATCGTCCAGTGACGAGGCGTCGCCGGAGCCACAGTCCGGGCTGCACGACACCTTTGGCCAGCGCGCGCTGACAGGCTTGCTCGATTTCGTGGTGCCGGCGGCGCACGCACAGCAGCCGGATATCACCATCTCCACGCCCGGCATCAACAAGCTGCAAAGCGCGATGAATGCGCGCCACGAGAAACTCAAGCCGTACTACGAAAGCGGTGCGGTTGGCATGGACAGCAATGGCTTCATCACCCTGCGCGATGAATCTGCCATACCGTTGAAGGATCGCAACAACGTCAAAAAGCTGGTGGCCGACGAGAACAATGATCGCGAAGCGCTGTACCGTGAGGTGGCGAGTGCCAATGGTCATCCGGAATGGAAGTCCGACATCCAGGCGATTTTCGCCAAGCGCTGGGTGGCCAATGCACCGTCGGGCTGGTGGTACCAGAGCGCCGGCGGTGACTGGGTACAGAAATAGTTCGGATAACAGCGTTTTATGAATATTCTGGTATTTGATATCGAGACGGTGCCGGATACCGAATCAGCCGCCCGTCTTTACAACCTGGCAGGCCTGAGTGAGGCCGAGGCCGCCGAAGTGATGTTCAGCCGGCGGCGTCAGGAAACCGCCGGTCAGAGTGACTTCATCCGCCATCATTTGCAGCGCGTCGTGGCGATTTCCGTGTTGCTGAAAAGCGGCGACAAGATGAGTCTGTGGACGCTGGGTGATGTCGATTCCAGCGAAGCCGAGATCGTCGAACGCTTTTTCGACGGTATCGAACGCTATATCCCGACGCTGGTCAGCTGGAACGGTCGCGGCTTCGACCTGCCGGTACTGCATTACCGCGCGCTGTTGCACGGTATCTCGGCACCGAAGTATTGGGATACCGGCGATGACGACAACAGCTTCAAGTGGAACAATTACCTGAATCGCTTCCACCAGCGGCATACGGACCTCATGGATGTGCTCGCCGGGCACGAGGGCCGGGCCTCGGCGCCATTACATGAAATCGCGGTAATGCTCGGTTTCCCCGGCAAGCTCGACATCAGTGGCGGCGATGTCTGGGAACGCTATCTGGATAATGACATCGCCGGCATTCGCGACTATTGCGAGACCGACGTGCTCAATACCTATCTTGTCTACCTGCGCTATGAATTGCTGCGCGGCCGCCGCGATCGCCAGTGGTTCGACGACCAGTGCCGACAGCTGCGCGATTATCTACGCGCCGAAACACGGCCGCACCTGGACGAGTTTCTGCAGGCCTGGCCGGAAACGACTGCCAACTAGCCCGCCTATGTCCCGCCGTCAGCAGAGCAAAACGCCGGTCGTGTTCGAGGCCACGATCGACTCGCTGTCACCGGAAGGCCGAGGTGTCGCACACATCGACGGCAAGGCGACTTTTATCGACGGGGCGCTGCCCGGCGAAACCGTGCGCGCACGTTACCACAAGCGCCGCAAGCGCATGGATGAGGCCGAGGTCGTCGGCGTCATTCACGCCAGCAGCGAACGGGTGCAGCCAAAGTGTCCACACTTCGGCATCTGCGGTGGCTGCCGCCTGCAGCATCTTGACGCCAGCGCCCAGATCCGCCACAAGCAGCAGGCACTGATGCAACAGCTGAAACACATCGGTGGTGTCCAGCCGCTGGCCGAGCGCCTGCCGATGACCGCGCCGGTATGGGGCTACCGGCACAAGGCACGACTGGGTGTAAAGTACGTCGATAAGAAGGAAAAGGTGCTGGTCGGTTTTCGCGAGCGCGGTAGTGCGTTCCTGGCCGATATCGAACGCTGTGAAGTCCTGCATCCGTCGGTGGGCGAACTGATTACGCCACTTTCGGAACTTATCGGTAGCCTCACCGTGTATCGTCAGGTGCCGCAGATTGAAGTGGCTATCGGCGAGGACCGCGTCGCCCTGGTGTTGCGTCACCTGGCACCGCTGACCGCGGATGATCATGCACTGCTGCAACAGTTCGAGCGTACGCACGAGGTTTGCTTCTTCCTGCAGCCTGGCGGACCGGATACGATTCAGTCCCTGAATCCGTCAACACCGGCAACGCTGCGCTATCATCTGCCGAAGCATGCCATCGACTTCGCGTTCCGGCCGACCGACTTTACCCAGGTCAATCCGTCGATCAATGAACGGCTGATCGACGGGGTGATCGACTGGTTGCAACCGACGGCCGACGATCGCGTGCTCGATTTGTTCTGTGGGCTGGGCAATTTTTCGCTGCCGCTGGCACGCCGGGCCGGACGCGTGACCGGCGTCGAGGGCGATGCTGCCCTGGTCGAGCGCGCGCGTGCCAACGCGCTCGCCAATCAGATCGACAATGCCGAGTTCTTCAGCGCCGATCTGGCCGCCAACGATTTGCAGGCGGCGTTTATGTACCGGCGTTACAACAAGGTGCTACTGGACCCGCCGCGCAGCGGCGCCGCCACACTCATCGATCGACTCAACTGGAACGGTGTCGAACGCATCGCCTATGTCTCCTGCAATCCGGCCACGCTGGCGCGCGACAGCGGCGCGCTGGTCAACGAGCATGGTTTTGAACTGGTCGCCGCCGGCGTACTCGACATGTTTCCGCATACCGCCCATGTCGAGTCACTGGCCCTGTTCCAGCGCGCGGCCTGCTAGCTGATGGCACGGCACGTGTGGCGTTGCCTGGCCGGGCTGCTGCTGTGTCTGGGCCTCGGTGCCTGCGACAATGGCGACGGCCGCGATACCATTCGCCTCGGTATTGCTGCCGGGCCGGTGACGCTGGATCCGCGTTTTGCCACCGATGCCGCATCGCATCGCATCAGCCGCCTGCTCTATCGCGGGCTGGTCGATTTCGACGCCAGCAATCGGCCGGTGCCGGAGCTGGCCGACTGGTCGCAAAGTGATCCGCGCACCTATCGGTTCGAACTGCATGACACACGGCGGCCGTTTCACCATGGCCATCGCCTGACGGCCGCCGACGTTGCGGCGACCTATCGCTCGGTGCTGGATCCGAAAACCGGTTCGCCACACCGCGGCTCGTTGACGGTGATCGAAAGCATCGAGGTGATCGACAGCGATACGCTGGTGTTTCATCTGAGCAAGCCCGACCCGCTGTTTCCCGGCCGTCTGACACTGGGCATCCTGCCGGCCGAAAAGATCGACAGCGGTCATGCCTTCGGTCAGCGTCCGCTCGGTAGTGGCCCGTTGCGACTGGTACGCTGGCCGTCGGAGGAACGCGTCGTGCTCGAACGCCGCGCTGACGAACAGCGTATCGAGATCGTCACGGTCAAGGATCCGATCGTGCGCGTGCTCAAGCTCATGCGCGGCGAAATCGATCTGGCGCAGGGCGATCTGCCGCAGGAGCTTTTGACCTGGATGCAGGACCGCGAGGGTGTCGAGGTGGTGACGAAGCGCGGCTCGATTTTCAGTTACCTGGGTTTCAACCTGCGCGACCCGGTGGTTGGTGAGCCGCTGGTGCGCGAGGCTATTGCTTACGCCATCGATCGTGACGCGATCATCGAACATGTACTGGGTGGCGCGGCGCGTCCGGCCGGCGGCCTGCTGCCGGCCGATCACTGGGCCGGGCATCCGACACTCGATGGTTACGCCCACGATCCGGCACGTGCCCGGGCCTTGCTCGAACAGGCCGGTTATGCCGCCGGCGACGGTCCGGCGATCGTTTACAAGACGTCGAACAACCCGGCGCGCATCCGGCTGGCGACGATCATCCAACATCAGCTGAAGGAGGTCGGTTTCGACGTCGAGATCCGCAGCTACGACTGGGGCACGTTTTACGCTGACATCAAGAGCGGCCAGTTCCAGATGTACAGCCTGTCCTGGGTCGGTCTGAAACTGCCGGATATCTACCGCTATGTCTTTCACAGTGAGTCGCTGCCGCCGGCCGGCGCCAACCGCGGTCACTATGATAATCCGATCGCCGATGCGTTGATCGAGGAGGCTGAAAGCCTGGACGAACTCGATGATCAGGCGCTGGTCTACCAGGCGCTGGCAGCGCATCTGCACGCGACCCTGCCGTACGTGCCGCTGTGGTATGAGGACAACTTGCTGGCGAAACGTCCGGGCATCCGCGATTATGAACTGCCGCCCGACGGCAACTACGACGGCCTGATTACAGTGAAGCGTGAACAATGACGACCGACCTGCGTATAGAGATCAGTATCGGCGAACAGACGCTGGCGCTCTACCGCGGCGAGAAGCTGCTGCGCCGCTACAATGTGTCTACCGCACGCAATGGTGCCGGCGAACGGCAGGACAGTTTTTGTACGCCACGCGGCGAACATGTTATCGCCGAGAAGATCGGTGCCGGCTGTGCAGCGGGTACGGTATTCGTTGGCCGCCGGCCAACTGGCGAAATCTATGCACCCGAGCTGCGGCAGGCGGCACCGGACCGCGACTGGATACTGACCCGCATTCTCTGGCTGGACGGCTGCGAGGACGGCATCAATCGTGGCGGCGAGGTCGACAGCAAGCGCCGCTACATCTACATCCACGGCACGCCGGATGATGTCGAACTGGGCGTGCCCGGTTCGCGCGGCTGCATCCGCATGCGCAATAGCGACATCATGGAACTGTTCGATGAAGTTGAAACCGGCACGCCGGTGTGGATTGGGTGACCGGTGATTGGCAAGGCCTGCTTTCCTGGGAGCGCGCCAATCAAAAGCGCGTAGCGCCACTTTTATCTCTTCCCCCTTGATGGGGGAAGCTGGGATGGGGGTGAATTAAACAGCCTCGATAATTCAATCACCCCCACCCCGACCCTCCCCCGTTGAGGGGGAGGGAATGGAATGTGGATGGTCGCTGGTTAATGAGTTAACTGGTTAGAGGGCTAATGAAATTGCAATTTTCCTTGACAGCGAAACAGCTTCAATCAACCAATCAACGCTTGTCGGTTTCCTCGCGCACGGTTTCGCGCACGAGTTCCCGGGCGAAGCGCTTCATCTGTGTTTCGTACAGCACCAGTTCGCCGCCGGTGCGCACCACGCCGAGAGCAATGCGCGCCAGCAGTAACAGCAGCAGCAGGGCGATCACCCAGGCAACGTAATAGGACAGGCTGAGCCGGTACTGGGGTTCGGCAGCAGCGGATGCGGGATCGCGTTGTGCCGTCGGCGCGCCGTCCGGGCCATAACGGTCGAGTTCATCGCCCCGGGCGCCGGATCGGTCAGGTGCTTCCAGCTGCAGCGGTGCAATACTGCGGTCGATGTTCGAACCCTGCTCGATGGCTTCGGCAAAGCGTTCGATCCGTTGCGGTTCGTGATACAGTTGCCAGGCTTCGTTGAGCACTTCCAGCGCCAGCCACAGGCCGAACAACAGCAGTATCAGGCCGATGGCGCGGACAACGAAAGCGAAAAAGTCACGGCTGCCGTCATAGAAACTCATGGTGGTCCGTCCCTGAATTTTACTGATGTACCCATTCTACTTAACCTGCGCGCATTTTGCGCGCCGCCGCTGATGCATTGATAATTCGTTCACATGCTGCGCTATATCGCTTTACGCCTGGCTTCCAGCGCGCTGGTCATCTTCGGTGTTTCCAGCGTCGTCTTCCTGTTACTGCACCTGGTTCCGGGTGACCCGGTAGAGGTCATGCTGGGCGAGTCCGCCGGCGTGACCGACCGCGAGGCCCTGCGCGAGGCGCTGGGGCTGAATCTGCCGCTGTGGCAGCAGTGGCTGCAGTACATGCAGCAGCTGCTGCAGTTCGACCTGGGCGTATCGCTGCATTCCAAGCGGCCGATTGCCGGGCTGTTGGCTGAGCGTATCCCGGTGACCGCGGTACTGGCCGGCGCCAGCCTGCTGCTGGCCTTGCTGCTGGCCGTGCCGCTGGGGGTGCTGGCGGCGGTCTATCACAACCGCGCCGTTGACCGCGGCGCCATGGTATTTGCCCTGGCCGGCGTGGCGATCCCGAATTTCTGGCTCGGGCCGCTGCTGATCCTGGTGTTTGCCTACTGGTTCGGCTGGTTGCCGGTCAGCGGCATGCAGGGCCCGGCCTCGGTCATTCTGCCGGCGCTGACCCTGGGCACGGCGCTGGCTGCCCTGCAGTCGCGCATGATTCGCACCGCCCTGCTCGAGGAGCTCGGTCGCGACTACATCCGTGCCGCACGCGCCCGCGGCTTCAGTCCGTTGCGCGTGATCGGCCGCCACGCCCTGGGCAACGCGCTGCTGCCGGTGACGACGGTACTCGGCCTGCAGCTGGGTGCCTTGCTGACCGGTGCGGTCGTTACCGAGCAGATATTCAACTGGCCCGGCGTCGGCCAGCTGCTGATCGATTCCATCCAGAAGCGCGACTACCCGGTCGTCCAGGCCTGCATCCTGTTCATTAGCCTGACCTATGTCAGCGTCAATCTGCTCACGGATCTGACCTACGCCGTGCTCGATCCGCGCGTGCGCCTGGAGGCGGAATGAACGGGGTACTGCGTCAGCTGCCGCTGGCCATTCTCGCCGCCTGGTCGCTGGCCGCCTTGCTGGCGCCGTGGTTGCCGCTGGCGCCGGACCAGATCGGCTTGGCGCGCATCCTGGAGATTCCGCAACCGGCCGCCTGGCTGGGGTATGATGATCTCGGCCGGCCGGTGCTGGACCGCCTGATCGTGGGCGCGCGCACTTCGTTTATCGTCGCTGCTGCAGTGGTGTTTCTGTCGCTGCTGGTTGGTACGACGATTGGCCTGTTCAGTGCATGGTTCGGCGGCTGGTTCGACCGCGTCATCGTCTTCATCACCGACGTGTTCCTGGCGTTTCCCGGCATTCTGCTGGCGATCGCGCTGGCGGCGGTACTCGGCCCGGGCATCAGCAACGCCGTATTCGCGCTGGCGGCGGTTGGCTGGGTTGGCTTCGCACGCCTGGCCCGTGCCCAGGCGTTGTCGGTAAAAACCCTGGATCACGTGACTGCGGCGCGGTCGCTGGGCAGCGGCCACTGGGTGATCGCGCGTCGCCATATCCTGCCGCTGGTGCTGAGTCCGCTGATCGTTCAGGCGACCTTCGAGCTGGCCGGGGTGGTGATCGCCGAGGCAACGCTGTCGTTTCTCGGTCTCGGCGTACAGCCGCCCGAGGCTTCGCTGGGGGCGATGATCCGCGACGGCACCCGGTATATGCTGGTCGCGCCCCATATGGTGGTCGCACCGGGACTGGCGGTGTTCATCATCGTGCTGAGCGTCAACCTGCTCGGCGATCGCTTGCGCGATCGCATGGACGTGCGGTTTGACGATCACAAACAATGACACGGAGACAAGCTGACATGGCGCTGGGACCGGTGATGCTCGATCTGCGCGGCAGCCGCATCGAGGCCGACGAATACGAACTGCTGCGGCATCCGGCCACTGGCGGTGTCATCCTGTTTGCGCGCAATTTTGAATCGGTGGCCCAGCTGGAAGCGCTGGTGCATGAAATCCATGATCTGCGCGAACCGCACCTGCTGGTTGCCGTCGACCACGAGGGTGGTCGGGTACAGCGCTTCCATGGTGAATTCACGCGCCTGCCGCCCTGCGGTCTGTTCGGCCGGGTTTACGATCGCGGCAAAGAACACGGTCTGGCGCTGGCGGATCGCGCCGGCTGGTTGATGGCGGCCGAATTACGCGGTGTCGGCATCGATTTCAGTTTTGCCCCGGTGCTGGACATCGACAAGGGGGTCAGCGAGGTTATTGGTGATCGCGCGTTTCATCGTGATGTAGACAGCGTCATGCAGCTGGCGCGGCGCTACATGGACGGCATGCTGCGCGCCGGCATGGCGGCGGTCGGCAAGCATTTTCCCGGCCACGGCTCTGTAGCTGCCGATTCGCATCACGAGCTACCGGTCGATGAGCGCCGCTTCGAGGACATTCTCATGGAAGACCTGCGCGTATTCCGCTACCTGATCGACAATCACCTGGCCGCCATCATGCCGGCACACGTGGTCTATCCGCTGGTGGACGACCGGCCGGCCGGATTTTCGCGTGTCTGGTTGCAGGATGTGCTGCGTGAACAGCTTGGTTTTCAGGGCGCGATCTTCAGTGACGACCTCGGCATGAGCGGTGCCGCGGTGGCCGGCGATATGGCGGCGCGTGCCGACGCCGCGCTGGCGGCCGGTTGCGACATGCTGCTCGTCTGTAACAACCAGGCCGGTGCTGCGGCCGTACTCGAGCATGTCAAGACCGCGCCGCCGCCGGCGACCCAGGCGCGTCTGATGCGCATGCAAGGCCGGCGTGCGCCCGCACTGGCAGAACTGCAGCAGCTGGAACAGTGGCGCACGCTGGCAGCCGAGATCGGTACGCTGGACCGGACGCCGGAACTGGACCTGGATAATGACCAGCTTGTATAGAATGATCGCCGTCCTGTTGCTGGCACTGTTGGCGGCGCCAGCCGCCGCCTACGAATGCCAGCCGCTGGAGTTGCGCGAGCCGGCCGCGGCGGTGGATATTCGCCACGACCGCGGCCTGCTCTGGCGCATCAGCAAGCCGGGTTCGGCAACCAGCTACCTGTACGGTACCATCCACGTTTCCGATCCGGAGATTACCGATCTGCCGGAGCCGGTCCTCGCGGCGCTGGCAGATGCCAGCCATTTTGTCATGGAAGCGGAACTCGACGGTCCGGCGATGCTCGGTTTTGCCCAGCAGATGTTCTATAGCGACGGCCGGCGTCTGAGTGAGCAACTCGATGACGATCTGTACACACGCGCCGAGGATTTGCTCGGCCGGCACGGTGTTCCGCCGCTGGCGGCGCAGTCGCTGAAACCCTGGGCGGCATTCATGACCCTGAATATGCCGCCGGACAATGGTCTGCCGCTGGATCTCGTCCTGATGGAAAAGGCCGAACAGCGCGGCATGAGTGTGCGCGGTCTCGAGACCATGGAAGAGCAGCTGGCAGTGTTTGCTGACCTCGACGAGTCAGCCCAGCTGCGGCTGCTGGTCGATACACTGTGTCATTACGAGGATCTGCAGCGCGATATGGCGCAAATGAAGACGCTCTACCGGCAGCGTGATCTGGCGGGCCTGTTCAGGTATCACAACAAATACAATCTGCAGGATCGGGCGGTGTATAAACAACTCATGCAGCGGCTGTTATGGGATCGCAATCGTGTCATGGCTCAACGGATCGCCGCGATCATCGCGGAAGATGATGCCTTTGTTGCGATTGGTGCGATGCATCTGCCGGGCGCAGAGGGCGTGCTGACACTGCTCGAGAACGCGGGCTTCAAGGTCCAGATGGTGTACTGACAATGAATGAACTCTGGCAGCAATTCAAACCATTCATGGTTGAGACCAGCAAGTTACTCAACACGGATCCCTGGATCATTCAGGTATTCATCGTCGTTCTACTGACCGTCACGGTCAGCTTTTTTGAACGGCGGTTTCTTGAAATGCTGCACAAGCGACTGGGTCGTACTGACACGCAGTGGGACGATGCGCTGGTCAGTGCGCTGTACAAGCCGCTGTCCCTGCTGATTTACGTCATCGGTCTCGGTTTCGCCATGGATATCATATTCAAGGAAACCGATGCCGAAATCTTCAGTGCCGTCGGTCCCGTCCGGGATGTTCTGGTGGTATTCTGCGTCGCCTGGTTCGCGACGCGCTTTGTTACAAGAGCGGCCGAGAATTATATCAACAGCCGGCATACCCGCGGCGACTATTACGACCGCACGGCCGTCGATGCCATCGCCAAGCTGTTGCGTATCTCTATCATCATCACCGCCGGCCTGGTGGTATTGCAGACGCTGGGCTATTCCATCTCCGGTGTCCTCGCCTTTGGCGGTATCGGCGGTATCGCAGTCGGTTTTGCCGCCAAGGACATGCTGGCGAACTTCTTCGGCGGCATGATGGTGTACCTGGATCGGCCATTTTCGGTGGGTGACTGGGTGCGTTCGCCGGATCGCGATATCGAGGGCACGGTCGAGGAGATCGGCTGGCGACTGACACGCATCCGCACGTTCGACAAGCGGCCGCTGTATGTGCCGAACTACGTATTCAATCAGGTTGCCCTGGAAAATCCGTCGCGCATGCTGAATCGCCGCATCAAGGAAACGGTCGGCTTGCGTTATGACGATGCCGCCAAGGTTGGCACGATCGCCGCGGCGATTCGCGAAATGATCAATAACCATGAAGATATCGATACCGACCAGACCATGATCGTGAATTTCGATACCTTTGCTGACTCGTCACTGAATATCATGGTTTATACCTTCACCAAAACCTGCAACTGGATCGAGTATCACCGGGTGAAGGAGGACGTACTGCTGAAGATCATCGATATCGTCGAACAGCACGGCGCCGAGTGCGCGTTCCCGACCACGACACTGCACGTGCCTGAACCGGTGCATGTGGACGCCGATGACAGGACACAGAGTCAGAGCCGTGACGACAATGCCGGCGGTGCGGCACAGAATCGGCAGGCCACGTCCAGGCGCGATGCCTCTTCCGACGCATCCAGCAAACCGTCCCAGGAAGTCACCTATGGTGACATGGACGGTGAGGGTGAATAGCGTGACATTCTTTGCCTGTGCCCGGCGCTGACGGTAAGCTATGTATATGAAGCTGGAATTCACCAAGATGCAGGGTATCGGCAACGATTTTGTCGTGCTTGATGGTCGGCGGCAAAGCCTGCAACTCGACAGTGACTGCCTGCAGCAGATCGCTGATCGCCGTTTTGGTGTCGGCTGTGATCAAATCCTGGTGCTGGAAAAGTCGAATTTGCCGGATGTTGATGTCCGCTACCGGATTTTTAACGCCGATGGCAGCGAAGTTGAACAATGCGGCAACGGTGCCCGTTGTATTGCCCGGTATCTGCACAGCAATGGTCTGGAGCACAAGACCGAGATCGTTGCCGAGACGGCGGCTGGCCCGATAACGCTGTATATCGAACTCGATGACCTGGTGCGGGTGAATATGGGCGTGCCGCGTTTTGCTCCGGCGGATATTCCACTGGCAGTGGCAGAACAGGCCGACAGCTACAACCTGTCGCTGGAGCAGGGCGAATTCCCGTTCCGGGCCGTGTCCATGGGCAACCCGCATGCGGTACTGGAAAGCGGCGATGTCGACACCGTGCCGATCAGTGTCATCGCGCCCATGATTCAGGCACATCCACTGTTTCCGGCAGGGATTAATGTCGGCTTCATGCAGATCGAGGATCGCGAACACATCCGCCTGCGCGTCTATGAACGCGGTGCCGGTGAGACGCTGGCCTGTGGCAGTGGCGCGTGCGCGGCGGTGGTCTGCGGCATCAGCGCCGGCTTGCTGGACGATTGCGTCAATGTCGATCTGCCCGGCGGCCGACTGCAAATTCAATGGGCCGGTGACGACAATCCGGTATGGATGACCGGGCCGGCCGAATTCGTTTTTCAGGGCACACTCGAATTACAGACCTGACGTTTTTATGACCGATGACAATAACAAGGCCAATACTGTGACAGCCTCGCCGCAAACCGTCGCCGAGTTCCTGCGCGAGAATCCCGGTTTTTTCAACGAACACCCGGAATTGCTTGAGCAGCTGCAGATCCCGCATCCCAGCGGCGAAGCGGTATCGCTGGTCGAACGGCAGATGAGTCTGCTGCGCGAGCAGAATGCGCGCACCCGGCAGAAGCTCGACAACCTGATCGATATCGCCCGCGCCAACGAGGAACTGGCGCGGCGTATGCACATGCTGGCACTGACGCTGATGGACGCACAGCAGCCGCAGGAAATCTTCAACACACTTTACGACAGCCTGCGCAAGAATTTTGCCGCGGATTTTGTCACCGTCTGCCTGTTCTCCGAAGCCGCCGGGCTGGAAGAAGCGATACCGGCGGAGTTTGCCGGCGAGGAGACGCAGGGCATGACCTTGTTCAAGTCCGTGATCGCCGGTGGCACGCCGCAATGCGGCGCGCTGGAAGCGGCGCAGTGGTCGTACCTGTTCGGCGATGCCGGCGAAACCATCGCCTCCGGCGTGATCGTGCCGTTGCACGGCGACAGCTGGGGTGGCGTCATGGCCATCGGCAGTTGCGATGCCGAACGTTTTCATCCGGGCATGGGCGTTGAATTGTTGTCCAACCTGGGCGAGATTCTGAGCATCATTCTCAAACCCTGGGTGGCATTACGCTGAACCAGGCGTATAACGACTGTACCGGAATGGTCGGCTGAGGATATATGCAGGCGACGGCAAATCAACTGGTCGAGGCCTACCAGGCGCATATCCAGCACCTGGCCGAACAGACGCGGCGCAATTACCGCCGCGACCTGGCGCTGTTCTGCGCCTACTGTGACAGTGCCGGTATCGATCGCTGGCAGGACCTCGATGTTCACGCCGTGCGCGCTTTCGTGACCCGCCGTCATCGCCAGGGCATCAGCGGCCGCAGCCTGGCGCGCAACCTGTCGTCACTGCGCTCGTTCGTGCGCTTCCTCATCGACCGCGGTGTGCTCAAACATGATCCGACTCAGGGGCTGCAGTTGCCGCGTTCGCCGCGTAAACTGCCGGCCACCCTGGATGCCGATCAGGCGCGGCGACTGGTGGCCATCGACGGCGACGACGTACTAACGCGACGCGATCGCGCCATCCTCGAACTGTTCTATTCCTCCGGACTGCGGCTGGCCGAACTGGCGACCCTGGATGCCAACCTCGATCTCGGCGATGCCCTGATCCGGGTGACCGGCAAGGGCAACCGGCAACGCAGCATACCGGTCGGCCGCCACGCGCTGACGGCGCTCAGGGCGTGGCTGGCGGTACGCGCCGACTGGGCGGCGCTGGATGAACAGGCGCTGTTCGTCAGCCAGCGCGGCCGGCGTCTGAGTCGCCGCGCCATCGAGCAGCGCGTTCACCACTGGGCCGTGCGCCAGGGTTTGCCGGTGGACGTACATCCGCACATGCTGCGGCACTCGTTCGCCAGTCACCTGCTTGAGTCCAGCGGTGACCTGCGCGCGGTGCAGGAATTGCTCGGCCATGCCAATATCGGCACTACCCAGATCTATACGCATCTCGATTTCCAGCACCTGGCACGCGTCTACGACGGCGCCCATCCGCGCGCCCGGCGCAAGCGGGAATCGTGAACCGCCAGCCGGGGAACTAAACCGCTGTATGCCGTTCGCACGGTTACGCCCAGCGACCAGGTACACGGGCGCCGCGCCAGCGCTCGGCATCGTGTAAAATGGCCGGATATTGACAGGGATGCCCCGCACGTCGCTCGAATACGTGCGTGCATCGGGTCTGCGGCCTGAAATAAAGCGCAGGATGCGCATTTTTCAGCAATCTATTCCAAATTCGAACCGAGTTGTAATACTGTGAAACAACCCCACGCGACAACAATCCTGTCGGTGCGCCGCGGCAACGCGGTGGCGCTCGGCGGCGATGGCCAGGTTTCCCTGGGCGACACCGTAATGAAGGGCAATGCCCGCAAGATCCGGCGCCTATACCACGACAAGGTACTGGCCGGTTTCGCCGGCGGTACTGCCGATGCCTTCACGCTGTTTGAGCGTTTCGAGGGCAAGCTGGAAAAACACCAGGGCCAGTTGACCCGTTCCGCCGTGGAGCTGGCCAAGGACTGGCGTACCGATCGCATGCTGCGGCGGCTCGAGGCGATGCTTTGCGTCGCCGACGCGACCACATCGTTGATCATCTCCGGTAACGGCGATGTCATCGAGCCGGAAGACAACATCATGTCCATCGGATCCGGCAGTGGTTATGCACTGGCCGCGGCGCGCGCGTTGCTGAATCATACCGAGCTTGATGCAGCCGGCATTACCGAGACGGCGCTGAACATCGCCGCCGACATCTGCATCTATACCAATCATGAATTGACGATCGAGCGTCTCGACGGCCAGGCGTAAGCCGGTCTGTCGCAGTCACGTCTCGTTCCAGCAGGATGTAATAGACCCTATGAAGGAATTGACCCCGCAACGTATTGTCAGTGAACTCGACCGGCATATCATCGGCCAGGATGCCGCCAAGCGCGCCGTGTCCATCGCCCTGCGCAACCGCTGGCGCCGCAGCCAGGTCGATGAACCGCTGCGCAGCGAGATCACGCCGAAAAACATTCTGATGATCGGCCCGACCGGTGTTGGCAAGACCGAGATCGCCCGGCGTCTGGCCAAGCTGGCGCAGGCACCATTCATCAAGGTCGAGGCCTCGAAGTTTACCGAGGTGGGCTACGTCGGCCGCGATGTTGAATCGATCATCCGCGACCTGGTCGACGCGGCGGCGAAGATGACCCGCGAGACGGAAATGGAAAAAGTGCGCGACAGCGCCTGCGAGGCGGCCGAAACGCGCATCCTCGATATCCTGCTACCGCGCGCGCGCAGCTACGGCAAAGATGTTGACGATACCAGGCAGGAAGCCGACAACAGCCCGGCGCGCGAGCGTTTTCGGGAGAAACTGCAGAATGGGGAACTCGATGACAAGGAGATCGACGTCGAACTAAGCGCCCAGCAGATGGGCGTGGAGATCATGGCGCCGCCCGGCATGGAAGAGATGACCAGCCAGCTGCAGCAGATGTTCCAGAATATGGGCGGCGGCAAGAGCCAGACGCGGCGGCTGAAAGTGAAAGACGCCCTCAAACTGCTGACCGAGGAAGAAGCGGCCAAGCTGGTCAACGAGGAAGACATCAAGGCGCGTGCCGTGGACAAGGTCGAACAGAGCGGCCTGGTATTCCTCGATGAGATCGACAAGATCACCGGCCGTTCCGAACAGGGCAGTCCGGACGTTTCCCGCGAGGGCGTGCAGCGCGACCTGTTACCGCTGATCGAGGGCAGCACGGTGTCGACCAAGTACGGCATGGTGCGCACCGACCATATTCTCTTCATTGCCTCGGGCGCGTTCCACCTGGCCAAACCGGCGGATCTGATCCCGGAACTGCAGGGCCGCCTGCCGATTCGGGTCGAGCTCAATGCTCTGAGCGTGAATGACTTCGTGCGCATCCTGACCGAACCCAGCGCCGCGCTGACCGAACAGTACGCCGCGTTGCTGGGCACCGAGTCGATCCGGCTCGAGTTTGCCGATGGCGCGATCGAGCGCATCGCCGAGATCGCCTGGCAGGTCAACGAGAGCACCGAGAACATTGGCGCGCGGCGTCTGCACACGGTCATGGAACGCCTGCTGGAGGATATTTCCTATCGCGCCAGCGAGTTTGCCGACCAGACCGTGACCATCGACACCGACTACGTCAACGAGCGGCTTGCCGACTTGGCACGGGATGAAGACCTGACCCGTTACATTCTGTAATGGCCGGTCAGGGTGCGATGTGCGCCGGTCTCATCGGCGCCCGTAACATTGAGCGATCGCTTCTGGTATAAGGTGCAGCATGAACGAACAAACGAACCAGCCGCACCCGGTCAACATCAAGCTCCACCAGCGCTCGCGCGTGCTGGAGGTGGAGTTCGACGACGGCGCGACCTTCAATCTGCCGTGCGAATACCTGCGCGTGTATTCGCCATCGGCGGACGTCAAGGGCCATGGCCCGGGGCAGGGTACGCTGCAGGTTGGCAAGGAGCAGGTGAACATCAGCGATATCGAGCCGGTCGGTAATTACGCGGTCAAACTGCATTTCGATGACGGCCACAATACCGGCCTGTATAGCTGGCAATATCTGTATGAACTCGGCCGTGACTATGACAGTAACTGGCAGTCCTATCTCGACGCCCTGGAAGCCGCGGGCCACCAGCGTCAGGGTAGCCTAGTGCAGACCTACAAGCCGAACAACTGATTCAGTATCGAAGCAATAGTCTCATGAAGAAAACCGATCCGACCGATTTCGGTTTCAGCCAGGTCTCCGCTGCGGAGAAAACGCAGCGGGTGCGTGCCGTGTTCGAATCGGTCGCGTCACGCTACGACCTGATGAACGATTTGATGTCGGTCGGAATGCATCGGCTGTGGAAACGCCAGGCGATTGCCCTGCTCGACGTGCGGCCGCGCCAGCGTATCCTCGACCTGGCTGCGGGCACCGGCGACTTGACCCGGCTGATCCACGACCGCACTGCCGGTCAGGCGTCAATCATCATGAGCGACATCAACGCGGCGATGCTGACACAGGGCCGCGACCGCCTGCTCGATGCCGGCATCACCGCCGGCATCGATTACCTGCAGGCTGATGCCGCAGCGCTGCCGTTTCCGCCGCTGAGCTTTGATCGCATCTGTATCGCGTTCGGTCTGCGCAACGTGACCGACAAGCCGGCCGCATTGCGCGCCGCCCACGCGGCGCTGCGCTACGGTGGCCAGTATCTGATCCTGGAGTTTTCCCGCTTGCAGCTGCGCAGCCTGCAGCCGGTCTACGACGCCTACTCGTTTCGCGGTTTACCCTGGCTGGGTCAACGCATCGCCAATGATGCCGACAGCTACCGTTACCTGGCTGAGTCGATTCGTCGTCACCCGGACCAGCAGACCCTAAGTGATATGCTCTACGCTGCCGGTTTTACCCGGGTCGACTGTACCAATCTGGCCGGCGGTATCGTCGCCATTCACCGCGCCTGGAAGCTCTGATATGTCGCAGTCACTGGCTTTCGTGCTTGAACGCATCGAGCGGGGCATCAACCATGCCCTGTACTACGATCCCGATAGCCGGGCAGCGCTGGCGGAACTGGCCGGCCGGGTGATCGCCGTCGAGGTCAGCGAACCCGCGCTGCGGCTGTACGTTCTGCCCGGCGCCGACGGCCTGCAACTGAGTAATACCGTAGCCGGCGGGGTCGACGTCACCATTGCCGGCCGGCCGCTGGCGTTGCTGGGCATGGTCACGCGCCGCGACGCCAGTCAGGGTCACGTCGAGATCCGCGGCGATATCCACCTGGCCCAGCGCCTGCAGCAGATCCTGCGGCAGCTGGATATCGACTGGGAGGAAATGCTGGCGCAGCGGCTCGGCGACGTGGCCGCGCATCGCATCGGACGCCTCGGCCGTCAGTTGCGCCAGCGGCTGCAGGTGTTTGCCGGCAGCCTGCATAACCAGTTCAGTGATTACCTGCAGCACGAACAGCGCTTTCTGCCGCTGCGCCACGAGATCGATGCGTTCAGCGAAGCGGTCGACGAGCTGCGCGACGCGGTCGAGCGGGCCGAGCAGCGCCTGGCGCGGCTGGAACGCCGGCGCGGTGGCCGATCATGAAAACCACGCTGCGATTCATTACACCGGGCCAGGCGCTGCGGCTGCTGTCCATCCAGCGCGTGCTGATTCGTCATGGTCTGGACGAGATCGTGTTTGCCACGCACCTGTTCCGGCCGGTGCGCTTTTTGTTCTACCTGCTGCCGTGGAACTGGTTCCGCCGCTCACAGGCCAGCCGGGCCGAGCGCATGCGCATGGCACTGGAGGACCTCGGTCCGATCTACGTGAAATTCGGCCAGCTGCTGTCGACCCGCGGCGATCTGTTGCCGCAAGACATGGCAGCGGAGTTTTCCCGCTTGCAGGACCATGTGCCGCCGTTCCCGGGCGACCAGGCGCGCGCGATCATAGAACAGGCGCTGGGCGGCCGGCTCGAGGATCACTTCCACGAGTTCGACGATACACCGCTGGCCTCGGCCTCGATCGCCCAGGTGCACGCCGCGGTATGCCATGACGGCCGTCGCGTCATTGTCAAGGTCGTGCGGCCCGGCATCGGCCGCACCATTCGTCGCGATCTCGGGCTTATCTGGATACTCGCGCAGCTGGCGGAGAAGTACGCGCCGGGCGGCCATTTCATGCGCCCGACCAATGTCGTGCGCGAGTTCGAGCGCACGATCTGGAACGAACTCGATCTGTTGCGCGAGGCCGCCAGTGCCTCACAGTTGCGGCGCAACTTCATCGACTCCGACGTGCTCTACGTACCGGAAGTGCACTGGGATCTCAGCCATCACGATGTACTGGTCATGGAACGCATCTCCGGCATCCCGGTGCGGGATGTCGAGGCACTGGAAGCAGCGGGCATGGACCTCAAGTGGCTGGCGGAAGCCGGTATCGAGGCATTCTTCACCATGGTGTTTCGCGATAGCTTCTTCCATGCTGACATGCATCCCGGCAACATCTTTGTCAGTCACCCGGAAGCGGACAAGCCGCCGCGTTTCATACTGGTCGACTTCGGCATCATGAGCTCGCTGTCCGAATACGATCAGCGCTACCTGGCCGAGAATTTTCTCGCCTTCCTCGACCGCGACTACCAGCGCGTCGCCGAGCTGCACGTCGAGTCCGGCTGGGTGCCGCCCTACACCCGCGTCGATGAATTTGAATTTGCCATCCGCAGCGTCTGTGAACCGCTACTCGATCGGCCGATGCGCGAGATATCGATCGGCGATCTGCTGCTGCGGCTGTTCCAGACCGCGCGCCAGTTCAACATGGAAATCCTGCCGCAGCTGCTGCTGCTGCAGAAGACGCTGGTCAACGTCGAGGGACTGGGACGTTCGCTGTATGCCGATGTCGATCTGTGGCAGACCGCGCGGCCGCTGCTGGACAGCTGGATGAACGAGCGCCTCGGCGTGCGTGGCCTGTACAAGTCAACCAAACGCAACCTGCCGCTGTGGATCGATCGCTTGCCGAGCCTGCCGAACAAGGCTATCCACGTGCTCGAACGGCTGCACGAGAACCGCCTGCAGATGGAAATGCGTTCCGACCAGCTCGACGATATCAAGCGCGAGATCCGGCGCCACAGCCAGCGTACGATCTACGCGGTCTCCGGCTCGGTGTTCGTGCTCGCTGCGGCGGTGATCTTCGGTCTCGACAGCCAGCCGGCCATGTTTGCCGGCATTCCTGCCATCGCCTGGCTGCTGGGTCTGGGTGGACTGGGACTGCTGTTCGTGTCGCTGCGTGAATAGGACGGGGTGATTGGTGATTTGTAACTGGTGATTGGTGATGCTTGCCCTTGTGGAAGTGAATTAGAATCCGTGAATCTTCCAGATCCTGTTTTGCCGATCATAATCGGTGACCACAAGAGAATGATTTAGGATCGTAGGAGCGGCGACCTCGCCGCGAAAAAGGTTCTAATACCATGCGGTAACAGACCTCCTGTTCGGCCCGGGGTCGGGCCTCCTACGGGCGTGAACGATGGGTAGGAGCGGCGCCCCGTCGCGAACGGGCTGGTTAACGGGTTATTGATGTTTAATAGTTTCTTGACACCGTGAATTCAATTTCTAAGTGCAACTCATGAGTCGGAACAGGAGGCGAGCTGCGGTAGCATCGAAGCCTTTCGTTCCGGCAAGAATGAGAGGCACAGATGCGACACTACACGCAGCTCACCGAGCACCAACGTTACCAGATTCAGGCGCTGATGAAAGCCGAACACACGCAAACCGCCATTGCTGACATTATCGGTGTCCACAAGGCCACGGTCAGCCGCGAAGTCAGGCGCAACCGCGGCCTGCGCGGCTACCGGCCGAAGCAGGCCCAGCAGTTGGCCGATAACCGTCGCGAACACAGTCAACAGCCCCGCATTGCTGACAGCACCTGGCACCTGGTCGAGCGCTGGCTGCGGGACGAGTGGAGCCCGGAACAGATCAGCGATGCGCTGCGTTGCCGGCACGGTATCCGGTTGAGTCATGAATGGATTTATCAGTATGTGCTGCATGACAAGGCCTCAGGCGGCGACCTATACCGGCATCTGCGCTGCCAGAAGCGGCGCCGGAAGCGCTATGGCAGCTATAGCCGCCGCTGCCAGCTGGTGAACACGGTCTCCATCGAGGAGCGCCCGGCCATTGTCGACTGCAAGAGCCGCCTGGGTGACTGGGAAGTGGACACCGTTATAGGCCAGGGGTATCGGCAGGCCCTGGTCACGCTGACCGAGCGCCGGTCCATGTATACGCTGCTCGGGCATGTGCAATGCCGTACGGCGAATGCTGTGCGAGTAGCCATTGTCCGCCTGCTGCGGTCGCTGAAAGGGCCCGTTCACACGATCACCTCGGACAATGGCAAGGAGTTTGCCGAGCATGAGACCATCAGCGAAGTGCTGGATACCAGCTTCTACTTTGCCCATCCTTATGCTTCCTGGGAGCGTGGCCTGAATGAAAACATCAATGGCCTAATACGTCAGTACTTTCCGAAAAAGATGGACTTCAGTACCATCACAAAAGAACAGGTCAAACGGGTTATGAATAAACTCAACAATCGACCCAGAAAGACCTTGGGTTACAGAACGCCCCATGAAGTGTTTTTCAATATCAACGTTGCACTTCAGAATTGAATCCGCGCACTGAAACAGCGCCGGCCACGCTATTTTTAATCACCAATCACCAATCACCAGCCAGCAACTCCAGCAACGCGTCAGCAGTGTCCGCTACCTGCAGGCGCTGCCGATCGCCGGTTCTGACATAACCGTCGGCGACGGCGCGGTCGAGAAACGCCAGTAGCGCATCGTAGTAACCGCCGGTATTGAGCAGACCGATCGGCTTGGCGTGAATGCCGAGCTGTTGCCAGGTCAGCATTTCCGACAACTCCTCCAGCGTCCCCAGACCACCAGGCAGGGCAATGAAGCCGTCCGCCAGATTGGCCATCAGCGCCTTGCGCTCGTGCATGTCGGTGACGACGTGCAGTTGACTCAGACCGTCGTGCGCAACTTCCTGCCGACGCAACTGCTCCGGGATGACGCCGATGACCTCGCCGCCGGCAGACAGTGTGGCGTCGGCGATGACGCCCATCAGGCCGACGTGACCGCCGCCGTAGACCAGGCCGAGATCGCGTGCCGCCAGTGAGCGGCCGAGATCGACGGCGGCCTGGCGATAGCGGTCGTCATGACCGGCGCGCGAGCCGCAGTAGACACAGATTCGTTTTCGCATGGGCAACCGCGGGCAGGTGTTCAGCTGCGTGCCAGTGCGGTTTCGACTTCATCGCGACGGGTCTTGCCGACCAGTGTCTCGATCAGGGTGAGGGCGAAATCCATCGCCGTGCCCGGACCGCGCGAGGTGATCACCTGGCCGTCGATCACGACCGGTTGATCCGACAGGCGAATGTGTTGCGGGTTATCGGCATGAATGTGTCCGGGATAACAGGTTGCCTGTTTGCCGTCGAGCAGGCCGTGCCCGGCAAGCACTTTCGGTGCGGCACAGATTGCTGCCGTGAAGCGGCCACTGTTGGCCATTTTTTTCAGCAGTTCGCCGACGCGGGGGTCGCCACTAAGATTGTCGGCGCCGGTGGCACCGCCGGGCAACACGACCATGTCGTAGTCGCGTTGCAGGGCGGTATCCAGATCGGTATCCGGTACCAGCACGACGCCGCGGCTGGCGCGTACGGGATCGCCGTCGAGACCGGCGGTCACTACCTCGATTTCGGCACGACGGAGCAGATCGATGATCGTGACGGCCTCAAGTTCTTCACAGCCCGGTGCTAGCGGGACGAGGACAACTGCTGCCATGATTCAGCCTCCTGGTTGAGCATTGCGCGAATTCCGACCAGCTGCACGCCGAGCAGGTTCAGCTGCGGCAACAGTTCGCTGAGTACCGCGAGCGTTTCCGGGTGCGGATGGCCGATGGCGATGGCACGGCCGCGCTCGCGGGCCAGGGTCAGCAGCCGGGCGAACTGGCGGCGTATGGCATCGGGGTCGCGATCGTTGTCGAGAAACACGTCGCGGCGCAGGTAGGGGACACGGTGGTGTGCCGCGGATTCACCGGCGACGCTGTCGGCGTTGGTATAGCTGTCCAGATAGAGCAGGCCGGTGGGTTGCAACAGCCGCATCAGCTGCTGCATGGCATGGCTGTCGCCGGTCAGCACGCTGCCCATGTGATTGCTGATGCCGACCGCGTGGGGTACCGCGGCAATGCCCGCATGAACGGCCGCGCTGAACTCGCTTGCCGACATGTCGCGCCGCAGTGCACCGGGGCCGAGCAGGTGATCGGCAACGCCGGCTTCCATCGGCAGGTGGACCAGCACGTCCTTGTCCAGGCGATGCGCCAGTCGCGCCATGCGCCCGGCATACGGCGTGTGCGGCAGTACCGCGTAGCTGACCGGACCGGGCAGGCTGATGGCGCGGCTGTCGCTGTTCAGCCGGTTGCCGATGTCATCAATTATAATCGTGATTGTCGGCTGCGGGTCGCCGGCCGGTAGCGGTGTGGCCATGACAACCAGCAACAGGGTCAGCAACAGTTGCACGCCGGGGCGATGTTGCCGTGACATGCGGACTTACTTTTTGCCCATGATGACCACGCCCTTGAGCAGATTGAGTGCTTCGTAGAGTTCGTAGTCCGTGGTCGCCAGCGGCTTGCTGTCATCTTCCGCCTGGTCGACCGCTTCGATGCCGGTGGGCGTGTCACCATCTTCCGGAGACGCTTCCGCATCGTTTTCCAGATGGCCGCTGAGATCGGCCTCGCTGATACGGTCGCCGCTGTCCTCGCGTTCGGCGACGCGGACACGGTCGATGACGATATCCGGCTCGATACCGTTGGCCTGAATTGAACGACCGGATGGCGTGAAATAGCGTGCCGTGGTGAGTTTCAGCGCGGTATTGTTGTTCATCGGCAGGATCGTCTGCACCGATCCCTTGCCGAAAGTCTTCTCGCCCATGATGATGGCACGACCCTGGTCCTGCAGGGCCCCGGCAACGATCTCCGAGGCTGAGGCGGAACCGCCGTTGACCAGTACGATCAGCGGTGCCCCGTCGAGCAGGTCATCGGAGTCGGCACTGAAGCGCAGTTCGTTTTCCTCGCCACGGCCCTCGGTGTAGACGATCAGGCCGCTGTCCAGGAACAGATCGCTGATGCCCACCGCGGCGTTCAGCACGCCGCCGGGGTTGTTGCGCAGATCCAGGATCAGGCCCTTGAGTTCGCCGTCATCGCTATCGCGCAATTCCTCCAGTGCCGCGCGCGCTTCATCGGTGGTGTTGGACTGGAACTGTGACAGGCGCAGGTAGCCGTAGCCCGGCTCAAGCATGCGTGAGCGCACGCTCTTCACCTTGATGATGTCGCGTTCTATGGTTAGCTTCAGCGGCTGATCACGACCCTCTCGGACGATGGTCAGGTTTATCTCGCTGCCGGGTTTGCCGCGCATGATGTCGACCGCCTCGCCCAGTGACAGGCCTTTTACCGGCGTGTCGTCGAGGCGCACGATCGTGTCGCCGGCCTGGACGCCGGCGCGCGCTGCTGGCGTGTCATCGATCGGCGCGATGACCTTGATCAGGCCGTCTTCCATGCTGACCTCGATGCCGAGACCGCCGAATTCACCGGTGGTGCCTTCCTGCAGGGCCTCGTAGGCGTCGCGGTCGAGGTAGGCCGAATGCGGATCTAGTCCGGAAAGCATGCCGCGGATGGCATTCTCCAGCAGCTTCTTGTCGCCGATGTCGTCGACATAGTCGCTTTTCACCCGCGAAAAGACCTCGGAAAAGGTGCGAATGTCCTCCAGCGGTACGCCTTCAGCCGCGTCTTCGGCCGCCGGTGTTTCAGTGTTCGGGTCGGACTCGGCGGCGAGGCCCGGGCTCAGGCTCAGCGCCAGCAGGACAAGGGCGAGACGATGGGGCAACAGCTTGTTCATGCTCAGTACTCCAGACCGATCCATTCAGAGAGGGATGTCTTGTGCGGGTGTGAATTCTCGTGACCCTAAAATGGACTACGTCCATGCCGCCGGGTTCATCGTACAAACGACAGCTTACGGCGGAAAGCCGACCACGCCAAGCACCCGGCTAACGGCGGCACCAGCGCGTCGGGTCGACGGGCTTGCCATTATGGCGGATCTCGAAGTACAGCGCTGTACGGTCCTGGCCACCGGAATCGCCGGCGTGGGCGATGACTTCGCCGTCTTCGACCCAATCGCCGCGCTTTTTCAGCAGATCGTCGTTGTGACCGTACAGCGTCATGTAGCCGTCGCCATGATCGATGATCATCAGCAGGCCGAGGTTGCGGAACCAGTCGGCGAACACCACCTGGCCGGTACTGACCGCGCGCACGTTGTCGCCGCTGTCCGCGCCCAGGCGCACGCCCTGCCACTCCAGTGCGCCGCCGCGCCGGTCGCTGCCGAAACTGTTGAGTATTTTGCCAGCCACCGGCCAGTCGAGCTTGCCCTCCAGCTGGGCAAAGTCCGGAAAGCGTCCAGTTGGCTCTGCATCTGCCGGCTTCTGGCGCAGCTCCTCAAGCAGCGACTGCAGGCGATCCTGGTCTTCGCGCAGGCCGCTCAGTTGCTCGCGCTGTTCGCTGATTTGCCGGTTGAGGTGGGCAATAACCTTGCTGCGCGCGGTTTCCAGTCCTTCCAGTTCGGCCAGGCGGGCGCTCTCGGTGGCTTCCAGCTCGGCCATGGTGGCCTGCTCGCGCCGCGCCTCGCGGGCAATTTCGGCGAGCTGTTCGAGTTCGTGACTGACGGCACGAATCTGTTCGCTGCGGGCACGATTATAGTAGTCGTAGTAGGTCAGCATGCGCCCCATCAGGGCCGGATCCTGCTGGTTCAGCAGCAGCTTGAGGTAGTCCCGGCGGCCGCTCTTGTAGGCGGCGCGCATTTGTCGGGCCAGGGCATCGCGGGCGTCGCCGAGCCGTTGTTCATATTTGCGGCGGCGGGCGTCGAGTTCCTGCAGGCGTTCGTCCTGGCGGGCGATGTCCGCGCGCAGGCCATCCAGCCGATCGCGGCTGGCAGCAATGTCGTTTTCGATATCGCGCAGCTGCTGCTCGAGCGTGCTGGATTCGTTGCGCGCGGATTCGATGGACGCTTCCAGTTGCTCGATGCGCTCGCGCACCTTCTCGAGTTTGGCTTCGGCACTGGCACGATCCTCGGGCTGGGCGCCGGCGGCAGTCGCCAGTAGCAGCCCGAGCAGTCCGGCGAGCGTGGCGCAGTGGCGGCGCTTACTTGCCAGCAACGGATTGGGCCGGCGCATCATCAACCAGTTTGAACAGGCTGTGGCCAGTCATTTCCACGGGCTGCTCCAGTCCCATCAGGTAAAGCATGGTCGGCGCAATATCCGACAGGGTGCCGGTATCCGGCAGCGGCAGGGCGTGACGGCCGACATAGATCAGCGGCACTAGGTTACTGGTATGGGCGGTGTGCGGCTGCGACTTGATCTTCTCGGTGGTAAAGCTGCGCATCTGCTCGGCGTTGCCGTGATCGGCCGTGATCAGCACTTCACCGCCGATCTGGCGGGCGGCGTCGAGGATCCGGCCGATACAGCGGTCGAGACATTCGATTGCCTTGACGGTGGCGTGAAAGTCGCCGGTATGACCGACCATGTCGGCGTTGGCGTAATTGCAGATGATGGCGTCGTACTTGTTATTGTCGATGGCCTCGACCACCTTGTCGGTCACCTCGGGTGCGCTCATCTCCGGTGACTTGTCGTAGGTACGCACGTGCGGCGATGGTACCAGGACACGATCCTCGCCCTCGAACACGCGTTCCTCGCCGCCGTTGAAGAAGAAGGTTACATGCGCGTACTTTTCCGTTTCCGCGATGCGCAGCTGTTTCAGGCCATGCTCGGCGATGTATTCACCGAACACGTTATGCAGCGGCGCCGGCGGAAAGGCGACGGGAAATTCGTAGTTGGCCTTGTACTCGGTGAGACTGACAAAGGCGGCCAGTTGCGGTACGTGTTCGCGATAGAAGCTCTTGAAATCCGGCTTGGTGAAGGCGCGCGCCAGTTGCCGGGCGCGGTCGGCGCGGTAATTGGTAAACACCATGACGTCGCCGTCTTCCACCTGCACCGGGTCCTCGCCGGCCCGGGTGATGGCGGTCGGCTTGACGAATTCGTCCGTTTCGCCGCGGGCGTAGGCCATGTCGATGGCGATGAAGGCGTCGTCGGAACGGTATTCGGCCATGCCCTGGCTGATCAGATCGTAGGCGACCTTGGTTCTGTCCCACTGTTGGTTGCGATCCATGGCGTAGTAACGCCCGATGATGCTGGCGAAGCGTACCCGGTCGCTGCCGAGTTCCTGCATCTTCAGGTGCATGCGGTGCGCGGATTCCTCGGCGCTTTTCGGCGGCGTGTCGCGGCCGTCGAGAAAGGCGTGCAGGTAGATGCGTTCGACGCCGCAGGCGATGGCAAGATCCATTGTCGCCATGATGTGCTCTTCGTGACCATGGACACCGCCGGCCGACAGCAGGCCGAGCAGATGCACCGCCTTGCCGTTCGCGGCTGCCGTGCGGAAGGCTGTGTTCAGGGTCTCGTTCTCGTAGAACGATCCGTCATCGATGGCGCGCATGATGCGGGTGAATTCCTGGTCGACGACGCGGCCCGAACCGATACTCATGTGCCCGACCTCGGAGTTGCCCATCTGCTGATCCGGCAGGCCAACATCGATGCCGGAGGCCCGAATCAGCGTGCGCGGACACTGCTCCCAGATGCGTTCCCAGTTCGGTTTATTGGCACTGTGGATGGCGTTGTATTCGGTATTTTCCGCATAGCCCCAGCCATCCAGGATCAGCAATACCAGCGGTCTGTTGGCAATCGGCATGTTCAGACGGTCCGCAGCGGTTCGAAAACGGGATGCCTACGGCTGACCGGGGCATGGCTGGGCTGAGTACTCGACGGACTACAGGCAGTGGCGGGGAATGCGGCGGCAATATCGAGAGCGGTTGCAGGCATTGTCGTTGCCATCATGATTGCAAGAGGCTCGAAAGCTGTCTGTCTAGAATTTGCCGGCGAGTTTAGCATGAATCACTGTCGGCGAATAACTGCATTCGGGCCGGATTCTGTGAAATAATCGCGTTTCATTTCCGGCCGGCGCCGGCGGGGCTGGCTTGTCACTGGAACGGGCCGGCTACCGACCGCCCGGTATTTACTTTGTACAGGTCTTTATGGACAGAATAATCGAGTTTGTCGGCAATCATCCCTACATGATTGCCCTGTGGGTCGCGCTGGCCGCGTTGCTGTTGTGGAATCTGCTCGCCGATAATATCGGCGGCGCCAAGAGCCTGAGCCCGGCCGAGGCCACCCGGCTGATGAATCACGAGGACGCATTGCTGCTCGATCTGCGCGGCAAGTCCGACTACGACAAGGGCCATATCCTCAACGCCCGGCACATGCCGAGTGCCGAGCTGGATGATCAGTTGGGCAAGCTGAAGGCCGACAAGAGCCAGCCGGTGGTGCTGTGCTGTGCCAACGGCCTTGAGTCCCAGCGCGCCGCGCGCAAGGTTCAGCAGGCCGGCTTTGAGCGCGTCTATCTCATCAAGGGCGGCATCGGCGGCTGGCGCGAGGCCAGTCTGCCGCTGACGCGCGAATAATTCTTACGGTACTGAACAGCGGATAAACATTCATGGCGGAAAACGACAAAACAGCAGCCGAGGGCCAGCAGGCCGACCCGTCCCAGGGCCAGTTCGGCATCCGGAAAGTGTACGTCAAGGACCTGTCGTTCGAGACACCAAACTCGCCGAGCGTCTTCAATGACCAGGCCAGCCCGAACGTCAACCTGCAGCTGGCCAACGAGTCCTCGAAGCTGGCCGACAACACTTATGAAGTGGTGCTGCGGTTGACAGTCACCGTTGCGACCGACGACAAGACCTATTACCTGGCGGAAGTGAATCAGGCCGGTATCTTTCATATCGGCGGCTTCCCGGACAACGCGGTCAGCCGCATGCTGGCGACGGTGTGCCCGAACATCCTGTTCCCGTTCGCGCGTGAACTGGTCTCGGACCTGGTGACGCGTGGTGGCTTCCCGCAGTTGCTGCTGTCGCCGGTCAACTTCGAGGCGCTTTATGCCCAGCAACAGAAACAGCAGGAACCGCAGGCGGCCACGGACAGCGGCCAGCAGACCACGCATTAACGGTGGAACGTATCGTCAGCGCGGCGACATCGGCAAAGCTGTTTTACACTGGCGCTGTCGCATTGCTGAATGAGCCACGTGCACCGGCCATCGATGCCATGACGGCGGTACATGTATATGTCTGACCCGGAACAATCGATACTGGTCATGGGTGCCGGCGCCTGGGGCACGGCGTTGGCGATCGCGCTGGCACGCAACGGCCGGCCGGTGGCGCTGTGGGGGCGTGACGCGGCGCGCCAGGCGCAATTGCAGGACAGCCGCGAGAACCGGCGCTATCTGCCGGATGCGGTTTTTCCGTCCAGCCTGCGTGTGGTTGCTTCGCTAGACGAACTGACCGAAATACCGATCAGGCACATCATAATGGCGGTGCCCTGTGCCGGTCTGGAAGAAGCGCTGCAGCTTGCCGATCAGCACTTTGACTTGCAGCGTACCGGTGTCTGCCTGGCCTGCAAGGGATTGGCGGCCGGCAGCCACCAGCTCAACCATGAACTGGTGGCCGAGCGGGTCGGCGACATCCCGGTTGCCGTGCTGTCGGGGCCCTCGTTTGCCCGGGAACTCGCCGCCGGTCTGCCGACCGCAGTCACGATCGCTTCACCGAACGCCGATCATGCGGCCGACCTGCAGGCCTGTTTGCACGGCGATATTCTGCGTATCTATACCCATGACGATGTCGTCGGCGTCGAGATCGGTGGTGCCATCAAGAACGTCATGGCTATTGCGGCCGGTATCGCCGATGGTCTGGGGTTTGGCGCCAACACCCGTACCGCGCTGATCACCCGCGGCCTGGCCGAGATCATGCGCCTCGGTGTCGCCATGGGCGGGCGGGCCGAGACTTTCATGGGGCTGGCCGGCCTGGGCGATCTGGTCCTGACCTGCACCGACGACCAGTCGCGCAATCGGCGCCTGGGCCTGGCGCTGGCGCGCGGCGACAACCTGGAAACGGCCAGCGCCGGCATCGGCCAGGTGGTCGAGGGTGCACGCACCGCGGCGATGGCGCTGGCGCTGGCGGAAAAGTTCAAGGTCAGCATGCCGATCACCGAGCAGGTCGAAGCTGTGATCGCGTCGCGCGAGGATCCGCGCACGGCCGTTCAGACACTGCTCAACCGCGAGCCGAAGGCGGAACTCGAATAATTCATGCAAACTGTGCGCGGACGCACGGTTTTGTCAGGGGACGTGAGCCAGAGTCTGTCGCTACGGGGAGCACATGTCACAACGGGAAAGCGCCGAGGCGCGGCAACTGCTCGAGCACTACTGCCGGGAGGGCAGTCAGCCGGCGTTCGACCGCTTTTACCGCCAGCAGTCCGGCCGCCTGTGGCGTTTTCTGCGTTTTCGCGGCGTTGCCGAGGACGCCGCCTATGATCTGGTCGCCGAGGCCTTCCTGCGCTTTATCCAGGTGGTCTGCAAGGATCTGCGCGCGCCGGTGGCGCTGCTCTATCGAATTACCCTCAATCTCCGCACCGATGCCTGGCGCCGCAGCCAGACCGCCAGCGACTATGCCGCCGGCATGTCGGTTCAGGGACACCATGACGAACCCGCCGAGCAAATCCACCTGCGCCGGTTAATAGGCCGCTTGCCCGAATCCGAGCAGAATCTGCTGCTCATGCGTTACTGGATAGGGCTGACCCACCGGGAGATAGCCGAGGCGACCGGCCAGCCGGCCGGCACGGTACGCCGGCGAACGGCGGAATTACTCGAACAGTTGCGACAGGAATGGGAACAGGATTCTGAACATGACGGCACCTGATAGTGCGGACCTGCCGGGATTGATACGCAATGCCTTTGATGCGTTGCCGGGCCCGGACGAAGAACGGCTGGGAGCTATACGGCAACGTCTGCCCGTGCGGCAACCGCAACGGCTGACATCACGCCAACCGCATCGCTTGAAGTGGATACTGTGGCTGGTGTTGCTGGGGAGCGGCACCGTCACGGCTGGCTGGTGGCTGGGTACGGGATCGCAGCAGGCGCCTGAAAAAATGAATCACCTGGGACAGTCATCACCGGAAGCAAATGTTCAATCTGATGGCAAAGCCGACACGTCGTCTGCAAGCGATGAGAACGAACGACGCCGTAGCCCGATCATCTATCAACGTTAGGCATGCCCTGTTCAGGATTAAATACATGAATGTTCGAAACGGTACAGTTGTTTTAGGGGATTTTGTATTGGCATTCGGGTTGTTGATCACCCTGCTGCCGTTGCCCGCAGAGGCGAACTGTACCAATTGCACGACCACGGAAGACGGCGACGATATCGTACATACGTTCACTTCCGGTAATGGCACGTTCACGCCGCCGAGTGGTGTGACCTCGGTGCAATACCTGATTGTCGGTGGCGGCGGTGGCGGTGGTGGCCTCCCGAGTGGCGGTAATTTGGGCGGTGCTGGTGGTGGCGGTGCCGGTGGTTATAGAACCGACAATCTGGCAGTTACCCCGGGTAATACCTTAAACGTTTCAGTAGGTGCGGGTGGCACCAGTGGTGTTGGTGGTAGTTCACAAGGTGGTAATGGGGGGAATTCCTTTCTTGGATCAGTGACAGCCATTGGTGGCGGGGGCGGAGCCAGTAATGGTGTGAATAATACGGGAGAGGACGGGGGATCAGGCGGTGGTGGTCGAGTTACTGGTGATGGTGGTAATGGCACCCCTGGCCAGGGGAACAATGGTGGTGATGGCGCAAATGGCGGCGGCGGCGGCGGCGGCGCAGGTAGTGCTGGTGATGATGGTGGATTAGGAGTGAACGGCGGTAATGCCGGCTCAGGCGGGAATGGTCAATCCAGTGCCATAAGCGGCGCGAATTTTACCTATTCTGTAGGTGGTGAGGGCGGTGCTTATTTTAGTTTTGGTGGAGGTAATAATCGTTCAGATGGTTCTGATGCATCTGCAAATACCGGTAATGGCGGTGAGGGCGCTACTGGGGCGAATGGTGGGCCTGCCGTTGAGGGCGGAAGTGGTGGTTCAGGTATCGTTATTGTGCGCTATCCGAAGCCAGCGCCATTCGAGTGCCCGGCCGGGACCGAACTGACCAGCGGTATTCTGGGAAGCTATTACGATTATTCGGACGAGTCTTTTCCGAGCCCGCCGTTTCCCTCTGGCACGCCGACGGGTACCCGGGTTGATGGCCCGGTTGATTTCGACTGGGGTAGCGGGGAACCCGGTGTGCAGGATATCGACGACGATGAGTTTGCCGTGGCCTGGGACGGCGCGCTGCATGTCGAGAACTCCGGTAGTTATCAGTTCCAGACGGTTTCCGACGATGGCGTCCGCCTATTCGTCAATGATCAGCTGGTGATCAATAATTGGACCGACCATGCTTCGACAACTAACACGAGCAACAGTGTCAGTCTGACTGGTGGGCAGACCTATTCAATTCGCCTGGAATTCTACGAAAATGGTGGCCAGGCCGAAATTCGCCTGCGTTGGCGACAGGGAGGCAGTGGTTCATTTTCGGCGATACCGGCCGGCCCCGAGGGCAGCCTGGGCAATGGCCTCTATTACTGTGCCGAACCCCCCGAGCCTGAACCTGTACTGGAGTTCCGCATGGATGAGGCATCCTGGAACGGTAGTAATGGTGAGGTCGTTGATGAAACCGGTAACGGTAACAACGGCACGGCTCGAAACGGAGCCGATACTGAGGATACCAGCTCTGCTATTCCCGGTGACCCTGGTACCTGCGGTTATGGTACTTTTGACGGCAACAATGATTATGTACAAGTTAATAACCTTTCCAGTCTCTTGAGCGGAACGGCCAGTCTGGCTTTCTGGATACGAACCGAACAGACTAGCGACAGTAACAATGTCTGGGACTCGCCAGGTATTATTGGCGTCGAAGAGAGTGGAGGTACTGACGATATTTTCTGGGGAACTATAGACGATCAGGGCAGGATTGGTCTCGCTGTTGGAAATGATGATGATGACAATCAGAAATCAACTAATCCTATTAATGACAATCAGTGGCATCATGTTGTTTTAACCCGTGATGCCGATAGCGGCGACATCAAAGTTTACGTGGATGGTGTCCTAGAAAATACAGGCAGTAGTGCTAATGGGAATATAGGAACACCGTTCTCGAGCATTGGCCGCATAGATGATACAGCTGGTTCGCCGGAGTATTTCGAGGGCGATCTGGACGAAGTGAAAATATATGATTCAGTGCTCGATGACAGCGATGTCAGTGCCATCTTCAATAGCACGCATGCCTGTCCGGCAACCGGGGCCGGGGAATGTGTGGCCGACTATGCGGTTTACGCTGCCAGTGACCTTGATGTAGGCGACAGGATAGAGATGAATGGTGTCGAGGTGTTTGGTAGCGGTAACGCCATCGAACCCGATTCAGCCCAGATCGTAACTGCAGCGCCGCCGCTGCCGAATTTTGAACCGGCTGGTTTCCCCAGTTTTTCAGGGAGTGATCTTCAAATCCCCCCACCCGGTAATAACCCGGTTTCTGCCGGTGACTACGACGAGATTCAGGTTAACAATAACCAGACGGTAACGTTTGATACCAGTAATGGAAATGATTTCCGGATACAGAGCTTGCAGACCAATAACAATGTTACGGTCAATATGCAGGCGGGTCGTTATTTTATTGATGAGATGGAACTGGGTAACGATACCACCCTGAATATCGTTGGCGGCGGCACTGTCGAACTGTTTATCGGCGATCAGTTTGAGGCGGGCGACAGAAGTGAATTGAATCTGGCAGGTGAGCCAGGTGATTTTCTGGTGCGTATGTATGATGGGGCCCAGCTCGAATTCAATAATGATGTGGCGTATGTAGGTACGATTTATGCTCCCGGTGATGATACAGAGGTTCAAATCGGCGATCGGGGCGTAATTAACGGTGGCATTTTTTCGGGTGGTGATGTCGAACTGAATAATGATGTTGAATTGTTCTACAACAATAATGCCGAAGTGTCCGGGCGGATTGTTGCACAATGTGACGGTGGCCCAGCGCATTATGCCATTATTCATGATGGCACGGGTGTTACATGCGAGGCTGAAGCAGTTACCTTTGTTGCTCATGACAGTAACGATGATCCGGTAGATCCGGGCGCCGTAACCCTGAATCTATCAACAACCACGGGGCGGGGTGACTGGAGTGGTATTATTGCCGGTGGTGGTAGCCTCAATAACGGTGCTCAGGGAGATGGCTCTGGTAGTTATACTTTCCCGGGTGGTGAGTCCAGTGTGACGCTGGCATTCAATTACACGGAGATACCCGGCGGTCAAGACAGTGATAGTTTCTTTTTTGATTTGAATGACGGTGCTGTGGGTGACCTGGGTAATGGTAATCCGGAGGATCCGGAAATGATATTTTCCCGCACCGGCTTCCGTTTCATTAACCAGACTGACGGCAATACGATCATACCGACGCAGATCGCCGGCAAACCATCGGATATTGCTCCGCTGGCAAAAGCGCTGGCATTGCAGGCAATTCGCAGCAGTGATGACGATCCATCCGTCTGTGAAGGTGCTTTTCCGGCGGGGGAAGACCGCACCATAGACCTGGCTGCAGAATGTCGGGATCCGGTAAGCTGTAGCGGTCAGTCCATGGTGGTTAATGGCAATACCATAACGACAAATAACGATGATACTACAGGTGGATCGTCTGCCTATACCCCCGTTACGCTGAGCTTTGATTCCGATTCTACGGCACCCCTGATTCTGGATTACCCTGATGCCGGAACCGTGCAGCTGCATGCACGCTATAACATCCCGCTGGAGGATGGTACGGGTACCCCGTCGGGTGATTTCATGCTGGGCAGCAGCAACAATTTTGTCGTGCGGCCATTCGGTTTTCATATCACCTTGGATGGGAATCCGGGCAGTACCGATGCCGATAGCGCGATATTCAGGGAAGCCGGCGTGGATTTCGATGCCACGGTCCGTGCCGTCGCCTGGCAGGCTGCCGATGATGGTGACAATGATGGCCGGCCGGATGCGCACACGGACACTGATCCGGGTAACAATGTGGATTTGAGCGACAATCCAGCGACGCCCAATTTCGGCCAGGAAGCTAGTCCGGAACAGGCGGTGCTCGAGTCCGTTCTTGATCAACCGGCCGGTGGTAATGATGGTGCTTTGGGCGGTGGCACTGGTGTTACCGGTTTCAGTAATGGCGAGGCCACGACCACACTCAACTATAATGAGGTCGGCATCATCGAGATATCGGCGACCAATACCGATTATCTTGGCAGTGCGCAGGAATTGGTTGGTGCCTCTGGTTATGTCGGCCGCTTCATCCCCTTTGACTTCGATGTTGAGCTGAATACGCCGGAATTTGCCAGTGCGTGTAGCGGCGGCGCGAATGACTTCACCTATATCGGCCAGCCGTTCGACTATCTGGCTCAACCGGTCATGACGGTTACCGCACGCGCGCAGGGTGGCAGCACGACTGAAAATTACCGCGACGATTTCTTCAAGCTGACCAATTCCAAACTCGACAGCGATGGCGACAAGACCTATACGGCCGAGACCGGTACCCTGGATACCAACCTTATTACCACGCCGGATCCGGCTATACAGTCGAACGCCGACGGTACGGCGACCCTGACCTTCAATTCGGGTACTGGTATTGCTTTCGAGCGCGATGATCCGGAAGCACCGTTCGATGCTGAGATCAGCCTGAGCATGAACGTGATCGATGAGGATGATGTCGTTTATGGCGATGGTAGCGGCAACAATCTGAATCCGGTCCGCTTCGGCGAGGCCAGCGCCGGTGACGGTATTGCCTTCGCCGACAGCAAGGAACAGCGCTGGGGGCGTATCAAACTGGAGAATGCCTTTGGCTCGGAGCGGCTGGATCTGCAGTTGCCGGTCCATGCCGAGTATTTTGATGGTACCAGTTTCATCCGCAATACAGATGACGACGGCTGCACGACGCTAGCCGTTGAGGACTTCGATCTGACCGGAACGTTGGAGGGCAGTACGACCGCTTCCCTGCCGGATGGTGAGAGTTTCGATGAAGGCCGTCTGTTGCTCAACTTCTCCGCACCGGGCACACCGGGCTATATAGAGGCTGAGGCGTTACTGGGGGTAGCCGGCGCTGATTTAACCCATCTCCAGTTCGACTGGAATAGTGATGGCACGTATGACAACAATCCCCGCGGTCGGGCCAGCTTTGGTATTTATTCCGGTAATTCCGAACTGATTTATATCCGCGAACCCTGGTAAGCGTGGTACTGGCAGTTGCGATTGTGCGGACCAGACACTTGAGCGGCCGGGCTTCCAATGCCCATGCATGTTAAGCCTTTACCTCCTGCCCGCTTTCACATAACGTGATGCAAATAACATTTTCGTAATTTTTATAAATTTAGCTGTTCGCGGATTCGCCTAATAAGTGCAATTTCTTAGGGTAAAGAGCCAGCTGCTATAGTTCGGCTTTTTCCCGACCAAGAGAAATTGCACCATGAACTA
>NZ_JANUCT010000014.1 GCF_024808875.1 Methylohalomonas lacus
CACTCTTTCCAGGGCATCGGAGGTCTCCCTCAAATGCCTTTATTGTGTAACCCATGTCTCCGGAATACGCTGTCACCTATGTATCGGGAAGCTCAATATTTTCCAGCATAAGCTATTTCGTTAAGTGATATTCTTTATAGGTTTCTCGTGAAGAAAATATCATTGACTTGCTGATGTGCTGCTTCTTTATTGGACATATTTGTTAAGTAGTTTCCTGAAGTATTAATACTAACAATTCAACAAATATCCATGCTCTAAGGCTCTATAGTCCCTCCTGCAAGTGATACGCGATAAGTAGTGTCACAATCACGACTTGGCGGTTCTCGAGTTTCAGTTCGAGTACGCCAGGCGCATAGCGTCTTTCCATTTGTCGATCGAGTAGTCACCACGGCCAAGCCAGATGGGTGCAGCCAACTCGATGATCGTCACGCTCCACCATTTACAGCACCGCTCGCGTTCAATTTCTTGTTGGCCCGTGCACTCCGCCGGGCTGCGCGCTTGCGCTCCAGCTTCCGGCTCAGGTACGACCAGACGTGCAGTGTTATTGAATAGCCGGCGACTGCGGCCGGTGTCGCGATCAATAGACTCCCCAGCAGTCCAAGTAATATCTCGCGGCCGGCATCGCCCAGCAAAGGGCTGAAGAACATGTCGGGTTTGAGCAGATAACCGAATATGAACTCACCGATAACATTAAACAGCCAGTACAATGGCAGCATGGTGAAGGGATTGCTGATCCAGGAAATGGCGAACGCCGCGGGGAAATAACCGCGCAGCAGCATGCAGCCAACCAGCATGAATACGGTCTGAATGCCGACTGTGGGTGTCAGGCCGACGAACAGACCCACAGCGATGCCGCGGGCAACACTTTCGCGATCCCAGTGCAGGCATCCGCCCGCGTGAAGCAGCCAGTTCAATCGCGGATGATTGCGTTGCCAGTTCTTGAATCGCTGCCGGTTGCGGTTCCTTTGGCGTCTTATGAATCCAGCCATGCAGGTTATGTTGCCATGTCTGTTAAATTAATCGGAAATCGAATGGCACATTATTATCGATGTTTTTGGCCGATATTATTGGCCGATGCTGTTGGTTGGGATAAACGCTCCGAGATGACGTGTTGTAGCTTGACCGATTCGGAGCATGTCGGCAATGTGTCAATCACCACATCCATACCCCAGACTCCACAACCCTTCCTGTAAATAATCTGCGACCTGAGGTGTTGCGACAACGTACTCGGCGGTCCTGGAATTCCAGCTGTCATGCGCGTCGCGAATGGCATCGCGCCACTCGCTGGCGTCGTAATCGCCGCGGCCGAGCCAGATCAGCGCGACCAGTTCCACCTGGTGGCTAGGATCGAGATCCTGGATGATGTACTTGAGTTCGGACAGGGTGGAATCGTCGGCGTGGTCGGCGAGCATCTGCATGGCCCAGTCGTCGCCGCCGTCCCATTCGTTTTCATGCGGAATCGAGACTTCCTCCTTGGCATGAAACTCCTGGCACTTCTCGATAATGGCGCAGACGACTTCCGGGTTGATGTGCAACATGTTACCAGGCTCTGTATCAGCGGGGTGCTGATCTAAACATAGCACCAACAGCGCAAAGCGGAAGCGTTGGTCCGGATTAAGTACCGGAAATGGTTAACAGTAGTTTATGGGCGCTGGCAGCAGCGCTGAAAGCAGGCGGGTTGCCAGTTCCCGCCACAGGCCCATATGCCGGGCCGTCAGTTGGCCGGTTTCCGGTAACAATGCCAGCCGTAAACGGCGAGGATTACCAACAGCCAGACGGTGGTCAGCCAGCCGAGCCGGCTGCTGTAGACGTTGACGAGAAAGTCGTAATCCGTGCCGGTTGTCTTGTCGGCGATCTCGCTGTGCAGCTTGATGACCATGACAATGCCGGCATGCAGGCCGAACGCGCGCCAGACGTGGCCGTCGCGCCAGCGCAGCAGGCACAGTAGTACCCCGAGCAGAAACAGTGTCAGAAAATGGCTCAGTATGCCCGGTCGGAACATCTGCCCGACGGCCTCGGGGAACAGCGCCAGACCGGTGAGCCAGGTGATGTCACCGTCCGGGGACGGGTACTCGAGAAAATGCACGGCGGAATACAGCAGGCTGCTGAGCAGGATGGTCCAGAACAGGTTGGTACGCCTTTCCAGGCCACTGTACAGCGCACCGCGGAACAGCGTCTCCTCGATGATGCTGGCGCCGAAACCGGCAACCAGGCCGATCAGCAGGGCCTGCAGGAAAAACGCCGGCGTGAAGGACGCATCCGGGTCGAGGTGGCTGAGCCCGAGCAGCGACAGCAGCAGTACCGGCACCGCCATGACCAGCATGCCGAGGCCATAGGATTGCGCCAGCGCCGGCAGCAGACCGGTGGCCGGTCGCCGGTAGCCGATCGCGGCCAGGCTGAACGGCATGGTCCAGCGCACATACAGCAGGCTGGCGACCAGACCGCAGAGCAGGCTGCTGCGTTCGGCGACGCTGCTGAATTCGACCATCGGCAGTAAAAGATGGACTGGATAGGCCAGCAGCGCACCGGCGGCCAGCGCGGCGCCCACGAGTACGACAAAAAACACTATCTGGAAAAGCAGCCGTGCGCTCATGCGTGACGAAATAACGGAAATAGGCGCGCTAGTGTAACGGTTCGTAATCGCTACGACAGCGATTAATCGTCACGTCGGGAAAGAATCCGATCATGGCCATGACCGGGTCAGCGGCGTCGGTCACGTTCTGTATCTGCCCCTATATCTGCAACTCACGCCTGAGCTCCAGTTCTTCCTGGTACTGGTTCAGACGGGCGTCGATGCGCTGTTGCTGGTAATAATTGATGCCCGGCTGGCGCTGGGTATGTTTCAGGCGCTCGATGGCGAGCGAGGTGTCGCCGATC
Organism: Methylohalomonas lacus; assembly: GCF_024808875.1. Lineage (GTDB taxonomy): Bacteria > Pseudomonadota > Gammaproteobacteria > Methylohalomonadales > Methylohalomonadaceae > Methylohalomonas > Methylohalomonas lacus. Next base: position 2,878 of record NZ_JANUCT010000014.1, read on the forward strand.
AGATACAGGTACTCGGCCTGGGCGATGTCGCCCTCGATCTTGTTACCGGCCTGGGATTCGGCCTGCGACAGCAGTTCATAGTATTGATGATCGGTCGGATTGGAGCGCCCGTACTGGCGCAGTACACCGCGTGCCTCGGCGGGTTGGCCGGCATCGAGCAGCGTATCCGCGCGCGCCAGTACCAGCGGCCGGTAGTCGGGATAAAGCTGCTGCATGCGTTCGTAGATGGCCAGTGCCTCGCCATAGTTCTGCTGCTCGGCCTGCAGGCGCGCCGCGGCCAGCAGGAAGGCCGGTTTTTCATCGTCGTGTTGCAGCAGTATGTCGATTTGTTGCTGCGCCTTGTCGAACTGGCGCGCATTGGTCAGGGCGACGGCGTAACCGTAACGTGCCGGTATGATTTGCTTATTTTCGGCGTCGTCGAGTATTTCCTTGAGCCGGCTGACTGCTTCGCGTGCGTTTTTGCCGCTGTTGGCAAGTATCTTCATGCGGATCAGCTCGAATGACTCGGTTTCATCCGGCACGATTGGCGGGTATTCCTCGGCGCGCGCGCGCGCCTCGGCAATGCGGTTACTGGTCAATGGATGGGTGCGCAGGAATTCCGGCGCGTTGCCCTTGTAGTAACGCGAGGAACGCTGCAGCCGTTCGAAGAAGCCGGCCATGCCGCCTGGATCGAAGTCCGAGCGCGCCAGGATCTTCATGCCGATGCGGTCGGCTTCCTGTTCGTTGGCGCGGGTGAAGTTGATACCGTACTGGGCCTGGGCCCCGGCCACCGCGGTAAGCGCGGCCTGGCCGGCGGCGGGATTGATGATGGTCAGCAGGATCGAGCCGATCATCGAGGCCAGCATCGGCATGCTCATGTTCTGTTGCACCTCGAACATGCGCGCCAGGTGGCGCTGGGTGATGTGCGCGATTTCGTGCGCGACCACGCCGGCGAGTTCGCTTTCGGTCCGGGCATTGATGATAACGCCGCTGTTGATGCCGATGATGCCGCCGGGCGCGGCAAAGGCGTTGATCATCTCGTCCTTGACGACGAAGAACGTGTACGACTGCGAGGTGTCGTCGCTGTTGGAGACCAGCCGGTAGCCGAGCGACTGGATATACGCCTCGACTTCCGGGTCGTCGTAGATGGTGGCGTTCTTGCGCACGCTGCGCATGAACGCCTCGCCAATGCGCTGCTCCATCTGCGGCGATATGATGCTGCCCGCCGAGTCGCCGAAATCCGGCAGATCCAGGTTGCTGACGTCCGCGTAGGTCGGTGGCGGGCTGAGCAGCAGCGCCAGGCCAATGGCGGTGAGCAGACTGGAAATGCGCATGATGGTGTTGGAATCCGGAATTTAAGAAACGGGCCGGTATTTTGACCTGTACAGGCGGCCGAGTTCAGCCGCTGACCTGCTTGCGCGGGCCAAATCATGAATTCGCCGCCGTGGCTTATCATGGCCGTCCAGAGCTAGCATAATAATGTGACTGATGCAGATACCAGTATGAACGTTACATTAAAAGACTGAACGGGGATTACTCAGCAACCATGGCCAAACCGAAGAATGCCTTCTATGCCCAGTCCGGCGGGGTCACCGCCGTCATTAACGCTTCCGCCGCCGGCGTCATCGAGACCGCGCGCAAGCACAAGGACCGGATCGGCCGCGTCTACGCCGGCCGCAATGGTATCATCGGCGCGCTCACCGAGGATCTTATCGATACCAGCCGTGAGTCGGCAAAGGCCGTTGCTGCGCTGCGGCACACGCCCGGCGGCGCCTTCGGCTCGTGTCGCTACAAGCTCAAGAGCCTGGAAGAGAACCGCGCCCAGTATGAGCGCCTGATCGAGGTCTTCCAGGCGCACGACATCGGCTACTTTTTCTATAATGGCGGCGGCGATTCGGCCGACACCTGCCACAAGGTGTCGCAGTTGTCGAAGAAAATGGGCTACCCGGTACAGGCCATCCACGTGCCGAAGACCGTCGACAACGACCTGCCGCTGACCGACACCTGCCCCGGTTTCGGTTCGGTGGCGAAATACGTGGCCGTGTCCACCCGCGAGGCGGCGCTGGACGTGAAGTCGATGTCACGCACGTCAACCAAGGTATTCATCCTCGAGGTCATGGGCCGGCACGCCGGCTGGATCGCCGCCGCCGCCGGACTGGCCGGCGAGAATCCCGGCGATCCGCCGCACGTTATCTTGCTGCCGGAAGTCACCTTCGACCAGGAGGCATTCCTTAAGAAGGTCAGGCAGACGGTCGAGAAATACGACTACTGCGTGGTGGTTGTCTCCGAGGGTACGCGTAACCCGGACGGTTCGTTCCTCGCCGAGGCCGGCACGAAAGACGCCTTCGGCCATTCGCAGCTTGGCGGTGTCGGCCCGTTCATCGCCCAGATGGTCAAGGACAAGCTCGGTTACAAGTATCACTGGGCGGTAGCCGACTACCTGCAACGCTCGGCCCGGCATATCGCCTCGAAAACCGACGCCGATCAGGCCTATGCCGTCGGCAAGGCGGCGGTCGAGTATGCCATCAAGGGTGACAACGCGGTGATGGTGACGATCGAACGCAGCTCGGACAAGCCGTATCGCTGGAAGCTCGGCAAGGCCAATCTCAGTCGCGTTGCCAATCACGAGAAGACACTGCCGAAGCGGTTCATAACGCGCGACGGTTTCGGCATCACCGCCCAGGCGCGCCGCTATCTGGCACCGTTGATCAAGGGCGAGGACTATCCGCCTTATAAAAACGGCCTACCCGACTACGTCACATTGAAAAACGTGGCGGTGAAGAAGAAGCTCAAGACCGACTTCGATATCTGAACGCAGCGCAGCATCCAGACTGACGGCCGGGTAATGGTGGCATATTTTATTTGCCGGACTATTATTAGGGGAATGTTGTTGCCGGGTCGTCGCTAGAAGTGGCGGGCGCAACAACATCAATCAGCCATGGCCGCGTTTCAAGTCGTAGCCAGAATAACAATGAATCATGACGCGGCCGGCCGGCCTGTCCGGGCCGGTACAGAGCAATAACGCATGTCAGGGCCTGCCCCGGCCAGGGGCGGGTCTTGGTCATGAGTTCTAATAATAACGCCTGGGAGTGTTGCGTCATGTTGACTGTCTTTACTGCTTTGGGTTTTGCCATTCTGTGCGGTGCATTGGCGATCGTTTACGGGGCCTGGTCGGTACGCTGGGTACTGGCCCAGCCGGAGGGTAACGATCGCATGCGCGAAATCGCCGCGGCCATTCAGCAGGGTGCAGCGGCGTATCTGAATCGTCAGTACACGACGGTTGCCATCGTCGGTGTCATTCTTTTCATTCTGCTCACTATCGTGCTCGGTTGGGCGACCGGTATCGGTTTCCTGATCGGCGCGGTATTTTCCGCGCTTGCCGGCTATATCGGCATGCATATCTCGGTGCGCGCCAACGTGCGTACGGCGCAGGCGGCGAGTCACGGCATCAATGCGGCCATGCAGGTCGCGTTCCGCGGCGGTGCCATCACCGGCATGCTGGTCGTCGGCCTCGGGCTGCTCGGCGTTGCCGGCTACTACGCCATCATCCTGCCGATTATCGGTGAGGAGAAAGCGCTGCATGCGCTGGTCGGTCTGGCCTTCGGCGGTTCGCTGATTTCCATCTTCGCGCGATTGGGTGGCGGCATCTTTACCAAGGGCGCCGACGTCGGTGCCGACCTGGTCGGCAAGGTCGAGGCCGGCATTCCCGAGGACGACCCGCGCAACCCGGCGGTGATCGCCGACAATGTCGGCGACAATGTCGGCGACTGCGCCGGCATGGCAGCCGACCTGTTCGAGACCTACGCCGTGACCGTGATCGCGACCATGCTGCTGGGCCATCTGATGGTGAGCGAACTCGGTCCCAACGGCGTGCTCTACCCGCTGGCGCTTGGCGGCGCCTCGATTATTGCCTCAATCATCGGCACGTTCTTCGTCAAGACGAAGGAAGGCGGCAAGATCATGGGCGCGCTGTACAAGGGTGTGATCATATCCGGCGTTCTGGCGGCGATCGCGTTTTACCCGATCACCGTGATGATGATGGGTGCCGATGGCGTCAATCTGTTCTACTCGGCGCTGATTGGCCTGTTACTGACCGCGGCGATGGTCGTCATCACCGAGTATTACACCGCCACCGAGTTCGGTCCCGTGCGGCGCATCGCCGCGGCATCCGAGTTCGGCCATGCCACCAACATCATCGCCGGTCTCGGTGTGTCGATGAAATCGACGGCGCTGCCGGTCATCGCGGTATGCCTGTCGATCTACGGCGCCCACGAGCTGGCCGGTCTGTACGGCATCGCCATTGCCGCCACCGCCATGCTGTCGATGACCGGCATGATCGTCGCCCTCGACGCGTTCGGTCCGATCACCGACAACGCCGGCGGCATCGCCGAGATGGCGGAACTCGATTCGAGCATCCGCGATGTCACCGATCCGCTCGATGCGGTCGGCAACACGACCAAGGCGGTGACCAAGGGCTACGCCATCGGCTCGGCCGGCCTGGCCGCGCTGGTGCTGTTCGCCGACTACACCCACAACCTCAAGGCGGCCGGCAAGCTGGTCGAGTTCTCGCTTGACGACCCGGCCGTGATCATCGGCCTGTTCATCGGTGGCCTGGTACCGTATCTGTTCGGCGCATTGGCCATGGATGCCGTCGGTCGCGCCGCCGGTGCCGTGGTCGGCGAGGTGCGGCGCCAGTTCCGCGAGATCGGCGGCATCATGGAGCGTACGGCGAAACCGGACTATTCGCGTGCAGTCGATATGCTGACCAAGGCGGCAATCAAGGAAATGGTGATCCCGTCGCTGTTGCCGGTGCTGGTGCCTATCGTTCTGGTGGTGCTGATGAACTGGCTGATGGGCGGCGATGCCGGCACGCGGGCGCTCGGTGGCCTATTAATCGGCACCATTGTTACCGGCCTGTTCGTCGCCATCTCGATGACCGCCGGCGGCGGTGCCTGGGACAATGCGAAAAAGTACATCGAGGACGGCAATCACGGCGGCAAGGGATCCGAGGCGCACAAGGCCGCGGTGACCGGCGATACGGTCGGCGATCCCTACAAGGACACTGCCGGCCCGGCAATCAACCCGCTGATCAAGATCATCAACATCATCGCGCTGTTGCTGGTGCCACTGCTTTGAGTTGACGGCTTAGGGGAGCCGACTGCCGGCTGTTCGCCTTTGGCGGGTCAGGGCGGGCAGCCGGTTTTTTATTGCCGCGCGTGAATCTGTTGGCGGTTATCTGTTCTAATGCATGGATGACCATTTGTACGGGAGTTGAACATGCAGAGCAGTGAACTCAAGGAACAGCTGGCGCAGCCGAGTTATAGGCTGTTTGTCGAAGAAGGCGCCGGTGTCGATCTGGCCCGCGAGGTTGGCCAAAGCATTGGCAGCCACGTATTTGCCAGCGAGGATCCCAATCAGGTGATCACCGGCATCATCAACATGGAAGCCTATTTCCACCACCTGCGCACGACGGCGCTGCAGGCATTAAAACGCCAGCTGGCCGCGGGCTACAGCGCACTTGCCGCCATAGAACACGACGCCGGGGCCGATATCGTCGTGCTTGACGATGGGACCTCGCTGACGGTACCCGGGCACACGGCGCCGGCATTGAATGAACTACTGCAGAAACTCGGCCCGGCGGAAGGTTATGATAATCCGCGGCTGTGCCTGGAACTGATCCAGCAGACCAGTCGCCTGATGCTGGTCATGGGTCTGCCGAGGCTGCTGCTGCGCAACAATAACGCCTGAGCCCCGCGGCAGAAAGGCAGTGTCGTGCTAGACTTTAAGGAGCATGAACTGCTATCGACAAGCTGTCGTGTTCGGTGCCCTGGGGCTGGCGATGGGCGCCGATTTGCCGGCCGTCGATTTCGAACAGCTCGATGAGGCGGCACGGGCATTTGCGCAACGCGATGACGTCCAGGCCCTGGTCGAGGACAACCGGCCGCAGCTGGCCAAAGCCTACCCGCTGGTTATTCGCGATTACTTTATCCGTTCGGCCAATACCGATCCCCTGCCCGAGCCGCGCCCGACCCAGGTGGCCAAGTGCGCACGCCATTACGAGATGACCTGGTTGCAGCGTCGCTATGTCTGGCCGGTTACCGAAGATGGCACACCCGACTGGCGCAGCATTTACATCCAGGCCCTGGATCACTATCTGGGCTTTTGTCTGCGCCAGTCGCAGCGCTAGTTCTCTAAAGCTGTATGGTTGCAGCTGATTATGTGCCGGCAGGTTCTTGTATCATGATCCGCTCTATCTTTACTGGATGATTGTTTCCATGAGCGCTTCGGTTCTGCTGTTTTTCGTGTTGGGTCTGTTGCTGCTGGTTGCCGGTGCCGAGGTGCTGGTGCGCGGCGCGTCGCGACTGGCTGCCAGCCTTGGTATTGCGCCGCTGGTGATCGGTTTGACGGTGGTGGCGTTTGGTACCAGCGCGCCGGAAATGGCGGTCAGCGTTCAGTCGGCACTCAGCGGCCAGGCCGGGGCGGATATTGCCATCGGTAACGTTGTCGGCAGTAACATTTTCAATGTGCTGTTCATTCTCGGTTTGGCGGCGATCATTGCTCCGCTGTTTGTTTCCCAGCAGCTTATTCGCATCGATGTGCCGATCATGATCGGTGTGTCGATACTGCTGCTGTTACTGGCACTGGATGGCAGCATCAGCCGCGCCAACGGCGTGTTGCTGTTTGCCGGTATCATTGCCTACACCGCATTCGCGATTATCAAGGGTCGCCGCGACGTGGCGATGGTCGAAGCCGAGTATGCTCAGGAGTACGGCCATCCGGCGAAAGGCATTGGTGCGCAACTTATCAATATCACGGCTATTATCATCGGTCTGGCGCTGCTGGTTCTGGGTGCCAACTGGCTGGTCGATGGCGCCATAACCCTCGCCCGTGCCTTTGGCATCAGCGAACTCGTCATCGGCCTGACGATCGTCGCCGCCGGTACTTCGCTGCCGGAAGTTGCGACCTCGGTGATCGCCAGTATCAAGGGCGAACGCGATATCGCCGTCGGCAATATCGTCGGCAGCAACATTTTCAATATCCTGGCGGTGCTCGGCCTGGCCGCGATCGTCGCCCCCGACGGCATCAATGTCTCGAGCGCCGCCCTGCAGTTCGATATTCCGGTCATGCTGGCGGTGGCGGTTGCCTGCCTGCCGATTTTCTTCTCCGGGCATCTTATAGCGCGCTGGGAAGGCGGCCTGTTCTTCGCCTACTACATCGCCTATACCGCCTATCTTATCATGACCGTAAGTGGCCACGGCTGGCTGCATGGCTTTGAAAACGCCATGCTGGCCTTCGTTATACCGCTAACGGTGATAACACTGGTGGTAACGGCCTGGCGGGCGAGAATGGAATAAATGATGGTCACCGCGAATGAACGCGAATACGCGCAAATGACTTGCCATTCATGCTGCATGAAGAATTAATGTATGACGAAAAAGCGGAACGGAGAACTGGATATGCATAAACCGGTGCGTGAATCGCAATAATTGTTCTCCCAATACTACATATTGACTGGTTGGCTATGGATTCCGGCTCTTCGGCCGGAATGACGACGACAACTATTCTTCTTAACGCCGATCATGAGCTTTCACATGTTGTTCCAGGCGTAATAAATAATGATTTGCGTTCATTCGCGTTTATTCGCGGTCTATATGATTCGATAGAACATCGATGCCGGCCTGCTCCAGCAAGCGCGCCGTTTCGAACAGCGGCAAGCCCATTACCGCCGAGTAGCTGCCTTCGAGACGGTTGATGAACGCCGCCGCCCGGCCCTGGATGCCGTAGCCGCCAGCCTTGTCCAGCGATTCGCCGCTGGCAATAAAGGCCCGGCATTCGGTTTCCGTGAGTGGTCTGAAGCTGACCCGGCTGAGACTGAGTTCCACGGACTCTATATGCGTGAGCAATACCACCGCACAGTAGACGTCGTGCGTGCGTCCTGATAGCCGCATCAGCATGGCCAGTGCTTCGTCTTCATCAGTCGGTTTGCCGAGTGGCTGATCGTCAAGAAACACTTCCGTGTCGGCGGCGAGGATCGGTTTGTCGTTCACCTCGCCCAGCTGTTCGCGTGCGGCGCGCGCTTTCTTCAGGGCCAGTTCGGGAACGTGAATACGCGCCGGATCGCCCTGCCACGTTTCGTCCATATCGACGGACAGGGTTTCGTACGTCACGCCGATCTGATCGAGCAGTTCGCGCCGGCGCGGGGATTTGGAGGCAAGGTAAAGCATCGTATCTAGTCGCTCGTATCTCGTATCTCGCGGATTACTCGTAAATAATAAATTATCGAGATACGCTTCACGAGATACGATTTACGCACGATGGTAAGGATGCCCTTCCAGCAGGCTGTTGGCGCGGTACAGTTGCTCTGCAACCATGATACGTGTCAGGCCGTGGGGCAATGTCAGCGCCGACAGTGACCAGCGCCAGTCGGCGCGTTGCAGGCAGCCGTCGGCCAGGCCGTCGGCGCCACCGATCATCAGTACCACGTCGCGACCGACCTGCAGCCAGTCGGCCAGCTTGCCGGACAATACACGTGTTGTGACGGACTGACCGCGTTCGTCCAGGGCGATGACATAGGCGCCTTCCGGTATGGCTTTGAGCAGACGTTCGCCTTCTTCCTCCCTGACCTGCTCGGCGTCACGGCTCTTGCCACGGCGCGGCGCACTGATTTCCTGCAGTTTCAGAGTGAGATGCGGCGGGAAGCGGCGTTCGTATTCACGATAACCGTCATTCACCCATTCCGGCTGGCGATTGCCAACGGCGAGCAGCAACAGGCGCATCGTCGCCGCGACTTCAGTGCCGGGCCGATTCCTGGATGCTGTCTTCGGGCATGCTCAAGTCACCGGACCACAGTTTCTCGAGCTGGTAATAGGCCCGCGCGGTCGGATGCATGATATGCGCCACGGCATCACCCAGATCGACCAGGATCCATTCACTCGGTACACCCTCGACGCCGATGGGCTGAATGCCCTGTTCCTTCACCGCTGCAACCACACCATTGGCGAGCGCCTTGACCTGCACGTCGGAGCGGCCACTGGCGATGATCATGGTGTCGGTGAAGGACGTGATTTCGCTGACATCCAGTACCTGGACATCGATCGCCTTCATATCATCCAGTGCTGTGACTATCGTGGAAGTAAGCATTTCATTATGAGTCATGCGTTGCGGGTATAGAGTTGATGTTGATGGATGTAATCCAGTACCGCGTCGGGCACCAGAAAACGTATGGTTTGCTCGTGCTTCAGTGAATTGCGCAACTGTGTCGCACTGATGTCCAGTGTCGGTATGGACTGAAAAAGAACGCAGCCGGCACGCTGCTCATGCAGGGCTCCGGGTGAATCGACTGCGTGTTGCGACAGGAGAGTTTGAATCGTTGGACTGGTGCTGGCGGTCTGGAGGTCGGCTGTAGACGGGCTCATGTCCGGGCGATCCACCACCACGAGGTGACAGTAATCAAGCAATTCCTGCCAGCGATGCCAGCCATCAAGCTGCCGGAATGCGTCCAGACCGAGAAACAGGCATAAGGGCGTTTCTTCAACCTCCGCATGCAACGACGCCAATGTCTCTACAGTATAGGACACATTTGCACGTTGCAACTCGCGCGTGTCGACTTTGCACTGCGGCAAATCGGCCAGCGCCAGCCGCAGCATTTCGGCGCGCTGTTCCGGCGTGGCGACCGGCGTCTTGCCGAACGGGTGCGTATGTACCGGTATGAAACGGACCTCTGACAGTTCCAGGGCCGCCAGCAGTTCCAGCGCCATGCGCAGATGACCAATATGCACCGGGTCGAACGTACCACCGAGGATGCCGATGGGCTTGCTCATGCGTATCTCGTCGCTCGTCGCTCGTATCTCGCGGAGTACGGGATTCTGCTATCGGCGGGTCGCATCGAGATACGAGATACGAACGACGAATAACGCGCACGTTTACGTGCGTACGTGTCCATCACCGAGGACGATGTATTTCAGCGAGGTCAGGCCCTCGAGCCCGACCGGGCCGCGGGCGTGAAACTTGTCCGTGCTGATGCCGATCTCGGCGCCGAGACCGTACTCGAAACCGTCGGCAAAGCGCGTCGAGGCATTGACCATGACCGAACTGGAGTCGACCTCACGCAGGAAACGCCGTGCATGGCTGAAGTCCTCGGTAACGATGGCATCGGTATGGTGTGAGCCGTGCGTCTCGATGTGCTCGATTGCCTCATCGAGGCCGGCGACGATCTTCAGCGACAGCACCGGGCCGAGGAATTCGGTGCGATAGTCCTCCTCGGTGGCGGCGGCGATGTCCGGCAGTATTTCGCGCGAACGCGCGCAGCCGCGTATCTCGATACCGGCGTCGCCGAGCAGCGGCGCGAGCTGCGGCAGCACCTGCGCGGCGATGCCGTCGGCGACCAGCAGCGACTCCATGGTGTTACAGGTACCCAGACGCTGGGTCTTGGCGTTGTGGGCGATGCGGATCGCCTTGTCGATATCGGCACCATCGTCGATGTAGACGTGGCAGAGGCCATCGAGGTGCTTGATCACCGGCACGCGGGCGTCGGCGCTTATGCGCTCGATAAGCCCCTTGCCGCCGCGCGGCACGATGACGTCGATGTACTCGGGCATGGTGATCATGGCGCCGACCGCGGCGCGATCGGTGGTTTCCAGCACCTGCACCGCGTCGGCCGGCAGATCCGCGGCGGCCAGGCCCGCGCGGATACAGCGCGCGATCGCCTGGTTTGAATGAATCGCCTCGGAGCCGCCGCGCAATACTGCAGCGTTGCCGGATTTCAGGCACAGCCCCGCCGCGTCGGCGGTCACGTTCGGCCGCGATTCGTAGATGATGCCGACGACGCCGAGCGGCACGCGCATGTGGCCGACCTGGATGCCGCTGGGCTGGTAGTTCAGGTCGCTGATCTGGCCGATCGGGTCGGGCAGCGCGGCAACCTCGCGCAGGCCCCGGGCCATGGCGTCGATGCGCGCGGCGGTCAGTTCCAGCCGGTCGAGCAGCGCGGCGTCGAGGCCGGACTGGCGGCCGGCTTCCAGGTCCTGCTGGTTGGCGGCGATCAGCGCGTCGGCCCCGGTCTCGATCGCTGTGGCGATCGCTTCCAGGGCGTTGTTCTTGACGCCGGCCTCGGCGCGCGCCATCAGCCGCGCGGCGGCGCGGGCGCGGCGGCCGATGTCCTGCATGGTGCTGCTGATATCCATGGTGTCGGTCAAATCATTGCATTGAAGGCAGCGAATCATACCCGGCCAGCCGGGCCAAAAGCCAGCCGAGCGACTGCCACGGGTCGCCGCCGGCGTAGCCCTTGAGCTGGGCGTCGATGCGGCCGCCGGCGTGCAGCAGGCGGTCGAGTTCGGTCGCCGAGTGGCGCCGGAAGATCTGCTTGAATGGGCCCTGCTGCTTGTCGAATATACGGTACTGCTTGAACAGCGCGGCCTCAGACTGGCCGCTGGTGCGGGCATGGGCGAGCGTGCAGGTGCGGCGCAGCTGCCACATCAGCGCGCCGTAGATGGCGATCGCCTCGATGCCCTCGGCGCGCAGGCCGTAGAGCATACGCAATGCACGTGGCAGGTCGCCGTTGTAGGCGCTGTTGATGAGGGCAAAGGCGTCGTAGCGGGCGCTGTCGGCGACCGCCGCGACCACCGCCTCGACGTCGACGCGGGCGTTGTCGTCGGTCAGCAGGCGCAGTTTCTCGATTTCCTGGGCGGCGGCGAGCAGGTTGCCCTCGACCTTCTGCGCGATCAGTTCGGCGGCGTCATTGTCGATGTTCAGGCCGCGGTCGCGGCAGCGCTGGCTGATCCAGCGCGGCAGCTGCGCCATGTCGACCGGCCAGACGCTGATCGTTACGCCGGCCTGGTCGATCGCCTTGAACCACTTGCTCTGCTGGCTGCGGTTGTCGATCCGGGCGCTGCTGACGAGCAGGATGGTGTCGGCCGGCGGCTGGCTGCAGTATTCGGCCAGCACCTTGCCGCCCTCGGTGCCCGGACCGCTGCCCATGCGCAGTTCGATCAGACGCTGCTCGGCGAACAGCGATAATGCCGCGGCTTCCTGCGCCAGGCTGTCCCAGTTGAAACCGCGTTCGACCTCAAGGACCTGGCGTTCGTTGAACCCCTGGGCGCGCGCGGCGGCGCGGATCGCGTCGCAGGTTTCCATGTGCTGCAGCGGCTCGTCGCCGCTGACGAGATAGACCGGGGCGAGCCCTTTCCTGAGATGGGCGCTGAGTTGTTCGGCCTTGAGGCGCATGATCGCGCGGTTTACTGGCTGTCGCTGTCGGCGGCGCCTTCCTGGTGGTTCTCGATGACGGCGCGGGCACGCAGCAGGGCCTGGCCGGCGATGAGCCGAGTGAGCTCATCGCGGATCAGCTGCTGCTCGTCGCCGGTGGCGATCACCGCTTCCTCGTCAAAGACGTAGTCGCGGCTGCTGCTGACACGTTCATCATCGAGCAGCGACTGGCCATCGCCGGTGGCCACCGACACCGCCACGCTGAGGATGAGTTCGTATTCCTCGACCTTGCCGGTGCGCGGCGAGACCGACAGGACTTCACGGCGGAAATCCTCGTTGTTCACGCGCAGGATGTAGTCGGCTTCGCTGGCCGATTTGGTCAGTTCGACGTCGGTGAGCTTCAGCTGCTGCTCGACCTCGCGGCCGGTATTGCCGCTGCCGCTGGTGTCGAGGAAAAGGCGCTCTGCGGGAATGCCGACGCTGTCGGCGCCGCGCAGGTGAAAACCGCAGCCGCTGACGAGCAGGCTGGTGATTAGAAGCAGGAATGCAAGGGATTTTATATTTGTCATGGCGCGACGATGTTTACCAGTTTGCCCGGCACGACGATCACTTTCCTGATCTCCTTGCCGGCGAGGAATTTCTGCACATTATCATCCGCACGGGCGGCGGCTTCCAGCGTTTCCTTGTCCGTGTCGGCGGCGACCGTGATGCGGCCGCGCAGCTTGCCGTTCACTTGGACCACCACCTCGACGCTGTCGCGGACCATGGCGGCTGCGTCGGCCCGCGGCCAGGCCGTGTCGATGATCGCCGCGTCGTGCCCCAGCTCGCGCCACAGCACATCAGTGACATGCGGCACGATCGGCGCCAGCAGCAGCACGGCGGCTTCCAGGCCCTCCTGCATGACGGCGCGGCCGCCGTCGCTGTCCGTATTCAGTTTCGCCAACGCGTTGATCAGCTCCATGACCGCGGCGATGGCGGTGTTAAAGGTATAGCGGCGGCCGATGTCGTCGCTGACCTTGCTGATCGTGGTGTGAATCTTGTGGCGCAGCGCGTGTTGATCGTCGTCCAGGCTGGTGACATCCAGCGCCGGCGCCGGGCCCTGGCCGATGTGATCGCTGGCCAGTTTCCACAGCCGCTTGAGGAAGCGGTGGGCACCGTCGACGCCGGCGTCCGACCATTCCAGCGTCTGTTCCGGCGGCGCGGCGAACATCGTGAACAGGCGCACGGTGTCGGCACCGTAGTGCTCGATCAGGCTTTGCGGGTCGACGCCGTTGTTCTTCGACTTCGACATGGTGCCGATGCCGGCTGACTCCACTGGCGTACCGTCGCTGATGAGCGTCGCCGACAGGCGCTGGCCCTTGTCGTCGCTTTTAACCTCGACGTCGTTCGGATTGAAGTACTCGAGCCGGCCGCTGTCGGTTTTGCGGTAGAAGATCTCGTTCAGCACCATGCCCTGGGTGAGCAGGTGCGTGAATGGCTCATCGACGTGGATATGGCCGAGATCGCGCATGACCCTGGTCCAGAAGCGCGAATACAGCAGGTGCAGAATCGCGTGTTCAATGCCGCCGATGTACTGGTCGACCGGCATCCAGTAATCGGCGCGGGCGTCGACCATGGCCTCGTTATTGTCCTTCGAGCAATAGCGCAGGTAGTACCAGGACGAGTCAACGAAGGTGTCCATGGTGTCCGACTCGCGCCGCGCGTCCCGGCCGCAGCGCGGGCAGATGCACTGGTAGAATTCGGGTGTCTTCGCCAGCGGATTGCCGCTGCCGTCCGGCACCAGGTCCGCGGGCAGCGTTACCGGCAGCTGATCGTCGGGCACCGGCACGTCGCCGCAGTCGTCGCAGTGGATGATCGGGATCGGGCAGCCCCAGTAGCGCTGGCGCGAGATGCCCCAATCGCGCAGCCGGTAGTTGGTGCGCTTGTGACCGAGTTTGCGGGCTTCCAGCGCCTGGGCGATGGCATCGACCGCGGCCTGGAATTCGAGCCCGGAGAATTCGCCCGAGTCGAAGGTGACACCGTGGTCGGTGAACGCTTCGCGGAGTGGCGTTTCCAGTTCGCCGTCGGCGGGTTTGATCACCGGTTTGATTGGCAGCCCGTACTGCTGCGCGAAGTCGAAGTCGCGCTCGTCGTGCGCCGGCACAGCCATCACCGCGCCCTCGCCGTAGGTCATCAGTACGTAGTTGGCGATCCACACCGGCAGCTCTTCACCGGTCAACGGATGCTTCACGTACAGGCCGGTGGCCATGCCCTGCTTTTCCTGGGTGGCCAGATCCGCCTCCATCACCGAGCTGCGGCGGCACTGCTCGACGAATTTTGCGATTTCGGGATTGCCCCGTGCCGCCTGTTCGGCCAGGGGGTGCTCGGCGGCCACGGCGACATAGGTCGCGCCCATCAATGTATCGGCGCGGGTGGTGAAGGTTTTCAGCGCGCCGTCGCCGTCGCAGTAGGGGAACCAGACTTCCACGCCCGCGCTGCGGCCGATCCAGTTGGCCTGCATGGTCTTGACGCTGTCCGGCCAGCCGTCGAGTTGTTCCAGGCCATCGAGCAGCTCGTCGGCGTAGCGCGTGATCGCCATGTAGTACATCGGGATCTCGCGCTTCTCGACCTCGGCGCCGGTGCGCCAGCCGCGGCCGTCGATGACCTGCTCGTTGGCGAGCACGGTCTGGTCGACCGGGTCCCAGTTCACCGTGCCGGTATGCTTGTAGATCAGGCCCCGTTCCAGCAGCCGCAGGAACAGCCACTGGTTCCACTTGTAGTAGTCCGGCTCACAGGTGGCCAGCTCGCGCTCCCAGTCGATGGCGAAGCCCAGTGCCTTGAGCTGGCCGCGCATGTAGTCGATGTTGTCCCAGGTCCACTGCGCTGGCGGTACGCCGTTGGCCATGGCAGCGTTCTCGGCCGGCAGCCCGAACGCGTCCCAGCCCATCGGCTGCAGGACGTTGCGGCCCTGCATGCGCTGGTAGCGCGTGATCACGTCGCCGATGGTGTAGTTGCGCACGTGGCCCATGTGCAGGCGGCCGCTGGGGTACGGGAACATCGACAGGCAGTAGAACTTCTCGCCGCCTTCCTCGCGCGCGGCGAAAGCGTTCGTTTCGTTCCAGCGCCGCTGGACTGCGGCCTCGATCGGGGCAGGGTCGTAGCGTTCTTGCATGCGGATTCTTTAAATGGCTTGCCGGGATGGAAAGCGGTCAAGGATACCGCAGACGGGCTTGGGCCGTGAAGTCACGGCGGGCAGGTCGCATGACTGGCAACACGCCCGGACCGCGCACCCGGCCGTGGGCGGAGCGATCCATGGAATCAGGGTTTTGCGGCCGGTGTAACCAAACGGTCATATTTCCGACGTAAAATTTGTCCCTGAAAACAGGGCAAAAACGAATTTATATACATGCAAATCAGGCAGTTGAAAAAGATTGTGCGATGCGGCGGCATTTACATAAAACAGTAACACTTCTCCGGTAACGTACCTCACCAGTCAGGACCCGGAGTCCTTATGACTATTGACGTAGCCACTTTAGAGATTACCTGAAGAGATTAAGGAGAGCGTTTCAATGAAACGAACAATGATAGGTCTGTTGGTTGCCTTGCCGGTGGCAATGGTACTCAACGTCAACGCCGCCGAAGCCCGTGACACGATTCGCATCGTCGGTTCCAGCACGGTGTATCCGTTTGCCAGTTACGTGACCGAGGAATTCGGTGCAACCACCGATTACTCCACCCCGGTGATCGAATCGACCGGTTCGGGTGGCGGCCTGAAGCTGTTCTGTGCCGGTGACGGCATGGATACGCCGGACATCACCAACGCCTCGCGCCGCATCAAGCCCAGCGAGCTGAAAACCTGCATGGACAACGGCGTCAAGAATATCACCGAGGCGATCATCGGTTATGACGGTATCGTCGTTGCCCATCACATCGACAACGAGCCACTGGCGCTGACGCGCGAAGAATTATTCCTCGCGGTCGCCGAAAAGGTGCCGCAGAACGGCGAGCTGGTGCCGAATCCGTACAAGAAGTGGAGCGACATCAACAGCGAACTGCCGAACAAGGAAATCATCATCCTCGGCCCGCCGGCCACCTCCGGTACCCGTGATGCATTCGAGGAACTGGTCATGGAAGCCGCCTCCGAGGATATGGAAGGCTACGACGGTGAAGCTTATACCAACGTGCGTCAGGATGGCCCCTGGGTCGATTCCGGCGAGAACGACAACCTGATCGTTCAGCGCATCACCCGCAACCGCGATGCCCTGGGCGTGTTCGGCTACAGCTTCCTGGAGGAAAATGCTGACAAACTGCAGGCCGCCACCATCGACGGTGTCGAGCCGACCCCGGAGAATATCTCCTCGGGTGATTACCCGGTTGCGCGCAGCCTGTTCTTTTATATCAAGAACAGCCACGCCGACAAGGTGTCGGGCATGGACGAGTATGTCGAGATGTTCATGAGCGACAAGATGATCGGCCAACGCGGCCTGCTCAAGCGTATCGGCCTGATTAATCTGCCGGAGAGCATGCTCGAGAAGGTCCAGAAGAGCGTCGCCGAGCGTGAAAAGCTGAAGATGAGCGATCTGGAATCCTGAGCAGACTGCTGACAGGATAAGTTGTTTGTATAATCAGGAACCGAACCATGGCCGGTCACATGCAGAGACGGCCGGCCATGGTTTTTATTTGCAGGATCATGAAGAATTCAAGGTCGGGCAGGTGATGTAAATGCCGCCTGCCGGGCACTACAAGGCAGTGCGCTGTCCAGTTGACTGGCGCACGCCGACACAAGACTTCAAACCGGAAAGATACTGAGCAGTATGGACACAGGGCAGACGATACTGAGCATTGCCGCCGGGCTCTCACTGCTGGCAATGATTGCTTTCTGGGTCGCACGCAAACAGGCGCTGGCCACCGAGTCCGGTGGCGTGCGCATGCACTCCCGGCCCGGCCAGTATGGCTGGTATGCCGCGCTGATGGCCATTCTGCCGGGTCTGGCCGTGGGCGCAATCGCTACATTCATGCACCTGTTCAACCTGGCTGCACCGGCACAGGGTGACATCGTTATTGCCGGCCTGCTGACGGCCGCCGCCGGTGCCTGGTATGGCATGCGCTCGATCAGCCCGGCGCTGCGCGCGCGCAATATCATCGATCGCGCCATTCGCTGGTTCCTGCTGGCCGCCGCGTTGGTGTCGATCGCCACCACCATCGGTATCGTGCTGTCGGTGCTGTTCGAGTCGATTCGCTTCTTCCAGCAGATCAGTATCTGGGAGTTTCTAACCGGCACCAACTGGAGTCCGACCGCCGATTTCAGTGTCGGTGAGGCTACGGGCGAATCGCGTTCCAAGTTCGGCGCGCTGCCGCTATTTACCGGTACGCTGGTGATCGCAACGATTGCCATGCTGGTGGCGCTGCCGATTGGCTTGCTGTCAGCCATCTATATGGCCGAATATGCGCCGCCGAAGATACGCGCCGTTGCCAAGCCGGTGCTCGAGGTGCTGGCCGGCATTCCGACGGTCGTCTACGGTTTCTTCGCCGCCTTGACCGTGAGTCCTCTCGTCATCGAGGTGGGTCAGGCCATGGGCCTGAACCCGTCGTTTACCAACGCATTGGCGCCCGGTTTGGTCATGGGCATCATGATCGTGCCGTTCATTTCCTCGCTGACGGACGACGTCCTCAACTCGGTGCCGGACAAGCTGCGCCAGGGCTCCTATGCGTTGGGCATGACCCGCGCCGAGACCGTCAAGAACGTCGTGATACCGTCCGCCGCCCCGGGTATTGTCGCGGCTTTTCTGCTGGGCGTGTCCCGGGCCCTAGGTGAGACCATGATCGTCACCATGGCGGCGGGCCAGAGTCCGAATATGAGCTGGAATCCGCTTGAGGGCATGACCACGATCACCGTCCAGATCGCGGCGACACTGACCGGCGACCTGGCCTTCGATACCCCGGCCACGCAGTCAGCCTTTGCCCTGGGACTGATGCTGTTCATCATCACCCTGACCTTCAATTACATTTCCTCGGTCATGATTCGCCGCATGCGCGCGCGTTACGTGTAGCCTGGATTCGCGAGTTCATCATGGAATTTGATTCAGCCTTCGAAGCACGAATGAAGAAACGCTACCGTGCTGAGCGCCGGTTCAAGGGGTATTGCATCACGGGTCTGGCAACGGCCCTGGTTTTTCTGCTCGTGTTTTTTACGGATATCATCGTCAAGGCCCTGCCGGCGTTGCAGCAGGCCGAGGTCCGCATCACGTATGTATACAATGAGGAGTCGGCGGATTTTCCCAGTGCCGGTATCCAGGAAGACTATTACGAACTGGTCAGTCGCGGCTGGCTGCGCATCGTGCCCAAGCGCATGCGCGACAATCCGGAACTCATGGGTACCACTGAACAAACCTGGGCCCTGGCCACGGATGGCGTCGATCAGTACCT
Source organism: Methylohalomonas lacus (assembly GCF_024808875.1). GTDB lineage: Bacteria > Pseudomonadota > Gammaproteobacteria > Methylohalomonadales > Methylohalomonadaceae > Methylohalomonas > Methylohalomonas lacus. The sequence continues at coordinate 21,460 of NZ_JANUCT010000014.1, forward strand.
CAAGGGGCAATACAACAAACTGAGCGAGGAAGAACAGGCGCTGGCGGATCGGATGGTGGCGGCAGGCAATCTGCGGCTCGCCTTCAACACCGGCTTCTTTACCACCGGCGATTCCAAGCTGCCGGAAATGGCCGGCCTCTGGGCGAGCCTGGTGGGTTCCATCTACGTCATGATCCTGACCTTCCTGTTCGCTTTTCCGCTCGGCGTGATGACGGCGGTGTATCTCGAGGAATTCGCGCCTGAGAACAAGCTGACGCAGTTGATCGAGGTGAATATCAATAACCTGGCCGCAGTGCCGTCGATCATCTTCGGTCTGCTGGGTCTGGCAGTGTTCATCAATTTCTTCGGTGTGCCACGGTCGACCGTGCTGGCCGGCGGCCTGACCATGGGCATCATGACCCTGCCACTCATCATCATCAGTGCGCGCGCGGCGTTACGCGCGGTACCCGACTCGATTCGCCAGGGCGCACTAGCCATGGGCGCCTCGCGCTGGCAGATGGTCAAGGATCATGTCCTGCCGCTGGCCATGCCCGGCGTCCTGACCGGCACAATCATCGGCATGGCGGTGGCCATCGGCGAAACCGCGCCGTTGCTGATCATCGGCATGGTCGCCTATATTCCGAATGCGCCGGAGACCTTCACCGATGCCGCAACCGTGCTGCCGGCCCAGATCTATACCTGGGCGGGCGAGCCGGAACGCTCCTACGTATCGCGTACTGCGCTCGGCATCATGGTCCTGTTGACCGCGATGATTACCATGAACGCGACAGCGGTCTACTTGCGCAACCGCTTTACCCGGCGCTGGTGAGGGATGTAACGGGCGATATGAAACCGAATCGAATCTACCGCTACGCAATGTACCCGCAAGTTGACATAGGGTAACCTAGAACATGAACGCACAGACATCAGAAAGCCGGACCATTGAGGCCGAACCAGGGCTAAAACCAGGCATGCTCCAGACACAGACGACCGCCAAGACCGAGGAACAGCTGCAGGCAGACAAGGCCCAGCCCATCAAGGCCCGTACGCGAGGGCTAAAGCTCTGGTACGGTGATACCCAGGTACTGTTCGATGTCGACATCGACATTCTGCAAAACCGCGTTACGGCCTTCATCGGGCCCTCGGGCTGCGGCAAGTCAACGCTGTTGCGTTGCTTCAACCGCATGAACGACCTGGTGGATAACGTGCGCATCGAAGGCGGCGTCGAGGTGGACGGCCAGGATATCAACGACCCGTCCCTGGATGTCGTGTTGCTGCGTTCGCGCATCGGCATGGTCTTCCAGCATCCGAACCCGTTCCCGAAGAGTATTTACGAGAACATCGCCTACGCGCCGCGCATTCACGGTCTGGTCAATGGTCGTCGCGAGATGGACGACCTGGTCGAGCGCTCCCTGCGCCGCGCCGGCCTCTGGGACGAGGTTGCCGACCGCCTGGATACGCCTGGCACCGCCCTGTCCGGTGGCCAGCAGCAGCGCCTGTGTATCGCCCGGGCGATAGCCGTGGGCCCGGAACTGATCCTCATGGATGAGCCGGCTTCGGCGCTGGATCCGATCGCCACCGCCAAGATCGAGGATCTGATCACCGAGTTGCGCGATAACTATACTATCGCCATCGTCACGCATAATCTGCAGCAGGCCGCGCGCGTGGCCGACTATACGGCGTTCATGTACATGGGTGAACTGGTCGAATACAACGACACCAATACCCTGTTTACCAACCCGCGTGAAAAACGTACCGAGGACTACGCCACCGGCCGTTACGGCTGAGTGGCACTCCGTTCTGCCCCACATGATCAGGCCAGCCGTCCTACGCTACACGTCCGGTTTCCTGATTCGTTAAAAGTCCTGCCGCGGCAAACAAAAAGGCCGCCCGCAGGCGGCCAATGAACAAACGGGACTTGCCCGCTCAGGTGTGAACCCTATTCACCGGCAGTGAGCAGGTCACGATTCTTTTCCAGCGTCGCATCGCCGATGCCGCTGACCTCGGTGAGTTCCTCGACCGAGGTAAACTTCCCTTTCTCATCACGGTATTCGATGATGGCCGCGGCCCGGGCTTCGCCGACGCCGTTCATCTGCGCCAGCTCTTCCGCGCTGGCGGTGTTGATATTGATGCTGTCGGCAGCCATGGCCAGCAGGGGCAGGGCCAGCAGGCCGACGAGGCAGGAACGCAGTAGAGTCTTCATTAGACACCTCCATGTTGATGTTGACGGGTTCATTCATGAACCTCTGGAACCGCTGAGCATAACGTGTCAGTTCACAAGGAACATCCTCTGAATGGTGTATTTTTCAGTACCCTGTTTGTGGGAGATAGATAAGTGAGACGAAAAAAAACCCCGCCGGAGCGGGGTTTCAAGAGGGGAGGAAACAATAACTTCTTTAAATAACCGTTTTACCAGAAGACCTGGGCACGAGCCTGGAAAGCGGCCGGTTCGGCACCGTCAAAGGCACCGCCCTTGAGATCCAGGACCTGGTTGTAGTTGGCCATGAAACGGATGTTCTTGGTCGCATACCAGTTCAGGCCGACCGTTAACAGGTCCTGCTTGCCACCATTCAAGGCACCGTCATTCAGGTCCAGGCTGCTGTAACGCGCAGCAACTTCCCAGGCACCGATGCCACCCTTGCCGACCGTGGTGCTCGGCGAGACCTTGTCGAAGTCACCCGGCCCGAAGTCGTAGGGACGATGGTCGTCGGTCAGGAAGAACGAGCCGGTCAGGTAAAAGCCATCGAAATCAGCGTCTTCAAAGCCATTGTCGCGATTGACGTCGGCCATGATGTATTCACCCTGCAGCGATAAGCGGTCCCAGACACCGGCGGCTTCCAGGCCGTAACGCGTGACATCATCGGTGTTCGTCAAGTCAGCGGTATCGACTAGGCGGGTGCCCGACACGTGGGTCTCGAAACGGTCACGGAAGCGCACCGTATTGTTCGAATTGGTATTGCGCTGGGATACAGCGGCGCCCAGATGGACAACCCGGCCTGCTTCGTGGATCGGCGAGAATGTGACACGGCCGGTCACACCATAACTGGTGCCGTCGTCGCCGCTGCCGCTTTCAATACCATCACCGAATACGCCGCCGGAAAGTGTCACCTGGTCGGCGAAACTGGTGTAGCCGGCGATACCCAGATTACGGCTGGGTGCAAATGCATTGACCGGCGTGGAGCGTTGCATGAAGGTGATGTACTTGGAACTGGTCAGCTCTTCCAGGCTGAACGGTTCCTTGAAGTTGCCGACCTTGACCTTGAAGTTTTCAAAGCCGCTGTAGTCAATGTAGGCGTCCTTGATTTCAGCACCGCCGGCAAAATCGACCTGCAGCTTCATGCCCCAGACATCATAGAACTTGCCGCTCATGTTCAGACGGGCACGGCGAAGCTCATGGCCATCGCTGAGACCGGGCACTTCCATGCCGGAGCTGTCCGTATCGTTATCATAGATGGCGTAGTCGGCCATGATACGACCACCGATACCCCACTCCCAGTTACCATCGGCTGATTTGACAGCAAATTTTTCCTTGGTGGTGATTTTGACTTTTTCGCTATCCGCTTTCTCGGACTTGGCTTTCAGTTCCTCGTATTTCTCCTGACTGATGTCCCCCTTGGAACGCAGAATCTCGAGGATCTCCATGGTTGCTTCATCAGCATGAGCCGGCACGGTGAGTAGAGACAGTCCGCCCAGCAGTGCCGATCCGCACAGTACATTCAATTTGGTACGGGTCACGATGTATCTCCTAACATGTTAGTGGTGAAACTTGCGTGGCCTACGTGGCCCTCCCCATCTGTAAGGACCCGCAAGCGTGTTGCGACTTAACAACGCTGTCGCAATTTAATCAGCGACTGTTTCACACCAATGAAAGCCTCGTGACGGCTGGGTTAAGAAAATATGACGATTCCGTGACACTCTGCGGGAGCCGGTTTTCCGGGGTCTGCAGGAGAGCTGGCTTATCATGACCGTCATATAGTTGTAATATGGACGTTGTTAAATAGCGCCCATGCTGGAAGCAAACAACGACACCATGAAGTCGAAAATCCTCATCATCGAGGACGAATCCGCTATTCGCGAGATGCTGGGCTACACCCTGGTCAAGGAGGGGTTCAGCTTTGATGAGGCCGCGGATGTGGACGAGGCCCGTTCATTGATGGGCAGAAACAAGCCGGACCTTATCCTGCTCGACTGGATGCTGCCCGGCGTCAGTGGTATCGACTACGCTCGGCGTATCCGCAACGACCCGGATACCCGCGATATCCCGATTATCATGCTGACGGCGCGTGGCGGCGAGGGCGACAAGATCAAGGGGCTGGATACCGGCGCCGATGACTATGTCACCAAGCCGTTTTCCACCAAGGAGCTGCTGTCGCGTATCAAGGCGGTGCTCAGGCGCACGACCCAGGCCGGTGACGAAGGCTCTATCGAGGTCAACGGCCTGATGCTGGACCCGGAGACCTACCGGGTGACCGCGAATGGTCAGCCGATCGAGATCAGTCCGACCGAGTTTCGCCTGCTGCAGTTTTTCATCACTCACCCGGAACGGGTCTACAGCCGAACCCAACTGCTCGACCAGGTCTGGGGCCAGAATATCTATGTCGAGGAGCGGACTGTGGACGTGCATATCCGCCGTTTGCGCAAGACCCTGGCGCCTTACCAGTTTGACAATTATATCCAGACGGTCCGCAGTGTCGGTTACCGCTTCTCACCCCAATAATCTGTCCTATGGAAGAGGATATATGGCGTCTCGCCGGGTTGATTGCCGCCGGGATACTGATTGGTTTAGTGTTCGGACATCCGGCGCTGGGGCTGGCCACCGGCTTGGCGATCTACTGTTACCTGCTGGTACGCAATAATCGCAGATTGTTTGAATGGCTGCATCGTCACAGTGACGAGCCCGCACCGCAGCTGACCGGTTATCCTGACAGGATACTCGCCGAGATCGAGTCGCTGCGCCGTCACCATCGTCAGCGCGAGGACAAACTCGGCCAGTTCCTCAAGCGCTTTCAGGAAGCCACCTCGGCATTGCCCGATGCCATCATGATCCTGAACCAGGACGATCAGATCGAGTGGGCCAACCAGGCCGCAGTCAACTATCTTGGTATCCACTGGCCACAGGACAGTGGTCAGCGACTTGCCAACCTGATTCGTCATCCGAAGCTCATAAAGTACCTCAAGGAACAGGGGCAAAGCGGGGATACGAGTGGTGTCACATTGCCTTCCCCGGAAGATGACAAGCTGCAAATCGAGTACCGCGTGATACCGTATGGTGACAACCTGCGTCTGCTGGTTGCCCGCGATGTTACCCAGATTCAGCAAATCAACCAGATGCGCCGCGATTTTATCGCCAATGCATCGCATGAATTGCGCACTCCATTAACCGTCATTGCCGGTTACCTGGAATCACTGGAAGGCGATTTGGACTCCAGCGCGGCCGATCTACAACCTCAGATCAGGCAAATGCGGCAACAGACCAGCCGTATGCAGACCCTGATTGAAGATCTGTTGATGCTGTCGACACTGGAAAGCCGCAGCAATAAGCAACCGCAGGAACCCGTGGCAGTCGCCGATATATTGACAAGTATCTACAAGGAGGCAACGGCGCTGAGCGGTGAAAAGAATCACATGTTTGCCCTTGATATCGATCACGAATTGCTTGTTCGCGGTAGTCACAAGGAACTCTATAGTGCATTCTCCAACCTGGTTGTTAATGCTGTTTTGTATACGCCTGCCAAGGGCATTATCCGGATTCGCTGGTATGAGGATGACAAGGGTGCACACATGAAAGTCAGCGATACCGGCGACGGCATCGCGCCGGAGCATATACCGCGGCTGACCGAACGTTTTTATCGTGTGGACAGAGGCCGCTCGCGCGAAAGCGGCGGAACGGGCCTGGGTCTGGCTATTGTGAAACATATCATGCAGCGCCATCATGGCCTGCTGAACATTGAAAGTGAACTGGGCAAAGGGAGCATATTCCGGTGTGATTTTCCGCCGGACCTGCTAGTGCGCAAATCCGACGACACGGCAACCAGTCAGTGATTGCCGGTACAGGTTGACAGCCGGATCGTCCCGGATGACGTAACCCGTGTGTCATAAAGGTTCAATACACTGGCGCGGACGATAGTCGAATGCAGTATGGCTGCTGCAGGATATGGCATATATACGGGCTTGTGGTCAGCATGGACTTGCCCGTTCCGTAAAGCCCCAACTGATCTATAATGAATATGTGGTCGGACAGGCTTAATCGGCCACCGGCTGCCGTAAACAATTTCGAGAGATTCAATCATATGAGTAACAACAGCGTGACGCCGCATATCTCCAAGGCTTTTGACAAGGATCTGGAAAATATACGTACACGTGTGCTGGAAATGGGTGGTTTGGTTGAACAGCAGCTTCTCAATGCATTGAAATCTCTGGTAGATAGCGATCTGGAACTTGCAGAAGGTGTGCTCGAGACTGAATACCGCATCAATTCCATGGAAGTATCGATTGATGAGGACTGCACCAAGATCCTTGCGCGTCGGCAGCCGGCGGCGGGCGACCTGCGGCTGGTTCTGGCGGTTAGCAAAACTATTACTGATCTGGAACGCGTTGGCGATGAGGCGCAAAAGATTGCCAAGATGGCAATTGATCTGTCGCAGAAACAAGGACCAAAGTCCTACTATATCGGCATTAATTCGATGGGTAATCACGTCTGCAAGATGCTGCGCGGTGCGCTGGATGCGTTTGCCCGCATGGATTCAAGAGCCGCGCTGGAAGTCGCCGGACGTGAACCGGAATCCGATGATCAATATGCTGCCCTACTGCGCCAGATGATTACCTATATGATCGAGGACCCGCGCAGCATAACCTCGGTCATTGATGCCATCTGGTGTGCACGCTCGCTGGAAAGAGTCGGCGACCATGCCCGTAATATTTGCGAGTACGTGATTTATTTTGTTGAGGGCAAGGATGTTCGTCATATCAGTCTGGAAGAGATGGCCCGCGAGGTAAATTCCGATTCAAAGTCCTGATGGCAGACTGTACCATGTCATGACTATATTCGACTCGTAACAAGTGATTGTTGATGGAAGCAGTTAATCTCAAGCAGCCCGAACTCTATATCAACCGCGAGTTGAGCCTGCTCGAATTCAATCGGCGAGTGCTCGAACAAGCCAAGGACGAGTCGGTGCCATTGCTGGAGCGTCTACGCTTTCTCTGCATCTCCAGTACGAATCTCGATGAATTCTTCGAGATTCGCGCCGCGGGGGTACACCAACAGGTCAAATACGGATCGGTACAGGCCGGTCCTGACAACATGACGCCCCACGAAATCCTCAAGCGTATCAGCCAGACGGCCCATGAGCTGGTTGATGAGCAGTATCAGGTATTGAATGACACGCTTATTCCTGCATTGAAGGAAGAGCAAATCCGGTTGCTGCGCCGTAGTGAATGGAATGCAGCCATGTCGCGTTGGATACGACGCTACTTTCGCCAGGAAGTGCTGCCGGTTCTGAGCCCTATCGGCCTCGATCCTGCGCATCCGTTTCCGCGGGTCCTGAACAAGAATCTCTATTTCATTGTATCGCTGGAAGGCAAGGATGCCTTTGGCCGTGAAAGCGGTCTGGCCATCGTTCAGGCGCCGCGTTCGCTGCCGCGACTGGTACACGCACCTTCGGAGCATAGTGGCGGCCCACATGACTTCATACTGTTGTCGTCGATCATTCATGCCAACGTCGCTGATCTTTTTCCCGGCATGAAACCGACAGGCTGTTACCAGTTTCGTGTAACACGTAACAGCGACCTGTTCGTTGACGAGGAAGAAGTCGACAATCTGCTGCGGGCGCTGGAGGGTGAGCTGCCGTCACGCCGATTCAGCGATGCGGTGCGTCTGGAAGTGGCCGACAACTGTCCGACGGATGTCAGTCAGTTTTTACTCCAGCAGTTCCACCTGGGCGAGGACGATCTGTATCAGGTGAACGGCCCGGTTAATCTCAGTCGTTTGCTGCAGATACCGGAGCTGGTGGATCGCGCCGACCTTATATATCCCAGCTTCACCCCGGAGCTGCCGCCACGGTTGTCCAAAAGCAGCAATATTTTTGATACCTTGCGCAATGGCGATATCCTGCTGCATCATCCATTTCAATCGTTCGCGCCAATTATCGATTTCGTTCGTCAGGCTGCAGCGGATACCAATGTATTGTCCATCAAGCAGACACTCTATAGAACAGGCGATGATTCTGCGTTGGTAGAGGCACTCAAGGATGCCGCGCGCGCCGGCAAGGAAGTGACCGTTGTTATCGAGCTGCGGGCCCGCTTCGATGAGCAGGCGAATATAGAACTGGCCAGTGACCTGCAGGAAGTCGGTGCGCATGTGGTTTATGGTGTGGTCGGGTACAAGACCCACGCCAAGATGATCCTGGTAATCAGGCGCGAGGGGCGCAAGTTACGGCGCTATGTGCACCTGGGTACCGGCAATTATCACGCCCGTACCGCCAGAATTTACAGTGACTACGGTTTGCTCAGCTGCGACCAGGTGATTGGCGAGGATGTGAACAAGCTGTTCCATCAGCTCACCGGGCTCGGACGCGCCAGCAAGTTGAAGAAACTGTTGCAGTCGCCTTTCACCCTGCACAAGCAAATGCTTGAATTGATCAAGCGCGAGGCCCAGGAAGCCGAGGCCGGTCGTGAGGCACGCGTTATAGCGAAGATGAACGCGCTGACCGACCAGCAGATTATTCAGGCCCTTTACGAGGCCTCAATGGCTGGTGTCAAGATCGATTTGATCATTCGCGGCATCTGCTGTCTGCGTCCCGGTGTGCCCGGCGTTTCGGAAAACATACACGTGCGTTCCATTGTCGGCCGTTTCCTGGAACATACGCGGGTGTTTTATTTCTATCATGCCGGTGATGAACTGTTGTACTGCTCCAGTGCCGACTGGATGGAGCGCAACCTGTTTCGCCGGGTGGAAACCTGTTTCCCGATCGAGGAAAAGCGCCCGCGCGATCAGATCATCAATTTCAGTCTCCATGCCTATCTGTCTGACAATATCAATGCTTGGATTCTGCAGTCTGACGGGAGTTACAGGCGTGTCCGCCAGGGCAACCAGAAGCCGCGTTCGGCCCAGCAGACACTGCTGGATCATTACTGTGGTTGATTGGTGACTGGTGATTAGTGATTGGCAAGATCAGGTTTTCGTGCGAGCGCATCAACCAATAGCGCGAAGCGAACTTTGTACCTTCCCCATCAAGGGGATATAGAATGTAGGAGCGGCGACTCCGCCGCGAAGTAAAGGTTTAGATATCACGGCATAATCGGTTTTCTATTCGGCCCGAGGTCGGGCCTCCTACGGATGTGGTTCACTGGTTAAAACGATGGCGGTGACACTTTTTCAATCACCAATCACCTAAAGGTCAGCGCATAGCCTGCCGCCTGCAGGTAACCGGCCTCAGTCTCCAGGTCGGCACCGGTCAGCGGGTGAGCTTCCAGCCAGCCGTCGGGAAAGACAATTTCGATGTTCCTGTCATTGACCGTCAGCTGAAAGGACGGCAATTCGGCAGAGGTGCGGCTGCGATTCAGTACGATGGCTAGACGCAACAGGATGCATAAAAGCAGGATGCGGTCGGTGCCATTATCGGGCAGGTTATCGAAATCCGAGCTGCTGATTTTGCGCCGGTGATTGCGGATCAGCGTGGCGACGTAATGCTGCTCCTGGCGTGAGAAGCCGGGTAGATCGGAGTTGTGAACGAGATAGGCGCCGTGTTTCTGGTAGCCGCTATGGGCGATGGCCTGACCTATCTCATGGAGACGTGCGGCCCACGATAGCAGGGATTGTTCATGGTGGTCAGCACTGTCACTGCTGGACTCGTTGATTTTCTCGAGACAATAGCGGGCGGTTTGTTCAATACGTGTAGCATGTTCGATATCAACGCTGTAACGCTGCTGTAGATCAGCGACTGTTTGTTCACGCACATCCCGCTGCTGATCGCGGCCGATCAATTCATGCAACAGTCCCTCGCGCAGGGCCCCATCGGACACCGCCATCTCGCCGATACCGAGTGCCTCGAACAGGGCGCTCAACACGGCAACGCCGCCGGCGAACACGGGTTTGCGGTTGCTCGACAGGCCATCAAGCTTGATATTGTCAATTTCCCCGGCCCTGACGAGTACCTCGCGCAATTGCTCCAGTCCCGCCGGCGTGATGCCGCCCTGGGTCCAGCCCTGGGCATTGAGAACCTTGTTGATACTGAGGATTGTCCCGGAAGCACCGATCGCCGATTCCCAGCCAGTACGTCGATAGGGTGTCTCTATGGCTTCCAGTTCCTGGCGTGCAAACAGGATCGCCTTGCGCATGCGTTTGGCGTTAATCTTGCCATCTGCAAAAAACTGGTGGGTCATGCTGACACAGCCCATGTACAGGCTTTCGGTCAGTTGCGGCTGGAAGTCACGGCCAATGATGACTTCGGTACTGCCGCCGCCGATGTCCACCACCAGTCGTTGCTCACCTTCCTTGAAGACCGTATGGGCAACCCCCAGATAGATTAAGCGCGCCTCTTCGCGGCCGGCAATGATTTCGATACGATGACCAAGCGCATGCCGTGCCCGGCTGAGAAAAGCGGCGCTGTTGCGCGCCTGGCGCAGGGTGTTGGTACCGACCGCGCGTACGTGACGGCTCGGCATTTCGCTGATGCGCTGGCCGAAACGTTCCAGGCAGGCGATGGTACGCTCGACTGTCGCGTCATCGAGGTTACGCTGTTCGTCGAGGCCGTCAGCAAGGCGCACCATTTCCTTCATGCGGTCGACGATCTGGACACGTCCGTCTGCATACTTGGCGACGACCATATGAAAGCTGTTCGAGCCCAGATCGACGGCGGCAAAAAACGGCGATTCGCTGTTGCTTGTCATAGTTATCGGCTGGTTGCAGGCGACGACGAGATTACGTGGAAACAGCTACGGAGTAAACTGCGATCCACACTGTTGGGGATATACTGATGACCGCACATACGAAAACACTGATTATTATGCGCCATGGCAAGTCCGACTGGAACAGCGGTGTCTCCAGGGACTTTGATCGGCCGCTGAACGATCGTGGCAGCAAGGATGTTCCGCGTATGGCGAAGTGGTTGCATACTCAGAAGCTGTTACCGCAACGCTTGATCAGCTCGCCGGCCAGACGCGCGGCAGACACCGCGAAGCTGATTGCTGAAAACAGCGGTTTGGGTCAGGAAGCCATTGTCCATGACGAGGCGATTTATGAGGCCGGCCGCGAAGATCTGTGCGCCGTCCTTGCGCGACATGCGGGCGACTCGAGCTGCCTGTTGCTGGTTGGGCATAATCCGGCGCTGGATGATTTGCTGGAGTATCTGGTCAGCGGTCGCCTGCCACTGACCGCTGGCGGCAAACTGATGACCACGGCGGCAGTCGCCGTGCTTGAGTGTGCTGACTGGCAGCTGCCCCGGGGCAGCTGCCAGTTGCGACATTTGCAAAGACCCAGGGATCTCGAGGACTGAAGGCGGTTACTTCTCCGCGACGATATAGGCCAGCCAGCCAGCGTCAGCGTCACCTTCCTCGGCCGGGTAAAACTCGCCGTCGCCTTCCTCGGTTTCCTCGTCCTCGCCCTGCCAGTAGACGGTCGCCTTGCTGAAACCGGCCTCGAGAAGTAGCTCGCGGATCTCCGGCAGGCTCCACAGCCGCCATTCGTAGCTGAAAGCCTTCTCCAGTTTCGAGCCGTCTTTCATCTTGAAATGAATATGACAGCGCATGTGGTTATTGATCGGATTGAAGTAGGCCTGTTCCCAGATATAGGTATGATTCTTGAACTTGGTGCGCTCCTTGAGGACCCGCGGTGCCTCGTAGCCACCAAAGGCGTCGAGAAACAGGATGCCGTCATCGGCGAGTGTGGCCCGGACGCGCTCGAAATAGTTGCGCAATACAGGGCGATCCTCGAACAGCCAGTAGCTGAAGTTCATCGCCAGGACGATGTCCATGACGCCCGTCTCGACCTCGAGCACGTCCTCATTGCGTAGCTCGATGCGCTTGGCCTGGGCCGGCTTCAGTTCGCCGACCTTGTGCTTACGGCCCCATTCCAGCACCTCGGTGTCGAGATCGACACCGACGGCATGGTTGGTATTCCTTCGGCGCACCCACTCACAGGAGGTGTTGGCGGTACCGCAGAAGTCCTCGCGCAGCTGTTTGGCGGTACGGCCGCGTAACTCGGTAAAGGTTGCATCGACAAAATCGATCTCGGCCTCGACGCATTGTACGGATTCTTCGTACAGTACGTGGCGATCGGCCTGTTCCGCCATTGTGGGCTTGTTCTGCTTTTTATTCTTGCTCTTGTCTTTGTTCTTGGACGACATTCACCGGACTCCTTGCGGCTGCTAGTATAGCTTGGCATTAGAATGGGTTTGTGAGTATCGACGGATTATACCCTGTTCAGCAGCGGAAGGCTTTTCTGGTCTGCGTTCTGTAACAATCGGGTAACAGGCCATTGAACAAAGATGACAGGATCGAATGTGAATAGACGAATCATATCCATCGGTGGTGGCCGGCTACGCGCCAGCGGCCGGCAGCGAGCGCAGACGACAGCGATCGATGAAGCCGTCGTCCGGGCTACCGGCAAGCGCCGGCCGCGCGCCCTGTTTATACCCACCGCCAGTCTCGATGACAGCGATTACTGCGAGGCTTTTCGCCGGCAGTACGGTGATGAACTGGGCTGCCGGATCGATATGCTATTGCTCTACCAGGACCGCCCGGCCAGGAAGCGTATACGGGAGAAAATCCTCGACGCGGATATCATCTATGTCGGCGGCGGCAACACGCTGCGCATGATGAAGCTGTGGCGCAGCCTCGGCGTTGACCGTTATCTCGACCAGGCACGCCGGCGCGGTGCTATACAGGCGGGCTTGAGTGCCGGTGCCATCTGCTGGTTTCGGTATGGCAACAGTGACTCGCGCTTTTACAGCAACCCCGATGAAGCCGCGTTGATTCGCGTGCAAGGCCTGCACTTCGTCAACGCCCTGTGCTGTCCGCATTACGATGCCGAGGCCAATCGCGCGCCCGCGCTCAAGATGATGATGCGGCGTACCCCGGGTGTCGCCGTGGCGCTGGATAACTGTGCGGCGATCGAGATCGATAATGACCGTTACCGCGCACTGACCAGCAAGCGCGGTGCACATGCCTATCGCATCTGCTGGTCGGCAGGTCACTACTACAAGGAAAAACTGAGCCGGGACTGGCAGCCGCTGACAACTTTTCTGGACAAGCGGCAGCGGCTATAAGGCATTGACTGTTCGAGTGACGAGAAACGTAAAATAAAAAAAGCCCCGCACGGAGGCGGGGCTTTTGCTTGCAGCCTGAAGGCTGAACGGGCGTCAGGCCGGCATTTACATCATGCCGCCCATGCCACCCATACCACCCATGCCGCCCATATCGGGGGCACCGGCGCCTTCGCCTTCTTCCTTCGGCAGTTCGGCGATCATCGCCTCGGTCGTGATCATCAGACCGGCAATGGATACGGCGTTCTGCAACGCGGTACGCGTAACCTTGGTCGGGTCGATGATGCCGAGCTTCAGCATGTCGCCCATCTCGCCGGTCGAGGCGTCGTAACCCTGCGAGTCCTTGGCTTCACGGACCTGGTTGACGACCACCGACGGTTCGCCACCGGCATTCTGCACGATCTGGCGCAGCGGCTCCTCGATGGCGCGGCGGACGATGCTGATACCGGCCGTCTGTTCCTCGTTGTCGCCCTTGAGTTTTTCAATGGCAGTCAACACGCGGATCAGGGCGACACCGCCACCCGGTACGACGCCTTCTTCCACCGCCGCACGCGTGGCGTGCAGGGCGTCCTCGACGCGTGCCTTCTTCTCCTTCATCTCGAACTCGGTCGCGGCACCCACCTTGATCACCGCAACGCCGCCGGACAGCTTGGCAACGCGCTCCTGCAGCTTCTCCTTGTCGTAGTCCGAGGTCGATTCCTCGATCTGCTTGCGGATCTGGCCGACGCGTTCCTCGATGTGCTGGTTGTTGCCGGCACCGTCGATAATGGTCGTGTCGTCCTTGCTGATCTGCACCTTCTTGGCTTGGCCGAGATCCTCAAGCTGGGCCTTCTCCAGCGTCAGACCGACTTCCTCGGAAATGACGTTACCGCCGGTGAGCACGGCGATGTCCTGCAGCATGGCCTTGCGACGGTCACCAAAGCCCGGCGCCTTGACGGCGGCGACCTTGACGATACCGCGCAGGTTGTTGACCACCAGCGTCGCCAGCGCCTCACCCTCGATGTCCTCGGCAATGATCATCAGCGGCTTGCTGGACTTGGCGACGGATTCGAGGATCGGCAGCAGATCACGAATGTTCGAGATCTTCTTGTCGACCATCAGGATGTAGGGGTCATCCAGCTCGACGCTCATGGACTGCTGGTTGTTGATGAAATACGGCGACAGGTAGCCGCGGTCGAACTGCATGCCCTCGACCACTTCCAGCTCGTTATCCAGACCCGAGCCTTCCTCGACCGTGATCACGCCTTCCTTGCCTACTTTGTCCATCGCGTCGGCGATGATGTTGCCGACATCGTGGTCGGAATTGGCCGAGATCGTGCCGACCTGGGCAATGCCCTTGGAGTCTTCGCACGGCTTCGACAGCTTCTTCAGTTCTGCGACAGCTTCGCGAACGGCCTTGTCCATGCCGCGCTTGACTTCCATCGGGCTCATGCCGGCGGCGACCGTCTTCATGCCTTCGGCAAACATCGACTGGGCCAGCACGGTGGCGGTGGTCGTGCCGTCACCGGCGACGTCGGAGGTCTTGGAAGCGACCTCTTTCACCATCTGCGCACCCATGTTCTCGAACTTGTCTTTCAGCTCGATTTCCTTGGCCACGGACACGCCGTCCTTGGTCACCGTCGGCGAACCGAAGCTCTTGTCCAGAACCACGTTACGGCCGCGCGGGCCGAGCGTCACCTTGACGGCGTTGGCGAGGGTGTTGACACCCTGCAGGATACGCTGGCGCGCATCGTCACTGAATTTAATTTCTTTTGCACTCATGACTAATTAACTCCTGATTTCTATATGTCGCGGTTTCGTGTTGTTCAGTCTTCGATGATGGCCATGACGTCTTCTTCGCGCAGCACCAGGTAGTCGTCCGCGCCGACCTTGACCTCGGTACCGGAATACTTGCCGAACAGCACCTTGTCGCCCTTCTTGACGTCGAGGGCGCGGGTTTCGCCATTGTCGAGCACCTTGCCATTGCCCACGGCGATGACTTCACCCTTGATGGGCTTCTCGGCGGCACTGTCCGGGATCACGATACCGCCGGCACTGGTGCGTTCTTCTTCGAAGCGTTTGATGATAATGCGGTCATGAAGTGGACGTATATTCATGAAAAATCTCCCATTTTTGTCCGTAGTTTGGATGACGCCGGGGGCGCCGATTCTGAAATTTGTTAGCACTCAGTGCTTTTGAGTGCTAATTATAGTTTTCCCTGTCGCGGCCTTTCAACCCGGGATATTCATTGCCCTGGCCGCTGCCAGCGTCGGTATCAACCACCTCACCGTTGATGATGACGGTGGTGCGGCTGTTGCCGCCGCGGCGGTGGCGGCGGGCCAGGTGATACAGCAGGCGGACCGCCAGCGGCCGGCGCAGCGCTGGCACCAGCAGCAGGAACCCGGCGGCATCGGTGAAAAAGCCCGGCGTCAGCAGCAGCACGGCGGCCACCAGCAGCATCAGGCCCTCGACCATGTCGGTGGCCGGGATCTCGTCACGGTTCAGCTTGTCACGGATTCGGGTCAGGGTCGTGACACCCTGCAGGCGGATCAGGGTGACGCCGATGACGGCGGTCAGAATGATCAGGCCGATGGTCGGCAGCGCGCCGATAACACCGCCGATCTGGATGAACAGACCGATTTCCACCAGCGGGACAACGATGAAAATCAGTAGCAGGAGGACGGACGGGTGCATCTATTCGCTCCGGAAGTGGTCACAAGGGCGTAAATTTTGGAATGAATGGCGCGGGATTGTACGAAAACAACCACAAGCTTATGTCTTGAACATTGATATGCGGGTTAAAATATCGTTTTCAAGGCCGGTCAGGGACGATCGTGTAATATTCATTGTAGCAAGAGAGTTCTATGACCCAGCTAACGACCGAGAATTCAGACTACTTACTGGTAATGACAACCACGCCTGGCAGTATCACGGCCAAAAAGGTCGCCAATGAGCTCGTTGAAAAGGGCGTCGCCTCGTGCGTGCAGGTGTTGCCACAGATGTATTCGGTCTTCCGCTGGAAAGGCCGCGTCGAACATGAGGATGAACACCTGCTCCTGATCAAGACCGCTGCCGCCAGCTACTCGGCGGTGGAAGCCATCATCAAGGAGCAGCACCCCTACGAAGTGCCCGAGATCGTCGCCGTGCCCATCGTCGGTGGCCTGACCGAGTATCTCGGCTGGATCAGCCAGACCGCCGTCAGCAGCGACAAGTAGCCGCGCATGAAGCCTTTATTCAGTCACTTGTTATGGCTGGCGCTGCTGGTCGCGCCGCTGGCCGGGGCCGGCGAGAATTCGCTGGCCGAGCGGGTCGGCGGACTGTTCAGCGGCGCCGGCGGCGGCGATGATATCCTCGACCCGGACGACGCCTTCCGCCTCAGTGTTGACGAGAGCAACCCGGCGCGGCTGGAACTGAGCTGGGAAATCGCCGACGGTTACTATCTCTACCACGACAAGTTCGCCGTCACGGCAGCGACTGACGCGATCAGTGTCGGTGAGCTGCGGATTCCGGACGGGCAGATCGAGTCCGACCCGACATTCGGCGACGTCGAGGTTCACTACGACGCGGTGACGATCAGCGCCGCACTTACGCGCGCCGCCGCCGACCCCGGCCAGTTCGACCTCGAAGTACGCTACCAGGGCTGCAAGAAAGACTCGGTGTGTTACCCGCCACAGACCAAAAATGTGCCGCTGGCGCTGGCGGCCGTGGCCAGCCCGGACGTAGCGGATTCAGCAGTGGACGATGCTGAGCCGACGGCGGAGGACGGCGCAGACCGCGCACCCGCGTCAGCCCAGGATACGATCACTGAGCGCCTGACCAGCGGTGGTCTGCTGGCCAGCATTGTCGCATTCTTCGGTTTCGGCCTGCTGCTGTCGCTGACTCCGTGCGTGTTCCCGATGATCCCGATCCTGTCCGGCCTGATCGTTGGCCAAGCCGGTCACGGGGGTCATGGCGGCAGGTCGATCAGCGCCGGCAGCGGCCTGCTGCTGTCGCTGGCTTACGTGCTGGCCATGGCCCTGACCTATGCCGTGCTCGGTGTCATCGCCGGGTCGTTCCATTTCAACCTGCAGGCGGCGTCGCAGAATCCCGCGGTGCTGCTGGCTTTTGCCGGCGTGTTCGTGCTGCTGGCGTTGTCGATGTTCGGCTTCTACGAACTGCAGCTGCCAGCAGCCTGGCAATCGCGGCTGCACTCCGTCGGCAGCCGCCGCGGCGGCAGTCTGCTCGGTGCCGCCGGCATGGGCGCGGTCTCCGCGATCATCGTCGGTCCCTGTGTGGCACCGCCGCTGGCCGGTGCGCTGCTTTACATCAGCCAGACCGGCGACGCGCTGCTCGGTGGCATGGCGCTGTTTGCCATGGGGCTCGGCTTTGGCGTGCCGTTGCTGGTCATCGGCACTTCGGCCGGCAGCCTGCTGCCGGCGGCCGGCGCCTGGATGGAAACCATCAAAAGGATCTTCGGTGTCGTCATGCTGGGCGTGGCCGTCTGGTTCCTGGAGCGCATCCTGCCGGGCGGTGTCAGCCTGATGCTGTGGGCCGGATTGCTGATCGTGACCGCGGTCTACATGGGTGCGCTCGACAGTCTCGGCGCCGATGCCCGCTGGCGCCGGTTATGGAAGGGACTCGGCCTGGTCTTACTGTTCTACGGCCTGATCCTTATCATCGGGGCCGTCAGCGGTGGTAAGGACCCGCTGCGGCCGCTGGCCGACTCGCGACTGTTGAGCCAGTCGGCGCCGGCGTCAGCGACAGACACCGCCGCGGCCGGCGGCGAATTGCCGTTCACAATGGTCAAGACGGTTGCCGATGTGCGCAGCGAACTGCGCGATGCTGCGCTCGAGGGTCGGCCGGTGATGCTGGATTTCTATGCCGACTGGTGCGTGGTCTGCCAGGAGCTGGAGGAATACACCTTCCGCGACCCGGCTGTGCACCGGGCGCTGGCGGACTTCGTCGTGCTCAAGGCGGACGTCACCGCCAACGACGCGGCGGACCGCGAACTGCTGCAGCACTACGAGCTGTTCGGGCCGCCGGCTATGCTGTTTTTCAGTGACGGCGAGGAGGTGCGGCCGCTACGGCTGGTCGGTTTCATCGACGCCGAGGACTTTGTCGAACATATCGGTAGAATGCCCCAATCATGAATAATCTGTTATTGACCCTGTTGGCCGTTATTATCACGGCCAGCGCTGCCGCTGGCGGTTACTGGCTACAGCAGACTAGTGACGGCACGGCTGACGACCCCGCGCCGGCGTCGCAGTCGGCGGACGCGGCACCGGATCACGAAAGCATCATCGGTCAACGGCGGCCGACATTCTCGCTGCCCGGCATGGCCGGCGAACAACGCGCGATCAGCGACTGGGACGGCGACATCCTGGCGATTAACTTCTGGGCGACCTGGTGCCAGCCGTGCAAGGAGGAGGTGCCGGAGTTCGTCGAACTGCAGGAAAAATACCGCGATCAGGGCGTCACGTTTATTGGCGTTGCCATCGACGAACAGGCGCCGGTAAGCGAGTTCATGGCGCGCTACGATATGAACTATCCGGTATTGATCGGCGAACAGGCAGCCATCGACGCCGCCAAGGCCTACGGCAACCGCATCGGCGCGCTGCCGTATACCGCCTTCGTCGACCGCGACGGCAAGGTTGTCCACGTCCACCGCGGCCGCCTGCCCCTGGAGGAAGCCGACACTGTTATTAGTAAGCTGGTGGGTGCCTCGGGATGAATATGCCCCGTCGAACCTGTTGATAAAGTCTGCTAACATGCCGGCACTTGTGGGCAACCATCAATAAATGACAAGTACTGGCGACTCCAGGGGCTGCTGAACGCTGCCCCGGGCGGTACCAGACGGCACAACGACGCACAAATATGGCACGCATCCTCGTCCTGCACGGACCCAATCTAAACATGCTCGGCGAACGCGAGCCGGAGGTCTACGGCCACGATACGCTGGATGACATCAATCGCCGTCTGCGTCAGGCGGCCACGGACAGTGGCCATACACTGGACTGTTTTCAGAGCAACGCCGAAAGTGATCTGATCGATCACATCCAGGCCGCGCGCAAGGAAGGCGTCGGCTTCATTCTCTTTAATCCCGGCGCCTTCACGCATACCAGCATCGCGCTGCGCGATGCACTGCTCGCGGTCGCGATTCCGTTCATCGAGGTACACTTGTCGAATGTCTTTGCCCGCGAGGCGTTTCGCCGCCACTCCTACCTGTCGGATATCGCCGTGGCCGTGGTCAGCGGATTGGGCGCGCAGGGGTATGAACTGGCTCTGACAGCAGCCATCCAGCGGCTCGAAGATACCAGCGGGTAGTGTCAGCCGGGCTGCCGAAAAACGATTACAACAACAGAACATAATCCGGGTAAGGCTATGGATATACGCAAGGTCAAAAAACTGATCGAATTGCTGGAAGAATCGGGGATCGCTGAAATCGAGATCCACGAGGGCGAGGAGAGCGTGCGCATCAGTCGCCAGGGCAGCAGTCAGCCGGCGCCGGTGGGCTACTACCACGCGCCGGCACAGCAGGAGGCGCCGGCGGCACCAGCAGCACCCGCGGCAGCGGAGACCGAATCCGCCGCGCCGGTCGAGGAAGGCCACATTATAAACGCGCCGATGGTCGGCACGTTTTATAGCAGCCCGTCGCCGGGCAGTCCCGCCTTTGTCGATGTCGGCCAGCCGGTCGCCGCCGGTGAAGTGATCTGTATCATCGAGGCGATGAAGATTATGAACCAGATCGAGTGCGAGATTAACGGCACCGTGTCGAAGGTTCTGGTCGAGAACGGCGAGCCGGTTGAGTACGGTCAGCCGATGTTCGTCATCAAGCCGGCCAGCTAACTTAAACATGAGCGAACGGCGGGCAGTCTCCGGGCCCGGCCGTTAACAAACCTGAATCTGACTATGTTCGATAAAGTTGTGATTGCCAACCGCGGCGAAATTGCCCTGCGCATACTGCGCAGCTGCCGCGAACTGGGCATTAGGACCGTGGCGGTTTATTCACAGGCGGATCGCGATCAGAAGCATGTGCTGCTGGCGGATGAGTCGGTGTGTATTGGCCCGGCGTCATCAACCGAAAGTTACCTGAGTATTCCGGCAGTGATCAGCGCCGCCGAAGTAACCGACGCGGTCGCCATCCATCCGGGCTACGGCTTCCTGTCGGAAAATGCCGACTTTGCCGAGCGCGTCGAGGAAAGCGGTTTTGTCTTTATTGGCCCGCGTGCCGAAACGATCCGGCTGATGGGCGACAAGGTCTCGGCCATCAAGGCGATGAAAGAGGCGGGCGTGCCCTGTGTGCCGGGCTCGGATGGGCCGTTGGGCGAGGATCCCGACGAGAATATCCGCATTGCCCGTGAGATCGGTTACCCGGTCATGATCAAGGCTTCCGGCGGCGGTGGCGGTCGCGGCATGCGCGTCATTCATGCCGAGGCCAGCCTGCTGAACGCGATTTCGCTGACCAAGAACGAGGCGCAACAGGCGTTCGGCAACAGCGCCGTGTACATGGAGAAGTATCTCGAACACCCGCGTCACATCGAGATCCAGGTGCTGGCCGATACTCACGGCAACATCATTCATCTCGGCGAGCGTGACTGCTCTATGCAGCGCCGCAACCAGAAGGTGATCGAGGAATGTCCGGCGCCCGGCCTGACTGACAAGGAACGCAAGAAGATCGGCGAACGCTGTATCGAGGCCTGCAAGCGCATCAACTATCGCGGTGCCGGCACCTTCGAGTTCCTGTATGAAAACGGCGAGTTCTTCTTCATCGAGATGAATACCCGCGTTCAGGTCGAGCATCCGGTCACCGAGATGGTCAGCGGCGTCGATATCGTCAAGGAACAGCTGCGTATTGCCGCTGGCGAGAAGCTGACCTACAAGCAGAGCGATATCGTCATGCGCGGTCACGCGATCGAATGCCGCCTGAATGCCGAGGACCCGGAAACGTTCGCGCCCTGCCCGGGTACGATCAAGCATTATCATCCGGCCGGCGGCCCCGGTATTCGTATCGATACGCACATCTATCAGGGCTACACCGTGCCGCCGTACTATGACTCGATGATCGGCAAGCTCATCGCCTGTGCCGAGACGCGTGAGCTGGCCCTGGCACGCTTGCGCCAGGCGCTGGCCGAAGTGGTGATCGACGGCATCAAGACCAACATCCCGCTGCACCAGAAGCTGGTCGAAGACGCCGCGTTCATCCGTGGCGGTACCGATATTCATTACCTGGAACACAAATTCGGTCTACGCTGATCGTGTGATGACATCATGAGCGCGACACCCGACGTTGCCTGGCAGCAACTGACCCTGGATTGTGGCCTTGACGCCGCCGAACAGGTGGCCGCATTGCTCGATTTGGCCGAACCGGCCAGCGTCAGCTTCCCCGAGCCGCCGCCCGGGCGGCAACTGCTGCAGGCACTGTTCCCGGCCGGGCAAACGCTGGATCATCTAACCACTCTGCTGGCGTCGGTGGGCGATTGCCACTGGCAGCTGGAGCAAGTCGCCGATGAGGACTGGCTGGCGGTCAGCCGGGCCAGCTGGTCGCCACAGGATCTCGGCCATGGTGTCTGGATCGGTCCCGGCTGGTGCGAACCGCCGACCGAAGTGCGCCTGTACCTGCGCATCGATCCGGGCCAGGCGTTTGGTACCGGCCAGCACCCGACCACGCGACTCTGCCTCGGCTGGTTGATCGACCACGCCGACGAACTGCCGACCAGCGTTATCGACTATGGCTGTGGCACCGGCGTGCTGGCGATTGCCGCTGCCCGCCTCGGCGCCGGCCGTATTGTCGCCACCGACATCGACCCGTTGTCGCTGACCGCCACCGGCGACAATGCCATGGAGAACGGTGTGCCGGACCAGGTGATTCTGGTCTCGCCGGCCGAGCTGACCCGGCAGCGGGCCGAACTCGTGCTCGCCAATATCCTGCTGCGGCCATTGCTGGCGCTGGCGCCACGGCTCGCCGATCTGGTTGAGCCGGGTGGCCGCATTGTCCTGTCGGGCATCATGCACGACCAGGTCGAGCGTTGTCGCGATGCCTACGCCGGCTGGTTCGAGTTCGAAACGCCCCGCCTTGAGGGCGACTGGGCCCTACTGGTGGGCCGGCGGCACCACGATGCCGACTGAAGCGGGTATGACGGCGCGCTGATGTATACTCGCTGCCCCACCTGCCAGACCCAGTTCCGCGTGCGCGCCACGCAGCTTAGTGCCGCTGCCGGCCGGGTTCGCTGCGGTGCCTGCGGCGAGGCGTTCGATGCAGTCAGCCGGTTGACCGATACGCCGCAACCGGCGCCGCTGCGTTCAGAGGAAGCCGCCGGCGTTACTGCACAGGCGGCCGGCGAACCGCTGCGCGGTGATGCGGCGCGGGCACAGGACAGCGACCCTGGCCGGCCGGCTGCGGATTTCGATAACCAGACGCCGCTGCGCGAAGTGCAACCGGACTGGCTGGAAGAGGAGGTCACGCACCGGCCACGGCATCGCGGGCGCTGGCTGGTTATTGCCGTGCTGCTGGTCGCCGTTGCCCTGGCGCAGGCGGCATGGTTTTACCGCGATATGCTTTATGAACGTTTTCCGCAGTTGTTGCCATGGGCGCAGGAACTCTGCGCGCGCATCGATTGCCAGGTCTATCGCCAGCGCCTGTTGTCGGAATTCGAATTGCTCAATCGCGATGTGCGCGTGCATCCGGTCTACCAAGATGCGTTGCTGGTCAACGCCACCATCGCCCACCACGCCGGTCGGCGCCAGCCCTACCCGCGTCTGCAGCTGGCACTGTTCGACACCGAGGGTCAACCGCTGGCCTATCGCGAGTTCGCGCCCGAGGATTATCTCGACAGCAGCCTGCCGGTCAGTACCGGTATGCCCTCAAACACGCCGGTTCACCTGGTGCTGGAACTCAGTGGCCCGGCCGCGGGTGCGGTCAGTTTCGAGTTCGGTTTCCTTTAGTCGCTGAGGGCGGCTGTCACCGCTGCCTTTAACAATCTGCTCAGGTTTGTGAACTAAGCGTCGGTATTCACATGTGAATTATCTTGACCCACGGTCAATGCCTGCATCATGTGACTGAATTCCGCCTGCATCGGCTTTCATCGACGCCTGATCCCCGGTATGATTTTCAGCCCTTCCCGAACGGGTCCCGGATTGCCTGCAAGGCGACCCGGCCATTGAGTCGATCGCTGTCGGGACGAACTGTCGCGGCGCTTTTTGGGGAGCCGCAGCCGACTGCGGAGCGGTGATAACAACAACACCGCGGTCGGACTTCAATCATTCTTGAAAACCAGTGACCACAGCAACGATGCATGGCGAACCTGTCAGTCTGCGAATTGGTTCGATCCGGCTGCCGAATAATCTGATTCTGGCGCCGATGGCGGGCGTGACGGATCGGCCGTTCCGGCAGCTGTGTCGCGAGCTCGGTGCCGGCATGGCGGTTTCGGAAATGGTCAGTGCCGACCCGCGCTTGCGCGATACCCGCAAGAGCCGGCTGCGTCGCGATCATACTGGTGAACCCGGTCCGCGTGCGGTACAGATCGCCGGTGCCGATCCGGCCATGCTCGCTGACAGTGCGCGCTTCAATGTTGATAACGGCGCCGAGATCATCGACATCAACATGGGCTGTCCGGCCAAGAAGGTCTGCAATGTCATGGCCGGTTCCGCGCTGCTGCGCGACGAGGCGCTGGTGGGGCGCATACTCGAGGCAGTGGTCCGTGCCGTCAGCGTGCCGGTGACGCTGAAAATCCGTACCGGCTGGGACAAGCACAGCATCAACGCGGTCACCGTCGCACGCATGGCCGAGGCCAGTGGCATCCAGGCATTGACCGTACACGGGCGTACCCGTGCCTGCGGTTACAGGGGCACGGCCGAATACGTTACCGTGGGCGCGGTCAAGGCAGCGGTCACGATACCCGTGATTGCCAATGGCGATATCGACGCGCCGGCGCGGGCCGCACAGGTACTCGCTGACACTGGCGTCGATGGCCTGATGATCGGCCGCGGTGCGCAGGGCAATCCGTGGCTGTTCCGCGCGATCCGCGAGTACCTCGCCACCGGCAAGCAGGCAGCGGGCCCCACTGACGACGAAGTGGCCCGTGTTTTGCTGTGGCACCTGGACAATCTTTACGAATTTTACGGCGAGTACACGGGCGTGCGTGTGGCGCGCAAGCATGTCGCCTGGTACTGCCAGAGCCACGCCGGCGACGCCGCGATGGCGTTACGCGCCGGCGTCAACCAGGCCGAAAGCGCCGCCGTCCAGCGGCGGCTGGTGGCCGATTACTTTGCCGCAGACGTTGCGGCCCATTCATCAGGCAACGAACGGAGACAGGCGGCATGAGCCAGGCACGGCAATCCAAGCAATTGACGACAACCGAACATGCCGAGGATGTAACCTGCCTGAGCGAATCGGTGCGCCGGTCGCTGGATGCCTACTTCGCCGACCTGGATGGCCACGATGCCAGTGACCTTTACGAGCTGGTGATTTCGCAGGTGGAAAAACCGCTGTTCGAGGCGGTCATGCAGCACACGCGCGGCAATATCACCAAGGCCGCCGAACTGCTCGGCATGAACCGCGGTACGCTGCGCAGCCGCCTGAAAAAATACGATCTGGAATAACGGCTCGCCCATGCGCGTCAGCGCATTCACGCCAGACCAGCAAACAACCCGGGAGAACAGTGAGTGACCAGCGTCCGCCGCGCCCTTATCAGCGTTTCCGATAAAACCGGTATCGAGGATTTCTGCCGCCAGCTCAGCCAGCTGGGCATCGCGTTGCTGTCCACCGGCGGTACGGCGCGGCTGTTGCGCGAGGCCGGTCTCGAGGTGACTGAAGTTTCGGATGTGACCGGCTTTCCGGAGATCATGGATGGCCGCGTGAAGACCCTGCATCCGAAGATCCACGGCGGTTTGCTCGGTCGCCGCGGTCAGGACGATGCCGTCATGGCCGAGCACGGCATTGAACCCATCGATCTGCTGGTCATCAACCTCTACCCGTTCGAACAGACCGTCGCCCGACCGGACTGCTCCCTGAGTGAGGCGATCGAGAACATCGACATCGGCGGTCCGGCCATGCTGCGCGCCGCTGCCAAGAACCACGCCCACGTCGGCGTGATTGTCGATAATGACGATTACACCCGCGTACTGGATGAACTGCGCCACAACGACAACCGGCTGACGGACGCGACGCGTTATCACCTGGCGCGCAAGACGTTTGCCCATACCGCCGCCTACGATGCCGCGGTCAGCAATCATCTCGGTGCGGTCAGCTTCGACGGCGGCGAACGCGAGCCGTTTGGTCTCACCTACACGCGCCAGTTCCACAAGCTGCAGGACATGCGCTACGGCGAGAATCCGCATCAACGCGCCGCCTTCTATGCCGACCCCAATGCGCCGGCGGGTACGATCGCGGCGGCCCAACAGCACCAGGGCAAGGCACTGTCGTACAACAACATCGCCGACACCGATGCCGCATTGCAGTGCGTACAGGCGTTCGACGAACCGGCCTGCGTGATCGTCAAGCATGCCAATCCCTGTGGCGTGGCGGTGGCGGAGACGCTGGTCACGGCCTATGAGCGCGCCTACACCACCGATCCGACCTCGGCGTTCGGCGGTATCATCGCCTGCAATCGTGAGCTCGACGCCGATACGGCCGCCGCCATCCTCGATCGGCAGTTCGTCGAGGTGATTGTCGCGCCGGCTGTCAGCGAAGCGGCGCTCAAGGTATTGCACGACAAGCAGGCTATCCGCGTATTGAGTGTCGGTACGGCAGCGGCGGAACAATTACAGCAACTCGATTACAAGCGCGTTAGTGGCGGGCTGCTGGTGCAGGACAATGACAGCGGCATGGTGGCGATCAACGATCTGGACATTGTTACCGAGCGGGCGCCGTCGGACGCGGAAATCCGCGACCTGTTCTTCGCCTGGCGCGTGGTCAAGTACGTCAAGTCGAATGCCATCGTCTACGCGCGGGACAACTTCACCGTCGGCGTCGGCGCCGGTCAGATGAGCCGTATTTACAGCGCCAAACTGGCTGGTATCAAGGCAGGCGACGCCGGCATCGAAGTGCCGGGGTCGGTGATGGCCTCGGATGCCTTCTTCCCGTTCCGCGACGGCATCGACGCCGCCGCCGAGGCCGGCATCAGCGCCGTCATCCAGCCCGGCGGTTCGATGCGCGACGACGAGGTCATCGCCGCCGCAAACGAGCATGGCATTGCCATGGTATTCACCGGCATGCGGCATTTCAGGCATTGATTGTGTTGGACCGCGAATGAACGCCAATAAACGCGAATACTGACGGTTTAAGGCTGGATTCTCTTGGAGATCAAGAAATTTCGCTATTGGTTGGTTCAGTAAAGTCACAAGTATTTTGTTTTTCATATAAAAGGTGACTTAATAACGCTTGTATCTTTTTGTTTGCGTTAATTCGCGTTCATTTGCGGTTTAAGGGTTTCAGGCATTGATCTCATTTGCGGACGATATTGAATGAAAGTATTGATCATCGGCGGCGGCGGCCGTGAACACGCGCTGGCCTGGAAGGCGGCGCAATCCGCGTACGTCGACCAGGTCTACGTGGCACCGGGCAACGCCGGCACCGCGGGCGAGGCGCGCGTGCAGAATCTGCCGCTGGCGGCGACCAATATCGACGGCCTGCTGGCGTTTGCACGCAGCGAAGCGATCGATCTGACCATCGTCGGGCCGGAAGCACCGCTGGTCGCCGGCATTGTCGATACCTTTGAGAAGGCAGGTCTGGCCTGCTTCGGTCCGACACAGGCCGCCGCGCAGCTTGAGGGTTCGAAAGCCTTCGCCAAGGCATTCCTGCAACGTCACGGCATTCCCACCGCCGTCTATAAAACTTTCACCGATCTCGAGCCGGCGCTGGACTACCTAAATAGCCACGCCATGCCGGTAGTGATCAAGGCCGACGGTCTGGCCTCGGGCAAGGGCGTCATCATCGCCGAGGATCACACCCAGGCCGAAGCGGCGGTACGCGATATGCTGGCCGCTAACAAGTACGGCGACGCCGGCCACCGTGTTGTCATCGAGGAATTCCTGCAGGGCGAGGAAGCCAGCTTTATTGTTATTGCCAACGGCGAGCAGTGCGTGCCGCTGGCCAGTTCCCAGGATCACAAGGCGCGCGACGACGGCGACACCGGACCGAACACCGGCGGCATGGGGGCGTATTCGCCGGCGCCGGTGGTAACCGGCGCGACACACGATCGCATTCTCGACGAGGTCATCCGGCCGACGCTGAGTGGCCTGGCCGCCGAGGGCATTCATTATCGCGGTTTTCTCTACGCCGGCGTGATGATCCTCGCCGACGGCACGCCCAAGGTGCTGGAGTTCAACTGCCGCTTCGGTGATCCGGAAACCCAGCCGATCCTCATGCGCCTGCAATCCGACCTGGTCGACCTGTGTCAGCAGGCGTGTGCCGGCGATCTGCCCGGCGCGGAACTGGTGTGGGATCCACGCCCGGCACTGGGTGTGGTGCTGGCGGCCGGCGGCTATCCCGGCGACGTGGCCAAGGGCGATATTATCAGCGGTCTGGATAATGATTTCGGCGCGGACGTGAAGGTCTTTCACGCCGGCACCGCATTGCAGGACGATACGGTCGTCACTGCCGGCGGTCGCGTGCTTTGCGTGACCGCCCTCGGCGAGGATATTGCCGCTGCCCGGCAGCGAGCCTACGCCGCGGTCGAGCAGATCAGCTGGAACGGCGTGTTCTGTCGGCATGATATCGGTCATCGCGCCATCGGCCGCGAACCGGATTGAACAGCAGCTGTCGGCTGATGCAGGTTTTCATCCAGGCGATATAATGTCCACCGAACAAGCCGAAATCCAACGTCTGAAGCAGATCGTCAAAGCGCTGCAGCAAGCCGACTGTTTTTCCCATGCCGTGCAACATTTCGAGGTTATCGAAACGCACATCTCGATCCTCCTGCTGACCGGCGACTACGCCTACAAATTCAAGAAGCCGGTCGATCTGGGCTTTGTCGATTTCACCTCGCTGGACAAGCGTCAGCATTATTGCACTGAGGAGATACGCCTGAACCGGCGGCTCGCGCCGGAGTTGTATCTCGATGTCGTGGCCGTTGGCGGCAGTGTCGATGCGCCGGTACTGAATGAGACACCGGCGATCGAGTACTGCGTGCAGATGCGCCAGTTCCCGCGCAGCGCGGAACTGGAGAATGCACTGGCCGAGGACCGCGTCGACGCGCAGGCATTCCGGCAACTGGCGACCAGCGTGGCCGCGTTCCACGACCGTGCCGATGCCGTTTCGGCGGCTGACGCTTACGGTCGTTTCGACCAGGTACGGCAGCAGTGCCTGGATAATTTCGATGTGCTCAACGAACCGCTGCCAGATCTGGATCTGACCGCCGAACTCAAGCCGCTGGAATCCTGGACCCGGGCACAGCTCGAACAGCAGCGCGATACGATCGAGGCACGGCGCGAGGCCGGCCGGGTACGTGAATGCCATGGCGACATGCACGTGACCAACATGATCTGGCTGGACGGATCGATACAGGTGTTCGACTGTATCGAGTTCAATCCCGAGCTGCGCTGGATCGACGTGCAGAGTGAAATCGCATTTCTGCTCATGGATCTGGACATGCGCGGTCACCACGCCAGCGCGCGGGTGTTTCTCAATGCTTACCTGGAAGCCGGTGGCGACTACGCCGGTTTGCGGCTGTTGCCGCTGTTTCAGGTCTATAGATCACTGGTGCGTGCCAAGATCGCTTATCTGCGACTGCGTGATGGCGCTGGCGATACCGCGCTGGCACAGCGCATTCATGATCACGTGCAACTGGCCCAGCGTTACGGCGGCCAGGACAGCAATGCGCCTGCCCGACCACCGCTCGTTATTACCCATGGTCTGTCCGGTTCCGGCAAGACGACGATTAGCGACGCGCTGATTCCACTGGCCGGTGCGCTGCGGGTCCGTTCCGACGTCGAGCGCAAGCGGTTGCAGGGGCTGGCTGCCGACGCGCATACGGACAGCGGCATTGGCCAGGGCGTGTACGATCCGGCCAGCACCGCACGGACCTATGCGCGCCTGGCCGATTGCGCGCGGGCGATCATCGCTTCCGGTCGGGCGGCGATCGTCGATGCCACGTTCCTGCAACGTGACCAACGGCAGCAATTCCAGGCGCTGGCGGCGGAGCTCAATGTGCCGTTTCGCATACTCGATTGTCAGGCGCCGGCGGCGGTTTTGCGCCAGCGTGTGCAGGCGCGTGCCGAACAGGACAGCGATGCCTCGGAAGCCGATCTTGCCGTGCTCGAGCAACAACTCTCGAACCGCCAGCCTTTCAGCGATTCGGAAACCACCCATGTCGTGGCGCTGGATACGTGTGCGCGCCTCGATTCGAAGGCGCTAGGCGAACGTCTGGGGCTGACTGACGGGGCGGGGACCCGTGGCGGCGGCCATTGACCGATTCTGTTAGTCTGGCCGAATACTAATAAAGCACGGGAGTCGCAGTGAGCCCAAGAATATTTATCGAAAACCCGCCGCCTTTCAAGAAAGTACAGCGTCGTATCCCCGACCAGGAACCACAAATCGTGGACGGCCATATCGAGGATGGCCTCGATGTTGTGCGCTACTATCGGGAGCAGGAACTGCCGATCGTCGGCTTTCATCATTCCGACATCGATCCGTACGAATCACGCAGTCTGCGCGGCAACGTGCCGCTGCAGCGCTTCGGCACGTTCGAATACAGCCGCTTCCTGAAACAGCAGCTGACGGATTTTGAAGGCTTTCTGGTTCCGCATCGCGTCGGTGTTTATCAGCCGCCACATGAACAGGCGCCGACGTTCCAGTCGCTACAGGCGGACGGCATTCACGACGTGGTCATCGTCGGCAAGCCGAGCAGCAACCCGGGCGCCGGCATCACCTACCAGGCCAGTGTGCCCGACCTGCTCGCCTATCTCAGCGGTCCGGACAGTGGCTGTGATTTCACGCTTGGGGTTATCGGTATCCACCTGCGTGCAAACGAACCGGACATTATCGCGCGCAAGTTCCAGGCAGCCGGTGGCCGTCTGCGAGTCATGGGGCAGTTCCTGGACGAGTGCGATCAAATGGTCGACTTCATCGGCCGTCTGGCACGGACCTTTGAGGCGCAGGGACTCGACCTCGGCCAACTGGAATACAACGTCGGAGTGGCCATCTTCGGCCTCAAGAACCAGCAGTTTTATGCCGGTCTGCTGCGCAAGGATAGCCTTGATTGCGCGTCGCGGTTCCAGGGTCTGGAAAAGCAGCGTCAGCGTCTGGCCGAATCGGTGGACATGAACCTGGAGTTCGCCGAGCGCATTCTCGAGGCCGGCCGGCGGCACGGCGTCGATATCGGTTTCAGCGTACAGCCGCTGATCGAGCACAAGACCAACGGCGATCTGCACCCGGCGGTCAAAACCGCGGCGGAGCTGGCGCAGAAGCTGTCCCGGTTGCAAGCGTGAGCTGACAGCGGCAGCTTCGATTGCATTGAGGCGGACCGATGGGTGACGAACATATCCGCCTGCATGCGATCAGCGCCCGCATACAGGTACTTGCCGGTGACACGATCGTGGCGGACACGTGCAACGTGCTGGAACTGCGGGAAAGCGGTTATCCGCCGCGTTACTACATCGCCCGTGCCGATGTCGCCATGGATCGGCTGTGCCGTTCGACGACCCGCACGCACTGCCCGTACAAGGGCGACGCCAGCTACTATGCCCTGACGCTGGATGGCAAGTGTATCGAGGATGTCGCCTGGAGCTACGAACAGCCGCTGCCTGCCGTGGCGAAGATCCGGAATCGACTGGCGTTTGATCCGCAACGGGTTGAACTGCGGATCACTGAACGCTGAGTTGCACTGACGGTTTGTTCAGTCGTTCCAGTCGAGGAAGTTCTGCAGCAGTCGCAGACCGTCCTTCTGGCTCTTCTCCGGGTGAAACTGCGTGGCGAAGAGGTTGTTCCAGGCGACCGCGGCGGCGAATTCGGTAATGTAGTCGCAGCTGCCGGCAATGGTGTCGGCATCATCGGGCATGACGTAGTAGCTGTGGACGAAATAGAACCGCGCGCCGTCGTCGATGCCGTCCCAGAGCGGATGCGCCTGCTGCTGCCGAACCCGGTTCCAGCCCATGTGCGGGATTTTCATGTGACTGCCGGCCGGCGCTGCCGGGAAGTGCCGGACGTGACCGGGGATCAGGCCGAGACCCTGCTGGCCGCCGTCTTCCTCGCTGTCGCTCAGCAGGCTCTGCAGGCCGAGGCAGATACCGAGGAACGGCTTGGTGCCGAGCATCTCGCGCACGATATCGTCGAGGCCGGTCTCGCGCAGGCGCTGCATGCACTGGCCGATGGCGCCCTGGCCGGGAAATACCAGCCGTTCGGCACGGCGAATCGCCTGCGCGTCATCGGTGACGACGATGCGTCTGTTTTTCCCGGCGACATGTTCCAGCGCCTTTGCCACGGAGCGCAGGTTGCTGGTGCCGTAATCGAGGACTGCGACGGTAGACATGCTGTTTGCTGATGATGGTTGCGGTTTATCAGGATGTCGGTAATCGATCACGGCGTCCGGACGCACGGCCAGGCACCCGCACAGATGCCCGGACCGCGATCAGATCCCGCGCCGTTAGAGACTGCCCTTAGTCGACGGCATTTCGCCGGCCATGCGCGGATCCACTTCCACCGCTGAGCGCAGCGCGCGGCCGAAAGCCTTGAAGATCGTCTCGCTGATGTGGTGCGCATTGCGGCCGCGTATGTTGTCGATATGCAGCGTCAGCAGGGCGTGATTGACCAGGCCCTGGAAGAATTCGCGAATCAGATCGACGTCGAAGTCACCGATACGCGCGCGCGGATATTCAGCGTGGTACTCGAGTCCCGGCCGGCCTGAGCAGTCGACCACGACGCGCGACAGCGCCTCGTCCAGCGGCACGTAGGCGTGGCCGTAGCGGCGGATACCCTTCTTGTCGCCGAGCGCCTTGGTGATCGCCTGGCCGAGCGTGATGCCGACGTCCTCGACCGTGTGGTGGGCATCGATCTCGAGGTCGCCGACCGCCTTGATGTCGATATCGATCAGGCCATGGCGGGCGATCTGGTCGAGCATGTGATCGAGGAACGGTACGCCGGTATCGAGTTGCGATTGCCCGCCGCCGTCCAGGTCGATGCTGACCCGAATCTGGGTTTCCTTCGTGTTCCGCTCCAGTGTGACTTGCCGGTTTGCCATGAGATCCCGTAATGGTTCAGTGCCAGTTTTTCCTGTTTCAGGGACCGCGCGGGCGGCATAATACGACCGTCGCCACTGAAACAGGCGCTATAGCATAACCTTTTGACTGCCATCGTAAAACAACAAGCCCGATAAACATGACTTCTGACTGCCCTGACGACCGCGTCGACAGTACCGCGGTGCATGACTACCTACTCGCGCTGCAGGCGCAGATCTGTGACGAACTGGCCGTGCTCGATCCGGCGGCGACAACCCGACGCGATGAGTGGCAACGCCCGGAGGGCGGCGGTGGGATCAGCCGCGTGCTCAGCGACGGCGACGTGTTTGAAAAGGGCGGCGTCAATTTCTCCCGGGTCCGCGGCGAGTCGCTGCCGGCCTCGGCCAGTGCCCGGCGGCCGGAACTGGCCGGGCGTGGCTTCGAGGCCATGGGTGTGTCGCTGGTCATGCACCCGCGCAATCCCTACGTGCCGACCTCGCACATGAACGTGCGTTTTTTCAATGCCACGCGCGCCGATGCCGAGCCGGTGTGGTGGTTCGGCGGCGGTTATGACCTGACGCCCTACTACGGTTTTGCCGAGGACGCGCGCCACTGGCACCGGGTCGCCGCCACGGCCTGCGCGCCCTTCGGTGACGATGTCTATCCACACTACAAGCAATGGTGTGACGAGTACTTTTATATCAAGCATCGGGACGAGCCGCGCGGTATCGGCGGCCTGTTCTTCGATGATCTGAACGACTGGGGCTTTGCGCGCTGTTTTGAATTCCTGCGTGTCATCGGCGACAGTTACCTGCCGGCCTACCGGCCGATCGTCGAGCGCCGCCGGGACACGCCCTACGGCGACGCCCAGCGCCAGTTCCAGCTCTACCGGCGCGGCCGCTATGTCGAGTTCAACCTGGTCTACGATCGCGGCACGCTGTTCGGCCTGCAGTCCGGTGGTCGCACCGAGTCCATCCTGATGTCGCTGCCGCCGCTGGTGCGCTGGGACTATGACTGGCAGCCGGAACCGGGCACGCCGGAAGCCGAACTGTACGAGGATTTTCTCCGGCCGCGGGACTGGCTGGGCGAGGCGTAGCGTGAGCGCAGGCGCTTCGCGCGTATCTCGTGGGGTAGGTTGGGCTAGACAGGTTAGATCTGGTGGCAAAGTCTCGTTGAATAACGAGATACGAGATACGAGATACGAGATACGAGATACGAAACGTTCACGTCTGCAGCCAGAACGTCACCGGGCCGTCATTGACCAGGCTGACCTGCATGTCGGCGCCGAAGCGGCCGGCGGCGACTTCGGTGCCGTAGGCATCGGCTTTGTGCCGGGCGTGGTCGAGCAGGTGATTGAACAGGCGTTCGCCCTCGGCCGGTGTCGCCGCGGTGGAAAAGCCCGGCCGGGTACCGCTGCGGGTGTCGGCGGCAAGGGTGAATTGCGGTACCAGCAGCAGATCGCCGCCGGTGTCGTTGAGGCTGCGGTTCATGCGGCCGGCGCTGTCGCTGAATACGCGGTAGCTGTAGAGGCGTTCCAGCAGCCGTTCGGCATGGCGTTCGCTGTCGTCCGGCTCGATGCCGATGAATACCAGCAGGCCGTTACCGATGGCGGCGATGATCGTGTCATCGACCGTGACGCTGGCCCGGCTGACGCGTTGCAGCAGGCCGATCATCGTCTTGCGGTTACCGGGACTAGAGAATGGCCTCGCCGGCAACCGCCGAGAAGACACAGAGGACGGCGACATACATCAGCCAGGGCATGTCGTGGCGTTCCAGCCAGCCGGTGAAATGCAGAATCAGGACGCCCAGTGCGCCCCCGTACAGCGTGTAAAAAAGCCAATCTGGCATGACTTCTCCCCCGAAGCAGAATCTGTGTGACTGAGCCCAACAGCTAAACCATGCAGGTTTCATGCCCCGCTGTGCCTAATCGGCGCTAACCTGACTTGCGTTTATTTTTTATTGATAAAACGTAATCTTACAGAAACCGGCTAACATCTATCCAGTACATTTTACAGCGTTCGCGCGCCGTTGCTGTCGGCGACCAGCAACACATCGGCCGGCCGGGCCGCAAACAGGCCGTTGCAAACCACCCCGGCAATCGCGTTCAGCTGTTGTTCCAGCGCGATCGGATCCGGAATGGGCAGATTGCGAATGTCGATAATGATATTGCCGTTGTCGGTCTTGAAACCATCGCGCAGAACCGGCTGACCCCCGAGCTTGACGATCTGCCGGCCGACGTAGCTCTGGGCCATGGGAATGACCTCGACGGGAACGGGGAACCCACCCAGCGTGCCAACGAGCTTGGACTCATCGATGATGCAAACGAATTGCTCGCTGGCGGCCGCGACGATTTTCTCGCGCGTCAGGGCACCGCCGCCGCCCTTGGTCAGGTGGCGGTGTTCGGTGGCCTCGTCGGCGCCATCGATGTAGATCGGCAAACCGGCGACGCTGTTCAGATCCACCACCGGAATATTGTGGCTGCGCAGACGCTCCTCGGTCGCCTGTGAACTGGCGACGGCACCCTCAACCAGGTGGCGGATGCCGGCCAGTGCGTCGATGAACAGGTTGACGGTGCTGCCGGTGCCGACGCCGACAATTGAACCTTCCTCGATATATTTCAGAGCGGCCTCGGCGGCGGCGCGTTTTTGCTGTTCCTGCGACATGCTGTGAAGCTCAGATGCGTGGCTTATTAATGTTATCTTATGCGGATGTTCGACGAATACAAAGCCCTGATTGAGGAAGCGCGCGGCCGCGTTTACGACGTCGCCCGCGAGACCGCGCTGGATTATGCCCCGGCGCTGTCCAAGCGACTCGCCAACCATGTCTGGCTGAAGCGCGAGGATCAGCAACCGGTTTTCTCCTATAAGCTGCGCGGTGCCTACAACCTCATCGCCTCGCTGTCGCTGGCTGAACGCGAGCGTGGCGTGATCGCGGCCTCGGCCGGCAATCATGCCCAGGGTGTGGCGCTGGCGTCACAGCGGCTTGGCATCGACGCGGTGATCGTCATGCCGAAGACCACGCCGGATATCAAGATCGAGGCGGTGCGGCGGCTCGGCGGCAACGCCCTGCTGCACGGCAATAACTACGACGAAGCGTTTGAACACGCCATGGAGCTCGCGAACAAGGAAGGCCGCAGCTACATTCCGCCGTATGATCATCCGCTGACCATCGCCGGCCAGGCCACCGTCGGTGTCGAGATCCTCAACCAGCACCACAGCCGGCCCGACGTGATATTCGTACCGGTCGGCGGTGGCGGCCTGATCGCCGGCATCGCCGCGCATGTCAAGGCGACGCGGCCGGAGGTGCGTATCGTCGGCGTCGAGCCGGACGAGGCACCCAGCATGCATGCGGCACTGCAGGCTGGCGAGCGTGTGCGCCTGGACCGCATCGGCATCTTCGCTGATGGTGCCGCCGTGCGCCAGGCCGGCGAGGAGCCGTTCCGTATTGCGCGCGAACTGGTCGACGACATCCTGCTGGTCGATACCGACGAGATTTGTGCGGCGGTGAAGGATATATTCGAGGACACGCGCTCGATCGCCGAGCCTGCCGGTGCACTGGCGCTGGCCGGCCTGAAGCAGTACGTCGAACGCGAGGACGCGCATAACCAGGAGCTGGTCGCCGTGTTTTCCGGCGCCAACGTCAATTTCGATCGCCTGCGCCACATCGCCGAGCTGGCGGAACTCGGCGAGCATCGCGAGGCGCTGATCGCGACTACGATCCCGGAACGACCGGGCAGCTTCCTGCAGTTCTGCCAGGCGATCGGGGCGCGCCAGATCACCGAATTCAACTACCGCTACGCCGATCACCAGCAGGCACATGTCTTTGCCGGCATCCAGCTGCGCCATGGCGTCGCCGAGAAAGACAAGCTGGTCGCCGCCCTGAGCGAAAAAGGCTTTGCCGTCCAGGATCTGAGTCGCAATGAACTGGCCAAGATGCACGTCCGCCACATGGTCGGCGGCCATGCGCCGCAGGCCGAAAACGAGCTGCTCTACCGGTTCGAGTTTCCCGAGCGCTCCGGAGCGCTGCTGCATTTCCTGTCGCAGATGAACGAGGGCTGGAACATCAGCCTGTTCCACTACCGCAATCACGGTGCCGCCTACGCGCGTGTGCTGGTCGGTGTCCAGGTACCGCCGCACGAACGCGACCAGTTCCAGGCGTTCGTCGACCGGCTCGATATCCTCTACTGGGACGAAACCGATAACCCGGCCTACCGGATGTTTCTGGCCTGATTGCGTCAGCAGCGCCGTGCCCCGATAGGCCGGCGTTGCGTACCTTTAGCCGGCACGAGGCAGTCGCCCGGCGACATGTTTGGATGCCCTTGTTATACTGGTACGGGTATAGCAATCACGGGTACGGGTTATGGCTACGGCGAAAGACAATCTCTCCAGTCCCGAGGACTGGGACGCCGATTGGGAAAAGAACAAGGCAGCCCTGCTGGCGCGTCTGAAGCGGACCGAAGGGCAGATTCGCGGTATCCAGGCGATGATCGAGACCGATGCCGAGTGCGAGAAAGTCGCCCAGCAGATGGCGGCGGCGCGCAAGGCGCTGGACCGGGCGTTCTACAATATGCTGTCCTGCGTGATGGAACGCGAACTCGCCTGTCAGCACCTGGATGCGGCAACCGCCCGCGAACGCCTTAACTACGCGACCCAGTTGTTATCCAAGTACGGCTGAACGTTCAGTGTCGTGCGCCCAAGCGGTCGGCCACGAGGCCGCCGGCGGCCACGGCAGCCAGGAACGGCAGTCCTTCCTGCCAGTGAATGCCGAGCGCCGCCAGCGCTGGTCCCGGACAGTAACCGCCGATACCCCAGCCGATACCGAACAACGCCGCGCCGGTGATCAGGCGCGCATCCAGATCGGTTGTCCGTGGCAGATAAAAGCGCGTCGCCAGCAGCGGCTGGTGTCGTTTCAGGACCAGCGCAAACGCCGGCAGCGTCACGGCCACTGCGCCGAGCATGACCAGCGCCAGGCTCGGGTCCCAGGCCGCACTGACATCGAGAAACGCCAGTACCTTGAGCGGGTAGACCATGCCCGACAGCGCCAGGCCGATGCCGAAAACGACGCCTGCCAGCAGGGCGCTCAGATTGCGCAGCATCAGTACAGTCCCAGCCAGTGACGGCTGACGGCCGTCGCCAGCACTGCCGTGACCATAAAAATGGCCGTGGCGACCACAGAGCGCGCGGAGCGGCGGCCGATACCGCAGACGCCATGGCCGCTGGTGCAGCCGCTGCCGAGACGGGTGCCCAGGCCGACCAGGAATCCGGCGCCGAGCAAGGCAACCAGGGGAAAGTCGGCCCGTTGCGGGATGTCGCTGCCGAACAGGTGGTGGAAGCTGCCGGCGCCGACTACCAGCCCGGCGAGGAACAGTATCTGCCAGGGCTGCCGATCGCGGTGCAGCAGGCCATGAAACAGGCCACTGATGCCGGCGATGCGGCCGTTGAACAGCAGCAGTGCGGTTGCCGCCAGGCCGATCAGCAAACCGCCGGCGACTGCGGACAGGGGTGTGAATTCCG
Organism: Methylohalomonas lacus; assembly: GCF_024808875.1. Classification (GTDB taxonomy): domain Bacteria; phylum Pseudomonadota; class Gammaproteobacteria; order Methylohalomonadales; family Methylohalomonadaceae; genus Methylohalomonas; species Methylohalomonas lacus. The sequence goes on from NZ_JANUCT010000014.1 coordinate 59,318, forward strand.
TCATAATCGCTTAATCCACTTGCATTCCAGTCACGTGTTTAATACGGTACCCCATAGGGTATATAAAAACGAGGTGAAAAACCAGACATGCAACACCAGATCGTCATTATCGGCGGTGGTGCCGCGGGCATTACCGTCGCTGCCAGTCTTGCACGTAAACGTCCCGCGCTCGATATTGTTATTGTCGAGCCCGCCGACAGTCACTATTACCAGCCGGCTTTCACCCTGGTCGGGGGCGGCGCCTACGATGTAAACAAGACGCGCCGCCCTGAAAGGGATTGCATACCGCCCGGGGTAACCTGGATTCAGACAGCCGCCCGTGAAATCGAACCTGCCCGCAACCGAGTGCTGCTGGCGGATGGCCGCCAGCTGGGCTATGAGCACCTGGTCGTGTGCCCGGGCCTGCAGCTGGACTGGCACAACATCGACGGACTGGAACAGACGCTGGGGCACAACGGCGTCTGCAGCAATTATCTGTCGGAGTACGCAGCCTATACCTGGGAGTGCCTGCAGCAGTTCAGCGGCGGTACGGCCCTGTTTACGCAGCCGGCGATGCCAATCAAGTGTGCCGGTGCACCGCAGAAAATAATGTACCTCGCCTGTGATCACTGGCGCCAACGCGGCATGCTTGAAAACGCGGCCGTCCATTTCTGCCTGCAGGGTGCCGCCCTGTTTGGCGTGCCCGAGTTTGTGCCGCCGTTGCAGCGGGTTGTCGACCGTTATGGCATACAGGTCGACTATGGCAATGACCTGGTCGCCGTCGACGGGCCGAACAAGCAGGCCACATTCGCAGTCAAGGACGGTGACGGCAATACGACGCACGTCACACGCGCGTTTGACATGTTGCATGTCACGCCACCGCAGAGCGCGCCGGATTTCATCAAAACCAGCCCGCTCGCCAATGAGGCCGGCTGGGTTGATGTCGATCAGGCGACCCTGCGGCACAACCACTACGAAAACATCTACGGCCTGGGCGACGTCGCCGGTACGCCGAACTCGAAAACGGCGGCTGCGGTGCGCAAGCAGGCGCCGGTGGTGGTCAATAATCTCATCGCCGCCATAGATGGCCCTGATCGCCACTGCGTCTACGACGGCTACAGTTCCTGTCCCCTGGTGACCAGCTATCGGTCGGTCATTCTGGCCGAGTTTCGCTACGGTGGTGAAGTCACACCGAGTTTTCCCGTGGACCCGTATCGCGAGCGCTACAGCATGTGGCTGTTGAAACGCTACGGTCTGCCGCCGCTGTACTGGGACTACATGCTGAAGGGCTATGAAATGGATATACCCCATAAGGCCAGACAGCCGGAATGATGGCGATACTGCTGGGCATCATCGTCGGACTGGCGCTGGGGTTGACCGGCGGCGGCGGCTCGATCCTGGCAGTACCGTTACTGATCTACGGCCTGGATGTGGCGCCGAAAAGTGCAATTACGCTATCGCTCGCGGTGGTGGCGTTGACAGCGCTGTTCGGTGCATTGATGGCCTGGCGCCATCGACTGCTGGAGTTGCGTGCGGCGATGATATTTTCGGCGGCCGGCATAGTGGCGGCGCCGGCCGGCATTTTACTCGGTGATCAGGTGTCGGATCGGTGGCTGCTGATCGGATTTGCCGTACTGATGATGATCGTGGCACTGCGCATGCTGGCTAACGCCCTGCGTCATCCCGAACAAGCCAGCGTCGTGCGTGCCGATTTCGAGCATGTGGGGCTGAATGATACCGGCACTGTGTGCCATTACAGTCATGACGGCCGGCTACGACTGACAGCACCCTGCGGACTGGTGCTGGCGTTGATGGGAGTGCTGGCCGGTCTGTTGTCGGGCCTGTTCGGGGTTGGTGGCGGTTTTGTCATCGTACCGGCGCTGATGCTGGTTACCGAGATGAGTATACATCGGGCCGTGGCGACATCCTTGCTTGTCATCACCCTGGTAGGCCTAAGCGGCACGGCGTCGGCGCTGGCTGGCGATCGGCCGCTGGACTGGTTTGTTGGCGGCCTGTTTCTCATTGGCGGCCTGATTGGCATGGGACTCGGCCGCGCTGTTGCGCACCGACTCGCCGGTCCGCGTCTGCAACAGTTGTTCGCGCTGGTGATGATCGCGGTAGCGACTTATCTATTGATGCAACAGTGGGCGGTAATGCCCACGGGAGTGATGACATGATTTTCAGACAGGTTTATGACCATACCTCGAGTACCTATACCTACATTATGGCCTCGGGACATGGGCGCGAGGGCCTGATCATCGATCCGGTCAAGGAGCTTGCCGACACCTATCTGACCATAATCGAGCAACTGGATCTGAAGCTGGTGCGCGCGATTGATACGCACACTCACGCCGATCATGTGACTGCGCTGGGCGATCTGCGCGAGCAGACCGGCTGCCAGACCTACATGGGCAAATACAGCAAGGCAGATTGTGTATCGGTATACGTGGACGAGGACGAGATTATCGATGCGGACGGCATCAAGCTGCGCGCGATCTATACACCGGGGCATACCAATGAGTCATTCAGCTTTTTGATCGAAGACGGCGGCCCGACCATGGTATTTACCGGCGATGTATTGCTGATTCGTGGCAGCGGCAGAACCGACTTCCAGGGCGGCGATCCGCACAAGTCATATGATTCGATTGTGAACAAGCTCTTCACGCTGAACGACGAGACACTGGTGTATCCGGCGCATGACTACAAGGGCTGGACGGCCTCGAGTATCGGTGAGGAGAAACGCTTCAATACGCGCCTGGCGGGCAAGAGTGAAGCCGAGTATGTGGACATCATGAACAAGCTGAATCTGCCGGATCCTAAACTCATGGATGAGGCCATCCCGGCCAATCTCGCGTGCGGCAACATCAGGCAGGCATCATAACGGCCTAAGGCTGACTGTATACCTTGTCTGGCGGGTAACGGCCTGTTTATTCGAGGGCGAGGATGTAATCCCACTGCTGTTTGGTAACCGGCATGATCGACAGGCGGTTGCCCTTTTGCACCAGTTTCATGTCGGCGAGTGCCTGATGTTCCTTGAGCTCCTGCAGGGTAATCGTACGCTTGAACGTGCGCTTGAACTTGACGTCGACCAAAAACCAGCGCGGCTTGTCCGGGTCGCTTTTCGGATCGTAGTGGCTGTCTTCCGGATCGAACGCGGTCGGATCGGGATAGGCTTCGGAAGCGACGGTCGCTATTCCGACGATGCCGGGCTCGGCACAGTTGGAATGATAGAAAAACACCAGGTCGCCCTTGCGCATGTCATCGCGCATGAAATTGCGCGCCTGGTAGTTACGCACGCCATCCCACGGTTCGGTCTTGTTCGGCCGCGATTTCAGATCATCGATACTGAAAGTCGACGGTTCGGATTTCATCAGCCAGTAGTTCATGGTGAGTTAACTGGTTAATTGGTGATTAGTGACTGGTAAAAGAAAAACAAAATTAAAGTTGCTGGCACGGCTGAACTTGGCGCTTTGATCAGCCGGTGGTGTTCTGTTCAGGGACGATTGATGCGTTACAGGAAAAATTAGGGAGGGTATCAACCGCAATGCCGCTGCGGGCCGGTGCCTTGAACCGAAGGTTCAAGTGGGAACAGCGGGTGGGGTATCAGGCTTTCCACTCGAAGGTGGACATGCTCAACAACCCCACGGTTAGTTCCCGGCATAGTACAGCATAGGCTCAAGCTTCTCTAGCCCAGATAACGTACACCGCAGAAGATACCCATAATTAAATCGTTTTGCCGCCTTGTCATTTCGCTGCGAATGGCTGTCTGCTTCAGGCCGGCGCGCGGTTCAGCGCTTCTTCAATTTTCTGGCGCAGGCGCCGCACATCGTCATCCACCTTTGAAGTATAGTCCTTATTCCGATTCTCGTGGTCGATTAATTCGTGCGCCATGTGTAAGGCAGCCATGACCGCGATTCGTTCCGTACCGATAACGCTGCCGCTGTTACGCACCTCGGTGCATTTCTGGTTCAGCATCTTGACGGCCGCATGCAACTGTTCCTTCTCGCCTTCCTCGCAGGCAATCAGGTATTCCTTGTCCATGATGGTGACACTGACGGGCTTGGCTTCACTCATGAGCGGGACTCCATGGCACGCAAGCGGGCGATCATCGATTCAATCCGGGTGCGGGCCTGTTCGGTTTTTTCTATCAGTGCGGCCCGTTCCGACATCAGCGATTCCTGCTGGTTACGCAACGCCGAATTTTCAGTCTGCAGTTCATTGACTGTGCTGATCAGCTTGTCGACCTGCGCCTCAAGGCTGGCCAGGTCCATTTGATTGCCGTTGTTATTATCCATGGTACAGGTTCGCGCGGCTCATCAATCGTTGCATTGGGCGGTTGTTTGCCACCATCAATCATGACCGCCAGCAAGCACGGTTTCGTCAATATAGAATGGTGGCAATATGCGGTCAACAGCAGGCCGATCCAGGCTACGCCGGCAGCGGTGTTACCGACAAGCATAATGCGCTAGCATTGCATCAGCATGACCTGTCCCGACAATACCCGCGCGCGCCTGACTTGGCCGCCATCAGAGCCTTTAATTAATATAAACCATGACATCAACCAGCAAGAATTACGCTGAGCTCGAGGACCTGCTGAACCGGCTGGGTGCGCCGATTGGCCCGTCCGAGTGCCATGGCTTCATCTGCGCCCAGCTGTGCACCAGCGCCGAACCGGACAGTCGCAGTTGGCGCGAGTGTCTGGGTGCCGAGGGCGAGGAAGCCGAGGCAACACTGCGGCGTATCAGCGACGCCAGTGGCGAGGACCTGGCGTCAACGGAGTTCACCTTTGAGCCCATGCTGCCGTCGGAGGAAGCGACCCTGGCGGTGCGCGCCGATGCTCTGGCGGCCTGGTGTCGCGGTTTTCTGTTCGGTCTCGGTAACGGCGGCCTGACCGAGGCGGGGCTCAGTGGCGACTGCCGCGAGCTGGTCGAAGACATAGAACGCATCAGCCGGGCGCGCGTTGAACTGGAGCAGGGCGAGGAGTTTGCCTTGCTGGAGCTTGTCGAATTCGTACGCGTGGGCGCCATGACCGTGTTCCAGGAACTCAAACCGATGCGCACCCCGAGCCAGGGACAACCGAGTCTGCATTAGATGAACAGCGATCAGAAAGAATACCAGCGCCGCCGCAAGCGGCTCATGGATCTCATGAATACCGGTGCGATCGCCATTCTGCCGTCGGCACCGGTGCGCGTGCGCAATCGCGATGTCGAGTATCCCTACCGTCCCGACAGTGACTTCTATTACCTGACCGGCTTCCCGGAACCGGAAGCCGTGGCGGTACTCATACCGGACCGGCCGCAGGGAGAATACGTGCTGTTCTGCCGCGAGCGCGACCCGCAACGCGAGCAATGGGACGGCTACCGCGCGGGACTCGAGGGTGCCTGCGAGATTTACGGCGCCGACGACGCCTTTCCGTTCGATGATCTCGACGACATTCTGCCGGGCCTGCTGGAAAACCGCGAACGCATCTTTTACACCATGGGCATGGACGCGGCGTTCGACCAGCGCGTGGTCAAGTGGCTGAACCTGGTGCGCGAACGCGTGCGCACCGGCGTTACCGCACCGGCCGAGTTCGTCAGCCTGCAGCATTACCTGCACGAGATGCGCCTGTACAAGAGCGCTGCCGAGATCAAACTGATGCGCCAGGCCGCGAGCATTTCCGCCGGCGCCCACGAGCGGGCCATGCGTGCCTGCCAGCCGGGCATGACCGAGTACCAGCTGGAAGCCGAACTCACCCACGAGTTCATGCGCCACGGCGCGCGCGCGCCGGCGTACCCGTCGATCGTCGGCGGCGGCGCCAATGGCTGTATCCTGCACTACATCGAAAACAGTGCCACCCTGGCCGACGGCGACCTGGTGTTGATCGATGCTGGCTGTGAATACGGCTGCTACGCCAGCGACATCACCCGCACCTTCCCGATCAACGGCCACTACAGCGACGCCCAGCGCGAGGTCTACAACATTGTGCTCGAGGCGCAGGCCGCCGCTATCAAAAAGGTCAAGCCGGGCAATCACTGGAACGACCCGCACGAGGCGGCGGTGAAGGTGCTCACCAAAGGACTGGTCGAACTCGGCATTCTTGAGGGCAAGGTGACTGAGCTGGTCAAGCAACAGGCCTATAGCCCGTATTACATGCACCGTACCGGTCACTGGCTGGGCATGGATGTGCACGACGTCGGCGATTACAAGGTCGACAGCCAGTGGCGCCTGCTGGAGCCGGGCATGGTCATGACCGTCGAGCCTGGCCTGTACCTTAAGGCCGATATCCCGGGCCTGCCACGGCGCTGGCACAACATCGGTATCCGCATCGAGGACGATGTGCTGGTGACGAAGGATGGCCACGAGGTCATCACTGCCGCCGCGCCCAAGGATCCCGATGCCATCGAGTCGCTGATGGCCGCGGCGCAAGCGGCCTGAGCCGTGCCCTGCGATGACCGCCCCACGGACCGCCGTTGACTACGATGTCCTGATCGCCGGCGCCGGCGCGGTCGGCGCCAGCCTCGCCTGCGCGCTGGCCGGCTCGGCCCAGCGCGTGGCGGTGATCGAGGCGTCGCCGCCGCCGGCAGATGACCGCGCCGATGGCCGCGGCCTGGCGCTGTCACTGGCCTCGCAGCAGGTGCTGGAACGCATCGGCGTATGGCCGGCACTGGCCGTGCACAGCAACCCGATTCGCCACATCCACGTCAGCCACCGCGGCCACTTTGGCAGTGTGCGCCTCGATGCCGATCTGCTGAATACCGATGCGCTCGGCCAGGTGGTGCCTGCAGCGCGGCTGGGCCGCGCCTTGCTGGACCGCCTGCAGTCAGCGGCCAACATCGACTTCCTCTGCCCGGCGCGGCTGACCGCGCTGGAACAGGACGCCGCCGGCGTGAGCGTGCGTATTGACGCGGGTGACACCGGTGAGCGCCAGCTGCGCGCCCATCTGCTGGTCGGCGCCGACGGCAGCCAGTCACGGGTGCGCGAGCTGTGCGGCATCGGCACCCGTACCAAAGACTACGGCCAGACCGCCATCGTCAGCAGCGTCCGCGGCGAGCAGCCGCACGCCGACACCGCCTGGGAGCGTTTCACCGACAGCGGCCCGTGCGCCCTGCTGCCGCTGGCCGACGGCCGCCTGGTCAGCGTCTGCTGCGTCGCCAGCGCCGACGCCGATCGCGTACAGGCGCTGGCCGATAGCGACTACATCGAGTTCCTGACGGATCGCTGCGGCCGCCGGCTCGGCCGCTTCACCGAGGCCGGGCCGCGCCAGGCCTACCCGCTGCGGTTGATCGAGAGCGAACGCCAGCGTGACGGCCGCGTGCTGCTGCTCGGCAACAGCGTCCATACCGTGCACCCGAACGCCGCGCAGGGGTTCAACCTCGGCCTGCACGATGCCGCCGCGCTTGCGGCACGCTTGCAGGATGATAGCGGTGATCCCGGTGCTGCCGAGCGGCTGACGAACTACCTGCGCGAACGCCGGCCGATCCAGAAACGCGTCGTGCGCCTGACCGACAGCCTCGCCTGGCTGTTCTACCGGCCGCACCCGGTCATCGGCCCGGCGCGCTCGCTGGCCATGCTGGCGCTCGATCTGTCGCCGGCGGCGAAAAGATTCTTCGCCCGCCGCACGGCGGGCATCAACCAGCGTTTCGGGTCGTGACCATGGCAGCGTCGACGAGTCCGGGTTTCGATACCGACGTGGCTGTCATCGGCGCCGGCCTCGCCGGCGGCGTGCTGGCCCTGTTGCTGCGCCAGGCCGGTTTCGCGGTCACGCTGATCGAGGCGCGCGAGCCACAACCGGTCAGCGACGCGCCGGATCCGCGTGCGCTGGCGGTCACCCCAGCATCGCGCGCCATCCTCGAACAGGTCGGCGTCTGGGCGGCGCTGCCACCGGAACGCATCAGCACGTTTCACGGCATGCAGGCCTGGGATGCCTACGGCGCGATCGCCTTCGACGACCGCGACGTCGGCGAGCCGGCGCTGGGTTACATCATCGAAAGCCCGGTACTGCAGGCGGCGCTGGAGGCGGTTCTGGGACGCGACGCCGGACTCGGCTGGCAGCGTCCGGCCGGCGTCGAGCGCCTGCAGGCCGAGCTGCAGTGCATCCGGCTCGGCCTGGACAACGGTGACTCGCTGACGGCACGCCTGGCGGTCGGTGCCGACGGCCGCCAGTCGCGTTCACGCCTGCTCGCCGGCATCAGCTATCACGAACAGCCGTATCCGCAGAAGGCGCTGGCCGCGGTGGTGACCTGCGAACAGCCGCATGAACAGATCGCGCGGCAACGTTTTCTCGGCGACAGCGTGCTGGCGTTCCTGCCGCTGGCCGACAGCCACCAGTGCGGCATTGTCTGGTCGACACCGGCGGCGCGCGCCGACGAACTGCTGGCCATGGACGAGGCGGCATTTGCCGAGACCCTGGCTACAGCCTTCGAGCGGCGCCTGGGGACGGTAACGGCGGTTGGCCGGCGCGGCGCCTTCCCATTGCTGCAGGCCGAGGCGGATCGCTACGTCGGTGAACGCTTCGCGCTGGTCGGCGATGCCGCCCACAGCATCCACCCGCTGGCCGGCCAGGGTGCCAACCTGGGCTGGCTGGACGCCGCCTGCCTGGCCGAGGTTCTGGCCGCAGACGCCGCCGGCGAAAGCCGCGATCCGGGACACGCGCGCCGACTGCGGCGTTACGCGCGCTGGCGCATGAGCGAGAACCGCATCATGCAGCAGGCCCTGGACGGGCTGTATCGACTGTTCCGCCGCGACGAATGGCCGCTGCGGGCGCTGCGCGGGCTGGGACTGCGGCTGACGGATCATAGCGGGCCGCTGAAGAAACTGCTGATACGCCACGCCATGGGCCGGGCCGGTGATCTGCCGAGGATAGTAACGGGAAAACCGTGACCGGTGAGTAATGGCTACCGGCAACAGGGATTGAGCCAGTGTATGCGGTAGAATCTACGCTCTGGCCAATGCGGTGAAAATTCTTTATAAATACGCCCCCGCTCCGGTCGCTACACCCGGTCGTTTTTCACCGATTAGCAGTCACATAACCAAAAGCCATCAATCACGACGCACCAGCCGAATGAACGACGAATCCAGGGCCAAGGCGCCCAGCAATTTCATCCGCCAGATCGTCGACCGCGATCTCGCCGCCGGCAAGAATGACGGCCGCGTGCATACCCGTTTCCCGCCGGAGCCGAACGGCTACCTGCACGTCGGCCACGCCAAGTCGATCTGCCTCAACTTCGGCCTGGCTGAGGACTACGGTGGCAAGTGCAACCTGCGCTTCGACGACACCAACCCGGACAAGGAAAGCGTCGAGTATACCGAATCGATCCAGGAAGACGTGCACTGGCTCGGTTTTGACTGGGAAGACCGGCTGTTTTTCGCCTCGGACTACTTCGACCAGCTGTACGAGTACGCCGAGATTCTGATCAGGGACGGCAAGGCCTACGTCGACAGCCTGACAGCCGAGCAGATCCGCGAATATCGCGGCACCCTGTCCGAGCCGGGCAGGGACAGCCCTTACCGCGATCGCCCGGTCGAGGAAAACCTCGATCTGTTCCGGCGCATGCGCGCCGGCGAGTTCGCCGAGGGCGAGCATGTGCTGCGGGCAAAGATCGACATGGCGTCGCCGAACATCAACATGCGCGATCCGGCCATCTACCGGATCAAGCACAAGCCGCATCATCGTACCGACGACAAGTGGTGCATCTACCCGATGTACGACTATACGCACTGCCTGTCGGATGCCATCGAGGGCGTAACGCATTCGCTGTGCACGCTGGAGTTCGAGGATCACCGGGCGCTGTACGACTGGTTCCTGGAACAGCTGCCGGTGCCGAGTCGACCCGAGCAGACCGAGTTCGCGCGTCTGAATCTCGACTACACGATCACCAGCAAGCGCAAGCTCAACGAACTGGTTACCGAGGGCCACGTAGCCGGTTGGGACGATCCGCGCATGCCGACGATCATCGGCATGCGCCGGCGCGGTTTCACGCCGGCGGCGATCCGCGACTTCTGCGAACGCATCGGCATGACCAAGAACGACACCCGCATCGACATGGCGGTGCTGGAAACCTGCACGCGCGAGGATCTCGATCGCACCGCGCCGCGGGCCATGGCGGTGCTGAACCCGCTCAAGGTGGTCATCGAGAACTATCCGGAAGACGAAAGCGAGACCCTCGAGGCGGTCAACCACCCGTACGACGAATCACAGGGCCGGCGCCAGGTGCCGTTCGGTCGCGAGATCTACATCGAGCGCGACGACTTCATGGAAGACCCGCCGAAGAAGTTCTTCCGCCTCGGTCCGGGCCGCGAGGTGCGCCTGCGCTATGCCTACTTCATCACCTGCACCGACGTCATCAAGGATGACAATGGCGAGGTTGTCGAGCTGCGCTGCAGCTACGATCCGGCGACACGTGGCGGCGATGCTCCGGACGGACGCAAGGTCAAGGGCACCATCCACTGGGTATCGGCCGAACATGCCGTACCGGCCGAGGTGCGTCTTTACGATCGCCTGTTTACCGTGCCGAAACCGGAAGCGGATAAGGAACGCGACTGGAAAAGCTTCATCAACCCGGATGCCTGCGTGGTGATGGACAAGGCATTGCTGGAACCGGCGCTGGCGCTGGCGCCGGCGGAAAAGCGCTACCAGTTCGAACGGCTGGGTTACTTTTGTGCCGATCGCAAGGATCACGCGCGCGAGCACCCGGTATTCAACCGCATCGTCACCCTGCGCGACAGCTGGGCGAAGGCAAACAAGGGTTGAGTTCTTTATCCTGCAGTAGTCCGGTTCTGCCGGATCAGGAACCGCAAATGAACGCGAATAACGCAAATCAGGAAAGTGCGCTACGCGCTGCCGCAGGCCTCGGGCCGAGGGTTAACCGAACCCGTCGTTGCGAGGCGCGCCAGCGCCGCGGCAACCTCGGCGCGATTGCTTTGTCGCATTGCTCCTCGCAATAACGGTTTATAGTTCGTGGCGCGGAATCAAACAAGACGATTCCGGATAGCCGCCATGCGGCTTCCGGAATGCCCGCTAAAAGGCGAAGTCAAGTTTTCACTGCAAACAATCGTTGTTCATCGACCGGTTGCTCCGGGTTTTGCACCAGTGCATAGGCACCGCGCACCAGTTTGCGCGCGATGATCAACAACGCTTCGACATAGCTGCGTCCGAGCTGTCGCAATCGTTCGTAATAGCGTCGCACCACCGGGCTGTGGATCATCGCGCCCCAAGCCGCCTGGAACAGACGCTTGCGCATGAAGCTGTGGCCGCGCTTGGTCAGCCGGCTGCGGCCGACCTTCTGGCCACTGCGATGCACGCTGACATCCAGGCCAACGAACGCCACCCAGCTGTTGGCCGACGGCGCCGCCGGGTCGAGCAGCCCGGTCAGCACCCGGGCCAGCGCGGTTGATACGCCCGGCAGGCCGGCCACGGCCGTCACCCGTTGCGGTTCCGCCATCGTTTCGGCACAGCGCTGGATTTCCGCCTGGACCGAGTGCCGTTGCTGCCGCAGTCCGGTCAGCTGCGCCTGCAGTTCGGTAAGCGCCGCCGCCGGGGCGACCCCGGCCAGTTCAGCCGCCTCCCGGTGCGCCCGCAGCACTGCCTGCTGGCTCTGAATCAGGCGCTCCAGCTGTTTCTGCAGGTTCAGCAACTGCCGCAGCCGCACCTGCGTGCGGCTCAGCCGGCACGGCTTCGGCAGGTTCGGCTCGGTCACGCCCATATGCGCCAGCAGCGCGGCATCAGCCGGGTCGGTCTTGCACAACCGGACGTCACCCTTGCGGTGCTTGGCGGGCATCAGTGGATTAATCAGATGGGCGTCCACTCCGGCCGCCTGCGCGGCAAACACCGTTGGCCAGTGCCAAAAGCCGGTCGATTCCACCACGACCGGTCCGGTAAACCCGCTCTGTGCCAGCGCTGCCATGTAGGCCTCCAGGGCCGACCGGCCATTGGCCAGGGTGCGGGTACGCACCCGGCCGCGGTCATCGCGTTCACCCACCACCACCTCGTGCTTGGCAACATCCACGCCGACGGATTGCAGTACCCGCTCGCCTGTTTGTTCCGACATACGTTATCCTCCAGGTCAGGTTGGGGAGGTCCCTGGCAGGCTCGGTCATATGCGTCAAAGAAGCTTCAGGCTTTACCCGCTGTAACGGAGCTCAACAGGGACGGCCAGGGGCAGAGAGGCGGTTGCATTCCGGGTCGTTCGCGACGATTGACGGGTCGCCTCTCTCCCCACCCCCAGCCTACCTTCCAATAGAAGGTATGTCCTTTTATATGACGCGGTTTTGTTCATTGCGGTTGCCTGATTTTCGTCATTCCGGCCGCGCGTAGCGCGAGCCGGAATTCATTGACTGTGGCGCCGATTGCAATCGATGAAACAGGCGCCAGAGGGTTTGCTGATTTCAATCCGCCCCCACTGATATCAGATCCTGTTAATCACGATTCACCAGTTACCAATTAACCCGTAGGGGAGGCCCGACCACGGGCTGAATAAGGAGGTCGGCTACGGGGTGATTGGATTATCGAGGATGTTTAACTCACCCCCATTCCTGGCTTACTGCATGCTGGGACAGGCTCTTGCCTTTCCCATCAAGGGGGAAGGGACAGGTGCGCTACGCGCTGTTGGTTGATGCGCTCCCAAAATAGGTGGTTTTGCCAATCACCAATCACCCAATGTATCGCGGAGATTAATCCGCTCCCGCATCCATACCAGGCAATTTGCGTTCATTCGCGTTCATTTGCGGTTTCGTTACTCCTGTAGGCGTCGGCTTCAGCCAATCACGAATCACCAACAGGGCGTCCTAGAGGGTTTTGTCAGCCAGCTGCCGGACAATGTTATCGGCGGTGCGTAGTGCCAGCGCCTGGATGGTCAGTGACGGCGCCTCGCCGCCGCCGGAGCTGGGGAATACGCTGGCATCGGCAATGAACAGGTTCTTCCAGCGATGGCTGCGGCCGTATTCGTTGACCACCGAGGTATCCGGATTATGGCCCATGCGCGCGGTACCGAATACGTGCGTGGAACTGAAGTAGTCATAGGTGCCATACTCTTCCACGATCGACTCGACGCCGCTCGCGTTGAGAATGTCACGGCACTTGTTGGCCATGAAAATCAGTCGCTGCAGGGCCATGTCATCGAGAAAACTGTGGATGCGTGCCTTGGCCAGCCCGTTGGCATCCCTGGCATCCGGATCCAGATCGATGTAGGAGCCCGGGTTCGGCAGACTCTCGCCGATCGCCCCGATCGAGAGTATGCGACCGAATGTCTCGCGCATGCGTTGCTTGTGCGCGTGACCCCAGCCACCAACCACGCGTTTGGCATAACTGATCGGCCCGACCAGTCCGGCCTCGCCAACCGACGAGTTGAAACGGCAGCCGCCGATCACGCCGTCGATGGCGTCCGGCGTATTGAAATCCCAGCAGATGGCATCGGCCGGAATACCGCGATGACTGCCGAGGTTTTCCGGGTGCAGGCCGCTGGCCAGCCAGGAAATCGTTTCCATGAAGTTGCGGCCCAGCTGGCCGGACTCGTTGGCCAGGCCCCGGCCGCCGGCACTGGAGCAGTTCATCAGCAACCGCGGTGTTTCTACCGCACCGCAGGCAACCACGACCGCACGGCCATTGACGCGCCGGGTCCGGCCGTCGGCATCCCTGTATAAGACACCGGCAATGCGATCGTCGGCCGTTGTCTCGATGTCGATGACGGTGGCACCGGTGCGGATTTCGCAGTTGTCCCGTTGCCGCGCCCGACGGATGAAGGTGACATCGACGCTGCCCTTGTCGGCGCGCGGGCAGCCGCGGGTGCAGTTATTGCAGTAATTGCAGCCCGGCCGGCCATCATGGGGCTGCGACAGTATGGCCAGAGAATTGGGTAGCAGGTTGAGATCCAGATCGCTGCAGCCCTGGCGAATTTTCCGGCTCGAATAGTTCAGTGTATGCGCAGGCAACGGATAGGGGGCGCTGCGCGGACAACGACGCTCCTGCGCCGGGCCCGCCACGCCGATCAGCTTTTCCGCTTTGATGTAATACGGCTCGAGTTGGTCGTAGCCGAATGGCCAGTCAGCGGCCACGCTGAAGCGCGTCTGCATCCGCATGGCCTGCGGGTTAAGGCGGTGCGCCTCACCAGTAAAGTGCAGCGTGGAGCCGCCCAGGCCGACGACGTGATGGTAGGCGTAGGGCTGGCGGCGCTCTTTGGTCACGAACAGGCCGCGCTGATCGCTGTGCGAGCGGATGCCGTCCCAGCGGCTTTCCAGGCGCTGAAATTCGGCGTAGGTTTGGCGCGCTTCGGTCGGTACTTTGGCGGGGAAACCCTCGGTCTCCCAGTCCGCCTGATCCAGCCGGTAGTCCTCGCGGTAGTCGTAGGCCGGCCCGGCTTCCAGCAGCAGCACGCGAGCGTTCTGTTGCGCCAGCGCCCACAGGCAGGCGCCGCCGCCGGCACCGGAGCCGATGACAATGACGTCGTAGTCCGCGTCAGCCATGTCCGGGCGGCCGCTGGTAGTCCATGTAGCCGGCCGGCTGTGGCGGCCGATCCATGCCCAGCCCCGGCCAGCTCTGCGGCTGGCTGTAGTAGAGTTCGAACAGGTCGTCACGCACGCTGCGGAAGAAGGCACGCGCCAGGGTGCGCGGTCCCTGACGCTCGAAGAATTCGACGATGCGAATGCGCTGCGCCTCATCCAGTTCGCTGAAGTCACGAGCGTAGGCGCGCTGTGATACCCGGTCGAGCAGGCCGCAACCGTTGCGGATCAGGCGCTCGTAACGGTCGTCGGCCGCGGCACGTTCCAGCAGCGCCTGGTCGATGCCGAGTTCGCTCGCCGCCGGCGTTTCGTCGGCCGGCATGAGCGTGTCGAGGAATACCGCCAGTGTGGTCTTGAACCCCGTCGCTGCGAACGCGCCACGCCAGGGCCACTGGATCAACAGGGTCAGCGGTATCAGTTTCAGCAGCGTGCGACGCGTGAACGGCATTGGGCTATCGGATTGGTTACATTCAGGTTTCAGTGCAAATGGCTGTTCCGGCCAGGCAAGAGCCGCATTCATGTCATGCCGGCCCTTGGGGCCGGCTGGCGCCTGTCCCATTTTGCAGGTTGCCACGTTTGTGGCTAGTATGCATGCAAGGGAAAGCAAAAGCATAAGGCCTTTTTGCGCCACCACAAACAATATGTTCAGGGGGATTTATGTCACAGGGTAGGCAACTGAAGCCGTTGTACGGTTTTTTTGTAGCATTAGCTTGTTCAGGGTACACAGCTAATGTTTTTGCAGGATTGGCACCACCAGCACCGGCCGAAGAGCAATACTCCGACTCTTGCCTGGAAGGAGATGCCTATTTTACCGGAGAGACGGGCCCGATTTTCAATGGTGGATATGGCGATTATATCGATAATGGATACGGCAATGGAGATTTCCAAGTCTTCCAGGTTAACGGTGGATATGACTCAGCCTTCATGACTTCCGATGGTCCTGTGTCACCCGATGAACTGAATGCCGACGGGTTGTGCTCTCAGTTCAATTCCGGGTCCGCGATTATAGGCGAGGAAATCACCCGACTGATGATGACCGAGTATTTTCATCGCATGGGGCAGGCACTGCAGAATCGCATCCGTGGCGGCTTCTTTGGCGGCGGTGGCGTTGCCGCGCGCGGTCAGTCCGATATGGCCGGCCGCGCGGCAGGTGACGGCATGGCCGACTGGGGCGGCTGGTCCCCGTGGGTCAGCTACGGCCGGACCAGTGCCGACAACGAACTGTCGTCAACCCGCTATGATGCCACCCAGGACAATGTACTGTTCGGTATCGATTATACCTACTCCGATCGGTTGATCTTCGGTATCAGCGGCGGCTACGAGAACAACGACGTCACCACAGCCTTCAACCTCGGCGAGATGGAAGTCGAGGGCCTGACCGTCGCACCGTACGCGGCTTATCTGCTTACCGACAATGTCAGCGTCGATGTGGCGTTCGGTTATTCGGATCTCAGCATCGACCAGTTCCGCACCGAGCCCGGCGGCGCCATCGTCCGCGGCGACACCGACGCCTCGCGCTGGTTCGTCATGAGCAACCTCAATGCCAATCACCAGTATCGCAACTGGCTGTTCAGCGGCACGGCCGGCGTGATCTACAGTGAAGAGGATCAGGATGGCTTTACGGAAACTGGCGGCATCAGCTCCCAAACTGTCGCCAGTCGCAATATTGAATATGGCCAACTCACCTTTGGCGGCGAGATTGCCTATGTCGAGAAGGCCGTCGAGCCGTACGCCAGCCTGCATTACCAGTATGCGTTCGAGGATGGTGACAGCACTAGGCTGAATCCCAATCAGGCACGGCGCACAGATGATGATGATGAATTCAGGTTGGCGACCGGACTGCGGTTCTTTGCCAACAATGGCGTATCGGGTGTCATTGAATACAATACCATCCTGGGTCGTGATCATTACGATAGCCATGGCATCAACCTGATCGGTCGTTACCAGTTCTGACGCTGTTAATCGACTAGGTGCCCAGCATCATCAGAGTATGGTGCTGGGCCTGTTTGTCTGATTTTATGAGCGTGTCTGCAGCAAGCCATCGACGGCCTCGATCAGGCATAGCGTCGGCTGACCGGGCTCGAAATCCCGGTGCTCGCTGGCGAAGCGGCGCGCCTGTTTCATGTAGGAATCGTCCTCCAGCAGTCTTTGTACATGATTGCTGATCGTCCCCGGGTCGCTCTGTTTGCCGGCAATCAGCGCGGCCCCCAGTTTTTCCACGCAGCGGGCATTCAGATACTGCTCCAGCGTGTCTGGCAGTAGCAGTAACGGCACGCCGGTCAGTAGCGCCATGAGTACGGTGCCCAGGTTGCCGTTGTTGATGACAAAGCGGCAGTCACGGATGCTGGCCGGCAGGCTGGCCGGGGTGTCGATGAACCGGATCCCGCCGCCGCCGAACCGGTCTTTATCTTTCTGGCCGACTTCCGGTGCGTAGATCACGGTCTTTGCTGGCTGGTTCTTCATGGTGGCTACGAGGGTCGGCAGGCTCTTCGTGTTTTTCAGATAGCCGAAGACCCTGGGTTGTCTGCCGACGGACCAGTTGACTGGTTTGCCGTGATGATCGGCGAACACGGGTCCGATATACTCGCCGCGCTCACGATCGCCGTAGCGGTCGAGCGCTTCCAGCGTCAGCAGCAGTGTACGATCTGTACGGAGCAGGTCCTGAAGCCTGTCCAGCCTGTCAGCACCACAGGCTTTCAGGGCCTCGTTCGCGTTCGCCAGCACGCGCTGTTCGAACTTTAGTAACGCTTTCGGTCCCGCGGCTGATTCGCGCAGTGCCGGGAAAGGGCTAATCTCCGGCGGAGTGGTGAAGCCGTTACCACATTGCAGGGTGGCAAAGCTGTAGTGCCGGGCGGCCAGCAGGCCGGTGGGGCAGTGATCGAAGATAACCAGATCGGGCTGCACACTGTTGTATATGAATTGCCAGGCCTGGAGGCGAGCCGACAGACCGCATGGATCGTTGAAGCCGGTGTTGTGCAGGATATATGCGTAGTTTTCGATCGGCTCGGCGACCGGGCCGGAGTTTCGCAATGATATCGGTGCCTGCACCAGAGTGAGGCGTTGTTCCGCCAGGACCTGCCGGACGCTGGCCAGATCGCGGGCAGCAAAGCAGACCCGGTGACCCTGGTCCAGCAGGTGCGTGATCAGCGTCTTGTAGCGCAGGATGTGACCGAAACCGCCACCGAGTTCCCAGGCAATCAGTATTCGCGCCATATTCCTTCTGCCTTTGTAGCCAAAATGAACGCCCGGTTAACACTGTCTGCATCGCGGTTTTCATAAAAGCCGGCATTTCTCATGCTGCTTATCAATTAAAACCAATAAAAAGCCCCGCTCAAGCGGGGCTTTCATTGATGCGGTGAATGAATATCAGCGCATTTGCGGCCTTGGCATACGCTGGAGACTCTGCAATGAACGGGTGATGTTCTGCAGCGTATTCACCTGCATGCGCCGCGGCGGTGACGGCGGGCTGAACTCGTCCGGCACTTCAGTGCCGTACTCGGCCTGGTCGATGTCTACGGCGCCGAATTCGTTCGATACGTTGATGGCACCGACGCTGCCATCCTCCTCGGCCAGCAGGATCACGGTCGCCGAGCTGGCGTCGGCCTCGCCGACAACCTGGGTACCACGGATGCCGATGGTGGCCACCGAGGTTTTGACCTTGAAGCCCTCGGGTTTGCTCTTGCCGACCAGGCCGGTAACGAAGCGGAAGGCGCCCTTGACGACGCGGGCGGTGAAGCCCGCTTCCTCTTCCCCGGCGCTGTAGTCGTAGGATTCGACCTCGAAACTCGAGTCGGGCCCCAGGTTGAAGACGGTGTCGTCGCGAAAACGAATCTCGATTTTGCCCTTGCGCCCGGTACTGACGGTGTCGGCCTCGAAGACCGGGTCGCCTTCGCTCAGCCGGCGTGCCGGCTCGTCACCACGCTGGGCCTTGGCGTAGCCGTCCAGTTTGGCTACCTCGCCGACACTGGCCAGCGCCGCGCTGAGCCCGAAAAACCAGAGAAAAATGATCCATATTGGTGCCAATGTCTTGCCGTGTCGCATAATCGTCCCCGCTCAAGGTTAGAAATGGCAGGCGCGCAGAATGGCCGAATGCCCCCGTTTGCCGCCCCCTGCTACTATCGCTAGACTAATAGTCTAGAACAGAACCGGCAAGTCAGGGGTGCGCCGGTCACAGAATGGTTCAATAAAACCGGGGGCTGTAATGGAGACTATGGGGTATCGCGGGCTGCAACAGCTCGCCGTGGTGGGGATTTGCAGTTTATTGATTTCTCAATCCGCTTTGGGGCAGTCGGCAGAAGGATGTGAGTTGGCGGGCCCAAACCTTGTTAAAGGGGAGGATTATTTTTGCGATGGTGATCAGTTTTGTAACTTTGCAGGTGAACCAATAGAGTTTGCAACGGAAGAAGAACTCCTCGCATCTGTTGCCACGGAACCAGAGGAGTCTTGCAGTGCTATAAATACTGCAAGTGAAGTCCTGCAAAACGAATTCCAGCGTGTTCACATGAGCGACTTTCTCTACCGTTTCTCGGGCGTGATCCAGAATCGTTTCTTCGGCAACCGTCGTGGTGGCGGTGGCATCGCCGCCAATACCGGTGACGATATGACTGGCCGTGCCGCCGGTGACGGCTTCGATAACTGGTCGCCGTGGCTCAGCTATGCCCGCACCCGCTCCAGCAATGACCTGGCGTCGACGGCCTACAAGGGTACCATCGACAGCTTTCTCCTCGGTGCCGACTACACGTTTTCGGACAAGCTGGTCGCCGGTGTGTCGCTGGGCTACGACGACAGCAATATCGACACGCGCTTCAACAACGGCGGCTACCAAACCGAGGGCTACACGATCGCGCCGTACGTGGCCTACCTGCTGACCGACACCATCAGCGTCGACGGCGCGCTCGGCTACTCGAACATGAACATCGACCAGAGCCGCACCAACCCGATCGACGGCAACCGCATCGTTTCCGATACCGACTCGGATCGTTGGTTCGTCGCCGCCAACGTGAACAAGTTTCACCAGTATGGCAACTTCATGCTGCTGGGTCGCGCCGGTCTCATCTACAGCGAGGACGACCGCGACGGCTTCAGCGAGCGCGGCAACGGCGGCCAGACGGTGGCGTCGAACCGCAGCGAGTTCGGCCAGGTCCAGATCGGCGGCGAGGTCGCTTACAGCGTTCACGCCATCGAGCCGTTCGCCAGCGTTTACTACCAGTACGACTTCGAGAACGAGACACCGGTGGTTGCCGCCGGCCAGCCGCGGCCCAGCGGTGACGACGACGAGTGGCGTTTGTCGGGCGGCTTCCGCTACTTTGGCAATAACGGCTTTAGTGGTGTGGTCGAATACAGCGGCAGCACCAGCCGTGACAATTTCGACAGTCACACGCTGACGTTCATTGCCCGGCTGCAGTTCTGATATTGACCGGTATATTGCCCCGGCAACTGGCGCTGCTGCTGACCGCTGTACTAGTGGCCAGCTGCCAGTCGACCGGTTTCCTGCATGATCCGGTGGCGCCGGCACGTACGCTGGCAACAGACGCGGGATTCAGTGAACAAAGGATCGCAGCGGGTGAATTCGAACTGTTCGGCTTCCGGCGCGGCTTCAGCGCCGGCTCGAGGAACCTGACCGTCTACATTGAGGGCGACGGTCGCGCCTTTGTCAGTCGCCGCCGCGTCTCGAACGATCCCACACCACGTGACCCGGTGGCGCTGCAGATGGCGGTCGCCGATCCGGCTGCCACGGTCGCCTACCTCGCCCGTCCCTGCCAGTTTGTGCAGCCCCTGCCGGACAGCTGCGAGTCGCGTTACTGGACCACGGCGCGCTACGCACCGGCAGTTGTCGCGGCCATGAATACTGCGGTCGACCAGCTCAGGGCCGATAGCGGCGCGGCCAGTCTGACACTGGTGGGCTTTTCCGGCGGCGGTACGATCGCGACGCTGCTCGCGGCGCGGCGTGACGATGTCGACTGGCTGGTGACGGTGGCGGGCAATCTCGATCACGCCGCCTGGACGCGGCATCACGGCGATACGCCGCTGGATGACTCGCTGAACCCGGCCGACGTGCGCGACCGGCTGGCCGATGTGCGCCAGCTGCACCTCGCCGGAGGTGACGACGATACCCTGCCGCCGGCGCTGGTGGCCGGGTTCGTGCGTGGCCTGCCGCCGGCGACGCCGGTCGAATTGCTGGTGTTCGACGACGCCGATCACGACGACTGGCCGGCCATCTGGGCGCGGCACGTCTGTACGCTGGCGTTTCGTGCGGATACGGCCGGCTGTGTGGCTGCCGCAGGCGGCTGATTCAGCGATTGCCGGGACTGAACATCGCGTCCTCGATGTTGCGGCCGTAGAAGATTTCCTGCATCTCGTGCTTCAGCCGCGACTCGATGTTGAGGCGCTCGTTCAGGTTCAGTGAGTCGGCATCGAGGCCGAACAGGTAGTCGTCCAGCTCGAAGCTCTTCAGCATCATCTTGGTGTGGAACAGCTTTTCCTCGTAGATGTTGACGTCCACGCACTGGAAGCGCTGCTTGGTCTCGGTCTCGAGGAAGTTCTGGATCGAGCTGATTTCGTGATCGATGTAGTGCTTCTTGCCGGTGGTGTCACGGGTGAAGCCGCGGATGCGGTAGTCCATGATGACAATGTCCGATTCGAAGCTGTGAATCAGGAAGTTCAATGCCTTCAGCGGCGAGATCTTGCCGCAGGTGCTGACGTCGATGTCGGCGCGGAACGTGCTGATACCCAGACGCGGATCGTTTTCCGGATAGGTGTGCACGGTCAGGTGGCTCTTGTCCATGTGCGCGACCACCGCTTCCGGGTTCGGGCCGGGCGATTCGGCGTTGGTCACGCCCTCCAGCGCCGGCATTTCCTCGGAAATCAGGATGGTGACGCTGGCACCGAGCGGATCGTAGTCGGTCTGGGCGATGTTGAGGATGTTGGCGCCGATGATGTTGGCTACGTCCTTGAGGATCTTGGTCAGGCGCTCGGCATTGTAGGCCTCGTCGATGTAATCCATGTACTCGTTCAGCTGCGACTCCGTCTGCGCGTAGGCGACGTCGTAGATATTGAAACTCAGCGACTTCGTCAGGTTATTGAAGCCGTGCAGCTGGACGTTTTTCTTGCTCATATCATTCGCCATGGTCACATCCCCTCCTGTTGAACCGACCCGCTAACCATCAGCGAGCGGAGGATGGTAGATCATCTGTACTACGTTCCCTTCCGGGTCTTCACAATAGAAACTGCGGGCACCGTCGCGATGCGTGCGCGGCGCCGTTTTCATCGGCACGTCGTGACTTGTCAGGAATTCATACCACGCATCGGTCGCATCCGGCGTCTTTAGTATGAAGCCGATATGGTCGAGCCGCTGCACGCCGTCCGGCACATGACCGTCCGGCAGCCGGTGCAGGGCAAGATTGTCATTGCCGGAGCACAGGTAGACATTGTCGGCGTCCGGCCGCCACTCCACCGCCATGCCGAGCAGTTCGACATAGAAGCGCTCGCAGGTTTCCAGATCGCGGACATTCAGGGCGACGTGATGCAGCCCCAGCGTCGATTCGGGCCGTCTGGATTCCGATTGAGGTGACTGTTCCGACACGTTGACCGGTCCCCGGCTGTTGAGAACGCGGCAGCCTATCTTAATGCGCCCCCCATGAAAAGCCTTTTTGGCCGCGCTGCGGCGCGGCCGGCGGCCATAGCCGCTTGCTTCTAGCTGTGGGAGAATAGCCCGCTGTCAACGTGAGCCAGACCATGCACAGCCCCGATCGCCCACTCTATCGCTCGGAAATCCGCGACCTGCCGCTGCTCAGCCAGGGCAAGGTGCGCGACATCTACGCCGTCGGTGACGACCACCTGCTGATCGTCACCAGCGACCGTCTGTCCGCCTTCGACGTCATCCTGCCGGATCCGATCCCTGACAAGGGCCGGGTGCTGAACCGGGTGGCGAATTTCTGGTTCGCGCGCACCGCCGGCCGCATCCGCAACCACCTCGCCGACATCCCGCTGGCCGACGTCGTTCCGGACGCCGCCGAGCGCGCGCCGCTGGAAGGCCGCAGCGTGGTCGTCCGGCGCTGCCAGGCACTGCCGGTCGAGGCGGTGGCCCGTGGTTACATCATCGGCTCCGGCTGGAAGGACTATCAGGGCAGCGGCCGTATCTGCGGCATTCCGCTGCCGGCGGGTCTGCGCCAGGCCGAGCAGCTGCCGGAACCGATCTTCACGCCGGCAACAAAGGCCGAGGTCGGCGACCATGACGAGAACATCAGCTTCGAGCAGATGGCCGACCGCATCGGCAAGGAACTCGCCGAACGCATCCGCGAGCAGACGCTGGCCATCTACAGCGAGGCCGCCGCCTACGCTGCCGAGCGCGGCATCATCATCGCCGATACCAAGCTCGAATTCGGTCTCGACGACGACGGTGAGCTCATTCTGATCGACGAGGTGCTGACGCCCGACTCGTCGCGCTTCTGGCCGGCGGATGAGTACCAGGTCGGTAGCAGCCCGCCGAGTTTCGACAAGCAGTTCGTGCGCGACTACCTGGAAAGCCTGGACTGGGACAAGAAGCCGCCGGCGCCGAGACTGCCCACCGAGATTATCGACAAGACCGCGGCCAAGTACCGTGAGGCGGAAACCCGCCTGACCGGAGAGCGAGGCTGAACGCGGCCGCGATCGATTTTTAGACAACGGGAAATAACAAGAGGATCTGCAAACCCATGCCCGAACTCGATACGCTTATTCAAGGTTTTCGCCGTTTTCGCCAACAGCACTTCATCGAAAGGCCCGAGATCTACCAGCAACTGGTGGCGCAGGGCCAGTCGCCGAAGGCGCTGGTTATCGCCTGCAGCGATTCGCGCGTCGATCCGGCGTTGATCACCGATGCCACGCCCGGCGACATCTTCGTGGTGCGCAACGTCGCCAACGTCGTGCCGCCGTTTGTCGACGACGGCAAGACCCACGGTACCTCGGCGGCGATCGAATTTTCCGTCAAGCACCTGCAGGTACCGCACATCATCGTCATGGGCCACAGCAAGTGCGGCGGCATTCGCGCGTTGATGGAAGGCAGTCATTCCAACCGGACGCACGGCTTCATCGATCCATGGATGAGTGCCATGAAACCTGCGCGTGACATCGTCAAACAGGAAAGCGCGGACGCGGATCTTGATAGCCAGTGCCAGCAGTGCGAGCGTGCCGCCGTCGGCGTGTCACTGGAAAACCTGATGGGCTTTCCGTTTGTGCGCGAAGCCGTCGAGGCCGGGCGGCTGATACTCAACGGCTGGTATTTCGATTTCGAACAGGGTGAACTGTTCGAGCGTCAGGTTGATGGCGCCTACAAGCCATTGAGTGAGTAATCGGTCAATTGAAACCGCAAATGAACGCGAATACGGGAAAGCTGGTGAGTGGTTATTGGTGATTCGTGATTGGCAAGGCTCGCCATTGCGAGAGCGCGTCAGCTGACAGCGCGCAGCGCCACCTTTTTCCTTCCCCCTTGATGGGGGAAGGTACGGATGGGGGTACGAACCGGAGACATAGGTTACAGAACGAACCGGGGACATGGGTAACACTTTGCGGCATAGGTTTAACAGGAGAAGCGACCGATGCCCTGG
>NZ_JANUCT010000015.1 GCF_024808875.1 Methylohalomonas lacus
GAAGCCCGCACTCAATCGCTTTATCATCGAATACGGTGAACGCGTGACACAATATCTTTGAACGGGCACTTACACAGAATTATTTACAGGCTCGGGTGAAAGTGCGCTACGCGCTATTGGTTAATGCGCTCCTACAATGGCAGGTATTGCCAGTCACTAATCACCAATTACCAGTCACCCAACAACCCATGCCCCACTGGCGTCAACTTGTTACCCGCATCAAAGCCGAGAGCTCTGTCTGGCGCTGTGTAGCCGAGCATCCCGGCACACCACGATCGGCACGCTGGCTGCTGGGGCTGGCGCTGTTTTATCTACTGTCACCGGTCGATCTGATCCCCGACTGGATCCCCCTGCTCGGCCAGCTCGACGACCTCGTCATTGTGCCGTTGCTGATCTGGCTGGCGCGACGCCGGATACCGGCATGGGTCATCGACGACTGCCGCGCCCGGCAACACCAATCAGTCGCTGGCTGACGAACGTGCAGCCGACTGCAGCCGTTGCAGCGGCTGCTGGCGATAGAAAAGCGCGAGCTGTTCGTAGACCTGCGGGTACTCAGCCTGCAGCAGCCCCGGCAACGAAAAGAAATACTCGCTGAACACGGCAAAACACTCGGCCGGCGATTCCGTGGCGTAAGCATCGATACTGACGCGGATCCGGCTGTCGACGCGTTCGCCCAGGTCATCGTAGGCGGCCTGGAACACCCGGCTCCAGATCTCGCTGGGCATGTTGCGGTGTAGTGGCGGGTAGCCGTTGGCATCGCCATTGAGCATATCCAGCTTGTGTGCCAGTTCATGGATGATGACGTTATTGCCATCACAGTGGCCACTGTTGCGCACTTCCGGCAACGACAGTATGACCGGCCCGTGCTGCCAGGACTCACCGGTCTGCAGCATATCGTGTTCATGGACGACACCGGCATCATCGATCTCGGCATGACCACCGACGAAGTCGTACGGATAGATCACGATCCCGCGCCAGCCGTCATACCATTCCAGCCCCAAGCCAAGGATCGGCAGACAGGCCTGGGCCGCGATCCAGTACCGGTCGGCATCGGTCAGCACCAGCCCCTGTACCGGTTCGAATGACTTGTCATGCAGGAACAGGGTTGTCAGGTACTCGAGCTCACGCTTTTGATCCATCTCCAGGCCAGCGAGCAACGGCAGGCCGGCGAGCGTCTGCTGCCATAGTGCCGCATCCAGTGGTTTGCGCCGCACAACGCGTCGCCGGCGCCAGCGAGTCAACCAGGCCAGCATGGCTGTTCCCGGCATGGATTAAAAAGTCCTTTCATGGCAATCTGGCTGTTAGTGATTCGATATCATTTATTGTCCGGTGACGGCCACGGGGGAAAAGCCGCATGACCGACACACCTCGGGGAAAAGGTTCCTATCTGCGGCGTCTGGCCGAGTATCTCGCCTGCGCGCCCGGCACCATCCGCGCCGCGTTGCAGCACCAGGCTCAGCATGCAAGCGGTAACGGCCAGCACAAACGCATTGGCGAAATACTACAGGAACTGGGCACGGTCTCGCAGAGCGAGCTGGAAGCCGCCATACGTCACCAGCGCACCGACCGGCTGCGAGAGTGTTATGTCTTCAGGAATTTGAGTGGCCCGGAACTGAATTCGCTCAGCAGCCGTT
Organism: Methylohalomonas lacus; assembly: GCF_024808875.1. Taxonomy (GTDB): domain Bacteria; phylum Pseudomonadota; class Gammaproteobacteria; order Methylohalomonadales; family Methylohalomonadaceae; genus Methylohalomonas; species Methylohalomonas lacus. Next base: position 1,635 of record NZ_JANUCT010000015.1, read on the forward strand.
TTCGTGAAGTCACTGTGCCGGAAGGTTACCAGTTCATCATCCAGGATGAAGAGGACCCCACCCTGTACGTGCTCGGCCTGGGACGCGCCGAGGTCTATCGCACGGATATCGACGGTCATTGGATGCACATTGCCTACCTCGAGCCCGGCGATCCGATCGGCGAGATGGGCTATTTTCAGGATGGCCGACGCAGCGCCTCGGTCAGGGCCATTGAACGCTGCGAACTGCTGTGTGCCAACTACGGTGATCTGACCCACTATTTCGAGAATGTACCGCACGTGGCCCATGCCTTCATGCGGCTGGTACAGCAACGCGCCCGGGAAACCGCACGTATCCAGGAAGCGTTCGACCAGCAGCAGCCGGATACCTGAGCCGACTTAATCCTCCGGCGCCGCCTCGATGGCCTGGATGCGGGTTTTCAATGCCATCGGCCCGGCCACACCGAAAAAAGTCACCTCAATACCGGCACCGCCGGCGCTGGAGAATTCGACATCACCAATACCGAGCAAACGCTGGAGGATACTCTGGCGCACGTTGATATTGCGTAGATCGCGAATACGTATGGAGCGCACATCACGGGAGATGATGCCGTAATGACTTTCTATGGCGCCATCGCTGATCTGAAAGCGCCAGACATAGTGCCGGTACAGCAATACCAGTACGGCCAGCACGGTCATCGCGGCCAGTGTCGCTGTCACCACCCCGGCTGGCATATCGGCCATACCGACGACTCCGCTGGTAACCGTCGCCAGGACCAGCAGCACAATCAATAACATTAAACCCAACTGATCCCGCCAGCTGGGCCGAATTTCCAGATCCATGTCGGTCACTCCCGGCACATTATTCTAATGCGGTCAGCATAGGCGCTGCCCCGCCATTGCTCAACTAATAGATTGATTTGAATGATAAACCGGCGCAATGCCGGAATCCCGGATCGGGACCCGATGGCGATGCGGAAAGCCTCATTCTCACTCTGTCAAGAGCCTGATAAAAATCTATCGCATTGCACAAGACGAATGTGTTCCGCATCGGTAGAATAGCGCCTCCCCTGACGGCCTGTCGCATACAGCCGTGACCGCGGGGCGTGAAGACCCGCCCGTAAAACTGTGCAGTCCGATAGTGACGACAGCTCTTTTTATGATTGTTAACGAAGAGGAAGATCATGTCCCAATCCGCCAAGCTGACCTACGATGACAAGAGCCTGGAACTGCCGGTGGTCGTCGGCACCGAAAACGAAACCGGCATCGATATCAGCTCACTGCGCGCCCAGACCGGACTTATTACGCTGGACAACGGTTACGGCAATACCGGTTCCTGCCAGAGCAACATTTGCTATATCGACGGCGACAACGGCATTTTGCGCTATCGCGGTTATCCGATCGAACAGCTGGCCGAGCAATCGACCTTTGCCGAAACCGCCTACCTGCTGATATTCGGCGAATTGCCCGGTGAATCCCAGCTCCAGGAATTCCGCAACCAGCTCACCGAACACCAGTTCATTCACGAAGACATGCTGCATGCCTTCGAGGGCTTTCCGGCGGACGCACCGCCGATGGCCATCCTGTCGGCGATGATCAATGCCCTCGGTTGTTTTCAGCCCGTGTTCATGTCACCGGACGACGACGATCACTTCATGGACCCGGCCGCGCGCCTGATGAGCAAGGTTCGCACGATCGCGGCAGCCAGCTATCGCAAGTCGATCGGCAAGCCGATGAACTACCCGCGTTCTGACCTGCGCTACACCGCCAACTTCCTGCATCAGCTGTTATCCCTGCCGCACAAGCCGTATGAACCCGATGATGTTGTCGTCGATGCGCTGGACAAGCTGCTCATCCTGCACGCCGATCATGAACAGAACTGTTCAACCTCGACGGTACGTATGGTCGGCTCCGCCCAGGCCAACCTGTACGCCTCGGTCGCCGCCGGCGTCTGCGCCCTGTGGGGACCGCTGCACGGGGGCGCCAATGTCGCGGTCATGGAAATGCTGCAACAACTGCATGACAGCGGCATGACGCCGGAAGAATACATGGAGAAGGTAAAGAACAAGGAAGCCGGCATCCGCCTTATGGGCTTCGGTCACCGCGTCTACAAGAATTTCGATCCACGCGCGAAGATCATCAAGCAGGCCTGCGACAACGTCCTCGACCGGCTTGGCATCCACGATCCGTTGCTGGACATTGCCAAACGGCTTGAGGAAGTGGCCCTGGAAGACGACTACTTCATCGAGCGCAAGCTCTACCCGAATGTCGATTTCTACAGCGGCATCATCATGCGGGCGATCGGCATCCCGACCAACATGTTTACCGTGATCTTCGCCATCGGTCGGTTACCGGGCTGGATATCACACTGGCGCGAAGTCCACATGGCACCAGCCAAGATCGACCGGCCCCGTCAGATCTACACCGGCGCCCCGAAACGCGACTACGTGCCAATGGACAAGCGGTGAGTTGGTGATTGGTGATTGGTGATTGGTGATTGGTGATTGGTGATTGGTGATTGGTGATTTAAAGAAGCGTGAGCGACGCTGTTTCGGTGTCAAGGCAGAATTAAAATTCAATAACCCCTCACCGGCATGTTCGCGGCGGGGGCGCTGCTCCTGCCTATCGTTCACGCCCGTAGGAGGCCCGCCCCCGGGCCGAACAGGCGCTCGCTTACCGCATGGTATTCGAATCTTTTTCGCGGCGGGGGCGCCGCTCCTACGCTTATCCGACCATCTCTGAGGAAGCCAACTTCAGCCGGTGAAACATGCGCCGATGGGTTCGTGGATTTCAACCCGTTCCTACAAGTGCCGGCTCTTGCCGATCACCAATTACCGGTCACTAATCAACCAGGACACCGCTCACCCAACCTGGATCGCGTCAAAGGTACTGGCGACAGGATGCTCCCCTGTCGCCTGCCCTTCGCGCACCAGCTGCGTGGTTTGCAGGCCGGCGGCACGTGCGGCGTTCAGTTCCTCGATGACGTCGGAGAGGAACAGGATGTCCGCCGGCGCCTGGTGCATAGTTTCGGCAATGCGCGTGTAGGCGCCAGCCTCACGCTTGGCGCCGGTGGTCGTGTCGAAGTAGTGACTGAACAACGGCGTCAGGTCACCGTAGTCGCTGTAACCGAACAGCAGTTTTTGCGCGGCAACCGAGCCAGAAGAGAAAATTGCCAGCTGCAGGCCCGTGGCGTGCCACTGCTGAAGCCTGCGAGCGGCATCCTCGTAAATGTGACCGGTAAAGTCGCCGCTTTCATAGCCACGGCGCCACAGCAGACCCTGCAGTGACTTGAGAACTGTGTCCTTGCGGTCCTCCTCCACCCAGTAAATCAGCAAGTCAATAATCTGGCCTTCATTGAGGTAGCGCTGCTGTTGTTCGCGCAGGTCATCCAGCAATGCCTTGACTTCCGCTTCATGCTGGTGCTCACGGATGAACGCCGGCAGGTGTTTCCGCGCGTAGGGAAACAGAACGTCATGGACGAAGGACAGCGACGTGGTCGTGCCCTCGATATCGGTCAGAATGGCCTGGCTCAATGCAGAAACACCCGGTAGTGAAAAGACTGGTTATATTTGTCGCCGTCAGCCTGTTGCGCTGACATAGCTGTCAAAATCGGGAAAGTGCTCGGCGATATCACTGCCGGTGAAATGACCGACCCAGCCTTCTGCCGTGGTGAAGAAGCGGATGCACTTGAAGTCCGGCTGTGTCCCCATGTCGAACCAGTGCGTGGTATTGGCCGGCACACTGATCAGATCCCCCCTGGTGCAAAGCACAGTATAGACCTTGTTCTCTATATGCAGGTAGAACAGGCCCTGACCGTCGACGAAGAAACGCACTTCGAAGTCATCATGGGTATGTTCGCTGAGGAATTTCTGCCGCATCTCGGCCTTTTTCGGATTGTCCGGCCGCAGGCTGATCACATCCACGGACTGGAAGCCATACTGCCGGTTCAGGCGTTCGATATCATCACTGTATGCGGCAAGGACTTCTTCCTGGTCGGCATCCGCCGATAATGGCTGATTCGCCTGCCAGCGTTCCAGTTGTATGCCGACATCACGCAAACGGGCGCTGATCGCGTCGAAGTCGGTCAGTGTTTCAGCCTCGTCTGGCCGGTTATCGGTGTAGATGGAAAGTGTCGTCATTGCACACTCACTCCCTGCAGCATCAACTCGCATTTGAATAGAAACTCGAAAGCCTCGACGTGGCGCATGGCGTCGGCGACGCTCCCCCCCCAAGTATAGAAACCGTGACCCCGAATCAGATAACCGTGAATCGGCCCGGCCGAGTCCATCCAGGCATCAACCTCGGCGGCGAGCCGGTCGATATCCTGATCATTGTTGAACACCGGCACCGTCAGGTGCGACTCATGGGTGGTGAATCCGGGAAAGGCCTTGAGCAGTTCGTAGTCGCTGAGTTCCAGCGGGCCATCGAGCAGTCTGGATAACAGCGTCGCATGCACGGAATGCGGATGCAACACCGCACCGGCGTCGCCAAATCTTTGATATATCTGGATATGCAGGGCCGTTTCCGCCGACGCACGACGGCCATCCAGCGACTGGCCAAGGCCGTCCACGAGCATGATATCGTCGGCGCTCAGATGCCCCTTGTGACGGCCGGAAACGGTGATGGCGATACGTTCGGCATCCAGGCGGGCGGAAAAATTGCCACTGGTTGCCGGCACCATGCCAAGCTGGTATAGCTGACGGCCGGCATCAGCCAGCGCCCGGGCGGCCTGTTCGAAATCCTGTGTCATGAGGCGGGCAGTATACAAACTCGTCGGCACGACGGCAGCCCCGGACAATAAAAAACCCCGCCGAAGCGGGGTTTATCAGGCTCTGGAAAGCAGTGCTTCAGGCGGCCTGGACGTTGGCGGCAGCCAGGCCCTTGGGTGTCTTCTGGACCTCGAAAGACACTTTCTGACCCTCGGTCAGGGAACGGAACCCACTGCCGGCAATGGCCGAGTAATGAACAAACACATCTTTGCTACCATCATCAGGCTGGATGAAGCCGAATCCCTTGCTTTCGTTGAACCACTTTACGGTACCGGTATTCACACTAATTCACCTCAATAAAAATAAAAGATAATGCGCAGAGGTGTCCTGAGAGAGAAATTACGAAAAGCGTGCTGAACGATCAGGTGGGCTGTTCCGAAATCACTGTAGTTGGTCCACTGCGTAATTTTCAGCATAGGACATCCATCGGCTGAATGCCACTATCAAAAGGCCGTTATTTGAACGCGTTCCGCCGCTACGGTGCGGCCCACAGGACGCGGCCGCCATGCAGTATCTGATGGAATTTGAATTCAGTAAGATAACGCATACTGTTAACCCCCGGTGACCAATTCATGACCAAGGCCACTCGCAAACGCCACCCCTGGCGCCGCCGGTTGCTCACCGGCTGCGGCCTGCTGGCGCTGGTATTCCTGCTGGTCACGCTGCTGCCGGTGCTGTTGCTGCGTTGGCTGCCCCCACCGACCAGCGCGTTCATGCTCGGCCATTGGTTCGAGCAGCAGGGTCAGACACAAGCCTGGACCGGCCACCCGCGCTATCAGTGGGTAGACTGGCACGACATTGCACCGGCCATGCGCATCGCCGTGGTCGCCGCCGAGGATCAGAAATTTCCCCGCCACAATGGCTTCGATGTCGCCTCGATCCGGGACGCCATACGCGACCACCTGCGCGGCGGCAGCCTGCGTGGCGCCAGTACCATATCCCAGCAGGTGGCCAAGAACCTGTTCCTGTGCTCGCAGCAGAGCTGGCTGCGCAAGGGCCTGGAGGCCTGGTTCACCCTGCTGATCGAACTGAGCTGGCCCAAGCAGCGTATCCTCGAGGTCTATCTGAACATCGCCGAGTTCGGTCCCGGGATCTACGGCGTGGAGGCGGCGGCGCGCGAATACCATGCCACCTCTGCTGCCGCTCTGACGCCGCCCCAGGCCGCCCTACTCGCCACTGTACTGCCCAATCCGAAATACTTCGACGCCGCCGCGCCGACGGACTACATGCTGGAGCGGCGCGACTGGATACTGCGCCACATGCGCCAGCTCGGCGGGCCCGCCTACGTCAGCGACATGTCGGAGTAGCCTGATGCGCCGCCGATACCTGTTGTGGCTCAGCTTGTCGGCCCTGCTGCTGGGCTGGCTGCTGGTCGAGCAAACCGCGATGGTGCCGGAACCGGACACCGCCACCGAGACACCCCCGGAAGCCGCGGCGGACAGCTACGCGGCCTATTACGCGGCGCTGGAACAGGACACCGAACTGGCGCTGTACCGCCAAAACCAGTTTTTGACCCGCGAACTGTCGGCCCTGCAGCCGGGCAATCCCGACGCGGTTGAACTCTACTTTCTCGGTATCGCCGGTGATGGCAGCCAGGAAGTCTTTCGCCGCGAGGTTGAAACGATCCGGACACAATTGGACCGTGACTTCGCCACTGCGGATCGGTCACTGTTGCTGGTCAACAGCCGCACGACCACCACCCAGCTGCCGCTGGCCACAAGCACCAGCATCGAAACCGCACTCAAGGGCCTGGCGGCAATCATGAACCCCGAACAGGATATCCTGTTCCTCTATCTGACCTCACACGGCAGCGAACAGCATGAGCTGGTGTTGCACCATGACGGTTTTGCCCTGCCGGATCTGTCAGCCACACGGCTGGCAGGACTGCTACAGTCATTGCCGGTAAAGTGGAAAGTGATCATGATCTCCGCGTGTTATTCTGGCGGCTTCATTGCACCGCTCAAGAACGAACACACGATGATCATGACCGCGGCGCGTGCCGACCGCCAGTCATTCGGCTGCAGCGATACCGCCACCATGACCTATTTCGGCCGCGCCTACTTCCAGGAAGCACTGCCGCTAGCACATTCATTCAGCGACGCTTTCGCGCGTGCCCGGCAACACATCAGCAACTGGGAAGCCGAATTCGAACAACAGTCATTACCGCAGATCCACGCACCTGACGCGATCCGTGCCCAACTCGATCGCTGGGCCGAAAGCCAGGGGGTGTTCGAATAACTACTCAAGGCACCGGCATGGCGCACACTAGCGCCAAAACAGTGCATCAGTGGCTTACGCTGCACCTGTTCCCGCCTTTTGATAGTCATACGAACAGTAAGTTATTTGTTCTGGCCCGATGTTTGCCTTGTCTTTTTATCAACCAGCTGCACCTGATCATGAACGGTGTTTCAGCGACCACGTAACAGGACGTGATCCGCTCTGGTCAACGATGTCACGCTGTCGAACACTGTATTGAGCCATGGCTATGTCGATCGGTTACGTCGTGGCATTGGCAAACATTTAACCCTTGGCGTAAAGTACGCGCATTATGGCGCTGACCGTCATTCACTCAACCTAAGTCGTGGCATAAGTACCGACGTCGAGCAGTTCCGGCTCTTTGCCACTGCCCCATGACATTCAGATTATCATCGAGTCCGTCACTTCGTGAGTAACAATCAATTAAAAATAATACTCATCGACGAACAACCGGAGCGGTTTGAAATTCTCGACAATGCGCTGCGCGAGCAGGGTCATGAAATTGTCGCCCGCATTTCCGCGAGCGAGGACATCATCGCCACCGTCGAACGTACCCAGCCCGATATCATCATCGTGGATCTGGAATCACCCGGCCGCGATACGCTGGAATCCATGCAGGCCATCAACCGCGATCGGCCACGCCCGATCGTGATGTTCACCAATGACGGAGACAGCGCAACGATCGAGCGCGCGGTCAAGTCCGGCGTATCCGCCTACATCGTTGACGGTCTCAGCCCGGAACGCATTCGCCCGATTCTCGATGTTGCCATGCACCGTTTTCGCGAGTATCAGCAGCTGCGCAACGAGCTGGAACAGACGCGCATGCAGCTGACCGAACGCAAGCTGATCGAAAAGGCCAAGGGCATACTCATGAAAAAACGCGGTCTTGACGAGGATCAGGCCTATCAGAGCCTGCGCAAGATGGCGATGGATCGAAATCTGAAACTGTCGGAACTGGCGCGCAGCATCATCGCAGCAGCCGAATTACTGGAATAACCCCGGAGATTGCATGCAACCTGAAACGCGTGATCTGACCCTCGGCTTCATTCCGCTCATCGACGCAGCGCCCCTGGCCGTCGCCCGGGAGCAGGGATTCTTCGAAACGGAAGGTCTGAACGTACGCCTGTCGCGCGAGGCCTCCTGGGCGAACATCCGCGACAAGCTGTGCGTCGGCAGTCTGCACGGCGCACACATGCTTGCACCCATGTCCCTGGCCATCAGCCTGGGCCTGAACGGCATCCGCACACCGCTGGTCAGCAGTTTTTCGCTCAGTCTGAACGGCAATGCCATAACCATCTCGAACAGCCTGCGCGAACAGCTGAAGAATCTGAATCCGGAGGCGCTGGCCTCGGCGCATCAGTCGGTCATCAGCCTGAAACAGATCATCGACAGCCGCCGCCGGGAAGGCCAGGCGCCGCTAACCTTCGCCATGGTCTATCCCTACTCCTGTCATAACTACCTGCTGCGTTACTGGCTGGCGGCCGGTGGCATCAATCCCGACGAAGACGTCAATCTGGTCGTTATTCCGCCGCCGCAGATGGTCAGCCAGCTGGCGGCCGGCCGCATTGACGGCCTGTGCGTCGGCGAGCCCTGGAACCAGGTTGCCGCGGCGCGCGGTTACGGCACTATTCTGCTCAAGGGTTACCAGATCTGGCAGAACGCACCGGAGAAAGTCCTGGCGCTGCGCGCCGACTGGGCCCAGGAACATCCGCACACCCACCAGGCGCTGCTGCGCGCACTGCTCGCGGCCAGCCGCTGGCTGGCCGACGACCGGCATCGTGACGAGACGGTCGCGATGCTCAGCCAGCCGCAATACCTGGATCTGCCGCCGGAGCCGATTGCCGCCGGCCTGAAGACCGGTGGCCACGTGTTTTATCGCTACTGCGCCAACTTCCCGTGGCGTTCGCAGGCCATATGGCTGCTCAGCCAGATGATCCGCTGGGGCCAGATCGGTCAGACTCTTGACCCCGAAGCACTGGCCGCCAGTGTCTATCGCAGCGACTGGTACCGCGAGGCCTGCGCCGCGGCAGACATCCCCTGTCCGTCTGTCGATCACAAACCGGAAGGCGTACACGTTTCCGAATGGCAGCTTGAATCGCTGACGCTCGGTCCGGATCGGTTTCTCGACGGCCGCGAATTCGATCCGGCAAAAATGCTCGACTACGTGGCGGATGCCGACATTGCCAGCATCCACCCGGCGTTGGAAAACACGCGCCAGCAATAAGCCGGTCCTGCACCCATCAGGTGCACGTTAGCGTCTGCGCAGCCCATTTTTGTGCGTTGCAGCGCGCTGGTCGCTGGCGGTCATTCCTGACCGGGCACAACAACCCCCTGTTATATCAGAGTTTTTCTGGAAACCTCGCGGTAATCCAATACTGGCACGGGGTTTGCTCCATTCAATACAAACGCCATTCAAGAATGGCACTTGCAGGTTTCGACCATGCGGCGACGCACCGCCGCACCCGGTAAGCCAGCGATATCAATGTGCGGGTCTAACGGCGGACCCAAAAATAGGCAAAGGCGTCAGCTGCGGGCATTGCTTCTGTTACGAGCAACCCGGTGACGCCTTTTTTGTTGCTTTATTTTTGACTAGGGAGACGCCAATACCATGGACATTGCCAACAAAGCCACGCGCATCAGACTGTTTGATTTCAAGTCGATCCAGATGCGCGCCTTCCACATGAGCTGGTTTGCCTTCCACCTGTGTTTCTTCGGCTGGTTCGGTATCGCGCCATTAATGGCCGTGGTCCGCGAGGATCTCGATCTCAGCAAGGCACAGATCGGTAACACCATCATTGCCTCGGTTGCCATTACGATCCTCGTGCGACTGATTATCGGACCACTGTGCGATCGTTTCGGCCCGCGCCGGACCTACAGCTGGCTGCTGGTGCTCGGTTCGATTCCGGTCATGGGCATCGGCCTGGCCAACAGCTATGAAAGCTTCCTGCTGGCGCGCCTCGCCATCGGCGCCATCGGTGCCTCGTTCGTGATTACGCAGTACCACACCTCCGTGATGTTCGCCCCCAACGTGGTCGGTACCGCGAATGCGACCACCGCCGGCTGGGGCAATCTCGGCGGCGGTACCACGCAGATCGTCATGCCGCTCATTTTTGCCGCGGTACTGACGCTGGGTGTATCCGAGGCTGTCGGCTGGCGCCTGGCGATGATCGTGCCGGGCATCGTGCTGCTCGTCACCGGCGTCGGCTACTATCTGCTGACCCGCGACACGCCGGACGGCGACTACAGGGAGCTGCGCGAACGCGGTGAACTGCCCGCCAACAGAAACTTCATGGAATCCTTGCGCGCGTTTATCGAGGCTGCCAGGGACTATCGCGTCTGGGCGCTTTTCGTGGTCTACGCCGCCTGCTTCGGTATCGAGCTGACCATCAACAACATTGCCGCGATCTACTTCTTCGATCGCTTCGAGCTGGATCTGAAAACGGCCGGACTCATTGCCGGCATGTTCGGCCTGATGAACCTGTTCGCCCGCACCCTCGGCGGTGTCGGTTCCGACTACTGTGCCCGCCGCAGTGGCCTGAGAGGACGCGTCAACTTCCTGTTCGTCATCCTCTTGTTGGAAGGCCTGGCGCTGGTGCTGTTTTCGCAGATGGCCGTGCTCGGCCTGGCGATCATGACCATGGTCATCTTCAGCCTGTTCGTGCAGATGGCCGAGGGCGCAACCTATGGCGTCGTGCCGTTCATGAACCGCAAGGCACTCGGTGCCGTCGCCGGCATCGTCGGTGCCGGTGGCAATGCCGGTGCGGTGCTGGCCGGCTTCCTGTTCCGTTCGGAGGAAATGAGTTATGAACAGGGGCTGTTCTATCTCGGCATCGCAGTGTTGGTCTGCTCGCTGTTTGCGCTGGCGGTACGCTTCTCGCCAGAGGTTATCGCCGAGGAAGACCAGGCCCTGAATGACGCCTTGGCCGAACGCGAACTGGAGAGTGCCAATGCCAAACCGGCACTACAGTCATAAGACATCAATCAGAACCCGGAGCAGGATATGATTAAGAAACTCGCCGATCAAAAACAGGACCTTGTCGTCATCGGCAACGGCATGGCCGGCATGAGAACGGTCGAGGAATTACTGCAGCTGGCACCGGATCACTACAACATCACGGTGTTCGGTGCCGAGCCCTACGGCAACTACAACCGCATCATGCTGTCGCCACTGCTGGCCGGCGACAAGGACGTCGACGAGATCATGATCAACACGCCGGAGTGGTATGAACAGAACAACATTACTCTGTACAGCGGTGACCCGGTGGAGCGCATCGATCGCCAGCGGCGCATGGTGCATTCGAAGTCCGGCCGCGAGATCCCGTACGACCGTCTGTTGATCGCAACCGGTTCGAATCCGTTCATGCTGCCGATCGACGGCAAGGAGCTGCCCGGGGTCATCACCTTCCGTGACATTCACGACGTCGAGTCCATGCTCGAGGCCAGCAAGGAACACAGCAAGGCAGTCGTTATCGGCGGCGGGCTGCTGGGCCTCGAGGCCGCGCATGGTCTGCACAAACAGGGCATGGACGTTACCGTAGTCCACTTGCTGGATACGCTCATGGAACGCCAGCTCGACGGTGCCGCCGGCCGGCTGCTACAGCAGTCGCTGGAACAGCGCGGCCTGCATTTTCGCATGGAGGCGAAGACCGAAAGAATCCTCGGCAAAAAGGACAAGTTGCTGGGCAGCAAACGTGTCAGCGGGGTGCGTTTCACGGACGGCAGCGAGGTCAAGGCGGACCTGGTTGTCATGGCCGTCGGCATCAAGCCGAACATCGAACTGGCGCAAAACAGCGGCCTGTACTGTGAACGCGGCATCCTCGTCAATGACACCATGCAGACCTACGATCCACGCATCTACTCCGTCGGCGAATGCGTGCAGCACCGCGACAAAACCTACGGCCTGGTCGCCCCATTATGGGAACAGGCGAAAGTCTGCGCCACGCACCTGGCCAACGTCGGCAGTGGTCGCTATGTCGGCTCGGAAACCTCGACCAAGCTCAAGGTCTCCGGCGTCGACCTGTTCTCGGCCGGTGACATCATCGGCGACGACGACAGCGAGGACCTGGTGTTTCAGGATCCGCACCGCGGCGTCTACAAGCGCATCATACTAAAAGACAACCGCATCAAGGGCGTGGTCCTCTACGGGGAAACCGGTGACGGCTCGTGGTATTTCGACCTGATGAAGGCAGAACGCGATGTCAGCGACATCCGTGACCGCCTGGTGTTCGGCCGCGCCTACGCCGAGGACGAGGCGAAGGCCGATGCCGGCGTCGAATCGCTGCCGGACGATACCCAGATTTGCGACTGCAACGGCGTCTGCAAGGGTACGATCGTCGAGACCATCCGCAGCCAGGAGCTGACCTCGCAGGCCGATGTCGAGAAACAGACCAAGGCCGGCACATCCTGCGGCTCGTGCAAGGACAAGGTCGGCGAACTGCTTGCCGCCACCATCGGCGCCGATGCCATCGCCACGGTCGCGGCCGAGGACAAACCGATGTGCGACTGTACGACCCTGAGCCATGGCAAGGTGCGTGCGGCGATCCGCGAGCAGCACCTGTTGAGCGCCACCGACGTGCGCGAAGCGCTGGGCTGGGATCGTGCCGACGGCTGCAACAAGTGTCGCCCGGCGCTCAACTACTATTGCATCTCGACCTTCCCGGCCGAGGCGATCGACGATTCGCAATCGCGCTTCATTAATGAACGCGCCCACGCCAACATCCAGAAGGACGGCACCTACTCGGTTGTACCGCGCATGTGGGGCGGCCTGACCAGCTCGCAGGAACTGCGCGCCATCGCCGACGTGGTCGACAAGTACGACATCCCGACGGTCAAGGTCACCGGCGGCCAGCGCATCGACCTGCTGGGTGTGAAAAAGGAAGACCTGCCCGGCGTCTGGCGCGACCTGCGCGAGAAAGGCGGCCTGCAGTCGGGCCACGCCTACGGCAAGGCGCTGCGCACAGTGAAGACCTGCGTCGGCAAGGAATGGTGCCGATTCGGTCTGCAGGAATCGACCAAGCTCGGCGTCGAACTGGAGCAGATGACCGCCGGTACCTGGACGCCGCACAAGTTCAAGATGGCGGTCTCCGGCTGTCCGCGCAACTGCGCCGAGTCATCGATCAAGGACTTCGGCGTCATCTGCCTGGAAACCGGCTATGAACTGCAGGTCGGCGGCAACGGTGGCGTCAAACTGCGCGGCACCGATGTACTGTGCCGCGTGTCGACGCCCGAAGAGGTCAAGGAATACTGCGGCGGCTTCATGCAGATCTACCGCGAAGAGGCGTATTACCTGGAACGTACGGCGCACTGGATCGAGCGCGTCGGTCTCGATTACGTCATCGACCGCGTGGTCAAGGATGATGCCGGCCGCAAGGCTGCCTACGAGCGGTTCCTGGAATCACAGCAATACATCGAGGTCGACCCGTGGGCCGGGCGCAGCAGCGACTCCGGCGCGGCACCGATCGAGTACGTGCCATTAAAGGAGGTCAGCTAACATGGGTGCTGCACAGAAAATGGTCGAGGACTGGATCGAGGTCGGTCCGCTGGATGCCATACCGCGTCTCGGCGCACGCACGGTCAAGTCCGGCCAGAACACGATTGCGGTGTTTCGCACCCGCGACGACCAGGTCTTCGCGCTGGACGATCAATGTCCGCATCGCGGCGGTCCGCTGTCGCAGGGCATTGTCACCGGCTGCCAGGTCATCTGCCCGCTGCATGACTGGTGCATCCGCCTAGAAGACGGCGCGGCGGAGACACCTGACGAAGGTCAAACCGGCAGCTACCCGGTCAAGGTCGACGCCGGCGTCGTCTACCTGTCGCTGACGCCGGCCTGAGCGCGCCTGCCGTATGTCAAAAACGATCAATACGACTTGTTATCCCTCATGCAACAAAAAGAACTTCCCGTTCTTTTTGTTGCCGTTCAGCGAAAACGCGGTTTCCGTTTCACTTCGAATCGCGGATCGGGCCCGGGACAGGCTATGTGCCAAACGGACAAGTCATCATGGCTGAGGAACAAACCAAAACCATCAGGACGACTTGTCCTTACTGCGGCGTCGGCTGCGGACTCAAGGTGACGCAACGGCAGGATGATGCACCGGTCATCCAGCCGGACCCGGATCACCCGGCCAACTACGGCCGCGTCTGCACCAAGGGCGCGGCGCTGGGTGAAACGCTGGATCACGACGACCGCCTGCTGCAGCCGCAGCTGCGCGGCCGCCCGGTGGACTGGGACACCGCGCTGGATACCGTCGCCGACGGCTTGCGCCAGGCCATTGACCGTTACGGGCCGGATTCGGTGGCATTCTATGTCTCCGGCCAGCTGCTGACCGAGGACTACTACGTCGCCAACAAGCTGATGAAAGGCTTCATCGGCTCGGCCAATATCGATACCAATTCACGCCTGTGCATGTCGTCGGCAGTCGCCGGCCATCAGCGCGCCTTTGGCGAGGACCTAGTGCCCGGCTGCTACGAGGACCTCGAACAGGCCGACGTGATCGTCATCGTCGGCGGCAACAGCGCATGGTGTCACCCGGTGCTGTTCCAGCGCATCCAGGCAGCACGCGAACGGCGCAGCAACATGCGCCTTATCGTCATCGATCCGCGGCGTACCGCCACCGCCGACATGGCCGATCTACATTTGGCCGTCAGGCCGGGCAGCGATGTCGCCCTGTTCAACGGCCTGTTCCGCTATCTCGATGACAACGGTTACGCCGATCGGAGCTTCATCGACGCTGAAACCGAGGGTTACACCAGCGCCCGCGATGTCTGCGCGGCATTCGATCCCGATCGCGTCGCCGTCGACTGTGATGTCGAACGCCAGGCAATTGAAGACTTTTACCGCAGCTTTGCCGAACACGAACGCGTGGTCACGCTGTTTTCCCAGGGCGTGAACCAGGCCAGCAGCGGCACCGACAAGGTCAACGCCATCATCAACTGCCACCTGCTCAGCCACCGCCTCGGCAAACCGGGCTGCGGCCCGTTTTCGCTCACCGGCCAACCCAATGCCATGGGCGGCCGCGAGGTCGGCGGCCTGGCCAATACCCTGGCCGCGCACATGGGCTTCGAGGCAGACAACGTCGATCGCGTACGCCGCTTCTGGGACAGCGACAGCATCGCCGGCGAACCGGGTCTGAAGGCAGTCGACCTGTTCAACGCCATCGAGGCGGGCCAAATCAAGGCCGTCTGGATCATGGCCACCAACCCGCTGGTCAGCCTGCCGGACGCCGACCAGGCGCGGCGCGCGTTAAGCGCCTGCGACTTCGTCGTCGTCTCCGACTGCATGGCCACCACCGACACGACTCAGTATGCCGACGTCTTATTACCGGCCGCGGCCTGGGGCGAAAAGGACGGCACCGTGACCAATTCGGAACGGCGCATTTCGCGCCAGCACGCATTCCTGCCGCTGCCCGGCGAGGCGCGGCCGGACTGGTGGATCATCAGCGAGGTCGGCAAGCGCCTGGGCCATGAGCAGGCTTTCGACTACCGCCAGCCCGCCGATATTTTCAGCGAGCATGCACGCCTGTCGGCATTCGAGAATGACGGCAGCCGGCTGTTCAACATCGGCGGCCTCGGTGCGCTGAGTCAGACCGAATACGATGCCCTGACACCGCGGCAGTGGCCACTGAAAAATGCAGACGATACCGGCAGCGCGCGCCTGTCGGGCGTTACCGACGGCACGCGGCAACCGGCGCGCTTTGTCACCACCATGGCGCGGCCGCCAGTGCATGCCGTCAGCGCCGAGTACCCGTTTATTCTCAACAGCGGCCGCGTGCGCGATCACTGGCACACGCTGACGCGCACCGGCAAGTCGCCGCGCCTGTCGGCGCACCGCGACGAGCCTTTTGTCGCCATCCATCCGGATGACGCCGACGCCCTGGCCCTGCAGGAAAATACCCTGGCCGAGGTCGAGACCCGCTGGGGCCGGCTCAACGCCCGCGTGCGCCGCGATAATGGCCAGCGCCGCGGCGAACTGTTCGTACCCATCCACTGGAATGATGTGTATAGCCAGCGCGCCCGTGTCGGGGCGCTTGTCAATCCGGTCGTCGACCCCCTCTCCGGCGAACCGGAATTCAAGCATACCCCGGCGCGGGCCCGACCTGTCGCCATGGCCTGGTACGGTTTTCTGATGACGCGCGAAGCACCCGCGCCGCAGCGGTTCAGTGGTCTCGACTACTGGACCCGGGTGCGCGGTTATGCCCACTGGCGCGTGGAAATGGCCGGTCTTGAGGTACAGAAGAACTGGGCACCGTGGGCGCGGCGCCTGCTCGGCGCAGTCCGCCCGGATGCCGACTGGCTGGAGTTCAGTGACCACGCCGGTCGTAACTACCGGGTCGCCAGCATCGCCAGCGACGGCCGGCTCGATGCCTGCCTGATGCTGGCGGCGACGCCGGCGGCGCTGCCGGCGCGTGACTGGCTCGGCGGCCTGTTTGCCCGGGCCGCGCTCGACAGCGGTGACCGCATGGCCCTGCTGGCCGGCCGTGACGCCGGCGCCAGCGATGCCGGCGCGATCGTCTGCAGCTGTCACGCGGTCGGTCGCAATACCCTGATCCAAGCGATTAGCGAAGAGGGATTGAACAGCACCGAGGCGCTCGGCCGGAAACTGAAGGCCGGCACCAACTGCGGCGCCTGCATACCGGAACTGCGTCAGCTCATTGCCAGCTGCCAGCCCGCCGATTCGGCCGTCAGCTAGTTCGCGTCAACGAAGGCGTCATTGATGTAACTGTCGCCCAGCCTGATCAAAGGCTGCGCCGCACCACGCAGCTATTCCGCCAGGGTTTCACCCGAGCCGCCCATATCGCCGGGCAAGTCCTTCATCTTGGGCAGGCCGTCCTGAATACGCAGAACCGCTTCCTGATAGTGCACATGGATTTGCGGGCTGAAGCTCAGGTCCGGAATCACCGCAGCATAGACATCAGTCAGTCCCATGCCCGGATGTTCCGTGAAAACGTGGCCGCCACATGTCTTGCACCATTTGCGATAACTCGCCGGTGTCTTGTTATAGGTACCGATATTGTCGGCACCTTGCGTGATCTGTACCGCATCGGGCTGCCACAGGCTGAATGCATTGACCGGCCCTGCAGACCAGTGCCGGCATGACTCGCAATGACAATAGCCCATGGCGGCAGGCACGCCGTTGACCGTGAATTGAACCGCACCACAGAAGCAACGCCCTGTGTAGGACTTGTCGCTCGACATCATGTGCCTCCTTGTATGCTCCACAATAGAACGTCGATACTGCCTTAAAGTATCGACAGTGGCGAATCCTGCTGCGTTCAGACGATCACCTATTGCATGTAGGGCTTGACCTGCGGCTCGGGTTCCGGCGCCTCGGTACAGCCGCCGGCCTGGTGCATGACCATGCGGATCTCGCCGTCTTCCTCGATGAAGGCGTTGGTCGCCACCAGCCGGTTGTCGCCGACCGTTTCGTAGCAGACGACGCTGGCGTAGTGGCCGTGATCGAACACGCGCACGTTGTCGTGACCGATATCCGGAGACTCGTCGCCACTGAGAATGCGTTCCCAGCTCTCCATGACCGACTCGCGATCGGTCAGCGCCGGCCAGCCGGGATGGATGCAGAACACCGGCGCCTGCCGCGCCCACAGCGCCTCCATGAGTTCGTAGTCAGAGTTGTTGAAGGCCAGGTAAAACTGGTCGTTGGCAAACAGCAGGGTTTCACGGCGCATGGGAATCTTCGGCGGTTGAGAATTTCGGCGACGGCTATACGAGCCGGCGCATACTATAACGCAATTGCCCCTGTTTTTGTGCCCGTGCCAGGGCCGGGATCTGCCGCAAGTGCTGCTTCATGACATGGGCCTGGGTGCGAAAACGCGGGAATGCGCCAACGACGTTATTCAACAACGGCGTACGCAGTGCGTAGGCCACCGGCAACTGCCGCTGCAGCGTTTTGTGTGTTGACCAGGCGCACTGGCGACAGGCACGGCTGTCCGGCAGATTCATCGTCAGCACACCGTCACCCGTCACTCGCGACAGCAGCAGCCGGAACCAATCGACGTCGGCCTCGATGGCGCGCTGGGCATCGCTGCCCTCCTCCAGGAAAAGGTCGTCGATGATCGCATCGAATGTCGGCCCTTCATAAGACTGCAGCCAGTCGCCGGCGTCGGCCTCGTGAAGTTCAACGTCGCGCAGACCAAAATAGCGTTCAGCCACCTCCAGGTGCACTGCGCTGACATCCACCCCGATCACCTCGGCATGGGGCAAATGCTGACGTAGCAGGTGCATCACGCTACCGCCACCGACGCCGAGCACCAGCACCCGCTTGATGCTTTGCGGCGGTTTGAACAGCAGCGGCAGAAACAGGCAGTCCCAGACGCTGCGGGTGATCGCGCGATCCGGATGATAATCGCTGTGACAGACGCCGTTCGTGTACAGTCGCCGCGTACGGCCATGGCTTCGCACCTCGTACCGGTTGCCATTGATCTGCTGCTGCCAGAGTACCGCCATCGATCTCATATCTTCGTGAAAAGCAGACGTGCATGATACACAACCGGCGCCTAGTGCGAACGTCGGCACTTGCATTCGGTTTTGCGACATCGCATCCTCGTATTGGAGGTCAATGCCATGTCAGCCACCGCCAGCCGCACCATCGAACACGTGACGATCGAATGTTGCCAGGGCGACATTACCCGGCAGCCGGACATGGATGCGGTGGTCAACGCCGCCAATGCCGAGCTTATGCCGGGTGGTGGTGTCGCCGGTGCCATTCACCGCGCTGCCGGCCGCGGCCTGGCCGAAGAATGCCGGCCGCAGGCGCCGATCCGGCCGGGCGAGGCGGTCATCACCGGCGGCCACGATCTGCCGAACCGGCACATCATCCATTGCCTGGGTCCGATCTACGGCGTCGACCGGCCCGAAGCCGACCTGCTGGCCAGGTGCTACCACAATGCCCTCAGCCTGGCCGAGGCGAATGCCCTGACCCGCATTGCCTTTCCGGCGATTTCCGCCGGCGCCTTCGGCTACCCGCTGGAACCGGCCGCGGAAGTGGCGCTCTCCAGCGTCCGCCAGTTCGGCGGTGATGACATGCGCACCTTTCAGAACCTGCGCCATATTCGCTTCGTGCTGTTCAGTGCCGCCGATCGGGACGCTTTCAGCGCGGCGCTGCATCGCCTGGCAGGCTGAATACTACTTTTGGGCCGAAACCGGCCTATAATCCGCGCGCGCCACTCGGCGCCTGCCTGGACAACGTACATCGATGAACAACCCCTGCCTGAGTTGCGGTGCCTGCTGCGCCCATTACCGCGTGTCATTTTACTGGCGCGAAGCCGAGAACAACGTCATTCGGGCCGAACTCACCGTTGCGGTAACGCCGCACCGGCTGGCCATGCGTGGGACCGAGCGCACGACACCGCGCTGCGACGCGCTGCTGGGGACGATCGGCGAATGCGTCAGCTGCGCCATCTACACCGCCCGGCCCTCACCCTGCCACGGTGTCATGCCCTCCTGGCACGCCGGTGATGCGGACGCGCACTGTGACCGGGCGCGCGCCGCCTGGGGCTTGCCGGTGCTGCAACCAACCGGTCCGGATGCAGCACCGGCCACGGCAGATCTCTCGCAGGTGGCCTGAGTCAATCCAGGCTCGGCGCCACTTCACATTTCTTGCGCAATATTGCCGAAGAATGAATAACCTGAATTGAGGTTCGACACGTCCCACCATGCATTTAACCGTCGGTCATAAACTGTTTCTGATGCTGGTCATCGTCACCGGCCTGGTGGCGTTTGCCATGGCGACGTTCATGAGCTGGTCGTTCGAACGCGGCTTCATCAACTACATCGAGGAGCGCAAGCAGGAACGGACCGACGATTTCGTCCAGCGGCTGGAGAACTATTACCGCAATAACGGCAGCTGGGCCCCTCTGCTTGATGATCGTGCCGCCTGGCTGCGACTGATCTTCAGCGACGAACCCCACGAGCAGGACAAGCCGCCGCGCTGGATAGACCGGCTCATGAAGGAAAGCATGCGCAGTCCGGAACCCGACGAGGCACACCCCGATAGCCAGCGTCCGCATCTGCCGATCGACAAGCGCGTTGTGTTATTGAGTCCGACCAAGCAGCAGCTCATCGGTCGCGTCGATAATGTCGCCGAGCTCGAACATTTCCCGATCGAGCTCGATGGCGAAATCGTCGGCTATGCCGGTATTCGTTCCGGCCCGCCACTGGAACGCATTGTCGAGGCACGCTTCCTGGAAAAGCAGCACACCATGGTGATCTGGATTGCGCTGGCCACACTGCTGTTCAGTGCCGCGCTGGCCATACCCATCGCCAGGCGCCTGGTCAAACCGCTGAAAGCCTTCAGACGCGGCTCCCGGGCGCTGGCCACCGGCCAGTACGACACCCGCATCCCGGTCGAATCGAACGACGAGCTCGGCCAGCTGGCACGTGATTTCAACAGCCTGGCTGCGGCGCTGGAGCGCACCGAGGCCCAGCGCCGCCAGTGGGTGGCCGACACCTCGCATGAACTGCGTACGCCCCTGAGCATTCTTCGCGGCGAGATCGAGGCATTGCAGGACGGCATGCGGCCGTTCAACAAGCAGGCGATCGATTCGCTGCACGGTGAAATCATGCGTCTGAACCGCCTGATCGACGATCTCTATGAATTGGCGCAGTCCGACGCCGGTTCGCTCAGTTACCGACCCGACGAGGTCGAGGTGGGCGACGTGCTGGAGGAAGTACTCAACCAGTACGCCAGCGAGTTCGAGGCGCACTCGATCAAGCCGACGCTGGTTATCGACGACTCAACCCCCGAGGTCATCCATGCGGATGCGGATCGGCTGGCCCAGCTGTTTCGCAACCTGCTCGGCAATGCACTACGCTATACGGACAGCGGCGGCTGCATCAGCATCAGCACCAGTGCGGCCATGGACGGGCACCAGATCGTTATCGATTTCGAGGACAGTGCCCCCGGTGTGCCGGAGACTGAACTTGAACACCTGTTCGAACGTTTCTATCGTGTCGAAAGCTCGCGAAACCGCGACAGTGGCGGTGCCGGACTGGGGCTGTCGATATGCAGGAATATCGTCGCCGCCCATGGCGGCACGATCAGCGCACACCACTCGGCGCTCGGCGGGCTACATGTACGCGTCAATCTG
Organism: Methylohalomonas lacus; assembly: GCF_024808875.1. Lineage (GTDB taxonomy): Bacteria > Pseudomonadota > Gammaproteobacteria > Methylohalomonadales > Methylohalomonadaceae > Methylohalomonas > Methylohalomonas lacus. Next base: position 22,737 of record NZ_JANUCT010000015.1, read on the forward strand.
CCAGTAAGCCAGTAAGCCAGTAAGCCATGACCAGCAATCATCCCCACATTCTGATCGTTGAAGACGAAGCCAAGCTGGCCCAGCTGTTGCAGGACTACCTGCAGGGTGAGGGGTACGGCACGACGGTGCTTGGCAATGGCAGTGCCGTCGCCGAGTTCCTGGCCGAAAATCAACCGGCACTGATCCTGCTCGACCTAATGCTGCCGGGCCGCGACGGTCTCGATGTCTGCCGGGATATACGCCAGGGTGCAGACGGTAACGCCGAACTACCGATCATCATGATTACCGCCAAGGTTGAAGAGATCGATCGCCTGCTCGGCCTGGAACTTGGCGCCGACGATTACATTTGCAAACCTTTCAGTCCGCGCGAGGTTGTCGCCCGCGTCAAGGCAGTACTGCGACGCAGCCATGCCACTGAACCGGCCACCGACGCACCGATGCAGCTGGACGCCGACAGCTATCGCGTGCATGCCGGCGATGCCACGATCGACCTGACCAGTGTCGAATACCAGCTGCTGGCGACGCTGATGTCGCAACCGGGTCGCATTTTCAACCGCGATCAGCTCATGGACCGCATCTATAACGACGGCCGCATCGTTTCTGATCGCACCATCGACAGCCACATCAAGAAATTGCGCCGCAAGCTGCGCGAATTGCTGCCCGACCAGGAGCTGGTCCATTCCGTATACGGCGCCGGCTACCGCTACGAGCCCGGCGACCCTTCCTGACGGGCCACTAACCGGCCCGGTACCGGCCGTTTCCACAATCCTTGCATAAATGCTGCGCACTGTGTGCGCAATCGATCGCTATTCTGCAGAACATGGGTACGGTACCCGAACCGGGATGAGTCAGCCCGGCAAGCTGAACATCCTCAGGAGACATGCAGATGAAAACAACACTGGTCGCATTGATTCTGACCGCTTTCATGACCCCGGCGATGAGTCATGACAAGGGCCATGATCATGAGCACGAAAAAGGACAGCACATGATGGAGCGCCTGGACAAGGAACTCGAACTGAATGATGAACAACGCCAGCAGGTACAAGCCGTATTCGCGGAACAGCATGCCAGACACAAGGCGCTGCGCGATGAGACCCAGGGCCGCCTGAACGAGATCCTCGACGAGGAGCAGCAGGCCAAGCTGGAAACGCTGCGTGCCGAGCGCAAGGCCAGATGGCAGGAAAAGCGCGAACAATGGAAAGCGCACAAGACGTCGCACTAACGATTTTATTTTTGGCTGATACCAGGAGCATACGTCAGAGTTAACCCTTAACTCCCGCTCTCTCCCACTTTACCCCTACTCCCTCAGCCAGGGCCCGGTTCGCCGGGCCTTCTTTTTTCCATCAATCAACGCAACAACAGGATTGGCCGATCACAGGTCCGCAGCAACGCCGTCGTCGTGCTGCCGACGATGAACTGGCGGATGCGCGAATGACCATACGCGCCCATGATCAACAGCGACAATTGCTGCTCCTCGGCGTAGGCGGGAATGACCTGTTCGGCATACCCGGGGCGCAACTCGGTATGCACATTGAAACCGGCCGCAGCGAGCAGATTCTCCGCGTCCCGTATCTGTCCGCGATGCTTGTCGTTGTCCTCGGCCACCATCAGCAGGTGCAGTTCCATACCCTGCAATAACGGACTGGCGGCGATCATCTCGATACCCTTGCGGGTCGTGGCGCTGCCATCAAACGCGATCAACGCGGAGCGCATTTCCTGGTGCTGTTCGGTGACAACCAGAATGGGTCGGTGCAGCGCCCGCACTGCGCGCTCCAGGTTGGCGCCCAGATGCGGCTGCGCTTGATCGGCAGAACGGCCGCATTTGCCGACCACAAACAGGCGTGTATCGCTCTCAAGGTCGGTCAGCGTTTCCACCAGCGCACCGTGACGCTGACGCGTTTCGACGTCAGTGAGACCGGCGTCCAGGGCGCGCTGTTTAACACCTTCCAGTAGCAGCCGACCGCGTTCCTGGGACAGTTTACTGCGCTGTTCGTCGAGTTCAGACAGTTGCTCCAACAGGGTTTCCTGGGCTCCCAGACCAATGTTGCCGCTCAGGTCCGCAGCCGTTGCCGTCTCCGGATGGCGGTTGATGGCATGCAACAACTCCAGCGGGATCTGCAGCTGCCGCGCCGCCCATACGGCGTGGTCGCAAACACTGTTGGCGTATATCGAGTCGTCGATGCAGGCGATTACTTTGCTCATGTTCAGTCCTGTTAGTGGCCCATCAGCTGTTCAACGGCGTCGGGCTTGTCGTGCACCGCGAACCGATCCACCAGGGTCGCGCTGGCCTCGTCCATACCGATGATCTCGACCTCGGTACCCTCACGCCGGAACTTTATCACGACCTTGTCCAGCGCGCTGATCGCGCTGATGTCCCAGAAGTGGGCCCGGGTGACATCGATGCGCACGCGCTCGATCACTTCCTTGAAGTCGAAACCGGCGACAAAACTGTCTGCCGAAGCGAAGAAGATCTGCCCCACCACCTGGTAATGCCGTGCCCGGCCCTCCTCGGTGATACTGGAACCGATATACAACACGCGACCCACCTTGCGGGCAAAGAACAGCGCACTAAGCAGTACACCGACCAGAACGCCCTTGGCCAGATCATGTGTTGTTACCGTCACGATGACCGTCGCGACCATGACGATGCTGGAGCTCAACGGATGTGTGCGCAGGCTGACCAGTGACGACCAGCTGAAGGTACCGATCGCCACCATGATCATCACTGCCACCAGCGCCGCCATCGGGATCTGCTGCACCCAGTCGCCGAGAAAGACGACCATGACGAGCAGATAGATACCGGCCATCAATGACGACAGACGGCCACGACCGCCGGATTTGATGTTGATCACCGACTGGCCAATCATGGCGCAACCGGCCATACCGCCGAAGAAACCGGAAACGATATTGGCCACACCCTGGCCGCCAGCCTCACGGTTCTTGTTACTGGGCGTGTCGGTCAGGTCGTCAACGATCGAAGCGGTCAGCAACGATTCCAGCAGACCCACCACGGTCAGCGTCAGCGAATACGGCAGGACGATAAGCAGGGTTTCCAGGTTCAACGGCACGTCCGGCAACAGGAATACCGGCAGACTGTCCGGCATCTCGCCCATGTCGCCGACCGTGCGGATATCCAGTCCCAGGGTCATCGCCACGGCGGTGAGTGCGACGATGCACACCAACGGCGACGGAATGGCGCGGGTAAGAAACGGGAACAGGTAAATGATGGCCAGCCCGGCGGCTGTCATGGCGTAGACCGGCCAGTCGACACCGGTCAGCTCCGGCAGCTGAGCCATGAAAATCAGTATGGCCAGCGCGTTCACGAAGCCGGTGATCACCGAGCGTGACACGAACTGCATCAGCGCACCGAGTTTCAAGACCCCGGCCAGGATCTGCAGCACGCCGGTGAGAATGGTCGCCACCAGCAGGTACTGCAGCCCATGCTCGCTGACCAGATCCACCATCAGCAGGGCCATGGCGCCGGTGGCCGCCGAGATCATACCCGGCCGGCCGCCGGTAAAGGCGATCACGACCGCAATCGAGAACGAGGCGTACAGACCGACGCGGGGATCGACGCCGGCGATAATGGAAAACGCGACGGCTTCGGGGATCAGGGCCAGGGCAACAACAAGGCCGGCGATCAGGTCACCGCGCACGTTGCCCAGCCAGTCCTGGCGTATCGAGCAAGCGATATTCAAAACAAGTTGTTCCTGTGACCCGCCACAGCAGGCTGTGCACGGGCTGCGTTATGTGCGGATCGACCAGGCGATCAGCGGGTGAGCCAGGGGTGAACCGGGGAAGTCAGGCGGAATGGCGTGGCGACCGAGCGGCGCAACGCAGGCAGCAGTCCTTCACAATTCAACATGATTGGTTATTAAAACGGCAGGCATTATACCTCAAATGCATCGTCGCCGGCGCCAATAAAGTCGGGTACTGACTGAAACAGTGTGTTTCCCGACAGTCGTCGGTGCTGCAAACCGGCACCAGCCAGGCCGGGTGTCGTTCAACAGCAGCCCGCCGATCTGGTATTCTGGGCCAATATCTGAACTTTAAACCGAAAACCGAGGATTTATCGATGGCCGGACAGGAACTGCCCGAAATCAAGCTGGATGGCGACAGCCTCTACCAGGAAGAAATTTTCACCGATCGCCGTGTCGGCACACTCATGCGCATGACACCGGTCAACAAGGACGGCAGCCCGGACGACAGCCGCCAGGTGGTCTATGCCGGCAGTGCCTCGCTGATGACACCCATGGGATCGTTGCCGTTGCAGTTTGAAATCGAGGCCGACTCGATCGAGGACGCACTGGCCAAGTTCCCCGATGAAGCCAACAAGGCACTGGAACGCGCCCTCAAGGAAATCGAGGAAATGCGCCGCGAGCAGTCCGGCGGCGGTATCATCACGCCCGACAAGATGGGCGGCGGCCAGGGTGGCCTTGGGGGTCAGGGCGGCCTCGGCGGTCAGGGCGGCGGCGGCGGCGGTATCCAGATGCCGTGATCGTACCGTGTCGCTCCCCGTACCTCGAAAAACGCGTTTCGGGGTACGGGTCCGGCGACAGTCATGAATATGTCAGTACACCACATGGCGGGTTTATCGTAATCCGCCATCCTGTCTGCCGCAGTTTGCCGGTATAATCCGTTTCCCCATGTCACTGCTTACCATCGACGATATTTCCCTGGAGTTCGGCGACCTGCCGATCCTGCGCCATGCCAATCTGACGCTCGAACCCAATGAACGCGTCTGCCTGGTCGGCCGCAATGGTGCCGGCAAATCCACCCTGCTGAAACTGATCACCGGCGAGCAACAGCCGGACAGCGGCGAGATCCGCTATCGTCAGGCGCTGCGCATCAGTCAGCTGCAACAGGCATTGCCGAACGAGCTGAACCAGACGGTGCACGAGTTCGTCGCCGGCGGCCTGGTGCACCTCGGCGAGTTGATTCGCCAGTACCACCGGCTGTCGGAGCAGCCACTGGATGATCGCGGCCTGCGCGAACTCCAGGATCTGCAACACCGCATTGATGCCGAGGGCGGCTGGAATCTCGACCAGCGTGTCGAAACCATCCTGTCGGAACTCGACATTCCCGGCGACAAATACCTGAACGCGATGTCCGGCGGTTGGCAGCGGCGCGTCGGCCTAGCCCGCGCACTGGTCTCGAACCCGGAACTGCTACTGCTGGACGAACCGACCAACCACCTGGACCTGGCCGCAATCCAGTGGCTGGAAGATCGCATCCGCAACTTCGCCGGCAGCGTGCTGTTCATTACCCATGATCGCGCCTTCCTGCAGCGACTGGCGACGCGCATCGTCGAACTCGATCGCACCCGCTTGACCAGTTGGCCGGGCGACTACAGAAACTTCCTGAGGCGCAAGGAGGAAGCCCTGCACGCCGAGTCGCTGGACAAGCAGCAGTTCGAAAAGAAACTCGGTGAAGAGGAAGCCTGGATCCGCCAGGGCATCAAGGCACGGCGCACCCGCAACGAGGGGCGGGTACGGGCGCTGGAAGCCATGCGCGAGGAATACGCCGAGCGCCAGAAACTCAAGCGCCAGTCAAAAGCACGTATCCACATCGAGGAATCTGACAACGAGTCCGGCCGCAAGGTCATCGAGCTGCACAGTGTCAGTCACGGTTACGGCGGCGAGCCACTGATTAACAAGCTGTCGCTCAAGGTCTTGCGCGGCGATCGCATCGGCCTGGTCGGCAACAATGGCGTCGGCAAGAGTACGTTGCTGAAGATCATGCTCGGTGAACTGACGCCCGACAGCGGCACGGTCAAGCTCGGCACCAATCTTGACACCGGTTACTTTGACCAGATGCGGCGCGAACTGGATCCGAACAAGACCATTGCCGAGGTGGTTGGCGACGGCCGCGAGTACATCCGCATCGGCGGCAAGGACCGCCATGTCATCGGTTACCTGCGCGGTTTCCTGTTCAGTGCCAAGCGTGCCATGACGCCGGTACGCGCGTTGTCCGGCGGCGAGAAAAACCGCGTCATTCTGGCGCGGCTGTTCACCCGGCCGACCAACCTGCTGGTGCTCGACGAACCAACCAACGACCTGGACGTGGAAACGCTGGAAGTGCTGGAAGAAAAGCTGGTCGAATACCAGGGCACGTTGATCGTCGTCAGCCACGATCGCGAATTCCTCGACAATGCAGTCACCAGTGTACTGGCCTTTGAGGAAGGCGGACGCGTACAGAGCTATGCCGGTGGCTACAGCCAGTGGCTGAAGCACGGTCGCCGGTTAAAGGAAACCGACGACCTGAACCGGGGCCGCAACGATGGCCCGGACGCCAGTGCCGACGCGACCGCGCCGGCGAAGCCGAAAAAACTCAGCTACAAGCACAAGCTCGAACTTGAGCAACTGCCGGATCGCATCGAGCAGCTGGAACAGCAGATCGCCGATCTGGAAAAACGCATCGCCGATCCGGAGTTCTACAATCAGGCCTTCGAAAAGGTGCAGCCGGTCATGGAGGAACTGAAGACGCGGCAGGCGGAACTCGACCAGGCGATGGCGCGCTGGGATGAACTCGAAAACCAGCAGGCCTGAGTCCGTCAGCTTCAGTCAGCAGACAGCCAGTCATCCGCTTCCTCCAACCAGTCCGCCTGCCAATGGGGACCGGCATAGATCAGTTCGTAGTGACTGCTGTCCCGATCCACGGCACGCAGCCGCAGCAGCACCCGGGTCTCATGATCACTGAAGTAACTCGACCAACGGCCGCAGCCATCATGCGCCAGACACTTGTTGAACTCGTAATACTCGGTGTATTTTTCCCGGCCACTGTACTCGGCGGTTTTATCGGCTGAACCGAAACGCTCGGCCAGAATGGCCTTGAGTTCATCGTAGCGCTGGCGGATCTTCTCGCCGGTACGATCGTTAGCGACGACCTGGCCGGTGACCTTGATGCCCTGCAGGCCGTTATCCGGTGTCAGCCAGAGCCGGTAACTTTCGCCATCACCGAGATCGCCCGGCAGGCTCCAGAGACGGTAAACGCGGACGCTGTCATGCTGCGCCACCGGATCCTGCAGTTCGACCCCATCGGTCGCCAGCGCCTCGCTGGTCATGCCCCAGCCAAGCCCGAAGGCGACACTGCGCTCGATCGGCACGATCTCGGCGGCCAGTGGCATTGATGCAAACCACAGCGCCAGCGCCGCCAATACAGGTTTTCCAGTCATACACTTTTACGCGCGGGCTGCGGCCAGCAGCCACAGCGATTCCATTGAGGTGTTGGCGTATCCGACTCAAACGACACCGGATTGTTCGACGCCGAATCAAAAAAAGGGCCCTGCCGGGCCCTTCTGTCATATCGACCAGCGATCGCTTATGACTTGACTTCAATGCGTTTCGGCTTCGCCTTCTCGCTTTTTGCGATGACCACTTCGAGCGTACCGTTCTTGCCCTTGGCACTGATCTGCTCCGGATCAGCATAATTCGGCAGGGTGAAACGCCGCACGAAGGCGCCATACTGCCGCTCGACGCGACGGTAGTCGTGCGGGTCAACGCTTTCCTCCTTGCGCTCCCCGCGAATGGTCAACACGTTGTTCTCCATGGTGACTTCGACATCCTTCGGGTCGATACCCGGCAGATCGGCACTGACACGGTAGGCATTCTCGTCCTCACGGATATCGACCGCCGGCAACCAGGTCCCCTGCGAAAGCTCCGGTGCGCGGCTGGCGATATCTCCCGTATCATCCAGGTCGCCGAACAGGGTATTGATGTCGTTGCGCATCTTTCTCAGTGCACCCCAGGGTTCATAATTCACCAGATTCATCACTATCACCTCCGGTTCACGGAATTCGTTGCTTGTCTGTCTACGCGCAGAGATAGGGACGACGGTGATTTTTTCAAGGGCTGGGTGTAGCGCTGTCGAGCACGCCGGCGAACGGGATCAATGGCCGTCGTGCTGGGCCTGCTCGTAGGCGCTACGCGCGGCCACCAGCGGCACCAGCCGATAGAGGCACCAGGTGAAGGTAATGGTAATGGCGGCGATCAGTCCGGGCATGCTGTCGAGCACGCTGGCAAAACCGCGACTATAGCCCATGATCACCGAGGTCAGCAGCATGATTGCGGGTATCACCAGCAGATAGGTGAGGTAACGGACGATGTTGAAATTGATGTGGTACAGCCCGGCCCGGCTGTCGCCGGTATCACGGCGCCGGTCGCCGATGCGCAGGCGATAGGCCAGCCCGAACAGTATTGGCAGGATCACCAAAGGCAGCATGAAGAACAGGGTATAACCCAATGTGGCGGACAGGAAATCCAGCAAGTTCGACTCCCGTGAGTGGCTAGATTGGCATTATAGGGTCAACCTCACTCAGGCCCAAGTCCCGCCGGGTGAATACAGGGACGGGCAGTGCCCCGTCCCCGATCCGATTATTGCCGCATGTTCCAGACATGGGAGCGCAACGACCACTCACCGTCATCACCCCGGTGGAAATGACTGCTGAGAATGCCGCCATAGACGGGCCGTTCGCCACCGTCACTCGCCGCGCCATGCGCCTGCCAGCGGGCTACCTGGTTCAGGCTGTCACCATCCCGGTGCGCGGCTATCACCTCGATACTGTGATCATGCAGACCATTATCGAAAAAGCCCTGGAACAGGCCGGCAATATCATCACGCCCTTGCAGGGTTTCGCCATTGCCCGGTGAGACGATGGCCTGTGCATCGTAGAGTTTCGCCAGCGCACTGGCATCCTGCCGATTAAAGGCGGCATCCCAAGCCGAATTAAGCTGGGCGGCGGTCTCCCTGGCATCGTCGGCATAAACCGGTGCCACAGCCAGCAGGGCTGCAGCGGCCAGCATCGCGGTCAGCAGGCGGTTTAACTGTTTCCTAATCATGACTCACTCCTTCGTACAGTTGCATAACATGGGCGCCAAAATCGAAGCCCGGTTTGTGGGGTAACAGTTGTGCATTTTCGGCTCGCTAATGATAATTTTCCAATATAAAATTATGCTTAAATGATATCCAATTTTTATCACGATCGGATCGAACTCAAGCACCTGCGCTCGTTCATGGCGATAGCCCGACTATTGAGCTTTCGCCGCGCAGCCGAACAACTCGGTGTCGCCCAGCCGGCGCTGTCCCGGCAGATGAACCAGCTCGAAACGGCCTTGGGCTGTCAGCTGTTCAACCGCGACCGGCAACGCACCCAGCTGACGGCCGCCGGCGAACACCTGCGGCAGGAGTTACCCGCTCTATTCGATCGGATCGCCTCGCTGGCCAAACAAACGCACCGAATCGCCAGCGGCCACACGGTGTCATTACGAATCGGCTACGCCGCCGCGGCCATGTCCAGCTTTCTTCCTGCTGTTATTCGCAAACTGCATAAACACCTGGAAAACTGCGAATTCGAATTTACCGAAGCCACATCCGATCGTCTGATTGATGCCGTGCTCGCCGGTCACCTGGACACGGCGTTTATCCTTTACCGCCCGGATAATCCACTACTGAACATGATCCCGATCCGCGCTGAACAAACCGGTGTGGTATTGCCGGACGATCATCCGTTAACGCAGCAGCAGACGGTTACACTGAAAAGCCTGGAGAATGAAACCCTGATCCTGTTTCCCCGGGCCATGAATCCGGTGATGTATGACAACATCATCAGCGCCTGCCACGATGCCGGTTTCAGTCCTATGTCGGTACGTGAGGTGGCACCACGCTCGGTGGCCATCGGCCTGGTAGCTGCGGGTGTCGGGATTGCCACCATTTCCGAGTCTTTACGGCACACCTGTGTAAACGGAACAACCTACCGCCCGCTCACCCAGCCGGCTCCACTCATCGAGTTCAGCTGTATCAGTCGCAAGGAAAGTCAGGGCGAATGGTGGCAGCAGCTGACCGCGCTACTGCGCGAAGATCGGGCCGGTCAGCGGTGACACCCGCAGCCGGACTTGCACGATCAGATGCTGTAACGTTGGCGACTATGCCTCATCTACAATAAACAGATATGTCGGCCAGTAAGCCGGACCGGCCGTGTCCAACTGGATGGACTCTCAACCCGGAGAATGATCATGGCCAGAAGTATGCAACATAGATTATTGTCCCTGCTGGTGGCCATTGCCGTGGCCCTGCCCATCCTGGCACTGGCGCCGGCCGAGGCCCAGGCCCGTTATGGCAGCTATTTTTCGGTGGGCTACGGCCATTATGGTCACCATTACCACGGCTACCACGATTTCCACCATCGCTACCGTTATCGTGGCTACGGCCATCGCTATCATGGTCATTATCGGCATTATTCACCCGGCTATCACAGCCGCTACTATTACAAGCGTCGCCACGGCTATTCGCGCAGTTATTCCAGACATGACTACAATCCGCTTACTGCGCTGCTCGTAGCTCCGGCCTATCTCGCCCATGGTATCCTGAAAATGCCCGCAGTCATCGTGAACAGCCTGACGGACGGCCACAGCAGTTCGCCAACACGGACTTATTCCGATAACGCCGTCAGCCAGCAAAATCGCAATCAGTCGGCGGCACCTGACAACGCTGGCCAGCCTGATGATTTACTTGCCAATCCGGCCTGGGAAGCATTAGCGGCCGGTCACAATCGACTGGCGTTGCGCCAATTCAGTCAGCAGGCGCAGCGTGTACCGCAGCAGTCCGAAGCCAGGATTGGCTATGCGCTCGCCAGTGCCCACCTCGGCGATCTGGACCGGGGCATATGGGCCGTCAAGCGGGCATTGCAGTACGATGCGGAAAGTTTGCACTATCTGCGACTGGATGAACCCCTGCGGCAAACGCTGGGGCCATTGCTGGATCACTATGAGCAGGAATACGGCGGCATAGCGGCGGCGGGTACCTATGATGCCGATGCAGCGGTAATGGTCGCCATGCTGAATTATCTCAATGACGATCTCGACAATGCGCGACGCACCCTCGCCGCTGTCGACCGTTCGCGTCAGGGCCCGGAACTGGCAAAACTGCGCCGCTTGCTTGATCAGCACCCGCCATCGGCTGAAGCAGCCGAAACAGCGGAAGTTCTGGCTGGCGCCGAGCCTGCCGAACGCTGAAACAGATCACGTACAGCGATCACCATATTGGCCACATGATTTTTCCACATGGCGTAACACTGAAAAATTGTTCTGAATCGCTGAACCGAATTATATCAATGCGTATCCGGCTGCACGAGTTACACGAGCTACGGAATCTTTCAGCAACTGCTCCGTTCAATGCCAATCGATCCAGGCGGATGGAACGAATGGAACCTTAGCATCGTTCCATCAAAAATCCGGGAGCAGCTATCGGCATACCTTCTAGCGTTTCAGTTCACCGACTGTGATGCCATGGCTGTCCTTTCTGGCATTCTTGGCGGCGCGCTTTTCCTTCTGCGTTAATACCGGCTTTTTCTTGTCTTCCCGGTTTTTCTTGTGTTCCTTGGTCATGGCATGCTCCTGGGCTTTGCCCATCGTTCCGACCCTGCCCGGCAGGGTCAACGATCCCCAGTATCACCCTATTCGCAGCGTCTGAATAGCTTTATTCACGCCACGTTGCCGTCCGCCGCCGGCTTCACTATGCTGGACTGGACAGGAATATCCCGGCGGGCGGCGAACAGGTATGGCAGACATGGACAAACGCGGCAAAGACAGCAACAGACTGGACAAACTGGTGGCCGAATCGCGCCGGGCGGCGGAACAGCGCGGCCACGGTTACCGCGAACAGGCGCTGAAAATGTACCCGTGGGTATGCGGCCGCTGCGGCCGTGAGTTCACGCGTGCCAACCTGCGTGAACTGACCGTGCATCACCGCAATCACGACCACGACTACAATCCCGCCGACGGCAGCAACTGGGAACTGCTGTGCCTGTATTGCCACGACAACGAACACTCACGCCAGCTCGACCATGCCCACGGCGAACTGGCCGGCGGCGACACTGCCACGGCCGGCACGCATCAGCCGTTCGCCCAGCTCAAGGATCTGCTCAGGCGCGACGACGACTGAGCAGCCGGACAGACACCCTAGTGACCGGTCTTGCGCAGCCAGCTTTTGACCAGCGCCACGAAAAAGCCACCGGTGAACATGCCCAGCAGGTAGACCGCCACGATCAACAGGCTCAGCGGTACGGTCAGGCTCATGTCCAGAAACAGCACCGTCGCCATGCGGAAGTTCTGCAGGGCAAAGACCAGCACCAGTGCGATCAGCAAACCCAGCAGGGTGATATAAATGTAACGCATCCTTTCCACTCCCTTATTGGTTTTGGTTTTAGTGTGCCGCCGTTGCCCGTCAACGGCCGCGGAATATCGACACCAGCACCCAGATACCGCCAATACCGGCGGCCAGGAAACCGAGCGCGCCAATCAGCGGCAGACCGAACACCTGCGGCCCCTCGTCCACCGTCATGACGATCGCCGAGCCGATGATCAGTGCCGATGTAATCAGACCGACCGTCACCCGGCTGGCGGAGCGATCCAGGCGTTCGGTCAGGCGTTCGAGCTGGCCGACGTCGATGTGCACCTGCAGCGTTCCGCGCGACAGCGAATGCAACGTATCGCGGAATTCGCGTGGCAGGCGCGCCAGCAGCTTGGCCGCATCGATCAGGCTGCGCTGACTGCGCTTTGCCAGCGCCAGTGGCGAGTAGAACGTGTGAAAGGCGCGCTTGACCACCGGGGCACTTTCGTTGACCAGGTTGAAATCCGGGTCCAGGTGCCGGCCCAGGCTCTCCAGCGTAATGATCACCTTGAAGGTCTGCGCCAGCTCGAGCGGCAATATCAGTTCATGGCGTCGCAGTATCGCCAGCAGATCGTGGATCACGTTGGTCAGATTGAGATGCCGCAAACCAACGCCGTGGTAGGTATGCAGGAACATCGACACGTCTTCGATCAGCGTATCCCGGTGTATCGACTCGCCCTCGCCCAGCTCGACCAATGCATCGGCGACGCCCTCCTCGTCCTTTTCAACGATCGCGTACAGCAGGCTGACGAACTGCTCGCGGCGCCGATCCGACAGGTGACCGACCATGCCGAAGTCGATGAAGACGATATGGTTATCGCGCAGGAAAAACAGGTTGCCGGGATGCGGATCGGCGTGAAAGAAACCGTCCTCGAGAATGGTCGACAGCACCGCGCCGGCACCGGCACTCGCCAGGTAGCGCCGGTCGAGACCGGCGTCCTCGATCGCCTGACGATCGCGCGCCGGGATGCCATCGACCCGTGCCTGCACGTTGACGCGTTCACTGGTGTAATCCCAGTACACGGTCGGTATGCGGATCGGTGACGAACCGCTTGGATAATGTCGTTCCAGGTTGTCGCGCAGACGCTCGGCGCTGCGGCACTCGGCCGCCAGGTCAAGTTCCTGCAGGATCGAACGCCGGAACTGGCCGGCCAGTTCCGGCAGACGGTAATTGCTGGCCTCACCAAGGTTGTCGTTGGCGATCTCGGCAAGCCGTTCCATCAGCCGCAGATCCGCGAACACGGTCGACTCGATGCCGGGCCGGCGCACCTTGACCACGACCTCAGTGCCATCGTGCAGCGTCGCGGCATGGACCTGGGCGATCGAGGCCGCCGCCAGCGGCGTGGCATCAAAGCGGGCAAAGGCGGTCTCCGGCGGCTGGCCGAGATCCTCGCTCAGCTGCGCGTGCAGCTCAGCATAGTCGACCGCCGGGACATGATCCTGCAACTGTTCGAGTTCCTCGATCCAGTCGGCCGGGAACATGTCGACGCGCGTGGCCATGAGCTGGCCGAGCTTGATGAAGGTCGGCCCCAGTTCCTGCAGGGCCGCGCGGATGCGCTGTGGCGTGCGCATCTCGGCGACGTCTTCGGCCTGGTCGCCGTGCACGCGCTCGCCGAAACGGGCGAAGGCGGAAGCCAGGCCAAGGCGCTGGACGATATCGGAAAAACCGTAACGCACCAGCACGGCGCTGATGTCGCGCAAACGGCGAAAGTCGCGCGCCGCACCCAGTAGGTCATTAAACATCAATGCTGGCTGTCGTCAGACCCGTCCTTCTTGTCGTCCTTGCCGGCATCACGGGTATGCAGTTGCTCGGCAACGCTGCTCAGCACGCCACTGGCCACTTCCGCCGCCCGCGCGCTGACTTCGCGCGCCGCGCCGAGGCCGGCCAGCGCGGTTTCCTTGAGCGCCGCCGGCAGCGACGCCGCCAGCTTCTGCATCGAGTGCTCGACCTCGTCGCCCAAGCGCGTACCGGTGCGCCGGGCGTGTTTCACCAGGTCGTCCAGCGCCGCGGTACCGGCATCACTGCCGGATTTCGCCGCCGCCGCCAGCGAGTCGAGCATCGCCGACTCCATCTGCCGCAGTTCGCTCAGGCGTGTTTTCAGATCCTGCTCGTAAAATTTCTCGGCACGCGCGGCCTGTTCCTTGGTCGCCAAACGGGCGCTCTCGAAGGTGTGCAACATGGCATTCTGCAGACCCTCGAACGCTTCATTGACGCGCGAACGGGCCTCATCCGGTTGCTCGCTGGCACCGGCGCTGGCGCCGCGACCGATGCTCTCGATGATGCGCTGCATACGGGCAAATTCGAGCTGACCGGTCTGCAGCGCCTCACGCGCGACCTGTTCGACCTCGCGGGTAATGTTCTCGCCGGCGGCGACCGCCTGGCGAACCTGTTCCTGGACGTTTTCGGCGTTGGTGTTGTCCTGCTCGGTCATTGGCTTCTCCTGTTCCGATCGGCCTGTATAGGGTCTTTACTCTAACATGGCCGGAAATGGGCGGGCGCGGCGGTAACACCACCAGGCGCCCGGTAATGGTACTGGGGTTTAATGACAGCCGTTTCAAGCCGTTGTTTCAGCGGCTTCCAGATCGGCCATCGCAGCAAACCATTCGCCCTCGACCTGGTCGCGCTCGCGCTTGACCTCGCCCTGCTTGTGCAACAGCTGCTGCAGGCGTTCGCCGTCACTGTCCTCGTACAGCGCCGGATCGCCCAGCTGCTGCGCGATCTCGTCCTGCTGCTGTTGCAGGGATTCGAGCCGCCGCTCCAGCTTGTTGACCTGCTTGCGCAGCGGCTGCAATGCCTGGCGCCGGCCGGCCTCGCGCTGGCGCTGCTGTTTACGCTCGCCGGCGCTAAGCTGCGCCGCCGCGGCCGGCTGCTCGCCACCCTGGTTGCGGGTCAACCAGCGGGCGTAGTCGTCCAGGTCGCCGTCGAAGTCCTGCAACCGGCCGTCACTGACCAGCAGCAGTTTGTCGGTGGTACTGCGTAACAGGTGGCGATCGTGGGCGATCACGACCAGGGCACCGCTGAAATCCTGCAGCGCCAGCGCGAGCGCGTCGCGCATGTCGAGATCGAGGTGGTTGGTCGGCTCGTCGAGCAGCAACAGGTTCGGCCGCTGGTAGATCAAAAGTGCCAGCACCAGCCGCGCGCGTTCGCCGCCGGACATCGGCGCCACCCGTGACAGCGCCATGTCACCGCGGAAACCGAAGCGGCCGAGGTAATCGCGCAGGGCCTGCTCGCGTGTTTTCGAATCGAGCCGCTTGAGGTGCAGCAGCGGCGTTGCCTCGCCGTCCAGCTGTTCCAGCTGATGCTGCTCGAAGTAGCCGATGCGCAGGTCCTGGGCCGTGAAGCGCTCGCCGTTGCGCAGCGCCAGCTGCCCGGCCAGCGACTTCACCAGCGTCGACTTGCCGGCGCCGTTGCGACCGAGCAGGCCGATGCGATCGCCCGGTACGATATTGAGATTGACGTTGTCGAGCACGTGGGTATCGCTGTAACCGCACTCGGCCTTTTCCAGTTTCAGCAGCGGCGTCGGCAGCTTGTCCGGCTTGAGAAACTCGAAGCGGAACGTGTGCTCGGGATCCACCGGCGTGATCTGTTCCATACGCTCCAGCGCCTTGATCCGGCTCTGCGCCTGGCGTGCCTTGTTGGCCTGGGCACGGAAGCGGTCGATGAATTTCTGGATATGGGCGATCTCGGCCTGCTGTTTTTCATAGGACGCCTGCTGCTGTTGCAGGCGCTCGGCGCGCTGGCGCTCGAACGCGGCGTAGTTACCGCTGTAGCTGTGGATACGGCCGTGCTCCATGTGCACGATGCGATTGCTGACACGATCGAGAAAGTCGCGATCATGCGAGATCAGCAGCAGCGTGCCCGCGTAGCTTTCCAGCCAGCTCTGCAGCCAGATCACCGCATCCAGGTCGAGATGGTTGGTCGGTTCGTCCAGCAACAGCAGATCCGAGCGGCACATCAGTGCCTGCGCCAGGTTAAGGCGCATCTGCCAGCCGCCGGACAACTCGCCCACGCGCACCTGCTCCTGTTCCGGCTGGAAGCCGAGCCCGCTCATCAGCCGCGCGGCCCGCGCCTCGGCACTGTAGCCGCCGATCGACTCGAGCTGACCGTACAGCCGTGCCAGCCGTTCGCCCTCGTCGCGCGCCTCGGCCTCGGCCAGCGCCTGCTGGACCTGGCGTAGTTCACGGTCGCCATCGATGACGTAGTCGATCGCGCGGCGGTCGGTGGCATGCGTTTCCTGGGCAACATGGGCGACCACCGGATCGCCGGCCAGGTAGAGTTCACCGGCGTCGGCCTCGAGCTCGCCGAGTATCAGGGAAAACAGGCTCGACTTGCCGCAGCCGTTGGCACCGACAATGCCGGCACGATCGCCCGGGTAGAAGGTCAAACTGGCCTGCTCGAACAGCAGCTGGCGGCCACGGCGCAGGGCAATATTGTTCAGATTCAGCATGGCCGCGAGTGTAACGATTCAGCGTCGGCTTTGCCTGCCCGATGTCATTCGCATCGGCCGGGACAAGCCACTACAATCGCCGCCTTTCGTCAGCCGGAACCGCCGATCGATGAACCGCATTACCCAGCTTGTACCCGATTTCATGCGCGCGCAGCCGAAACTGGCCGCCTTCGCCCTGATCGCGACGTTCAGTTCCGGCTTCGGCCAGACGTTCTTCGTCGCCGTGTTCGGCGGCGAACTGCGCGCGGCATTCGATCTCAGCCACACGGGCTACGGCGCGCTTTACGCGGGGGCAACCGTCATCGCGGCGCTGTTGCTGCTGCAGGCCGGCACCCTGATCGATCGCTGGCCGCTACGCCGCATTACGGCGGCCGCGATCGTGTTGCTGGCACTCGGCTGCATCGTCATGGGTCTGGCCTTTCATGCCCTGGCGCTGGGCCTCGGCTTTGTCCTGATTCGTCTCGGTGGTCAGGGTCTGCTCGGCCAGCTGGGGCTCACCGCCGCCGGGCGTTACTTTCACGCCCACCGCGGCAAGGCGGTGGCGGTCGCCGCACTCGGCATCCCGATCGGCGAGGCCAGCCTGCCGGCCGCCGCGGTCACTGTCATGGCCCGTGTCGACTGGCACTTCGCCTGGTTGACGGCCGCCGGCTTGCTGTTATTGATCCTGTTGCCGCTGCTGCGCTGGCTGTCACGCGACGCGCCAATGCCCCAGCATGTCAGCGTGGCGACGGACGACAACAGCGATATCGTGCACTACAGCCGCCGCCAGGCACTGCGCGATCCGGGTTTTTACTGTCTGTTGCCGGCACTGCTGATGGTGCCGTTCATTGTTACCGGCATCCTCTTCCACCAGTCGGCGATTGCAGAAGCGCGGGGCTGGTCGCTGACGCTGATCGCCAGCGCCCTGACCGGCTTTGCCAGCGGCCACCTGCTCGCGCTGCTGCTGACCGGTCCATTGATCGATCGCATCGGCGCGCAGCGTTTTCTGCCATTGTCGCTGTTGCCGCTGATCACGGGGCTGTTGCTGCTGGCGTATTACAGCGGCGCCTGGGTTGCCTTCGCCCAGCTCGGCCTGACCGGCGTATCACTGGGACTGGTATCTATCGCCGGTGGCGCGCTGTGGCCGGAGCGTTATGGTGTCCGCCACCTGGGCGCGATCCGCTCGCTGGCACAGACCGCCATGATTTTCGCCACCGCCGCGGCGCCGATCCTGCTCGGCGTGATGCTGGACCGGGGCGTCAGCATCGCCGCACTCGCCGTGGCGCTGGCGCTGGCCACGGCCCTGGCGGCGCTGCTGGCGTTGCTGGCGCCGGCCAGACCGGCGTTGACTGACAGGCATTAGAGCCGCTGGCGCCGATAGTAATCGT
Source organism: Methylohalomonas lacus (assembly GCF_024808875.1). Taxonomy (GTDB): domain Bacteria; phylum Pseudomonadota; class Gammaproteobacteria; order Methylohalomonadales; family Methylohalomonadaceae; genus Methylohalomonas; species Methylohalomonas lacus. The sequence goes on from NZ_JANUCT010000015.1 coordinate 40,717, forward strand.
CACTGCGATCAGGAGCATCGCGTTTCAGCCTGACGCTGTCATCGCGGCACTTCCGGCTTGATTTTAATGGACCGCAAATGAACGCCAATAAACGCGAATACTGACGGTTAAGGCTGGATTTTCCTGGAGATTGAGATACTTCGCTATTGGTTGGCTCTGTAAAGTTACAAGTATTTTGTTTTTCACATAAAAACTGACTTACTAACGCTTGTATATTTTATTTGCGTTCATTGGCGTTCATTTGCGGTATAAATATTTGAAGCATTACCTGTTAGCCAGTCAAGCAGCCCAGTATGCAGACAATGTGAAACTGTGGACTAGCGCAGTTCGCGATCGGCGAGTACGCCGGAACGGTCGATAATCCCGGCGACGTCGGCTTCGCGTTTGTAAGCCATGATGTGTGCTCCGGCGACACCTTCAATATCACGCAGTGCCTGCAACGTCTCGACACAAATCCGCGCACCTTCGTCCCGCGGTTCGCCGGCGCGTTCGAGTCGCTCGATGATGCTGTCGGGAATATGCAGGCCCGGTATATGTTCGCGCATCCAGCGTGCCGACTGCGCCGATGAAGGAACGCCGACACCGACCAGGATGTAGGCGCGTCGATGCAGTTCGCGCGCACGGACCTGCGCCATGAAATCCTCGAGCATCGGCAGATCGTAACAGTACTGGGTCTGGATGAACTGCGCACCGGCATCGATCTTTTTCTCGAGCTTGTGGATCTGGAAATCGTGCGGCGGTACGAACGGATTGACGCTGGCGCCCAGGAACACGCGCGGCGGCGTGCTCAGGGGCCGCCGCGTGAGAAAGTGCGCGTCGTCGCGCATCATGCGTACTGCGCGCAGCAGCGAAACCGAATCCAGGTCGAAAACCGGCTTGGCTTCCGGCTCGTCACCGGCCTGAACACCATCGCCGGTGAGGCAGAGGATATTGGTTACGCCCATGGCGGCCGCCCCCAGCACATCGCCCTGGATGGCAATGCGGTTGCGATCGCGGCAGGTGACCTGCATGACCATCGAATAACCCTGCCGCGACAGCAACGCGCAAACGCCGACGCTGGACATGTGACAGTTGGCACCGGAACCGTCGGTGGCATTGATGGCATCGACACAGCCATCAAACAATCGCGCCCGTTCGTAGACATCTTCCGGATCGGCGGAATCGGGCGGCGCCAGCTCGGCGGTGATGGCGAACTGGCTCGACTTGAGGACCCGCTCCAGCCGGCCGTCGGAGGACAGGCCGCGCAGTTCCCCGCTGCCGTCGGGCGGTGCGTCGATGTGCGTCATTGCCCGGATACCGTCCCGGTCATCCGCGTCTTTTCCTCGCGCACCACCCGCAACCAGCTGGAGCGGCCCTGCAGGCGCGCGTCCAGCTGCGGCTGAACCTGGTGAATGCGCGTGCCGCGGCGCATGCGTTTAGATCCTTCCCATGCATCCACCCAGACGCAGCGCATGTCGGGTTTCACCTCGCAGTAGCCGTCGGCACGCACGCCGCCGCAGGGTCCGTTACGCATCTGTTTCGGGCAGTTCATCGGGCAGGACATGCCGGTCGAGCTGAGAATGCAGTCGCCGCACATCCGGCAATCGAACAGCAACCCCTTCACGCCGCGCTCCACCAGGGCAACCGGTTTTTCCAGGCGCTCATAGCCAATCAACCGGAACAGCGGCTGCATCGCAATCAGAACACGCTCGAAACCGGCATAAAGGATCTCCATGGCGCGGGCGTGACGCACGGACCAGCGACGAACAGCGTACATGGCAACCTCCGGTAAAATCGCAACAGCACCAGTGTAACCGAACAGCGGCCGGTTTGACCCCTGCCGCGCTCTGGATCATTGGCGGGGCATCCCGGATAATGCGCGCTCCAATGAATTCCTCGAACGACTGTTAAACATGGCGCAATACGCATTCCAGATGGCCGGCCTGACCAAGGTCGTGCCACCGAAAAAGAAGATCCTCGACAACATCAACCTCAACTTCTTCCCCGGTGCCAAGATCGGCGTGCTCGGCTACAACGGCGCCGGCAAGTCGACCCTGCTGCGGATCATGGCCGGTGTCGACACCGAGTTCGAGGGCGAGGCGCGACCGCAGCCCGGCCTGAAGGTCGGTTATCTGCCGCAGGAGCCGCAGCTGGATCCGGAGCAGGACGTGCGCGGTAATGTCGAGGCCGGCATCGGCGAGGTCAAGGCGCTGCTCGACCGCTTCAACCAGATCAACGAGGAATTCGCCGACCCGGAGGCCGATTTCGACGCGCTGCTGGCGGAACAGTCGAAACTGCAGGACCAGATCGAGGCCGCCGGCGCCTGGGACATCGATCGCAAGCTGGAAGTCGCCGCCGACGCCCTGCGCCTGCCGCCATGGGAAGCCGACGTGACCACCCTGTCCGGCGGCGAGCGCCGCCGCGTGGCGTTGTGCAAGCTGCTCATCGGCGACAACGACATGCTGATCCTCGACGAACCAACCAACCACCTCGACGCTGAATCCGTTGCCTGGCTGGAACGTTACCTCAGCGACTTCAGCGGCACTGTCGTTGCCGTCACCCACGATCGCTACTTCCTCGATAACGCCGCCGGCTGGATCCTGGAACTTGATCGCGGCCACGGTATCCCGTTCGAGGGCAACTACTCGGCCTGGCTGGAACAGAAGCAGCAGCGCCTGCAGCAGGAAGAAAAGAGTGAAAGCGCCCGCCGCAAGACGATGGAGAAGGAACTCGAATGGGCGCGCACCAACCCCAAGGGCCGGCAGAGCAAGAGCAAGGCGCGTCTGAGCCGCATCGAGGAGCTACAGAGCCAGGACTACCAGAAGCGCGCCGAAACCAATGAGATCTACATCCCGCCGGGTCCGCGGCTGGGCGACAAGGTCATCGAGGCCAAGGATCTGCGCAAGACCTTCCGCGATCGCGAACTCTACCAGGGCATGTCCTTTCACGTACCAAAGGGCGGCCTGGTCGGCGTTATCGGCCCGAACGGTGCCGGCAAGACCACCATGCTGCGCATGATCATGGGTACCGAGGAACCCGATGGCGGCACCATCGAAATCGGCGATACCGTACAGGTCGCCTACGTCGATCAGTCACGCGACGCGCTTGATGGCGACAAGACCGTGTGGCAGGAAATATCCAATGGCCAGGACATCATCGAGGTGGGCAACTGGCAGGTGCAGTCGCGTGCCTACGTCGGCCGCTTCAACTTCAAGGGCCCGGACCAGCAGAAACTGGTCAAGGATCTCTCCGGCGGCGAACGCAACCGCCTGCATCTGGCCAAGCTGCTGAAAAGCGGCGGCAACCTGCTGCTGCTCGACGAGCCGACCAACGACCTCGACGTCGAAACCCTGCGCGCCCTGGAACAGGCTCTGCTCGACTTCCCCGGCAGCGCCGTGGTCATCTCGCACGATCGCTGGTTCCTGGATCGCATTTCCACGCATACGCTGGCGTTCGAGGAAACCGGCGAAGTGTTCTTCTTCGAAGGCAGCTACAGCGAATACGAGGAAGATCGCAAACGCCGCCTCGGTGACGACGCCGATCAACCACATCGGCCGAAGTACAAGCGGCTGGATCGGTAGTTCAATCAGGGATCTTTCGTTATTTAATCACGATCTATTCCTCCCCCTTGACGGGGGAGGATCAAGGTGGGGGTGATAAATACCCACCAATATCCGTCAGTACTGCGTCGACATTAGAAAGCACTTCATTATTCCAGTATCGAAGTACGCGATAACCCTGCCTTTCCAGCCACCGGCTGCGTTTATCATCATAGGCCACTTGTTCCTGATGCTGGCCACCGTCGATCTCAACAATTAGCCCCGCTTCAAAACTGATGAAATCGACAATATAGGGACCGATCGGCTGCTGGCGACGAAACCGCACGCCGTGCATTTGGCGCCTGCACAGATGACGCCATAGCAGGCGCTCGGCATCGGTGGGGTTAGAACGTAACTGTCTTGCTCTTTGAACATCCATGTTCTTTTATTCACCCCCATCCTAACCTTCCCCCATCAAGGGGGAAGGAACAAAGCGCTACGCGGTTCCGTCATGCCCCATACTGGCCTTCCACTATCAACCTCCCCCTTGACGGGGGAGGTCGGCGAGCTTTGCTCGCCGGGTGGGGGTGCAGACAACTACTCCTCGGCCAGACTCTTGCTCACGATCTCGTAGAGATTACTGCTCAGGTTACCGGCCTGCTGGATGCGTTCCAGTTCGGCACGCATTAGTTGGCGGCGTTGCGGTTCGTAACGCCGCCAGCGCGTCAGGCAGCTGACCAGACGCGCGGACAATTGGCCGTTGAGCTGATCGATCTTCAGCGTATAGTCGGCGACAAAGCGATAGCCGCTGCCGTCGATGCGATGCAGCCCCGGCATGTTGTCGACCGTGAACGCGCCGATGACGGCACGCACGCGGTTCGGATTGCGCAGGCTGAAGATCGGATGCTGCATGAGCTGTTCCAACCGCTCGAGGATATCGTCGCGGCGGGCCGTCGACTGCAACCGCAGCCACTTGTCCATAACCAGGTGGTTCTCACGCCAGCGCTGTTCAAAGTCGGCGAACAGCTGTTCGCGTGTGTCACCGGGCAGGTCATTGATGGCCGCCAGGGCGCCGATGGTGTCCGTCATGTTGTCGGCCTTGTCGTATTGCTGCCAGCAGTAACCTGCCAACGCATCCGGATCGTATGCGGCCAGGTAATCCATGACCTGGCGTTGCAGTCGCCGGCGGCCGATGCTGCCGGCATCGATGCGGTACGCTCCGCCCGGCCGCAGTGCCTCGTAAGCCGCTTTCAGGTGCTCGCCCATGGCCCCGGCAAGATACTGTCTGAGGGCCTGGTAGGCACCGACCACGGCATCCGGGTCGACGACGTCAAGCTGTTCGGCGATATAGGTCTCGCCCGGTAGCGCCAGCATTTCGGCCAGCAGGGCCTGGTCGTCAGAACCAGCCGTCTCCAGCAACGCGCTGAAGGTCTCGCCCAAAGCTTCATCAAACGCCGGCGCGTTGCCGGCCCGCAGCGCCTGTTCAGCTTCAAGTGCCGCGCGCAGCAGCAGGGTCTGGCCGGCATCCCAGCGACTGAACGGGTCGACATCATGGCGCACCAGGAAATGCAGATCCGACTTGTCATGCGGCAGATCCAGTTTTACCGGTGCGGAAAAGCCGCGCAGCAATGAGACCACCGGTCGCGATGGCCTGTTCGGGAAGCGCAGTGTCGTCTCGGTCTCGCGCAGATGTACCAGGGCCTGCGTCGGCGACTGCGGCGTTACTTCCGCCGCCGTCTCGATGTCCAATGACACTGGCTGGCCGCTGTCATCCAGCAGGCCGAGCACCAGCGGAATGTGCATCGGCTGCTTGTTCTTCTGGCCGGGCGTATCCGGCACGTGCTGTTTGATAACGAGCTCGTAGACCTGCGCGTCGGCATCGTAGTGTTCCGTTACGGTCAGCCGCGGCGTTCCCGCCTGGCTGTACCAGAGCCGGAACTGCTGCAGGTCCTGGCCGGAACTCTGTTCCAGCGTCGCAACAAAATCCTCGATCGTCACCGCCTGGCCGTCAAACTTCTCCAGGTATTCCTGCACTGCGTGGACGAACGCCGCATCACCGAGAATGGTGTGCATCATGCCGATCACCTGTGCGCCCTTCTCGTACACCGTCGGCGTATAGAAGTTGTTCATCTCGATGTAGGATTCGGGGCGTACCGGATGCGCCATGGGACTGGCGTCTTCGGGGAACTGCACGCGCCGCAGCTGGCGCACCTCGCCGATGCGCTTGACCGCGCCCAGGCCCTGATCGGCACTGAACGACTGTTCGCGGAACACGGTCAGGCTTTCCTTCAGGCTCAGCTGGAACCAGTCGCGCAGGGTGACGCGGTTGCCGGTGTAGTTGTGAAAGTATTCGTGGCCGATGACATCCTCGATATGGATGTAGTCCTCGTCGGTGGCACTGGTATCATCGGCAAGCACGAAACGATCGTTGAACAGGTTCAGCCCCTTGTTCTCCATCGCGCCCATGTTGAATGCCGACACCGCGACCACCATGTAGACGTCGAGATCGTATTCGAGACCATAGACGCGCTCGTCCCAGGCCATGGCCGCCTTGAGCGACTGCATGGCATGCGTGCAGCGCGACTCGTTACCGTGGTCGACGTAAAACCGCAGGGCGACATCGCGGCCACTGGCGGTCGTGTAGGTATCCTCGACGCGGGCAAGGTCGCCGGCCACCAGTGCAAACAGGTAACAGGGTTTCGGGTGCGGGTCGTCCCAGGTGATCCAGTGCCGGTCGCCTTCTGCGTCCTCGGCGATCGGGTTACCGTTGCTCAGCAACACCGGGTAGGTCGACCTGTCCGCCTTGATGGTCGTGCGGAAGCTGGCCATGACGTCGGGCCGATCGAGATAATAGGTGATGTGCCGAAAGCCCTCGGCCTCGCACTGCGTGCAGAGGATATCGCCGGAACGGTACAGTCCCTCGAGCGCAGTATTGTTATGCGGATCGATCACCACCCGGGTACGCAGCTGGCAGCGATCCGGCAGCGACGGAATATTCAGCCCCTTGGCATGAACCTCGAAATCCGCCTCGGTGAGGAATTTGCCGTCGAGCTCAATCGATAGCAGTTTCATGTTCTCGCCATCAAGCTGCAGTGGCTGGCCACTCGGCCGGTCCGGGTTGCGCTCGATATCCAGCAACGCTTCCACCTCGGTTGTTTCACCGATATCGACCGTCATGTCGATATGACGGATGAAATAGTCCGGGGCGGTGTAATCCTTGCGATACTTCGGCTGGGGTGCTGCAGCTGTCATTAAGTGTTCCTTTATTGGCTGATTGCTTGTGATATTGGCCAGACGAGCGCTTTGCAGCTGGCGTGCCATTGCATGCTGCGCGTGGTGGGCGGTACCGCGAACAACGCCGGCCTGTTCAGTCCAGTTGCCGGGCTTCCAGGCTGGTCAGCCGCTCGTGCAGACCACGCATGACCTGCTTGATGCGCGCGGCGTTATCGGGCCCGATACGAACCATCAGCTTGTGGCCGGCGGACATGTCTTCCAGTTCCGGATCGGCGAACTTGTAGAACACGTTGGGCCGCACCAGATCAACCGGTTGTTCGATATCCGGCATGGCCAGCAGATGCTCGAGCACCTTGACCAGGCGATCATTGAAATAACGATCCGGATAGCCCAGTTCCTCGTAGGCCTGCTGAAACAGCGGGTAGTAACGCGTATACAACGACACCACCTGGTCCAGGTTCACCGATTCGGCAAACAGCACGAAACGCTCGTAGCGTTCGTAGTTGGCCGGGTCCAGCTCGTATTCCTCGTCACCGACCTCGCGTACCTTGAACGTGTCCGGCGGCGGCTGGGTGAAATCATATTTCTCCGGCAGCTTCTCGCGCGTCATGTTGTCGATGGTCACGACGAAATGACGGATCAGAGACTCGGGGATGAACAGCTCCTCGAACCGGTTTTCGGGCACGAACGTCTGTACCGATTCGCGCACGCTGGCATCGCTTTCTTCCAGTGGCGGCAGTGACCGGTCGGCGCGTTCCCCTTCCGCGTCGATCTCGCGGTCAGTATCGTCATCCGTGTCCCCGGCCTGCGATTCCGCATCATGATCCGGGTCGAGTTCATCCGGCAGAGTCGCCGTGTCCGGCACCGGGTACTGCGGCTCTTCAGGTTCGTTCGCCTGTTCGTCGGTGGGCTGGTCGCCGGACTCGGCCGATGTCCCGGCCGCCTCGCCGGTACGCCCGGACTGCTCCATGACCTGATCGGACAGGGTCTCGACGCGTGGCCAGTAGTAATAGGTCGCGGCGGCAACCAGCGCCAGAACCACGATGGCAACCAGCCATGGGCCGTATGACGGCCCATCGCCGTATTGGGGACGGTCGCGGGGATCGGGTTTCATAGTGGCGAAACTTTAACATACCGTCTGTACGATGCACCTCTTGCAGGCCCTGAAAATGGCCAGCCGAGGGCTCGCCGGATACATCGCCAGGCCGTCCCGGCAATCAAAAGTGTGGCCGTGCTGCCAGGCCGGGACGAAACTGCAATTGTCTCGTCCCGGCCTGATAGCACTACCGGGACAGATTACTTTTCCATGTTCCAGACATGGGACTGGATGCGCCAGTCACCGGCATCATTACGCTTGAAAACGGTTTTCAGTATGCCCTTGTGCAGCGGAATGACCGCGTTCTTCGGCTTTCCGGAAGCGCGCCATTCAGCCACCTGGTACAGCATTTTGCCGCTGGCATCGGCGCGCAGCACCGTAATGCGGTGCTTTTTCAGGCCGTTGTCGATGTAGCCCTGAAACAGTTCCTGAATCGCCTCACGGCCCTTGATTACCTTGCCGCTGGCCGGCGACACCAGCGCGTCTTCCGCGTACATGCTGGCGAGTTCCTCGGCATTGTGACTGTTGAAGGCCCGGTTCCAGTCGCGGTTGAGTTCCTCGGCCGTTTCGGTGGCACTGTCTGCCAGCGCCGGGCCGGTCAGCCCGAGGGCCAGTAGCCCCGTGAGGGCGAGTGCGTAAAGTTTGCCCGTGTTTTTCAATCCATTCATTTAAGAGTCTCTCCATCAGGCGCAATAGCCTGTTAGCGGTTATGCCCTGTTTCAGCCATGTATGTATTATTCTGTGATGACCACCCGGCCTTGTTGCGCTGTCACTGTTGACCCGCAGGCGTTACGAATGGCGGTCATCCTGTATCCTCACCGGCTTTGAGGAGCAATCCGGTACTTCGTTCAGTCGCCTGTCGCTATGACCAGCCGCCGCCGAACTGCGCCTCGACCAGTTTGTGCACACGCTGCACGCCGTCGATGTTCTTCAGGCACAGCCACTCGATCGGCGCCTGGTTGTTGGTCAAACTGTTGGGGCAGTGTATCCATTCTTCAACAATACGCGGGCTGTTGGCGTAGCGCTGTTGCAGGCTGCGGTGAATCCCCAGCAGGTGCCCGGCACGTTGCAGCGCCTCGGAATCCGCCTCAAGACTGCCGCCCTCTGCCAATGTCTGCAGCAGTGCCGTGTTGTCGGCGCTTTCACCCAGCATCTGCAGCCGCTGTTCGTCCGCCACATGCCACTTGTCGAACAGACTGAGTACGGCAAGGGTCAATTGCCGCCGGCGGCGGCTGTCCATGGGCGTGGTTTCATTGATAGACGCGGTCATACATTCACATCCGTTCCGGAAATTGGCGCGGGTTCAACAAAGACGATCATTTTACGGCGCCCGCTGCGGCGACAACAGTCGCGCAACCCGTAGCGGGCTTTTCTGACTGCCGGCAATATCGCAAACTTGGCAGCGTGATATTTTCACCGGCTACCTGAACCAGCTACCCATGCTGACTGCCATCACCCTGTTTGCCTACCTGGCCGTACTGCTCGGCATCGGCGTCTGGACGCGCGAGCGTATTGGCGACAGTAGCGATTTCCACCTGGCCGGCCGGCGCATGGGCCCGGTCGTTGCCGGCCTCAGTGCTTCGGCGAGTTCCGCCTCGGCCTGGGCACTGCTCGGCGTCAGCGGCGCCGCCTACCAGTGGGGCCTGCAGGCCGTCTGGCTGATCCCGGCCGTGCTGTCCGGGTTTCTGATCAACTGGTGCTTCATCGCCCCGCGCCTGCAGCCGGCCAGCCGCGACAGCCAGGCGCTGACTTTGCTGGAATTCCTCGGCCAGGGTGCCGACCGCGGCGCCGACCGCGGCGCCGAGCGCCGCCTGCGCCGGGTCGGCGCGGTCATCATCCTGTTCTGTTTCACGCTTTACGTCGCCTCGCAGTTCCAGGCCGCCGGCACCGCCATCGACAGCGCCCTGCCCATCGGCAGCGGCACGGCAATCCTCATCGGTGCGGCCATCGTGATCGCCTACGTTTTCCTCGGCGGCTTCTGGGCGGCGAGCGTCACCGATGCCGTTCAGGGCCTGATGATGCTGGCGGTCGCGGTCATTCTGCCCGTCACGGCATTCATTGTGGTCGGCGGCCAGGACGGCCTCTGGCAGGGCCTGCAGGCACTGGACGAACCCGGCCTGCTACGGCTGGTCGATCAGCCCGACCTGCTCATGGCGATCGTCTTCGTCGCCGGTCTGTTCGGCATCGGCCTGGCCTACCCGGGTCAGCCGCACGTGGTGAACCGTTTCATGGCGCTGGAATCGGCGACGCAGATCCGCTTTGCCCGCGCCATCGCCCTGACCTGGGCCTGCCTGGTCTTCAGCGGCATGGTCCTGCTCGGTCTGTGCGGGCGGGTACTGCTGCCGGAGATTGATGATCCCGAGTCGATTGTCCTGGGACTGAGCAGCGAACTATTGCCGGCGTTACTCAGTGGCATCATCAGCGGCGGCGTGCTGGCGGCGATCATGTCGACCTCGGACAGCCAGCTGCTGGTCGCCGGCAGCGCGGTCAGCCATGACCTGCGCGACGGCCGCTTTTCCCTGCGCATCGATCGCGCCGTTATCCTGGTCATCGGCGTGCTCGCCGCGATCATGGCGCTGTATTTCCCCGAGTCGATCTACGATCGCGTGCTGTTCGCCTGGCTGGCGCTGGGCAACGCCTTCGGCCCGCTGCTGATCGTCTTGCTGTTTTTCGGACCGGTCGCGGCGCGGTATCGCATGGCCGCCCTGCTGACCGGCTTCACGCTGACCGTCATTCTCAATTTTCTGCCGGAGGCGCCCGGCAATGCACTGGCACGCCTGCTGCCGTTCTTCATCGCCCTGGGTATCGCCTGGCAGGGCTGGCGCAGCCACAACAAAACCAGGCCTGAATAATGACATCAACATTCGATTGGTAAAGCGAATGAAACAACGGTCATGCCGGGTAGCGCGTAGCGGGTAACCGGAATCCCCCGGTAGAATGGCAGCTGAAATACAGCCATACACCAGACCAGGCCTACATCCCGGCATGACCGCACTGACCCGTTACATCCTCGTCCAGATTCCCGGCTGGCTGCTGCTGATTTGTCTGCTGGGGTGGGCCGTGGCCGGCGAACTGATAGGCCTGCACCTCGCCTTCTGGATCATGGCCGGGTGGCTGATCAAGGACGCCGCCCTCTATCCGCTCTGCCGGCTGGCGTTTACAACCGGCCCGGCCACCGGGGCCCGGGCACTGCTTGGAGCCACCGCCCAGGTCGTCGCGCCGCTGGCTCCGGAAGGCCAGATCAGGATCAAGGGCGAACGCTGGCTGGCGCGCAGCCATGATGAAACGCCCATCCATTCCGGACAGCGCGTACGCGTCGTCGACAACGACGGACTGGTCCTGATCGTCGAACCGTTGGACCCGTCTGAATCTGGTCAGCCTGCATAGACACGAAACAGGCAGCGTATTATTACGCCGGTTTTTCTGGCAGGATTACTCTTTTTCGGACCCCCCGCATGAGCATAACCGCAGCCGGCAATGTGCCGACCGCGCGCGCTGCATTTGCGCGCGCAATGAAATATCTCAGTTACCTCATCGGCGTGTTCCTCGTCGCCATAACCATGCCAGCACAGGCCACTTGGGTTCTCGATGAGGCCGGGAAGCTGAGCCTGTTCGGTGACCTGCGTGGACGTTTTGAAACCGATTTTGATTCTCGCAATGAGTCCGGCGCGCAACGTGATGATCGCAACCGCCTGCGCTACCGGATAAGACTGGGCCTGCGCCATGAACCAACCGAGCACTGGCGCCTGCAATTTCGTGCCCGCACATCCCGCGAGGCCAGCCAGCAATCCTCGGCGCTGACGATCAAGGACCTGAGTGGCGGCACGCGCGATGACTTTCGCATGTTTCCGGATCAATGGTTCGCCGAGTACAAACGCTCCGGCCACCATGCCTGGCTGGGTCGCAATAGTTATCCGTTCTGGCAGGCCAATAACCAGGAAATGATCTGGGCCGACAATGCGACGCTCATGGGCGCCTTCGCCGGCTTCGAAACATCCGGCCACGATACCCGCATGGGGCTAAGAGCCGGTCATTTCGGTCTGCCGGACGGCATGTACGATCTCGGTGGCCGCCTTACCGCCGCGCAGGCGACGCTATCGACCACACCCGCACCGGCCTGGCGGCTGCGCGCGGCAGTGGGCGGGCTGGCGATCAACGGCACGGACCGCAGCCGTTTTCTGATCAACGGCAATGGTGAACGCGACTATCGCATCGGCATGCTGTCAGCGGAGGCGCGTCGTGAGCTTGATCATGCCGGCCCCGCCTACATCAGCTTGGGTGTGGATTTGCTGCGCAATTTCGAGAACTATAAATCGGACAGTGAACCAATTACCGCGACATTTCGCGACCAACGTAATGGCCTCGTACTGTCCCTGCTGACCGGCGGCCCGATCGAGCATGCCTACGGTCGACGCTGGGAGTTCGGCTATGTCTACGCCTATCTCGAAAAACTCGCGCTGAATGCTGCCTATGCACAGTCCGACTGGGTTCGCTGGGGCAGCGGCGGCCAGACTCAGTCCAGCGACATCAAGGGACATGGCATCAGCGGCCGCTACTGGCTGAGAGATGATCTCGACCTGCGCGCCCGACTCTACCTGGCCGAATCGATCGCCACGCCACAGGACGGCAACCGTTTTCGCCTGGATCTCAACTATCGCTTCTGAACCGGCTGAACTGCCGGCAAAATGTTCTATACTCCATGCAAACCGCCAATTTGAGGAGGGTGAGCGATGCTGCGTCTGTTTGCCCTGGTTTACGGTCTGGTCTGCTATGGCGTCTTCTTCGCCACATTTCTGTACCTCATCGGCTTCGTCGGCAATCTCGTCGTGCCGAAGACGATAGACAGCCACGCCAGCGACAGCCTGGCATTCGCCCTTGTCGTCAACACATTGCTGGTTCTCGCCTTCGCCGTTCAGCACACCATCATGGCGCGACCGGGCTTCAAGCAGAAGCTGACCACCTGGCTGCCGGCGCCACTGGAGCGCAGCACCTACGTACTTGTCGCCAGCCTGTTCCTGATCCTGTTGTTCTGGGGCTGGCAGGGTCTGCCGCGGACGATCTGGTCGGTCGAGGCGCCGCTGGGACAGGGCCTGATCTACGCATTATTCGCGGCCGGCTGGCTGATCGTCCTGCTCAGCACTTTTCTCATCAACCACTTCGACCTGTTCGGCCTGCGCCAGGTGTTCCTGTTCGCGACCAACCGGTCATACACCAGTCCGGAGTTCAGACAGACCCTGCTCTACAACTGGGTACGCCACCCGTTGATGAGCGGCTTTGTACTGGCGTTCTGGGCGACGCCGACGATGAGCCTGGGCCACCTGCAGTTCGCCATACTGATGACGCTCTATATCCTGATCGGCATCCGCATCGAGGAGCGCGACCTGATCGCCAAGCACGGCAGCACCTATCTGCAGTATCGCGACGAGGTTCCGGCTTTATGCCCGTTCGGCCGCCGGACGGCGCGTTAGCTCAGGGGCCACTACCACCGCCGCCGCCGCCACCGCGTGGCACCCAGCCCTTGAGACGGGCGCAACCGACACCCATGAGAAAGATCGGCACCAGAAAATCCAGCGGACCCGGCGGACCGAAGGTTTGCAGTATCAAACCCTCGATCAGCTTGATGATACCGAGCAGAACGAGGAACCAGCAGATCCATTTTTCCGTACCCTGCGCCGGCGCGTAACGATCGTCATCCATGTCACTCCCCCTATGCATAGCACCTGTCAGCCTGCCATAGAATGCCGGTCACAGGCGAACAGCCCATGGATCCAGTGGCCTTGTCTATCACCCCCACCCGATGAACTTCGTTCATCGACCTCCCCCGTCAAGGGGGAGGTTAAAAAATGAAACAACCGATCATTTCCTCCCCCTCGATGGGGGAGGTTAAAGCCTGTCCCGTACTTGATACGGAGGTGGGGATGATAAAAAATCCACTACTGCTTTTCTTTAACAAACCATCAATATATACGCCACGTTCAATGCTACCTTCAGCATCCAAAAAAGATTATCTCCTCCCCCTCGACGGGGGAGGATTAAGGTGGGGGTGATTAAAAATCACGCTGCTGCTTCAGCGCATTGTTACGTCCGAACCGCGTCCGAATAAAGTTGCCGCCTGTTTTGAAGTCAAAAAAAAGCCGCCGTTGGAACGGCGGCCCTGATAAGACTATGCTTGCCCGTCTATTCGCGCTAACAGGCGCGTTTACAGGGAAACTGAAGCCGGTATCGCCTGGCCCTGGTCAGCTTCGGTACGCCGGGTTGTTTTTCGCGTACGCCTGGCTGCCGGCCGGGATTCATGCGCGCCTGTGTCCGGTAGCACATCGATATCCTGTGCTTCAGCTGCGTCACTTTTACCGTCATTCTCACTATGAGTGGTGCTCAATATGTCATCAGCCGTATTCGGGCCAGTAGACTGAGTAGCGCCTGCCGATCCGAGCCAGTACTGACTTGCCTTCTCCGCATCAATCTGCAAGGTGGCGGCTGCGTGCAAACAACTGGCATTGTAGCTTTGCGCGATCTCAAGACCCGTCTTGCCAATCTGTATATTCTGCAGCGCCATGGTCTGAACCGGCTCCGGCAGTTCGCCGGCCTCGACAATCCTTTTCACATCGTTCAGCCAACGCAGAGGAAGCTGCCATGCCGGCTCCATGGCGCTCTCCACGCCATTTACCATATCCGTCTGCCAGCGGTCGACACTATCGATCACCATGTCAGCACCCAACAGTTTCAACCAGGATTGGTAAAATTGCTGCCAGACTGCCGCTTCCTCTTCTATTTCCTTGTTCATTCTTGTCTACCTCTCTAACACCTTATTTTGTCTTCGGGGACGGCCAGTAAACCAGCAGCCGGTCTGGTCAACAATCAGGGTGTTCCCCTACCCCTGCGGGACATATTTGCAGGGCTTCCGGGGCAAGGCAGCCGTAAATGCTTGCCGGGATTCTCAGCCGGCCGGAGAGCGCTGGCTAACCGGTCGCTTCTTCGAGGTAGCGCCAAAGTAGTTTCGTGGTGGATTGCGACCTCAATTTCTGCAAAACCCTTGAGCGATGGATTTCCACTGTCTTTGAGCTCAGGTCGAAACTTCGGGCAATTTCCTTGGTGGAGTAACCATGGAGCATTTCACCGGCAATGACCATTTCACGGGGCGTCAGACGGGACAGTTCCCTTATAAGGTGAAGAGCGGTACTAACATCGTTGGCTGTGCGGTAGGGTTTGAATCGCCGGGTGTAACGGATAGCCCGAAGCAGCACCTTATGTGAATAAGGTTCGTCCAGGAATATAAAATTGTATAATCGCAGCATCTGCACAGGCAGGGGCAATTCACCCCGGAAGTTGATCACCACGGATGGCCAGCGCCATGTGGCTTTCAGCAGGTCTTCCAGCATGGAAAAACTGTGCTGAAGCTGCTCGCAGTCAAAATCCACGAGAACACAACGCGGATGCTGTTCAAGCGACGTGGCCTGAAAAGACCCCGTGTCTGGGAACCAGCTAAAAGTAAACCGTGCCCCCTGCAGGGCTTCGCCCACTGCCAGAGCAATTTCGGGCGTAGACCCTATCAATACTATCCAAGATCGCGCCTGCTTCATCGTCACGCGTCCCTTAATTTGATATTGATTTCAGATCAACTCTTATATGTTTTTAATCCGGATATTGTTTCCTTAATTATATATTGTGAATAACCAATCTTGTTGTTCTATTCCACCGAACTTCTCTGGTATAAATCATAGTGGTATTGCGCTGCAATATTCAACTTGACAGCAGCAAAGATATCGGCAGGGCGCATTGTAAACTTGGATAATTTTCCGGGTTGATGTTGACTCGGCACGTCTTTTGATCGGTTTGCAACATGGACAGGCCAGTTTGCGCACAGCCAGGAATAATGGATATTAAATAACACCCTCACCCGATGAACTTCGTTCATCGACCTCCCCCGTAAAGGGGGAGGTTAAAATCAAGATAACAGATCATCTCCTCCCCCTTGATGGGGGAGGACCAAGGTGGGGGTGTTAAAAACTACACTACTGCTTCAGCGAACCGTCAATATCAATAACGAAACGGTACTTCACGTCACTCTTCAGCATGCGTTCGTAAGCGTCGTTGATGTCCTCGATATTGATCACTTCGACGTCGGAGGTGATGCCGTGCTCGGCGCAGAAGTCGAGCATTTCCTGGGTTTCCTTCAGGCCACCGATCAGCGAGCCGGCCAGCTTGCGGCGGCCGAATACCAGATTGGTGATGTCCGGCGCCGGGTGCGGTTCACCCGGTACGCCGACCAGGCACATCGTACCGTCGCGTTTCAGCAGGGACAGGTAGGCGTCAAGGTTATGCGGTGCGGCGACGGTATTGAGGATGAAATCCAGGCTGCCGGCGTGTTGCTGCATCTCGTCGTCGTTCTTCGAGACAACGACCTCGCTGGCACCGAGGCGTTTGGCGTCCTCGGTCTTGCCCGGCGACGTGGTGAACAGCACCACCTCGGCGCCCATCGCGTGGGCGATCTTCACCGCCATGTGACCGAGCCCGCCGAGGCCGACCACGCCGACCTTCTGGCCGGGTCCGATGTTCCAGAAATTCAGCGGCGAATACGTGGTAATGCCGGCACACAGCAGCGGCGCGGCGGCGGCGGCATCGAGTTTCTCTGACACGCGCAGGACGAAGTCCTGATCGACCACGACCTGGCTGGAATAACCGCCGTAGGTCATCTTGCCGGTGTGCGGATCCGGGCTGTTGTAGGTCAGCGTGAAACCGTTCTGGCAGTACTGCTCCAGGCCTTCCTTGCAATCCGGGCAGGTGCGGCAGGAATCGACCAGGCAACCGACGCCGACGCGCTGGCCCGGTTCAAAGCCCGTCACTTCATCACCCACCGCCGTGACCCGGCCGATGATCTCGTGACCGGGGACGATCGGGTAGGCGGTACCGCCCCACTCGTTGCGCACGAAATGGATGTCGGTATGGCAGACGCCGCAGTAGTCGATGTCGATCTGCACGTCGCGCGGGCCGGGCTGGCGCCGCTCGATGGTCAGGGGTTCCAGCGGCTTGTCCGCGGAGTGGGTACCATAGGCGGCGGTTTTCTGCAGATTCTCGGTTTTTTCCAGCATAACGTTCGACCTCCCGTCGGACATTGAATAACCACTGCGCCATGATCGGCGCAGCGTAACTAATCAATCCGACCAGCCAGGCGGGCGCACGTTCAGCCCAACCGGGACCTGGAGGTGGACTAGAGCGCCAGCTGTTCGAAAATGCGAAAACCGGCGATGTAGGTTGCTGCGGCCGAGCCCAGCGTGCAGAACACGAACACGAGCAGAATGCGGGCGACGCGGTTCTGCCACCAGCCGCGCAGTTGGCTGATCTGATCGCGCACGGTGTCGAAGTCGCTCATCTGCGGCGGGCTGACGGCAGTCTGCACCGCGGCGGTCACCATGCCGGCACCGATCGTCGGGTTGAGCGAGGTCAACGGCGCGGCGACAAAGGCGGTGATCACGGTGAGCGGATGCGCCAGTGCCAGCACGGCACCGAACGCCGTCAGCGTGCCGTTGATCAGCACCCACTCGGTGACCAGCTGCCAGCCGAGTTCGGGACCGCGGGCGAAACCGATGGCGAAGCCGGTCAGGATCACGGCCACCACCAGCCACGGCAGCCAGCGCATGAAACGACCGGCCGGCGGCACGATTTCCAGTGCCTCGCGCGTGGTGCGCGGATCGCTCTGTGTTTCACCGAGCTGCCGGGCAAGACCGTCGAGATGGCCGGCGCCGATCACGACCAGCACGCGTTCCGGTTGCTCGCCGGCGATCAGCTCGCGCAGGCGCGCGGCCATGTAGCGGTCGCGTTCGGCGACCAGCGCCTCGTAGAGCTGCGGCGAGTTCTGCGCGAACTCGGTAAAGGTATGCTCCAGCAAATCCCCTTCCTTGAGCTGCTCGATGTCGGCTTCCTCGACCTTCGAACGCGTCAGGAACGTGCTCAGCAGGCCGCTCATCAGAGTCCAGCGCTGCCAGCCGGGCACCGTGCGCAACAGCCGCTTCAGGGTAATGCCGACATTGCGGTCGACCAGCCAGACCGGCAGCTGGCGCGCGTGCGCGGCGTCGATAGCGGCACGCATTTCCGCGCCCGGTTCGATGTCGAGCTGCTCGGCCAGACGTTTCTGGTACGCCGACAGCGCCAGCTGCGCGGCCACCATGCCGGCGCGGCCGGAGCGGATCACCTGCAGCAGGTCCAGCTCGCGCCAGTCATGTTCGCCGCTGAGATGCGCGTAACGTGGCTGGCACAGTTCCACGGCGACGGCGTCGTAATCCTGCGCCGCAATCGCGGCGCGCACATCCTCGGCACTCTGGCGCGAAACATGCGCGGTGCCGAGCAGGGTCACTTCGGTATCACCCACGCGCACGGTGCGCATGGGCGCTTGAACAGGGGCTGAATCAGACAAGGGATAATTCCGGTTGGATAAAAGACGTTAACGACAGCGCACAGGATAACCGATCACGGCATGGCGAACAGCCGCGCTTGCTACTCGAACCAGCCGCCGAGATCCTGCATCACCTGGAACAGGCTCATGGGCTCAGCCGGCAAGGCAAAGGCCTCGGCCGGCGGCACGCGCTCCGATATGGATACCACCTCGAAGCGGTCGGCAAAACGCAGCACGCCCTGGCCGCGTTCACGCAACGCCACACTGATTGGCCGCGCCACGGCAATCTGCATCGACTCGACATGCCGCCGCAGCGCCTGGGTCAGTTCGACCACGCGCGGGTCATCGGTCAGCACGACAGTATCGCTGCGCGGCCGGCCCTCGGCATCGGTCCAGTCGATGCGATAGCGCGCACCGCGGACACCGGCCACCGTCTCCGACTCGCCCAGTGGCCGGATACCATCAACGGAAACGGCGCGGTTCATGGGCAGACCCAGGCGGGCACCGAACAGCGGCGCCATCTGGCCCATCGTGGCCATGTCCATGACCACCGAGCGGCCACTCTCGTGCGTCACCGCAAAGCTCTGGCCATCGCGCACGACGATATGGGTGCCGGGCTGCGCCGGAAAGTCCATGCGCATGTGCTCGCCGGCCCAGGCGATTTCCATGCGGCCGCTGCCCTGCTCACCCTGGCCGGCCACCACCGCGGTACCGGCGGCTGACACGGAAGATGCAGCCCCCATTAGCACGACCAGTGCAACCAGGCTTTTCCTGCTTAACATCAATAACGGACCGGACAACATCATGAAGGCACTCCGGCATGGCCAGCCATGCCCTGGATGAATCGAAAAAGCGAACGGGACACGCCGCTCAACGGCGTCAGTTTAACCTCTGACCATGAAAACCGATAAATTATCGCCAACGAGTAGCAGTTTTTTGGCTCTTCGCAGAAAGGCTACAGCAGCAAAGGATTGCAGACTATCGACTGCCAGGTAAACCTTCGTCCTCCAGACACCGCAACCGTGGCCGATGGCATTATCATCGCTGCTCGTGGCACCGCCACTGTTTTGATGGGCCCGCGCCACGCCACTAACCACGAATAGCCATTCGGCATCCGCATAGTCGGCCAGGGCATTGAAGAACTGCTGCATTAATTAAACAGCAAAGATCAACACACCATCTGCCGGGCTTCAGTATTGCTTCCTGTATACCAGAAGTACTAAAATATAATTATTCTACTTCTCATTTAATTATTCATAGCATTTCAATGTAATAATTTCACTAGACAGTTGTGTGGTCGTTGAAAGGCACATGAACGACTTCTCCATTCCGAAACACGTCGCAGACGATTCCTACATTACTACAAGGCAAATACATGGCTTGGATCATTCTTTTTATTGCAGGACTGTTTGAGGTCAGCTGGGCAATTGGGCTGAAGTATACCGAGGGCTTCACCCGGTTGTGGCCCACGGTTTGGACCGTACTGACAATGGTTATCAGTCTCTGGTTGCTGGGCATCGCCATGAAGTCGCTTCCGGTTGGTACCGCTTATGCCGTTTGGGTAGGAGTTGGAGCAGCTGGAACCGTTTTGATGGGTATTATACTGCTGGGAGAGCCTGTAAATGCTACCCGGCTGATCAGCATAGCACTGATCATCGCCGGTATTATCGGGCTTAAGCTTGCAGCATAGACCAAGGAGCATGGCGGAGACGATACTCTAATTTCTCAAGCCGGTTGATTATATACTCTGGCAAACAAATTGCCTTTTCCAATATAGACACGAGATCGCTTCACCCTGCTGCACTTCCACGCAGTATTCGCAATGATGTTATTTCGGGCATAAACTTCATTGCACGCACGGCCTGATTGATATCGAACGACTGGCCGTCAGCCATACTGTAGCCACCCTGCTCGATGATCGCCAAGCTGCCTTCGGCTATCCGCTTACACTCATCACGATTCATGCGCCATCCCGCGCTGCGCTGGATTTCAGTTCAATGGCTTGCACAGACAACGCTGGGAACATGTGCGCTATAGACAGCACAAAATTGTTACGGCAGGGTCTAAAATCAAGCAATACAGGAGAGAATCCCGATGACGACAGCGGCCGCCACCGACAACACCTGGCCGGTGATCCTGTACGGCACCGCCTGGAAAGAGAACGCCACAGCCGAACTCGTCCGCCAGGCGATCGCGGCCGGCTGCCGTGCGATCGATACCGCCAACCAGCCGCGCCACTACAACGAACCGGGCGTGGGCGAAGGTCTCAATACGGCCCTGGGCGAGCAGGCGCTCGGGCGCGAGGATCTGTTCCTGCAGACCAAGTTCACGCCACTGGACGGTCACGGCAGCACCATTCCCTACGATGCACAAGCGCCGCTCGCCGATCAGGTCGAGCAGTCGCTGCAGGGATCACTGAACAACCTTGCGACGGACTACCTCGACAGTTACCTGCTGCACGGTCCCCACGATCCGCGCGGTCTGAACGAGACGGACTGGACGATCTGGTCACAACTGGAAGCCCTGCACGAGCGCGGCGTGGTGCGGCACATCGGCATCAGCAACATCGGTGTCGGCCACCTGCGCGATCTGCTGGACAAGGCAACCATCAAACCGATGGCGGTGCAGAACCGCTGTTTCGCCAAAAATGGCTGGGACCGCGCCGTGCGCGAACTCTGCGCCGAACACGGCATCGTCTACCAGGGCTTTTCACTGCTGACGGCCAACACCGCCGTGCTGGAGGACAGCCGGCTTCGCATGATCGCCGACCACCACGGCGTCACGCCCCAGCAGGTCATCTTTGCCTTCGCCCGGCAGATCGGCATGCTGCCGTTGACCGGTACGACCAACGCCCAGCACATGCGCGATGACCTGGCGGCTCTTGAGCTGGTACTGAACCGGACCGAGATGGTCGAGATCGAACAGCTGGCCGGCTAGCGGCATGTCATGATTGCACACCGCCGGCGTCAGTCAGCAGCAATCACTCGTAGCGCTGCAGTACGCGCTTTTCCTCGCCGGCGATAAGCAGGCCCGTATCAGACGACTCGCGGCGTTCGCTCTTGATAAGCCCAACGCCGGGTGCGTACCAGTGGGTCACCGCGATCGTGATGCGGTTGAGATCGCGGACGGCACCCAGTTCGAACCGGCCCTCGCCGGTCCCCTCGATGCGCAGCACATCATGAAAGCGCCCGGCCGGCGTGTTCACAGTCTCATCCGTGGCCACGCATTCGAACTGCATGTTGATCGGCTTGTGCAATGACTTGTCCGCATGCTCCAGGGCATGCTTGCGCCATTCCAGCAGCCGGCTGTAGTCCAGGCCCTGCCAGGTATCACCCACGGCAGGTTCGGCCGGCATCAACAGCGCCGGCTCATCGAACAGCCGCAGTGTCTGGGCCGGAATGTCGCCGATCAGGTAAACACCGTCGGCTTCCCGCGTCAGCGCCTGCTGATAGCGGCCGCCGATGTTACGCAGGTAGATAGTCTGACCGTCGGCTTCATGCGGGCCGGTGATCTCGACGACCTGGCGCTGCTGTTGCGTGTTATCACCCTGGGACACGCGCACGTCGTAGGTATGGACGCGATAGTCGACCAGCGGCAGATAGGCCGAGTCACCCGCCTGCTGACAGGCGGCCAGCAAGACGCCTGCCAGAAAAAGCAGGGCCAGTCCAAGGAAGCGCTGCTGCATCATCTTCATTTCTCCGGCGGCTCGACGACCGGCATGTCGTAGAAATCGATCGGCGCGATGGCGCCACCGCCGCCCTCGTTGCTGGCCTGGGACTTGCGCGCGTTATCGCTTTCGACCTCACCGCTGACCTCGACCATCTGCGGCACACCGTTTTCCATCTTGCGTTTGGCCTGGTTGACCTTTTCATGCAGCGGTTCGCTGTAAGGCAGGCGGTAGGCTCGCGGCAGCTGGCGATCGATGTCTTCGGCCAGGCTCATGCCCCAGAGATAGATGCCCCCGGCCTCGCCCGTGACCTTGTTGGGCTGGCGCACATAACCACCCATGAACTGCACCTGGTCCGGCAGTTTCGCGCCGGTCGGCCAGCCCAGCAGCGGTACGAAGGAGTAATACGTGATGATGAAAAAGCCGAGCGCCAGCACCATGCAGGCGGCCTTGAACAGCCAGTGCAGCCGGCAGTAGATCAGCACGCACAACAGCACGAACAGGACAAATGCATAGCCGGCCAACAGGCCTGTGACACCCCATACCATAACTTGCTCCTTGATTTATCGGCTGACCAGCTGCTTGGGCAACGTACCGACGTCGATCACGTCACCGTCGCGGTCGATCTTGAAGCGCACCGCGGTTTTTTCATTCCCTTCCTGCTGCAGGGTGTGCGTATCGTAGTAAACCACCTCGAGTTTGGGATTGACCTTCTCGACCTTCACGGTCACGTCCACCGGTTCACCATTATCCGAGGCGTAATAGTGCGTGTTGACCACGTATTCGCCCTTGACGGTGCCGCGGATGGTGACAACTTCCTGGTTCAGCGGGTTGGTGACCTCGCGGCCGTCCACCTTGATGGTGTCGCTGACCTTGCCGCGGTCGTCGCGGTCCAGGTGAATGAGCCCGGACTCGGGATTGCGGAACCAGATTAAATTGCCGTCCGGATCCTCGACCCAGGTGTCGATGTCGTTGGGATTGTTGTCCGGCCAGGTCACCGTGATGATGTATTCGGCCTTGGGATCGATGATGCCGCTCTTGGCCTCGGGATTCATGAACATGATCGCGACCAGGAACAGGAACGTGAATCCCAGCAGTGCATTGAACAGCAGGTCGATGAACGGATCCTGGCGGCTGCGGCGCAGCCCCTCGAGTGCGCTGCCTTCCATGCTCAGCTCCGCGCGGTCTTGTCGATCAGCGCATGACTGATGTAGCGCATGGTATCGACAATGTGGTTGGCGCCCTTGTCCAGGATGTAATACTGGAAACCGGCCAGCATGCTGCAGGTGATGCCCGTCAGGGTGGTATACAGGGCCGTGGCCATGCCGCCGCTCATCAGCTGCAGCACGCCCTGCATGCTACTGACATCGAAGTCCTCGATACCGGCGACACTGGCCAGCATCATGATGAAGCCGACGATGGTGCCGACCAGGCCGAGCTTGAGCATGACATCGGTGGCCAGCCAGCCCAGCTCCTGCGGATGCTTGAGCTGGTACTCGTAGCTGCGCAGCAGCTCGTTCGCCGTGGCTGTGTCCTCGTCCCGGGCGGCGGGCCGGTTGGCAAGCCAGTCGCCCAGATAGGCCTGCACCGACGACGGTGGCAACGCGGCGCGCACGGTCGCGGCGTCAGCCGCCGTAACCGGTTCGGGCTGCGCGGCCTGGCGGTAACGCCAGCGGGCACTGTCGGCACGGGTCAACTCCCGCGACAGCTGCACGGCCCGCAGCCCGCCGTGGCACCAACTCAGCACGAACAGCGCGCTGACCAGCCAGGCAATGTAGCTGCGGTCACTGGCATACAGGGTCGCCAGGTAGCCCTGTTGCCAGGCCACGAACAGGGCCGCTGCGATCGTCACCGTCAGCAGCAACCAGATCAGCAACAGCTGTTGGGGTTGGCGTTGCGTCATCGTCCTTTTCTCCTGCCGCATCATTCTATACACCGGCAGCATCCGCGGCCAAGCTTACGGCCCGACATGTCAATTATCCAGCCTATACACTCGGTCATCGATACACCGGACACAACAGCGGACTGTCGCGTGTGACAATCGCCACTGCGCCGTTACAATACGGCGTATTCAGAATAAATGGGGATACGCATTATCATGGAAGCTTCACAGACCACAGTCGGCACCATGGTCAAAACCAACAGCTACGTCCACGGCGTGCCACCCGAGACCCTCGGCGTGATCTGCGAGGTGACCGACACCGACATCCTGGTGGCCTGGTACCTGTGCGACAAGCCGCTGCCCAACCTCACACCGCAAAGCATCGCCGAGTTACCGGAAGACGACCCGCAGTGCCCGCTGCGCGATCGGTTAAGTCTGGAGTCTGAAGTCGCCTATATCGATCCCGCTTGAAAGACGGCACGCCCTTCGCCCCTGTCATGACTGCGCGTCATAAACACACCGGAACCTGAACAACCGGCTGTACTTCAGTTGCGGTCCTTGCGGGCAAATTCGAGGAACTCCGACTCCGGCAACGGCCTGGCAATGCCGTAGCCCTGGACGACGTCACAGCCCAGTTCCATCAAGCGATCCATGATGGGCTGACTTTCCACGCCTTCGGCGACGATCAGGGCATTGAGTTCATGCGCGAGCTGGATGCTGGCCTGCGTGAGTTTATTATCCCGATCCGACGTCTCGAGATGGCGGATGAAATCGCGGTCGATCTTGATTTCATTGATGGGAAACAGCTTCAGATAATTCAGCGAGGAATAACCGGTGCCATAATCATCCAGGCTGATGCGGATGCCCGCGGCACTGAGCCGCCTGAGATTGGCCGCGATGGTCTCGATATCCTGCATCAGAGCGGTCTCGGTAATCTCGATCGTCAACAACCCGGTAAACGGCTTGAACGTCTCGACCAGCATCTCGATGATGGCGTCATCGGCGAGGTCGCGGGCGGAGACATTAATGGACAGCCGGCCGTCATAATGCAGCTCACGCCAGTGCCTGAGCACCTGTTCAGCCTTGCCGATCAGCTGCCGGGTGATGATGTTGATCAAGCGGTGCTGTTCGGCCAGGCGGATGAAGCGCTCCGGGCTGATCCAGCCCCGTCGCGGGTGCTGCCAGCGGATCAGCATCTCCGCCCCGGTCACGCGTTGTTCGTCCAGGCTGAACTGCGCCTGGAAATACCAGGTCAGCTGGCGGGCGGTCAGTGCCTGCTTGAGATCATTGACCAGCGCGAGATCCTCGACATCCGGTTCCAACGCCGCAGCGTAGCGTTGACAGGGGACCCGTTGTTGCAGGGCATCATGCAGGGCCAGCCGTGCCCGGCGCAGGGTCTCGGTGATATCGTCTGCCGTTCCCGACAGCAGTGCCACACCCATCGTAAGTTCAACCGGCAGCCGCTGGCCGTACACTTCGACGACGAGATCGTTAATCGCGCCGATCCGGCGGATGACCGTCTCGTGATCGCTGTCGACCAGGCCGGCAAACTGATTCAGATCGAGGTAGCCGATCGGTCCAGGCAGTATCCGCTGCAGGCGTTCGGCCGTGCGCTGCAGTAACGCGCGATTGGTTTCATCATCGGCGATATGCTGCAGGTAGGCATAGTCATCGATCGCAACCAGTATAAGCGCCCCGTCGCGGCTGGTTCGCCCGGCCAGTTGCGCCTGGACCTGTGCCATGAACGGCGCCTTTTGCAGCAGCCCGGTAACGGGCTCGGTGTCCGCGGCCGGGGCACTGGCCGGCGGGGCCGCCGGTTGCCAGGTACGATAGCGATACCAGCCGATCGCGATCACCAGTGCCACGACCAGAAGGCCCACCCCGATCAGCCACCAATACGATCCCGATTCGTAAACATTTTCAGGATCGTAGGGCGCCAGCCACTGTTCCTGCAGTTCCCGGCGCACGCCCTGGCGCTGCAGCTGGATGAGGGCGGCATTGATGGCCTCGAGCAGTTCCGGCTGGCCGGGATGCACGGCATAGGCATAGGCGACCGGCAACACGGGCGGGCTCAGGGCACTCAGCTGGTGCAGGCCCTGCTTTTCAAGGCTGTAGTAACCGATATGCGTGGGGACCAGCGCGTAGTCCGCTTCCCCGCGGACGACCCGCTGCAGCGCCTCGGCCTCGCTGTTGGTCTTGATAAGGGTCGCGTCTATATTCCGACGCTGCAATTCCTGCAGGGCATAGGCACCCCCTTCGGCCGCTATGCGGTAGCCGGCCAGCGACTTGAGATTGCGATGACTTGCAGCGTCCTGATAGCCAAACAGCAGGTGATTCTCGATCAGGATGGGATCCGTGAAACTGTAGCGCTCGGCCCGCTCCGGTGACACGAACATCGGCACCACATCCACCCGACCGGTGGTCAGGTTGTGCTGCACCGTATCCCAGTCGTCGAAGCGGTAAGCGACCTCGAAGCCGGCCGTCCCGGCAATGGCCTCGAACAGGGCGATATCGAAACCGGCATAGTCCCCGGTCTCGGAATCAATCGCGTAGAACGGCGCGTAGTATGTTGCCCCCTGAAAAACGACCGGGCCATCCGCATCAGGCGAGTCGGCCTGGCCGGCCATGACAATGGCCGACAACAACCACAGGCCAGTGGCAACAGCGACCCGAAGGATCATGCGCCCGAACTCCCCTGTTCAAGAAATTCCATCATAGGCGTCCCTGCCCTTGCCAACAAGCAGGTTTGTGCGTGCGCCAGTGTAATCCGGTCAATACCGGAGCCCGAACTGCGATCAATAATTCGCTTTAAAAGGCCATGCTCACGACAGCTACGAGAGCAGCCTGATCAAGGGCTGGACATACAGGCCTGCTCATCAGAATCGTAATTACAGCGGGCGTTCGTCTACCGGTGTGGCTGCAGGAAACAATTCACGTTTCTGGCCTCAGGGATGGCCCATAACATTCAGCCGAGATAACCGAGGCTATAGAAGATGATGCCGATACCGCCCAGCGTATAGAACCCGCTGACGTACCAGAACCTGACCGGCCGCTCAGAGCGATGGATGGTCCGCTGACCGTGGGGCAAGTTATTGTCGTAGGTGTAGCCGTCATGCATGGCCTTAAGCCCGATCCCAATGACCACCCAGACGCCGAGCGCGACGCCGGCAATCTCAAGCAGAACGGACATCCACAACCCCTTGATATAACGAACAATCACCGTAGTCAGTCATTCCGACCACTCGCCAAGTGTCGTGGCGATTAGACATCTGGCTTTCTCCCTTCTCGTAACATAGGTACTCCAAGAATACACGCAGCAATGCGTTCCTCGACTGGTGGTAGTCGAGGTATACGTGAAAAAGTTCTTCGGATATCAGCCAATTCGATACGATCTTCATTCAAAAGCCGCGACCGTAAGTCGGAAAGGCGCAGTGGGCGCTTGCGGCGGCGTTTCTGCAAAGCGCTGTACCAAACCGGCCGTATCAGGTCTAACCAGCGCTCGGCCATCGCTTCCCAATCCGGCATTTGTTCAGGATTCTGCGAGTCTAGCCAGCGAATGAGACGCTGGCACAAGTCCAGATCATCCTGGCGATGTTCCGCCGCGGCCTTTGCTTGATAGTGCGTTAAAATAATGCGCATCTCATCCAGAGCCCGTCGCTTCTTGCGCGGCAATCGCTCGCGTTCTGCGAGCACCAATCGTCGTAGAAATGGCTCCAGCCAACGCATGTGATCTTCCGTAGCAGGTGATGTTGGCATATCGGGCTGTAAACGATCACGCAAACCGGTACAGATCTCGGCAAGATCTAAAATTGGCTTGCCATCAGGAGCTGGGATCAAAATCCATGCCGGTGCTCGTTCACTGTCTCCTCTCAGGCAAAAGAATCCCCAGGGTCGCCGTGCCGGTGCGATTGCGACACGAGAGAGTATGCGTGCTGTTTCCTGGCGCATATCAGCATATACTTCCGGCGAAACCAGAGTAAGCCGCCCCTGTATCAGTCCACGAACCGGAGCAAAGGCGTCTTCAATCTCATTCCAGTCATCCTCTGCAAGCGCCTGTTCAAATTCCTGCACTAATTTGTTGGTATCTATCGGCCGACCACGATTAGCGTTCAATAAATGTTCGGGCAGGGTGATATTGGATCCGAGCAAATTCTCTACGGTCTCGAATCGTTCCACAAATCGTTCATCAGTTGTTAAAGCAAACTCCTCGGCATCATCCGGCCAGTAGATATCCACACGTGGATGCGGACTATCCATGCGATCCACACGCCCTATTCTTTGTTCCGCAATACGTACAACAGACGGCATATCAAGGTTGACCACAGCTGATGCTTGTTGCAGATTTACGCCTTCTGCCAGGCTATCTGAGCATAGCCCTATAACTCGCCGATCTTGCGATCCGGGATTGAATATCGTGGCAATTTCACGTCGTTCTGAAGATGGATCGCCGGTAGCAATGTAAACCGTTATATCGCCTAGTTTTTTCAGTAATTTCCGTATTAGCGCTAGTGTGATCGGACAACTATCGAAAGCTAGAACCAAATCATGATCATCCAGCAATTCGTATAACTGTTCAGCCTTACGCTGCTCCCGACTGTCACTTAAATAATCTTGAATAATCTTCTCGACTTCACGATAAACAGCAATCTCCTTCTCGCATGCGATGCGGTGTTGTTCCGGATCCCGTAGCCATTCCGGCAATTCGATATCAGTCAGACTATTGTGTGGTAAATGCCCCTCTAGCCGTGTGAGGCGATCGATGACATTCCCTGTACTGTTCTTGTGAAAACCCTCATGGAGATCAAAAAATTCCAGGGCATGACGCGTACCGCGCAGATACTCCAACAGGGCTGCGCGTGAGGAACGTAGTCTTGAACGTACCATATAGGCAGCCAGTTTGTGCGCGCCCTTGAGTCGGGAGGCAAGATATTTTTCATCCGTCCATCCATCTCGCCTAAGTGCTGCAGGTAATGCAATCTCCCCCGCCAGATAATTGAGTCCAAGCAATTGATCGGTCAATTCACTAACATGCGCCGCTGCCATTCGGTCACTATCAGGTTCATCCAGAATATATGTGTGGGGTTGATGATTTGGATAGCGACATAAGTTTCCCGCCGCCTGATATGCCTCAGGTTGTTCGTCGATCATAGCATTAAGCTGCGACTTGGTTCGCCGTACTGTAAAACGCGCAATTTCATGCTGCAGCGCCTGCCGTTCACCCTCGCTCAAGGATCGATTTAGTCGCCGCCTACCGAGCAAGCGTTCGAACATCTTTAAGGTTTGTGGGGCCAGGTTATCGGCGCCGATAAGATCAGCAATACGCAGCAGATCTACACTGCTGCGGTTGATCGGGGTAGCTGTGAACAACAGTGTGTGATCAGCCAGATTACGGAGAATCGCCTGAGTGCGCTGTGAGGCTAGATTGAGAAAATTGTGCGCCTCATCGACAGCGAGAATCTGAGCACTGGACAAGCGTTTCAGCATGAGATCGACATCCTCACTGCTGCGCTGGCTAAGCATGCCGTGCGATGTCGTTGTCAGCGGCAGCCCGCAATGCTCTGCCTCCCGTTCCCACGACAACTTGACCAGTGGCGGGCAAACCATGATGGGTGCACCCTTGCGCTGCCTGCTGGACGACCAGATCTGCTGCATCAGGGCACGAATTAAATGAACTCCCATACGGGTCTTTCCCGACCCCGTGGCGTCGGCCACCAGTACACTGCCTACCTGGCGCAAAAGCATCAGTGCCTGTGCGATACCACGTACCTGTGAGGGCCAAAGTTCCTCGCCTTGGCCCAGGCCATAGTGCCGCAGATAATCTTCAGCCCACCTGCCTTCCAGCAGTTCGGCACAAGCGCGTGCCAGAGCCTCCTCCCAGCTAACTATTTTCAATAGCTGTTCCAATAGCCCTAGCAGGGCATCATTATAGTTTTTGCCCATGGACCAGTAATTTTCGGCTATCTGCCGCAATTCAGAAGAACGGCGACTATCTCTGGCAGAGAACCGGGCATTGGCTTCCAGATTATGTGCTAGTCCCGCATCAGAGAAATTGCTAGACCCCAGCGTGGAGATATCATCGGCACAATAAATCTTCGCATGCAGCATGCCATAAGATCGTGGCATGAAACGTGCTTCGATCACTCCGCTTCGTAGATCCTCCATAACCTTCAGCAATAAACCGGAAAGGCGCAGTGAAATACCCCGCGCCAGCCAAAAGCGCCTGATTTCGTCAGGCAGGTCATGCCCCTGTAGGTTGAAATCAGTTCGAGCAGTCGGATGCGGCTCGGCACCAATCAACAGACGTAGCGGTTGTTGACGTTCAGAAGAAAGGCATCCTAGAAAGGATATTAATCGTCCCAAACTGGTATAACCGGTTACGATGAGTGCATCGGATGCGGCGAACAAATCCCGCTCAATAATTGAGCCAGTGCTACGACCCGGCAGATTTAAAGGAAAACGCTCCGCCGAGGGCCACTCAACAGATGGCGCGGCCGCCGTTATATCTGCCTCGAATAAATCAAACTGGTTATCAGTGCTCACAAATCCCTATGAGATAGCGTTGTGTCTAAAAACTCATTAGATAACTTATTAAACTGCCACAGTCTCCAACAAGGTCCGAATATAGGTCTCTCGATCTTCTTCCTGGAACAGGATATGCCGTTTATGCATGGCCTCTTTATCCTTGCCCCAGTACATTTTCATTGTATGAGACGGTGTGTTGGATACGATAAATGAATCCAGGCTGACATTCGAGTCTCCAAGCCGATTCTCAATTTCCTTGATCGTGTTACAGAAATTTATCTTGGGATCATCCCATGGCAGATTGCGAACACCCTTAGGATCGACGAAATTGACAGCCTGGCGGCCTTCGGATTGCAGCCAGAGAATAAAGTCCGGATGGAAATTGCCGGCCTCGAAGAAGCCCACGCCCTTACCCCGGCTCAGGTTCCGCAGGAGGTACAATTCCTTATCAGCAAAGAATTTGCCGTTGTTCTCGTAAAACGCTTTCATGTCATTGACAAACCGCCATTCCCCACGATTGAGTGGAACCGGACTAATCTCCAGTGTCGATCCGGTGAGATGCAGTAAGGGCTGATAAAGATGCTGCGAAAATCGGATAGCATGAAGGTTTTCAAATTGCCATTTATCCAGAGCTCCAGATTCTATCTCAGCCTTCAGTTCATTCAGCTTTTCAATGATCGCTTCCTGAGATTTTTCCACCTGAATCCGATAATAGCCTTCAGGATGGTCCTCATTGACGCTGGGAAAGTTCGGATCTGTGCTATCGATTTCCCGATATTCCAGATGCGGCAGTTCCCATTCCCGCTTGCGGAAAGTATAATAGCGCTCGCAGTACTTCTTCAGCAACGCCGTGGCAATTTCCTGCCATAACCGGACTTTTTCAAAGGAGTCGAAGGCCAATTCGGTATCCGGTATCAGGAGTCGGTACCAGGTCTTATCTTCCAGAAGCCCGGTAATCGACTCGCGCGATAGGTTCAGGTTGTACCAGCCTCGTTCGGCCTTGAACCGCTGCAGTTCAAAATACAGTTTATCCAGGTTGAGAAAGGCGACATGACGTGGCGAAAAGACCGCCCTGTTCGCTTCGCTATCCTGATCACCACCTGTAGCACCGCTAGATTTGATAGCCTTGATTTTGGGATACCAGTTCAGGACGACGGGATTCTTTTGTAAATAGACCAGCGCCTCCTCCTTATCGGGATCGGGCACCTGCAAGGTGGGGACCGGCCCCAGTTTCTTGAAGGCATCGCCGCTTTCCGTGCTGACGCCGTTAATCTCCTTTTTCAGTCGAATAGTCTTGAGTTTCTGACTGCCGAGATTACGAACCACCGGCAACAGGAATTCCTCGCGTTCGTCGTTGGGTGGCAGGCCTTCCTCTTCCAGGAATTCCCGGAACTGGGCCATGTAATCGGCCTTGATGCCGAAGATGTTCAGCGTCTCCAGCAGGGCAATATGCGATGGTCTTTCAACTTCGTCGGGCAGATGGGTCCGGCCACTACGCTTCAAGCTTTTATCATAACCATTCAGGCGCACGCCACGGCCGAATAGCTGAATAATCTGGGAGCCCTCGGTACTACCCATGTTCATCAGACCCATGGTACTGACCCGATAGCTGTTCCAGCCTTCGGTGAATTTTCTGGAGCCAATCAATAGCTTGACGGTGGAATCCGGTTCATTGATGGTCCCGAACAGGGAATCCTCAAAATCGCTGTCCCGGACCAACAATCCCTTCTCTTCGCACAGGCTGCAAAGCTTTGTATCATCACCAACATTGATCACACCAAAGGGCTCATTGTCACCCATCCGCAGAGAAATCTCACCGTTCACTCCCTTGATATTTTCTATATGCATGGCGCCGCCGGCAGCCGCATTGAAGACCGTAGCCAGCACATCATCGTAAATCCGCTCTGGACTCAGAGCCTGCTTGTTAAGATAAGCGAACCGCCCGGCGAACAGATTTCGGCCATAGGCATCGGTCAACCCCTCATTCAGGATCCCGCCAATATGGCCAACATTGCTCGCCTTGTCCGAGACGAAACGGGATAGAAATTGCAGGATTTGGACGATATCCGAGGCATCCCTAGTTGACAGTGAGGTGGTTACTCGATTACCAACAAAAATCCATAACGGCAGCTCGATGTGAAACGGCCTTAGCGCCGACTTCTGGTCTTCGAACAACCGTAACTGCTGATAAAAAGCCAGTAAGCAGGCTACCAGATAGATTTCAAGGTAGTTTTCCTGGGTTTCCGGATCCAGGTTGAGAATCTGATAATCCTTGCCGAAGCCGTCGCCATAGAAATACTTGTAGGAATAGTCGAACAGGATGCAACGGGCATACTGGGCCGTAAGCTGC
Source organism: Methylohalomonas lacus (assembly GCF_024808875.1). Classification (GTDB taxonomy): domain Bacteria; phylum Pseudomonadota; class Gammaproteobacteria; order Methylohalomonadales; family Methylohalomonadaceae; genus Methylohalomonas; species Methylohalomonas lacus. Next base: position 73,376 of record NZ_JANUCT010000015.1, read on the forward strand.
TGATTCCCCTTTATCGCCTGACCTAATGTAGCCGAATACTCGAAGGAAAACCCCTTCTCACAGAGGGCGTTGCGAAAACGCATCCAGGTGCCAGTCTCGCTGGAACTCGCGCCCCGGTGGCCTTCGTCAATCAGGACCAGGTTATTGCTTTCGAAGGCGTCCACGGCGACGGTCTTGTCGCCCATCTCGTCCCGCAACTTGTGGATATCGATGATTTCCACGGAGTGACCGGCGAATAGTCCATGCCCATCCTTGTTGAACAACTCGGCATCGATCCCCGCCGCAACGAATTCCTCCAGATGCTGTCGGCTCAGACCTTCGTTCGGCGTCAGCAGGATAATCCGGTTCAGATCCCGCCGCTTACCATGCAGATCCAGATAATGCTGATACTGCAGAATGTTGGCATGCATGATCAGGGTCTTGCCCGAACCCGTGGCACTCCAGAAGGCCAGCTTGTTGAGCTGTCCGGTTACATCGCCGGACGGATCCAGTTCCGGGATCTGGTCGACTTCAGGCTTGTCATTGTTATAAAGCCGGACCTGTCCATTGATGGTGGCCAGCAGGGTATGCGGATCGCGAAAATAGCGATCCAGATAGATCTCGGTAAACAACAGCGTCAGATACTGGAAGTATTTCCAGGTGATTGGATCGTCACCGCGCGCGAGCCGCCGCTCATTCAAACGTTGGGTATGGCGGACGATATTCTGATCGTATTCCAGTAACAGATCGTTCGGCAGCTCCTCCAGTTCCTCGGTCTGATTGATAAGTGCCGTGTAAAATCGGTGTATATTATTCTCATCCAAGTCGCCGGCGGTTTCTTCATTGATCTGAAATTTCTGCTTGAAGGCTTCCAGCAGCGGCAGTCTCTTGCCATGCCAGTCGGCAAACCCGTCGCTGGACTTGATTCCGAACAGGCTGAACAGCCACTGATTCAGCACCAGTTTGTAGGCAAACGGGACCTGGGGTCGATTGTTACGTCCACGCGGCGGCATATTCAGACCTCCGTGTCGGCGAACATCAGCCGGTGGAAATCCTCCTCGATGAGTCGGACTTTCCAGGTTTCGTCCGGCTGACGCAGGTTTTCGAGGTTATTGTCACCATTGACGTAGATGAGATCGAACTCCGTATCGCGACTGGAATAGTCCTGAATGCGGAACCACTCATCCAATACCAGGTTATCCTGCTCGGCATCACCGGTCAGCTTGCGCCAGATAACCAGCGTGCTGCGTCCATCCGGTGTGGTGCCGGTAACGGTACGGAACCACCAAGGGCCTTGATCGTTCTGGCGCAAGCGGCCATCCAGCAGCAGACGGCGCGGTGAAACCTTGGGCAGATCGGGGTCATTATCGCGCTGAAAGTTGGCATTAAAGGTACGCGGCGCAGTGATGGTCTCCACGGTCAGGCCAATCAGCCAATTGAAAGTCTCGATGAGATCGACATTGACCTCGCGGCTTTCCTCGCTGCCGGGTCGCTTGACCTTGAGTTTATAGGCCGTGGGATCAGTAAAGGCATCAATATTTAATAGCGACTGACTACCACGGCTCTCAACATCCAACATGTAGCGCAGCATGTACTGCTCTTTCAGCCCATCGGCTCCCTGTGCTTCCGGTGAACCGAGCAGCTTTTGCTGGGAATCCGATCGCGCAGGCATCAGATTATTAAGCGCATCCTCATAGGACTCCAGCCGTACAACCTTCATGATCCGTGGTGAACGCTCAGCCTCCTCGGCAGTGGCCAAGCGCTTGGGCTTGCCGTCTTTCCATTCGGGAGTGAAGGTGACTTTTTTAAGGCGGGGCAATAAGACAGCATCAAAATAGTCACCCATTTCAACGAGTATAAATTTACGCTGCCCGCTATCTTCGCGGTTTAGATTAATTACAGCATGGGCAGTTGTCCCCGATCCGGCAAAATAATCTAATACAAATTCTCCATGATTTTCATATGACAAAGCATTAATAAGATAACCATAAAATTCAGTTGAATGTGCAAATGGAAATTCCACTCCTAAGGCATCCAATTCTACTTTGCCTCTATAACCACTTTTACATATTGAGGGCATCTGACTATCCAGATTATCTCTAAGCAAAATTTTACGCCGGGGTATTTTTGTATGATCTTCTCCAAACAAAATGAGATCGTTATTAAGTAGATCCTCAATAGTTCCAGGGGCATATCGCCACCCATTAGAAGGCACAGGGCAATTTTTATTCGTCACTGGATGCATTATAGGAATGTGAAATTTCTCATTCTGACGTTTGTCGGTTGCCGTCATATCAGCAGATCTAAAAACTTCTCCTTTATCGTCAATCAAATCATAAATCAGCTCCGCTTTTGATAGAGATTTTTCATTTCTTAGCCATTCTCGCCATTCTGAAATAGCATCCTTATTAGCCTCACCATATTTATTGATAATTGCATTAGCACGATCCAACATCCTTGTTATATTTTTTTTCTTAACTTTAATAATTTGAGGAGCTTGGATTCTATCAATAAGTGCAATCAAGTTATGCAGTCAACAGTTCAGTTGATTGCCCCAGTAATATTTCATTCGGTGTCCGATAGCCACGGGT
>NZ_JANUCT010000016.1 GCF_024808875.1 Methylohalomonas lacus
GGACCGATTGAATGGCCGTCCCCGCAAAGTACTTGATGCGCAAACACCATTCGAAGCCTTTAATGAACTGTTGCGTTAGAATCTAGAGACCAACTAAAATTAATTTCATTAAAACATAAATCTAAAGGTTTATCTTATTGATTCTTAATGCATCCTATTTCAATAATTCTTAGAAACTACATATTCACCAGGATCTCCAGCGAGTCCCCAGTAGATTCAGGGCTATTTAGTCCAGAACATCGGCGTGAAAATCACCAGCAGGGTAAAGATTTCCAGCCGCCCCAGCAGCATGGCAAATGTACACACCCAGGTCGAGAAATCGCTGAGACTGGTGAATGTCGTACCGACGTTGCCCAGGCCCGGCCCCAGGTTATTCATGCAACTGGCAATTGCGCCATAGGCCGTGACCATATCCACACCATCCGCAAGCAGGACCAACATCAGTCCGACAAAAATAATTACATAGGCAGAGATAAACCCTCGAACGGCGTTGATAATCTCTGGCTGTACAACACGATTGCCGATCTTGAGCGGTCTCACAATTCTCGGATGAACCAACATCCTGATCTGGCGCATGGATTCCCGGAACAGGATTAATATGCGGATAATCTTCATGCCGCCAGCTGTCGAGCCAGCACAACCGCCGAAGAAGCTGATAAATATCAGTAACACCGGCATCCCGGCAGGCCACAGGTTGAAGTCATCAATGCCATACCCGGTGCTGGTAATCACCGAAACAACCTCGAATGCTGCCAGACGCATGGCATGATTGGCGTCATCAGTATAACCATAGCTATAAAGGAAGACGGCAATCATAACCGCCAAGGTCATCGCGATACTTACAAAGGTACGGGTTTGCGTGTCGGCCACATAGCGTAATGGGTTCCAGGAACGCCAGACCAGGTAATGGATACTGAAGCTGATACCCCCAAGCAGCATGAAAACAATAGCAATGCTTTCTATCAGCGGGCTATCGAAGTAACCAATACTCGCATCATGGTTGGAGAAGCCGCCTGTAGAGACAGTGGTAAAGCTGTGCGCTATGGCGTCAAAGAGCGACATACCTGCATACCAATAGGCCAGTGCGCAAAGCACCGTCATGCCGATATAGAGGGTAATCAGGAACTGGGCCGTATGCGCGATCCGCGGGGTCAGTTTTTCATCCTTGACTGGCCCGGGTGTTTCCGCCTTGTAGAGCTGCATACCGCCCACGCCCAGCATTGGCAGTATGGCCACGGCGAAAACGATTACACCAATACCGCCATACCACTGTAACTGCTGGCGGTAGAGTTGCAGGGATAAAGGCAGTGAATCCAGTCCCGACATGACCGTTGCGCCGGTAGTGGTAAAACCGGATACGGCCTCAAAGACCGCATCTGTAACACTCAGGTGGGCACCGAGGACCAGCGGCAGTGCTCCCAGGCCTCCGAGCACTACCCAGAACAGGGAAACGATCAGGAATCCGTCACGTCCCCTGAGATTTTCGATGCTGGTGCGATTAAATCCCCATAGAATCACCCCTGCACCGGCCAGGAGCAACAGACTCTCGATAAAGTGTATAGCCTCGCCATCGTCCACTGCCAAGGAGACAAAGACGTTCGGCAGCAAGGTCGCGCTGAAAAGCAGCAGGCACAGGCCGAGTATGTAAGCAATCGCCCGATAATTCATACTTTATGATAACTTGATTTTTTGTGCGCCGCACATATACGGAACGAATTATCAGGACTATCGATATAGTGATGTATGAGGCACGGAAGATGTGCGCTCGAATCCCGTTACTCGACTACGCTGCACGTTCTGTGAACGACGATGTCGAGAGCAGACAGACGCCGTAACTAACTGTTTGGTTTATATTTATTGATTTACCCCGGCTTGCCTCATAATACCGGGACCGGTGATTCGAGCCATCAATTGAATCTCTCCCTGTACTCCCCTTACTGCGGTTGAGCCTCTTGATGCTACAGGCCATGTTTCATGCCTCGCGCAGTTCCGATCGAGCCGATGCCAGCACCCGTATTGAGGAACGCAGGAAGAATGAGGCAAGACAGATAGCAACCAGTAAATCGGGCCATGCCGCTTCGGTCAGCCAGACCGCACCGGCTGCAACAAAAACCGACACATTGGCCACAATATCATTGCGGGAGCACTCCCAGACCGAGCTCATATTGACATCGTCGCCCCTGTGCCGCCATAGCAATGCCAGGCAGGTACTATTGGCAATAAGCGCTACCACACTGAACAGGCCCATTAACTCGAATACTGGCACACTGGGTTCGATCAGCCTGTAAATGATCTGACCCCATACGGCGAGCGCCGCGAGCAGAATAAGCATGCCCTTGAACAGGGCTACACGGGCCTTGCTTCGCATACCCAAACTGACTGCATACAGGCTGAATGCATAGGTTAAAGCATCGCCGAGGTTATCAAGACTGTCCGAAAGCAGGGCGCTGGAATCGGCATAAAGGGCAGCTGTAAGAATAACCATGAACATCACTGCATTGATGACCAGGACTATTCTCAACGTCCCGCTTTGACGTTGTTGAAGCTGCTTCAGATCGTCTGTGTTATGACAACAGTCGCTCATGATTTTTTACAAGGATTGAATGGAGTACATAATTTTTAAGTTGGTGGTTGCACCACCAACGTTTCTTTCAGTATCTGCGAAGTCGTCAAAACATAACTTGATAGGATCTGTTGAATTACAATTTTTGACCGGACAAAAAAACCGCTCGTCCCCTTATAGAGGGAAGATCTATTTCCAACCTGTTCCCTTGGCCTGTAACACCGTATACGGGCTTCACCGGCTTGCTGATAAATTGTTTTCCGGCATGACCCACTAACACTTATGACTATTAGTTTGACTCTGCCTTGAGCGCCTGGATTTCCCTGTTTATTTCCCCGATCGTTTTGCGCCAACCCTGCGCCAGGCTCTTGACCAGTGCTTCATATCCATCCTCTGACTGAGGTATCCGTTCAAAAAAGTTCTGACCAGTCAGGTAATTGTTTTGCGTGTCACGTAGTGACCAACGGCCGGAGATAACCGCAACGCCATCAAAGCGACCATGGAATTCATCGATCTCGACCGTTAGAAAGAAAGTATCGCCGGCAGCATCATCGCCATGCCCGCGGCCGCTAATAAAGCGATAGCCTGGGTATTGCTGCAACAGCTCATCGCGCAACTGACGTCGCAATTGTTCGGCAAGCGAGCCCGCCCAGCGATGACCGTATGCGGACTCCATACGATACTCGCTGGTCTGATAGCTGATACCCGGCGCGGCCAGGTAGTCTGCCGTGTTGACTGTTATCTCGACAAACAGTGGCTCGGCATCGGTCTCCTGTGTAACCTTTGTAGCTGCAGGCAGTGTGTAGTGCTGCACCTCAACCGGTTTGTTCGCACAACCCGCCAATAGTAGTGCCAGCAGGGCGACGACAAAACCGGCCGGCCATGAGATTGCGCGAACATCCTTCCGCTGTGGATACATGTGTGACTCCTGTTCAATCCCCGGGCGATGCTTTCGGCTGCGGATCTTCCTCGGGCAGTTTGTTGAAGATCAGCGCGTTAGGTTGCTTGTTCAGGGTTTCAACAAACGGCTGGAAGTCGTTCATCATTGTCTGCAGCTGTTTCAATGTATCTGTAAGTATCTCATATGCCGGCGCACCGGGTTTGGCACCATCCAGGGTTTCATTGATCTCATCCAGCGTGCTGCGTATATCGCCCGGCAATGCCTGCATATCCTCGCTCTCAAGCAGGTCGCTGATCTGGCTGCTCAGCTCGCGCAGATCTTTCAGCATCGCCTCCGAAGTACCGAGATTCGAATCCAGTTTTTCTATCAACGCCTCGATTTCGAGATTATTAATCTTGTCCATGAATTGCGACAGCCGCTGGTCCAGCTGGCTCAATCTTGAAGGCACGCTGGGGAAAACCGGTTTGTCGACAAACTCGCTGATCTCCATTGCCGTGGCATCTGCGTAAAAGCCGATATCGACGAACGAGGAGCCGGTCAGGAAATTACCGGTTTTCAGCGAGGCGCGCAGGCCATTGGCGAATAGTCGCTGGTAACGCTGACGCCATTCGACCAGTTCATCCTCGTCCATGAAGGGATCCAGACGTTGCGGCTCGATTCGGATCAGTACCGGTATCTTGATGTCAGACAGGGTCTTGACCCGTTCCGGCGTAAATTCGTAGGGCACATCGATGACGGTGCCGATGCGCACACCGCGGTATTCCACCGCCGCATCGGGACTGAGACTACGCACCGTATCATCGACCAGCATCACATATTCGAGATACTTATCGAAGCTCGCCTGGTAGGCGCTGTTTTCACTGTCGTAAAGCGTGAACACGCTTGATTCACCAACCGGATCACCCGGCGGCAGGTCCTCCGGTACACCGAAAGTGATGCCACCACCGATAACCGATTCCAGTGTGCCCATATCTACCTGCATGCCGCCAGCATTGAGTTCCAGAGACACCCCGGAAGCCGACCAGAAACGCGTGTTCTCGGTCACAAGATCGCGGTACTTGTCGTCGATAAATATGCGGTAATGCATCTGCCGATCATCCATCTTGAAATCGGCGGATTCTATCCGGCCGACATCGAAACCACTGTAGATGACCGGATCACCGACACTCAGCCGATCCGCATTTTCGCTATGCAGCTTTACGCGCAGCCCATCCTTATGCATTTTCGCGATCGGCGGTTCTTCTAGCACTTCAAAGCGCCGTTGCGTCTGCTCTTCCTGACCGGGCATCAGTTCAATATAGGCCCCCGACCAGAGCGTGCCCAGGCCACTGATGCCCTCGCGGCCGATACGCGGTTTGACCACCCAGAAACGCGTATCGCTTTTTAACAGGCGTTCGCTGTCCTTGTTCATCTGTGCCGTAATAATCACGTGACCGTGATCATCGGACAGGCGCATCGATTCGACCTTGCCGACTTCGACATTGCGCGCCTTGATCAGTGTCTTGCCGGCCTGGATACCATCCGCAGAGTTCATTTCCAGTATGACCCGGGGACCGGTCGTCGATATATTGTAGTAAACCATCCAGCCGCCGATAGCGATCGCGATAATCGGCACAATCCAGATGGATGACAAAGCGCGCCGGCGTGGCTTCTTCTTCGCCTGTGTCAGGTCGGTATCACTCATTCAGCCCTGTTCCGCGGTTGCTGTTGACTGTTTTTCGGCCATCCATAACAGACGTGCGTCAAACTGCATGGCCGCGATCATGGTAATGATCACGACGGCTGCAAACGGCAGGATGCCTGGACCGGGTGAGACGGACATCAGGACACCCGCCTGGATCAGGGCCGCCAGTATCGCTACCACAAAAACATCAATCATCGACCAGCGGCCGATAAAATGCGTGATCCGGTACAGGCGGATCTGAATCCCGGGCTTCAGCGTTTGCGCCCGCCGCGCCACCCAGCACAGCCAGCCCAGTGCCAGCAATTTGGCTATCGGTATGACAATGCTGGCAACGAAAATGATCACGGCAATCGGCAAAGAACCGGTTTCGGCCAGATGCAGGATACCGCCGATGATTGTCTGCGGCGTAGTTGCGCCAAAACTGACCGTATTCATTATCGGCAGCACCATGGCCGGAACATACAACACGGCACCCGTAAGCAACAGTGCCCAGGTACGCTCCAGCGTTGCCGTCGCCGGCAACCGGGTGTGTTCGCCGCAGCGTGGACACTTGTCCTGGCCCGCCGCCGGTATCGGGAAGGTACATAGCTCGCAACCGGTTATGCCCTGTTCGCCCGCGTTGACACCGGCCTGCAGATGCGCCGGCAGCGACGGCTCACCGGCCAAGGCAAACCAGAGACGGTCACTGTCGATACTGGTCACCGTTTTCAGCAACAGACCGACGAAAATGCAAAACGCCCAGAAAGATGGACCAAAGGCGATGTCGGCCATGCTGGCCACCTTGCTCATGCTCACCAGCACGCCGATCAGGAACACGTCCGCCATCATCCATGGATGCAGACGCATGACCAGCCGCGCCAGCGACCGGTGCCAGGCATTCACCTCGCGAAAGGCGATCTTCATGTAAATAAAGCTGACTCCGGCCAGAAACAATGCCGGGAAAACGAGAATCGCCAGCACCACGACCAGCGCCAGCAGTAACTCGCTGTCATAGAACAGCATGCTGGCGGTTTCCGCCACGGCGATTTGCTGTTGCACGCCCTGGATCTCGAAACTCGCGAATGTGAAAGGCAATGCAAACAGCAGCATCAACAGGGCGGCGCTGGCGTAGGCCAGTACCTGCTGTACCGAATCCGGCACGCGGCGCACCAGCGTATGCCGACAACGCGGACACTCGGCGCCTTCACCGGGCCGCAGACGCGGCAGGCCGACGACCAGCTCGCACTCGGGACAGACCCGCAGCCGGCGTGGCCGACGGGATACTGATGTCATGGCAGCACTTGGACACTTGGCATCGAAAGTCCAGGACGCGAGATCATTACCCCGAACTCAGTCGCCGTCCTTGAGGTAACTGGCGAACATCTTTTGGAATTCCTCCTGGTTGACTTCCTCGTCACCCACTTCCATGGTCAGACGTTTCTCGACGCACTTCATGACCATGTCATTGAGATTGCGGATCAGGTTGATCGACATGGGCACCGTGCGCAGGTCACTGATTGCCAGACCGACCTCGCCGGATTTGGTCTCCACTTCCTTGAGCAGCACCACGGGCAGGAAATGATGTTCCATCATCAGCTGGTAGCCCCGATAGATGCTGCCGACGAAGTTGATGAGGTTCTCGCCGTACTGGTTCTGGGCAGCCATCAGGGCGCCGTGTCGGGTCTTACCCAGATCGATGGGTAAATCACAGTGCTCGAGACCGGAAAAAGTCATGCTTTCCCACTCCCGGTCGCCGGCCTTGCCAGCGGTCACGACACCCAGCAGACCGCTTTCCCAGCACGGTTGCAGCTGGCTGACGGTCATACCGGCGAGCATGCCCTGGTCGCGCAGCGCCAGCTTGCCCTTTTCGAAGTAAAGCTGGCCCAGCATGGGCTTGTCCTTCTTGATATGCAGCACAAAGAGCTCGCCCAGGCCCTGAGCGTAGAGCATACGGACGGTATCGGCTAAGGCCATCGAACTGCCTCAATAAAATGAGTGACTTGACTTGAATAATGGCAGTTTAACATTATCGCTGGAAGCATCGGCACGTATTGTGCGGTGCATCCAGGCTGCACGGGCACCCTGTGGACGTGTCAAATCGGCACATACGCTGACCGACACAAGACTGGTGACCGGCACCACGGCCGGGGTAATATGCCGCTTGGCCAATGACGGCGCCACAGAATCATTCATAACTGCATGCCATGACCGAATCGCATCCACAAGGCGTCCTCGAGGCCGGCTACGAACTGCTCTGGTACCGCATCGGCCGGGTGCTCGGACGTGGCGCGTTCGGCATCACCTACCTGGCCGAGGATATCAACCTGCACCGGCCGGTAGCCATCAAGGAATTCTTTCCCAGCCAGCACTGCACGCGCGTCGGCAGCACCGAGATCAAGCCGCTGTCGGATGAGTCCGCCGAGGACTTCGGCTGGGCGATGGAGCGTTTTCTGAGCGAGGCGCGCACGCTGGCGCAGTTCGAGCACCCGAACATCATCCGGGTCATCAACGTGTTCGAGCGCAACGGCACCGCCTACATGGTGATGCACTATGAAAGCGGCGTCAGCCTGTCGGCCCTGCTCAAGCGTCGCCGTACCCTGAACGAACGCGAGCTGGCCAAGATCACGCTGCCGATCCTGGACGGTCTCGAGAAGGTCCACGCCAGCGGCTTCATCCACCGCGACATCAAGCCGTCCAACATCTATATCCGCGAGGGCGGCAGCCCGGTGCTGCTCGACTTTGGTTCGGCACGCCAGTCGATGCAGGAATATACCCAGACCCTGACCAGCCTGGTCTCGCCCGGCTATGCACCGATCGAGCAGTACACCAGCAAGGGGGAACGCCAGGGCCCATGGACCGATATCTACGGCATGGCCGCCACCCTCTACCGCGCGGTCACGGGCCTGGTACCGCCGTCGGCCATCGATCGCAGCGAGGCATTGTCCGACGGCAAGGCCGACTTCATGACCAGCGCCCGTGAGCTGGTACGCGAACCTTACGGCGACCCGTTTCTCGCCGCCATCGACCATGCACTGGCTTTTCGCATCGAGGATCGGCCACAGAACATCACCGACTGGCGCGCCGAATTCGGCTTCGATGGCCACGAAATGGACACCCAGCCGGAATACTACGGCGTACCGCCGCAGGCCGGGGCAGGAACCGGCGACCGCCAGACCCGTCAGACTGGTACCCACACCGAGCCACTGGAACAGGCCGATGCAACCGCCGCGGACGATGCGATCTTCAATGTGGCCGGTGAAACCCGTACCGTGGTCAGCGCAGCCAGTGAGCCCGAGCCTGAGGAGGCGGCCACCGTCGTCCATTCGTCAGCACGCGGCCCCGGTACCGATTACCGCCGCAACGCCTACCTGGCTGCCGCCGTGGTCGTGCTGACGATCGTCGCCGGCCTGCTCTGGCTGCGCGCGAGCAGTGACGCGGACAGCCCCCTGAGTATCGATAACACCGTCGCCAATAACGTCATCAACGGCAGTACTAAGGTCGACGAAGAAACCGCCAGCGCAGAAGATACGGGTGCATTGACCTCGACAGTGGTCAGTGACGATCTGAATGAAGATGAACTGGTGCAGGCCCTGCTCGACGGCGCCCGCGCCGACCTCGACGCCATGCGGCTAACCACGCCGGCGGATCGCAACGCCTACGACAAGTTCCTCGCCGTGCAGTCAATCGACCCGGACAACCAGGCCGCCGAACGCGGCATCGAGGCCATCTACAACCGTTACGTGCAGCTGGCGCAACAGGCGGCACAGGACAACGATTTCGACCGCGCCAGTGTCATGCTCGACCGCGCCGGCCAGGTCAAGCCGGATGCGCCGGGCCTGATGCGTGCCCGGGTGGCCCTGGAACAGCGCCGCACCCAGACGCGGATGCAGTCGTTATCCGAATCCATGAACCCGGCTGCGAACAACAGTGACACAGATAATGTCGCGGCAAACCAGAATGTCGACAACAATACGCCCAGCGGGAATATGGCGCCCGAAGAACAGCAGGACGTTCAGGCCGAGCCCGGTTTTCTCAGCAAACCGATCAACACGGTGCGCGGCTGGTTCAGTAACGACGACGAACCGCCACCGCAGCAATAAGTCGAGACCAGCACCTGTCAGGCGTGTCGCAGCACGGCGCCATCGATATCATGAACGGCGCGTTTGCCAACATGCGGCTCCCGCCATTTGGCATAGCTGAAGTCGGAACAGATCGCCCGCGGCATCAGCAATACCGCCTGGAGAAAATCCTGCAATTCCCGGACTCCGTAGATCGTCACCGTAAAGCCCCAGTCATCCAGTCGTTCAACCAAGCGGCGTACACCCGGCGTCGACCAGTCCAATGCAAAACGATTCACACCCCAGTCGCACAGGCGATCGAGTATGTTCTCGGCCAGCTGGCCACCGTTACCGATCAACGGTGCCAGAAAATCAACCGGGGTTTCGATGATCGCACCGGGCTGCGTTTCCGCCAGCTGGCGAAACTGGGCTTCGCCCAGGTCCTCCATATCGACATGGAACCAGAGATCGCTGCTGTCTATGCCGGCCGTCTGCAACAGTCGCAACAGGCTCCGGTTGCAGGCCAGGTCGGCGCCGAGGTTAACCTTGATACCGCGATCCGCCTGGCGCAACTGCTGCAGACAGGTCTGCAGTAGTGCCGACGATTGCGCGGGGCCATTCGCATGTCTAACGTCCGGCGACTGGTCATTCATGTAGCGGTCGGTCAGCACGCTCAGGTCCGCCCAGCGGATGTTCGACTCAAGAAACTGCGTCAGAGCCGCCTCGCTGCTGACGCCATCCCAGACAAACTGGATATGGCGCGGTATTGCCTTTTTCGGAATCAATTCGGTCAGATCGTAGACGTTGCCCTGGACGGCATTGGCCGGCATCTGTTCCGGACGTTGCTGAAACAGCGTACCGGCATGCAGCAACAGGATCGCTTTGCCCGGGTCATGGGCGGCGACGGCCTCGAGAATCTGCGGCTGGTTGTCGACCATGGCGAACGGCCGGTAGCCACAGGCACGAAAGTGTTCAATGCCGGCGAGCTTGGCGGCAATGACATCGTCGCTATCCGCCGCTTCGCGCATAAACAGTAGATCACTGGTGAACTGCACGCGGTACTCGCGCCCCAGCTTATTCAGCGAACACAGTGTTTCCTCACGCAGATGTTCCGGCCGTGCGGTATTCAGGCCGACATGAGTATGCGGTTGCAGCTGGAACCAGCGGATCACGTCCATCACGCCGGGAAACGGCCGGTGTGCCTCAAGCACGGCGGCCATTGACCAGCGGTGCCGGTTATACCAGGCCTGAATAGCGGCAAAATGATCGGCCGGCACACCCAATGACCGCAGCCCGGCCTCGAGCTCGGCCACGCTGAAACTCATATCGGTAATGCGGCAGGCGGAGAAGAAACCGGTATTGTGATTGCGGTCATAAGCCTGCAGCAGATACAGCAGCATGTAGCGGCTGTCGAGAATCGTACCGTCGATATCGAATAGTATCAGCAGGTCATCCTGCGCAAATGCCGTCCGGCTCCTTTCATAGTGGCCGGCCAGCGCCTGCATCCAGTTTTGTATGGCCACGTTTTGCATACCTTGTCACCTCGCACGTCATTCATCATTAGCGGGCGACAAGCCTAGCCTGTTCGTGTGACCTGGCGATGACGGGCGGAAAATCAGGCGGGCGTCGGCTCCTGGCGCAGACGTTCGATATTGCGGCGGCCGTGCTTGTTCAGCCAGGGTTCACCGTCGGCGGCGTAGCAGGCGGGGCTGACGCCGAGATCCTCGGCGAGGAAATGCTCGAGGATATGGATCGCCTGGTCGCGCCAGTCGTCCCAGGCCACAGCCACACCGCCAAGGATGATGTCTTCCCGCCACAGGCGCCAGGCGTTCTGCCGGAACAGGTAATAATCGTGCGCCAATCCGGCCAGATCGGCCGCCCGCACGATACGCGCCTCGCGCGAGGAGCAAGCGGCACCACACCGGGTGGCGAGGATCGCCGCCTGAACGGCGTCGATAATTGACGCGGCGATGCCGTAATCATTCAGCACGCGCGCGGCAAGCCGCGCCGAATAGGCTTCCTTGGAGTCATAGCCCTGCAACTCATGATCGTACTGATAACCGGCATCGTGAAACAGCAACGCGCCATAGACGATCTCCGGCTGGACGGCGAGATCCGCATCGCGACAGCGCTCGATAAGCGTGCGACTGGCTGCCAGCGTTTCCATGACATGACTGAAGTTGTGGTACGGCAGACGGGTGTCATAAAGCAGCGCCGCGGCATGCTCGAGGCCCGGGTTACGTACCATATCCACTTCATAGCTCATGCAGCATCCTCGTGACTCCCCGGCGCAACGCGTGTGAATAAGCAATATAGCGATGTGGCCGGCGCCTGCAAACCCTGGAAGCACATCACACCGTGCCACGGCCTGGCGAGATGGACCCGGAGCAGCTATTCTGGTCTAATTGACGCGGCGCAGCATGGACGGAGCAATCATGGCCACGAAGAGCGACAGCAAAAGCCTTAACCTCGCCTTGCAGGGCGGCGGTTCCCATGGTGCCTATACCTGGGGCGTGCTCGACCGGTTGCTGGCGGAGCCGACACTGAAGATCGACGGTATCAGTGGCACCAGCTCCGGGGCGATGAACGCCGTGGTCATGGCCGACGGCCTGCTGCGCGGCGGTCGTGATGGCGCCCGCCAGGCACTGCGCGAATTCTGGGAACAGGTGGCGAGCATGTTCAGCGACCTGTTCCAGCCCACCGCGCAGCTGTCCGACTGGCTGATGTTCGAAACCGGTGCGCCGCTCTCGCTGCAGTCGTATCTGGCCCTGACACAGGCCTTCTCGCCTTACCAGCTTAACCCGATGGATCACAATCCCCTGCGCCAGCTGCTGGAGGAGATGATCGACTTCGGCCGCCTGCGTCGTAATCGTTCGCTGAAACTGTTCATCGGTGCCACTCAGGTGCGCACTGGCAAGCTCAAGCTGTTTCGGGAGAAGGAACTTAGCGTCGATGCGCTGCTGGCCTCGGCATGCCTGCCCTCGTTACACCATGCCATCACCATCGACGGCGAGGCCTACTGGGATGGCGGTTATGCCGGCAACCCGCCGATTTTCCCGCTCATCTTCGACTGCAAGACCAGCGACGTGATGATCGTCATCGTCCAGCCGCTGGCGCGGCCGGAACTGCCGACCACCGCCGAAGCCATACGCATGCGCGCGGCGGAGCTGAGTTTCAATACCGCCTTCCTGCGGGAAATGCGCGCGATTGCCTTTTCCAAAGACCAGATCAAGCAGGACTTGCTACCGCTGGGTCGGCTGGAACGCCAGCTCAGCCGGCTGAACGTGCACCTGGTGCAAAACGAGGCGATGATGCAGCAACTGGATCCGAGCAGCGCCTACCAAAGCCCGCCGGCATTCATCGAGGAGCTCTATCAGGAGGGTTATGCCAGCTGCGAGGCCTGGCTGGACAATAATCGCCAGCACATCGGCACCCAATCGTCGGTCAATCTGAGCGAGCTGTTTTGCTGAACTGGTGACTGGTGACTGGTGACTAAAATAGCGTGATCGGCCCTGTCTCGATGCCAAGGAAAATTAAAATTCAATAATTCCTTAACCAACGCTGTTCGCGGCGAGGTCGCCGCTCCTACGATCATGCGACAATTCCCCCGATAATCGCGATACTGACGCTGGAAGGTTCGCGGATGGCAATCCGCTCCCACAGAAACCGACTTGCCATTCACCAATCACGAATCACCAGTCACCAGTCAAAACACCTTCACCGCCGATGACTTGAAACTGACGGTGATCTCGTCACCGAGGTGGCAGTCGAGATCGCGCAACGCCGCCCGCGTGATCAGGACCTGGAAGTTCTCACCGGCCTGCACGGTTACATTCACCAGACCACCCTGCTCGTGCAGGCTGGTAATGCGACCGATGAAATGATTGCGCATGCTCGAATCCAGCGTCTGGCGTGACAGCACGATCTGGTTGGCCTCGACCGCGGCATGCGCGCCGGCACTGGTCTCTTCGGGAATGGCGATGTTGATCTTGTTGGTGCGAAACAACTGTGCAGCCTGATCGACCTGGCCCTGGAAATGATTGATCAGCGAACTCGGCGCGACGCGACCCTCGAACAACGTCACCACCTTGTCGGCCAGGGCACTGGCGCGCAGCTGATCGTGACTGCTCATGACAATCGTCTGCGAGCGGTTCTCGCGAATGACGCCGACCAGCTGCTCGAACTCGGCGACGATGCTTTTATCCAGGTAGGTAAACGGCTCATCGAACAGCAGCACTTCCGGATCCAGCACCAGTGCCCGGGCGATCGCCACCTTCTGGCCTTCACCGCCGGACAGATCGCGTGCCGGCCGATCGGCGAGCCGGTCGAGCCCCAGCTGTTCCATCACCGACTGCGCCAGCACGCGCCGCTTGGCCGCCGGCGTGCCGCGCAGCTTCAGGCCAAGCTCGACGTTGGCGGCAACCGTGTCATGCAATAAGTAGGGATTCTGCGGTACCAGGCCGACGCGGCGGCGATAGTCGCGCAGTCGCTTGCCGTTAACCGGCGCACCCTGGTACAGCAACTCGCCGCCGGTTGGCGCATGCAGGAACGCCAGCAGACCGAGCAGCGTACTCTTGCCAGAGCCGTTCGGCCCGACCAGGACCGTGACGCGATTCGCCGGAATGTCGAGGCGATTGATGCTGAGCGCTTCGCCAGCAGTGCCCGGGTAGGTAAAACCGACATCCGTGAGTGCATAGGCGACACTGGGGTTGAGCATGATCAGGCGTGCCTCTGGAAGCGCGACAGTAATGCATTGGCGGTAAAGGCCACGGCCAGCAGGACGATGCCCAGCGCCAGCGCGAATTCGAATTCACCCTTGCTGGTTTCCAGGGCGATGGCCGTGGTCATCGTCCGCGTGTAGCCCTCGATGTTGCCACCCAGCATCATCGCCACGCCGACTTCGCCGATGGCGCGGCCGAAGCCCATGACGATTGCAGCGAGGAAACCGAAGCGCACCTCGCGCAGGTAGATCCACGCCTGCTGCCAGCCAGTGGCGCCAAGTGATCGGCAGGTCAGCGCCAGTCGCGGGTCGGCACCATTGACCGCCGCGATCGACAGATTCCAGATGATCGGCACGATCAGAATGCACTGACCGATGACCATGGCCGTGGGCGTGAACAACAGGCCCCAATCGCCGGCCGGCCCGCGACGGCTGAGCATGCCGTAGAGGATCAGGCCCACCACCACGGTCGGCAGGGCCATGAGCGTGTTGAGCGAATGCTGCAGAAAATCCTTGCCGGGGAAACGCGTCAGACCCACCAGCAAACCCAGCGGCACACTGATAACGGCCGCGGCCAGGGTTGCCAGCAGGGAGATGAATATCGAGGTCCAGACGACCTGATAGACTTCGATATCCAGACTGATAATAAGGTTGAAGGCTGCAGCCAGTGCCTGCAGAAAGAAGTCCATATCAGGTTATCCTGCCGGGATTACACTTTGATTGAGCATGCGCGCCGCTGTCGACTTATGTTCACGCCTGCATATAGCCGGCGCCTGTCAGCAACAGCGCTGCATCATAAACCAATTCACACCGCTACAAACAGTCGCCCGGCCAACTTTATTCAGGGCTGAAATAGCGTTGGATCAGAAACGGCTCGTCGAAATGGCGCTTGCCGACGAACGCCGTGGCATGCGTACCCCACTGCCGCATCGCGCCCGGTTCCGGCACACCCATGGGCCACAGCAGCCAGCGTTCAAGGCGTTCGCTACCGGGCACCAGGCCGCGCTCGTCGAACAGGCTGCGGCGCCGCTCCGACACCGCCGTTGCCAGACTGCGCAGCTCGTAGTAATCCGCGGTCACATAACCGACGCCGGACACATCGGCGGCGACCGCCGTGATCTGTTGCAGGTAATGACTGCCAGTCGCCAGGCGAATGCGCACGCGCTGATCGTCGCCGGGCTGCGGCGCGGCGGCCGGGGTGATCAGCGGTTCCTGCCAGGGACCGCCGCGCTCGCGCGGCTCGAGGCGCGGGCCCGGAAACGCCATGTGATAACAGCCGCAGTTGTGCATGGCATCGTACATCAGCACCTGGCCGTCCGGCGCCAGCGTCACGCGCCAGGTCACACCGTCGAGATGGCCGCCGAGCAGATCCAGCGGCCCGGTTTTCGGCCGTGCCGGCAACCAGATAACGTAATTCAACTGCAGCAGGACGTCGCCGCGCCAGCGGGTGTACGACAGTTTCTCGTAAACGATCGGCTGCGTGGTCACGATTTCGATCCGGCCGTCGCGCCAGACCGGCCGGCCGATGCGATCCGCCGGGGTCGCGGTATCGATGCGCCAGACCGGCGCATGGCGGGCGAACAGACGTTCACGCTGCATCGCCGTCGGCTGCGGAATACCGAGCGCGTCGCGTGGCAGTTCGGCGATCGCTGCCGGGCGCGGCGTCACCGGCACGTAGTCGATCAGTTCACCGCTGGTGCTGTGGTCGGGGCGGGCGAAGCGCGCCCGTGTCTCGGCATGCAGGTTGCCGACACCGACCGAGACCGCCAGCGCGGTCAGCGGGTACAGCCCCAGCACGCGCTGGTAATCCTGGTAGGCATCCGCCACCCGGGTGCGGTCGCGCAACAGGACCAGATTCTGCTCGGCGGCGCGATCCGTGGCCAGCAGGTGATCACCACAGTCGGCAAGCCGGGCGGCGGCGGTATGGCGATCGGCCACGCCCAGTGCCTGCCAGGTCGCCGGTCGCGGCGGCAGGTTGGCCAGTTCCACCACCTCCGCCGTGGCCGCCAGCGCGCGCAAGCGCGCCAGCCAGTCGGGCCGCTGCGCCGCTGTGAGCTCGTCACGAAATGAGGCCAGCAGGCGATTGACGCGCAGGTGCGGGAAGCCGGCGATGCGTGCCGCCTGGGCGTCCGCCACGCCAGCGCGATCCACTGCCCGGTCAAAATCCGCGTAGAACTGCAGGCAGGCGGCGGTCTCGCCGCCCGACTCACGCGGCACCGGCTGCCAGGCGGCACAACCGGCGAGCAGCGCCATGAGCGCTGTGACCAACAGTAGCCGGCGCAGCTGACGCGGCGCCAAACCGGCCGGCAACAGCACGGTAGTTAAACGGTGGCGGAAAATCGTATAATCGACATCCATTTTCGGCGTAGTCATTAAAGAGAGCGCGTGAGTACCAAGCTATACCTGAAAACCTACGGTTGCCAGATGAACGAGTACGATTCCGCCCGCATGCGCGACGTGCTGGCCGAATCGCACCAGTTGACCGAGACCGACGACCCGGCCGAGGCCGGCGTCATCCTGCTGAACACCTGCTCGATCCGGGAAAAGGCCCAGGAGAAGGTATTCTCGCAGCTCGGCCAGTGGAAACGCTGGAAGGACGAGAACCCGGACCTGATCATCGGCGTCGGCGGCTGCGTCGCCTCGCAGGAGGGTGACAGCATCGTCAAGCGGGCGCCGTTCGTCGACCTGGTGTTCGGCCCGCAGACCCTGCACCGGCTGCCGCAGATGATCGACGCCGCACGCCGCACGCGCAAGCCGCAGGTGGACATCAGCTTCCCGGAAATCGAGAAGTTCGACCACCTGCCGGAACCGCGCGCCGTGGGCCCGACCGCGTTCGTATCGATCATGGAAGGCTGCAGCAAGTACTGCTCCTACTGCGTGGTACCGTACACGCGCGGCGAGGAAGTCAGCCGGCCGTTCGACGACGTCATCACCGAGATCGTCGAGCTCGCCGACCAGGGTGTACGCGAGGTCAACCTGCTCGGCCAGAACGTCAACGCCTACCACGGGCCGACCCACGACGGCGGTTATGTCGACTTTGCCGATCTCATCGAATACGTTGCTGCCGTGGACGGCATCGACCGCATCCGTTACACCACCTCGCACCCGACCGAATTCAGCGACAAGCTGATTGATGTCTACGCGCGCGTACCGGAACTGGTCAGCCACCTGCACCTGCCGATCCAGCACGGCTCGGATCGCATCCTGGCGCTGATGAAACGCGGCCACACGACGCTGGAATACAAGCAGAAGATGCGCCGCCTGCGGCAGATTCGCCCGGACATCAGCCTGTCCTCGGACTTCATCGTCGGTTTCCCCGGTGAAACCGACAGCGACTTCGAGGCGATGATGAACCTGATTGCCGAGGTCGGCTACGATCACTCGTTCAGCTTCATCTACAGCCGCCGGCCGGGCACGCCGGCAGCCAGTTTTGCCGACGACGTGCCGCTGGAAGTGAAAAAACAGCGCCTGCAGTTGCTGCAGAACCGCATTACCCAGCAGGCCACCGCCATCAGCGAGGCCATGGTCGGCAGCACCCAGCGGGTGCTGGTCGAGGGGCCGTCGCGCCGCGACGCCAGCGAGATCTGCGGCCGCACGGAAAATAACCGTGTGGTCAACTTCGCCGGTCACGCCGATCTCGCCGGCCAGTTCGTCGACGTGCGCATCACCCGGGCGCTAAGCAACTCCCTGCGTGGCGAGATCGCGGCACACACCGATGTCGCCGGCGAACGCGACAGCGTTGCCCTCGCCTGACGCACGCCCACAACCCATCCGCCTGCCATGACGTATTCGCGCCCTTGAACCAGTCCGACACCACAGCCGCACAACCGCACAGTATCGACATCATCCTCGAGCCAGCCGACAACGAACGCCTGGCCAACCTGTGCGGGCCACTGGATCAGCACCTGCGCCAGCTCGAACGGCGCCTGGGTGTGGAAATCAACAACCGCGCCAACAGCTTTCGCATTATCGGCGCGCCGGCGGCGCTGACCCTGGCCGAGCGCGTCCTGCGCGAACTCTACGACACCAGCGCGACGGAGATACTGTCGCCGGCGCGCGTGCACCTATTCTTGCAGACCGCCGGCAACGATGCGGCGACCGCGCCGGCGGAAGACAGCCAGGAGGTCAGCATCAAGACCCGTGCCGGCCAGGTGCGCGGTCGTGGCCCGAACCAGCGCCAGTACCTGCACAATATCAGTCACCATGACGTCAATTTCGGCATCGGCCCGGCCGGTACCGGCAAGACCTACCTGGCGGTGGCCTGTGCCGTGGCCGCACTCGAAACCGACCGCGCGCGACGCATCATCCTGGTGCGACCGGCAGTGGAAGCCGGCGAGCGGCTCGGCTTTCTGCCCGGCGACATGGTTGCCAAGGTCGATCCGTACCTGCGGCCGCTGTACGACGCGCTGTATGAAATGCTCGGCTTTGAGCGCGTTGCCAAGTACATCGAACGCAACGTCATCGAGGTCGCGCCGCTGGCGTTCATGCGTGGCCGTACGCTGAACGAATCGTTCTGTATCCTCGACGAGGCACAGAACACCACCATTGAACAGATGAAGATGTTTCTGACCCGTATCGGCTTCGGCTCGACGGCGGTGGTCACCGGCGACATCACCCAGATCGATCTGCCGCGCGGCAAACAGTCCGGCCTGCGTCACGTCATCGACATACTCCGCGACGAGGACGGCATCAGCTTTACGTTTTTCAACTCCAAAGACGTGGTTCGGCATCCGCTGGTATCACGCATACTCGATGCCTATGAGCGCCATGACAATGGCCGGCAGGCGGACGATGACGACAGCACGCGGCACTGAGGCCGGCGTATGAGCGTCGACATCACCATCCAGTTCGTTACCCGCAAGCCATACGTGCCGCGCGCAACCGATATCCGTCGCTGGATTGCCGCGGCCGTGACCGACCGCGAGGCGACTGAACTGACCGTACGCATAGTGGCCGAAGATGAAGGCGCGCAGTTGAATCAGGCCTGGCGCGGCAGGGATGGCCCTACCAATGTGCTGTCATTCCCGTGTCACGGCCTGGAAACAATCGCGCCCGCACTGCTGGGGGATATTGTCGTCTGTGCGCCGGTGGTGGCGCGCGAGGCCGATGAGCAGGGCAAGTCGCTGGCCGCGCACTGGGCGCACATGCTGATACACGGCACCCTGCATCTGCGCGGCTACGATCACCAGACCCCGGCACAAGCCGAAGTCATGGAACAACTGGAAACCGACATCCTGCGGAATTTCGGCTATGCTGATCCGTATCGGCTGCCAACGCCCCACTAATTCACCCGGCGACGGTAGCGCCGGCAACCACAACCCCTTTCACCAGTAAGATAATCACTCATGAAGGATCGACCTAGTAGTCAAACCACGTCCACCCCCATCAGTTCCAATGGCAGCCGGCGTTCCTGGCTGCAACGCCTGAACCGGCTGATCAGCAACGAACCCCACGATCGCGAATCCCTGATAGAACTGCTGCGCGAGTCCGAGGAGCGCAATATTCTCGATCCCGATTCGCTTGCCATGATCGAGGGCGCACTGCTGGTCTCCGAGCTACAGGTGCGCGACATCATGATCCCGCGCATCCAGATCAGTGTCGTCCGTGAAGACGATGACCTCGGCAATATCCTTGCCAGCGTCATCGAATCAGGCCATTCGCGCTTTCCGGTCATCGGCGACGACAGCAATGAGGTTGTTGGTATCCTGCTGGCCAAGGACCTGCTTGCCTATACCGCCGATCAGGACAATACCAGCTTCGCCATCAAGGACATCATGCGACCGGCCGTGTTCGTGCCGGAAAGCAAGCGCCTGAACGTGTTATTGCGCGAGTTCCGCGCCAGCAAGAACCATATGGCCATCGTCGTCGACGAGTACAGTAACGTCGCCGGTCTGATCACGATCGAGGATGTCATCGAGGAAATCGTCGGCAACATCGAGGACGAACACGACATCGATGAAGAGGATTACATCCGCCAGCACGGCCATAACCGCTATACCGTACAGGCGATGACACCGATCGAGGAGTTCAACGAGTACTTCGAAACCGACTTCAGTGATGACGAGTACGACACCATTGGCGGCCTGATACTGAATGCCTTCGGCCACCTGCCACAACGCGGCGAGACCATTGACTACGGTGGTTTCAGTATCAAGGTGCTGCGTGCCGATCGTCGCCGCATCCATCTGCTGCGCGTCATCCAGCAGGAACAACTGGCGGCCGATGTCGCGCCAGATGGCGACGAGCAATAATCGACAATCGCAATCGAGGCCAGAAAACGGCTAACCGCCTGCTGCGTCTCTCCGCTACCATGACGTCATGCTAGACAAGCTTCGCATCCCGCCGGTCCTGCTTGACCTGGCGACCCTGCTCGCCGGCCTGGGCGTGCCGCTGGCATTCGCGCCATTCGAACACGGCACCCTGGTTTATCCGGCCCTGGTCGTATTACTGGCCAGCTGGCAGACCGGCACACCCGGGCGTGCTTTCTGGCGCGGCTACCTGTTCGGCTTCGGCCTGTTCGGTTTCGGCGTCTACTGGCTGCACATCAGTATCAACCTGTTCGGTGGCGTCAACATGGTGCTGGCGCTGGCGGCCACCTACCTGCTGGTCGCCTTCCTGGCGCTGTACCCGGCACTGGTCGGCTGGCTCCTGCGGCGCTTCTTCAGTCACCGCCCGGCGATCGCGCTGCTGCTCGCAGCGCCGGCATTGTGGGTACTGGCGGAATGGCTGCGCTCGTGGCTGTTCACCGGCTTCCCCTGGCTGAACCTCGGCTATTCCCAGCTCGACCTGCCGCTGGCCGGGTTCATGCCGTTGCTCGGCGTCTATGGTGTCAGCTGGCTGGTGGTTCTGCTGGCCGGCCTGCTGACCCTGACGGTTCTGCGCACTTCATGGCAACGCCGCACTGCGGCCATCGCGGCCGGCGTGGCCCTCGTGCTGCTGGCCGCCGCCGTCAACGAACGCCGCTGGACCAGTGCGCAGGGCGAGCCCCTGCAGGCGGCGCTGGTCCAGGGGGCCGTTCCGCAGGCACTGAAGTGGAAGTCGGAACAGCTGCAGAACACCATGCGCCTGTACCGCGACCTGAGCGCACCGCACTGGCAACAGGCGGACCTGATCATCTGGCCGGAAACGGCGATACCGGCGTTTGCCCACCAGATCGACGATTACCTGGAACTGCTGCGCGAACAGTCCCGGGTAACGGACACGCCACTGGTGCTGGGGCTGGCGACCCGCGAGGCGGGACAACAGGACTATCACAACAGCATTCTCAGCATCGGCCATCATGAAGACGTCTATCACAAGCGCCACCTGGTGCCGTTCGGCGAATACCTGCCGTTAAAGGCATTGCTGGATCCATTGCTGTCATTCCTGCAAATTCCGATGTCCGATTTCACCCCGGGTACGGCGGACAGACCACTACTGGAACTGGGCACACTCACCGCGGGCGTTTCGATCTGTTACGAGGACGTCTTCGGCGAGCAAGTGATTCAGGCCCTGCCCGAGGCCGGCGTGCTGATCAACATCAGCAACGACGCCTGGTTCGGTGATTCCATCGCCCCGCACCAGCACCTGCAGATGGCCCGCGCCCGGGCGCTGGAAAGCGGCCGTTACATGCTGCGCGCGACCAATACCGGTATCAGTGCGATCATCGATGAACGCGGCCGCATCAAACAGCGCTCGCCGCAGTTCGAGCCGGACGCGCTGATAGCCGAAATGCGACTTTTTTCCGGCCTGACCCCTTATGCCCGCTTCGGCAATGGCGTTATCATCATCATCTGCCTGCTGTCGCTGGGTGTGGCGCTATGGCTGATGGTATCCGGCAGGAAACAATAACGTCAGGAGAAACGGTCATGAACATATTGCGTGTTATCGGTGTGCTGCTGATCATCGCCGGTGCTGTCGGCCTTGCCTATGGCCAGTTCAGCTACACAGAGGAAACCCACAATGCCGACCTCGGCCCGATCGAGTTCCAGGTCGAGGACAAGGAAACCATCAACGTGCCGACCTGGGCGGGGCTGGGCGCCGTCGGGCTGGGCGTCATTCTGCTGGTGGTGCCCGGCAGAAAATAGCCACTTGGCCGGCCTTTCGGCCCGTGTCGGCGGCAATAAAAGATTAGGTGATTCCGCTGATATCAGTTATTCTGCGTGGGTGTTTGTAGTGAGCGCAGCCCGGTCTGCGCGCTGAGGAACCCGGTTTCTATCCCGTATCGAGTCCGCTGACGCCCCTGATTCACGCGTCCACCTCCCGCAAACCCGTCGTGATCCCGCCCTGCTGTTACCCGGGCCGGACGCGATCCCAATGATCAAAATATTGACTGCCTGGACCGGTGTCGCGCCAAGGCGCGAACAGGCGGATTCAGGAGTTACTATGTCTTTCGAAAAACTGGGTCTGGACCCGACCCTGCTGCGTGCCGTGGCAAGTCAGGGCTATGAACAACCAACGCCGATTCAGGCCGAGGCCATTCCGGCCATTCTTGCCGGCCAGGACCTGCTCGCCGCCGCCCAGACGGGCACCGGCAAGACCGCCGCGTTCACGCTGCCGCTTTTGCAGCAGCTGCTCACCGATCCGCAACCGCCGGCCAACCGCCACGGCCGACGCATACCGCGCGTGCTGGTCCTGGTACCGACGCGCGAACTCGCCGCGCAGGTCGCCGACAGCATTCGCGACTATGGCCGCAACGTACCCATCCGTACCACGACGATTTTCGGCGGTGCCGGCATGCAGCCCCAAATCAACGCCCTGCGCCGCGGTGTCGACGTGGTCGTCGCCACCCCCGGGCGGCTTATGGATCACATCGAACGGCGCAACATCGACCTGTCGGCGATCAATCGCCTGGTACTGGACGAAGCCGATCGCATGCTCGACATGGGCTTTATCAACGATATCCGCAAGATCATCGGTCTGTTGCCGGAACGCCGCCGCCAGAACCTGCTGTTCTCGGCGACCTTCTCTGCCGGCATCCGTACACTGGCGAACAGCCTGTTACAGTCGCCGCAGACGATCGACATTGCGCCGCGCAATTCCGCCGCTGAACAGGTGACGCAGAACGTCTACAGCGTCGACAAGAACAGCAAGCGCGCGCTGCTCGAACACCTGCTGCGGTCGCAAAGCTGGGGCCAGACACTGGTATTCACCCGCACCAAACACGGCGCCGATCGACTCACCGAACAGCTGCTGCGCAGTGGTCTGCGCGCCGCCGCCATTCATGGCAACAAGAGCCAGGGCGCACGCACGCGGGCACTGACCGACTTCCGCAACAACCGCGTCCAGCTGCTGATCGCCACCGACATCGCCGCCCGCGGTCTCGATATCGATGCCCTGCCGCATGTCGTGAACTATGAACTGCCGCAGGTGGCGGAGGACTATGTCCATCGTATCGGCCGTACCGGCCGGGCGCAGTACAGCGGCGCCGCGGTATCGCTGGTGTCCGCCGATGAGAACACCCAGCTCAAGGCCATCGAAAAGGTGATCGGCCGCAAGCTGGAACGCCAGGTCGAGGCCGGCTTTGAACCCAGCGCACGGCCACCGGCCGACAAACCCGCCGGCAAGAAGCCTGGCAAACCGCGCCAGCAGCGCCAACGCCAGGATAAGGCGCACGCCGGCAATGCCAAGCCGCGTTCAAACAACAGCCGTCGCGGCCAGCGCCAGCAGCGCGCCTGATGACAGCACCCAAGTCTGCCAACACGCTAAAGAATTGAGAGGAAAACGATGCTGAAGATTTACGTCGGCAACCTGCCACCGGAAGCCACGCAGGAAGAAGTCAGTGCGCTGTTCGCCAACCATGGCCGGGTGCGCTCGATCGATGTCGCCAAGGATATTTTTTCCGGCAAGTGCCGCGGTTTCGGTTTTGTCGAGATGGAAGGTCATGAAGCCCGTGCTGCTATCAACGCACTGAATGGCTATTCACTGCACGGCAACAACCTGCGCGTAAACCAGGAGCGGCCAAAGAACCAGCGCGGTGGCCGCCGCCGGTAATCATCTTTATACCGGCACGGCGGCCGCCGCCCCGTGCCGGCCTCATTCTGCCCTTATCCCGATGCCGCTGCCGGCGCTATTCGACGCTCCCGGCAAAAAGCAGTAACCTGAAGTGCAAATCTGACTGTATCGGCTTGATGCCGGCAATCGCGTATGTCGACGCCTGTCAAAACCGCACCCCTGTTGTTTTTTCCGCGCACCTGTCGGCCGGTTTTCATCGCCGCGTCCATCATTATCTTCCTGTTCATCCTTTATGGCACCCTGTTCACGGCTGCAGCCGAGCAGCAGTTCCAGACTTTGCAGGAAAGTATCACGGCCTATCTGGGCTGGTACTACATACTGACGGTAACCACGTTACTGGGTATTGTACTGTGGCTGATGTTCTCGCGTTACGGGGCCATCCGCATCGGCAGGCCCGGTGAGCAGCCCCGCTTTTCCCTGCTGGCCTGGTTTTCGATGCTATTCTCGGCAGGCATGGGGATCGGCCTGCTGTTCTGGTCGATTGCCGAACCCATCAAGCATTACCAGTCACCGCCAACGGCCGACCCCGCCACTGCCGCGGCGATCGAAGAAGCAATGCAGTACAGCTTCTTCCACTGGGGACTGCATGCCTGGGCCATCTACGTATTCGTGGCGCTGGCGCTGGCCTATTTCGGTTTTCGCCACGGACTGCCGCTGTCCATCCGCTCGACGCTGTATCCCCTGATCGGCGAACGCATCTACGGGCCCATCGGCCATGTTGTCGATACATTCGCCGTTTTCGGCACCCTATTCGGCGTCGCCACTTCTCTGGGACTGGGCGCCATTCAGGTCAATGCCGGTCTGCATTACATGTTCGATATACCGCAGAGCAGTCTTGTACAGATTCTCCTGATCAGCATCATTACCGCGCTGGCCACCCTATCGGTGGTGCTTGGTTTGCACCGCGGCATCATGCGATTGAGCCTGTTCAATATCACCATGGCAGCACTACTGCTGGCATTCATGCTGTTTATCGGCCCGACGCTTTATATACTGAACCTGTTCCTCGAAAGCAGCGGCCGCTATCTTCAGCAGCTTGTATTCATGAGTTTTCGCACCGGGGTAACCGATAACAGTGAATGGACGGGCGACTGGACGGTGTTTTACTGGGGCTGGTGGCTTGCCTGGTCACCATTTGTCGGCATGTTCATCGCCCGGGTCTCACGCGGCCGTACCATCCGCGAATTCATCTGCGGAGCACTGCTGGCACCAACCGTAGTGGGTTGCTTCTGGATTGCGGTATTCGGCGGTACCGCCATCAACCTGGAAGTAGGCGGTGCCGGAATTGGTGAAGCCGTCGATCAGGGCGTGGAGATGGCGCTATACGCCACCCTGAATGAACTGCCGTGGGCCAACGTTACCGCATTGCTGGCGACGATCGTCATCGTGACATTTTTTGTAACATCATCCGACTCCGGCAGCCTGGTCATTGACATGCTCACCGCCGGCGGCGATCCCAACCCGCCCAAGTCGCAGCGGGTCTTCTGGGCCATACTTGAAGGCGTTGTCGCCGCCATACTGCTGATTACCGGCGGTCTGGCTGCGCTGCAAACCGCGGCAATTGCCTCGGCATTGCCATTCAGCCTGGTGATCCTGCTGATGGTCGTCAGTCTCATCAGGGCCCTGCGTGTCGAGCCATTGTCCCACGAGGACGAACCCGCCGCACCCGACATCGAGGCCGTCCACGAGACGCCGGACTATGAACGTTATGACTGACAAACCTCCCGTATAGCGATCTGTCAGTCGCTCATTCAGCATCCTGCCGCGGCCGGGCAAGCCACTCCAGCAGCAACACCAGCGCCACGCCGACGACTGCCAGTCCCAGCGCCAGCAGTTCATAACCGCTCCAGGTCTGGGGCCAGACCGGCGTGGTCATGATCAGCTTCTCCTTGCCGGCCACCTGCTCATAAACGCGCGACTGGTACGGCCAGATGACCCATAGGGAAGCCGTCAGCAGACCGATGATGGCGGCCAGGGTTGTCTGATAATAATGACGCAGCAACCAGACCAGCGCACGGCTGAAGGCAATCAGACCGGCCAGCGCGCCGAGAATAAACGGTATCAGCACGGTCAGGTTAAAACTGCCGATCGCGGCGAATACGGTACTGTACTTTTTCAGCATCAGCAGAATGAACGATCCGGAGATTCCCGGCAGCAGCATGGCGCTAATCGCCAGCGCACCGCTGATAAAGATAAACCAGGCGCTGTCCGGGGTTTCAGCGGGCACCAGGTTGAACAGCCACAACCCCGCCAGCGTCGCCGCGACGAGGGCCAGCCAGTCGGCCATGGCATGGTCGAACTGGCGCACCAGGATCACGATGGAGCCGCTGATGAGGCCGAAAAAGAAACCATAGACCGGCGCCGGGTAGTGATCGATCAGGTAGGGCAGCGGTACGACACGGGTGAAAAACAGCAGGGCGGCGAAGATGCCGAGCAGTAACGGGATAACGAAGCCGAAATGTGGACGGCCAACCGCCGTACGCCAGTCGAACTGCAGCAGCCCCTGCAGCCAGGCATAATCGAACGAACGTATTGCTTCGAGGAACTGCTGATAGATGCCGAGAATCAGTGCCATGGTACCGCCGCTGACGCCCGGCACGACGTCGGCTGATCCCATGCAAAAACCCTTGGCGAAGACCAGGCCACGCTGTCGCCAGCCGCGCGGCGAAGTCCCGGACGAGTCAGTCATCGTGATAGGCGGGGCTCAGTTCATGCACAGCGTCGACCATGGCGGCAACATGGTCCGGATCGATGTCCGGCGTGATGCCGTGGCCAAGGTTGAAGACATGGCCCGTCCCCGAACCGAAACTGGCCAGTACCTTTGCCACCTGTTCGCGAATGGCGGCCGACTCGGCCCGCAGTATCGCCGGATCCAGATTGCCCTGCAGGGCGACACGATCACCGACCAATGCGCGTGCGATGCCGAGCTCGAACGTCCAGTCGAGTCCCAGCGCATCACAGCCGCTGTTGGCCATGCCGCCGAGCGAATGCGCCGCGCCCTTGCTGAAGATGGTCACGGGAATCCTCTGACCGTCGCGTTCGCGCACCAGACCGTCAACGATGTTTTGCAGACTGACCAGGGAAAAATCACGGTAGGCCTGCGGTGTCAGTACCCCGGCCCAGCTGTCGAAGATCATGACCGCATCGACACCGGCCTCGATCTGCGCGTTGAGGTAATCGCGGGTGGCGATGCTGAGCTTGTCCAGCAGGTGGCGCAACGTACGCGGTTCGTTGTAGAGCAGTGTCTTCGAGCGTGAATACTCGCGGCTGCTGGCACCCTCGATCATGTATGTCGCCAGCGTCCACGGACTGCCGGCAAAACCGATGAGCGGCACGCGGCCATTCAACTCGCGCTTGATCAGGCGGATAGCCTCCATCACGTAACCGAGGTCGGTATCCGGATCCAGCGCCGGCAACGCCTTGACCTCGGCGGCACTGCGTACCGTGCGCGCGAACTGTGGTCCCTGTTTTTCGACCAGGCTCAGACCCAGCCCCATGGCATCGGGAATGGTCAGGATATCCGAAAACAGGATCGCCGCATCCAGGTCAAATCGTTCCAGCGGCTGCAGCGTCACCTCGCAGGCCAGCTCCGGTGTCTTGCACAGGGTCAGAAAATCGCCGGCCTTCTCGCGTGTGGCACGGTACTCGGGCAGGTAACGACCGGCCTGGCGCATGATCCACACCGGCGTGCGATCGACAGGCTGGCGCAATAGTGCGCGGATGAGGCGATCATTTCCTGGCACTAACGGGCCGCCTCTATACCGGCAGCAATTGAAGTATATAAAGGCTTTGCGTCACTCGTTCCTCGTTGCTCGTCCCTCGAATTGCCGCATCTGTCGAATCGATACGCCCCGAGGAACGAGTGACGAGTGACGAGGAACGCTCCAATCATACGTCCAGATAATCCAGAATCCCTTCCGCGGCCTGACGACCATCGAAAACGGCAGTCACGACCAGATCGGCACCGCGCACCATGTCGCCGCCGGAAAAAACTTTCGGATTGCTGGTCTGGTACTTGAGCGGCGTGCTTTCTGTCGCCTTGACGCGACCGCGTTCGTCGATCTGGATATCGAACGGATCGAACCAGTCGGCCGGCGATGGCCGGAAACCGAAGGCGATGATCACGGCATCGGCCGGCACGGTTTCCTCGCTGCCGGGCACCGTTTCCGGCATGCGCCGGCCGCGTTCATCCGGTTCACCGAGCCGGGTTTCAACGACTTTTACACCTTCGGTGGTATCGTTGCCGACAACTTCCACCGGCTGACGATTCCACATGAACTTGACGCCCTCTTCCTTGGCGTTTTCCACCTCGCGCATGGAGCCCGGCATGTTGGCCTGGTCGCGGCGATAGATACAGGTCACGCTGGTCGCACCGTGGCGTATGGACGTACGCACACAGTCCATAGCGGTGTCGCCGCCACCGAGCACCACGACGCGCTTGTCCTTCATATCGAAGAAATCGGCCGGATCCTTTTCATAGCCCATGACCCGGTTAACGTTGGAAATCAGAAACGGCAGCGATTCATATACACCCGGCATGTCCTCGCCGGGGAAGCCGCCCTTCATGTAGGTATAGGTACCCATGCCCATGAATACAGCGTCATATTCGTCCAGTAACTGATCGAACTGGATGTCGCGGCCGATCTCGACATTCAGACGAAACTCGACACCCATATCCTCCATCATCTGTCGGCGTTTGAGCACCACCTGCTTTTCCAGCTTGAACGGCGGAATACCAAAGGTCAGCAGGCCGCCGATTTCACGGTACTTGTCGAACACCACCGGCTGTACACCGTTGCGTATCAGCACGTCGGCACAGCCGAGTCCGGCCGGGCCGGCGCCGATCACGGCGACGCGCTTGCCGGTCGGCTGGACGTTCGACATATCCGGTTTCCAGCCCTGCTTGACCGCCTCATCGTTGATGTACTTTTCGATGTTGCCGATGGTGACGGCGCCGAAACCATCGTTCAACGTGCAGGCACCCTCACACAGGCGATCCTGTGGGCAGATACGGCCACAGATCTCGGGTAGCGAGTTGGTCTTGTGCGACAGCTCGGCCGCCTCAAACAGGTTGCCTTCCTCAATGAGCTTGAGCCAGTTCGGTATATAGTTGTGAACCGGGCATTTCCATTCACAGTAAGGATTGCCGCAGGACAGACAGCGCCCGGCCTGCTCGGCCGCGCTTTTTTCATCGAACTGGTCGTAGATCTCGTTCCAGGTATAGATACGGATGGGCGCCGCCGTTTTCGGCGGATCCTGCCGTGGCAGATCCAGAAACTGGAAGTTGTTGTGTTCGGTCTTGCTCATAGTATCGATAGCATCAAACAGCGACGGCGGTTCACGAACCGCCGCCGCATTATATTTATAGTAGTGAAGGTCAGGCCGCAGCCAGCAGACTGTCCAGCAATTCCGACAACTCGGCCGCCTTCGGTTTTACCAGCCAGAATTTGCCGGCGTAGTCGGAGAAGTTGTCGACCAGGTGTTGACCCCATTCGCTGCCAGTTTCGCGGACGTGTTCCTCGATGATATCCAGCAGATAATTACGATAGGCTTCCATATGCTCGGGTGCCACGCGGTGCGTGTCGATCAGTTCGTGGTTGTAACGATCGACAAAGGTGTTATCCGTGTCCAGCACGAAGGCAAATCCGCCGGTCATGCCGGCACCGAAGTTCACACCGGTATCACCGAGCACGGTGACCACACCACCGGTCATGTACTCGCAGCCGTGATCGCCCACGCCCTCGACCACCGCTATGGCACCGGAATTGCGCACGGCAAAGCGTTCTCCGGCCGTACCGGCGGCAAATAGCTGGCCGCCGGTGGCACCGTACAGGCAGGTGTTGCCGATGATCACCGACTCATTGCTCTTGTAACTGCTGGCGGCCGGTGGATAGATCACCAGCTTGCCACCGGCCATGCCCTTGCCGACATAGTCGTTGGCATCGCCTTCCAGGTACATGTCCAGGCCACCGGCATTCCAGACACCAAAGCTCTGGCCGGCCGTGCCCTTGAGCTGCAGGCGAATCGGCGTTTCAATCATGCCGAGGTTGCCGTAGCGGCGTGCGATTTCGCCGGAAATGCGCGCGCCGATCGAACGGTTGTTGTTCTTGACCGTGTATTCGAACATGCCGCCGGACTGCGCCTCAATGGCCGGCAGGGTATCCTTGACCATCTGCTCGGCCAGTTCACCCTTGTCGTAGGGCTCGTTCTTCGGCTCCTTGCAAAAGCGCGGCTTGTCGGCCGGCACACCGCCGTCGGACAGCAGCGGCGTCAGATCCAGCGACTGCTGCTTGCCGGTCTCGCCCGGCAGGATTTCCAGCAGGTCCATACGGCCGATGAGATCGGTCATCTTGCGCACGCCGAGCTGCGCCATGTACTCGCGCACCTCGTGGGCAACGAACTGGAAGTAATTGACGATCTTGTCCGGCGCATTCGGCTTGAAGTGCTTGGTATACAGGAGCGTGTCCTGGGTGGCGACGCCCGTTGCACAGTTGTTCAGGTGACAGATACGCAGGTACTTGCAGCCCATGGCAATCATCGGGGCGGTACCGAAACCGAAACTTTCAGCGCCCATGATCGCGGCCTTGATGACATCGAGGCCGGTTTTCAGGCCACCGTCGGTCTGCACCCGAACCTTGTCGCGCAGGTTGTTGGCACGCAGCAGCTGGTGGGTCTCGGTCAGGCCCAGTTCCCACGGACTGCCGGCGTATTTCACCGACGTCAGCGGACTGGCACCGGTACCACCGTCGTAGCCGGCGATGGTAATGAGATCGGCGTAGGCCTTGGCGACACCGGCGGCAACCGTGCCGACACCGGCCTCGGCCACCAACTTCACCGACACCAGAGCCTGCGGATTGACCTGCTTCAGATCGAAGATCAGCTGTGCCAGATCCTCGATGGAATAAATGTCATGGTGCGGCGGCGGCGAGATCAGTGACACGCCCGGCTTGGAATAACGCAGCTTGGCGATCATCTCATTGACCTTGCCACCCGGCAGCTGACCGCCTTCGCCGGGCTTGGCACCCTGGGCGATCTTGATCTGCAATACCTCGGCATTGACCAGGTAGTGCGGCGTAACGCCGAAACGGCCGGAGGCGACCTGCTTGATCTTGGACATGCGTTCGTTGCCGAAGCGATCCGGATCCTCGCCACCCTCACCGGAATTGGAACGCCCACCGATGCGGTTCATGGCGATGGCCAGCGCCTCGTGCGCCTCCGGCGATAGCGCGCCCAGGCTCATGCCGGCACTGTCGAAACGCTTGAGGATGGCGTCGATCGGTTCAACCTCGTCGACAGCGATAGCGGGCGTATCATCGCGCACCTTCAGCAGATCGCGCAGTACCATCGGCTCGCGATCATTGACCTCGCTCGAATATTCCTTGTACTTGGCGTAGTCGCTGCTTTCCACCGCCTCGTGCAGCTTCTTCACGACGTCCGGGTTGTAGGCGTGGAATTCGCCACCGTGGATGTACTTCAGCAAACCGCCCTGGCGGATCGGCTTGCGCTGGTTCCAGGCTTCTTTCGCCAGCAACTGCTGTTCAAGCTCAAGGTGTTCGAAGCGGATACCCTGGATACGGCTCAGGCCACCGGCAAAACACAGATCGACGACCTCGTTGTGCAGGCCGACGATTTCGTACAGCTGCGCGCCACGGTAACTGGCGATGGTGGAAATACCCATCTTCGAGATGATCTTGTACAGCCCCTTGTTGATACCGCGGCGGTATGCCTTGGCCAGCGTTTCGCTGTCGCCACTCGGTATCTCGCGCCGGCGCAGCATATCCTGCAAGCATTCATAGGCGAGGAACGGATAGACCGCAGTCGCACCGTTGGCCAGCAGCATGGCGAAGTGATGCGGATCGCGCGCGGTACCGGTCTCGACCATGATATTGGCGTCACAGCGCAAACCCTCGCGGATCAGACGATGATGCACGGCGCCGACGGCGAGCAGGGCGTGCATCGGCAGCCGTTCGCGGTCGATACCGCGATCGGACAATACCAGGATAACGCTACCGCCACGGATCGCCTCGACCGCCTGGTCGCACACTGCCTCGACGGCAGCCTTGAGCCCGATCGTCGGATCGTAGTTCAGATCGATCTGCGTGTGCGGGAAACCCTCCTCATGATGATCGAGAATGCTGCGGAACTTCGCTTCCGAAAGCACCGGCGATTCGACCTGCAGGCGCTTGGCGGCCAGTTCCGATTCATTGAACAGGTTGCCCTCGCGGCCCATGTAGGTACGCAGCGACATGACGATCTGCTCGCGCAGCGGATCGATGGCCGGGTTGGTCACCTGGGCAAATTGCTGGCGGAAGTTGTCATACAGGGAACGCACGTGCCGTGACAGAACCGGCAACGGCGTGTCGTCGCCCATGGAACCGACCGCCTCGGCACCGGACTCGGCCAGCACGCGCAGTATCTGGTCGCGTTCCTCGAAGGTGATGCCGAACAGCTTGTTGTAGATGGCCAGCGAGTCCGGGTGCATCGGGTTCAGCGACAGCGGCTGCTCCTTCAGGCTCGACTCGATAACCTTTGTGTTGTTCTTCAGCCACTGGCGATAAGGCTGGTACTGCTTGATGCGATTATCGATGTCGCCGGGCAGCAGCAGCTCGCCGGTATCGGTATCGACGGCCAGCATCTGGCCGGGCTTGAGCCGGCCCTTGCGTACCACGTCCTCGGGCTCGTAATCGTAGATGCCGATCTCGGAGCCAATGGTGATATGACGGTCGCGGGTAATCACGTAACGTGCCGGACGCAGGCCGTTGCGGTCGAGAATACAGGCACCATAGCGGCCGTCGGTCATGACGATGCCGGCCGGACCGTCCCACGGTTCCATGTTCATGCCATTGAACTCGTAACAGGCGCGCAGATCGGCGTCCATGTTGTCGATGTTCTGCCACGCCGGCGGAATCAGCAGGCGCATGGCACGGAAGATATCGATGCCACCGGCAAGCAGCGCCTCGACCATGTTGTCGACCGAGCTCGAGTCCGAGCCTTCCAGCGACACGATCGGCCGGATGTCGTCCATGTTCGGGATCAGTTCCGAATCCAGCTTGTAACTGCGCGCCAGCGACCAGTGACGGTTGCCCTGGATGGTGTTGATCTCGCCGTTGTGGGCGAGGTAGCGGAACGGCTGCGCCAGGCGCCACTGCGGCCAGGTGTTGGTCGAGAAGCGCTGGTGAAATACGCACATCGCCGACTGCATGCGCTCGTCGCCGAGATCGGGATAGTACTGCGCCAGGTAGCCGGGCATGACCAGGCCCTTGTAGGAAACGACCTTGCCCGACAGGCTGGGGATATAGAAATACTCGTCATCCGCCTCGATTGCCTTTTCGGTACGGCGCCGCGCCATGTAAAGATGGCGCTCGAACTCACCCGCGTCCATATCGGCCGGCGCGTTGATGAAGCACTGTTCGATTTCCGGCTGCGTCTGCTTCGCTTCCTCGCCGCAGGCCGAATCATCGGTCGGCACCACGCGCCAGCCGGCAATACTCAGGCCTTCACGCTCGATCTCGGTATTGAACTGATCACGGGCGCGCTCGGCCTTCGCAGCGTCGACATGCAGGAATACCACACCGACGGCGTAGTGGCTGGCCAGTTCGATACCCTGCTCGGCGGCCACCGCACGGAAGAAAGCGTCCGGCTTTTTCATGAGCAGGCCGCAGCCATCGCCGGTCTTGCCGTCGGCAGCGACCGCGCCGCGATGCGTCAGGCGGCAGAGCGAATTGACGGCCGTGTTGATCAGCCAGTGGCTGGGCTGGTCGTCCATCTGGGCGATCAGACCGAAACCGCAACTGCCCTTCTCGAAGGCAGGGCGGTAGAGGCCCGTGAGGCCCTTGGGATTGTGACGCGATACAGACATAGTCAGCTCAGGAAAATGGGTTGAAGGCCGGAGTACCAATTAGACAAAAGGTTGGAAATTATAGTGCCCGCGGCCATTGCTGTCACGGTTTTGCCCGGCTTTTTTCGCTGGTATCACCGTCTTGCGATTTTCAGAACAAATACCAGCATATTCAGAGAAGTTACCACCGTGGCAAGTCCTGAAATATTCCAGACCGGATTGTGGCCGGTACGGAAACAGTGTAATTCCTGCCAGTTCCCGATACCGCTAATTGCTGTCGCGCAGCGCCAGATGAATCAGCCCGAGACCGATCAGCAGGTACAGGCCCGAACAGAAGACGATACCGAAGGGCGCTTCGCCAGGATCAGCGAATCGGCTGCACCGGGTCAACCAGGCGCTGATACTCGGCGATGGCGAAACGATCGGTCATGCCGGCGATGTAGTCAGCCACGGCGCGTGCCCGGCCGGGTTCGCCGTGGCTGGCCTCGCGCGCCCGGATCTGCTGTTGCAGGGCACGCGGCAACAGGCCCGGCTTGCCGAAATAGGTCTCGAACAGCGTCGTGATGATGGTTTGCGCCTTGTGCGACATGCGCTGGACACGGTAATCGAAATACAGGTACTCGCGCAGGAAGCGTTTCAGCGCCAGGTTACGGCCACGCATGGTTTCGGACAGCGCCAGCAGCGGTCCGCCGGCCTGGCGCACGGCATCGATATCCGCCGGCGCAGCCGCGGCAATACGCGTGCGGCTGGTTTCGACGAGATCGCTGACCAGAGTGTTGATCATGCGCCGGATCACCTCGTGCACCAGGCGCCGATGTTCGAGCGCCGGCCAGCGTTCGTGCACCTCGTTATAGGCGTCGGCGAACAAGTCCACCGTACACAGTTCGTCGACGCTGATCAGGCCGGCACGCAGGCCGTCATCGACATCATGATTGTTGTAGGCGATCTCGTCGGCGATATTGGCCAGCTGGGCTTCCAGGCCCGGCTGACTGCCGTCGAGAAAGCGCAGGCCGACGCCGCCAAGCTCGGCGGCAATGTCGCGATCGCAGTGCTTGAGCACGCCCTCACGGGTTTCGAAAGTGAGATTCAGGCCGTCAAACTCGGCGTACTTCTCCTCCAGCTTGTCGACGACGCGCAGTGACTGCAGGTTATGCTCGAAGCCGCCAAAGTCGCGCATGCAGGTGTTCAGTGCATCCTGACCGGCATGGCCGAACGGCGTGTGACCGAGATCGTGGGCCAGGCTGATCGCCTCGGTCAGATCCTCGTCCAGTTGCAGCGCGCGGGCGATCGTGCGACCGATCTGCGCCACCTCGATGGAATGCGTCAGCCGGGTGCGAAACATGTCGCCCTCGTGGTTCACGAACACCTGGGTCTTGTATTCCAGCCGCCGGAATGCCGACGAATGTACGATGCGATCGCGGTCGCGCTGGTAGGGGCTGCGGTATTCGGATTCCGTTTCCGGGTAGCTACGGCCACGGCTGGTTGCGGCGCGGGCGGCGTAGGCAGCAGGCATCATGGCAACATTCAGGCCGGTTGCGCAGTCCGGCAGAAGTGCTCGAGCGTGGCAGCGAGCGCGTCATCGGCGTAATCCCCGGTCACCACCGCCGCGCCCAGGGCCTCGAGCAGGATCAGATAAACCTGACCATCGCGGGCCTTCTTGTCGACCGCCATGTGCCGGCGGAACAGTTCCGGGGTCATGATCGCCGGCGGCTGCACCGGCAAACCGGTTGCCGTCAGCAGCTGCGCGATACGCTCGACGACGCCCGGCTCGATCCAGCCCAGCCGGGCCGACAGATCGGCCGCCATGAGCATGCCGGTGGCCACCGCTTCGCCGTGCAGCCAGTCGTGGTAGTTGAGGCCGGTCTCGATCGCGTGACCGAACGTGTGACCGAGATTGAGCAGGGCCCGCTGGCCGGATTCACGCTCGTCGGCGGCAACGACTGCCGCCTTGTGGCGGCAGGACTGTTCGATGGCATGGGTCAGCGCCGCGGTATCGTGGTTGCGCAACGCGGTCATATTCTGTTCCAGCCAGGTGTAGAACCCGGCGTCACGGATCAGACCGTACTTGATGACCTCGGCCAGGCCCGCCGCCAGTTCGCGATCCGGCAGGGTTCCCAGTACGTCGGTATCGGCGATAACAGCGCGCGGCTGGTGGAACGCGCCGATCATGTTCTTGCCCAGCGCGTGATTAACGGCGGTCTTGCCGCCCACCGAAGAATCAACCTGCGCCAGCAGGGTGGTCGGGATCTGGATGTAGGCGACACCGCGCTGGTAACAGGCGGCAGCGAAGCCGGTCATGTCACCGATGACACCGCCGCCGAGCGCTATCAGCGTGCAGTTGCGGCCGAAACCCTGCTCCAGCAAGACACTGAGAATCTTTTCCAGCGTCTGCAGGTTCTTGGTTGACTCGCCGTCGGGCAATACCAGCGTCTCGACCTGGTAATCGGTCAGCGCCGCCGTAACCGCATCCAGATACAGCGGTGCAACAGTTTCATTACTGACCACGAGCACCTGGCGACCGGCCAGGTGCGGCATCAACAGTTCAGCCTGGCGCAACAGCCCGCTGCCGATGTGGATCGGGTAGCTGCGTTCGGCAAGTTCAACCTGAAGCGTTTTCATGACTGGACAGTTTACGTGGTCTGCAGCCGCCTGCAGATATTATTGACGGTGCGCCGCACTGTAAGGCGGTCGGTATCGATAATCAAATCAGCCAGCTCCTGATACAGGGGCTCACGCTCGGCCAGTATTGCCTGGATACGCGCCAGCCGGTCGCCGTTCTGCAGCAACGGCCGTTGGCTGTCACGCTCGGTACGCGCCAGCAACTGTTCCGGTTCGGCACGCAGGTAGACGACAAAACCGCGCGTGCGCAAACAGGCACGATTGTCGGCATTCAATACCGCACCGCCGCCGGTTGCCAGAACCACACCCGGCAAGGCGGTCAGTTCGTCGATGACCTGCTGTTCGCGCCGCCGGAAACCGGCCTCACCCTCGATATCGAAGATCAGCGGGATATCGACACCGGTACGTGCCTCGATGGCATCATCGCTGTCATGAAATTCAAGCTTGAGGCGCCGGGCCAGTTGCCGGCCGATGGTCGACTTGCCGACGCCCATCGGCCCGATCAGAAAGACATTACCGGGAGCGGGAGCGGGAGCGCTGGGATCTGTGACGGTTGCCGACATACATGTTCCTTGCGTTAACCGCCGCTCGGCCAACAAAAAACGGCGTGCCCGTGGGGACACGCCGTATTGTAAAGTGTGTCGGCTACGACAGGTAGTCGCTGCCGGTGCTCTAGATATTGACGCTCTCGTCCATGATCTTCGGCGTCACGAAAATCAGCAGCTCGGTTCGGTCACTCGACACGGACGTATTCCGGAACAGGAATCCGAGATACGGCAGGTCACCAAAGAACGGCACGCGCTCGGACTCCTGCCGGTCGCTCTGGGTATAAATGCCGCCCAGAACTACCGTCTCGCCGTTATCGACCAGCACCTGCGTGGTCACCGAACGCGTATCGATTGGCGGCACACCCAGCACTTCGGGGCTGCCGCGCGTATCCTGGTTGACCTCCAGATCCAGCAGAATGCGGTCATCCGGTGTGATCTGTGGCGTGACGCGCAGACTCAGGACCGCCTTCTTGAATGACACCGATGTCGCGCCGCTGGACGAGGCTTCCTGGTAGGGAATCTCGACACCGGATTCGATCACGGCCTCGCGCTGATTGGCGGTAATCACGCGCGGACTGGAAATATCCTCGCCGCGGCCCTCGGCCAGTGCCGCCGAAAGTTCCAGCTGCAGCAGGTAGGAGCCGATCTTGCCGACCGCCAATCCCAAAGCAGCGCTGGGATTCGCCACCGGCAGGTCGACGATGAAGTTTTCCAGGTCATCGGTATGGAAAGCGGTGTTGCCGTTGAAATTGGTATCACCCTCGATCTTGCCGCCAATGATTGTACGCGGGTTGGTGGCAGCGTTGCGACTGTACCCGAATTTCACACCCAGATCCTTGGCGAAGCTTTCGTCGGCATTGACGATGCGCGACTCGATCAGGACTTGGCGAACCGGGACGTCGAGCTTGACCACCATCTCGCGGATTGCCTGCAGACTGCTGCCGGTATCCTGGACGATGAGTGTATTGGTGCGTTCGTCCACGGTCACGTTGCCGCGTTCCGACAGCAGGTTGTTGGCCTCGGCCTTCATCAGGCTGGCGAGATCGCCGGCCTTGGCATAGTTGACCTGAATGAATTCAGTGCGCAATGGCTCCAGATCCTGGATCTGTTGCTCGGCTTCCAGCTCCAGCTTCTCGCGTGCAGCGATCTCTTCCTGCGGCGCTACCATGATGACGTTACCGTCCTGGCGCATGCCCAGGCCCTTAGACTTGAGGATGATGTCCAGCGCCTGATCCCAGGGCACATTTTTAAGTCGCAGGGTGACATTGCCGCCGACCGAGTCACTGGCAACCATATTCAGGCCGGTAAAATCGGCGATCAGCTGCAATACCGCTCGCACCTCGATGTTCTGGAAGTTCAGCGACAGCCGTTCGCCGGTGTAGCCGAACTCGTCCTTCTTCTTTTCTTCCCGCTCGGCCTCGCTCAATGGCTTGAGCTCTACCGTGAAAGCACCGCCCGACTGGTAGGCCAGATGGTCGAACTCGCCACTGGCTGCCTTGATTTCCATGCGCACGCCGTTACCGCGTGTTTGTGTATCGATAATGCTAACGGGGGTGGCAAAGTCGATCACGTCCAGGCGCCGGTCAAGATGTTCCGGCAGACGGGTATCGAGAAAGTCGACCACAACCTTTTCACCCTGCTTGTTCATGTCGACACCGACTGACGGATCGGACAGTTGCACGATCACGCGACCTTCACCCTGCTCACCGCGACGGAAATCGATATTCTCGATACGACCACTGGCACTGCCCGACTCTGTTCGCGCGGCAATCTCCTTGCTGGTCGACTGTGCCCGGCTGGGCGCACTTACACCACGGCCTTCGAGCGCAACGATTACGTTATTGCCTTCGCGGCGCAGCTTGTAGGGTACCGAGTCGTTCAGGTTGATCACGACACGGGTACGCCCGGAGGCCTCGACCGTCGATACGCTGTGTGCCATGCCGACACCGATATTCGTGGTTTTCTCCTGCAGGTTCAGCTGTGTGTCGGGAAAATCCAGCGCAATACGGGCCGGGTTGTCGGTCGTAAAGTGCGTTGGCTCTTCACTCAGCGGTTCGGACAATTGGAGCTTAACCTCCACCTTGTCGCCCGGCAGGCTCGTGTAACTCACGTCATCGAGCGTGCGCGCATGCACCTGAGCGCCAACACTGAGCAAGGTGCACGCGACCAGCAAGCGCCGCAGCCAGCTTTCCCATGCCGCAGACGATCGCGTCATCATATGGCCCGTTTTCATGATAACTATCCCCATCGGGTTTACCCCTCGTCAGACAATGCGATGGCCGCTTCACGTTCCTGCCAACGACCCTGGCTGTCCTTGATTATTTCTCGTAGTTCTATGTGATCTTCGTAAATATTGGTGATTTTGCCGATGTTACGTCCCATGTAATTACCGACGGCAACCCGGTGGACGACACCGTCCGGGTCACGCACGATGGCCCACAGATCATCGCCATCTTCCAGCGTACCCACCATGTCCAGGCTGTCGAGTTCAAACTGCTCCAGCTCCTCGCGATTGCGATGGTGTATTTCCCGTGCCATC
The DNA here is from genome assembly GCF_024808875.1 of Methylohalomonas lacus. GTDB lineage: Bacteria > Pseudomonadota > Gammaproteobacteria > Methylohalomonadales > Methylohalomonadaceae > Methylohalomonas > Methylohalomonas lacus. The sequence continues at coordinate 39,443 of NZ_JANUCT010000016.1, forward strand.
GCTTCGGTCAGACCGGCATCGTCGCCCTCGCCTTCGGGCTCCGGATCCTTCTTGTAAAACAGTTTGAACGGATTGCGTGCGCCTTCCTCTCCCGACTGGTAGGCATAAGCCTCATACGGCCTGATCTCCGGCAGCGGTTCGATACGACCACCGGGACGCGCGAGTACCTCCTGCGCGTAGCTTTCCAGATCGCTCATGTCGCGCGATACGCAGCCGCCCAGCAACAGACAAGCCAGGCTTAGCGAAAGGGTCAGCTTAACGCCGGCGCCTGTTTTTAGCCTTGGGCTTGTCATCCTGAATTTCCTCTTCTTCCAGCGCTCGGTAAGTCTTGGCCACGGCATTCATTGTCAACTCGTCATCATTACCGCGACTGATGGCCACATTATGCGTTGTGACAATGCGCGGCAGGGCAGCGATACCACTGACAAATTCGCCGAACTGATGGTAGTCACCAACCACACGGATTTCGATCGGCAGTTCGGCGTAGAATTCGGACGGGATTTCGTCGCCGGGCTTGAACAATTCGAATTCCAGTCCGGCCGCCAGCCCGGTTTGCGAGATGTCGACCAACAGGCCGGCCACCTCGGTCTGGTTCGGCAGCTGCCGCAACATGTCACCGAACGACTCTTCCATCTCCGTCATCTGCTGCTTCAGGGCATCCAGGTTGGCGGCTTTCTTCTGCTTGGTCTCGAAGGTCTGGCGCAGCTCCTGCTCGCGGGCCTCGGCGGCGGCCAGTTCTTCCTGCTGTTCACTGATATCGTAATGGTAGGTGGCGTAACCGATGACCGCACAGACCACCAGGATGACCACGACCTTCGCCGGCCACGGCCAGCCGCCGATATTATTGATATCGAGGTTTTTGTACTCGTCGAGGTTCATGCCTCTTCCTCTTCGCCATCGGCCTTCGGTATCACCTGGTCAAAGCGCAGGGTAAAGTTGCTGATACGCAGGCCCTCGGCGGTCTCCGCCTGAATGATGTCGAGCTTCGGGTTCTCAAGCCAATCCGAGCTTTCCAGGTTGCGCATGAAAGATGACACACGGGCATTCGACTGGGCGGCACCGTTGATGGTGATATTGGCCCCCTCCTGCTTGACGCTGGTCAGACTGACGCCTTCCGGCAGGCTGCGCACCATTTCGTCAAACAGGCGCACGATCAACGGCCGGTTGGTCTGCAATTGTTCAATCGCGCGCATGCGTGCCAGCAGGCGTTCCTTCTCGCGCTCAAGCGTTTCGATTTCCTTGATGCGCTCATCGAGCTGGCTGATCTGCTGCTCGAGAAACTGGTTACGGGTGTTTTTCTGGTAGTCGATCTTCTCGCTATAGAAAAAGTGGAAGCCATACCAGATGACCAGCGTCGCCGCGGCGGCGATGCCGAGCAAGCCGAAGAATTCGTTCTGCTGATGTTTGCGACGCTCCTGGCGCCAGGGGAGTAGATTGATCCGTGCCATCAGTCAAAACTCCGCAGGGCCAGCCCGCAGCTCACCATCATTGCCGGCGCATCATTGGCCAGTGACTGCGCCGGCACACGCGAGGCCACCGCCATGTTGGCAAACGGGTTGGCGATACTGGTCGGCAAACCGATACGTTCCTGCACCACCTCGGCAATGCCCGGGATCGACGCACAGCCGCCGGCCAGGAACAAATGATCGATACTGGATATCTGACTGGAGGAGTAAAAGAATTGCTGGGCGCGGCTGATCTGCTGCGCCATGGATTCCTTGAACGGATCCAGTACTTCCGGCTCATAGTTGTCCGGCAGACCGCCCTGGCGCTTGGCCAGGCCGGCCTCCTCGTAAGACAGGCCGTAACGGCGCTGTATTTCTTCGGTCAGTTGAATACCGCCAAAACTCTGCTCACGCGAGTAAACGATCTTCATGTTCTCAAGCACACTGAAAGTAGTCATGGTGGCACCGACGTCGGCGACCGCGACGACCTTGTCGCTGGCGTCGTCAAACATGTCACTGGCCAGCAGGCGCACGGTATTCTCCAGGGCAAAGGCCTCGACATCGATGATGCGCGCGCTCATGCCGCCGAGTTCCAGCGCCGCCACGCGGACATCGACATTGTCGCTACGCGATGCCGCCAGCAGCACGTCAACGCGCTCGGTGGTATTCTCGGAGGGGCCGAGGACTTCAAAATCGAGACTGACTTCTTCCAGTGGGAATGGAATATACTGATCGGCTTCGATCTGGATCTGGCTTTCCATGTCGTCTTCCGACAGGTTCGCGGGCATGGTGATGATCTTGGTGATCACTGCCGAGCCGGCGACGGCGGCGGCGGCCGGTTTGGTCTTGCTACCGGATTTCTTGAAAGCACGACCGATGGCCTCGCCCACCGATTCAACATCGGATATATTCTTGTCGACGACAGAATTGGACGGTAGCGGTTCAACCGAGTAGCTTTCGACACGATAACGGCCACCACTACGACTCAGCTCGAGCAGTTTGACCGCGGTAGCACTGATGTCTACACCAACCAGTGGAATCGATTTTTTACGGAACAGTGGCACGTAATTTTTCCTTGTAAAGCCCGCGCTTATCTCGCATTTATAGAATGCAGATTAACTGTTTATTGCGACTATAGCCAAGCGAAACTTAAAAAACAAATACTTTTTGCCGTTTCTTCAACGAAATACGCAAAAATGATAAGTAATTCACTCAATTTCCAAATGTAGTGACAAACAACGCCAAAACCACAATATGTTGAGATTTGCCTTTAATGCCCTGCTGGGCCTGATACTGCTCGGCGCTGCCGGTGCTGCCATCGTTGCCTTGTATATTGTCCCTCAATTGCCCGAGATCGAGCAGTTGCGCGACGTCGAATTGCAGGTGCCGCTACGCGTTTACAGCCATGATAGTTCGCTTATCGCCGAATTCGGTGAAATGCGTCGCAGTCCTGTCGATGTCGAAGATATACCGCCGCGCTTCATTCAGGCCTTCCTGGCTGCCGAGGACGATCGCTTCTTCGAACACCCGGGGGTCGACTGGCAGGGCATACTGCGCGCGGCGATCGAGCTGGTGCGCACCGGTGAAAAGACCCAGGGTGGCAGCACGATCACCATGCAGGTCGCACGCAACTTCTTTCTCAGCCGCGAGAAGTCCTACCTGCGCAAGATCAACGAGATCTTCCTGGCACTGAAGATGGAGCGCGAGCTCAGCAAGCAGGAAATCCTCGAACTGTATCTAAACAAGATCTACCTCGGTCAGCGTGCCTACGGCATCGCCGCCGCCGCCCGCGTTTACTACGGCAGCGACGTCAACGAACTGACGCTGGACCAGATGGCCTTGATCGCCGGGCTGCCGAAGGCACCGTCGACCACCAATCCGGTCACCAGCCCGGAACGCGCGCGCGATCGCCGCACCTACGTGCTCAATCGCATGAAGCAGCTCGGCTACATCGACGCGCACGAATACGGCGAAGCGGTAAACATGCCGGTTGCCGTCCAGCTGCACGGTACCCGGACCGAGTTGAATGCGCCATATGTCGCCGAAATGGTACGCAAGTACATGATCGAGACCTACGGCGAGGAGGAGACCTACACCGGCGGTTATCGCGTCTACACCACCCTCCGCGACGAACAACAGACCGCCGCCAACCAGGCGTTGCGGCAGGCCCTGCTCGACTACGATCGCCGCCATGGCTATCGCGGTCCGGAACACAACCACGAACTGCCGGCCGACGGCGACGCTGACGACTGGCGCGCACTGCTCGACAACTACTCGACGCTGGGCGGCCTGAAGCCGGCACTGGTCACTGATGTCGGTGAGAAATCGCTCAGTGTTTACGTGAAGGATGTCGGTGCCGTCGACATCGGCTGGGACGGTATGGCCTGGGCACAACCGTACAAGACCGAAAACTGGCGTGGCGCCAAGCCGGAAACCGCAGCCGATGTGGCCAGTGCCGGCGACATCGTGCGTGTGGTCGCAGCACAAGCGGCCAGCAGCGAAGAATCCACCACGGCAGAGAGCGATACCAGCGAACCACCGGAGCAGCAATGGCGCCTCAGTCAGTTGCCGGCGGTGGAGGGCGCACTGGTGTCGCTGGATCCGAGCGATGGCGCGACGCTGGCCCTGACCGGCGGCTTCGATTTCGAGCGCAGCAAGTTCAACCGCGTCACCCAGGCACGGCGGCAGCCCGGCTCCAGTTTCAAACCGTTCATCTACTCGGCTGCCCTGGCCAAGGGCTATACGCCGGCCAGCCTGATCAATGACGCACCGATCATGTTCGCCGACACCAGCATCGACGACGAGTGGCGGCCGAAAAACTACAGCGGCAAGAGCTACGGCCCGACGCGCATGCGCGAGGCATTAATCCACTCGCGCAACCTGGTCTCTATTCGGCTGCTGCACGCCGTCGGCCTGCCGTTCGCGCTGGAACACATGCGGCGGTTCGGTTTCGACACCGAAAAACTGCCGGCCAACCTGTCGCTGGCCCTGGGCAGCGGCGGTGTGACACCGTACGAGCTGGCGCGCGGCTACAGCGTATTCGCCAACGGTGGCTTCCTGGTACAACCCTATTTCATCGACCACATCGAACGCTACGACGAAGGCGAGGTATACGCGGCCGAACCGTTGCTGGCCTGCAATGAATGCGAAACCGACAATGTCACGGAGCGAACGGAAGAGGTTGAGGACGCCGCGGCCGGGGCCGATGATCCGGCCGCGGTGCTCCAGGCCGGGGCCGGGCTGACGCCATTGCCGCCGGCCCTGGATCGCTTCGCGCCGCGGACCCTGGACGCGCAGAATGCCTGGCTGATCAGCTCGATGACCCGTGACGTCGTGCGCCGCGGTACCGGCGCACGCGCCTATCGCGAACTCGGCCGCGACGATCTGTCCGGCAAGACCGGCACCACCAACGACCAGCGCGACGCCTGGTTTGCCGGCTTCAACCGCGACATCGTCACCGTCGTCTGGGTTGGTTTCGACCAGTTCCAGCCGCTTGGCAACCGCGAAACCGGTGCCAGCGCGGCGCTGCCGATGTGGATCGACCACATGCGGGTGGTGCTGGAGGGCCACGACGAGGCCATCCTGCCGCGCCCGGACGGGCTGGTAAACGCACGCATCGATCCGGACACCGGCAAGCTGGCGCGCGCCGACAACCCGGACGCCGTTTTCGAGATATTCCCGGCCGACAACGTGCCCAGTGAATACAGTCGCAGCCAACGGTCCGACAGCTACCGTGGCGGCGACGGAGACGGGGAATACTCGGATCAATTGTTCTAGCAGCAGACTATCGCCATGAGCGCACGCGCAAAATTCGTCCGCCAGGAACTGGCCCAACTCGCCGCCCGGCTGGTGGCCGTCGATGGCGTCAACGATTACCTGGTCGCCAAGCGCAAGGCCGCCGAGCGTATGGGCGTCAACAGCCGCCAGCAACTGCCCAGCAACCAGGAAATCGAGCAGGCGCTGACCGACTACCAGCGCCTGTTCCAAAGCGAATCGCAACCGGCACTGCTGGCCGAGCAGCGGCGGCTGGCGGCCCGGGCGCTGGAACTGTTCGCTGCCTACAAGCCCCGGCTGGCCGGCCCGGCGGCCGACGGCACCGCCGGCAGGCACAGCGAGGTCCAGCTGCATCTGTATGCCGACGCCATCGAGGACATCGCCGTGGAACTGATCGATCGCCAGATCCCCTACGAAAACTGCGAGCGTCGCGTGCGCCTCAATGCCGCCACGGTCAACCAGTATCCGGCCTATCGCTTTCTCGCTGAAGGCCATCCCGTGGTCCTCATCGTCTTTCCGCTTAAGGATCGCAACCAGTCGCCACTGAGCCCGACCGACGGCCGTACCATGCAACGGCTGAATCTGCACGAACTGCGCCAGCTACTCGACGCCAGCCAACCGCACGACAACGACGCCTGAACGGCCTGCCATGCAATCGAGCCAGCGTTACCTGCACATTGCGGTGGCGACACCGCTGCGCCGCACGTTCAGTTACCTGCCACCAACCGGCATCGCCGACGAACAGCTGCAACCCGGACAGCGGCTGTGGGTTCCATTCGGTCGCCAGCGCCGGGTCGGCATGCTGCTTGGACTCAGTGACCACACCGACGTCGCCGCCGCCAAACTGAAACCCGTCCAGGGTCTGATCGACGACACGCCGCTGTTCACCGGCGCCCAGCTCGATCTGCTGAAGTGGGCGAGCGATTACTACCAGCATCCCATCGGCGAGGTCATTGCCACCTGCCTGCCGGCGGAACTGCGCCACGGCAAGGCCGCGACCATCAGTGCGACCTACGGCTGGCAGTACGCCGCCGGCGACCCGGCACGCCGGCCGGACCGGCGCGCACCGCGCCAGGCCGAGCTGCTGGCCTTGTTCGAGCAACAACCGGAAGCCGTGCTTACCGCCAGCGATCTCAGCGCCGCCGGCCACGACAACTGCCACGGTCCGCTCAGGGCACTGGCCGAGCGCGGCTGGATCCGGCGCGCGCGCGTTGACGCGCCGCAAGCGGCGCCGGCCGAACTGGAAACGCCGCTGCCGCTGAACGCTGCACAACAGGTGGCACTGGAGGCGATCAGCGCGTCGCTGGGCGGCTACCGGACACACCTGCTCGACGGCGTAACCGGCAGCGGCAAGACCGAAGTCTACCTGCAGTCGGTGGCCGAAGTGCTGGCACGCGGCCAGCAGGCGCTGATCCTGTTGCCCGAGATCGGCCTGACACCGCAGCTGGTGCGCCGTTTCGAGCGCCGCTTCGGCACACGGCTGGGCGTGCTGCACTCCGGCCTGACCGATAGCGACCGCGCCAATACCTGGCTGCGCGCGCGTGCCGGCGAAGTCGATGTCGTGCTCGGCACGCGTTCGGCGGTATGGACGCCGCTGGCCCACCCCGGTCTGATCATCGTCGACGAAGAGCACGATCTCTCCTACAAGCAGCAGGACGGTTTCCGTTATCACGCCCGCGACGTCGCCATCATGCGCGGTCACCGCGAATCGCTGCCGGTCGTGCTGGGTTCGGCGACGCCGGCGCTGGAATCACTGCACAATGCCGACCAGGATCGCTACACCCACCTGTCACTGCCGCAGCGCGCCGGCAGTGCGCGCTCACCCGCCGTGCATGTGCTCGACATTCGCCAGAGCCACATGCACGGCGCCATCGCCGATCGCTTCATGAACATGCTGCGTGACAACCTCGCCGCCGGTCGCCAGTCATTGCTGTTTCTCAACCGCCGCGGCTACGCCCCGGTGGTCATGTGTCACGACTGCGGCTGGAAAGCCGAGTGCCGGCGTTGCGAAACGACCATGACCTACCACCACGGCCGCGCGCGGCTGGCCTGCCATCACTGCGGCCGCGAGCAGCCGCGGCCGTCAACCTGTCCCGACTGCCAGGGGACGCTGATCGAGGTCGGTCACGGCACCGAACGGCTGGAAGAAACGCTGGCCAAACAGCTGCCGGACGCACGCATCATCCGCATCGACCGCGACAGCACGCGCGGCCGTGGCAATCTCGAAGCGCTGCTCGAATCCGCCCACGGCGGCGCTGCCGACATCCTCGTCGGCACGCAGATGCTGGCCAAGGGCCATCATTTCCCGGGCGTGTCGCTGGTCGGCATCCTCGAGGCCGACGGCGGCCTGTTCAGCAGTGACTTCCGCGCGCTGGAACACCTGGCACAGCTGATCGTTCAGGTCAGTGGCCGCGCCGGCCGCGCCGAACATCCGGGCGAGGTTGTCATCCAGACACATCATCCCGAGCACGCGCTGCTGCGCACACTGACCGAGCACGGCTACGGTGCGTTTGCCCAGGCGGCTTTGCGCGAACGTGAACAGCTCGAACTACCGCCGTACAGTTACCTGGCACTGCTACGCGCCGAAGCCAAGCAACTACAACACGTCAGCCAGTTTCTCGAGCAGGCACGCGACTGCCTGCCACGGCAGGCCGAGGTTTACGCCCTCGGACCGGTGCCGGCACCACGGCCGCGGCGCGCCGGATTTCAGCGCCAGCAACTACTGCTACAGGCCGGCGATCGAACACACCTGCGCCGCATCCTTGGCAACTGGCTGCAGGATGTCGAACAACTCACGAGCAGCAAAAAGGTACGCTGGTCGATCGACGTCGATCCGCAGGAGCTCGGATGATTGATAAACGTTCCTCGTCACTCGTCGCTCGTTCCTCGTAAAAACGCGGACAAGCGACGTCCTTGCTGTGATAACTGCCCCTGGCCCGGAGACGAATCTTCCACGGGAACTATTCTGCCCCGAACCTAATATCGAGGCACGAGGAACGAGGAACGAGTTAGACCTTCTCGCTCCCACGGCAAGAGAGTATGATTGCGCCTTTTTATGAAACAGCATATCAATCAACTCGTGACCCAGGCGCTGGAACGGCTGGCTGCTGGCGGCAGCCTGACTTTGCCTGCCGATCTGACGGTGCAGATCGAGCGTACGCGCACACGCGAACACGGTGACTTCGCCAGCAATGCGGCCATGATCCTGGCCAAGCCGGCCGGCATGAAACCACGCGACCTGGCCGCGCAAATCGTCGAACAGCTACCGACCTCGGAGCAGGTCGCACGGGTCGAAATCGCCGGGCCCGGTTTCATCAATTTCTTTCTGACGCCGGCCGCCTACCAGGCGCTGGTGCCACTCATCATCGAATCCGGCGCCGCCTACGGCCGCTCGGATCAGTACCGCGATACACCGGTGATGGTCGAGTTCGTCTCCGCCAACCCGACCGGCCCCTTGCATATCGGCCACGGCCGCGGCGCCGCCGTCGGCGACTGCCTATGCCGGCTGCTGGCGGCCAATGGCTACCCGGTGACGCGCGAGTTTTATTACAACGACGCCGGCCAGCAGATCAACAACCTGGCCCTGTCGGTACAAGCCCGCGCCCGTGGTGTGACACCGGACGATCCTGACTGGCCCGCCGATGGCTATCGTGGCGAATACATCAGCGACGTCGCCCGCGCCTACATGCAGGGCGAGAGCGTGCACGCCGAGGACCGCGACATTAGCGCTGCCGCCGATGCCGAAGATCTTGAGGCCATTCGCGCGTTCGCTGTCGCCTATTTGCGGCGCGAGCAGGATGCCGACCTGAAGGCGTTCGCCGTGCACTTCGACAACTACTATCTGGAATCATCGCTGTACGACGACGGCCGGGTTGAACAGACGGTCGCGCAACTGATCGCCAGCGGCCACACCTACGAGCAGGACGACGCGCTGTGGCTGCGCACCACTGACTTTGGCGACGACAAGGACCGCGTCATGCGCAAGTCCGACGGCAGTTATACCTATTTCCTGCCGGACGTGGCCTATCACGTCTACAAGTGGCAGCGTGGTTTCAGACGCGTAATCAACGAGCAGGGCGCCGATCATCACTCCACTATCACCCGGGTGCGCGCCGGTCTGCAGGCATTGGACATCGGTATTCCGGAACACTGGCCGGAATACGTGCTGCATCAGATGGTCACGGTCATGCGCAGCGGCGAGGAAGTCAAAATATCCAAGCGCGCCGGTTCCTATGTAACGCTGCGCGATTTGATCGACGAAGTCGGCTGTGACGCCACGCGCTATTTTCTGGTGGCACGCAAGTCCGACTCGCAACTGACCTTCGATATCGATCTGGCCAAGTCGCAATCCAACGACAACCCGGTCTACTACATCCAGTATGCCCACGCGCGCATCTGCAGCGTCTTCCGGCAGCTGGCCGAGCGCGAGCTGGCGTATGACCAGACGCGTGGACTGGCTGCCGTTGAGCGCCTCGACAGCGCCGAGGAACAGACTCTGCTAGTCAGCCTGTCGCGTTACCCCGAGGTCATCGAGGCGGCCGCCAACACGCTGGAACCGCATCTGCTTGCCTATTATCTACGTGACCTGGCGGGTGAGTTTCATGTTTACTATAACTCGCAGCAGTTCCTGGTCGACGACGCGTCGCTGCGCGATGCCCGCCTGAGCCTGGCCAGTGCGGTACGTCAGGTACTCGGCAACGGTCTGGAACTGTTGGGCGTCTCAGCCCCGGAAAGCATGTAAATGGCACGTGATTACAAAAACCGCTCGAGTCGCAAGAACGGCGGCAGCCGCGTTGCCGGCCTGGTGACATTTATCGCCGGCCTGGTCACCGGTCTATGCGTGGCGATCGGCTTCGTGCTGGTCAAAGGCCTGCCCGATTTGCTGTCGACAAACGACAAGCAGCAACCCGTGGTAATAACCACGGCACCCGGCAAGGACGAGCGCCAGAAAGGCACGGAACAATCCTCGGAACAGGCTGCGAAAAAGACCGCCGACAGTGCGCCGCCGTCACCCCGGTTCGACTTCTACACCATCCTGCCGGAAATGGAAGTCAGCGTACCGGAATGGGAAAGCGAAACCAGTGAACGCGGCGGCGACGAAAACACCGCCGCCGAAACCGGTCCCGTCAGCAGCCCGGATGAGGCAGAAAGCTACATCCTGCAGATCGGCTCCTTCCGCGAGCCGGACGAAGCCGAGCGCGTCAAGGCCCAGCTCGCCATGCTGGGCATCACCACCGAGGTCCAGCGGGTGGTCATCGATGGCGGCGATGTCTGGCACCGTGTTCGTGCCGGCCCTTACGACAAGGCTGACGAACTCAAGCAGACGCGCCAGCGCCTTATCGAAAACGATATTGATTTCATGCTGCTACGGCTGAAACAGGACACCGGCTGAAGCGGGCAGGTAGCCGGGCCTCTCCCGGCGTACCGAATACACCGCCTGGCACAAGCTTGACTGGAGCGGGTGATGGGAATCGAACCCACATTAAAGGCTTGGGAAGCCTCCGTTCTACCATTGAACTACACCCGCGGCGTTTCGACACCTGATTATACCTGTTCATGTGTCTGTGCACAGGACCTGTGAACCGGGTCACAGGACGTCACCCGGGCAGGCGCCGAGATGCTGGCGACGTCGTTGAATTAAGCTAATATAGTTGCTTCTTTGGGGGGAAGCACACCGGAGCCTGACGGCGCCGGTGATGTGTATCAATTATCGTATTCAATAGCAGGCTGTTCGATCGGGCTTGATGCCCGGTCTATGCAACGGGAACTACGGAACTGGATAACACCGGCATGAATCGCTCGAATCCCGTCGTGGTTGTGGTCGATGACAGTCCATCGGTCAAGTCGCTGTTCGAGCACAGTACCGCTAGTCTGGGCGTCGAGTTGAAAACGTTCAGCTCGGCCGCCAGTTCGCTGGCCTATCTGAACAGTCAGAAACCGGCCCTGCTGTTTCTCAACATCATCATGCCGGACAAGGATGGCCTGACTTTCCTGCGTGAACTGCGCGGTAATCCACTGCATGAAGATACTGCGGTGATTATGATAAGCTCCAAGGATTACGCGCAGGATCGTCATGCCGCGTGGGAGCTAGGCGCACTGGAGTTCATATCCAAACCCATGCCCATGCAGGCGATTACTGAAGCCGTCAAAAAACATATCAGCTAACCACGCAAGCCGACTGATCAGATGAGCGAAGCCTATCTGCGTTTCTGGGGGGTACGCGGTTCGTACTCGGCCCCGTTTGCGTCGCATCTTGATGTCGGCGGCAATACATCCTGTGTTGAAATTCGTGCCGATGGCCACCTGCTGGTGTGTGATGCCGGCACCGGCATCATTCCCTTTGGCCAGCATTTAATGCAACAGGACGGCATTCGCGAAATGCTGGTCATCCTCACGCACTACCACTGGGATCACGTCTGTGGCCTGCCGTTTTTTCTGCCAGCCTTTGCCGAGGACTGGCGACTGAATTTCTTTGGTCCCGGTCAGAATGCCGGCGAGATCGAACGCCATGTATCAGCACAAATGCGGGCGCCCTATTTTCCGGTCAGCACCGACACCTGGCACGCCGCAGTGGATTACCTGCAACCGCCCGGCGGCAACCTGGAACACGGTCCCTTCCGGATCAGCTACCAGAACGTCCATCACCCGGGTATAACCTACGGCTATCGGATCAATCTCAATGGCAAGGTCATCGTTTACATTTCCGATAACGAATGCCTGTTTCTCAACAAGTCCATCGAACAGCGCTACCAGGAATTCAACAGCGAGGAACAGCGTTTATATGATTCGATGAAACGCGAGGAATACGACTCGGCGCTACAATTCATGCAGGGCGCCGACATCCTCATACACGATGCCCAGTACACGCCGGAAGATTACGAGAAAAAACGCGGCTGGGGACATTCGTGCTACATCGACACGGTTAACTCCGCTATCGACGCCGGAGTAGGGCAGCTGTACCTGTACCACCACGATCCGAATTACGACGATGAACGCATCAACGCGATTCACCAGGACTGCCTGCGCATCATCGCCGAACGCCAGTCAGCGCTGGACTGTCATATAGCACGCGAAGGCCTGACACTGGACCTCGCCTGAAGCCCTTACAGCAACCCGACACCACACCGTCGTCATGCAAATACTGGTCAATGGAGAAACCACACCGCTGGCCGATCACAGCAGTCTCGCCGATCTGATTCGCGAACTGGGCCTGAGCGGCCGCCTGGCGGTCGAGGTCAACCGAGAGATCGTGCCGCGCAGCCAATTCGAACGACATGTGCTGGAGGAGGGCGATCGCGTCGAGATCGTCAACGCCATCGGCGGCGGCTGACGCCGGGCCTGTTATAATGCCGTCTTTTTACCGCTATTGCCGTCTACCATGACTGACACCGCCCGCAAACCGGACAACGCCGACGCCCTGATCATCGATGGCCATGCCTATCACTCGCGCCTGCTGGTGGGCACCGGCAAGTACCGCGACCTGGAGCAGACCCGACTGGCAATCGAGGCCAGCGGCGCGGCGATCGTGACCGTCGCCATCCGCCGCTCCAACATCGGCCAGAATCCCGATGAACCGAACCTGCTCGACGTCATCCCGCCCGAGCGCTACACCATCCTGCCGAACACCGCCGGCTGTTATGACGCCGACAGCGCGGTGCGCACCTGCCGGCTGGCGCGCGAACTGCTCGACGGCCACAACCTGGTCAAGCTCGAGGTGCTCGGCGACGAGAAAACCCTGTACCCGGACGTCGGTGCCACGCTCGAGGCCGCGGCAACGCTGATCGCCGACGGCTTCCGCGTCATGGTCTATACCAACGACGACCCGATCGTCGCCCGACGGCTGGAGGAACTCGGCTGCATTGCGGTCATGCCGCTGGCCGCGCCGATCGGCTCGGGGCTCGGCATCCGCAACCCCTACAACATCAAGACCATCATCGACAACGCCAATGTCCCGATCCTGGTCGACGCCGGGGTCGGTACCGCCTCCGACGCCGCGATCGCCATGGAAATCGGCTGCGATGGCGTGCTCATGAACACGGCCATTGCCGAGGCGCGCGACCCGGTGCTCATGGCCGGCGCCATGCGCAAGGCGATCGAGGCCGGCCGCGAAGCCTTTCTCGCCGGCCGCATGCCGCGCCGCGCCTACGCCAGCGCGTCCTCGCCGATCGACGGCAGTTTTCTGTAACCCCGTGAGCGAGTCGCCGAAGCGTCTGATCCGCAGTTTCGTCCGCCGCGAGGGCCGCATGACCCGAGCCCAGGAGCAGGCATTCGAACGCTTCTGGCCGCACTACGGCGTCGAGTTCAGTTCCATACCGGTCAAGCCGCAGGATCTGTTCGATCGCACCGCGCCGCTGACGCTGGACATCGGCCCGGGCATGGGCCTGACTACGGTCAGCCTGGCGGCGGTCCATCCCGAGCGCGACTACCTGGCCGTGGAGGTTCACCGACCGGGCATCGGCAGCCTGCTGCACCACGCCGGCCGCGCCGGTCTCACGAATCTGCGCGCACTCAGTCACGACGCCGTCGAGGTGATTCATGACATGCTGTCGGACGCCAGCCTCGACCAGGTACTCATACTGTTTCCGGATCCGTGGCCGAAGAAACGCCACCATAAAAGACGCCTGCTGAACGCCGAATTCGCCCGGCTGCTGCGACCGAAGCTGAAGGCCCACGCGCTGGTTTACGTGGCTACCGACTGGCAGGATTATGCTGAGCAGATCCCGTCGCCGTTCGAGGACAATGGCTACGTCAACCTGGCCGGTGCCGGGCGGGCATCGCCGCGGCCGCGCTGGCGGCCACTGACCAAGTTCGAACAACGCGGCCTCGGCCGCGGCCATTCAGTGCGCGATTTCGTTTTCTGTCGCAGCAACAGTGTCGGCACCGGCTAGCAGTTCGCGGAAATCCGCCACCGCCGGGAAGTCGGCCGCGGCGCGCGGCGGCTGACGACTGTCCGGCTGGGCAATCGACAGCAGGTGGGCAATACCGAACGCGCGCGCCGTCATCAGCACCTGGTTGTTGTCATCGATCAGCAGCGTTTGCGGTGGCGTGAACGGTTGCTGCTGCTGCAACCGTGACCAGAACGCGGCGGCCTCCTTCGGCTCACCGAGCGCATGGGCCGAGACCAGTGCCTCGAAATGCCGCGCCAGATCGGTGCGCGCCAGCTTGTAATCGAGCACATCGGGATGCGCATTGGTCACCAGTATGCGCCGCTTGCCCATACGGCCGAGCGCCTCCAGAAAAATTTCCGCATGCGGGCGCAGACCGATGAGATGCTGCAGGTCATCCTTCAGGGACAACACGTCCAGCTCCAGCTCGCGTGACCAGAAGTCGAGACAGTACCACGCCAGTGTCCCCTCAAGTTCACGAAACCTCGGCACCAGGATTTCGTGGGCTGCGGCCAGCGGCATGCCACGCTGTTCCGCCCAGCAGGCGGGCAGGTGTTGCTGCCAGAAATAATTATCGAAGTGCAGATCAAGGAGCGTGCCGTCCATATCGAGCAGCACGGTGTCGACGGCTGACCAGTCAAATGCCATAAAGATCCTCTGGGTCGACTACGGCGATACGTTTCGCCATGCCGCGGCGGGTCGCGTACAATAATGGCCCTATATTATGCCGAATCAAGCCAGCGAACACAGTCCGGACAGCGCACGGCAACCCGCCGCACTGCTCGCCGATGTCCGCCGCATCGCCTACGACGCGGCCGCCCGCATCCTCACGGTTTACGACACCGACTTTGCCGTCGAACACAAGGACGACCGCAGTCCGTTGACCGAGGCCGACATGGCCGCACACCAGAGCATCGTGCAGGGGCTTAAGGCGCTGACGCCGGATATTCCGATCCTGTCAGAGGAATCGACCGCGATCGCCTACAGTACCCGGCGAGACTGGCGGCAATACTGGCTGGTCGATCCGCTCGACGGCACGCGCGAGTTCGTCAAACGCAATGGCGAATTCACCGTCAATATCGCCCTGATCGACAATCACCTGTGCACGCTCGGCGTCGTACTGGTGCCGGTGACCGGCGTATGCTACTACGCGGCACGCGACTACGGCGCTTTCAAGGTGTCGCCCGGCCAGGAGGCCCGCGCCATCCACACGCGCCCGGCTCAGCCGGATAATCTTGCCATTGCCGGCAGCCGCTCACACGGCAGCGAGCAGTTCCAGTCCTTCCTGCAGCAGCTGGGCGAAGCAGAAGTTGTCACGGTCGGCAGTTCACTCAAATCCTGCCTGATAGCGGAAGGCGAGGTCGATCTGTACCCGCGTTTCGGTCCCACATCGGAGTGGGATACTGCAGCCTCACAATGCGTGGTCGAGCAGGCCGGCGGCCTGGTCACGGATATGCAGCTACAGCCGCTGCGCTACAACACCAAGGACTCGCTTCTGAACCCGAGTTTTCTCGTTATCGGCGATCCGACATACGACTGGACCCCTTACCTCGGCCACTTAAACGCCGATTAGTCCCGACCCGGGACAGTCTCAGTTCCCGTCAATATCGGCATAGGTCGTTACCTGATTACGACCCTGTCGCTTGCTGTAGTAAAGCGCTCGATCGGCAAGTTCGAGTATATCCTCGGGCGTATGCGAATCAACCGGGTAACTGGCCATGCCGATACTGACTGAAAGCGGCAATGTTTTCTTGGGCACCGAGAATTTCACGTCAGCGACCGCCTCATGAATACGTTCGCCGACTTCGCACGCCTGCTCGGCATCGGTCTCCGACAGGAAGACAATGAATTCATCGCCGCCGTAACGCGCCAGAATATCGGTCTCGCGCAGATTGTGCTTGATGGTATCGGCCAGCGTTTGGAGCATTTTATCTCCCAGGTCATGACCATATTCGTCATTGACGACTTTCAGGTTGTCAGCATCGATCATCATCACGGTAAACGAGTGCGAATAACGCACCGCCTTCAGGATTTCGCGTGTTGATAACTTGTTATAGGCGCGCTTGTTGAGCAGGCCGGTCATATCGTCAGTTTCCGACAGATGTTCGAACATCTGTCGGGCAAAGTGCAGGTCTGCCGACAGCATGGCGATCAGATATCCAACCAGCAGAAACGGCGCGAACTGGATCATCAACTGTGTGAAATCAGTCAGCGCGAATTCACGGGCGTTAAACGCCGGATAGCCCAGATACAGGTACAAGCAGGTGATGAGCGCAAACTCGAGCAGCGTGGTCATTTTGCCCAGCGTCAAACCACTGGTAATAATCACAAGCAGGTACAGATGCAGCAACGGGCTTTCATTACGGCCGGTATAAAGACAGACCCAGGTAATGAAAGCGATCATCACCCATGTTTCAATCGCGATCTTCCAGCGCGCATCAATCTCGCGAAAATTGATATAACGAAAGAGCAGTACGAACGCGGCAAAGCTGACCATCGCGACAACGACCATGAACGGGTCGACGACCAGCGTGCCCGGCGCAATGAAATAGAGCAGAACAAGAATCAGCAACAGCCATTCAAGCTCGGCGACGCTGCGGGAAAAGCCCCTGAGCTCTACCTGCTCGACGCTGAAGAGTTCGGCAAGACGAAACTTGTTGTCTGGCTGATTCATAAAAACAGCAAATTCCCCCGATATTCTTTTTTTAACTCAACAAAGCGCCCTGTTGACTGATGATGCTTTGCTGTATCGGCAAGGCTGTATAGATACGATTGTATTCATACATTAATGGAAACCGTGGGAACTGGCTAGGGAGATTGCGTTTAAATTTGACATAAAACACGTCCCCGGGCCGGAACACCGCAACATAAAACAGGCGAGATCCAGGGCGAGCGGCGGCGAGCACGCTGGGGGGCGGCATGGACTGGCGTACGGTGCCGAACACAATGGCGGAGAATTATTAAGGGATGATGGCTAAGGGATGGTGGCCGGGGACAGAATCGAACTGCCGACACAGGGATTTTCAGTCCCCTGCTCTACCAACTGAGCTACCCGGCCAACTTTTACTACTCATGACGAATCCGGATTACGTGGCGCCCGGACTGAAAATGGATTTACAGCCCTGCCTACCCTGTCTCTACGCGACCCCGCTACCCGGCCAAATTTTACTACTCATGACAGAATCCGGATTACGTGGCGCCCGGACTGAAAATGGATTTACAGTCCGGCCTACCCTGTTGCTGTGTGACCCCGCTACCCGGCCAAATTTTTATTTTGGATGGTTGTTCGGACATTTTGCTTATGCCCGGAACTGATAACGGAGTTTCAGCCCTGCCTACCCTGTCACTGCGCGACCCTGCCACACCGAACAGGTGTTTTTTCTGATACTGCGGGCGGGGCGGGCGATGCGAAGGGCGTATTAAAGCCATCGACGGCGCGTCCGTCAAGCCATAACCGACCCGGATTGCCAATTTTCAGCCATGGCCGGCGTTTTACTGTTCCGATTCGGGCGGCACGTAGCCTTCCGGCGCGGCCGATCCTTCACCGAAGAAGAATTTTTCCATTTCCTGTTCGAGGAAGGCACGGGCCTTCGGCTCGATCGGCGTCAGCCGGTTTTCGTTGATCAGCATGGTCTGGTGGTTGAGCCACTCGTTCCAGGCTTCCTTGGAAACGTTTTCATAGATCCGCTTGCCGAGCTCGCCCGGATACGGCTGGCGTTCCAGACCCTCGGCCTGTTTACCCAGTTTTACGCAATGCACCATGTGCGCCATCTTGATTCTCCTGTTGTTGCGTCTGCAGCGATGCCAGCAGAGACCGTATCGGTGCCGGCAGGCCCAGCCTCAACGCCGCATCCAGGCTGTACCAGTCTCCGGATGCAGCGTCGGCAACCCGTCGCGGGCGCCGGATTACGGCCTGTAGCGGCACGAGCTGCAGGCGAAAGTGTGTAAATGCATGTTCGATCGGCGCCAGCGGTTCCGCCGTCCCGGTCAGCCCGTATCCCGCCAGCCAGTCGCGGCAGCTTGCTTCGTCCGGCCATTCCGGCAGGCACCAGAGGCCGCCCCAGATGCCGGTCGGCGCGCGCCGGGTCAGCATAATCTTGCCGGCGTTGTTCCAGAGTACGGCGAACACCCGTCGGCGCTGCGGCTTTTGTCGCTGTGGCCGGGCGCCCGGATAGTCCCCGACCCGGCCAGCGGCATACGCCTGGCAATCACCGGCCAGCGGGCAGGTCTCGCAACCCGGCCGGCGGCGCGTACAGACGGTCGCGCCGAGGTCCATGATCGCCTGGGTATAGGCCGCCACGTCGCGTTGTGGCGTCTCCTGCTCGGCCAGTGTCCACAACTGCCGCGCCACCGCGGTCTCGCCCGGCCAACCGGGCACGGCATGATACCGTGCCAGCACGCGTTTCACATTACCGTCGAGTATCGCTTCCGGCTGACCGTCGGTCTGCGCCACGATCGCCGCCGCCGTCGAGCGGCCGATACCGGGCAGGGTTTCCAGCGGCGCCCGCTGTGTCGGCAACCGGCCGCGGTGCTCGTCGCGGACGAGCCGCGCTGCCCGGTGCAGGTTACGGGCACGGGCGTAATAACCGAGCCCGCTCCAGTGTGCCAGTACATCATCCAGCGGCGCATCGGCCAGTGCCCTGACGCTCGGAAAGGCGCGCATGAACCGCTGAAAGTAGGGGATCACGGTCGCCACCTGGGTCTGCTGCAGCATGATCTCGGCGACCCAGACGCGATAGGCGATGCGGTTGCGCGAACCGCTGCGCCGCTGCCAGGGCAGATCATGGCGGCCATGCCGTTTTGCCCAGCGTAACAGCCGGGGCGCTATGGCGGCGGTCATTCGGGTATCTGCTCGCGCGTCAGTTGCTCGATGTTGAGTACGGTGCGTTCGGCTTCCTCGCGCATGCGCCTTTTCATCATCCATGTGCCGATCACCGGCGGCACCCAGAAATCCGGTTCGAGAGTGCATTGAAACGTCACCCGGGTACCACCATTGACGGCGCTAACCCGCCACACCGATTCACCGTAACGGTAATCGCTCGGCCCCGGGACGATGCGGGTGTGTACGCTGGTGTCGCTTTCGATGATATCTTCGACCATGGTGGCCTCGAAACAGAAAAACCAGACACAGGTTTCGGTGACCAGCCGCCGGCGGATACCGGCGTCGTGCTCGAGTTCGCTGCTGTCGGTGATGGTACGGCTGATGCGCGTCAGCCGATCGTAGTCGGTGACGATGGCGTAAACCGCCGCCGGATCGCTGTCGATGCGCATGCTGAGGTCGAGCCGGTAGCGGCCGTTGTCATACACGACCTCGGCGTCTTCCACCGTTCCGGCCTGGACGTCTGCTGACAGCAGCGCCAGGCCGGCCAGCAACAGGCCGCTGGCCGTCGCAGCACTAGAAACCGAGCGCGTCCTTGAGCTTGTCGCCGGCACCTTCACCGAGCTCTTCTTCCAGCTTCTTCTTGATCTTTTCCTCGGCCTTTTCGGTCTGTTCATCAATCGCCTTGTCGACCTTGGCCTTGACCAGCCCCTGGAAGTCGGGCTTGCAGCCGGGCTCGGCAAACGTGCCCTGGCAGCGCACCGGCACGGTATAGCCGCCGACCGCATCCAGACCTTCACCGCCCTGGCCCTTGGTGGTCTTCGCCACACTCGCCTTGACCGTGTAGTCGATCGCTTCACTGACCAGGCTGGCCTCGCCGGCACCGGCGACACGCAACGCCGGCGACTTGGCGCTGAGATCATCGTTTTTGATCACGCCATCCTTGATGTTCAGCGTCGCGGTCATCTCCGAGAAGTCGGTCTGTTCCGATTCCGGCACTTCCTTGAGGCTCTGGCCCTCGAGGACAGCGTTGGCCTGGCGCAGGATATGGCCCAGATTGATGCCCTTGTAGGCACCGTTCTTGAACAGCAAGTCGGCGGTACCGCCAAGGGTCTTCTTCATGGCCTCGGCGTCGCCACCGCGGGCATTGAGATCGGCGTTGATATCGGCTGTACCGGTCAGCTTGGCGTCACCGGTCATGTCGTCGAGCAACGGCTCGATGTTGACCCCAGCCAGCTTGGTGGTGAACTGTACACGCGGCTGTTCGCCGGTAGCATTGAGATTCACCGCGCCATCGTAACTGCCGTCATACAGCTTGGCGTTGACCGGCGACAGGGCGATAACACCATTCTGGGCATTCAGCGCCAGGCTGACATCGCTCAGCTTCGCCTTGTTGATAGTCAGCTGACCGATTTTCAGATTGCCCTTTATGTCCAGGGCCCGCAGCGTCTCCAGCGGCAACTCGGCGGCCGCGCCCGCGCCCGCGGTCTCCGGAGTCGCCGGCGCCTCTTCCTCGCCCTCGGCCGGCGGCGGCAGGTAGCGGTCGGCGTTGATCTGATCAATATTCAGATCGAAACGCAGCGCCTGGTTGGCAATGTTGGCGATACTCAAGCTGCCGTTGGCCTTGGTATCATCCAGCGTCAGGCTCAGGTTGCTCAGGCTGACGCTGTTGGCCGTGCCGGCGTAGTCGCTTTCCAGCGCCAGTTTTGTCAGCACCTTCTCGTCGGCAGTCCTGGGCGGCTCGATGGCCAGCTCCTGCATCAGCTTGCGCGGATTGAACTCGGCCAGTTGCAGCTTGCCGTTGTAGCTCGGCTGGTTGAGCAGGTTCTTGGCGCTGACCATCAGCCTGGCATCAAGACCGAGGCCACTGATATCGAACTGGCCGTTGACGGCCGGGTTGTCGGTATCAGTCTGCGCGGCATTCAGTTCGCCGGCCAGCTCGGCCCCGAGCAGGGCAACTTCCAGCTCCGAGATCTGCGCGGTGCCGGCATTGGCATCGGCATCGAAGTTGGCATTCAGGCTGAACTCGGCCGGCTTGTCTTCCAGCTGCGCGGCCAGTTCGCCCTGGTCGAGCGCCTTCAAAAGCGCGGGCAGGCTGTCGCCGGAAATGCGGAAGAAGCCTTTAAGTCCCGGCACCCGGCGGTCGATATTCTGCGCCTCTATGTCCCCTTCGACGCGCGTGTTCAGCGCGGTCAGTGACAGGGCTCGCACACTGGCACTATTGTTTTTCAGATCCGCGGCAAGGGTATCGGCACTCAGGTCAATCGTGGCGTTGCCACCGGGCAGCTGCGGCCCCTCAAGGTTGGACTCCAGTGTCAGCGGTGCCAGCTGGTACTGCTGTTGCTCCAGGTCATAGCTGACCGTACCGGCCAGAGCCAGTGTTCCCTTGAGTTCCGGATCGCTGGCCTCGAAAGCCAGGTCCAGATCGATATCGATCGGTTCGCCCGGCTTCAGTGCGCCGGTCTCTAGATTCAGATCCTCGATGAGATAACGCTGATCGTTCTGTTTATCAACCCAGCTGACACGACTGTCGCTGATATCCAGGCCACCGACGGCCAGGCCCGCGAGTGCCAGGCCTGATTGCTCATCGCTTTGCGGCTCGGCCGGCGCCTGTTCGGCTGCCTTGATCAAGTCATCCCAGTTCGTGCGTCCCTGCGCATCGCGGGCGAGATTGGCATCCAGCCGATCGATGATCACAGTGCCCATCTCGATTTCCTTGCGCAAAAGCGGCAACAGCTTGACCCGAACCTCGATGCCCTCGGCCTGCACCATGGGCGCTTCACCGAAGCCCTCGGCATTGCTGAACACCAGCTTGCCGGTGGTCACACCGAGCCAGGGAAACACGGTGATACTGAGATCGCCAGGAATTTGCAGGTCGCGACCGGTCTGTTTTTTTACCAGTGCGGCAATATCATCCTTGTAATCATTCGGATCGACATACATCGGAATAATGACTGCGGCGGCGGCGATAACAACCACCAGCACACCGATAAGGCCGAGCAGGATTTTCAGCAGTCCTTTCATGAAAGTCACCTAGTCTGGAAAATTCATCATGTCGTGTTTTGCAGACGCTCGCGCGCCCGCCGGGCTGCGGCGCGCACCTGGTCCGGTGCCGTTCCACCGGGATGACGTCGCGCTGCCACTGAAGCTTCCAGCGACAGCTGATCGAAAATATCCTCGTCGATGGCACTACAGTACTGGCGCAGTTCCGCCAGCGGCAGATCGACGAGATCCTTGCCGGCGGCCAGTGCGTGGCTGACGATCTGGCCGACGATGGCATGAGCGTCGCGGAACGCGATGCCCTTTTCCACCAGATAGTCCGCCAGGTCGGTGGCCGTCGCCAGACCGCGACGCGCGGCCTCACGCATGGCGTCCGGCTTGACGGTAATGGCCGGGATCAGGGCGGCGTAGATCTTGACGCTGGCACGCACGGTATCGATCGCGTCAAACAGCGGTTCCTTGTCTTCCTGGTTATCGCGGTTATAGGCCAGCGGCTGGGCTTTCATCAGCGTGAGCAACGCCATCAGGTCTCCATACACCCGACCGGTTTTACCGCGCACAAGTTCCGGGATATCCGGATTCTTTTTCTGCGGCATGATCGACGATCCGGTGCAGAAAGCATCGTCGATGTCGATGAAACCGAACTGCTGCGACATCCACAACACCAGCTCTTCCGACATGCGCGACAGGTGCATCATGATAAGCGACGCACAGCTGGAAAATTCAATGGCGAAGTCACGATCGCTGACCGCGTCCAGCGAGTTCTCGCAGATACCGTCGAAGCCGAGCTGTTCGGCACTGTCGTAACGATCAATCGGGAAGCGCGTACCGGCGAGTGCCGCCGCGCCCAGTGGCGAGACGTTCATGCGCCGGCGACAGTCGACCAGCCGGCTGCGGTCGCGATACAGCATCTCGAACCAGGCCAGCATGTGGTGGCCGAAGCTGACCGGCTGGGCGGTCTGCAGGTGCGTGAAGCCGGGAATGATCGTGTCGGCCTCACGCTCGGCGACGTCGACGAGCGCCGTCATCATCCGGTCCAGGTCGACCGTCAGTTCATCGATCTCGTTGCGCAGGTACAGGCGTATATCGGTGGCGATCTGGTCGTTGCGCGAGCGGCCGGTGTGCAGTTTCTTGCCGACATCGCCGATACGCTCGGCCAGCCGTGCCTCAATATTCATGTGCACGTCCTCGAGCGCGTTGCTCCAGGCGAATTCACCGCGGGCAATGTCGGTGCCTATATCCTTCAGGCCCTTGATGATCTGGTCGCGCTCCGCCTCGGTCAGCGTGCCCACCCGGGCCAGCATGGTCACGTGGGCGATGGAGCCGTCGATGTCGCAGGCCGCCAGGCGCTTGTCAAAGTCGACCGAGGCGGTGAATTCTTCGACGAGTTCGTCGGTGGAGGCGCTGAAACGGCCACCCCACAGCTTGCCGGATTCCGAGAAGGCGCTCATGCTGGCATCATTCGAGTGTTTGAGAATTGAACAGGGACTAGTATAACCCAGACCCATGAGCCTACGCTGCCCGGTGGATCACAATCGGGCAGCCGGCCCGGTGTCGCTAACGGAATAACAACAACCGCCATGACCCGTCCGAGCCGCCAGTACAGCGCTTTCCTGCCGGATTTCTGCGGCGTGCGCATGGCTGTCGCCGTCATCCTCATCGCCGAGCTGCTGGCCATCGTGCTGACGCTGGCGGACCTGGCCGTCCACGGCAACGCCTTCGAGACACTGGCACTGAATTCGCTGTTCATCCAGTGGGTGGCGCTTGGCTGTATCGCCATCCTGTGCCTGCTGCGCGACCGGCTGAACCGGCTGCCCGACGTCTGGAGCACGGCGCTAAGCTACCTGGTCATGCTCGCGGTGACGCTGGCGGTCACCGAAATCGCCTGGTGGCTGCTGTACATGCTGCCGGGCGAGCGGGCGCTGCTGGAGACCGGCCATGGCCTGTTTCTGAGCCGCTGTCTCGGCATCAGCGCCATCGTCTCGGCGCTGGCACTGCGCTATTTCTACGTCCAGCACCAGTGGCGTCAGCACGTCCGGTCCGAGGCCGAGGCGCGGCTGCAGGCGCTACAGGCCCGCATCCGGCCACACTTCCTGTTCAACTGCATGAACACGATCGCCAGCCTGACCCGGCGCGAACCGTTGCTGGCCGAACAGGCGATCGAGGACCTGGCCGACCTGTTCCGGCTCAACCTGCAGGAATCCAAGCCCTGGGTGACCGTGGCCGAGGAGCTCGACCTGTGCCAGCGTTACCTGCGCATCGAGCAACTGCGCCTCGGCCAGCGCCTGCGCCTTGAGTGGGACATCGACGCGCTGCCGGCGGACGCCTGCATTCCGGCGCTGGTGCTCCAGCCGCTGCTGGAAAACGCCGTTTACCATGGCATCGAACCACAGCCGAACGGCGGCTGCATCCAGATCCGCGGCACCTGCACAGCCGGCCGCTTGAGCATCACGGTCGACAACCCGGTGCCGACCCAGCGCAGCAACCACTCAGGCAACCAGATGGCCCAGGAAAACACCCGCCAACGCCTGACCAGCGCCTTCGCCGAGCGCGGCCGGCTGACCAGTGAACAGCAAGACGGCCGCTACCGCACCCACGTTGTCTTTCCGGAGGTCTACGAACCGTGCGCATCCTGATCGCCGACGACGAACAGCCGGCACGTGAACGCCTGCGCGCACTGGTCGAGGACATCGGCGGCCACGATGTTGTCGCCGAGGCCGGCAACGGCATCGAAGTCATCGCCCAGCTGGAGCCGGCACAACCGGACGTGGTGCTGCTGGACATCCGCATGCCGGGCATGGACGGCCTGGAGACCGCCGATCACCTCAGCAAACTGACGCCGGCCCCGGCAGTGATCTTCACCACGGCCTACCAGGACCACGCGCTGGCGGCGTTCGAGTCAAACGCCGTCGATTACCTGCTGAAACCAATCCGGCGCGACCGCCTGGCGCAGGCGTTCGCGCGCGCCGAGGTCGTCAGCCGCGGACGGCTGGCCGAGATCCGCCGCGAGGAAAATTCGAATGTCGCGCGCAGCTACCTGAGTGCTGTGATCCAGGGTCGCATTCAGCTCGCCTCGCTGGCCGATATTCGCTACTTCCGGGCCGAGCAGAAATACGTCACCGCCGCCTGGCCGGACGGCGAACTGCTGCTGGATGAATCGCTGAAACAGCTGGAAGACGAATTCGGCGACCAGTTCCTGCGCATCCATCGCAATGCACTGGTAGCACTGCGGCACGTTGAAGCGTTAAAACGTGACAACGACGGCAACAATGAAATCCATCTGCGCGACATGGACACCGCGCTCAAGGTCAGCCGCCGGCATCTCAGCCAGGTGCGCAAGCGGTTACGAGGGCTTGGGTGAGGTTGGTGATTGGTGATTGGTGATTGGTGAGTTGGTCTCTAGATTCTAACGCAACAGTTCATTAAAGGCTTCGAATGGTGTTTGCGCATCAAGTACTTTGCGGGGACGGCCATTCAATCGGTCC
>NZ_JANUCT010000017.1 GCF_024808875.1 Methylohalomonas lacus
GGACCGGGTCGAGCCCGTCGGCTTCAACCCGTTCGCATCAAAAGTGTTACCCATGTCCTCGGAATAAAGTGTTACCGATGTGTCCGGTAAGCACCTATGGAGAAATGGTGGGTCGTGTAGGATTCGAACCTACGACCAATGGATTAAAAGTCCACTGCTCTACCGACTGAGCTAACGACCCGTTTTTCTGTCGGCAGCGGACGTCCTGTCCGCTGCCTGATACACTCAGCCCGAAGTGAATTCGGGCTTCGCTTCGCAAAGGCTGAGAGCCTTTGCGCCGTGCCTCCTGCACGGGTGAGCTTTGCGCTACACGAGCTGCTCCGGACGGGCGTCCGGACAAGGCGGGGAAGTTTACCCAACTCGAGCGCCGACGAAAACCCGGATTTGCCGCCTGATCGGTATTTTTGGCGGTTTGCCGGTATTTTTGCCGCCGGCGGGCTTGAAATTCCTCTTGTTGCACCGCATATTCCCTGCATTCTTAAGTATTTATGGGGACTCTACTGTGCCAATTTACGAATATCGTTGTTCCGACTGCGGCCATGAGCTTGAGGCGCTGCAGAAAATCAGCGATCCGAAACTCACCACCTGCCCGCAATGCGGTGCTGAGGCGCTGAGCAAGCTGGTTTCGGCCTCGGCCTTTGTGCTCAAGGGTACGGGCTGGTACGCGACCGATTTCCGCGACAAGGACAAGGGCAGCAACGCCAAGAGCAAGTCCGCCGGCGAGTCCGGCGACGGCGCCAAGGCGGATGCCGGCGAGTCGAAGTCCGAAAACAAGGCCGACAAGTCGGGCGACAGTAAGCCGGAAAGCAAGACCGATAACAAGAAGTCCGAATCCAGTGACAGCGGCAAGGCCGACAGCAAACCCGCCAAGAAAGCCGCGGCCGAATAGCCCCGGTCCATGTTGTCACTGCGCAAGTATCTGATCGCCGGATTGCTGGTCTGGCTGCCGATCGCCGCCACGGTGTTCATCATCCGGCTGTTTTTGACACTGCTCGACAACATGCTCCTGCTGTTGCCCGCCGCCTGGCGGCCGGAGGCGGTGCTCGGCTTCGAGATCCCCGGCTTCGGCCTGGTGATGGCGGTCGCCATTCTGCTGCTGACCGGGGTGTTCGCCGCCAACCTGTTCGGCCGCAAGCTGGTCGACTTCTGGGAGGGGCTGGTCAACCGCATCCCGCTGGTGCGCAGCATCTACGTCAGCGTTAAGCAGGTCACCGAAACGCTGCTGGCCGACGGCAACCAGTCATTCCGCAAGGCGGTGGCGGTGGAATACCCGCGCAAGGGCATACTCAGTCTCGGTTTCATGACCGGCCGCGCGCTGCGCACGGTCAACCGCCAGACGAAGCAACCGCTGGTGTCGGTGTTCATTCCGACGACCCCGAACCCGACCTCTGGTTTCATCATCATGGTGCCGGAAGAAGAGGTGCACGACCTCGACATCAGTGTCGAGGAGGCCTTCAAGTACATCATTTCGCTCGGCGTCATCAGTTCCGAGGACAATGGCGAGGCGGCCGCGCCGCCGCCCGACAGCGTTGCCGGCGCAGACAAACTTGCCAGATAACCAGTCGCCTCGTAACATTCCGCGCTTTACCCACGCTCCTCGCGCCCGGACCGGGTTCCGGCCGGCGCCCCTGACGACGAACTGAAAGACATGCGCACACACTATTGCGGCGAACTGAACGCCGGACACATCGACCAGGAAGTCACGCTTTGCGGCTGGGTCCAGCGCCGGCGCGACCACGGCGGCGTCATCTTCATCGATCTCCGCGATCACACCGGGGTCAGCCAGGTGGTGTTCGATCCGGACCGTGAAGACTCCTTTAATGTCGCCGACAGCGTGCGCAACGAATTTGTGCTCAAAATTCATGGCCGCGTGCGTGCGCGCCCGGAAGGGACCGTCAACCCGGATCTGCCGACCGGCGAGGTCGAGGTGCTCGGCTATGACATCGAGATCCTGAACCGTGCCAAGACACCGCCGTTCCAGCTCGACGACGACCATATCCACGAAGACGTGCGCCTGAAGTACCGCTACGTCGATCTGCGTCGGCCGGAAATGCAGCGCACCCTGCGCCTGCGTGCCAGCGTGCTGAAGGCGCTGCGCAGCTACCTTGACGACCACCACTTCGCCGAAGTCGAGACACCGATCCTGACACGGGCGACACCGGAAGGCGCGCGCGACTACCTGGTACCGAGCCGCGTCCACCAGGGCGAGTTCTTCGCGCTGCCGCAGTCGCCGCAGCTGTTCAAGCAGCTGCTGATGATGGGCGGCATGGATCGCTACTACCAGATCGCGCGCTGCTTCCGCGACGAGGACCTGCGCGCCGATCGCCAGCCGGAATTCACCCAGCTCGATATCGAGACCTCGTTCATGGACGAGGACGGCATCACCGCGATCATGGAAGACATGATCCGGCAGCTGTTCAAGACTGTACTCGACGTCGACCTGCCGGACCCGTTCCCGCGCATGGCCTATGACGAGGCGATGACCGTCTACGGCAGTGACCGCCCGGACCTGCGCAACCCGCTGAAGCTCATCGAGGTCGGTGACCTGATGGCCAACGTCGAGTTCAAGGTGTTTGCCGAACCGGCAAGGAACGACGACAGCCGCATCGCCGCGCTGCGCCTGCCGAACGGCGCCGAGCTGACGCGCAAGGAAATCGATGACTACACCAGCTTCGTCGGCCGCTACGGCGCCAAGGGTCTGGCCTACATCAAGGTAACCGAGAAGGCGAAGGGCAAGGACGGCCTACAGTCGCCGATCCTCAAGTTCCTGCCGGACGACGTCGTCGAGGCCATTCTCGAACGCACCGCTGCCGCCGACGGCGACCTGGTGTTCTTCGGCGCCGACAAGACCAAGGTCGTCAACGACGCCCTCGGCGCGCTGCGCCAGAAGCTGGCCGTCGACCGCGGCCTGCTCGAAGGCGAGTGGGCGCCGTTGTGGATCATCGACTTCCCGCTGTTCGAATACGACGACAAAGAAAAGCGCTGGTACGCGGTCAACCACCCGTTCACCGCGCCGCGCAGCGACGACCCGCAGGCGATCAAGGCCGACCCGGGCGCGCAGCTCGCCCGTGCCTACGATATGGTGTTGAACGGCAACGAGATCGGCGGCGGCTCGGTGCGTATCCACAACCCGGACATGCAGTTCGCCGCGCTCGACGTGCTCGACATCGACGAGCAGGGCGCACGCGACAAGTTCGGCTTCCTGATCGACGCCCTGCAGTACGGCGCGCCGCCGCACGGCGGCATCGCCTTCGGCATCGACCGGCTGGTGACGATCATGGCGAACAAGGATTCGATCCGCGAGGTCATCGCCTTTCCGAAAACCCAGACCGCCAGCTGCCTGCTCACCGAGGCACCCAGCACCGCCGATCCGAAGCAATTGCAGGAACTCGGCGTGCGGCTGGCCAAGCCGGCGGCCAAGTCGGAATAGGCAACATGGCCTGAACCGATCGGGCCGAACGTTACAGTGAGCACATACAGCTACAGCAGCGACCAGCCACTGACAGCCGAGCAGTTCATCGAGCTGTTGCAGCGATCCGGCCTGGCCGAACGCCGCCCGGTCGATGATCGTGGCTGCGTGGCCGCCATGCTCGAACACGCAAACCTGCTCGTCACCGCCTGGGATGGCGATCGGCTGATCGGCGTGGCGCGTTCAGTCACTGACTTCAGCTACTGTTGTTACCTCTCCGATCTCGCCGTCGACCGCGACTACCAGGGCCGCGGCGTCGGTCGCGCACTCATCGACCACAGCCGCCGGCAGCTTGGCCCCAAAGCCAGGATCATCCTGCTGTCCGCACCCGCCGCCGCCGACTATTACCCGCACATCGGCTTCAGCAAACACGACGGCGCCTGGATTCTGAAAAACGACTGACGCCGGCGATCCTTGCCGATACCCACAAACGTAAACCATGTACCCGGTTTATTCTGTAACCCATGTCCCCGGTTTGCACCCTTCTTTCCCTCCCCCTCGACGGGGGAGGGTCAGGGTGGGGGTGATTGAATTATCGAGGCTGTTTAACTCACCCCCATCCGTACCTTCCCCCATCAAGGGGGAAGGAACAAAAGATACGCTCCCTCAATCCCTCCAAGCATTTGCGTTAATTCGCGTTCATTTGCGGTTTTTTTCAGAATGCCCAGCCAGCAGACATAAAGACAGCAGTAAGCACTAACTTTTTAAACCGCGCCCACGCAACTTAAACAAATTCCAATTGCCTAAGTGTTCAGAAAACACTAAGCTTTAGTGTAGAGGTAACACTTAGCTGCCATGTACACCTACGAACATCCGCATCCGGCCGTGACCACCGACGTGGTGGTGTTCACCATCCGTGACGAGCGCCTGCAGGTGCTGCTGGTCAAGCGACGCAATCCGCCGTTCACCGGCTGCTGGGCACTGCCGGGCGGTTTCGTGAATATCGATGAGGACATCGAGGCTTGCGCGCTGCGCGAGTTGCAGGAGGAGACCGGCGTCAGTGGCGTGTTCCTGGAGCAGCTGTACACTTTTGGCGCGCCGGATCGCGATCCGCGCGAGCGGGTGATCACGGTCACCTACTATGCCCTGGTACCGCATGATCATATACGCATCGAGGCCGCCAGCGACGCCAGCGCGGCAACCTGGTTCGACTGCACGGATCTGCCGGCGCTGGCATTCGATCATGACCAGGTGATCGCCACGGCGCTGAAGCGCCTGCGCGCGAAACTGCAGTACTCGACGGTGGCGTTCCAGTTTCTGCCGGACAAGTTCACGCTCAGCGAACTGCAGCGGGTCTACGAGATCATTCTCGATCAGACCCTGGACAAGCGTAACTTCCGTCGCCGCATGCTGAGCTACGGCCTGCTGGCGGCAACCGAGGAAAAGGTCCGCAACGGCAATCACCGGCCGGCGCGGCTGTACCGGCCGCAGACACCGGGCCGGGTTGAATTCATCAAGTGAGGAGCCACCTTGAGTGGAGAGAACCATGACCAGTGCAACACAGACAATCGAACTCAAGGACTGGCGCCTGTCGCCGGAACAGATCCCGCCGACCGTCGAACCGCAGTTTGACGCCGACGAGCGCGACACGCTGCGCGAACGCATCAAGCAACAGCTCAAGGCACAGGACGCGGTCATGGTGGCGCACTACTACACCGATCCGGATCTGCAGCAATTGGCCGACGAGACCGGCGGTCATGTGTCCGACTCGCTGGACATGGCACGCTTCGGTCACGACGCCAGCGAACAGACGCTGGTGGTCTGCGGCGTGCGCTTCATGGGTGAAACCGCCAAGATCCTGAACCCGGAAAAGCGCGTGCTGATGCCGGATCTGGAAGCCAACTGTTCGCTGGACATCGGCTGTCCGCCGGACGAGTTCGCGGCGTTCTGCGATGCGCACCCGGACCGCACCGTGGTCGTCTACGCCAATACCAGCGCCGCGGTGAAGGCACGCGCCGACTGGATGGTCACCTCCGGCAGCGCCATCGACGTCGTCCGTCACCTGCAGGCGCGCGGCGAGAAGATCATCTGGGCGCCGGACAAGTACCTGGGCGAGTACGTGCAGAAAGAAACCGGCGCCGACATGCTGCTGTGGCAGGGTTCATGCGTCGTGCACGAGGAGTTCAAGGGTATCGAGCTGGCCGATCTCAAGCGCCAGCATCCCGAAGCGCGGGTGCTGGTCCACCCGGAGTCGCCCGCCAGCGTAGTCGAACAAGCCGACGTGGTCGGTTCAACCTCGGCACTTATCAAGGCGGTGCACGAGATCGACGCACCGGAATTCATCGTCGCCACCGATCGCGGCATCTTCCATAGAATGCAGCAGGCGGCACCGGGCAAGCGCCTCATCGAGGCACCCACCGCCGGCAAGAGCGCAACCTGCAAGAGCTGCGCGCACTGCCCATGGATGGCGATGAACAGTCTCGACAAGCTGGCTCATGTCCTCGAGACCGGTGCCGGCGAGATCTACGTCACCCCGGACATCATCGAGCGCGCCCGCCGGCCGATCGAACGACTGCTCGAGTTCACCGCCGCGCGCAACCAGCAGGTACTGGGCAACAACGACGCCTGACGGGGTGCCCGGGCGGCCCGCGCCCGACTGAACGGGCACGGAAAAATGCGCCGGAACTGCTATCTTTAGGGAGACAGGCAGTCAAAACGCGCCCCACGCGCTGGAGAACCCTCATGAGAAGACTTTACTTTCTCACCGGGTCCATCGACAGCGCCCGCCGGATTACCGACGAGCTGCTGCTCGAGCGGATACCTGAAACGCATATCCATATCGTCACACACACCGACGAGTTGCCCGAGGACCTGCCGGAAGCCACCAGTAACGAGCTGTCCGACTTTTTCCCCGGCCTGTTCAAGGGCCTGGGACTCGGCGCCCTGGCCGGTCTCGTCGCCGCCCTGGCACTGGCTTTTATCCCCTGGTTCGGGCTCGGCCCGGCGATGCTGATCAATACACCGTTGTTGCTTGCCATCGTCGCGTTCGGTGCGTTGCTGGGCGCATTCGCCGGCGCCATTACCGGTATCTCGGTGCCCAACCACGCCCTCGATCGTTTCGACCCTGAACTGGATAACGGCCGCATACTGGTGATCGTCGACGTGCACCGCGACCAGGCCGACGAAATTCGCCGCCGGGTGACCAAAGTGGTACCGGACACCCGTTACTGCGGTGTGGAACCGCTGAAACCGGCGTTTCCCTGAGCCGTTCGTCGGCCGGGTTGCAGCGGCCCCGCGCGGACGATCGGCCACGCGGGGCCGCGGGGCTTACTTGTCGAGCGTGAAGCCGACCTTGATGACAACCTGCCAGTGATCGATGGCGTTGTTCTCGATGTGGCCGCGCGTCTCGGTAACTTCAAACCAGCGCATGTTGCGCACCGTCTTGGCGGCAGTTGCGAGTGCGTTCTCTACTGCCGGTTCGATACCTTTTGCCGATGAACCGGTCAGTTCGATGGTTTTATAGACATGTTCGCTCATCCTCTTCTCCTTATGTTTTATATTTTAATGCCTTCAGGTTCAGCGTAGCAGGCCAGCGTCATCACCGTCAGCAAAACATGCCACCGGTCTGCGTTCAGGAACACGCTGACGATCTTTATTGTCGGCTTTTATTAAGAGAAATAAATTTATTGCCAATAGCTATTCTGCCTGGCCGCGGAATGGTTATTCATTAACCCGGGAGGTGTGCAATGCAGAGACTGTATTTTCTCACCGACTCCAACGACAGCGCTCGCAAGCTCACCGATCGGCTGTTGCTGGAGCGCATTGAAGAAGATCACATCCACATCCTGGCCAACGCCGACGACCTGCCCGATGACCTGCCCGAGGCGACGCCGGACGAGAACTCCGATTTCTGGCCGGCGCTGGGCAAGGGTTTCGGCATCGGCGCCGTGACCGGTTTGCTGTTCGCCATATTGCTGGCGCTGTCATCACTGCTGCCGGGCGGCATCGCCGATCAGGCGCCGGTCATTGCCCTGATCACGATCTTCGGCAGCGTGGTCGGTGCGTTCGGCGCGGCGATCGTCGGTATTTCGGTACCAAGCACGTTGCTGGAACGCTTCCGCCAGGAGCTGGCGCGCGGCCGACTGGTGGTCATGATCGACGTACCCGCCGAAAAGGTGCAGGACGTTTACAACGCGATCCGCCAGAACGTGCCGCGCACGCAGTATTGCGGCATCGAACCGTTACAGCCGGCGTTCCCGTAAACCGCTGACCGATCAGGCCTGCGGCGGTCGCTCGTGGCGGGGCGGGGCGGCTGCGGCGGCGGTCGTCTCCTCGAGGTGCTTCACTTTCTCGTACCAGAGATCGTGATGCTGGCGCGCCCATTCGCTACTGACCCGGCCGCTGGTCATGCCGCAGATGGCACCCTCGGTACCGAGCGTACCGATGTAGATGTGACCGAAGGCGACGCTGATCCAGAGGATCGCCAGCGCACCGTGGATCATGTTGGCCAGCTGCATGGTGTCGCGCCACTGGCCGAAGTTGGGAAAGTCGAGCACAAAACCGGAGGCGACCACCGCCACGCCGACCGAGCAGATGATCCAGAACCAGGCCTTCTCGCCGCCGTTCATGCGGCCGGCGTGCGGGTGCGTCTCACCGACCATGCCGCCGCTTTGCTTGAACCATTCCCAGTCGGTGCGGTTGGGGATGTTGTCCTTGATCCACAACACGATCATCAACGCGATGCCGATCGAGAAGAACGGTCCAACGTAGTTGTGCGTATACATCGCCAGCTCGGCATAGCCGGAGAACCAGTGCGGCCCGAGCAGCGGGATCAACACGGCACGGCCGAACAGCAGGCTCAGACCGGTAATGGCGAGAATGATGAACAGGATCGCCGTGTACCAGTGCAGTACACGTTCGCCCAGCGCCCAGCGCGGCACCGTGCGACCGGACTCGGTTTCATTGATGCGGATACGGCCGCGCCAGATGTAGAACGCCGCGATCGCACCGAGCATCAGCGCCATGATCCAGGGACCGAAATTGGCGATCCAGCCGTTGCGGATCTGGCGCCAGTTCTGACCGCCGTTCTGAATGAGAATACCGCGCTCCTGCCCCTTGACGGCGCTGTAGCCCTGCGTGCCTTCACGCACCTCGCGCCAGTAGTTGGAACGCGGGTTGGTGTCGGTCACCGGCTGGGCGAAGGTCTCCGGCATCAGCTGCGTCACGGACCAGTAGGCCATCGGCAGGAGCATGGCGCTGAGCAGCATGACCAGCAACGAGCCGCTGATTATGCGCCGCAGGCGCCTTTTGCGATTGGGATCTGTCGTCTTCATCGTCATCCCTCTAGCGATCCGTCTGGCCGCGCTCGGCGCGGTCGATCAGCTGGCGCTGTGTTTCCGGCGAGCGATTGCGCTCGTCGGCAAGCTGCTCCGGACCGCTGACCCAGGGGTCACCGATCCAGTCGCAGCCGGCCAGCGTGAGCAGTAAAGCACACGACAGGGCGACGGCCTTCATCGATCCGTCTGCCCGCGCGCCAGGCGCTGTTGCAACTGTTCCTGATGCTCGGGATCCGCTGCCTTTTCCAGGAACGGATCGTCCGGACCCTTGTATTCACCCGGTTCGTGCAGGGTTACGTCCGGCGATTCGTAGCAGCCGCCGAGCAACAGGGTGACCGTCAGTACGGCACCCGCTCTTCGGATCAGCTGCGCCATTACGACTCACCCTCCTTGTAGGCGGTCTCCCAGCCCCAGGTTTGCGGCCGGCCGCCGCGTTTCATGACGCGCTGGCGGTAGATGTCGGCGATCTCGTCGCCGTCGCCACCGAGCAGCGCCTTGGTCGCGCACATCTCGGCGCACAACGGCAGCTTGCCCTCGGCGATGCGGTTCTTGCCGTACTTCTCGAACTCCTCGGCGGAGTTGTCCTCGCCCGGACCGCCGGCACAGAAAGTGCACTTGTCCATCTTGCCGCGCACGCCGAACGCCTGCTGCTCGGGATACTGCGGCGCGCCGAACGGGCAGGCATAGAAACAGTAGCCGCAACCGATGCAGATGTCCTTGTCATGCAGAACGATGCCGTCGTCGGTGGTATAGAAGCAGTCGACCGGGCAGACCGCCGCGCACGGGGCGTCAGTACAGTGCATGCAGGCGACGGAGACCGACTTCTCGCCCTGTTCGCCGTCCTTCATGGTGACAACGTGGCGGCGGTTGATGCCCCATGGCACCTCGTGCTCGTTGTTACAGGCGACAACACAGGCGTTGCACTCGATGCAGCGTTCGGCGTCACAGAGAAACTTCATACGTGCCATTGGATACTACCTCCTAGCCCGCACGCTCGATCTGACAGAGCGTGGGTTTGACTTCCTGCATCTGGGTGACGATATCGTAACCATAGGTGGTCGCAGTATTGCAGGACTCGCCGCGCACCCAGGGCTCGGTACCCTTGGGATACTTGTCGACGAGATCGACGCCCTGGTACCAGCCACCGAAGTGAAATGGTGTCCAGACGACACCGCGGGTCACGCGCGGCGTGATCATGGCCTTGATCCTGATGCGACCGCCATTGGGCCCTTCCAGCCAGACCCACTCGTCGTCGCGGATACCGCGATCGTTGGCATCGGCCGGGTTGATCTCGACGAACATCTCCTGCTGCAGCTCGGCCAGCCAGTGATTCGAGCGCGTTTCCTCACCGCCACCCTCGTATTCAACCAGCCGGCCGCTGATGAAGATCAGCGGGTACTTCTGCGAGTAGTCGATTTGCTGGATCGAGGCATACTTGATCGGCACCCTCCAGTAGCTTTTGATGTCCTCGTAGGTCGGATATTTCTCGACCAGGTCGCGACGCGGCGAGTGCAGCGGTTCGCGGTGGACCGGCACCGGGTCGGGGAACGTCCACACCACGCAGCGTGCCTTGGCATTGCCGAACGGCGCACAGCCATGCTTGATGGCAACGCGCTGGATACCGCCGGACAGATCCGTTTTCCAGTTGCGGCCGTCGGCCTCGCGTTTTTCCAGCGGCGTCAGGTCGTCCCACCAGCCGAGCTGCTTGAGCATGTCGGCGGTGAACTCGGGATAGCCGTCCTTGATCTCGGAGTCCTTGCTGTAGACGCCGTCGGCCAGCAGGCTGTCGCCGTCGCGTTCGGTGCCGAAGCGGGCGCGGAACGTCAGGCCGCCCTCGGCCACGGACTTCGACGTGTCGTACAGGATCGGCGTGCCCGGGTGGCCCATCTCCGGCGTCCCCCAGCACGGCCACGGCAGGCCATAGTATTCGCCATCGCAGGGACCGCCCTCGGCCTTCAATGTGGTGGTATTGAATGTGTGCCGGTTTTCGGCGTGCAGCTTGAGCCGCTCCGGGCTCTGACCGGTATAGCCGATGGTCCAGCTGCCGCGGTTGATCTCGCGCAGCGTGTCCTCGATGCTCGGCTCATCGTCGACCACCTTGATGTGCTTGAACATCTCCTTGTCGAAACCGAGCTTGCGCGCCAGCCGGTATAGCACGACGTGATCCGGCAGGGTCTCGAAGATCGGGTCGATGACCTTGAAGCGCCACTGCAGCGAGCGGTTCGACGCCGTCACCGAACCGTAGGTCTCGAACTGACTCGCCGCCGGCAGCAGGTAGACACCGTCGGTGCGATCCGACACGACCGCCGCGTGGGTCGGGTAGGGATCGTTGATCACCAGCATCTCCAGCTTCTCCAGCGCCTCCTTCAGCTCCGGTCCGCGCGTCAGGCTGTTCATGGCGTGGCCCTGGAAGAAGGCGACGCGGAAATTGTCCTTCTGCGACAGGTCGGCCGGGTCGGCAAGCACGCCGTCGATCCAGCGCGACACCGGAATGCCGGGCAGATTGCGCGCCGGCTGCATGTCGCCGGTATCACTCAGATAGGATTCGGCGTCGAAACGGCCCTTGAGCCAGTCGGGGTCGACATCCCAGACCCGCGCCCAGTGGCTCCAGGCGTCGTCGGTCAGCCCGTAATAGCCGGGCAGCGAATGGCTGTTCGGACCGACGTCGGTGGCACCCTGGACGTTGTCGTGGCCGCGGAAGATGTCGGCACCGCCGCCGGCCTTGCCGATGTTGCCCAGCGCCAGCTGCACGATGCAGTAGGCGCGCGTGAAGTTGTTGCCGATGTGATGCTGGGTACCGCCCATGCACCAGACCAGCGAGCCCGGCCGGTTCTTCGCCATGGTCTCGGCAACCTCGCGCACGTCGGCCTCGGCGACGCCGGTGACGCGCTCGACCTCGTCCGGGGTCCAGCTGGCGACTTCCTTGCGGATCTCGTCCATGCCCCAGACACGCTGGCGGATGTATTCTTCATCTTCCCAGCCATTCTCGAAGATGTGCCAGAGCATGCCCCACATGAAGGCGACGTCAGTGCCGGGACGTAGCGACACGTACTTGTCGGCATGCGCGGCGGTGCGCGTGAAGCGCGGGTCGACGACGATCATCTTGGCGCCGTTTTCCTTGCCGCGCAGGATGTGCTGCATGGCGATCGGGTGCGCCTCGGCCGGGTTCGAACCGATGAACAGCATCGACTTGGCCACATGCATGTCGTTGAACGAGCTGGTCATCGCGCCGTAGCCCCAGGTGTTGGCGACGCCGGCGACCGTGGTCGAGTGACAGATGCGCGCCTGGTGGTCACAGTTGTTGCTGCCCCAGAAGGCGGCGAACTTGCGCTGCAGGTAGGCCTGCTCGTTGCTGGCCTTGGACGAACCGCAGAAGAACAGCGAATCGGGACCGGATTCGGCGCGCACCTCTTGCAGTTTGTCGCCGATCTCATCGATCGCCTGTTCCCAGCTGATGCGCTTCCACTTGCCGCCGGTCAGCTTCATCGGGTACTTGAGGCGCTTCTCGCCATGGCCGTGGTCGCGTACCGAGGCACCCTTGGCACAGTGCGCGCCGAGGTTGATGGGCGAGTCGAAATCCGGTTCCTGGCCGGTCCAGACGCCGTTCTGCACTTCCGCGAGCACGCCGCAACCGACCGAACAGTGGGTACAGACGCTCTTGCGGATCTCGGTATCGACGCCGGGCTTCGGTGGATTGACCTTGTCCTGCGCCTGGGCGCGCTGAACCATGGTCAGCGGCAGGCTGCCGGCAAGTACGCCGCCGCCGACCGCCAGGCCGGAGCGCTGCAGGAAGGTACGGCGGTCGACCACACCGCCCGGACGTTCGCTTTTACGATACAGCTTCATGGGCAACCTCCGGGTTTAGAAGCGGGCCTTGTCGTAATACTTGCGCACGTGTGCGGTCTCGGCATAACCGCGCTTTTCGGCGGGCGCCGGTGTCTCGGCCGCCGGCGCGGTGTCCTTGCCGGACTGCGGCCGGAGGACAGCCGCGGCGCCGATTGCGCCGAAGACGGTGGCAACACGGCCGAAGAAACGGCGCCGGTTCGGTGTGGTCTGGTCATGCTTGCTCATGCGATTGCCCCTCACGCTTGTGACTGCGGGTCGGAATACTGTCGATTGCCAGGAATTGCTGTTCAAATTCGAGAAAGGCCAGGCCGAGCGCGGCGACGGCGCGGTAGAAGTCCGCCGTTTCCGCCTGCTGCAGATCGCTGAAGAAGCGACCCAACCAGGGCGCCAGGTGCTGGCTGACAAACGCCTGCTGCGGCTCGATCTCGGTGGTATCGGCGCACAGCAATGCCATCGCCTGGCACAGTGCGGCGGCGTGGTCCTCGGGTTCGCTGACTGCCATGCGGCGCTCGATGCCGAGGCGCTGCAGGTCGCGGCGCAGATCGGCCAGCGGCTGTTCCATCAGCAGCCCGGTCAGATACCAGGACGCGTACGGCACCAGTTCACCGCGCCCCAGACCGATAAACAGCGCGTGGTATTCGTCGTCCAGCGCTTCCGGATCGGCGCTGCGGGCGGCGGCAGACAGTCCGCGCCAGGCACGCGGCAGCGGCTCGTCAGCCGCGCTGTCGGTCTCGACCGCGGCCAGGCGTTGCAGCAGTTCCGCCGACGGCGGCCCCGCCAGCAGATGGCCGAGCAGGCCATAGACACGGCTGCGCAGTTCCTGCGGTTCCGGTGTGCTCATGATCGATCGCCCCCCTTGCCGCCGGGCTGTTCGCCACGACGCGGCCAGACACGACTTTCCCTCACTGCCTGCAGGCCGGCCTCGTCCGCCAGTGCGTCGCGCACGCGACAGTCTTCGCACATCTTCAACCGCTGGCGGGCGCGTTCGTCCTGGAACATCCAGTGGTCCGTCAACCGGCCGAGCATGGTCTCGATCATCTTCGCCGTGGCGAACGGCTTGCCGCAGCTGGTGCAGGCAAAGGCCTGTGCTTCATGCAGGCTGCGGCGGGTCCGCGCCTGCTCGTGGTCGAATACCAGCCGCGGCTTGAGGCTGACGGCATCTTCCGGGCAGGCAACGTCGCACAGGCCGCACTGCACGCAATTGGCCTCGATGAAATTCAGGACCGGCTGATCGCCGCCGGCTTCCAGGGCGTTCGCCGGACAGACGCCGACGCAGGTCATGCACAGCGTGCAGGCATCGGCGTCGACCTCGACCGCACCGAACGGCGCCCCGGCCGGCAGGGCGGTCTCGCTGACCGGCCGACCGCAGCCGCGATACAGGTGATCGATGGCCAGGTTCAACTGCTCGCGCTTGTTGGCGAGACCTATAAAACCGGCCAGCGGCCAGTCGGGCTCGTTGAGCGGCTCGGCCAGCGTTGCCTGCAGATCGTCGCTTTCATGGATCTCGACCACGGCAAGGCGGGCCGTCGGGATGCCGAGCGCAGCGAGAATAGTATGGGCGTAGTCAAGCTGGCGGTTGAGCTCCTGGCGCGTGCACTGCGGCAGCTGCGGGCCGCCGGCCAGCAGCACGCGCGCGGCGCCAAAGGCCAGCGCCGACAGCCACGCTTCCAGGCCGACCGAACCCAGGTCCTCGACAGCGTACGGCAGCAGGCCGGGGGCTGCGGCCGGTGCCCGATCCGGGCGGTCGTGCAGCAGCAGGGTCAGCGGCTGACCGTCGCTGCGGTGCTGCTGGATCGCGCCGCGCAGGTCATCGACCAGGCTGACGCGGTCCGGGTAGTTGTAGCTGACCGCGCCGGTCGGGCAGGCCGTGGCACAGGCGCCGCAACCCTGGCACAGATACGGATCGATGCTGATCGTGTCGCCCGCCGAGCTGATCGCCTCGGCGGCGCAGACGTCGAGGCAACGGCTGCAGCCGCGCTGGCCGCTGTCGCCGTGGGCGCAGATCGACGCGTCATAGAGAAAGTACTTCGGCTTTTCGAACTCGCCGAGCATCTGCGGCAATTCCGCCAGCGCCCGTTCCAGCGCGGCATTGTCGCTCGGCGCGTAGTAGCCGGGCGGCAGGACCTCGCGCCGCAGGTGCGGCTCGGTGCTGATGTCCAGCACCAGGTCGAATTCACGGCGCTCGTGGCCGAAGCGCTCGGCGACATTGCTGGCCGCGGCCTCGGCGCCGATCTGTGCGTTTACCGCGAAGGCACCCATGTAACCGCTTACTTCTGTCAGTCGACCACGCATATGCGGCGGTCGCGGTTCGGCGGTGTCACGCGGGTCGGGCTCACCGTCGGTCAGCAGGCTGCAGTTGAGCGTCGCCGCCAACCGCCGGCCGCAGGCCAGCGCCGCGTCGGCTGGCCCGACGATCAGCAGATCGCCGGCGGAGCGGTATTCGACCGCGCCGGGCGCCGACGCCATCAGCGTGTCCGGTGCCGCGCTCATGCCTGTCGCTTCGGCCCGATGCGTGCGCCGGTGTGAACCAGGCGATAGTCCTCGTCGTAGTCGTCGAGACCATCGCGGCGATTGAATTTGGGCTTGTGGAACAGTGTCCGCAGCGCCTGGCGACGCACGTCTTCGGAGACGTCGGCACACAGGAAGCGGCTGACGTCGTCATTTTCCTGGATGTCTTCGACCGCGGGACAGGCGTCGGCCGGCGTCGCCGGGTCCTGTGTGCGCCGCGACCAGCGTTTGAGTTTACTCAGCACAGCGTTTCTCCATCATAACGGACACTCTGGCGGCGTCCTGTGGATCAGCGGGCGGCGTGGCAAACCGCCATTTTCTGTAGACTCGCATGGCACCGGTCGGCCACCGGAGTGTGATCAGCGCCGCGACAATCCGTGCCGGTAATGGCTGCTGATCAGCCTGTCATCCCCGTCTTTAGCCGGTCCGGGCTTTAGCGCCCGTGGGCCAACGCGGAAGATGCGGGCTCGGCTACAGTAATTTTTTAGCTACCTTAAACTTACTCTAGGGCGTTGCGGCGTAACATGCAATGCCATGCCGTTTTTCATCGCCTACGTCATTTACCCCGCACCATTCGATCGATATAGATTGTCCAGCTTGTGTCGCAGCGATTTGCCGTCAACCGAAGGACATGATTAGCTGAACGCCATGAACGCAAGAGCGGGCGCGCGCGAGCCGGTAATACTGGTGCACGGCTTATGGATGCCGGGATTCGACATGACATTGCTGCGGCGGCGGCTGCAGACGCAGGGCTATGAAGGCCATGTATTTCGCTACGCCAGTCTGCGGCGGACACCGCGCGACAATGCTGTACGCCTGGCCGCATTCGCCGAGCGCTTCGATACACCGTTGCTGCACTTTGTCGGTCACAGCCTCGGCGGCCTGGTCATCCGCCACCTGTTCGACTACCAGCCGCAGCGGCCGGGCCGGGTGGTCACCCTGGGCACGCCGCACCGGCCCAGCCACACCGCACAGCTGATGTACCGTGCCGCGCTGCTGCCGCTGCTCGGCATGAGCATCGACCAGGGCCTCATAGGCGGCGCACCGGCGTGGACCGGCTCGCACCCGCTGGGCTCGATCGCCGGCACGCTGGGGATAGGCCTCGGCCGCCTGCTGCCGGGCCTGGCCAAGCCCAACGACGGCACGGTGGCGGCCGGCGAAACTGAGTGTCCCGGCATGACCGATCACCTGTGCCTGCCGGTGACCCATACCGGTCTGCTGTTTTCATCTACGGTCGCCGAACAGACCGCCACCTTCCTCCGGGAAGGCCGTTTCCAGCATCAAGGCGGCAATCCGCCAATAAACGCGAATAATGGCTTTGCATGCCTGTGAGTCCGGCATGGGGCAGATTACACGGTGCTGGTCGGCTCACGGCACATTAGTTTGACGCGCCGCTTTTTCGAGATACGAGATACAAGGTACGAGATACGCGTCAGGCATGCCCCATGATAAAATTCCGACTCGGAAATCAACCTGAACGGAAATCCCCAGAGTAACCAATGGCCGGACACAGTAAGTGGGCGAACATTCAGCACCGCAAGGGCAAGCAGGACGCCAAGCGCGGCAAGCTGTTTACCAAGCTGATTCGCGAGATCACAGTCGCCGCGCGCCTGGGCGGTGGCGATGCCGACACCAACCCGCGCCTGCGTGCCGCGATCGACAGCGCGCTGGGTAACAATATGCCCAAGGACACGGTGGAACGCGCGGTACGTCGCGGCAGCGGCGAAGAGGGTATCGATCCGGTCGAGGAAGTCCGCTACGAGGGCTACGGGCCGGGTGGCGTCGCCGTCATGGTCGACTGCATGACCGATAACCGCAATCGCACCGTCGCCGACGTGCGTCATGCCTTCAACAAGTGCGGCGGCAATCTCGGTACCGACGGTTCGGTCGCCTACCTGTTCAGCAAGATCGGCGTGATCAACTTCGCCGCCGGCGTTGACGAGGACCGGCTCATGGAAGCGGCCATGGAGGCCGGTGCCGAGGATATCGTCAGCAACGACGACGGCTCCCTGGAAGTGTTGACGCGGCCGGACGAGTGGCTCGACATCAAGAACCGCCTGGTGGACGCCGGCCTGGAGCCGGAATCAGCCGAGGTCACCATGCGCGCGGCAACCGACGTCCGCGTCGAGCGGGATGACGCCGAAAAGATTCTGCGGCTGTTCGACATGCTTGACGACCTGGATGACACGCAGAACGTCTATTCCAACGCCGATCTGCCCGACGAGGTTCTGGCCGAGCAGGCCTGAACCCGTCATGCCTATACGCTTCGAGAATCCGGCAATATTCGAGTCTATTGAGCAATGCTTTCAATCGCGGATGATAATCCGCTCCCACGGTTTATGATCCGCGTCGTCGGTATCGATCCCGGCTCGCGCATCACCGGCTTCGGCATCATCGACTGCGAGGGCAACCATCTGCGCCACGTCGATCACGGCGCAATCCAGGCCGGTGACGGCGAGCTGGGCGAGCGGTTGCGGCGTATATTCAGCGAGTTGGGCGCGGCGATCGACCGCCACGCGCCCGCCGAGGCGGCAATCGAGCGCGTTTTCATGAACAAGAATGCCGACTCGGCCATCAAGCTCGGCCAGGCGCGCGGCGTGGCCATTGTCGCCGCCAGCCTGCAGGACGTGGCGGTGCATGAATACAGCGCCAACCAGATCAAGCAGGCACTGGTCGGCCGCGGCCACGCC
Organism: Methylohalomonas lacus; assembly: GCF_024808875.1. Taxonomy (GTDB): domain Bacteria; phylum Pseudomonadota; class Gammaproteobacteria; order Methylohalomonadales; family Methylohalomonadaceae; genus Methylohalomonas; species Methylohalomonas lacus. Next base: position 17,790 of record NZ_JANUCT010000017.1, read on the forward strand.
ACCAAGACCCAGATTCAGCACATGGTGAAGATATTGCTCAACTTGCGCGAGACACCCCAGGCCGACGCCGCCGACGCGCTCGCCGTCGCCGTCTGCCATGCGCACACGCGCGCCAGCCTGCAACGCATCCCCGGCCGGACGAGCCGGGCCGGACGGGTGTCATGATCGGCCGCCTGCACGGCGTCATCGTCGAGAAACAGCCGCCGCACCTGCTCCTAGAGGTCGGCGGCGTCGGCTATGAACTCGAGGCACCGATGACGACCTTTTACGATCTGCCGGAAACCGGCAGCACGGTCACGCTGTTTACCCACCTGGTTGTACGCGAGGATGCGCACCTGTTGTTCGCTTTCGGCAGCGAACGCGAGCGCCGCCTGTTCCGGACCCTGCTGAAGGTCAACGGCGTCGGTGCGCGGCTGGCGCTGGCGATTCTGTCGGGCATGGATGCGGAGGACTTCGCCCGCGTCGTCCACGACAACGACGCCAGTGCGCTGACCCGGCTGCCGGGGGTCGGCAAGAAGACCGCCGAGCGGCTGATCATGGAAATGCGCGACCGGCTCAAGGACTGGCAGCCGGCAACCGCCAGCGCCGGCAGCCCGGCCGGCGGCACCAGCGACGACACCAGCAACGACGCCATCAGCGCCCTGATCGCGCTGGGCTACAAACCCCAGGAAGCGAGCAAGTACGTCTATGCGGTGGCCGAACCCGGCATGAGCAGCGAGGCATTGATCAAGGCGGCCTTGAAGGCTTCCGTTAAATGATGGACCGCCAATTAACGCCAATTAACGCAAATAAAGATTTATAGGCGGACATTGATGGTTTGCCCGCGTCATTGCTCACTGCATACCGGCGTGCAGTCTTTCACCAGCATCACCACGAGATAAGCCCTGGAACCGGCAAGCCCCTGTTCGTAAGCCCCGGACCTATTCAGACCGCTTTAATGGCTGTATTCGCGTCCTTCGCGTTCATTCGCGGTCCATTATTAACCCACCCAATTAACCCACCCAGCGGGCGGCACTGAAGGCTTCGGCTAAACGAAGTCCGCGAATGAACGCGAAGAACGCAAATGCAAGACCCGGTCAGGAGGCTTATGCCATGTCCAAGCGGCAGACAGCTGCTGGATTCCCGCTTGCGCGGGAATGACGGCGATCCTCCCGGCAAAACCACCGGAGCAACACAGGAAAGCACCATTTGCAGAGCCAAGGCGGCAATCTGGCGGGTATCAAACTCCTTGAATCACGCTATTCATTCGCGTTTATTGGCGTTCATTCGCGGTCCGTCATTCACTCGCCCGACAATGCCGCAATGAAGATGCGGTTGAACTCCGGCAGGTCCTTCGGCACGCGGCTGGAAATCAAGTTGTCATCGCGTACACAGGCCTCGTCCAGCCATTCGGCACCGGCGTTGATCATGTCGTCCTTGATCGACCAGAACGAGGTGCAGCGCTTGCCCTTGACGATGCCGGCGGAGATCGCGACCCAGCCGGCGTGGCAGATGAAGCCCACCGGCCGCTTTTCCTCGAACAGCACGCGCACGAAATCGAGCAGTGGCTGGTGGGTGCGCATGTCATCCGGGGCATAGCCGCCGGGGATAATGACGCCGTGAAATTCCTCGCTGCTGGCGTCGGCGACGTTCATGTCCGGTTTGGCGGTAACGCCGCCCTTGGACGTATAAGCCTCCTTGCCGGTACCCAGGATCTGCACCTCGGCGCCCTCTTCCTGTAGCCGATAGTAGGGTACCCAGAGCTCACGCGGCTCGTAATTGTCTTCGACCAGGATGGCGACTTTCTTGCCGTTCAGCAGCATGGTGTCCTCCTTGTGCTTACTTGATTAATCGATGAAACCACATTACGCCCCTTCGGGTGCCACGGTCGAGCGCGAGTTCCGCGCGCCATCGCAGCGCCTGCCGGTATTTTCGGAATAGCATCAAATATCGGCAAACAGCCGCAATCCGGCGACTAAGCAACCCGAAAAGCAGATATAAGGCGGCGCGCCCGACAATCTTGCCAGAGCATTGCCAGATTCGGTCAGAATGTTGCCGCAAAATACCGATAAACTCACGATTTTCGCCGCTGCATGATTGCGACCGTACACGGATACAAGGACAATAGGCGACCACTCGCCGCGCGCAACGGTATTCAAGCACGGGCATACCAACAATGACCCGTTAATGGTTCCCGATGGCTGACAACAACCCGATCATTTCAGCAGACAGTAGTGCCGAGGATTCCGCCGCCGATCGGGCGCTGCGGCCGAAGCAGCTCGCCGATTACGTCGGCCAGCCGGCGGTGCGCGAGCAGATGGAAATCTTCATCGGCGCGGCTCGCCAACGGCGTGAATCGCTGGACCACGTTCTGATCTTCGGACCGCCGGGTCTGGGCAAGACCACGCTGGCGCACATCATCGCCAACGAGCTCGGCGTCAACCTGCGCCAGACATCCGGGCCGGTACTGGAGAAACCCGGCGACCTGGCGGCGTTGCTGACAAATCTGGAACCGCATGACGTGCTGTTTATCGACGAGATGCATCGCCTCAGCCCGGTGGTCGAGGAGGTACTGTACCCGGCAATGGAAGACTTCCAGATCGACATCATGATCGGCGAGGGACCGGCAGCGCGCGCCATCAAGCTCGACGTGCCGGCGTTCACACTGGTCGGCGCGACCACCCGCGCCGGCCTGCTCACCTCGCCGCTGCGCGATCGCTTCGGTATCGTCCAGCGCCTGGAATTCTACGGCCGCGACGACCTGGCCAGCATCGTCACGCGCTCGGCGCAGTTGCTCCATGCTGACATCGACAGCGCCGGCGCCGGCGAGATCGCCAGTCGCTCGCGCGGCACGCCGCGAATTGCCAACCGCCTGCTGCGGCGCGTGCGCGACTTCGCCCAGGTCAAGGCGGACGGCCGTATCGGCGCCGATATCGCCGAGCGGGCGCTGGACATGCTCAACGTCGACACCCACGGCTTCGACATGATGGACCGCAAGCTGTTACTGGCGATCATGCAGAAATTCGACGGCGGCCCGGTCGGCGTCGACAGCCTGGCGGCGGCGATCGGCGAGGAGCGCGACACGATTGAAGACGTGATCGAGCCATTCCTTATCCAACAGGGTTTCATGATGCGCACACCGCGCGGTCGCATTGTCACCCGCAATGCCTGGCTGCACTTCGGTCTCGATGCACCGGAACAGCCCCCCACCGAACCGGATCTGTTTGCGGATGGCCCGGACTGATGTCGATGTTGAGACACACGTCACGATGAAACCTGCCCATGACGACTGAATTTCACTGGCCTGTTCGTGTCTATTACGAGGACACCGACGCCGGCGGCGTGGTGTATCACGCCAATTATCTGCGCTTCATGGAGCGTGCCCGCACCGAGTGGCTGCGCAGCCTCGGCCACGAGCAGGACGTGCTGCGTGCCGAGGGCGTGATTTTCATCGTGCGTAGCGCCGCCCTTGAATATATTCAACCGGCGCGTTTCAACGACTTGCTGGATGTCAGCGTCAATATAAGAGAATATCGCGGCGCCAGTGTGGCTATTAAACAAACAATCAAGAACGAAAAAACCGGCGAGACACTGTGCGAGGGCAACATTCGCATCGCCTGTATCGATGCCGAGACGCTCAGGCCTCGCCCCATTCCCAAACACCTGTTTTCGGAGCTAAGCCATGTCGGCTGATCTGTCCTATACCCATCTGATTCTTGAAGCCAGCCTGGTTGTACAGCTGGTCATGTTGATGCTGGTGCTCGCCTCGGTGGTATCGTGGTCAATGATCTTCAGCAAGCGGCTCATGCTGAAACGCGCCAACCGCGATGCGGACAATTTCGAGGAGCGCTTCTGGGCCGCCGAGGATCTGGGGCCACTGTACAGCCGCATCAGCGGCAGCCGGCACAAGCTCTCCGGCATGGAAAAGATCTTCGAGGCCGGCTTCAAGGAGTTCGCCCGCCTGCGCAAGCAGGAAGGCATCAGTCCGGCGGCGGTACTCGAGGGCGCCCAGCGCGGCATGCGCATCACGCTGAATCGCGAAATCGATTACCTTGAGACCAACTTGTCGTTTCTGGCGACGGTCGGCTCGACCAGCCCCTACATCGGTCTGTTCGGTACCGTCTGGGGCATCATGAACAGTTTTCGCGCGCTCGGCCAGGTCCAGCAAGCAACCATTTCCATGGTCGCACCGGGCATTTCCGAGGCGCTGATTGCCACCGCCATGGGCCTGTTCGCGGCGATCCCGGCGGTAATCGCCTACAACCGCTTCTCCAACGACGTCGAACGTTTGATCAACCGTTACGACACATTCGTGGACGAGTTCTCATCCATTCTGCACCGCTACGCCTATCACAAGTAAGCCGTTATGCTGAACCGCGACCGCAAACGCAAGAAGCAGATGGCCGAGATCAACGTCGTGCCGTATATCGACGTCATGCTGGTCCTGTTGATCATCTTCATGGTGACGGCACCGCTACTGACGCAGGGCGTCAACGTCAGCCTGCCGCAGGCCGACGCCGAACCCATACAGAACCGCGACAACGAGCCGGTGGTGGTCAGTGTTGATCGCGAGGGCCGCTACTATGTCGACTCCGGCGAGAATCCCGACGAACCGGTCGAGCCTGACGTTCTGGTTAACCGGGTCGCCGCGTTCATCCGCAACAATCCCGAGCAACCGGTCTACATCAAGGGCGACAAGGACGTGCCCTATGGCCGGGTGGTCACCGCCATGGCGCTGCTGCAAAAAGCCGGCGTACCCAATGTCGGCATGCTCACCGATCCCGCGAACACCGATAATTGATCGTGGACCGATAATTAATGGCGATGCGCGGTAGCTGGTTCGACAAATTCCGTTCCTTCGGCCTGTCCGTGATCATGCACGTCGTGCTGCTCGGACTATTGCTGGTCGGGCTGGACCTTAATGTCGAGGCACCACCGTCACCGCCCGGCAGTGGCAATGTCATCAACGCCGTCGCCGTGGAAGAGCAGCCCGTCGAACAGGAACAGGAACCTGTAGAGGAGCGCGAGCGCCAGGAAGCCGAGCTTGAGCAACAGCGCCAGGAAGAAGCCGAGCGCCAGGCCGAGCAGGAACGCCAGGAACGCGAAGCCGAGCAGGAACGACTGGCCGAACTCGAAAAACAGCAGAAGCAGCGTGAGCAGGAACGCCAGGCCGAGCAGGAACGGCTCGAACAGCTGAGAAAGGAACAGGAAAAGCTCGAACAGCAGCGCCAGGAAGAAGAGCAGCGCCTGCAGGAAGAACGCGAACGCCAGAAGGAACTCGAGCGCCAGCGCAAGAAAGAGCAGGAACGTCAGGCCGAGCTTGAGCGCCAGCGTGAAGAGGAAAAACGCAAGGCCGAAGAAGAACGCAAGAAGCGCGAGGCCGAAGAGGAACACAAGCGCCAGGAGGAAGAGGCGCGCAAGAAACGCGAGGCGGAGGAAGAGCGCAAACGCAAGGCCGAGGAAGAACGCAAGCGCCAGGAGGAAGAAGCCCGCAAAAAGCGCGAGGCGGAGGAACGCGCACGTGCCGAGCAGGCCCTGCAGGAGCAGCTTGCAGCCGAACAGTCAGCGCGCCAGGCAGAACAGGATCGCTCACTGCTGGCGCGCTATACTGGCATTATCAAGCGCCAGGTTGCCGCGAATTTCAACAAGCAGGGCATGTCCACCGGGCTTGAGGCCGTGCTGCAGGTACGCCTGGCACCCAACGGCGATGTGCTTAATGTCGCGGTTGTCAATTCCAGCGGTAACAGCCTGTTCGACCAGCGCGCCGTGGTCGCGGTGGAGAAATCATCACCATTACGGGTACCGGAAGACAACGACACTTTCCAGCGTCTCGGCTTCCGGCAGTTCAATTTCCGTTTTACCCATCCGGATGCCAACTAGGATCAGCCGTTATGAAACCAATTCGATCAGCACTCACCATCACCGTTATCTTTCTCGGGCTTATGCTGAGCAAGACAGCGTCGGCTTTTGAAATCGTCATCGACGAGGGTGTGGAAAACGCGCTGCCGATTGCCATCGTGCCGTTTGGCTGGAACCAGTCGGCCGCCATGCCGCCCACGGATGTCGCCGAGGTCATTCGCCAGGACCTGGCGCGCAGCGGCCACTTCAACGCCCTGCCGCCGGCCGACATGCCGGCCAAACCGACGTCGTTCGATGCCATCAACTTTGCCGACTGGCGCCGGCTCGGCATGGAGCATGTCGTCGTTGGCGAGCTGAAACAACGTGACGATGGCGGCTTTGAAGTTAGCTTCCGACTGGTCGATGTTTATCGCGGCAGCCAGGTCGCCGGTTACAGCATCCGCACGCGCAAGGAGCAGCTGCGCTATACCGCCCACCAGGTGGCCGACATCATCTATGAAGAGCTGACCGGTAACCGCGGCGCTTTCGCCACCCGAATCGCCTATATCACCGTCAACAAAAAGAACGATAAAAAAGTCCACAAGCTCGAAATCGCCGATGCCGACGGCCATGGCGCCCAGGTCCTGCTGACCTCGCCGGAACCGCTGATGTCGCCGCGCTGGTCGCCGGACGGCCGGCGTCTCGCCTATGTTTCGTTTGAAGGCCGCAACTCGGCCGTTTACATCCAGAACGTCTATTCCGGCCAGCGCAAGGAGGTTGCAAGTCATTCCGGCATCAACAGCGCACCGGCCTGGTCGCCGGACGGCAACAAACTGGCCATGACGCTATCCAAGGACGGCAGCCCGGACATTTACGTGATGGACATCGACAGCGACCGCCTGCAGCGGGTGACCAACAGCTCGTCGATCGATACCGAGGCCGCCTGGTCTGCAGATGGCGACATGCTGTACTTCACCTCGGATCGCGGCGGCAGCCCGCAGATTTACAAAGTTGCCGCCAGTGGCGGCACGCCAAAGCGGGTGACCTTCGACGGCGGCTATAACGCCCGGCCGGCGCTGTCGCCGGATGGCGAAAAGCTGGCAATGGTGCGCGGCGGCGACGGCTATCGCATCGCCGTCCAGGATCTGGACAGCGGCCGCTCGCAGGTGCTGACGGACGGCAGCCTCGACGAATCGCCGAGCTTTGCCCCGAACAGCGGCATGATCATCTATGCGACCACGGTGGGTGAAAGCGGCGCGCTGGCTGCGGTTTCGGTCGACGGCCAGGTCAAGCAGAAGCTCGAGGCCACCCGCGGCGATGTACGCGAACCGGACTGGGGACCGTTCCAGGACTGATAGCGGGGTCATTACGAGACCGCCTCGACAGACTTTGTACAGACATATTCAACCGGACTGGTCAGGGGTGCTATGCTTGATGTTGCAAAGCAGCGAGCGTCCAGCGGGCATGGTGGCGGCACCACCGCGTCGCTGTTTGTTTGCACGGCGAAGCCGGGGCATCCCGGCAACAGGTTCAAGGCCACGGCAAGACACCGACAGACGTACGCAACCGGCAGGGCAGGTACGGATTGAATGTCGTTTAACGACCGGAATGCAGGGCAATCGCGGACCGGTTATGACCCGAAAATGTTGTAGCAGGACATTTTGATTTAACGAACCTTCTCAGGAGAAGTTCACAATGAAATCTTTGCAAGTCAGACATCTGTTGCTGCTGTTGGTTATCGCGCTTGTCGCCGGCTGTGGCGGCACCCAGGAAAAGGACGAACGCTCCGCCGAAGTTGTTGACGGTACCGACAGCGGCGAAAGCATGGACGGTGACGCCGAAGGCGGCGCCTCGGCCAGCGGTGCGGGCGAAGCCGGCAAGTTCAGCGGCGACGCCCTCGACGATCCGTCCAGCCCGCTGTCGCAACGCAGTATCTATTTCGACTATGACAGCAGCGAGATCCGTTCCGAGTACCGGCCGATCATCGAGGCCCATGCCGAATACTTGGCCCAAAACTCGGATACGCGGGTCACCCTGGAAGGCAATACCGACGAGCGCGGCTCACGCGAATACAACCTCGCGCTGGGTGAGCGCCGTGCCGAGTCGGTCAAGCGCCAGATGGTCCTGCTGGGTGCCTCCGCCGGCCAGATCAAGGTCGTCAGCTACGGTGAGGAACGCCCGGTGGCCGATGGCCATGACGAGGAAGCCTGGCGCCTGAACCGTCGCGTCGACATCGTATATTGATGATGTCATCCGGTCTGTATAAATCCGTATGGTGGTTGCCGGTCGTCTGCCTCGCCCTGCCGGGCGTTGCAGCGGCCGGCAATGCCGCACCCGTCGTTTCGCCGGTTTCCGAGGATGTGGTCGAACGGCTGGAACGCATCGAACGCACGCTGAACAATCAGAGCCTGCTGGATCTCTACAACGAGGTACAAAGCCTGGAGGAGCAGGTGCAGAGCCTGCGTGGCCAGCTGGAGAGCCAGCAGCATCTGATCGAGGAGATGCGCCAGCGTCAGAAAGAACTCTATGCCGACGTTGACGAACGTCTGCAGACCATAGAGGACGGCAGCGAACGTGGCGCTGGCGGCGAGGATCAGTTCAGCGATGACTTCCGTGTCGATGACAGCCTGGCCGCCGATGACAGTGACGCTGCTGATAGTGACGCCGCCAGCGACGTCCCCACCGGCAGCGACGATGCCCGGGCCGACTATGACGCCGCCTTCGACATGCTGAAGGCCGGCCGCTATGACGATTCGATCAAGGCGTTCGAGCAATTCCTCGACAACCACCCGGACAGCGAATACGCCGGCAATGCCGGTTACTGGCTGGGCGAGGCGCACTACGTCAATCGCGACTTCGAACAGGCCATCGCCGCCTACCAGCGCGTGCTGGATGATTATTCGGACAGCGCAAAGGTACCCGATGCACTGCTCAAGCTGGGCTACAGTCAGCAGGAACTGGGCAACAAGGAACAGGCACGTAACACGCTGCAGGATCTTCGCGAGCGTTACCCGGAAACCACTGCAGCCAGTCTCGCCCGGGACCGTCTGCAACAGCTGTAATCCCTGTCGCTACCGCGACTTCATGCACGATGACAGCCTCAACACTTACCACCACCCAGCCGCTGCCGGATCTGAACGCCGCGCAGCTGCGCGTCAACGAGATTTTCCTGTCGCTTCAGGGTGAGAGTATCAAGGCGGGGCTGCCGACCGTGTTCATCCGGCTCACCGGCTGTCCGCTGCGCTGCCATTACTGCGATACCGAGTATGCGTTTCACGACGGCGACAAACACTCGGTCGCGGGCGTGATCGACCAGGTCCGCGACTACCGGACGCCACATGTTTGCGTGACCGGCGGCGAGCCACTGGCACAGCGTGCCTGCCTGAGCCTGCTTACGGCACTATGCGATGCCGGCTACCAGGTATCGCTGGAAACCAGCGGCGCCATGGATATTGCCGCGGTGGATACGCGTGTGATGAAGGTGCTCGATCTGAAAACGCCCGCTTCCGGCGAGTCGGATCGAAACCTGTATGGCAACCTCGAACAGCTCGGCGCCAGCGATCAGATCAAGTTCGTGATTTGCGACCGCGGCGATTACGACTGGGCACGCGAGCAGATCGCCGGTCGCTGCCTGGATCGGATTTGCCAGGTGCTACTGTCACCCAGCCACGAACAGTTGTCACCGCGGGTACTCGCTGACTGGATACTGGCGGATCGCCTGCCGGTCAGACTGCAACTGCAGCTGCATAAATACCTGTGGGGTGATGGGCCTGGCCACTGACGGGCACAATCGCCGCGCGGTCGTATTGCTGTCCGGTGGGCTGGACTCCGCCACCACACTGGCCATGGCCGGCGCCGAGCACTTCGACTGTTACGCACTGAGTTTCGACTATGGCCAGCGGCATGGTCCGGAACTCAAGGCAGCCGGGCACGTCGCCGATCATTGCAACGCCCGTGAGCACCGTGTCATCACCATGGACCTGCGCCAGTTCGGCGGCTCGGCCCTGACCGACGACGCACTCGCGGTGCCGGCACACGGCGGCGACGGTATACCGATCACCTATGTACCGGCACGCAACACGATCTTTCTTTCCTACGCGCTGGGCTGGGCCGAGGTGCTCGGTGCCAACGATATTTTCATCGGCGTCAACGCTGTCGATTATTCCGGCTATCCCGACTGTCGGCCGGAATACATCCACGCTTATGAAACGCTAGCCAATCTCGCGACCAAACGAGCGGTTGAAGGCGAAACATTGCGACTGCATGCGCCGCTCATCGACCTCAGCAAGGCAGACATCATTCGCCGGGGTGTGGCGCTTGGCGTCGATTATGCGCTAACGGTGTCGTGCTACCAGGCTGATGCCGAGGGGCGCGCCTGCGGCAATTGCGACTCCTGCCATTTTCGTGTCGAAGGATTCAGGTCGGCCGGCATTCCCGACCCCACCCGTTACCAGTAAGCGCCGGGCAGGTATTCGTGAAGAGCGCATTTCCACGTCCCGGGTCGCAGTTCGCGGCAGCCGGGGTCTGAACGGGCCGTATCGTGCTTTCAAATCTGACGGCTCTATTCATCATCATGGCGTTACTCGCCGCGGTGCCAGGCGCCAGCGTCGTGACCATCTCGGCACGAGCGGCGGGTGCCGGCTTTGTGCACGGAGCGGTAACCACGTTGGGGGTCGTTGCCGGCGATCTCCTGTATATCCTGCTGGCGATACTCGGCCTGACGCTGCTGGTGGAAACGCTCGGCCCGGCGCTTTCTGTCATGAACTATCTGGGTGCCGTACTGCTTATCGGGCTCGGCATCTGTCTGTGGGTAACAACAACACGTCTGCAGGCGGCAAGGCATGCCGACAAGCAAGATGGCAGTGCTTCACTACTGGCCAGTTTCACGGCCGGCCTGCTCATCACTCTGGCCGATCAGAAAGCGATCCTGTTCTACCTCGGTTTCCTCCCAGCCTTTATCGATCTCGCGACGCTGACGCCAGCCCAGATCATCCTGATAATGGCCACCAGTGGCACGGCGGTTGGCGGCGTCAAGCTGGTATACGCGTGGCTCGGGGCACGTGCCGGCAACGTTTGTCGGCCGGAACACGGCAGCGTCATCAAGCGCATTGCGGCGATCCTGCTTATCATCTCGGGCGTATTCATTCTGCTGACGAACTCGCTGTGAACGGGGATCCGCCGCGCTAGCGGCGTGCCAGCATGAACACGCCCCAGACACCGGCCATGCCGGGCACGACGGCTACCATCGCCACCAGCAGCCAGAACAGCAACGGTCTGGCATTCGCCGACATGATCACATCACCCAGGCTCAACAACGACATCAGCAACGCCGCACCACCGAAAGCCAGTGCCGCATAAAGACCGGCATACAGATCGCGGCGCGCGCTCAGGGTCGATATCAGCAGATTGATGAATGCGCCCGCAAGCGCTACCAGCAGGATCAGGCCATCCATTTCATTCATCAGGCCAACCAGAAGAAAGAAGGTAGCAAGCGTACCGAGCAGAAACTGCAATACGGGCATGACAATTCGGAATCGTTTCTGTTTGCGGGTCATATTGTCATCCGGCTTTTTATAATGGACCATTCAGTGAGTGTGAATGGGACGGCAACCTGTTTAAAACCTCCGCCCGGTTACGAGCGCGGTGCCGCATCATTCCACAGCGGGGTTTCAGGCAGGGGCTTTTCGCCCCGACTCGGATCGTAGCGTTCCATCAGGTAACACAGACAGTCCTGGCGCACGATGCGTTCATTCACGGTCAGCATGGATGGCATCAGCGCCTGGCGGGTCAGCAGGCGACCATCGTTGATTTCGAAGTAGGCAGCGCCGATATCACGACCGTCCTCGTCCATGACATTGAGCGGCATGGATGGGGTTGTCACGTCCGCCAGCCGGGTGCCGGCCGGAATCTCCTCGAAGTTGAGCTGCTCGATACCGCGTATGAAGCGCACATCGGCGACTTCACCGCTGAAGCTGATACTGATGTCATTCGGCACCTTGGTTACCGCGACGGTATGGTAGAGGTCGATGTCGTCGATCAGTGCCGGATCACCCTGCAGACTGTCGGCTTCCAGCATCTGCCGGACCAGGCGTGTCGCCAGCTGAATGCCGATTTCATCACCGGGCTGGCCGCATTCCAGCGTGACCGCCGGGCACAGCCGGGCAAAGGCCAAGCTCTGTACGCCGCTCGGCCGGGTGAAATAGATGACCATGCGCGAGAAACGTCGCGCCAGTTCCAGGTAGCGCGGGTCAAGGCGGTTAACACAGGCATAGTGCGGATTGATGCCGGTGTTGTTATGAATGTCGATGCTGGCAAATACCTGCCGCTCGCGCATGCTGGCAAGCACTCCTCGCACCATGTCATGTTCGGGCGTGTCGCCGTCGGCGGCCCAGATACGATTGTAATCCGGCTGGCGTTCCAGCCGCCGCTTGCCGTATCGCGCCGCCCGGACGTTGCCGATGAAGATCGACAGTGCCCGCGGCAGGCGTTCGCCGTATTCTTCCAGAACGTTGCGGATGACGCGCCAGCCGGTGTCTTCGTTGCCATGCATGAGCACGGACACGAACAGCGGCTGCGGTCGATCGCCGGGCAGGTGGATCAGTGTCGGCCCGTCGAGGACCTCGAACAGCCTGGTCGCCGGCCGCCTGAGAACGTCCGCCGGCAGATCGTGACGGATGCTCAGCAGACTCATAGCGGCCACTCGTGTACCGGCCGACCGGATTCCTGGTTTTCGTAACAGGCGCGCGTCAGTGCTGCCATATCACGTCCGTGCCGGGCCACCCATTGTCGCTGCCAGCCGGCACCATTGCGGCCACTGGCAACGCGCGCCTCAACCAGGCCGATGTAATGATCGATATCATCCGCAGCGATGGCCAGCTGTTGCAGGCCGGCACGTGCCTGCGGCAAAAGATCGTTCAGCAACAACGTCTGGATGCTGGAGTCGCGTCCATCCTGCCAGATGACATTGGCCTGCAATCCATGACGCGCGCATTGATAGAAATTGCCACGTGCGGTCTGGAAGTCGATATGTTCGCTGAGCACTGTAGCGTCGCTGGCCCAGTACTGGACCAGACCGTAAAAGACCGCGGCATTGGCGATGCAGTCGACCACGCTCGGTCCGGCCGGTACCACGCGGTGTTCGATGCGCACGTGTGCCGGGTCCGTCTCGACACCGATCAACGGCCGGTTCCAGCGCCAGATCGTACCGTTATGGAAGCGCAGGTGCGGGTACGGCTCGCTGCTGTCCGCAAGATCGATCGGCACCAGTACCGGGTAAACGTCAAGATTTTCACGAAAGCATTCGTACAGGGATTCACGGGTATAGCCCTTGCCAAAGGTAACCCGGCGCTGCTTCGGTGAGCCAACCTCCACCGCCTGTTCGAACAACGCGATGCGTGTTTCGTCCCAGAGGTCATGGCCGAACAGGTAGGGCGAATTGGCCGCCAGTGCCACCATGGGGGCCGACAGGATCTGCGCCAGATTCATATAATCATGCGCACTGACGCTTGGCACCTGCAGGTGTATCTGCAAAGAGGTGGTGCCGGCCTCCAGCATGACATCGTGGTGCGTCAGTTGCAGTGTCTCGCGGCCATCGATATGCAGATGTATCGGATCGCCATGACGCAACAGGAACACCTGTTCATTCAATGCCCGATAACGCGCCTGGGCCGACATGTTCCTCAGGCTCAGCTGCGTTTCCACCACGCTCGGCAGAATGCCGGTCATCAGCAACGCGGCATCGAGTGTGGCGGCCGTCTCCTGGCACGTGCGCCAAGTTGCCTGCAGCTCCCGCTCCATTGCCGACAGGGCATCGGCCTGCAGTTTGACTGGCCGGCTGTTGAGTTCAACATTGAAGGCCGCCAGTTCCGGCACGACCAGCGGGTTGTTGATGCGTTCCAGGAATTGCTGGTTGACCGCCGCAGGGTAACCATCACGATCGATCAGCCAGGCTTCGAGTTCAAAGCCACCGATATTCGCGTCCTGGGATAAGGTTTGTTGCTTGAAGTCCTCACCCAGTTGCCGGGTTTCCTCGTTCAAGCGATGCAGAAACCGGCTGAAATCCTGTGCGGTGAACCGGCTGGCTTTGATTTCCTGACCCATGTTCTGGCCCTGTCTGTCGATGCTGACAGGATAGCAAGCACATGCCGGTCAGGCGATCAGGTATCGTGGCTTACGGCGCGACTGTCACGCGCAGCATACTGTGCCAGCCGGGTCAGGCGTACATAGCTGTGATAACGCGAACGGATCTCGCGCACGTAGGCGACCGGCTGACCGCAACTGCAGGTCGTGTCATTACGCATGGTCAGCATGGCCTTTTCGACGTTATCGAACCAGCGGTTGGCATCCAGGCCCATTTCGCGAGCGCGTTGTCGGGCCTGTTCCACCCGGCTGTAGCCGGCATTGTAAGCTGCCAGCGACAACCAGATCCGATCTTCAAATGCCAGCGCCTCATCAAAACGCTTATACAGGTAGTTCAGGTAACTTACCCCGGCGTGGATGGACGATTCGGGCTGATATAATTCGGTGAAGCCAAGATCGTCGGCGGTTGTCGGCAGCAGCTGCATCAGGCCGATGGCACCGGCACTGGATTGTGCCGCCGGATCAAAACGGCTTTCCTGGTACATCTGCGCGACGATCAGACGCCAGTCGAAACCGAATTCGTCAGCGTAACGCCGGACCAGCTCGTCGTAGGGCGACAGTTCCCCGCCCAGCGCCAGCAGCCTGTCGGTGCTTTTTTCCAGCGGTGTGTACCTGATCGGTTGCTCGAAGTAGCGCGCATACAGAACATTATAATCGCGGCTGCGATAGGTCTCGGCCAGATAGTCATTCACGGCCATCAGCAGCTGCTGATCATCGTCACGCATAAGCCAGCCATGCGGCAGCGGTTCGCTGATCGGGAAGTGCGCCTGCGTTTCCTTGTCAGCCGCCAGCAGTGCCTGTGACTTGTGACTGTCGACCACGGTGAGATCATAAATACCTTTCGCCACCCGCTGCAGGATCTCGCCGAGAGACTGGTTGTCGTCGGCGGTGACGACGTCCACCGCGATACCGCGTTGCTGATAACGTTCCAGCAAGCGCTTGTGCGGGCTACCGGCCGGCAGGACGATACGCCGGCCATCAAGGTCGCGGGCATCAAGCAGCGTGTCGTCACTGTCGCGCCCCACGATCAATGGCGCGGCATAGTTATAGGGACGCGAGACACTCAGTTTCGGGTTGTTGCGAACGCTGGCCGCCGGTACCGACGCGGCGATCAGGTCACCGCGGCCTTCCAGCAACCAGCGCACCATATCCTGTTGTGACGGTGCCACGACAACCTCGACACGCAGGTCGTGCTCGCGGGCGAAGCGGCGAATCAGATCGTATTCAAAACCACGCAGTTCGCCGTTGTCGGCGAGATAGTAATTCGCCGGGCTCTGATAGGTGATGACGCGTAGCTGGCGCCGTTCGGTGATCCCCGGCAAATCGTCAAAGCGCACGTCCGCCACACTGCGCGACAATGCTTCTCGACTCAGGTAACTGTCGATGGATTGACGCAGATCATCGGCCTCCGGGTGTACCGCCCAGGCCAGGTTCTGGGCCTCGGGCAGATCGAAGGCCACATCCAGCTGCGGCTGGTGCGGCAGGTAGTCGGCAAGCACGGCGCTGTCGGCAACGGCCATGTCGTATTCACCCTGCACAACCTTGCGCAGCATATCGGTGGACGTTTGCCCGGTGTCAACGACAACTATGTCCAGTTCGGCATGCTCGGCGGCATGATTTTGCAGCAGCGGACGCGCCGGCGAACTCGCCGGCACGGCAATACTGCCGGCGGTCAGCTCGGCCAGGCTGGCCAGCTCCGCGCCATCGCGATGTATCACCAGCCGCTGGCGTGACACGCTCCACGGCTGGGTTAGCTCGGCCGCGGTCAGCGTGCCCGTATTCAGGTATTCATGCTGGCCGGCGATCAGATCGCCTTGGCCGGATTGCAGGGCGGGCACCAGTTCGCTGGCGCTGTCGACCAGTATCCAGACCAGCTCACGATCGACCGCTGCGGCATAGTCTTCCAGCAGCTGGATTTCGCCGCCGGCAAGCGCCGGTTGTTGCGGTTGGCCGGGCCGGCGCTGTGCCAGCACGCGCAACCTGTCGTCCGCCGCTGCCAGCGCTGCCGTCACGAGCGGCAGGATACGGCCGGAAACCTGCGGCGGCTGGTGCCGGGCGTCATCGAGGCTGTTGGCGAAATTGCTGTGGGCGGCGGTTTTGGCGGTTGCGACCGAGCCCTCGGTATAGCTGCCGGTCGACAGCATGAGGCCAGCCTGACCCAGTGTCAGTACGATGCCGAGCAGGCATAGCGCAACGATCGGGCGAACGTGATCGTTCGGCACGAAGCGATGCAGCAGCTTATTTGTCAGATTGTTGCTCAGCAAAACTTGCCCTCCCTGCACGACCACGACCGCCAGCAGCTTCAATTCAGTAACGGATCGAACTGTGATAGCGGTCGGTACGAACGTGCGCCCTGGACTCTAGCGCTATATATTGGGCATGCAGGTGTTAATTATACAATATATTGAGAATACTGCCTAAACAGGGGCACAGCATAACAAGCTTTATGCTGCACCGCAATGTAGACGTCTGTCTATGGGACAGGCCGACGGACGTTCGGTTCAGGCGGGTGGATCACCGGCGCGCAGGGCGGCATCCAGGCTGCGCAGGCGCTCTGGCGTGCCGACATCGATCCAGACACCGGCATAGTGCTGACCGCTGACCCGGCCGGTAGCGGCGGCCTCGCGCAGCAGCGGTGCCAGCGGGAAGGCACCGGCCGGCTGGTCGGCGAACAGCGCAGGCCGGTAAAGACCGATGCCGCTGTAGGTATAGCGGCGGCCGGGGACGTCCGCGGCGTACCCCACACGACCGTCGGCGAGCGCGAAATCGCCGGCATTGTTGTGGCCGGGATTGTCGACCAGCAACAGGTGCGCAAGCGTTTCGGCCGGCATGGCGAGCTCGGCGAACGGAAAATCCGTGTAGACGTCAGCGTTGACGACGAGGAACGGATCGCTGTCGATAAGCGCCAGCGCGTTGCGGATACCGCCGCCCGTTTCCAGTGGCTGGTCGCCCTCGGCAGAATAGTGAATGCTTACACCGAAAGCGTTGCCGGAGCCCAGTCGCGCCTCGATCTGATCACCGAAACGGGCGTGATTGATGATCAGATCGCGCACGCCGGCCGCCGCCAGGCGCTCGACGTGATACTGGATCAGCGGCTTGCCGGCCACCTCCAGCAACGGCTTCGGCGTCCGGTCGGTGAGCGGCCGCATACGCTGGCCGCGCCCGGCAGCAAGGATCAGCGCCTGCATCAATGCACCGCGGGCAGGATGCGTTTCGCAAACAGTGCAGCCAGCGGCGCGAGCTCCGGGTAGCGCGGTGCCACCTGCAGGATGTACTCGAAAAAGCGCGGCGCGTCCTCGAGATACTGCGGCTTGCCGTCGCGGTGACGGATGCGGGCGAAGATGCCGAGCACCTTTAGATGGCGCTGCACACCCATCCAGTCGACGTCGACCTGGAAATCCGCGAAGCGCGGTGGCAATGGCACGCCGCGCGCGCGTCCCTGCTGCCAGTACTCGTGCAGCCAGTCGCTGACGCGCGCCGCCGGCCAGCTGATAAAGGCGTCACGGAACAGGCACACGGGGTCGTAACTGACAGGCCCGACCACGGCGTCCTGGAAATCGAGCACGCCCGGGTTGGGCTGACTGACCATAAGGTTGCGTGGCATGTAGTCGCGGTGCACGAACACCTGCGCCTGGGCCTGGGCACGCGTTATCAGCGCTTCGAACACGGCGGCCAGATCCGCGGCTTCGGCCGCGTCCAGCTCGATCTGCAAGTGACGACCGAGATACCAGTCGACGAACAGGTTCAGCTCGCGCAACAACAGCGCCCGGTCGTAGGCCGGCAGACCACTGGCATCGGCATCGGCCTGCATGGTCACCAGCGCGGCGATGGCATCGGCGAACAACGCATCGGCATTGGCCTCGTTCAGCACCGCCAGATAAACCGTGGTGCCGAGATCGCCGAGCAGCAGAAAGCCGCGTTCGAGATCCGCGGCCAGTATCCCGGGTACGTGCAGGCCGGCGCGCTGCAGACGCGCGGCGATATCGACGAACGGCCGGCAGTCTTCGTGTTCCGGTGGCGCGTCCATGACGACATAGCTGCGGCCGCCCTGATGGAAACGGAAATAGCGACGAAAACTGGCGTCACTCGAAGCCGGTTCGAGCGTGACGATACCGAAGCGCGGCGCCAGCCAGTCATGCAGCGCGGCCAGGCGCGGGTCGGTTGCGGCGGTCGATTGCGGTGTTGCCATCATCGGCGACATTATAAATTGTCACATCCATGAATGCGCCGGTTTTGCCGAATCGCCGGCATCTGGCATGATTGCGCCTCTTTCCGCCAGCCCGGTACTGGAGTCCGTAACCGACTATGCTACTAGCCTGTCTCGCCGTCATCGCCGGCCTGGTGCTGCTGTCCTACGGTGCCGACCGCTTTGTCCTCGGCGCTGCAGCCACGGCCCGCAATGTCGGCGTAACGCCGTTCGTGATCGGCCTGACCGTGGTCGGCATGGCCACCTCGTTACCGGAGGTGCTGGTTGGCTCGGTCGCCGCGCTGGACGGTCATATTGAAATCGCGATCGGTAATGCCATCGGCTCGAACATCGCCAATGTCGCACTGGTACTGGGCGCCAGCGCCGTGGTGCTGCCGATCGTCGTCACCTCCAACTCGGTACGCCGTGAATACGGACTGATGGCTCTGGCCATCGGTCTCGCCGGCCTGCTGTTGCTCGACCTCGACCTGACACGCGCCGATGGCCTGATCCTGATTGGCGCGCTGGTTGCCGTGATGGCCGCCATCATTTACATCGCCCGCCGCGTCGCAGTCAGCGGTGACGATGACCCGCTGATCGCCGAGAGCGACCAGGAATACCGTGCCGAGATGGCGCCGTTGCGCGCCGCCGTGTATCTGGGCATCGGCCTGTTGCTGTTGCTCGGCGGTGCTGAACTGTTGGTTCGCGGCGCAGTTTTCATCGCTGCAGCGTTCGGCATCAGCGACCTGGTCATCGGCCTGACGATCATCGCCGTCGGTACCAGTCTGCCCGAGCTGGCGGCGTCAATTGCGAGTATCATGAAACGCGAGGCCGACATTGCGATAGGCAATATTATCGGGTCAAATATGTTCAACATGCTGGCCGTATTGGGCGTGCCAGCGCTGCTCAATCCGGACGCCTTTCAGGTCAGCGTCATCGCCCGCGATTTTCCGGTCATGGTCGGCTTAAGCGTATTGATGGGACTGATGCTATTCACAAGACAACGCGGCCGTATCGGCCGGCCGGAAGGCCTGCTGCTGCTTGCCTGTTTTATCGCCTATCAGGCCTGGCTGTTCATCGACCCGGGCACACACGTCTGACGCCATGACCAGCAAGAACCGCGACCTCCGCCACCTGCACGAATTCGATGCCGAGCGCCTGATTACGCTGGGCCGGGCCGTGATCGAGACCGAAACCGCGGCCATCGCCGCGCTGGCACCGCGCATCGACGCCGAGTTCGCGCGCGCCTGCCGTTTCCTGCTCAACTGCCAGGGCCGCACCGTCGTCCTCGGCATGGGCAAGTCCGGCCATATCGGCGGCAAGATCGCCGCCACGCTGGCTTCCACCGGTACGCCGGCGTTTTTCGTACACCCGGGCGAGGCCAGCCACGGCGACCTCGGCATGATTACGCCCGATGACGTGGTGCTGGCACTGTCGAACTCCGGCGAAACCGACGAGATCGTCGCCCTGTTGCCGGTCATCAAACGCCTCGGCGTACCGCTAATCGCCATGACCGGCAAGCCCCGGTCAACGCTGGCCCAGGCCGCGGACGTCAGCCTCGACATCAGCGTCGACAAGGAAGCCTGTCCGCTGGGTCTGGCACCGACTTCAAGTACCACGGCAACGCTGGCCATGGGCGACGCCGTCGCCATCGCCCTGCTCGAAGCGCGCGAGTTCAGCGCCGAGGACTTCGCGCTGTCACATCCCGGCGGCACGCTCGGCCGGCGACTACTGCTGCATGTCAGCAATATCATGCATACCGGCGACGAAATGCCGGTAGTAACGGAAACCACCACGCTCAGGGAGGCGCTGCTGGAAATGACCCGCAAGGGGCTCGGCACCACCGCCGTGGTCGACGCCGACAATCGTGTCGCCGGCGTGTTCACCGACGGTGACCTGCGGCGCACCCTGGATGCCGGCATCGACGTGCGCAGCGCGCCCATTGCCGAGGTGATGACACGCCAGTGCAAGACCACACGCGCCGAGGCGCTGGCGGTGGAAGCACTGAGCCTGATGGAGGATCACAAGATCAACGCCCTGCTGGTGGTCGACGACCAGCAGAAATTGATCGGCGTTCTCAATATGCACGACCTGCTGCGTTCGGGCGTCGTATGAACACGGTGACCGCCAAGGCCGAACGCGTCAGGCTGGCGATCTTCGACGTCGACGGCGTGCTTACCGATGGCCGCCTGATCCTCGGCGACGACGGCACGGAACATAAGGCATTTCATGTGCGCGACGGCCTCGGCCTGGTGCTGATGCGCGAAGCCGGCCTCAAGGTGGCGATCATCTCCGCGCGCCAGTCCCAGGTTACCGCCGAACGCATGGCCGCGCTCGGCATCGAATACGTCTACCAGGGCAGCCAGGACAAGGCGCAAACCTACAGCGCACTATTGGATGAACTGGACCTGCCGGCAGCGGACACCGCCTACGTCGGCGACGACCTGGTCGATCTGCCGGTACTGAACCGCGCCGGGCTGGCGGTGGCGGTCGCCGACGCCCACCCACTGGTACGCGAACGCGCCGACTTCGTCACAGCGGCCGCCGGCGGCCGCGGCGCGGTGCGCGAGGTGTGCGAACTCATCCTCGATGCCCAGCAACGGCTGGCGCCCCTGCTGGCGCGCTATACGGATGCCGCCAACTAGGCGGATGCCGGGCAACCATGTCGCTGCGCTGGCGCCTCATTCTTTTGCTCTTGCCGCTGACGGCGGTCAGTTTCTACGTTGTCTACCAGCTTGAGCACGACCAACAGGGCGACGAGCGTGCCGCCGAACGTGTGCCGGATTACACCATGACCGACCTCGACAGCCTGAACATGGACGTCGAGGGCGACCCGGAAACGCGCCTGCGCGCGGATTTTATGGCGCATTTCGAGGACCAAGGGGAGACGGAACTGACTGGACCGCGGCTTGAGATGTTCCGGCCCGGCCGCCCGCCACTACACGTGCGCGCCGATCGGGGCTGGGTGACATCCGGCAATGAGGTTATCCTGTTGCGTGACAACGTGCGTTTCTGGGAACCGGGTGAAGCCGACACGCCGGTGTTCGAGATCACGACCAGCGCGGCGACGGTTTATCCCGAGCGCGACATGGCCGAAACCGACCAGCCGGCAACGCTGACCACACCCGAGTCGCGCACCGACAGCGTCGGCATGCGCGCGTACATGAAGGAAGGTCGCATCGAGATGCTGAGCCGGGTCAAGACCGTCCTTGAGGCCAGCCAGACCCGTCCGGATCGCGAGACCGGACGCAGCGAACAACCCGAACCGGAATAGACTATGAAATATATGACCGCCAAGCATTATGTGCCGTTACTCGGCAGCCTGCTGGCAACACTGTTGTGGCCAACCAGTCTGCCGGCACTGTCCTCCGATAGCGACAAGCCCATGGAAATCGTCGCCGACAGCGCCGAACTCGATGACCAGAAAGGCACCACGGTGTATCGCGGCGACGTCGAGGTCACCCAGGGCTCGCTGTTCATGTCCGGTCATACACTGACGGTGTATTACGATGAGAACAAGGAACTCGACCGCGCCATCCTTGAAGGCGACCGCGCCTACTACAAGCAGTTGCCCGACGACAGCGACGTCTACGACGAGGCCTGGGCGCAGCGCATGGAGCGCTACTTTAACGACGGCATGATCATTCTTATCGATGATGCCAAGGTGGTACAGGAAGATGTCACCTTCACCGGCCGGCGTATCGAATACGACACCATCAACAGTCGCGTGGTCGCCAAGAGCACACCGGAAGGCAAGGACGCGCCGGTCACGGAGGAGGGCGAAGACGGTCGCGTACGCGTGATCATCACGCCGAAAAAACAGTCCGGCGACAGTGAATAGGCGGTGTCGGTGAGCCCAATGGCAGTCAGCGCCGAGGCCAGCGTGACCGCGGCGCCGGGCAGCGAACTGAGTGTTCGCAACCTGTCAAAAACGTTCAAGTCGCGGCCGGTGGTGAAAGACGTCAGCCTGAACGTGCACAGCGGCGAGATCGTCGGCCTGCTGGGGCCGAACGGCGCCGGCAAGACCACAAGCTTTCACATGATCGTCGGCCTGATCCCGGCCGATACCGGTAGCATTTTCCTCAACGACACCGACCTGAGCCGTCTGCCGATCGACCAGCGCGCGCAGCTGGGGCTGGGTTATCTGCCGCAGGAACCATCGATCTTCCGCAAGCTGACGGTTGCCGACAACATCATGGCGATCCTGCAGACGCGCCCCGACCTGAGCCCCGGCGACCGCGAGCAACGGCTTGAGGATCTGCTGACGCAGTTTCATGTCGCCCGTCTGCGCGACAGTGTCGGCGCGAGCCTGTCCGGCGGCGAACGCCGGCGCGTCGAGATCGCCCGGGCGCTGGCCATGGATCCATTGTTCCTGCTGCTGGACGAGCCGTTTGCCGGCATCGATCCGATATCGATCAGCGATATCCAGGCCATCATCCGGCGCCTGAGCGAGGCCGGTATCGGCATCCTGATCACCGATCATAATGTGCGCGAAACGCTGGGCACCTGCCACCGCGCCTATATTGTCAGCGATGGCCAGATCATCGCCGCCGGTGAGCCGGATGAAATTCTCTCGAATAATCAGGTGCGTGAGGTCTACCTGGGCGAACACTTCCGGCTCTAGAGTCACCTACAAGCGGTCGAATTTCAGTTAGAATAGTCAGTATATGAAACCCTCGCTGCAATTACGCATCGGCCAGAGCCTGACCATGACGCCGCAGCTGCAACAGGCCATACGCCTGTTACAGCTATCGAGTCTGGAGCTGCAGACCGAGGTCCAGGAAGCACTGGAATCGAACATGATGCTGGAGCTGGACGAGGATGAGGGCGAGGAGGAAGCCCCGGCAACGAACGGCGAGGCGGAAACAACCAGCAACAGCAGCGAAGCCGGGACTGAAGCCGAAAGCGGCCTGCAACAGGAGAATATTCCCGACGACCTGCCGGTCGACAGCGTCTGGGACGATATTTACGACCCGCTCAGCTACCAGGGCGCCACGGGCAGTGCCGATCCGGATCTGAACGGCTACGACAATCAGAGCGGTCCGGGCGAATCACTGCATGACTACCTGCGCTGGCAGCTCAACCTGACCCCGACCAGCGAAACCGACCGCGCCATCGCGCTGGCCATCATCGACGCCCTCGACGACGACGGCTATCTCACCCTGAGCCTCGAGGAAATCCACGAATCCCTGAGCACGGACATCAAGGGCGAACCCGATGACGATAATACGGACACGCTCGGCCTGGACGAGGTGCGTGCCGTGCTGCATATCATCCAGGCCATGGATCCGCCCGGCGTTGCCGCTACTGACCTGCGCGAATGCCTGCTGATCCAGCTGCACCAGCTGCCCGGCGATGTCGCCTGGAAGGACGCGGCGCACCTGGTTGTCGACCAGCACCTGCAGCTGCTCGCGGCGCACGATTACAATGCGCTGATACGTCAGACCCGGCTCAGTCGCGACGAACTGCAAGAGGTTCTGAACCTGATCCAGTCGCTCAACCCACGCCCGGGTGGCCAGGTACAGAACACACAGCCGGAATACATCATTCCGGACGTCTATGTGAAGAAGGACAAGGGCGTCTGGCGAGTGGAACTCAACGGCGAGGCAATTCCGCAACTGCGTATCAACAGCAGTTACGCGCAGATGGTTCGCCGCGCCGACAACAGCAACGACAACAATTCGCTGAAATCGCATCTGCAGGAAGCGCGCTGGTTCATCAAAAGCCTGCAAAGCCGTAGCGAGACGCTGTTACGCGTCGCCTCCGCCATCGTCGAGCGCCAGCAGGCTTTTCTCGAACACGGCGAAGAGGCAATGAAACCGCTGGTCCTGCATGATATTGCCGAGGCCCTGGGCATGCACGAGTCGACCATCTCGCGGGTAACAACCCGCAAGTACATGCATACGCCGCGTGGCATTTTCGAGCTGAAATACTTCTTCTCCAGCCACGTCAGCACGACCATGGGGGGCACGGCCTCGTCGACCTCGATCCGCGCCCAGATCAAGAAGCTGATCAGCGAGGAACCCCCGCAGAAACCCCTGAGCGACAGCAAAATTGCCAGCATTCTTTCCGATCGCGGCATTGAAGTGGCGCGACGCACCGTAGCCAAGTATCGTGAGGCCATGTCCATACCGCCGTCGAACGAGCGCAAGCATCTATAACCAGTCCCCTAAAGGAGGCCGCCATGCAAATCAATATCACCGGTCAGCAGATGGACGTCACACCTGCCCTGCGCGAGTATGTGGAAACCAAGTTCCAGCGCCTGGAGCGGCACTTCGATCAAATCACGAATGTGCATGTCATACTCAGCATCGAGAAAGAGCGGCACAAGGCCGAGGCCACCATCAGCGTCAGCCGCGGCGAGCTGTTCGCCAACACCGAGCAGGAGAGTATGTATGCTGCGATCGATGAGTTGATGGACAAGCTGGATCGGCAACTGAAAAAGCACAAGGAAAAAATGACCGACCACCACCGCAGCGAAGGTGGCCTGAAATCCCAGAGCCTGTAACCCGAAGTGATATCATTCAAGGGATCGAGCAGGCGCATCGCAGACAGCCACATAAGCCACAATGTAAGTCACATGCAAATCTCCGAAATACTCTCTCCCTCCCGTATCGCGGGCAATGTCGACGTCTCCAGCAAAAAGAGTGTCCTGGAGCTGCTCGCCAACCTGATCGCCGACGATACGCCGGACCTGACGCAGACGGAAATATTCGACAGCCTGTGCGCGCGCGAACGGCTTGGTAGCACCGGCCTCGGTCATGGTGTCGCCATACCGCATGGCCGTCTGCGTGGCAGCAAGCAAACCCTGGGGGCCTTTATCCAGCTCAACGAGGGTGTCGACTACGATGCCGTCGATCAGCAACCGGTGGATCTGTTATTTGCCCTGCTGGTGCCGGAGGCGTCAACCGATGAACACCTGCAGGTGCTGGCACGACTGGCAGAAATGTTCAGTGACTCGGAGCTGGTCACCAGGCTGCGCCAGGGCGGGTCGAATACAGCGTTGTACGAACTGCTGAAAGAATAAACGGGTGCCGCCATGACCGACCAGATTAGCGTCACCGACCTGTTCAATAATCATGCACAAAAGCTGATGCTTGAATGGGCCGCTGGTCAGGAAGGTGGCAAACGCATTATCACACCGGAAGAGTCCAGCCTACGGCCGCAGGACTATGCTGCCGACGAATTCGACACGCATGGCAACAATCAAGGCCCCCGGATCAAGACGCCCACTAACAAGTCACTGGTCGGTTATCTCAACCTGATCCACCCGCACCAGATTCAGGTGCTCGGCAAGATCGAACTGAACTATCTCGAAAGCCTGCGCGACATCTCGCGCCAGGACGCCATCCGCCAGTTGTTCAGCCATCAACCGGCATGCCTGGTCATCGCCGAATCACAGATACCGCCGACCCTGCTCAAGCGTCGCTGTAATGAACAAAGCATCCCCATGTTCACGACGCCATTGTCGAGTACCAAGCTGACCGAGTCGCTGCATTATTACCTCAGCAACCTGTTTGCCGATGTCGTCGTATTACATGGCGTATTCATGGAGGTCATGGCGATCGGGGTATTGATCACCGGCCCCAGCGGCATCGGCAAGAGCGAGTTGGCACTGGAACTCATCACCCGTGGTCACCGGCTGGTGGCCGACGACGCGCCGCAGTTCTCGCGCATCGCGCCGGACATCATCAATGGTTATTGCCCGGAGTTGCTGACCGATTTTCTTGAAGTGCGCGGACTCGGCATCATCAATGTACGCGAGCTGTTCGGCAACAACGCCATCAAGGGCAATAAATACCTGCGCCTTATCATTCGCCTCGAACCAATGGACAAGGACCGACTGCTCAAGCTTGATCGTCTCGAGGGCAGTTATCGCACGCAGCGTGTCCTGGAAGTGGATGTGCCGGAAATCACGGTGCCGGTGGCGCCGGGTCGCAACCTTGCTGTACTGGTCGAATGTGCCGCACACAGTCATCTGCTGCGCATGAGCGGTTACAACGCCTCGCAGGACTTTGCCGATCGCCAGCGCCAGCTGATCCAGCAAACCGCCAGCAAGTGAGTCGCGACAATGACTGAGGCCAAGCAACGTCGAGTCATTATTGTCAGCGGCCTGTCCGGGGCCGGCAAGACCGTGGCGCTGAACACGCTCGAGGACCTGGACTACTACTGCATCGATAATCTGCCAGCCAGCTTGCTGGTATCGATCCTTGATCGACTTGAACAGGGCTATCCGTTGTTTGCCAACCGCCTGGCGCTGGGTATTGATGCACGCAACCCCGAACAGGAGTTGACCACGCTACCGGGTACCATTCAGTCCCTGCGTGAACACGGCATCAGCACCGAGCTGATCTTTATCGAAGCGACGGATGACGTGCTTACCCGGCGTTTCAGCGAGACACGGCGCAAACACCCACTGTCTTCGAACCAGGTCAATCTCACCGAGGCCCTGCGCAAGGAGCGCGGCCTGATGGGGCCATTATCCGAGGCGGCCGACCTGCGTATCGACACCAGTCACACACAACTACATGAACTGCGTGACCTGGTCCGCGAACGTATTGCCCGGCGCGCGCCCAATGCGTTGTCCCTGCAACTGACCTCATTTGGTTACAAGCTCGGCCTGCCACGCGATGCCGACTTTGCCTTTGACGTACGTTGCCTGCCAAACCCGCACTGGAACCAGGAACTACGGCCCTATACCGGCCGTGATGATCCGGTGATCCAGTTCCTGGAGGCGCAGCCACAGGTCGAAACCATGCTGCAACAGATACGTGGGTTTCTGGAGACCTGGATCCCCCAGTTCGAAGCTGACAACCGCAGCTACCTGACGGTGGCTATCGGCTGCACCGGTGGCCAGCATCGTTCGGTCTACATGGTGGAAAAACTGTCACGTTTTTTCATGGAACAGGGTAAAACGACGCTGGTGCGCCACCGCGATATCTAGTCCTGTTTATGATTTTATACTGGATGAACATATGCCGGGGCTCTGTTGAGTCGTTCGGAGAAAAACCATGAGTGTCGGCCTGTTAATCATCAGTCATAGCGGTATCGGTCCGGCGCTGCTCGGCACGACCACGCACATGCTGGGCGGTTGCCCGATGAACGCCAAACTGTTAACGGCCTCGCGTGAAAGCGAACCGGAAGACCTCATGGCCGATGCACAGGAACTGCTCGATTTGCTCGATGAGGGAGATGGCGTACTGGTACTTACCGACTTGTTCGGTTCCACGCCCAGCAACATCGCCAACCGTCTGGGCGAGTTTCACCAGGTACGAATTATCAGCGGCATGAATCTGCCCATGCTGGTACGGGTACTCAACTATCCGCAACTGGATCTCGACGCACTGGCACAAAAAGCCGTGACGGGGGGGCGCGACGGCGTTTTCATGGCCAGGGATGATCATCAAGCATGACTGAAAAAACCCAGATCAATATCGTCAACAAACTCGGCCTGCATGCACGTGCAGCAGCGCGCTTTGTACAGACCGCTTCCGAATACCAAAGCGAAATAACGCTGATCCACAATGGCAGGCGTGTCAGTGGTAAAAGCATCATGGGCGTGATGATGCTGGCCGCAGGCAAGGGCAGCTGTATCGAGATCGAGGCCGACGGCAATGATGCCGAGGCAGCGCTCGAGGCATTGACCGAGTTAACCGAGAATCGGTTCGGAGAGTCTGAATGAGTTTTGCCTTGCACGGCGTTGGCGTATCACGTGGCATTGCCATCGGCAATGTGCATATCATCGAGCGCAACCAGCTCGAAATCCCCGAATACAACATCACGCCGGATGATGTAGAGGCCGAGGTCAAACGTTTCGAATCGGCCATCTCAAGTGCGCGCCAGCAGCTGCGTGCAATCCGTAATCATGTGCCGCGTGAAGTGGGTTCGGATATTGCCGCGTTCATCGATACGCACTTGTTGATGCTTGAAGACGTCGCGATTACCGAGGAACCCGGCAAACTGATTCGCGATATGCAATGCAATGCCGAATGGGCTTTGCGTATGCAGCGTGACGCGCTGGTCAATGTGTTCGAGGAAATGGACGATGCCTATCTGCGCACGCGCAAGGATGATGTCGTTCATGTCATCAATCGTATCCAGCGCATCCTGCTCAAGCACACACCGTTGCGCCACGAGGAGCCGGATAGCCGCCTCAGTGGCTATATCGTCCTGGCTGATGACCTGACGCCAGCAGACACCGTGTTACTGCAGTACCAGGGTATCGTCGCATTTGCCACCGAGTTCGGTGGCCCGACCTCGCATACTGCCATCCTTGCCCGTAGCCTGGGCATTCCCGCCATCGTTGGCGTTCACCAGGCGCGTCGTTATGTGCGCGAGGACGAGCAGCTGGTTATCGATGGCACCCGGGGTGTACTGCTTGCCAATCCCGACAAACGTACGCTGAACCATTACAAACGCCGTCAGCGCGAAGAAAAGCGTTATCTCACCGACCTCAAGAAGATCCGGCTGGCACCAACGGTTTCCCAGGACGGCGTTACTATCGACCTGCAAACCAACATCGAACTACCGCGTGATTTTGAAAACGTACGCGAGGTCGGTGCCAGCGGCGTCGGTCTTTACCGCACCGAGTTCATGTACATGAACCGCGAAACGCCACCGGACGAAGAAGAACATTATGAAACCTATGCCAGCGTCATTCGTATTCTCGACGGCCTGCCGCTGACCATTCGCACTCTGGACCTGGGCGCAGATAAGCAGGTTGACGGCGGCCGTCAGAGCGGTCCGGTGCAGTCAAACCCGGCACTGGGTCTGCGCGCAATTCGGCTATGCCTGAAAGAACCAGCGCTATTCCGGCCGCAGGTGCGTGCGATCATGCGCGCCTCGGCACTCGGACCGGTACGCATGATGATCCCGATGCTGTCGAATGTGCACGAGATGGAGCAGGTGTTGCAGATGGTCACTGAGCTCAAGCAGGAGCTCAGCGATAAGCGCATTCCGTTCGATCACGATATCGCCGTAGGCGGCATGATCGAGGTACCTGCAGCGGCCGTGTGCGCCGATATCTTTGCCAAACACCTCGACTTCCTGTCCATCGGCACCAACGATCTGATCCAGTACACGATGGCCATCGACCGGGTGAATGAGGAAGTCAACTATTTATACGATCCGTTACACCCGGCTGTTTTGCGTCTTGTCCACCAGACGCTCCAGGCCGGTGAACGCGCCGGCATACCGGTCGCCATGTGCGGCGAGATGGCTGGTGAAACGGAATATACACGCCTGCTGCTGGGCCTGGGTCTGCGTGAGTTCAGTGTTCACCCGGCCGTGCTTCTGGAGGTGAAACAGATCGTCATGCACAGCCGTATTCGCGATCTGGAGAAGCTCGCACGCAAGGCGCTACAGGCCTGTAGTGGCGGTGATGTCCTGCAATTGATGCAAAGCTAGCCGCGATTCGGGCACGCAAGATTTACTGACCCGGCGATTATTTCGCCACCGGGATCTTACCCGCCTTAAGTGCGCTTGCTACACTGCCAAGTTGCAAGCAACAGGGGTGATCATGACCGATCCCGAAACCACATCCCAGGACACCATCGAACAGCCGACGCTCGAGCAGCTGCGCGAGGCGCTGGACAACGAGGATCCGGCCGCTATTCGCGAGTTGCTCGCGAATATCCACGCCTCCGAGGTCGCCGATCTGCTGGAAAGCCTGCCGAACCAGGATCGCCAGCGCGTCTGGTGGCTGATCGATCCGGATAGTGCCGGTGACGTCCTCGCGCATGCCCAGGAGTCCGTCCGCGTCAGCCTGCTGGAACTGATGCAGCCGCAGGAAGTGGTGGAAGCCACCCGCTCCCTGGATACCGACGACGCCGCCGACATTCTCCAGGACCTGCCGGAAGCATTGATCGAAAGCGTGCTGCTCGCCATGGACGAGCAGAATCGGCAGCGTCTGGCCTCGGTGATGTCCTACCCGGAAGACACCGCCGGCGGCCTGATGGACCTGGATGTCATTCCGATACGGGCCGATGTCACCCTCGATGTGGTCAACCGTTTCCTGCGTCGGCGCAGCGAAATTCCCGATAACACCGACTCGCTGGTGGTTGTGGATCGCGACAACAGGTTTCTCGGCGTTCTGCCATTGACCGCAATGTTTCTGAACGATAGCGAACGCACTGTTGGCGAATGCATGAATACCTCGGCCGAGCCGTTACCGGCAACGCTGCCTGCTGCCGAAGTGGCCAAAAAGTTCGAACAACGCGACTTTGTTTCGGCACCGGTAGTCGATGAGGAAAATCATCTGCTGGGGCGGATCACCATTGACGACGTGGTCGACGTCATTCAGGAAGAAGCCGAACAGACGTTCAGGCGCATGGCCGGCATCGAGGAAAACGACCTGTTCGCACCGATCTGGTCAAGCACGCGCCGCCGCGCCGTCTGGCTGGGCATCAACATCATTACCGCCTTTGTCGCTGCCGCGGTTATCGGCCGCTTCGAGGCGACCATTCAGCAGCTTGTCGCCCTGGCCGTGCTGATGCCGATCGTCGCCAGCATGGGTGGCGTCGCCGGTAACCAGACCCTGACGATCATGGTACGCGGCCTGGCGCTGGGCCAGATCGGCAAATCGAACATCCAGCCCTTGTTGCGCAAGGAATTGATCATCAGCTTTCTGAACGGCCTGCTCTGGGCGCTGGTTGTCGGCGTGATCGCCTACCTGTGGTTCGGCAATCACCTGGTCAGTCTGGTAATCGGCGCCGCAATGGTGATCACGCTGGCCTCCGGTGCACTGGCCGGTGCGCTGATTCCCCTGTTACTGAAACGGATTGGCGTCGACCCGGCCATCGCCGGCGGTGTGCTGCTGACCACGGTAACTGATGTGGTGGGCTTTCTCAGCTTTCTCGGTCTGGCCGCGATCGTGCTGGCACTGGTCTAGCCCCGGCGTCTGGCCCAACGCCGCCAGCGATCCAGGTCCCAGTCGCGCGGATCGATGAGATGCCGTCGGGCCTGTGGAATGACGTACACATAGGCGCGCTGGCGGCCGGCTTCGCTGTCCACCTCCAGCAGACGGCGTTCGTAGCAGCTGTCTTCGTAACGATCCAGCGCCGCCAGCGTACGCGCATCAACATCCAGCAACTGGCCGACGACCTCGGCACCGGGCTCGGCGACGATACCCGGGTAAGGGAGGTTACGCAGCCGGTAGCGCCGGTAATCAGGCAGTCGCGCCGGCGCTGCCGGCACCGACCGGCCGCAGACCTCGCAGCGCAGATCCGCATCGAGCAACGTGCCGTAGACAAAAACGCCGTAACGCGACATCAAGAAGTCCTTCAGGCACTGACGGCGGTCTGCCACATGGCGCGCAACTCGTCATCGACGCCGATGCGGCTGGTGAGCACATCACGAAACACGTTCGGATCCTTGATATGCGTGATCTCGCCGGGCCGCGGAAAGTGCATGTCCCGGAGGCGCGACAGCCAGAAGCGCAGGGCGGCACCGCGCAGCATCGCCGGCCAGACATCGATCTCCCGCGGCGTCACCGTACGGAAACGCTGATAACCGCCGAGCAGGTGCGCGGCATTGTCACTGTCGACAGCACTGTCGCCACTGTTACACCAGTCGTTGACCGTCACCGCCAGGTCATAAATCAGGTAGAAATTGCAGGCGTAGTAAAAATCAATGATACCGGTCAGGCGTTCGCCGACGAACAATGCGTTGTCACGAAACAGGTCGGCATGGATGATGCCGAACGGCAGATCACGCGTGTCGACGGCGGCCTGGAATTCCAGCTCGGCCCGGAGCAGGGCCTGGTCCGAGTGGCTCAGCTTCGGCATCACCTCGGCAGCTGTAGTAACCCACCATTTCGGTCCGCGCACCGGGTCGCGGTGCATGCCGAACTGATCGCAAGCGACATGCATGCGTGCCATCTGTTCGCCAATGGCGCGGCACTGCGTCGGCGTCGGCAAATCCACACTGGCACCGTTGAGCCGCTGCACCAGCGCCGCCGGCTTGCCGTTGAGCCGCTGCAGATACATACCGTTGCGATCCGGTACCGGGTGCGCGCTGGGGATATCATGCTCGGCCAGGAACGCCATCAGTTCGAGAAAATAGGGCAGCTCGTCGGCCTGCAGAACCTCGAACAGCGTCAGAACGTAATCGCCGGTGCTGGTGGTGACAAAGTAATTGGTATTTTCTATACCGTTGCTGATGCCGACGAACTGTTCGAGTTCGCCCAGATCATAGCCGGCCAGGAATTGCTTGAGTTGTTCTGTCGTTACGACCGTATAAACGGACATGCTGCGATCGCCGTCAACAAGCCAGTCCGGTGGTAGACCGGGCGGCGTGATTAGTTATTTTAATGGTTAAGCCCCGTAACCGCTGCTGCCACACCGGATTTCGTCCCGGTATGGCCACATGGACGCATGGCTGTCCGTCTATTGTGCCCGCTGGCGCCGGCGGCGTGAAGTTTTAACCGCTACCAGCTGAAAATCACCCATTGCGGCACGATGGGATCGTCCTTGATGCCGCTGATGCGCGATTCCATGTGGCCGTCACCGTCGCGATCGACCAGGTAATAGACCGGCCCGTTGCTGGGCTTGACCTTGACCATGTACAGCCGGCCGTTGACGCGGTATTCCTCGATCTCGGCATCCTCGCGCTGGATGATCGTCACCTCCGGCTCGATCGGCTCGCCGCTTTCCATGCGCTCCGGCAGTTCCGGCGGCGCCGGTACCGCCGCGGCGCCATCATCATCACCGGCTTCCTGCCGCTGGCGGGCCTGTTCTTCCTGCTGCGCCTGCCGCGCTTTCTCTTCCTCCACCCGCGGCGGCGGCTTGGGTTCGGCCATGGCCGGATCCTCTGGCATGCCCGGCACTTCGCCGGTCTGCGCCAGTGCGGGCATGTGCCATACCAGCGCCAGGCTCAGGGCGAATAATGTTCGCAACATCGTCTTGGTCTCCTGCATCATGAATCCTCCGGGCCTGCCGCGCACCTCACTACAGGTGCAGCTGCTTTTCCTGTTCCTCGGCTGTTGGCTCGAAACCGCGCTGTTCATAGTAACGAAAAATCTCTTCGAGCACCTGCTGCGGCTCGCTGACGATCTGCAGAATATCGAGGTCGTCACGGTCAATCATACCCTCTTCGACCAGCGTATCGCGGAACCAGTCCACAAGTCCTTCCCAGAATTCGGGGCCGACCAGAATGACGGGAATGCGGCGGCTGGTGCCGGTCTGAATCAGGGTCAGGATTTCAGCCAACTCATCGAGCGTGCCGAAGCCGCCCGGCAGCACCACGTAGGCGGTCGCGTACTTGACGAACATCACCTTGCGGGCGAAGAAGTGTTTGAAATAGAGGGCAATATCCTGGTAGGCATTGCCGCTCTGTTCGTGCGGCAACTGGATGTTCAGGCCAATGCTCGGCGCGCGCCCGGTCACCGCACCCTTGTTGAACGCCTCCATCAGGCCCGGACCGCCGCCGCTGACCACCGAGAAACCGGCGTTGGACAGGCGCCCGGCGATGTCCTCGGCCAGCGCGTACCAGGGATGATCCGGCGGCAAGCGGGCCGATCCGAACATGCTCACCGATGGCCGGATGCCGGCAAGCTTCTGGAAGCCCTCGACGAACTCGGCCATGATCTGGAACACCTTCCAGGATTCACGCGTTAGCGCGGCGTCATCGGCTTCGGTACGAACATGATGTGAAGTTGTCGGGCGATCATTCATAATGGGCAGGCTTCCGGCGCAACGCGCCGGCCGATTCAGGCTTGTTATCGAGCAAGCGTTCATTGTTGCACAGTTGGCCCGGCGCCAACAGCACGACGCATCAGTATCCATCGCCATGACCCAGCGCAAGACCCAGTCCCGCAAGGCCCGCGCCAGCGACAATACGCTGGTGCTGGTCGACGGTTCCTACTACATTTTTCGCGCCTACCATGCCCTGCCGCCGCTGACCAATCCGCAGGGCGAACCGACCCACGTGGTCTACGGCGTCGTCAACATGCTGCGCAAGCTGCGCCGCGACTACGAAAGTGCGTATTTCGCGGTCGTCTTCGACGCCAGCGGCAAGTCGTTCCGCAACGATCTCTACGCCGAGTACAAGGCCAACCGACCGCCGATGCCGGACGACCTGAAGGCGCAGATCGAACCGCTGCACCGGCTGATCAAGGCACTCGGCATTCCCATGCTGGTGATCGACAACGTCGAGGCCGACGATGTCATCGGCACGCTGGCCAGACAGGCCACCGACGCCGGCATGCACACGGTCATCTCGTCCGGCGACAAGGACCTGGCGCAGCTGGTCGACGACTCGATCACGATCGTCAACACGATGAACAGTGCCGTCTACGACGAAGCCGGCGTACGCGAGAAGTTCGGCGTCAGTCCGAACCAGATTATCGACTATCTCACCCTGGTGGGCGACAGCATCGACAACATCCCCGGCGTGCCCAAGGTCGGACCGAAGACGGCGGCCAAGTGGCTGGACCAGTACGGTTCGCTGGACGCAATCATCGAACATGCCGACGAGATCAAGGGCAAGGTCGGCGAGTACCTGCGCGCCTCGCTCGATCAGCTGCCACTGTCGCGCGAGCTGGTCACGCTCAAGTGTGACGTCGAACTCGATTTCCGGCCGGCGGACCTGATGCCGGGCGAACCGGATCCGCAGACCATCCGGCCGCTCTACGAGCAGCATGGTTTCAACGCGCTGCTGCGCGAGATGGACAGCGGCGACGCGCCGGAACAGCCCGACCACGGGGGCGGCGACAGCAAGACCGGCACAGGCGATTCCAGCAGCGACGCGCAACAATCGGCGCGCCGCAGGCAGCAGCCGGCGCGAAATTACCAGACCGTCCTCGATCAGGCACTGTTCGATGACTGGCTGCAGCGCCTGCAAAAGGCGGAACTGTTCGCCTTCGATACCGAAACCACCAGTCTCGACTACATGGCGGCACGCATCGTCGGCCTATCGTTCGCAATCCAGGCCGGCGAAGCCGCCTACGTGCCGCTGACGCACGACTATCCCGGCGCACCGGCACAACTTGATCACGACACGGTACTGCAACAGCTCAAACCGCTGCTGGAAAACACCGGCGCGGCAAAGGTTGGCCACAACCTCAAGTACGACATGAACGTGCTCGCCAATCACGGCATCGAACTGACCGGCGTGCAGCACGACACCATGCTCGAATCCTATGTATTGAACAGCGTCGCCAGCCGCCACGACATGGACACGCTGGCCGAGGCCCATCTCGACACCCAGACTACCAAGTACGAACAGGTCGCCGGCAAGGGCGCCAAGCAGATCACCTTCGACCAGGTCGCGATCGACGACGCCGCACCGTACGCCGCCGAGGACGCCGACATCACGTTGCAGCTGCACGAGACCTTCTGGCCGCAGCTCGAGGCCGACGCCGATCTGAAAAACCTCTACGAAACGATCGAGATGCCGCTGGTGGTGGTACTGTCGCGCATGGAACGCAACGGCGTCGCTATCGACGCCGACCTGCTGAATACACAAAGCGCGGAGCTCGAGGACAAGATGCAGGCCATCGAGCGCCAGGCGCACGACGAGGCCGGCCAGGCGTTCAACATCGGCTCACCGAAACAGATCCAGACCATTCTCTACGACAAGATGCAGATCCCGGTGACGGCCAAGACACCCAAGGGCCAGCCGTCCACCGCCGAGTCGGTACTCGAGGAACTGGCCGAGCAATACCGGCTGCCACAGCTGATCCTGGATCACCGCGGACTCAGCAAGCTGCGCTCGACCTACACCGACAAGCTGCCGAAGCTGGTCAGTCCGGACACCGGCCGCGTGCATACCTCGTACCACCAGGCGGTCACCGCCACCGGCCGGCTGTCGTCGTCGGACCCGAACCTGCAGAACATCCCCATTCGCACCGAGGAAGGCCGCCGTATTCGCCAGGCCTTCATCGCGCCGTCAGGCTACAAGATCCTCGCCGCCGACTATTCGCAGATCGAGCTGCGCATCATGGCGCACCTGTCCGGGGACGAGGGGTTGCTGGAGGCGTTCGCCGCCGGCGAGGACATTCACCGGGCGACGGCCAGCGAGGTCTTCGATACCGCGCTCGACCAGGTCGACAGTGAGCAGCGCCGTGCCGCCAAGGCGATCAACTTCGGCCTTATCTACGGCATGTCGGCCTGGGGCCTGGGCCGGCAGCTCGGCATCGAGCGCAACGCCGCGCAGGCCTACGTCGATCGCTACTTCCGCCGCTACCCCGGGGTCAAGCAGTTCATGGACAACACCCGCGCCCAGGCGCGCGACCGCGGCTACGTCGAAACCGTGTTCAAGCGCCGCCTGTACCTGCCGGACATCCGCTCGAAAAACGGCAACCGCCGCCAGTACGCCGAGCGCACCGCGATCAACGCACCCATGCAGGGCACCGCCGCCGACATCATCAAGCGCGCCATGATCCGCATCGACGAGTGGATCGCCCGTTCGAAGCTTGACATACGCATGGTCATGCAGGTTCACGACGAGCTGGTGTTCGAGATCGCCGCGGGCGATGTCGACAGCGCCCGCTCACAGATCCGCAAGTTCATGACCGAGGCGGCCGAACTGCGCATTCCGCTGGAAGTCGAGGCCGGCGTCGGTGACAACTGGGACGAGGCGCATTGATGACGGGTGATG
Source organism: Methylohalomonas lacus (assembly GCF_024808875.1). Lineage (GTDB taxonomy): Bacteria > Pseudomonadota > Gammaproteobacteria > Methylohalomonadales > Methylohalomonadaceae > Methylohalomonas > Methylohalomonas lacus. The sequence continues at coordinate 54,529 of NZ_JANUCT010000017.1, forward strand.
GGTAATGGGTGAATGGTGATTGGCTGGGCCTGATGATGGGGCCGGGCCCCATCCCGCCCGATGGTTCGCGGATTTCAACCCGTTTCCGAGCCTGTAAATCAAATTGTGTAACTGCCCATTGGTGCTAGTGTACAAGAGGAGCCCATCAATGGCAGAGACAATGGATCAGGACAAACTGAAGG
>NZ_JANUCT010000018.1 GCF_024808875.1 Methylohalomonas lacus
GCGCTATGACAAACTGCAGCGAAACTATGCCAGTATGATTGCGTTGGCCTGTGCAATCATGTGGCTGCCCATGTGAAAGATCAACAGGCCCTAGTTTTGGGCCAGGTAGGTGGCCTGGTTGAGGATCGGCGCGATGACACCGTCGCTGTTGCTGGTAACCGCTTCCCAGTTGCGCCAGCGGGCGCGTGCCGCGGTCGCGGTCAGCAATACCGCGTAGCTGACCGCGCGCGGCTGGTCGAAGTGGACTAGGTGGCCGCTGTCGGCGGCGATGAGCTGTAGCGTGCGCGACGACAGATGGCCGAGTTCGGCCTGCAGTTCGGTCCAGACGCGTTCCATTTCGTCGCCGTAGGCGTTGTTCGGCCAGACCCGCTGGCCGCGGCTCAGCACCAGGATCGGCACGTCCGGCAGCACCATGTTGCGCACCTCGGCGGCGCTGGCCATGAAGCCGCGGAACTCTTCTGCCTGGGCCCGGCGTGCCTTGTAGGTGGCTGCCAACACCCGCGACTGGCGCTGCAGTTCCGCTGGGTAGTTGGCCGGCATGACCGGTCGGCTGATGAGCGTGTGGCGGTTACCGGCAGTTGTGAGCGCGCCCGGCGACTGCCTGCCCGGAAAACGGTCGAACTGGGCCGGATGCGAGGCATCGACCAGCACCAGCCCGGCCGTCTCATTCGGGTGGGCGTGGGCGAAGGCGCGGATGTTGTAACCGCCGAACGAGTGGCCGACCAGCAGGTAGGGCGGCTCGACTTCAGCCCGGTGCAGCAGGGTGTGCAGCTCGCTCGCCAGTCGGCTACTGGTGCGTGGCAACGGACCGCTGTCGCTCCAGCCGTAGCCGGCCCGGTCATAGCTGCAGACGCGCACCTGCGTGGCCAGATGGTTCTGGACGCGCTGCCACTCGAGCGAGAAGCCGCCCATGCCGGCGTCGATAATGACGCTCGGACTGCCCGAACCGCTGCAGTGGATATGCAACCGGTGGCCGCCGACGTCGACGAGCCGGCCGGGACGCTCGCTCGCGGCCAGCGGCACAGTCATGATCAACAGCAGCAGGCCCGATAGCAGGCCGGTGCAAAACGGGTCGGGACGCAAGGGACTGATATGCATGGTTCCTCCTGAAGCGGAGACCCTGCCGTCCGGCAGCGTGCGTGGGCGGCGGAGCCCTTGTTGTGGCTACAGAAAGGTCCTCGCAAAGCCTGTGCCAGCGCCATGATTTTTTAATTAATTATTAAAAATCAAAAGGTTGCTAAAATAAGCTGGTCTAGGCAGGAGCGGGGAACGGGCCGAGATCGCGTTGCGGGCACGCGGAATGGTGCGCTGCAATAACAAATGCACTCTAATGGTGCAATTTTAAGCGGCGGTCAGCGGCTCAGGTTCAGCAGTAATTCGGGCAGCTCGCCGGCGGTACCGAGGTAGGGGGCGATGCGGATCACCCGGTCGGGATATTCGGCCTGCTTGGCGGCGACGATCTCGGGGATGTCCTCGCTGACGTGGCGTCCGGCGGCGAGAAAGTAGGGCAGCACGGTGACCTCGTCGGCGCCGCCGGCGAGACAGGCGTCGATACCGTCCGGGATCGACGGTTCGGCCAGTTCCAGGAAGGCGTGCAGTACGCCGTCGTACTCGCTCGCGGCGGCCTCGGCAAGACGCGCCGCGACCTGCTCGACCTCGGTGTTGGATTCCGATCGGCGGCTGCCGTGGGCGACGAGGAGAAGGAATTTCATTAGTGAATATCCGCTTATGGCTGGCGTGAAACTGTAAACGACGCAATGAATCAGCAATAATAACCGTTTCCGATGTTTTATGTGTCCGCCCGATCCGTCAAATCAATCAGACTCGCATAGGTCAGTCATTATCAGCATGAAGTTCCGTTTTGGTTTGTCATTGTTTATGGCCCTGCTGGCGTCGCCGGTCGCGGCGCTGCAATTGCAGGGCGAACGTGTTCAGGGCGGCCTGGTTCAGGGTCAGCTTGATGACGTCGATGCCGAAGTCAGGCTTGACGGTGAGCCGGTGCCCATCACTGACGACGGCCGTTTCCTGTTGGGCTTTGATCGTGACGCCGCCGCCGAGGTGACGCTGCAGGTCATTTACGCTGACGGCCGCCGTGAGCAGCGACGCCTGGACATTCGCCAGCGCGACTACGATATCCAGCGCATCGACGGTCTGCCGGACAAGAAGGTCTCGCCGCCCGCGGCGGTACTCGAACGCATCGGCCGCGAAAGCGAGCAGATCAGTACCGCCCGCGCCGAACTGCAAAAGGATGACAATCTGTATGCCGGCATCGATTTCGAATGGCCGCTGGCCGGCCGCATCAGCGGCGTCTATGGCAGCCAGCGCATACTGAACGGTGAACCGAAGCGGCCGCACTACGGGCTGGATATCGCCGCGGATACGGGTACACCGATCCGGGCGCCGGCCGCCGGTGTGGTGGCGTTCACGCACCCGGACATGTACTTCAACGGCACCACCGTGATGCTGAATCACGGTCTCGGTCTGAGCTCGGTCTACATTCACCTGAGCGAGCTGGCGGTGGAGCGCGGTGACTGGGTCGACCAGGGCCAGCTGATCGGCCGGGTCGGTCAGAGTGGGCGTGCCACCGGGCCGCATCTGCACTGGGGTATGCGCTGGTTCGATCGCCACATTGACCCGCGTCTGTTGCTCGGCCCCATGCCCGATTGAGGCTTGTCATCATGGTTCGCCGCGGCTGAATCTGCCGCGCCGCTCGCCAATGACGACCTGATTTCTATATCATACAGGCGGCAAAGCGCATGCCGCCTGATTTCAATAATACTAAAAACGCGTCCCCGCGACGCCGACACGCAGACAGCCGTATTCACATGAGCATGACCTTCAAGGAAATCAAGGGCCTTGACCTGCCGGTCCTGGAACGCGAAACCCTGTCCCGCTGGGAGCAGGAAGACGTCTTCCGGCAGTGTCTCGACGCCCGGCGTGACGGACCGGTGTTTACCTTTTATGAAGGCCCGCCGACCGCCAACGGCCGGCCCGGTATTCATCATGTGCTGGGGCGGACGATCAAGGACATCTTCTGCCGCTATAAAACCATGAAGGGCTTCCGGGTCGATCGCAAGGGCGGCTGGGATACGCATGGCCTGCCGGTCGAGATCGAGGTCGAGAAAGAGCTCGGTCTGCAGGGTCGCAACCAGGTCGAGGAATACGGCATCGCGAAATACAACGCCGCCTGCCGGGAAAGCGTGCTGCGTTACAAGAACGACTGGGATCACCTGACCCGGCGTATTGCCTACTGGGTCGACCTCGACGATCCCTATATCACCTTCAAGAACGACTACATCGAAACGGTCTGGTGGCTGGTCAAACAGCTGCATGAAAAGGGACTGCTCTATAAAGGATACAAGATCCAGTGGTACAGCCCGGGCTCGGAAACAGTGCTGTCCTCGCACGAAGTCAGCCTCGGTTACAAGGAAGTCGACGATCCCAGTGTCTATATCCGCTTTCCCCTGCGGGATGCAACGGACACGGCGTTTCTCGCCTGGACCACGACGCCATGGACGCTGGTGTCGAACGCCGGTCTGGCAGTGGGCACCGACATCGACTACGTCAAGGTGGCCGACCCGCAGATCGAGGGACGTTATCTCGTTCTGGCACGCGCGCTACTCGACATTCTTGAAGTCGACGCGCCCGAAATTATCGCCAGCTACAAGGGCAGCGAACTGGTCGGCACACGTTACCAGCCGCTGTTCGAAACGCCGTTACCGGAAGGCGACTATCCGAATGCACACAGCGTCGTGGCGGCGGATTTCGTCTCCACCGAGGATGGTACCGGTGTGGTTCATATAGCACCGGCCTTCGGTGCCGATGACCACGAGGTCGGCAAGAGCAACGGCTTGCCGCTGATCAATCCGGTCCAGCCGGACGGCCGTTTCAATGACGATGTCGAGTTGATCGCCGGCCTCTGGTTCAAGGACGCGGACAAGAAGATCGCCCGTGACCTGAAACAGCGGGATCTGCTGTTCAAGCAGACGCAATACCGGCACAACTATCCGCATGACTGGCGCAAGGGTACGCCGTTGATGAGCTACCCGGTAGAAAGCTGGTTCGTGCGCACCACCGCGGTCAAGGATCGCCTGGTCGAACTCAACAACACCATCCACTGGTATCCGGCTGCGATCGGCCAGGGGCGTTTCGGCGACTGGCTGGAAAACAACGTTGACTGGGCGCTGAGTCGCAAGCGTTACTGGGGTACGCCGCTGCCGATCTGGGTGTCAGACAAACCCGGTTCGAATCATTTCGAGGTCATCGGTTCAGTCGCTGAACTGCGTGACAGGTGCGGCGAACAGTTGCCGGATGACGCGACGCTGGATCTGCATCGACCGTACATGGACGAGCTCACCTGGCCGGCACCTGACGGCGGCACCATGCGGCGCGTTACCGATGTCATGGACGTATGGTTCGACTCCGGGGCGATGCCGTTCGCGCAGTGGCATTATCCGTTCGAGAACGAGAATCGGTTTAAAGAGAATTTCCCCGCCGACTTTATCGCCGAGGGACTGGACCAGACGCGCGGCTGGTTCTACACGCTACACGCACTGGCGACGATGGTCATGGACTCGGTTGCCTATCGCAACGTCATCGTCAATGGCCTGGTGCTGGATGAAAACGGCGAGAAGATGTCGAAGTCCAAGGGTAACTCGATCGATCCGTTCGAGGCGATTGAGCAAAACGGCGCCGACGTGCTGCGCTGGTACATGACCAGCAATTCGCCGCCTTGGGAAAGCATGAAGTTTTCGCTGCGCGGCCTGACGGAAACGCGGCGCAAGTTTTTCAGTACCCTGGAAAACGTTTATTCGTTTTTTGCCAGCTACGCCAACATCGACGGTTTTCACTGCGATGAGGAGCGTTTGCCCGTCAGTGCGCGCAGCGAACTCGATCAGTGGATTATGAGCCGGTTGAATACCACCATCGCCAATATGGATGCGGCGTTCGATCGCTACGAATCAACCACCGCGGCGCGCGCCCTGGAAACCTTCGTCGATGATCTTTCCAACTGGTACATCCGCCGTTCACGCCGAAGGTTCTGGAAGGCCAAGCCCGGCCGCGGCGGTATCGTGTCGGACACCGACAAGTTGTCTGCCTACCAGACCACGTATGAATGTCTTACCGCCATTGCGCGATTGATGGCGCCGGTTGCCCCGTTTTTCGGCGACTGGTTGCATCGTGCATTGAACGGTATTGCTGATGAAGCAGCCGGTTCCGTGCACCTGGCTGATTTTCCAGAGGTTGAAGACAATGTGCGTGATGCCGATTTGGAAAAGCGCATGGATATCGCCCGGCGCATCGTGACCGCAACCCTGCTGCTGCGAAACAAGTCGCGGCACAACGTGCGCCAGCCGTTGCAGCGCATTCTGGTCGTCACCGGCAAGGGGGGCGTCGACCGGCAACTGGTGGAGAAGGTTAGCGACATCATTCTTGATGAAGTGAATGTCGAGGCGATCGAGTACATCCAGGATTCCAGCGATATCGTCCGTTACAGCGCCAAGCCCAACTTCCCGAAGCTGGGCCCGCGCCTGGGCAAGTTGATGGGGCCGCTGGGCAAGCAGGTGCGCGAACTGGATCATGATGTTATCGCGCGTTTCCTGGCAGATAATCAGCTGAGTATGAAAGTCAATGGCGAAACCGTTACGCTGACAGATGACGACCTGGAAGTGCTGAGTGAACCGGTGGGTGACTGGCTGGTGACCCAGGATGGCAGTATTACCGTTGCACTCGATACCACGCTGACCGATGAACTGTTGGCGCGCGGTCTGGCACGCGAGTCCGTCAACCGCATACAGAACCTGCGCAAGCAGGCGGATCTGAATCTCACCGACCGTATCACTATCCAGTACCAGGCCTCGCCAGCGATTGCCGCGGCCATTACCGCGCACGCCGACTGGATTCGTAGCGAAACGCTGGCGCTGGCGCTGGAAATGGCAACCGAACCGGCCGGTGATATGCGGGAATCCTATGACATTGATGACCAGCAACTGACCATTGCCATTTCGCGTGTGACTGGTTGAGTGGTTGATTGTAGGAGCGGCGACCGCGCCGAGAACAACCCATAAAAAAATTCTACGCTGTGGGAGCGCATCAACCAACAGCGCGTAGTGCCACCTTGAACCGCCCGGGATTTCCGGAGACGTCCTAGTTTGAGAGGATGACGTCCATGAGCAAGTCAACGAGATACTCAACGGAAGTGCGGGAACGGGCCGTGAGGATGGTGCGTGAGCAGCAGGCTTCGCATACCTCGGAGTGGGCGACGATCGAATCGATCGCTGACAAGATCGGCTGCAAGAACGAGACGCTGCGGCGCTGGGTCCGTCAGGCCGAGCGCGACAGAGGTGAGCGAGCGGGACCGACGACGTCCGAGCAGGAACGAGTGAAGGCGCTGGAACGCGAGAATGCCGAGTTGCGGCAGGCCAATGAGATCCTGCGTAAGGCGTCGGCTTTTTTTGCAGCGGCGGAGCTCGACCGCGGACGCAAGTAATGGTCGCGTTCATCGACCGGTATCGTGACCAATACGGGGTCGAGCTGATCTGCAGACAACTGCCGATTGCCCCGTCGGTCTACTATGAACACAAGGCACGCGAAGTGGCTACGGCCCGCCGGCCATTACAGGTACAGCGCGATGCCTGGCTGACCGATGAGATAAGGCGCGTCTGGGAAGCCAGCTTCCAGACCTACGGCGCCCGCAAGGTCTGGCACCAGCTGAAGCGGGAAGGCTTTGATGTGGCGCGCTGCACGGTGGAACGGCTGATGCGGCGCGATGGGCTGCAGGGCGTGGTCCGGGGCCGCAGCTGCCGGACCACGCGACCAACACCGGCGGCGGCCTGTCCGGACGACCATGTCCAACGGCAGTTCCGGGCCGGGCAGCCGAACCAACTGTGGGTTGCCGACTTCACCTATGTGGCGACCTGGGCCGGCTTCGTCTATACCGCGTTCATCATTGATGTATTTGCCCGGCAGATCGTCGGCTGGCGGGTGGCAAAGTCGATGCAGACCGGGCTGGTCCTGGATGCCCTGGAGCAGGCACTGCATGAACGCACGGGATGTGACGGGTTGATCCACCATAGCGACCGTGGGTCGCAATATCTGTCCGTGTGCTACACCGATAGACTGGCCGAAGCGGGCATCGAGGGTTCGGTGGGCAGTACCGGCGACTCGTATGACAATGCCCTGGCGGAAAGTGTTATCGGCCTGTACAAGACCGAGGTTATCCGGCATCGCGGGCCGTGGCGCGGTACCGACGATGTCGAGTACGCCACGCTGGAATGGGTCGACTGGTTCAACAACCGGCGGTTACTGGAACCGAACGGTTACCGGCCACCGGTCGAACTTGAACAGCAGTACCATGAAACCCTGAACCGTCAGGCCATCGCCGCCTGACTCACACAAATCAGTCTCCGGTATAACCGGGGCGGTTCACCTTTATCTCTTCCCCCTTGATGGGGGAAGCATGGATGGGGGGTGAGTTAAACATCCTCGATCATCCAATCACCCCCACCCCGACCCTCCCCCGTCGAGGGGGAGGGAATAAAAGGTAGCTGTCAATGCCCGCCGCCTATGGCGCGCATCAACCCATCATTTTTGTGCCGCCGGCGGTTAGCGCAGGGATTCGCGTTCATTAGCGGACAATGATCAATCTTTATCGTTACCCTTGTCGAAGTGCAGAACCAGCTCCGGCAGCGCATCGCGTTCACCATTGATGAGTTCGCGTACGGACCGTTGCAGGGCGCGCGTGTCGAGCCCCAGGTAGATCGGGTCGCGTACGCTGATCTTGTCCAGCCCCGATTGCCACAGGCGCTGGGCACCGCCTTCCTGTTCCTGGTGATGTTTCAGTATGCCGACACCGATCTGTAACAGGCCCTGCACGAAGCGACCCACTTGCGTGGTTCGCTGACCGGCGGCCAGCCAGATGGCTTCCAGTGATTCATGGGCTTCCCACCAGTAGCCGTGGTTGAGCAAATCGATGGCGTATAGATACTCGTCGCAGTTGTGCCAGTCCGCCGGGTCAAACTGCGCCAGCTCCAGCGGTTCGCTGCCGTAGGAATGACCGTCCGGATCCCGGGTCGGGTGCGGCTGCCGACCCGGGATATAACGGTAGGCGGGGAAGGGTTTCCGACTGTAACGCAGGGTCATGGCCCGGCATGATGCATTTATTTCCAGTCGTAGACCAGGTTCAGCTGATAGGTCGTGTCGGTGTTGTCGACACCGGCGGCCGGCTGGTTGTCGTACTGGTTGCGCACGTTGGCACGCAGCTTCCAGGCCTTGCCGTCGGTCAATGGCAGTTCGCCGCCCAAGTTGGTCACGATGCGGAAATCCTCGGCCGGATCGGTGAACGCCGGGTAGTAGGTCAGGTTGTGGAATACACTGATCCAGCTGTTATAAGTGTAGTTGACATCATAACCGAGCTGTCCGGTCGGCTCCTTGTTGGTCGTACCGTCGCTGAAGCTCTCGAACTGGTAACCGACACCGGCGCGACCCTTGAATTTGAGATTCGGCTGGCGAATAAAGAAGTAACCCAGACCCGTGGTTGCCAGGGCGCGCAGATCGAGATTTTCGAATTCATCGATCTCGAAATCAGTCTGGCCGAAGGCAAACAGGCGGTTGGTGATATCGCGTTCCAGCAAAGCGCCGGCCAGTTGCTCATCGACGGTTTTGGAACTGTCCTCGCTCTGGTAGTTGCTTTCCAGGTATAGCGCCAGACGGTCGAAATCGGTTTCCCGGTACACATCCGCACGGCCCTGGATACCAAAGCGCTGGGTGTTGCCACTGGCGCCCTGCAGGCCGAAGGCCAGACTGCCGCTCCACGGATCTTCCAGTTCGTCACGCCGCTGCCGCAGTTCCTGGACTTCGGCCTCGTAGTTCGACTGCAATTGTTGGACTTCCTGTTCCTGGCTCTCCTTGAGTTCAGCAACTTCCTGCTGGTGTTCCTGCTCCAGCTGGTCCATGACCGGACGCTTTTCATCCGTCCTCCACAACCCGTTGATGCGTGCGGTATCAATATCGATGGTACCGAAGGCGGTGCCGGCGATCTGCTGCTGGCCTTCATCGTTGATCACCAGCTGGCCGGCGATGCGGTCGCCGCTGTCCAGTTGTATAAAACGCTTGTCGTCGGTGGACAGGCGATCGATATTCTTCAGCGTGATTTGAACGTCGCCGGCAAAGGCAGTGTCCATGACGAGTGTGCCGCTGGCGATTTGTTTGACCGTGCCTTTCAGTCGACTACCATCGTCAAGCAGTACTTCGTCGGCATTAACGGGAGACATGGCGACGCTGGCCAGAACAAAACAACATACTTTCAGGCGAGAAAACAAAACGCAGTACCCCCTTGCAGATTTAAAAGCGGCGGATTGTAACAACGTGAGGGTGCGGTGCGTACCGGGATACAGCTTTTGTCCAGAAAGAGTCTGGCCGGGATTGTTCTGTTATGGATATGTCTACATTAGTTGCCGGCGCTGAGTGCTTGGCGATAATCGCGCAGGCAGCTTTCGGCCTGTCTGGTTACATAGGTGTCGAACGGTTGTTCGAAGGTATGTGTGTACGGCGTACTGTGCAGGGCAGTGATAAGGGTGAGTTTGAAGGGATCTTCAAGGATGTCGGCATAAAAAGCCTGTGCGTTGTCTCTGTTGTACCGGGCGCGATAGGCATTGTTATTGGCTGCGCGGCCACTGTCGGCAATTTCATCGCGGGTGCTGACTGTTTCTGTCTCGAGCCAGGCAGTCTCGACATAGTCGTAACTCTCGCGGCCATTGGTGTAATCGATATTGCCGGCGGCCACGGTATATTCCAGTTCGCTGTCACGCTCGCCGGCGCGCATTAATTTGATGATGGTGGAAATATATTCGCCGTTGATGCCGGTCGCGGTAATCATCAGGCCGCAGCCATTGAGGCGCCCATCCTCGGTGTATTGCCGGGTATCACTATGCACCATCATGGGCATGTCTTCGGCCAGCAGCGGCGATACGACGCCCGCCATGACAATGGTTGTGATAAAGACTATCGCTCGCATCGTGTCACTCCGATCAGTTTGTCTGTTGCCGCAGCCAGTCGCTCAGACAGTCGTGCGCAGCGGCGGCGAGCGCCGGTGCCCGCTCCCGGCCTTGTTGTCTTAACAGGTTGATATCAATACCGGCCTGAGTGAGTTCCAGCGTGTGGCCGATGTACCAGCTCTCCAGCTCAGCTGCATCGACCTCGGGATGGAACTGCAATGCCAGTGTGTGCTGTTCCAGCTGGAATGCCTGATGTTCGCAACTGGCGGAGCGTGCTAGGTGCACGGCTGTGGGCGGCAGCTCAAACGTTTCGCCGTGCCAGTGTATGACCGGCAATCCATCGAGGTGCCGCAGGCAGCTGTTGCGGCCCGCTGCAGTCAGTTCAACCGGCGCCCAGCCGATTTCCGGGGCAGCGGCCGGGTAAACCCGGGCACCAAGGGCGCGGGCGATAAGCTGTGCACCCAGGCACAGCCCCAGCGTCGGTTTCTTTTGCTCAATACGCTGTTCAATGGCCTGGCGTTCTTCGGCCAGGAACGGGTACAACGCCTCGTCATTGGCGCTGATCGGGCCGCCAAGCACGATCAGTAAATCGGTATTGGTCAGGTGCTCCAGCGACAGCGGCTCGCGGCCGGCGTCGATATACCGGATGTCGTAGCCCAGTGCCGGCAAGTACTGCGCCAGAGAGCCGAGGTCTTCGAATGCAACATGGCGAATGGCGATGGCTTCACGCATGAGAGCGTTTCCTGTTTTGTGAGATCAGGCTCATCTTACTACGCCTGATGCGGGTGGTCAGATGCAGTTCGGGGAAACAGGGTGTGATGACAGGACAAAAAAAACGGCCCGCCGGAGCGGGCCGTTTGATTCCCTCACTAATAGAGGAGGAAGGGAAGTACTTATGACACCTTCACTTACGGCAGGCTGAAGACGTTCAGCGTACCGCCGAGACGGGTGTACTTGTCGAGGCCCTTGTAGGCGCCGACCGCACCCAGACCGTCGGTGTCTTTCTCAAGACCCGCGGCGAAGCCGATACCGGCCCAGCCACCGAGACCGGACAGCACGCCGACATACTGCTTGCCGTCATGCTTCCAGGTATTGGTGTTGCCGATAATGCCGGACGGGGTCTTGAATTTCCAAAGCAGCTTGCCGGACTTGTCATCGACTGCCTTCAGGTAGCCGTCCAGCGTGCCGTAGAACACCACGTTACCGGCGGTGGCCAGGGCGCCGCTCCAGACCGAGAACTGCTCCGGAATGGACCACTTGATCTCGCCCTTGCCAGCATCCCAGGCGATGAAGTTGCCCATGTTGTTGGTGCCGTCATCTTCAACGGCGCCGGCCGGGAACATCGTCAGGATGGCGTTCACGTAGGGCTGACCCGCGGTGTATTCACTACCGCCGGCGGCGTAGCTGACCGGCTCGTAGTTCATGCAGACATGGTTGGTTGGCACGTAGAACAGCTTGGTCTTCTCGGAGAAGGCTGCCGGCTGGAAGTCCTTGGAACCGAGTGCGGCCGGGCAGACATTCTTGGAGTTGGTGTCCTCGCCCTGTTGCCGCGTGCTGTAACGCTCGTCGACCACCGGACGGCCGGTCTTCATGTCGACCTTCTTGGCCCAGTTGACGGCCGGGTCGAACTTCTCGGCAACCAGCAGTTCACCGGTCTTACGATCCAGCGTATAGCCGAAGCCGTTGCGGTCGAAGTGGACCAGGACCTTGCGCTCCTTACCCTTGACCTTGATATCGGCCAGGATATTTTCATTGACGCCGTCGTAGTCCCATTCGTCGTGCGGGGTCATCTGGTAGAACCACTTGGCCATGCCGGTGTCCAGGTCGCGGGCCATTAGGGTCATGGACCACTTGTTATCACCGGGACGGACCACCGGATTCCAGGTGCTCGGGTTACCGGTGCCGTAGTAGACCAGGTTCAGCTCCTTGTCATAGGAGTACCAGCCCCAGGTTGTGCCACCGCCGGTCTTCCACTGGTCGGAGGTCTCGGCGCATTCACCGCCCTCGTTCCAGGACCAGTTGTCATCGGTATTGCCAGCGCACCAGGAGTTCAGCGAGGAATTCTTGCCGATCGGCTCACCCATGTGGGTAGTCTTTTTGGGATCGACCAGCATTTCATCGTCCGGGCCGGTGCTGTAAGCCTTCCAGGCCTGAGAACCGTCCTCGATGTTGTAGGCAACGAGGAAACCGCGGACGCCGAACTCACCGCCGGAAATGCCGGTGATGACCTTGTCACCGAACACGTGCGGAGCGTTGGTGTTGGTCTCGCCCTTTTCCGGGTCGCCGTTCATGACTGACCATTCCTCTTCACCGTTGGCTGCATCCAGGGCCACCAGCTTGGTGTTGGCCTGCTGCAGGAAGATCTTGCCATTACCATAGGCCAGGCCCCGGTTGACCGTGTCACAGCACATCACCGGTACGACGGTGTCGTAGTCCTGCTGCGGGGCGTATTCCCAGACGATCTCCAGGTTATCCAGGTTGATGGCAAAGACGTTGTTCGGGAACGGGGCATGGATATACAGCGTGTCATGATCCAGACCGGTCGCCGAACCCGGCAGTACCAGCGGTCCACCCTCGTGACCGCGCAGAACGCCGGTCGAGAAGGTCCAGGCTGACTGCAGCTTGCTGGCATTCTTGGTGTTGATCTGGTCCAGTTCGGAATAACGATGGTTTTTATAATCGCCCGTGGGTGCGGCCCAGTAATTCGGGTCGTCCATCAGCTTTTCCAGCTCGGCGTTGGCCATAACTGGACTGCTGACTGCCAGTCCCAGCGCGGCAACGATGCCGGATACACTAAGCTTGTTCATGTAACTCTCCTCCTAACACTAGAGTTGTTGTTGCACGTGCTTTTGCACGCTGGTCAGGATGTTACGAGTCCGCGTCTGGGCGTGATATCAGCTTCTATCGAAACAACCATTCGAGACAAACGAATGGATAAAGTATTTGCCGGTCCCGTTTCGAGCTTGAACCAGTCCGTCGGGTGGTTAAATAAATCCATGATTAATCAGGAAAAACAGGCTTTTTTTTTCAGGAATAATTCCTGCTTGAGCGCTGCACCATTCCCGGGACCTTGCAGGCCGGTCACGGTGAAACCGCGCGGATGAATTGTTGCAGTGCGGAACTCTTGGCCACACATTTGTCGGGACGTGATAGAGACATGCACGCCGGTGTTAACGGAGCCGACGGGTTCCGCGGCGGCTCATGGCTCTGATTCAGATACGAAATTTTCACCAACGGAGGTGCAAGCCGTTATGCAGACCACCGTTAAAATACTTATGACAATGGGCTTGTTGGCCAGCCTTGGTAGTGTTCAGGCCGCCACGGATGACGAAGCGGACAAGCCGATGCCGGCAACCGAGCATCAGGAAGATATACTGGCAGTCAATGACGACTCCGATTTTCAGCCCATGTACCAGTTTTCACGCAAATCGGCCGATTATGTCGCGGTTACGCCCGTAACCTATCACCAGGCCGAGGTCTTGCAGCTGCAGTCTGACAAATCGGGTGATAGCGGGTCTGACCGACAGCAACGCCCGGGTTGAACCCGCGCTGAACCCTGGCGGGCGGCATGGCCACTATGCCGCCTTTTTTTTCGGACTGTGTGCGGCATGGAACAGCCTGCCGGTCATCGATATGATGAATTCATAGAGAACACGACAGTCAGATGAATACAGTATAAGTTCAGGCTGGACAATGTGGTTTGGGTCAGCCTTGTTTCGAATAACCATTACTTTGTTAAGGAGACAATGACATGAGCAACGCCACGGGAAGTGCCAGTCAACCCTTCCTCTCGGACATCAAGAAAATCCGTGAACGGGCGCGCGAAAATATCCAGAATGGCGCAATCACCGACGGCTATACCGCCGATCGGGAAACGGTGATCAGCATTCTGAACGAGGCCCTGGCGACCGAGATCGTCTGTGTACTGCGCTACAAGCATCACTATTATATGGCTGACGGGCTGAATGCCGAGATGGTGGCGCAGGAGTTTCTCGAGCACGCCCAGCAGGAACAGCAGCATGCCGACCAGATTGCCGAGCGTATTACTCAGCTGGGCGGCAAGCCAAACTTCTCACCCGAGGGTCTGCTCACGCGCAGTCATTCCGAATACGTCGAGGGCGATACCCTCAGGCAGATGATCGAGGAAGACCTGGTCGCCGAGCGTATCGCTATCGACAGCTATCGCGAGATCATTCAGTACCTGAGTGACAAGGATCCGACCACCCGGCGCCTGATGGAAGAGATCCTTGCCGTTGAGGAAGAGCACGCCGACGACATGGCCGGTCTGCTCGAGGGTTATAATTGAATCAGTGCTAGCGCGGTGTGTGCTGACCGTCTTCGCGGGTGATCCAGCCCGTGAGGGTGTTCTTCATGGCGGAATCCACGGGCATATCAACAGGCGTCAGCCAGTCGTTGGGTAAAAATAATGTGAACCCGCCGACCTGGTAGCTCATCGGTATATAAACCACGCAACGCCCCTCTTTTTCGATCTCTGCCGGCATATCATCCATGTCTTCGCGCATGACAAAGCCGATGATATCGAATTCGTAGCCCGGAAACCGTACCAGCACGACCTTGCTGGCGGCACGCTCGTCGGACGGTGCCAGAAAGTTGGCAAGTTCCTTCAGAGCGTTGTACAGGCTATTGACGATCGGGATGTTGCGAAACGGCAATTCGATGATCGAGTAAATGCGCTGGGCGAACTGGCTCGACATGAGCAGGCCGAGCAGAAACAGCGTCACGATGCCCAGCGCCATGCCGGTGCCGGGAATGTACTCGTACATCGGGATGAACGGCTTGAGCAGATTCTGCGCGATGCGATCGGTCCAGGAGAAGAAGTAATATAACGGATATATGGTCAGCACCAGTGGCAGCAAGGTCAGAATGCCGCGGAGCAGGTAGTTGGTAAACTTTTTCATGGTCATGCTGGCGCCCCAGGGTTGATTAGCCGGTATGTTATTGAGTCTCCCCCTGATACTGGTCGCTGGCGCGGACCAGTTCCCTGAATAACCGTTGTTGTCTGGCATGGTGTGGCAGGTATTCCGGGTGCCACTGTACGCCGATCACGTAGCTGCCGCGATTTGTCTCGATGGCCTGAATGATGCCGTTGGTTTCGCGTGCCGATACCCGTAGCGCCTTACCCAGCGTCTTGATCGACTGGTTATGCAGCGCGTTCACGCGGCAGCGCGATGTTTGCAGAACAGCGTGCAAGCGGCTGTCCGTGTCTATATCAATGGTCTTGCAGGGCAGTATCGACCAGCTCGGTGCGGATTCCGTGTAAAAGCCACTGATATTCTGGTGCAGGCTGCCACGCAGGTAGACGTTCAGCAACTGCGCGCCCCGGCAGATGCCGAGCACCGGCCGGTTTCCTTCTATGGCCCTGGCGAGTAGTTCGTATTCCAGCGTATCGCGTGCCTGGTCGATGCCGCTGTAGCGCTTGGTGCTGAACAGCCAGCGGGCCAGGAACAGCAGCGGGTAGACAGCAGCGGCCAGCAGCCAGTTCAGGAACGAACGTTCGCGTTGCGGGTGCGGCCAGCCCAGTGCTTCATCATACAGCTCCGGGTCGACATCGGCGCCGCCGCCGATGATAAGGCCATCGAATTCTTCCGGCCGGTCGGGCAGCGCCGCGGTCACCCGTCGGGCCCGGCCACCGGCGCGGCGTACCGCCAGCCAGGTGAACAGCCAGGCCAGCTGGCCGCCGCGCTCCGGGCCGCTGACCACGATCAGTGGCCGGTGCCTAGAGGTCACTGATGATCGCATCGACCTGCTCGGGCCAGTCGCCGCGCAGTTGCGTAAACCAGGAGCCGCGGTAGCGGCGATAGGCTTGCATGAGTTCTTCCAGCAGCGCTGCATTCGCGGCCAGCTTTTCCACCCGCACCCAGGTATTCCACTCGTCAGCCACGCGCCAGTCCGGGTCACCGATCAGGCAGTTGGGCAGGCGGTAGTGAAACGCTGGCCGTGGCTTGATGAGTGCCGGCTCCTTTACCTTGGTCAGCAGGCGGTCGCCCTCGAGAGCGACCAGTGCCGGCAGCATGTCGAGGGCATGATTGCGCGACGGTACCAGGCGGACGTAATCGTCGGCCAGTTGTGAGCGGTTCGGCGCATAGTCGACCTGCATGATCAGGTCGATATAGTCATCCGGATAGCGGTTGATGTAGGGACCGACGCGGCGCGACCAGTCAATTTTCGAATGCCTGCAGATCCAGTCGTACAGCAGACAGTAGGCGCGCAGATGCGCGAGTAGCGATGTCGCGCCGGTGTCCGGCAGTTCCGGGTTGAGATGGACGCCGAAGCCGTAAAGCACGGATTCGCGCGTGCCGCGCGCTTCGGCCTTGACCAGTTCGGCCCGGATGTCATCAATCACATGCATGTCGCTCAATGCCAGCGGCGGTGTGACAATTTCGTGCGGTACCATGATGGTGGCCACCGAGCGCAGCAGTTTTTCCAGCGGCGCGCGCAGGTCGAGCTGATCGAGATCGATGCCGGTGCGGTCCAGGTATTTTTCGTATTCCTGTTCGTGCAGCAGGCTGGCGTCGATCTCGACGCTGAACCGGCCATAGGCACTGTCACGGATCTCGTAATGAAACGGGTTGCACTTTTCCAGCGTGCCGCCGGCGAGGCGGTGGACGATATCGGCCGAGGCGTCGATATCGACGCCGGCGTACTCGATCTCGTAACCGACACGGCGTTCATGACCATCACTGCCGTAGCGCACCGGTGGCATGATGAATTCAGTCATTGCCTGAGTCCCTTGTTTGCGAGCTCGCGCCGTGCCCGACGGCCCACCAGCCAACACGCCAGCAGCGTGAATAATAAACCAGCGCCGTATAGTAGCAGATGCAGATAAGGCGACGGTGACGCAGTCGTCTGAAGCTGCGCGGCGGAGGCACCGATGTAACTGAGCAGCAGTATGAGCGGCGCCTTGCCGAAAAAAGTTGCCAGCGTGTAGTGGTGCAGGGCGATGTCGGTGATGCCACAGAGATAATTGAGCAGGTGCGACGGTATCACCGGGCTCAGGCGTAGCAGGAACACGATCAACCAGCCCTGGGCGGCAATGCTGTGCTCGACGGCCATTACTGTGGGATACGGTTGCATGAGTTCGCGGCAGCTGCGGCTGAGCAGGTGGCGTGACAATAAAAACGCGGCCAGCGCGCCGACGGTAGCGGCGAGCAGTGTGACAACAAAGGCCTGTTGCAGGCCGAACAGATAGCCGGCGGCGATGGCCAGTGGCGCCAGCGGCACCAGGATCAGTGTGGCAAGCACATAAAACAGCGCGTAAAACAGCGGCGCCAGCGGCCCCAGCTGTTGCAGAAGCGTGCTGAATGTATCCAGCCAGTCACCGAGCGGCAGGTAATGCCAACCGACGAGGCCGGCAATGACGATCAGGCTGAACAGAAGCAGCCGGCGCCGGGCGCCGATCAGGGCGGCCTTGAACACGACGGGGACGGCTTAGATGCCCATATTGCTCAGGGTGACCATGATGTCGTTGAGGATGGCGGTAGCACGCGGATGTTCGGCCTCGAAGTGTGAGACCGATTCCTGCAACTGATCGAACAGCCCTTCGTCATCATCGTCCTGGTCTTCGGCCAGTTTCGATTCAACGCGTTTGATGACTTCATCCAGCCGCGCGCGGCCGGCGGCATCGTCGCTCGGCAGTTTGGCGGCTTCCTCTTTCAGGCGTTCCAGTTCCTGACGCAGTTTGTCTTCAGACATAATTCCCATCCAGTCGGTGCTTACGATGATATGTTGCCAGTATACGCGAACTGTCGTCACTTGCGCGTGGGTGACCGTTCGCCCGGCAGATGCTAAGCTAGCTTATTATCTGTTCCTCATGGTGTGATTCGAATGTCGCAACCTGCCGCGACTGCGGAGTGTGGTCTGACCAGCCTTGTCGGCCACTACCATCGGCTGGCCGTGCAGTCGCAGCCACTGGTATTGGCCACCGTTGTTGAGACGCTGGGTTCGACCTATCGCAAGGCCGGTGCGCGCATGCTGATCAGCGCGGACGGTCGTTTCCACGGCCTCATCGGCGGCGGCTGTTTCGAGGGCGATCTCTACGAACAGACCCAGGCGGTGTTCGCCGACGGTCAGCCGCGCCTGCTGTTCTATGACATGCGGGCGCCCGAGGATGCACTCTGGGGTCTGGGCCTGGGCTGCAACGGCGCGGTGCGCATTCTCCTGCAACGGCTTGAAGCCACCGGCAGCGATCCGACGCTGGCGCTGCTGGAACAGACGCTGGCCAGCGACGACAGTCACGTGATCGCCACGGTCTGCGACGGTGCGGACGCCGGGACAAGTGTCGCCGACGGCCAGCCGCCGGCGGCAATGGCGGCACAGACCGCGGCCGCCATCCAGGCGGAGACGCGGGCCGTGGCCCTGCTCGGCCAGTCCACGCTGGTGCATCACGATAATAATGTCAGCGTGTTCTACGATTATATCCGCCCGGCACCGCGCCTGTTATTGATAGGTGCCGGTGCCGACGCCGCACCGATCGTCAACCTGGCGCGGCAACTCGACTGGCGCGTGCTGCTGGTCGACCATCGCCCGGCCTATGCCGAACCGGCGCGCTTTCCCGCTGCCGAAGCCGTCGTGCATGCGCGGCCCGAAACGCTGTTCGACGGCATTGCCAGCCGGCGTATCGATGCCGTCGTGCTGATGACGCACAACATCGACTACGACACGCGCTTTCTGCAACAGCTCGTCAACCTGCCGTGCCGCTATCTCGGCCTGCTCGGCCCGCGCGCGCGCCGCGAACAGCTGTTCCGAACGAGCGGACTTGCCGCGACGGACTTCGGCGATCGGCTGCACGCGCCTATAGGCCTGGATATCGGTGGTGCGGCGCCGGAATCGATCGCGCTGTCACTGGTCAGCGAAATTCACGCGGTGTTGCATGAACGCGATGCCCGGCCGCTGCGCGACAAGCAGCAGCCCATTCAGAGCCGGGCGCCGGCGAACTGAGCTCATGGCTGTAACCGGAGAAGAATACGAACTGCATGGGCTGGTGCTGGCCGCCGGCGGCTCGCAGCGGCTCGGCCAGCCGAAACAGTTGCTGCAGGTCGACGATGAAACGCTGCTGCACCGGGCGTGCCGGCAGGCCCTGGTGGTGTGTGACGAGGTGACGGTGGTAGTCGGTGCCGCCGCGGCCGAAATCGGTCAGGCCATCAGCGACCTGCCGCTGGGCCGGCTGATCAACCCGGACTGGCAGAGTGGCATGGCGTCGTCGATCCGCGCCGGTATCACGGCGCTACCGGTGACCGCCGACGGCGTGCTGATCCTGCCCTGCGATCAGCCGGAGCTGACCGCGACCGACCTGCAACGACTGGCAGCCAGCTGGCGTGTTCAGTCGGATCGGATCGTCGCTGCCGCCTACGACGGTATTCAGGGCGTACCGGTGATCTGGCCGCGCGATCGCTTTGCCGATCTGCTGGGCCTGTCCGGCGATCATGGCGCGCGAGAACTGTTAAAAGCCGACGCGGCGCAGGTGGTCAGTGTCGACATGCCGGCCGCGGCGCTGGATGTCGATACACCGGCCAGCGCCCGGGCGCAGGGACTGTTGTAATACCTGCTGATTATTAATGAATCGTTGAGCTGCAACCAAGGGAAAAGACCATGGCTAAACTGACTGTGAATGGTAAGGAACACGATATCGACGCCAGCGACGAGACGCCGTTGCTGTGGGCGTTGCGTGACATCGTCGGGCTGACCGGCACCAAATTCGGCTGCGGCCAGGGACTGTGCGGTGCCTGCACCGTACACGTCGATGGCGAAGTGACGCGTTCCTGCATCACGCCGCTGAAGCAGGCGGCTGGTAAATCGGTGACCACCATCGAGGGGCTGTCCGAGGACGGTGTAAGTCATCCGTTGCAAAAGGCCTGGGTGGCCGAGGACGTGCCGCAGTGCGGCTATTGCCAGTCCGGCCAGATCATGGCCGCCGCCGCGTTCCTCAGGGACAACCCCGAACCCAGCGACCAGGACATCTGGGATGGCATGGCGAATCTCTGTCGCTGCGGCACCTACCTGCGCATTCACCGCGCCATCAAGCGCGCCGCGCGCAAGGAGGTCTAGGCCATGACAACGATCACGAACATTTCCCTGAGTCGGCGCCGGTTTCTCGGCGGCAGCGCTGCCAGTGCCGGTGTCTTTATGCTCGGCCTGCATCTGCCGCTGGGCCGCGCCGCCCTGGCTGACGATGTTGACGGCGACATGAATGCCTATATCGGCATTGCCGATGACGGTACCGTCACGATCCGCAATCCCTACATCGAGATGGGACAGGGGACGTATACCTCGATCCCGATGCTGATCGCCGAGGAACTCGATATCGGCATGGACATTATTCGGGTTGAACAGGCACCCCCGGGCGAGGCCTATCGACTGTTGTACGATGGCAGCCGGCGCTTTACCGGCGGGTCGTTTAGCGTGCGCTCGGCATTCAAGCCGTTGCGCACCGCCGGCGCCACCGCGCGCAAGATGCTCATGAAGGCCGCGGCCGATGAGTGGGGCGTGCCACTGGCCGAGTGCAGCACCGACAATGGCCGGGTCGTTCATGAACAATCCGGCCGTTCGCTGGGCTACGGCGAACTGGCACCGCTGGCCGCACAGCTGGAAACACCTGCTGATGTCGAGCTGAAATCCAGCGCTGACTACCGTCTGCTCGGCACA
The DNA here is from genome assembly GCF_024808875.1 of Methylohalomonas lacus. Classification (GTDB taxonomy): domain Bacteria; phylum Pseudomonadota; class Gammaproteobacteria; order Methylohalomonadales; family Methylohalomonadaceae; genus Methylohalomonas; species Methylohalomonas lacus. The sequence continues at coordinate 20,658 of NZ_JANUCT010000018.1, forward strand.
CCGGTGGCGCGCACCGACAGCGCGATCAAGTCAAACGGCCAGGCGCAGTTCGGCATCGACGTGCGGGTCGACGGCATGGTCTACGCGGCGGTCAAGCAGTCGCCGGTATTCGGCGGCAAGGTGAAAAGCGTCGATGCCGCAGCGGTGCGCGATAAACCGGGCGTGATCGCGGTCGATGAGATACCGAATGGTGTCGCCGTGATCGCGCAGACTTACTGGCAGGCGCAGCAGGCGCTGGCTGAATTGCCGGTTGAATTCGATACCAGCGAAACGGACAGCGCCGGTTTTTCCAGCGACGCCTACCGCGACGAACTCGATCAGCATCTCGACGACAGCGGCGTTGCCGCCGAGGACAGCGGCGATGCACCGGCAGCCCTGGCCGCCGCGGCGCGGACGATCAGTGCCGACTATCATGCGCCATTTCTTGCCCATGCCACACTCGAACCGATGAACTGCACCGCGCTGGTGGAAGAGGGTCATTGCACGGTATGGGCACCGAACCAGGGCGTTGACAGTGTCGTCATGGCCGCAACCGAGGTGACCGGTCTCGACGCCGATCGGATTACGGTACATACACCGTATCTCGGCGGCGGTTTCGGCCGGCGCTTCATCATGGACTACACGGTTCAGGCAGTGACGCTGGCAAACAGGCGCAAGGGGACGCCGATCCAGGTCATCTGGACGCGCGAGGAAGACACCCAGCACGACTTTTACCGACCGCTGATCGCGGCGCGTTATCGCGCCGGCTTTGACGATGACAACCAGCCGGTCTCGCTGCACACCACCACCGCCGGCGACGGCCCCATACGGCGGCACATGTCCAGTCCGGACGAGGAAATGAAAGTCGATCCATCCGTGATGGAAGGTGTCATGCACCAGCCCTACGCCATCGCCAACAAGCGTGCCGACTATGTCTACCGGCCGGTGGCCGCGCCGATCGGTTTCTGGCGCTCGGTCGGTCATTCGATGAATGCGTTTTTCACCGAATCATTTATCGATGAAATGGCGCATGCCGCCGAGCAGGACCCGATCGAGTTTCGTCGCTCGATGTTGAACGAAGAGCCGCGCTTCAGGAAGGTGCTCGATACCGCCGTGCAGATGGCGGGCTGGAAAGGGCAGGCCTGGGATGCCGATGACGGTCGCAAGCATGCCATGGGCGTGGCTTTGCACCAGTCGTTCAACAGCATCGTCGCCGAGGTCGCCGAAGTGTCGATCAGCGACATCGACGAGATCCAGGTGCACAAGGTCTGGTGCGCGGTCGACTGCGGCTTTGCCGTCAATCCGCGCATAGTCACCATGCAGATGGAAAGCGGCATTGCATTCGGCCTGTCGGCGGCCCTGCTTGAGCAGATCACGGTTAGCGACGGCAAGGTCGAGCAGGCCAATTTCGACAGCTATCCGTTCCTGCCGCCGCAGCGCATGCCTGAAGTCGAGGTCGAGATCGTCAACAGCGGTGCTGATCTTGGCGGTATCGGTGAACCCGGCACGCCGCCGATTGCGCCAGCGGTGGCGAATGGCTTGTTTGCCCTCACCGGCAAGCGCCTGCGTGATCTGCCGCTCCGGGCCGACGAGGTAACTGCTTGAAATAAAAGATCATAAAGCCCGATGGTGACAGATGTCACCTTCAGGAGTATTTCCCTGTCTTTGCATCTGTGGAACCGCCACATACGTAGGCGCTCCAACAGATTGCAGTCAATAGCCACGCAAGCATAACCAAAGGATAAATTTCTCATGTTGTTTCGTAATATTGTAATCGCCCTGGGTGCCCTGTTCAGTCCGCTGGCCATGGCCACGGATGTCGAGACCGTTGCCGTGCTCGACACGGAACTGATCATCGATAACAAGCCCACTCCCCATTCGCCGGACCGCCCCGGCGAAATCGAACGCGGCCGTTACATGACCGAACACATCCGCAAGGCGCTGGATGCGTCCGATGCCTATGAACTGGTCAGCCTGGATGCGGCCAGGGAAATTGTCGAGGACAAGGCGAGCTCTGTTAAATACATCCACCAGTGCCAGCCTTGTGTTCGCAAGATCGGCCAGGCGCTGGAGGTTGACTACGTTGCTACCGTCTGGGTGCAGGTGGTCAGCAACCTGATCATCAATTTCAATTTCGTATTGCGCGATGGTGAAACCGGTGAGGTTGTAAAAACAAGTTTTATCGATATCCGCGGCAACAACAACCGCAGCTGGCGCACCGGCACCAATTACCTGCTGAAGAAGCACTTCAACGAGTATTTCGACACGGTACCGGAGCAGGCACTGGAAGACGCGATGACGGTCTGGCCGGAGTCGTAATCGCATCATGAAAACACTGGCTGCCATCGTCCTGCTGATACCGTCGCTTGTTGCAGCCGAGACGGTCAGTGTCGGTGATTTTGCAGAGCATGGCCTTGCAGGCTGGCAAAGCCAGTCGTTCGCGGGAGAAACCGACTACCAGCTGGTGGAAGCCGGCGGCCGGCGCGTGCTCAAGGCGGATAGCCGCGGTACGGCCTCCGGTCTGTATCACGAGAAAAGCATCGATCTCGGTGCCACGCCATGGCTGCACTGGCGCTGGAAAGTGCAGGACACGCTCGAGGATGTGGATGAAACCACCCGGGACGGCGACGACTACCCGGCACGCGTATACGTCGTTTTTTCCGGCGGTCTGGCATTCTGGCGCACACATACGGTTATCTATGTATGGGCCAGTAACCAGCCACAGGGCAGCCACTGGGCCAATGCGTTTACCGATAATGCCCGGGTGATTGCCGTGCAGAGTGGGGATGCCAATGCCGGTGAGTGGCAGCGCGAGACACGCAACGTGCGCGCGGATTACGAGATGTTGTTCGGCGAGGATATCAGCGAGGCTGATGCGGTCGCCATCATGACCGATACCGACAATAGTGATCAGTCAGCTGTAGCCTGGTACGACGATCTCTATTTCAGTGGTCGTTCAGAACCCTAGTTTCAGTCTGTTCCCGTTTTTCTCTCTGGAAACGCTGCCGCAACGATCCGCGGACATCGTGTTACGCTGAATGGCTGATGCGGAAGCACTTGTGAATGCGCGGGTTGCGGGCAAAATCCTCGGGTATGGTTTGCTGGCTGATGTCCTCGATGTGGTATTGCGCCAGGCCCGCCTGATCGATCCGGAACTGGCGCAGGTTGGTGGAGAACAACAGCTCACCCTGTGCGGCCAGCAGGTTCATGCAGCCATGGATTAGATGGACATGGTCACGTTGGACATCGAGACTGCCCTGCATGCGTTTCGAGCGTGAGAAGGTTGGCGGATCCAGAAAGATAAGGTCAAACTGCCGTTGCCTGTTGTCACGCAGCCACTGCAGCACGTCGGCCTGGACGTATTCGTGCCGGCGATCCGCGAGTTCGTTGAGCAGCAGGTTGCGTTGCGCCCAGTCCAGATAGGTCTTCGACATATCCACCGTCACCGATGACGGCGCGCCACCGCGCACCGCGCAGACCGTGGCGGTGCCGGTATAGGCAAACAGGTTCAGAAAGCGGCGACCTTGCGCCCGTTGCTGGATGTAGCGACGCACCGGCCGGTGATCGAGGAACAGGCCGGTATCCAGATAGTCGCTGAAATTCACTAGGAAGCGGTTGCCGGTTTCGCTGACGATGTGCTGGTGGCCGCCGGCGGCAAGCTTTTCATACTGTGTGCCGCCGCGTTGCCGGCGCCGCTGCTTGAAATAGACAGCGTCGCTGCCGACCTCCAGTAATTCCATGATCACTGCAAGTGCGGCGTTCAAACGTGCCTGGGCCTTGCGTTCATCGACGCTGGCGGGTGCCTCGAATTCCTGCAGGTGCACGTGGCGTCGGTCGCCGTCGTAGATGTCGATCGCCAGGTTGTATTCCGGCAGGTCGGCGTCATAGACCCGGTAGCAATCGATGCCCTCGTGCCGGGCCCAGCGTCCAAGGCGCTTGATGTTTTTGCGCAGGCGGTTACTGAAATCGGCCGCTACCGTTGTCACTGCTACCGATTGTTCGGCGATCTCACAATGCAGCAGCTTGCATTTGAGCGCACCGTTATAAAGCGTGTGCGACTTGTGGGCGCGCATGCCGAGAAACGGTGCCAGTTGTGGTTCGCCGGTCAGAATGGCGGCCGACCAGCCGGCATAGCAGCGTTTCAGCATCAGACCGAGACTGCGGTATAGCACCGGCAATGCGGCGATGTCGCCAAGCCGTTCGCCGTAGGGCGGATTGGTGACCAGCAGCCCGTCGCTGGCCGCCGCCGGTTGATTCTCCTCGAGCGCGCAGCGGGCGAATTCGATATGTTGATCGAGTCCGGCGCGACCGGCATTGGCGCGGGCAATCCGGATCATGTCGGCACTGATGTCGTGGCCCTGCATCGGCATCAAACGCCGTAGGCCGGCGTCGCGGCGCTGCCGGGCCTCATCGATCAGCGACTGCCAGATCGCCGCGTCATACTGGCGCCAGCCATGCAGACCGTAGCGTTCACACAGCAGGCCGGGTGCAATGTCGGCCGCCATAAGGGCACCCTCGATCAACAAGGTACCGGAACCGCACATCGGGTCGTGCAGGCTGCCGCCGCGTTCGGCAACGGTCGGCCAGCCGGCGCGCAGTAGTATGGCGGCGGCCAGGTTTTCCTTTAGCGGCGCCTGGCCCTGTTCGCTGCGATAACCGCGCCGGTGCAGACTGTGACCGGACAGATCGATGCTGACGCTGGCGTTATCGGCATGCAGGTAGATGTTGATGCGCACGTCCGGGTTATCGGTATCGACCGTTGGCCTTGTACCCCGACCCTGACGCAATTGGTCGACAATCGCATCCTTGACCTTCTGGGCACCGAACTGCGTGTTCGTGATGGCATTGTTCTGGCCGAGAAAGTCGACGGCGATGGTGGCGTTGTCGCCGATATGAGCCTGCCAGTCGAGCGACTGGATACTGCTATAAAGGCTGTCGGCGTCAATGGCGGCAACATCGCCGAGCTGCAGTAGCACGCGACTGGCCAGGCGTGACCACAGGCAAACCCGGTAGGCCACTGCCATATCTGCATTGAAGCCGACACCGGCACGTGCCGAGTGAACATCGGTGGCGCCGAGTTCAGTCAGCTCGTTGGCCAGTAGATCCTCGATGCCTAGTGCGGCGGTGGCGAAAAATTTGGGCATGTAAATCGGGCTGTAGGTGCGGTTGAGTCTGTTGACGGACGATGATGTTATCATGAAGTTACCCGCCGTATGTAAGCGGACGGCGATAACAGTCATCTTTTGAAGATAGTCGAATGACCAATGAACTGCTGAATATATTCCGGGCTGAGCAGGGCATCGTTTGCTGTGTCGGCGCCGGCGGCAAGAAGACGACAATGTTCCGGCTGGCGCGTGAACATGCCGGCCGCGTTGGTCTGACCACCAGCGCGCATATTGAATATTTCCCGCGCAACCTGTCAGCCTGTTGTTATGTCGCTGAGGAGACAGAATTACTGCAGTCACTGCGTGACGATAATGACTCGCGAGTGATCGCGTTTGCCACACCGTCGCAGCGTACGGGCCGGCATGCCGGTATCGCCCCCGAGCGGATCGACGCGTTCTATCGTGGCGGTCGCTTTGATCTGCTGTTGGTCAAGTCGGATGGTGCGCGCAGTCGCCTGATCAAGGCGCCCAATGATAATGAACCGCCCCTGCCGGAGCATGCTGATACCGTGATCCCGGTCGTGTCCGCGCGTGTGATCGGCCGCCGTCTGAACGAGAAGATCGCCCACCGGCCGGAACGCATCGCCACCATTAGCGGTGCGGCGATAGGCGACAGTCTGCAGCCGGAACACCTGGCGCGCCTGCTCGCCGCGCCGGAAGGCGCGTTGAAAAACACCGGTCAGGCGAGCGTCGTGCCGCTGATTAACATGGTGGACGATACCGAGCGCACCGAACTGGCCCGCGCGGCCGCCGAGCAGGCACTGGCGCTAACGCATCGCTTCGACTACGTGGTGCTGGCGACGATGCGCGCCGAGCAGCCGATCGTCGATATCGTCCGGCGCTAGATCCTTACGAGCGTTTTTTCCAGCGTACCGAGTACAGATCGTAACGGCGATCACGCAGGTTCTGCACGGTGCCGCTGTTGCGGGCAATGTGCAGGCTTTCCAGGCGCAGATCGGCAAAGGCCACCGTCTCGACGTTGGGTGTGGTATCGGCGGCAATACCGTCGCGGGCAAAGACAAAGTCGCACGGCGTCAGGATGCAGCTCTGGGCGTACTGGATATCCATGTTCTCGACACCGGGCAGGTTGCCGACATTGCCTGACATGATCACATAGCACTGGTTCTCGACCGCCCGCGCCTGGGCACAATAACGCACCCGCAGGTAGCTTTGGCGTTCGTCGGTGCAGAACGGAATGAACAGGATCTGCGCGCCCTGGTTGACCAGGTGACGGGCCAGTTCCGGGAATTCAGCGTCATAGCAGATTAGAACGCCAATCGGGCCACAGTCGGTCATGATTGGGCTCAGGTCCGAGGCACCGTTGATGTTCCACCAATGGCGTTCGTTCGGCGTTGGATGGATCTTGGCCTGCTCATGGATCGAACCGTCACGCAGATAGACATAGCAGATATTCTGGATTTCCGTGTCCGTGACGTGCGTCGGGTGCGAGCCGCCGATGATGTTGACGTTGTAACGCACGGCCAGATCGCTCATGAAGGTCTTCAGACCCTCGGTATAGGAAGTCAGCGAGTCGATGGCCTCGGCCGGACTGAGCTTGCGATCCTCGAGCGACAACAGTTGCAGTGTGAACAGTTCGGGGAACACGGCGAAGTCGGCACCGTAGTCGGCGATGATATCGATGAAATACTCAACGATCTGGTGAAACTCATCCAGCGAGGCGACCCGGCGCTGTTCGTATTGCACCGTGGCCACGCGGATCGTGTCCTGCAGGCGTGCCCCGCCGGCCGCCTTGCCGCGTTTTTTCTCGTGACTGACCTGCGGGTTGTACCAGACCAGGTGGGCGGCGTGGCCGAGAGACTGACGGTCTTCGGGCGCATACTTGTGCAGGATGCCGAGAAACTCGAACCCGTTGCGCAGCTGGAACGACAGGACCTGGTCGCGGAACTGCTTGTTCATCACCGCCTCGACATAGGCCTCGGGCGAGCCGACTTCCTTGATACGCCGTGACAGGCCCGGCAGACGGCCACCGAAGACAATGCCTTTGAGACGCAGATACTGGCACAGCTTCTTGCGCTCGTTATAGAGCCGCTGGCCAATGCGCATCTTGCGGTAGTCCGGGTCGATGAATACCTCCATGCCATAGAGATAGTCGCCATCCGGCGCATGACGTGAGGCAAAGCCGTCGGCGGTGATCTCGTCCCAGGTATGGGGTTGCAGCGCGACACTTTCATCAGCGATGAAAGTCGCGCAGTAGCCAACCACCTTGCCCTCGAACTCGGCGACAAACTGGCCATCCGGAAAGTTGTTGATTTGTCCCTTGATCTGCGCCGGCGTATACGGTGGCTCATGTTTGTACACGCGCGCCGACAGCTGGCAGATGGCCGGGGTATCGGCCAGGCGGGCATTGCGAATGATCAGCACTGGCTTGCTGTCGGGATTGTCTTTGCTCATGTTCGAAACTCTCGGCGGGACTTAAGCCATGATGAAATTGATAAACGGACCACAAATTGTACCTGAACAGGCTGATCGGCACCCGTCCATGCGCCCGATGGTAGCAGGCCAGGCCGGGTTTATGTGGTAATCTGCTGCTAATTAGGACTGCATTAAGTTTACAGGATGGTCGTGCACTTGGTGCAGGGGGGGCAGCTGTCTGAACTGCCATACCGGGCATTCTCCTGAAGCGGGAGGTCAATCTGGATACTGCGATAGATAGCGCCGGCGTCCCGGACAATTTCTGGTCCTCGCAACGGGTCGCGTTGATCAGCTTTATCGCCATTGTCGGTCTGGCGGGCTGCGGCCTGGCCTTTACCATTTTCGCCCTTGACGTCCAGTCGGCGGCGCGTGCCTATGTGACCGGCAATGGCTATTGGTCCAAAGCCCATATCCAGGCCAATTATCACCTCACCCGCTACAGCTATACCGGGGATCCGAGGGCACTGCAGCAAGCGCGTGAAGCACTCGCCGTTCCGCTGGGCGATCGCCGTGGCCGGCTGGCGCTGGACAAAAATCCCCCGGACCTGGAAGCAGCCCGCGAGGGGTTTCTGGCCGGCGGCAACCATCCTGACGATGTTGCCGGGATCATCTGGATGTATCGCTACTTTGCCGATGAACTGTTCTTTGCGGAAGCGGTCGCCATCTGGCGCGAGGCGGACCAATACATCCTGGCCATGGATACAATTGCGGACGATCTGGAAACAGCCTTTAATAATGGCGATGTGAACGCAGACAAGGTTCGTGAGCTGCGCCGGCAACTCGTCGAGCTTAACCAGAAACTGCGACCGCTGGATGCTGCCTTTGCCAAAACGCTGGCCGATGGGACCCGCTGGCTGAACGAATTTCTGGTCGCCGTCAGTGTCATCATGCTCATCGTGATCGTGTTCGGCGCAGCGCTGATCTTTCGCTGGGCAAAGCGCAGCATCGCCAGTTCCGAAAGTAAATTCCGGGCTACTTTCAGGCATGCAGCTGTCGGCATGGCGCAGTTGCAACCCGATGAGCATTTCCTCGACATCAATGAAAGCCTGTGCCGGATATTGCAGCGTTCACGCGCAGACTTGCTGCAAACCGACCTGAACGAGATCACCTTTCCACCGGATCGCGCTAATGACGAGACAAATTTCCGTGCCCTGATGCAGGCCACGATAGAAAGCTATGCTGTTGAAAAGCGCTTGCTGCGTGCGGACGATACGCCGGTATGGTGCAAGCTGACGCTGTCACGAGTCAGCGATTACATGGATATGCCCCGTTATTTGATTGCGGTCGTCGAGGATGTTTCCGAAGCACATCGCCTTTCATCCGAACTCAGCTATCAGGCAACACATGACGCGTTAACCGGCATTATCAATCGTATCGAGTTTGAAACACGCTTGCAGGACGCTATCCATGATTCGGTCGACAAATACAACCGGCATACGCTTTGTTTCATAGACCTGGATCAGTTCAAGATTGTTAACGATACTTGCGGTCACGGTGCTGGCGATGCACTACTCTGTCAGGTAGTCGAAATTCTGAGCCAACAGCTCAGGCGCGGTGATGTGCTCGCCAGGCTGGGTGGCGATGAGTTTGGCATTATCTTTATCGAGTGTGATATCAATGCCGCGCGTCCGGTCGCGGAAAAACTGCGCAATGCATTGTCAAGTTTCAGTTTTATCTGGGAAGGTGCGACATTCAATATAACGGTCAGTATGGGCCTGGTCGAAATCAACTCGGTTACCAATGACGCCGGCACATTGCTGAAATCTGCCGACACAGCCTGTTATTCTGCCAAGGATCAGGGCCGAAATCAGGTGCATGTCTATAGTGAACATGACCTGGTTCTCGTCGCACGCCGTAACGAGATGGAATGGGTCAACCGCATCCGCGATGCGGTCAATAACGACCGGCTGCAACTCTTTGCCCAGGAAATACAGTCGCTGAGCCAAGCCGGCGTCAAACGCTGTGAAGTTCTGGTCAGGTTGATCGACACGGATGGTAAGTTAATCATGCCCGATACGTTCCTGCCGGCAGCGGAACGCTACAATATTGTCACACTGATTGACCGCTGGGTGGTCAATATGGCTCTAAAAACCATGCAGGCGCACCCGGAATGGATCGGACGAATCGAAGCCTTGCATGTCAACCTGTCCGGCCAGTCGATCTCGCGTGACGAGTTTTTGCGCTATATTGAAGAGCTGCTGGATCATTACGATGTGCCGGCTGCCAAACTCTGCTTTGAAATAACCGAAACAGCTGCCGTTTCCAGCCTGGTTGAAGCCCGCCAGTTCATGGAAGCCTTGAAGCGACGCGGGTGCCAGTTCGCGTTGGATGATTTTGGCAGCGGATTGTCATCGTTTGGCTATCTGCGTTCGTTGCCGGTCGACATGGTCAAGATCGATGGCAGCTTTGTGCGCAATATGAACGAGGATGAAGTGCACCTGGCCATGGTGCGCTCAATCATTGAGATCGGCCAGATCATGAACAAATTAACCGTGGCAGAGTTTGTGGATTCCGAACAGAAACTTGCGCGCCTGAAAGAGTTGGGCGTGAATTACGCCCAGGGCTACGCAATACACCGATCCTGTGACCTGGATGAACTGATCAACCGGACCGCCGCTGACACGTAGTCGCTTGACCATGGCCACGTTTATCCAGTGGTCTTCATCGTTGCCCGCCTGTCGATCGCAATCTGTGCGATCACTGCGCATCCCGCCTCCAGAATGCCCCAATGTGGTGCGGTTACCGACCCCAGCCTGATACAACTGCCGCTAACTGCTTGTTTGTACGGTTTTTGCTCATTGGCATGATGCATGCTTCAGCTATACACCAGTTACACCTACAGCTGCAGGTGCTGAAACAATGAGTCATTGACGCCGACGGCGGTGCCTAATTGTTTATCTGACTATCCACGCCTGTGTAGATTTATAGAACTGCAGACGGAGATAACCTCATGTCTTATTTAACCCCTCCTGAGTTCGTCAACAAGATGGTTGACGCCGGTGAATCCAAGGTATTCATGTCGACACGTGATACGCTGATTCGCGCGATCATGGCCGGCGCCATTCTTGCGGTTGCGGTCTGCTTTGCTGTGACCGCAGCAGTACAAACCGGTATGCCCATCGTCGGCGCCCTGATATTTCCAGTCGGGTTCTCAATTCTCAACCTTATGGGATTCGACCTGGTGACTGGTGTATTTGCACTGGTGCCATTGGCATTGCTGGACAAGCGAAAGGGCGTCACCTTCGGTGGCATGATGCGGAACTGGGGACTGGTATTTATAGGTAACTTTATCGGTGCTTTCACAGTCGCTGTACTCATCGGTATCACCCTGACCAACTCGTTTACGACCGAGGCCAATGCCGTGGGGCAGGCTTTTGCCGGCGCCGCCGAGGCACGCTCGGTGGGTTTCAGTGAACACGGTGCCGCCGGCATGCTGGAAGTATTCGTGCGCGGTATTCTGTGTAATTGGTTCGTCTCTCTCGGTGTTGTCGGCGCCATGCTGTCGAAGTCGGTCAGCGGCAAGGTGATCGCCATGTGGATGCCGATCGTCATCTTCTTTGGTCTGGTGTTCGAACATGCAGTCGTCAATATGTACCTGTTCCCGCTGGGCATGATGATGGGTGGCGAACTCACCGTTATGGACTGGCTCATCTGGAACGAAATACCGGTGGTGCTTGGTAATATCGTGGGTGGTCTGCTGTTTACCGGCATGGCCCTGTATGCCACACACAGCCGTACAGCGCCGCCGCGCAAACCGGTCAGCATGAGCCCCTCCGAGTCGACCAAAGCCACTCCGGTCACTGCGGGTTAATGCCATTCAATCCGGCCGGGCCCCGGTGGTCCGGCCGGGTCCGTTACGACAGCGACTGAATATTCACAGCTTACTGAAAAGAACTGGAGATACCGTATGATGGATAAAACAACCATGACGAAAGAGATCCTGATCGCCAAAGAAGACAAGGGTCTTTCATGGGAGGCGATCGCGCAGGCTATAGGCATGTCGCCAGAGTGGACAACCTCGGCCTGTCTAGGCATGAACAGCATGCCGGCCGACAAGGCTGCGGCACTGTGCAAGTGCCTGGATCTGTCCGGAGACGTCGCGGCGGCCCTGGAGAAATTCCCGCTGAAGACCTGGGAGCAGGCCGTGCCTACCGATCCGCTGGTTTACCGGATTTACGAGATCGTCGGTGTCTATGGCACCACCATCAAGGAGCTGATCCACGAGAAATTCGGTGACGGCATCATGAGCGCCATCGACTTCACCATGGATATTCAAAAGAAGGAAGATCCCAAGGGTGACCGTGTGGTCATCACGCTTGATGGCAAATTCCTGCCTTATAAAAGCTGGTAAAAAGCTGTGAACAATCGGGGAGTGAGACAGGCCGGCAAATTGCCGGCCTTTTTTTTAGGGCTGCTGACAGCAGTGGGCGGACAAACTGCCGAGATCCCGAATCCCGCCTTGATCGGTCAAATAGTGTGGTAAGCCGTGCCAGGGATAGTGGCGTGCTGAATCTGGCGCTAGCTATAGCGGAACGCCGGCGGTTCGTATTCAGGCATGATGCGGGCAGGAAGGTGGTTGCGTGCGCATGGATAAGCGTATGGAACCCGGAAATCCGTTTCCGGGTTTGCTTGCGGCCATTCCATCTAGAATTTTGCCTGGGCGAACAGCCAGAACTTTTCAGTATCCGCTGATCGTGATCCGCCGCGGGCCTGGTTGGTCGCATTGCTATCCGCATTGTAGTCCGCGTACTTGATGCCCACGGTGTAGTGCTTCATAAAGGACTTGGTGGCGAGCAGATCGATTTCGCTGCCGTAGTCATAACCGAGGTTGTCGGAACTGAAATCGTGGTAGACGGCCATGAATTTTGCGCCAAAGGCACTGATTGAAATACTGCCGTAGAGGTTCTCGACACCATCGCCTGGCGTCACGAGAAACCGATCCGCCCAACCCTGGAACGCATGATTGGTGCCCAGGATTGTCACGAATCGATCATTGCCGCCACTGCCTTCCTGGAGCTCGTAGTTCAGCTTCACGGTCACATTGTCAATCGGCCCATTCGGCGTCCAACCCAGGCCCAGCTCGCCGAAGAAGTAATCGGCGTCGATATCGGCCGGGTTGTCGGCATAGTCGCTCTGGTGCGCGTACTCGGCGGCATATAGACCTTTCACGTGGTCATTAAAGGGATAATGGCCCTCCGCCCGGACACCGTATGTCTGGGTAGAGAAGGCATCGCCGTTATCAAAGTCCAGCAGGTAGCTGTAAGCCTGCAGCTTGGTGTTCGGCAGACCCGTGTACTGGGCGTTGAACAGGTGCGAGTCGCTGTCGAATTCATCCAGGGGCGAGGGTGCGTCATCGCCGAAGATGCGGTTGACCTGCCACAGATAGGCATAGGACAGTTTTGTATCCGGCAGGCTGGAGTTCTGTACCGACAGGGCATCAAAGGTCTGCCAGTGCTGCCGCCAGCCGACCGTACCGATGAAGCGGTGAAATGGCGCGTCACGATAGGTGATGATCTGACGGCCGAGTTTCATTTTCGTATCCGGCACTCCGGCGTAGCCGATATAGCCCTGTAGCACCGAGGTCTGGATCGGGTCGGCAACGGTGTCATAGCGCGGGTCGGGATCCGCCGGGCTGTTGAATTCATCCGCACCGATCTCGCGAATGTCCTCGAACTGCAGGTAGGCATTGAATGCGTGAAACATGCCGGTTTCATAGCCGAGTGTGGTGCGCAGCGTGCTGGCGCGGGCATTGCGGGTGGTGCCGAATTCATCATCCACAGCCTCGTAGCGGTAACGGGCGTTGAAATCGAATGAGCCCTCCTGGAAGGCCTTGTAAAGGCTGTCGGCGGCACTGCTGGCGGTACTTGCAGTCAGTAGCAGCAGTCCTATGATATAGATAGACTGGGTTTGTTTTAACATGATTGAAGTATACCTCCGGGCATCGGTCGATATAGCCGACGGCTTATGCATGGTGGACTGAATATTTGATTCAATAAAGATAACTGGCAAATACCGGGCCAGGTATGTAAGTCACTGACTTTAATCATGTGTCAGGACGTATAGACATGATTCGGCACCAGGGCGGTGCGTCTTTGCCCGATCAGCGGGCAGTGCGAACATTCCTGCCCGGTCTGGGTCGCATAGGGATAACGGCTATCGACGGGAGACGACAATGCAACGAACGATTACAGCCACGCTTTACCTGTTGTTTCTGTTACCCGGAGTCATTCGGGCTGATGCCAGCGCTGAGCAGCTTATCGCCGATTACGACCTGGAAGTCGCAGCGACCCCGGTCAGCGAACGGCCCGGCTGGCAGGCGCCCAACCGTATTCTTGTTCACGGTGCCGATGAAGCACGCATGCAGTGGCTGCAGGCAGCAGTGCCGGATGTTGAGCTGATCGCCGTGTCGGGTTACGACGACGCCCGCCAGCACGTTGCCGATGCCGACGGCCTGATCGGCCTATGCAGCAACGATCTGCTGCAGGCAGGCGATCAACTTAACTGGGTGCAGCTGTATTCGGCCGGTGTTGAATACTGTGTCGAGTTGCCGGCGTTCGAACAGGACCCGCCGCTGCTGACCAATATGCAGCGCATCGCCGCGCCGGTGATTGCCGAGCATGTCATCGCCATGATGATGACGCTGTCGCGTAACCTGGAAACCTTCATTCGTGCCGAGGCCAATGGCGAGTGGCGCCGCGGCAATGAATACACCCGCGATATGCGGGTCATCAAGGGCAAGACCCTGCTGGTGGTCGGCCTCGGCGGTATCGGCACCGAGGTGGCCGAACGCGCCCATGCGCTGGGTATGACCGTGATCGCCACGCGCAACAGCAAGCCGGAGGGACCGGACTTTGTCGCGAAGGTCGGTTTGCCGCCGGACCTCAAGGACTTCATTACCGAGGCCGATGTCGTCGTCAACGCACTGCCGCTGACTGACAAGACCCGCGATCTGTTCGACGCCGGGCATTTCGATCGGATGAAGGAGTCGGCCCTGTTCATTAATGTCGGCCGCGGCGGCACGGTGGTTACTGACGATTTGCTTGCTGCATTGGAGAATGGTGGCATTGCCGGTGCCGGTCTCGATGTCACCGACCCCGAACCATTGCCATCCGATCATCCGCTCTGGCAGGCGCCGAACACGATCATCACGCCGCACGTCGCCACGCGTTCGGATCTCGAAGGCGAGGCGCGCTGGCGTGTGGTGCGCGAAAACCTGCGCCGTTACGCCAGCGGCGAACCGATGCTGTCAGTTGTCGATCCGGAGCGGGGTTACTGAGCCTCGCTCAGTCTCGCAACTGCCGGCTGACGCGCACCAGTTCACGCATGATACCCGTCAGCGTCTGCAGCTGCTGATCGCTTTTCAGCCTGCCGTCGTCGTCGAAGGCGTCGCCGGCACCGGCCACAGCCAGCTGCTGCGGGATAAGGTGCACGCCGATGTTGCCCAGCATCATGCGTAACGGCACCAGACCGCGCAGGCCGCCGTTGCCACCGGGTGAGGCGGCACTGAGCGCGGCAACCTTGCCCTTGTAGGCGGCCAGTGGCGGTTCGTCGGCAGACTCCTTGCGCGACAGCCAGTCCAGCGTGTTCTTCAGCAACGGCGGGATGGAACTGTTGTATTCCGGCGAGGCGATGAAAAAACCGTCGCAGTCGATGAACTTCTTCTTGAGTTCACGCGCCGGCTTCGGGATGCCCTGCTCCTCTTCCAGATCGCCGTTGTAGATTGGCAGCGGATAATCGGCGAGCTCCAGTAAGGTCACGTTCGCGCCTTCGCCTTCGGCGAGACCGGCGGCGAGTTTCGCCAGTTTCCGGTTAAACGAACCCTGGCGGGCACTACCGGCCAGGAAGAGTAGTTTCGGGTGTTCGGCCATGGTCGACTCCTGATGAATAGATTGATATTTGTCGCAGATTAGGGTTTGCTCGGCAACTTTACATGTCTAAACTGTAGGGGCAAGCAGTTAAACTGACGGGCAGGATAGCTGCCGAGGGGGGTTGATTGGGCCTCGCAACAAGTGCGACATACCGCTGCATCATTGTTTTTCTTCTAGTCACCATACCACTCGCGGTGGCCGCCGATACCAGAACGGTCGTCTTTGGCGGCGCATCCGAATACCGTCCACATTATTTCCTTGACGAACAGGGCCAGGCTCGTGGCTTCGACGTTGACCTGTTCAGGGCACTTGCCGATAAAGCGGGCTGGAATACGGAATACAGGCTGGGTGACTGGGGTGCCATTCAGCAGGCGCTGGAGCAGGGCGATATCGATGTCGCGCCCATGTTCATATCCGAACAAAGGCGTGATCGCTTTCTGTTCTCTACGCCATTTTACACCATGTCACATCGGCTGTTCGGCATCCGTGGCCGGGACTCGCGGCCCAGTCTTTATGATCTCGGTAACAGCCGGGTTGCCTCCGAACAGGCCGGCTATGGCTGGCATGAGCTGCAGCGTGTTCTGGACAGTGAACAAGTTGTTGCCACAGACAGTCAAGCCGCAGCTATGCAGAAGGTCGCGCGCGGGGAAGTCGATTATGCGCTGGTGGCGAGCGATATCGGCTATAGCATCATTGAAAGGCAGGGCCTGACGAATGTGGTTGCCCTGAGCCCGCCACTGCTGCCGGTCAACTATGCCTTCGCCATCAACCGGGATCGTCCAGAACTGGTTAGTGAGATGAACCGACACATGGAATCACTGCGGCGCGAAGGGGTACTCGACGAGCTTCAGGCAGCCTGGTTTAATCCTGCCGATCAAGCTGGCTGGTACGAGGCATGGATCAAGTTTCGCTGGCTGGTTCTGCCGCTTTTGATGCTGCTGGGCTTGGCTGTATTTCAGCTTTGGCGCTGGCGGTACAAGCTGCTTCAGTCGTTGCGCCTGGCCGAATCGGAAAGCCAGCGCCGACACGCGGCGGAACAGCGTGCCGAAAAGATGGCCCTCTATGACGAGCTTACCGGCCTGCCGATGACTAGTTTTTTCAGGGAATATCTTGAAGACGCAGTCACACACGCCGGGCGTAACAACCAGTCTCTGACCGTGGCCGTGCTGACACTGCTGGACATGGAAACGATTCAGCAGATAGCCGGCTATCGCGTCTTCGATGAATTGATCCAGCTTGAGGCGAAAGCTTTGAGCCGCGAACACAAGGGTTTCATGGCCGTACTGGGACGGGGACAGTTTGGCTTCATCTTTGAGCAGGACGGTGAACTGGATAAATCAGCTGCCCAAATGCAGAATCTGATAGATATCGCCAGTGATTCCTATGAAGTTCAGAAGATACCCATCGAGCCGCAAGTCGCCTGTGGCATCGCGACATTTCCCGACCACGGCCACGATGCCCAGCAGGTTTACCGTGCGGCGGAACTCTCAATGACGATGGCCCGGATCCGGCGCCAGCCGATTCTGTATTACGAACCGGCATTTGAACCGGATTCACGCAACCTGACCCTGATGGGGGATTTGAACAAGGCTTTGCAGTCCAATGCGCTCAGCTGGGTCTATCAACCCAAATATTGCCTGACGCAGTCACGGGTAACAGGCGCTGAAATGCTGGTGCGCTGGCAGCATCCACGCCATGGCTGGTTATCACCGGGCCTGTTTATCCCCCTGGCTGAAAAAACCGGCCTGATCAAGTCGCTGACGCGTAGCGCACTACATCAGGCAATTCAGACCGTACGCGATTGGGGTGCTGATGGTTTTGACTGGAAAATATCGGTGAATGTCTCTGGCAACGATCTGGCCGATCCACAGATCGTTAGTGAAATCATAGATGGGCTGGATGGTTATGCCGATTTGCTGACGCTGGAAGTGACTGAAACGGCGATCATGCAGGATGTTGAACTCATTATACGCCATGTGGAAAAACTACAGGCTGCCGGGCTGAAAATATCTCTGGATGATTATGGTACCGGTTATTCCTCTCTGGCTTATCTAAAGCAGTTGAATTTTGATGAAATCAAGCTTGATATGAGCTTTGTCCGGAATATGCGCTACTTGGAGAGGGATCAGAAAATCACCAATGGCAGTATTCAGATGGGTCATGAGCTTGGCGCCACGATCGTCGCTGAGGGTGTGGAAGATGTTGAAACAGGCATGCTGTTAAAAAAACTGAACTGCGATACATTGCAGGGCTTCGGTATCGGCAAGCCTATGTCCCTGGACAAATTTATCAATTTTGCAAAATCTTATACCCTTCATGAGCACAGCAAACCTGCCTGAGGTATTGGCTGACTCAGGCGGCAACTGAAATGCAGTTTCTGCCCTGTTCCTTGGCCTGGTACATGGCCAGGTCGACTCGTTTCATCATGTGTTCGGCATCCTCGTCCGCCTTGCGGCAAATGATGCCGATGCTGGCGGTCACGCTGAACCGGCGGCCGTCAGCCAGTACAATCGGCGTATCACGCAGTTTTTCCAGAAAACGTTGCGCCAGTGTACGGGCGCCCTCGATATCGGTATCCGGCAGCGCGATCATGAATTCCTCGCCGCCCATGCGGCCTGTGGTGTCGATGCCGCGCACGGTGTCGCGGCATGTCGAAGCCACTATGGTCAGTGCCTGGTCGCCGGCCGCGTGACCGTACGTGTCATTGATTACCTTGAAATGATCGAGATCAAATGCGAGCAATGACAGCGTCGTGCCCTGACGATCAGCGCGCCGCAATTCGTATTCCATTACTTCGAGGAAACCACGGCGGTTGAGTACGCCGGTACCGAAATCGGTTACTGCCTGCTGGGTCAGTTTTTTCTCCAGCGCGACACGTCGCCTGTTCTCGATCTTGAGCTTGCGGTTGAGGTTATAGAGCAGGATTAGAGCGACAGTTACGACAAGCGTGACCAGAGCAGTAACCAGTAACGTGTAAATCAGCCAGCGCCAGTTTTTGGGTTCATCCGCCTGAAACATGAACGCCTCAACATCAACATCATCTTGCAGCAGGCTTGCTGATCTGAACCCTTCGGCAATCTTTTGCCAGCGCGCCGGATTCATGTGACCGATTTCCATCAGGCCGGGAATCAGAAGCTGGGCGACCCGCTTCGCCTCGAAATCGAGCAGATCCGGTTCGATTGCGGCGTTGTAGTCATTACGTATGAGTGTAATGATTTCTTCTTGGTTGCGCAGTGCATAACGCCAACCCTTGATTAGTGCCTTGCGTAATGCGACCACCTTGTCGTTGTGTTGATGGGCAAATTCTTCAGTGGTGAACAGAGTGTCTCCGTAGTAGTCAATGCCTGCATCCTTCGGATTAAATACGCGATAGTCTTCACCGGCCTTGTCGAGCTTGTATGGATCAGTTGTCGTGTAGGCCGTCATACCAACGATGTCACCAGAAAAAATGTCGAAAGGCGAACCGCTGTGCTCGATCATATTGATATCGTCGATATCAACGCCCTGATGATGGAAATAGGTGAACAGTTCATGCGAGTACGGTTCGACCATGATTGTCTTGCCAACCAGATCAGCTGGCGAATGGATATCGGGATCATCACGGGTTATGAGTATGAAGGGTGACTGTTGAAAGATGGCAGCAACGGCGACAACCGGCTGGCCGCGGCTGCGGACCGACAGCAGTCCGGACGTGGCGATGCCGAAATCAGCCTTGCCGCTCAGGACCCGTTCACTGACGTGAATATGCGGGCCGCCTTCGTGCAAGGTGACGTCGAGACCGGCGTCGCGAAAATAGCCCTTATCCATGGCGGCGTAATAACCGGCAAACTGAAACTGGTGGTACCATTTGAGCTGGATGCTGACCGGAAACAGATCATCATCAGCGTATGCCGGCCGGCACCAGACGATTGCCAGAAACAGACCTGCAACCAGGAATCCAGTGCGCATACCCCCCGAGCCCATGTTGTTGCCCTCCGGATTCAGCTTCGCACAGTCCGGAGAGCACGGCAAGCGAGCAGTAATAGTGTCGATACCCCTGGCAAGTTCGGGTAAAACCATATTGCACTGCCAATAAGGACAGTAAACATTGAATGTGCCGGCGCGAGAATTCGCACCGGCAATATAGGTCATAGCCAGAAACGACACGCACCTGGTTTGTATGCAAGACACCGCAATGGCCCGTCTAAATAACCAGCCGCAGCCCGGATTCACAATACCGAGTTCGGTGGCGGTCGTGATCGGCGTCGTCGTCGGCATCGGCATATTCCGCCTGCCGCCCATTGTCGCCGATCATGCCGCCAGCGGCCTGCAGTTCATGCTGTTCTGGCTCGCCGGCGGCGTCATATCGTTGCTCGGCGCGCTATGCTACGCCGAACTCGCGGCATCCAGGCCCGACGCCGGCGGCGAGTATCATTTCCTCAGCCGCGCCTTCGGCCGGCCGCCGGCCTTTCTGTTTGCCTGGGCACGCATGACGGTGATCCAAACCGGCTCCATTGCCCTGATCGCATTCATACTCGGCGACTACGCCAGCCAGCTGCTGCCAATCGGGCCCTGGGGGGCTGCGGTCTATGCGACGCTAACGATCATAGTATTGACAGTACTAAACATGCTTGGCACGCGTCACTCGCGGCGCGCGCAGAACCTGTTTACGGGTCTGATCATTGCGTTATTGATCCTGCTGCCCATCGCCGCACTGATCAGCGTGCCGTCAGCGCCGGTCCCGGCCCCCGCCCCCGCTGATGATACGATGGGTAGTCTCCTGGGCGACGGTTCCCTCGGTATGGCCATGATCTTCGTGCTGCTGACCTACGGCGGCTGGAACGAGGCCGCCTATCTGTCGGCGGAACTGCACGACGTCCGCCGTAACATGGTGCGCGTGCTGATGTATGCCATCGGTACCATCACCCTTTTGTATCTACTGGTGAATGCGGCCTATCTGCACGTGCTCGGTCTTGAAGGACTGCGCGAGGCCGACACCGTCGCTTCACTACTGGCCGAACGGATCTTCGGTGACATCGGTTCGATCATCGTCAGTGTCATTGTAATGCTTGCCGCGCTGTCGACCGCCAACGCCACCATCATCACCGGCGCCCGCACGAACTACGCGCTCGGTCGCGATTTCGGCCTGCTGCGTTTCATCGGTCGCTGGAACGGCCGGCGCAACACGCCGGTGCATGCCTTGCTCGTCCAGGGCGCCATTGCCCTGCTGCTGGTCGCACTCGGCGCGGCTTTCGAGGAATCGATCAGCACCATCGTCGACTATACCGCGCCGGTGTTCTGGTTTTTCATCATGCTGACCACCGCGACGCTGTTCGTCTTCCGGCGCCAGCATGGCGGCGACACAAACTCCTACCGCGTGCCGTTATATCCGCTGGTCCCGCTGCTGTTTCTGCTGGCTTGTGCCGGCATGCTGTATTCCAGCCTGACCTACACCGGCCTCGGTGCCGTCATCGGCGTCGCCATACTGGCTAGCGGCGTACCGGTTTATCTGTGGGCGGTAAAACAGCAGGCCCGTGAGTGAGTGCGGTTCTTGTCCCGCCAGCCCGGACACTTGCCGCTCATGGTGAATGCTGGCATCGTCAATTTCAGACAATCGACTATGCTTGCCATAAAGCACCTTCTCGGAGACAACATGCGACGCACTATCATGACCGGCGGAACACGAACCGCCATTGCCACCCTCGCCATGACCCTGAGCGTTTTTCTGGCCACTGCCATGCTGCCCGCCGCCGCGCAGGAAGCTACGCCGCAAACCGATGAGCCGATGAAGATCGGCACCATCGGCGCCGGCGATCTCGGCGGTACCGTCGGCGAACTGTTCGCCAACGCCGGTCACGAGGTGTTCTTTTCCTCGCGCCACCCGGACGAACTCAAGCCCATGGTCGAGCGCATCGGTCCGAATGCCCACGCCGGCACGGTCGCCGAAGCGATTGAATTCGGCGACGTCATTCTGCTGGCCGTGCCCTACGGTGCCATGCCGCAGATCAGCGACGATTATGCTGACGATCTGGCAGGCAAGATCGTGCTCGACGCCGGCAACCCGTTCCCCGGCCGCGACGGCCCGATGGCCGAAAAGGCGCTGGACAAGGGCGCCGGTGTCGCGACCAGGGAATTCCTGCCGCAGGCGCGTATCGTGCGGGTGTTCAATTCCATCAACTACCGCACCTTCGCCAGTGAAGCACATCGCGATGGCAAGAAGCTGGCCGTGCCGCTGGCCGGTGATGATGAGGAGGCACTGGAAACGGCCGCGCAGCTGGTCCGGGACGCCGGCTTCGCGCCGGTGATTGCCGGCGGCCTGGAGCAGGGCCGCAAGTTCGATAACGGCTCGGATCTGTTTCTGCAGACGCTCACCGCCGACGAACTGCGCGAGGCCCTGCAGTAGGCAACGCACTCCGGTATATTGGGCGGTAGATCATCGGCCGGCCTGAAAGGAGGCACAAGCCCATGCACTATCTCTACAGGACGTTATTGTTTGGTGTTGTCTGTCTGGTCGCGCCGGCGCTGGCCGCCGATGTCGATTCACGCATCGACGCTGTCACCCTCTATCCCGGCAATGTAGCTGAAATTGAACGCGTCGCCTCGGTCGATCTGCAGGATGGCCGCGGCGACCTGGTCTTCAGCCACCTGCCGGCGTCACTGATTGACGGCAGCGTGCGCGTGGCTGTTACTGATGGCAACGTCCGCATCGGCGGTGTCGAGACTACGCGCGAACCGGTCGGCGAGTCACCGCGCGAGCGCGAACGTGAGCTTCAGAACCGGATCGAGGAGCTGCAAAGGCAGCAGCAGGATGCCTTCGACCGCGCCGCAGCGGCCGGCAACGAGATCACCTTCATCGAGGGTCTGGCCGGATTGCCGCAGGGTGAAAAGGCCGCCGAGGCATTGATGAACGACGGCGGCGCGGAGAACTGGGCGTCACTGTGGGAGCGCATCGGCAACGGCTCGCGCGCGGCCCGCGAGCGCCAGCGCGTCGCCGAACGCGCGGCCGCCGATCTGAATAAGCAGATCGAAACCCTGCAGCAGAAGCTTAATCAGCTCGGCCGCAGCCGCCCGGAAATGGTCCGGGTCAGCGTGCCGTACCGGGCAAACGGCGCCGGCAGGGCCGAGCTGACACTCAGCTACCGCGTGCGCGGTCCGAGCTGGCAGCCGCGCTACGAAACCCGACTGGATACAAGCGCCGGCAAGGTGACATTGAACCGCAGCGCGCGCGTCAGCCAGGCCACCGGCGAGGACTGGAATGACGTGACACTGGCGCTGTCGACTTCGCAGCCCGTGCACGGCGAACAGCCGCAGCTCGACCCCTGGTGGATCGACTTCGCCCCGGAAGTGGAACCGATGCCGCGCGCCGACAAGGCCGTGATGATGGAATCGATGGATGGTGTCGGTGCCGCCCAGCAGGCCGAGGCACCCGCGCAGACCGTCAACGCCGAGTTCGCCGCGACCTATCTCATCGATGGCCGCGTGACCATCGCGGCCGGCAATGAACCGCGCGAACTGCCGATCGGCAGTCATGACCTGACGGCGGTGATCGGCGCCGAGACCCTGCCGCAGATCGACCCGCGTGCCTGGCTGGTTGCCGAGACTACCTGGGACGGCGCGGGCCCGTTGCCGCCGGGCCGCATCGCCCGGTTCCGCGACGGTGCCTACATCGGCGAAGGCCGGCTGGACGGCTGGGCACCGGGCGAGGAACGCACGCTGGCGTTTGGCATCGACCCGAGCATCGAGGTCAGCTTCAAGCCGACGAAGGACGAGACCGGCAAGAGCGGCTGGGTGACCTCAAAGTCAACGCTCGTTCGCGACTATACCCTGGAAGTCATCAACCATCATGACCGCAGTCTGCCGGTTACGGCGCTGATTCGCATGCCGGTGGCGAAGAATGAGGACATTGAGGTCGAGCCGAACTATTCCGTCGAGCCGGATGAAAAGGATGTCGACGGCGATAAGGGCGTCATGGCCTGGCATCTCGATCTCGATGACAATGACTCGCGGCGCCTCCGGTTCGGCTACCGGATCAGTTATCCGGAGGGCAGGGAGTTGCGCGGCATGTGATCGCATCATCGCGCTGCTTCACCAGCCCATAAGACACATCACCCCAGCAATCGCCTGGCGATTGCCGGCGCGGCGATGTTCGCACCGTTGCTTCGTGAAAAATTCCCATTCCTTCCCCAGTCGGGCAACCCGCACCGGCGCCGCGTCCACTTGCGGCAGCGCATCATGTCCATATCCGACTGAATAACGAATCTTTTTGCGTGTTTCCGCCTTGACACCCGCTGCGCGGCCAACAGCGGACAAGCCCCCTTATTGTTTTTCTCAATGATCAGGATGAGTTTATTTAATTTCACCCACTGATCCCGGCGAACTACGATTTAGACTGAATATAAATAAAGAAGAAGAGGAGGATCTGCAATGTTTAAACAAGCGATACCATTGCTGACGGCGATGGCGGTGGTGATGACGCCGTTCGTATCATCAAGCGCCTTTGCCGGGAGTGAAGCCAAGTCGAATGAATTCTGGTGGCCGGATCAGCTGGATCTCGAGCCGCTGCGCCAGCATTCACCCGAGTCCAATCCATATGGCGAAGATTTCGACTACGCCGAGGAATTCAAGAAGATCGACCTCGAGGCCCTGAAGAAGGACATCGAGGAGGTGATGACCACATCGCAGGACTGGTGGCCGGCGGATTATGGTCATTACGGGCCGTTATTCATTCGCATGGCCTGGCACGCTTCGGGCACCTACCGCGTGCATGACGGACGCGGCGGCGCCGGCGGCGGCCAGCAGCGCTTCGAACCGCTCAACAGCTGGCCCGACAACGTCAGCCTCGACAAGGCGCGGCGTCTGCTCTGGCCGATCAAGCAGAAATACGGTCGCTCGCTTTCCTGGGCCGACCTGATGGCGCTTACCGGTAACGTTGCCATGGAATCCATGGGCTTCGAGACCTACGGCTTCGCTGGCGGCCGCGTGGACGACTGGGAACCCGACAAGGTTTACTGGGGCCCGGAGAAAGAATGGCTCGGCGATAAACGCCACGAAGGCGATCGCGAGCTGGAAAAGCCGTTCGGCGCGACGCAGATGGGCCTGATCTATGTGAACCCGGAAGGGCCCAACGGCAACCCGGACCCGGTCGCCGCGGCCAAGGATATACGGGCGACCTTCGGCAACATGGCGATGAACGATGAGGAGATCGTTGCCTTGATCGCCGGCGGCCACACGTTCGGCAAGGCCCACGGTGCCCACGATCCCGGCGAGTGCGTGGGGCCCGAGCCCGCCGCCGCGCCTGTCGAGCAGCAGGGCCTGGGCTGGAAAAACGAGTGTGGCAAGGGCAATGCCGAGGACACCGTCACCAGCGGCCTCGAAGGTGCCTGGTCGGCTACCCCGGTGACCTGGTCCATGCAGTTTCTGGAAAACCTGTTCAAGTTTGAATGGGTGAAGACCAAGAGCCCGGCGGGCGCAACCCAGTGGGTGCCGAAGAACGCCGAGGACGTCAAGTTCGTGCCGGATGCGCATGATGACTCGAAAACACACGCGCCGATCATGTTCACCACGGACCTGACGTTGAAGAAGGATCCGGAGTTCCGGAAGATCGCCAAACGCTTCCTGGAGAACCCGGAGCAATTCGAGGAAGCCTTCGCCAAGGCCTGGTTCAAGCTGATCCACCGCGACATGGGCCCGCGTGCGCGCTACGTCGGCGGTAATGTGCCGGACGAACCGTTGATCTGGCAGGACCCGATCCCCGAAGTCGATCACCCGCTGATCGACGCAAGCGATATCGCGGATCTGAAAGCGGCAATCCTCGATTCCGGCCTGAGCGTTCCGGAACTGGTCAGAACCGCCTGGGCCTCGGCCGCCTCCTACCGCGGCACCGACATGCGCGGCGGTGCCAACGGCGCCCGCGTGCGTCTCGAGCCGCAGAAGAACTGGCCGGTCAACAACCCGGATGAGCTGGATAAAGTTCTGCAGCAACTGGAAAGCATCCAGAAGGACTTCAACGACAGCCAGTCCGGTGACAAGCGCGTGTCGCTTGCCGACGTGATCGTCCTCGGCGGTGCCGCCGCCGTTGAACAGGCCGCCCAACAGGCCGGCCATGACGTCGAAGTACCTTTCGAACCGGGCCGCGGCGATGCCACGCCGGAACAGACCGACGTCGAATCGTTCGACGTGCTTGAACCGAAAGTCGATGGCTTCCGCAACTACTACAGTGATGTCAGCGGTCGTTCACCGACCGAGGCACTGGTCGAGCGGGCCAACCTGTTCACCCTGACCGTGCCGGAAATGACCGTGCTGGTCGGCGGCATGCGCAGCCTGGACGCCAACACCGGCGCGGCCGATCACGGCGTCTTCACTGACAAGCCGGGCACGCTGAGCAACGACTTCTTCGTCAACCTGCTCGACATGTCCACCAAGTGGTCGAAGTCATCCGACAAAGAGGGCATATACGAGGGCCATGACCGCAAGAGCGGTAAGCTCAAGTGGACGGCTACCCCCGTCGACCTGATCTTCGGCTCGAATACCGAGCTGCGTGCCGTGGCCGAAGTCTATGCCGCCGACGACGCAGAAGAGAAGTTCGTACGCGACTTCGTCGACGCGTGGACCAAGGTGATGACGCTTGATCGGTTCGATCTGTCCTGATCAAGTGGGTGAGTGAAATAACCCGGAAAGCAGTTAAGTTTTCAGGGTAGAGGTAAAGGAACGGCGGCGCTTATTGGCGCCGCCGTTTTGTTTTGTAGTATATAAACTTTCTAGCGGGACTGTGGAGTATCATAACAATTTACGATTACAAATCGCTCAAGACTAATCTGTTCATGTAAACGATCTGTCGTGAGTGCGATTCTAGTTACAGCAGATCGTACGTTCGAGGAGCCACAATATATATAATGTGGAACATAATATGGAGCTTCTTACTACACGTGTCCGAAAAAATAAAAACGCTATAATGTAGGTATTAAACCCAGCATTTTGGCCGGCCCTTAATATACAAAATTAATCAGGGTTGACTCTATTATTTGGTGGGCCTGGTAGGACTCGAACCTACGACCAAGGGATTATGAGTCCCCTGCTCTAACCAACTGAGCTACAGGCCCTTCGGGAAGGACGTACTGAATTCTATTGCTGCCAACAAGCCGGCTATCGAACCCGGCTTGTTGCGGGATTATGTCACTCACTCGTGGTGAGTGATCCGGGGCAGTCATTCTGACTGCCCGTTCGGCATGCTGCGACATTGCATGTCGGTCATGCCTCACCCCCTGACTCTAATCAACTGAGCTACAGGCCCTGTTATTGGGCTGATGCTAGCTTGGAATAAAAACGGGCGTCCAGTGATGGGCGCTTTTATATTCGGCTCGGGGCTTGTAAAGGGCTGAATTATAACGGATGTGGGGTTGCTGGGAATAGCGTTTGGGGGATAAAAAAAATCCCCTTTTCCTGGCGGAGAAGGGGATTTTTTAAGTTCGGTGGCAGGTTTATCCCCCCATCCTTGCTTCCCCCATCGAGGGGGAGGGGATTGGGTGCGCTGCGCGCTGTTGGTTTATTCACCCCCACCCGGTGCTGACGCACCGACCTCCCCCATCAAGGGGGAGGTGGGAACGGGGTTTAGTCGAGGAAGGTGCGGAGCTGGTCCGAGCGGCTCGGGTGGCGCAGCTTGCGCAGGGCCTTGGCCTCTATCTGGCGGATGCGCTCGCGCGTGACGTCGAACTGCTTGCCGACTTCCTCCAGCGTGTGGTCGGTATTCATGTCGATGCCGAAACGCATGCGCAGCACCTTGGCCTCGCGCGTGGTCAGGCCTTCCAGTGCGTCGCGGGTGGAGCGGCGCAGGCCCTCGAAGCTGGCGAAGTCGATCGGTGCCTTGGTGTTGGTATCCTCGATGAAGTCGCCCAGGTGCGAGTCCTCGTCGTCGCCGATGGGCGTCTCCATGGAGATCGGCTCCTTGGCGATCTTGAGTACCTTGCGGACCTTGTCTTCCGGCATTTCCATGCGCTCGGCTAGCTCTTCCGGCGTCGGCTCGCGGCCCATCTCCTGCAGGATCTGGCGGCTGATGCGGTTGAGCTTGTTGATCGTCTCGATCATGTGCACCGGAATACGGATGGTGCGGGCCTGGTCGGCAATCGAGCGCGTGATGGCCTGGCGAATCCACCAGGTCGCGTAGGTCGAGAACTTGTAGCCGCGGCGGTATTCGAACTTGTCGACCGCCTTCATCAGGCCGATGTTGCCTTCCTGAATCAGGTCCAGGAACAGCAGACCGCGGTTGGTGTACTTCTTCGCGATCGAGATCACCAGGCGCAGGTTGGCCTCGACCATTTCCTTCTTGGCGCGGCGTGCCTTGGCCTCGCCGATGGAGACCTTGCGGTTGATCTCCTTGATCTCGGGAATGGTCAGGTAGCTGCCCTCGAAGGAATTGACCAGGCGTTCCTGGGCCTTGAGGATGTCGTCGAGGTTTTCCTTCACGCCGGCGGCGTACTTCTTGCGCGAACGGGCGATCTTCTTTGCCCAGTCGAGGTTGGCCTCGTTGCCGGGGAAGGATTCGATGAATTCCTTGCGCGGCATCTTCGCCTGCTTGATGCAGACGTTCATGATGTTGCGCTCCTCGGCGCGGATGCTGTCGGCAACGTGACGCACGTTGTTGGTCAATATCTCGACGAACTTCGGCGCCAGGCGCAGCTCCATGAACATCTCGGTCAGCACGGACTGGGCCTTCTCGCTGGACTTGTGGTCCTTGCCGTACTTCTTCAGCGCCGTTAGCAGCTTCTTGTACTGCTTGGCCATGGCGGCGATGCGCACGCGCACTTCTTCCGGATCGAGCGAGTTGTCGGCGGCCTCGTCGTCCGACTCGTCCTCGTCGTTGTCCGCGGCGGTGGCGTTCGGGTTGGCCGGCACGGCCTCGGTGTTCGGGCCGTTGTACTCGTCGTTGTTGACGATACCGACGACAATGTCGGCGAGCTTCAGCTCACCGTCCTCGTACTTGGCCCAGCCGGCCAGCAGCATGTCGATGGTGCCCGGATAGCTGGCGAGCGCGGCCAGCATCTGGTTGATGCCTTCTTCAATACGCTTGGCGATCTTGATCTCGCCCTCGCGGGTGAGCAGGTCGACCGTGCCCATCTCGCGCATGTACATGCGCACGGGATCGGTGGTACGGCCGAACTCGGCGTCGACACTGGCGAGCGCGGCCGCGGCTTCGGCCGCCGCATCATCGTCCGCACTGCGCGCCTCGTCGCCAATCAGCATGTCGAGATCCGGCGGCGCTTCATGGACGGTGATACCCATGTCATTAATCATGCTGATGATGTCCTCGATCTGTTCCGGATCGACGATATCCTCGGGCAGGTGATCATTGACTTCATGGTACGTCAGGAAGCCCTGCTCCTTGCCCTTGGCAATCAGCAGTTTCAGTTGCGACTGTTCGTCTTCCTGGTCGAGTTGCTCGATTGGGTCAGCCATAGAGTGCCTTAAAGTGTCGCGTTAACGTGTTGAATAGAAAAATTTTTGCCCCGCAGACGGGGGCGAAACATAGCCTATCGATTATATACCATTTGCCGCATTACAGCCAGATTAAGTTGCTGTCGCGGCGCCGTCGCCAGTCCCGTTTCCGTACCGGGTTGCGCCAATAATCATTATGTATATCAATGAGTTGGCTCTTCTGCCCCGGGCGCGGCCAGGGTCCTGACTGGCTCAATATCAGACCACCGGGCGGCCCGGTGGTTCGCCCTGACTACTCGGCCGGGCCCGGCGCCGAGGTCAGGGCGCGCAGTTCCTCTTTCTGCGCCTCGGACAGTTCCGGCCACGGGATCTGGCGCAGTTCCTGCAGCCGCCGGCCGCGCTGCAGCTTCTGCAGCCGGGTCACGCAGTCGCGGAATTCCGCCGCCAGGTTGACCTGCTCGTCGAAGTCGGTGGCGGCCAGTTCGCTGAGGCGGCGGCCGTAGCGGCTGTCGCGCCAGTGCTCGAGGATGCCGGCTGTCTTTATGTTGGGATGGGCGTGGATGAATTCAAGCAGCTCGACCAGAAAGGCCATGCCCGGCATGTCGACCCTTGCCAGCGACTGCGGGTTGTCGACTTCCTGCGCCAGCGCCGGCTGCTGCAGCAGCAGGGCGATGGTGTGGCTGACCAGCGACGGCGCGTGGCGCCTGCCGCTGTGGCGCGGGCCGCGCGGCGCGGCCGCCGGGGTGTCGTTGCCGAGCTGGCGCTGCAGCTCGTGCTCGTCCATGAAGGTGATGTCCGAGATCTTGCGCACCATCAGGTCGCGCAGGCTGTCGCTGGGCAGCTGGCGGGTGTAGCGCATGGCGCGGTCCGACAGCTTCGCCTTGCCCTCGCGGCTGGAGGTGTCGATCTCGCGGCGCAGGTACTGGATCAGGTAGTCCGACAGTGGCGTCAGACGCGCCGGATCGGTGAACGCGGCCTGGCCCTCGCGGCGGACGAAGGTGTCCGGGTCGTCCGCCGGCGGCAGGAACAGGAAATCCACCTCGCGGCCGTCGCGGAGCAGGGGCAGGGCGGTTTCCATGGCCTTGAAGGCGGCTTTCTGGCCGGCGCTGTCGCCGTCGAAGCACAGCACCAGCTGCGCCGCGTGGCGGAACAGCAGTTCCAGGTGCTCCTTGGTACAGGCGGTGCCGAGCGTGGCGACGGCGTTGCGCACGCCGCTTTGCGCCAGTGCCAGCACGTCCGTGTAGCCCTCGACGATGTAGAAGCGGTCGAGCTGGCGCATGGCCTTTTTCGCCTGGTACAGGCCGTAGGTCTCCGAGCCCTTGTGGAAGATCGGTGTTTCCGGCGAGTTCAGGTATTTCGGTTCGCCGTCGCCGAGCACGCGGCCGCCGAAGCCGATGGCCCGGCCGCGGCGGTCGCGGATCGGGAACATGATGCGGTCGCGGAAGCGGTCGTAGTGGCCGCGGCCGGACTCCTTCTCGACCAGCAGGCCGATGCTGGCCAGCCGCTTGACTGAGTCTTCCGACTTGCCGAGGCTCGACAGCAGGTTGTCCCAGCCGGGCGGGGCGAAGCCGATCTCGAATTCGGCCGCCAGCTCGCCGCTGAGACCGCGCTGTTTCAGGTAAGCAATCGCTCGCTCACGTTCCGGATGTTCGCGCAGCTGGCGGCTGTAGTAGCGCACCGCCATTTCCATCAGCTCGTAGAAGTCGCTCTTGTCGTCGCTCGAGCGCGGCGTGCTGTCGCCGCCCTCGCGCGGCACCGTCAGGCCGACGCGGTTGGCCAGTTCCTCGACCGCCTCGGGGAAAGTCATGCCGGCGTGTTCCATCAGAAAGCCGATGGCAGTGCCGTTCGCGCCGCAGCCGAAACAGTGGTAGAACTGCTTTTCCTGGCTGACGGTGAACGACGGCGTCTTCTCGTCGTGGAACGGGCAGCGCGCCTGGTGGTTGCGACCGGCGCGCTTGAGCGGCACGTAGCCGTCGATGACATCGACGATGTCGATGCGCGACAGCAGGTCGTCAATGAAGTGCTGTGGGATCAGGCCGGCCATAGGGTGGCCAGTATAAATCACGACCGGGGCGAGGTGTTGTCCCGGTCGACAACCCGGATAAAGTAACTGGTGAATAGTGATTCGTGAATGGCCGGTATCAGACGGGGACTGGCCATTCACGAATTACCAGTCACCAATGACCCGAAAACGGGCTGCTTGTAAAGACGACTCTGTCAGCCGCCCAGCAGCGACTTGACCTTGGCGCTGACGGCGCCCATGTCGGCGCGGCCCTGGACCTTGGGCTTGACCACGCCCATGACCTTGCCCATGTCAGCCATGCCGCTGGCCCCGGTTTCCTCGATCGCGTTATTGATCAGCGCCTCGAGGTCGGTGTCGTTGAGCTGTTCGGGCAGGTACTCGGTGATGATGTTGAGTTCGTAGGTCTCTTTATTGACCAGGTCGTCGCGGCCGGCATCGCGGTACTGCTGGATGGAATCACGGTACTGCTTGGCCATCTTGTCGAGCACGGCCAGCACCGCGTTATCGTCGAGCTCGGTGCGCTCGTCGATTTCCTTCTGCTTGATGGCCGCGGTAATCATGCGCAGCACGCCAAGGCGGTCTTTGTCCTTGTCGCGCATCGCCTGCTTGACGTCATCGGTGATGCGCTGTTTCAGCGTGCTGCTCATAGGTATTGTGGTGGGCTGTCAGTAGTTGCGGGGACGGCGCACGGACTGCTTGGCGAGTTTCTTCTGGTAACGCTTAACGGCAGCGGCAGCCTTGCGCTTACGCACCTGGGTCGGCTTCTCATAGTATTCACGGCGATGGACATCGGCCAGAATACCGGCCTTTTCGCAGGAACGCTTGAAACGGCGCATGGCGACTTCAAACGGTTCGTTCTCACGGACTTTTACGGAAGGCATAGTGCTCCTTTGTTCCAATTCGGTTAATTTACGGGCTCAGTCGGACCGGGGATCCCATCCGGGCCCGGAAAAGCCAGCAATTTTAGTAAGCTCACCGGCTAAATGCAAAGTATTAATGCAGTACAGATCAGGACTTAAGGCCCCATGACCCGTCAGCCACTACGCGTGCTCGGCATCGAAACCTCCTGCGACGAGACCGGGATCGCCATCTATGACGGCGAAAACGGCCTGCGCGGCCATGCCCTGCACAGCCAGGTCGACCTGCACGCCGTCTACGGCGGCGTGGTGCCGGAACTGGCCTCGCGCGACCATATTGTCCGCACCGTACCGCTGATCCAGCGGGTGCTGGCCGAATCCGGCCTGGCGCCCCGCGACATCGGCGCGGTCGCCTACACCGCCGGACCGGGCCTGATCGGCGCCTTGCTGGTAGGCGCGGCCATCGGCCGCAGCCTGGCGTACGGCTGGGGCGTGCCGGCGTTGGGCATCCACCACATGGAAGCCCATCTGCTGGCGCCCATGCTGGAGGACAATGCACCGGAATTCCCGTTCCTGGCGCTGCTGGTGTCCGGCGGTCACACCCAGCTGGTCGAGGTCGACGCCCCCGGCGCCTACCGGATGCTGGGCGAATCGATCGACGACGCTGCCGGCGAGGCCTTCGACAAGACCGCCAAGCTGCTCGGTCTGGGCTATCCGGGCGGCCCGGCGCTGTCGAAACTGGCCGGCCAGGGTACGCCCGGCCGCTTCAGCTTCCCGCGGCCGATGACCGATCGGCCGGGGCTGGATTTCAGCTTCAGCGGCCTCAAGACCCAGGCGCTGGTGACGCTCAACCAGCTCGGCGGCGCCGAGGCGATCGACGAGCAGACCCGTGCCGACATTGCCCGCGCCTTCGTCGAGGCGGTGGTCGATACCCTGGCGATCAAGTGTCGTCGGGCGCTGGAACAGACCGGCCTGAAGACGCTGGTTGCCGCCGGCGGCGTCAGCGCCAACAGCCAGCTGCGCGCAAAACTCGCCGACATGACCGCTGAACTCGGCGGCCGCGTGTACTACCCACGACCGGAATTCTGCACCGACAATGGCGCGATGATCGCCTACGCCGGTTACCTGCGCATGAAGGCCGGGTTACAGCAGGACGATCTCGGCTTCCAGCCGCGCCCGCGCTGGCCGCTGATGGAGCTGGAGGGGATGCCGAGCGGTGAGCATGCCGCTGGCGAAAAATGAATCCGCAAATAAACGCCAATTAACGCGAATTTTGGTCTTCGGGCAGTAGGCTGTCATTCCGGCCGACCGTCAGGGAGAGCCGGAATCTGCAAGGCATGGCCAGGCAAAGATTCCGGATAATCACTGTGTGATTTCCGGAATGACGATGTTTATATTCACCGTGGTATTCGAATCCCCGTCATTCTCGCCGACCGGAAGGGCGAGACGGAATCCATTGCCGAGGGGCCCGTTCCCGGGCCGAATGGGAAACCAGTTATGGCGTGGTATCTGAATCTTTGCTTCGCGGTGGGGCGCTGCTCTTATCAGTTACGTTCCCTCCCCCTTGACGGGGGAGGGTTAGGGTGGGGGTGATTGAATTATCGAGGATGTTTAATTCACCCCCATCCTTCCTTCCCCCATCAAGGGGGAAGGAATAGGGTGGGTACGAACCGGAGACATAGGTTACAGAACGAACCGGGGACATGGGTAACACTTTGCGGCATAGGTTTAACAGGAGAAGCGACCGATGCCCTGG
>NZ_JANUCT010000019.1 GCF_024808875.1 Methylohalomonas lacus
CAGTCCGCCGGTATCGACTGCTGGAAAACGCTCAGTGAATCCGGTTCAGCCAGCGAGGCCGTTAACCGCAGTTCCTCAGCCATGGACATAAAAAACTCCCGTATCGGTATCCCGATACGGGAGTCTGATCTCATGCTCCGCTAATGTATACCGCTTAACTGATCGGTATTAACCCTTGCGGTGGCCTTTTTACTATGTCTGATACCGAAATCTAACAAGCGTAGACGGTGTTATCAGATGCCGATGTCCTCGTCACTGTCCTGTTCCTCATAGGACAGCCGTTCCGAATCGCCATCGCAGACAGGCTCCTTCAGGAACGTTTTGGTGACATCGATTGTGCCGAGATGCTGTATCGTACGGCGACCGATCAACAACGGGTAGGTCAGATCATCCCGGTTCTCGAGGCCGAACTGTTCCTCGTAAACCGTGTCACCGAAACAGATTTCCAACAGTACGACAGGGCGGGTGTCACGTCCTCCCGCACCTATGACCGTCAGGTCGCGAAACAAGGGCCGTTCCAGACGTTTGGTTTTCATTTCACCCTTGTCATTTTTTTCTAAGGCCAGTGTAAAGCGAACCCATTCTTCGTCATCGCGTTCGAAACGTTCAATATCAGTCGCGTGAATGGATGATGTCAGGGCGCCGCTGTCCAGTTTCGCCTTGGCCTCGATATCCAGGGACTCGACACGTGCATGCTCTATCCAGCCGTAGGTTTCCTTGCCCTGTACGTTGGCGGTAAACAGGCAAAACATTGCCAGTAGCACGCCGGAGCCGGTACCAAGCGATCTCATGCTAAAAGCTTCCTCATATTGAAAATTTCCCGTTTAGAAGCCAGCACCAATTGAAGGTTCCTCGATTAATTATCCAGCCACTGCAAATTTGACGAAATGCACAGAAACGCGCAGATATATGCTCAACCTGTCTGCTGCGCAGGCTTATACAGGCGGGTACGCAACCAAAACGCCGCGTTAACCAGTAGGATCAATACCGGCACCTCCACCAGCGGGCCGACCACAGCGGCGAAGGCGACGCCGGACTCGATACCGAACACGGCGATAGCCACGGCAATGGCCAGCTCAAAGTTATTGCCCGAGGCGGTAAAGGCCAGCGTGGTGCTGCGCTCGTAGTCGGCACCGAAGTACCAGGCCAGTATGAAACTGATGAAGAACATTAGTACAAAATAGAACACCAGCGGTACCGCAATGCGCAGCACATCGAATGGAATATCGACTATGGTGCTGCCCTTGAGGCTGAACATCACGACGATGGTAAACAACAGGGCGATCAGCGTCAGCGGGCCGACGCGCGGCAGATAGATTTGCTCGTACCAGTCCCGCCCCTTGGCACTCATCAGCCAGTGACGGCCGAAATAGCCGGCGGCAAAAGGAATACCGAGATAGACCAGCACGCTCTCGACCACCTGCCAGACGCTGACGTCCACGATCTGGCCGGCCAGACCGAACCACTGCGGCGCGACGGTAATGAACAGCCAGGCGTAAAAGCCATAGGTGACGATCTGGAACAGGCTGTTCATCGCCACCAGGCCGGCGCCGTACTCGCTGCTGCCGCGGGCCAGCTGATTCCAGACCAGCACCATGGCAATACAGCGCGCGATGCCCACCAGTATCAGGCCGGTCATGTATTCCGGGTAGTCGTGCAGGAACACGATCGCCAATACGAACATCAGCACCGGTCCGATGAGCCAGTTCTGGACCAGCGACAGGATCAGGATACGGCGATCCCGGAAGACCTCGCCCATGGCTTCATAGCGAACCTTGGCCAACGGCGGATACATCATCAGGATGAGGCCGATCGCGATCAGG
This sequence comes from Methylohalomonas lacus, assembly GCF_024808875.1. Taxonomy (GTDB): domain Bacteria; phylum Pseudomonadota; class Gammaproteobacteria; order Methylohalomonadales; family Methylohalomonadaceae; genus Methylohalomonas; species Methylohalomonas lacus. The sequence continues at coordinate 1,824 of NZ_JANUCT010000019.1, forward strand.
ATGTTGGTATTGCCGATTTCGAACTGGCCGATGATATCGGCGCTGCCGGGCACCAGCCGCCCCAGCAGCACGCCGGCCAGCATCGCCAGGAAGATCCAGAGGGTCAGGTAGCGATCGAGAAAACCCATGCGCTGACTGATGGCGGTATTCATGTGGGGGTCTGCTCCTTGATGATATCCGGTAGTGCCTGAACAAAATCGCGGATCTGATCGCGTACGCGGCGATAATGCTCGAGTGCTGCGTCTTCGCTGCCGGCGCCGCGTGCCAGGCGCGGCGGATCCTCGAAGCCCCGGTGCAGGACCGTAACCCGGCCGGGGAATACCGGGCAGGCTTCCGCGGCGCTATCGCAGACGGTCACGACCAGCTCGAAGGGAATATCACGAAGCGTGTCGACATGCTTGGAATAGTGTTCACTAATGTCGACACCGCTTTCCTGCATGACTCTGACTGCGCGCGGATCGACACCGTGTGGCGCGACGCCGGCGGACCAGACCCTGAATTGCTCCCCATGCAGATGCCGGGCCCAGCCCTCGGCCATCTGGCTGCGACAGGCATTGCCCGTGCAGAGAAAAAGAATATTCATGTCTATCAGGACGCCTTGTGTTGCTTGCGGCCCAGATCGCGGCAGACTTCGGGCTGGCCGCCGCAGCATTTATCGGTCAGGAAATCCACCAGGCTGCCCATGGCGCCAAAGTCCGCGCTATAGATAATCGAGCGTCCCTCGCGCCTAGAATGCACCAGGCCGGCGCGTTCCAGGTGGGCGATATGGAATGTCAGGCTGGACGGGCTGATCGCCAGCTTGTCGGCGATTCGGCCGGCCGCCATGCCTGCCGGACCGGCCTCGACCAGTCGCTGGAAAATCCCGAGGCGCACGTCGTGGGCAAGCGCGGCAAAGGCATTGATGGCGGTCTGACGTTTCATTATTTCAAATAATATTGAAATATAATGAACAGCGCAACAGCAGTGTCGACTGATCGGATTTCAGCGGGGAACGTTAAAACGCCACCAGGGCATGGCGGCTTGTCTTACGGGCCGGCGGTCGAGATATTGATTTTGTCGCTCCCCGGCAAGTCGATACCGCGTCGCTCCAGCAACGAACCTTCCAGCCGGTAGAGTTCAATCAACGCCTTGCGATGAGCCACGCGGGCCTCCACTTCACCAATCTGGCTTTCTATCAGATCACGCTGGGCCAGTGCGACATCGAACGAAGTCGATTCGCCGACGCGGAATCGCACCTGTTCGGTTTCCAAAACCTGTTCCTGCAGCTCGCGTGTCGCAGTACTGGCGCTGATCTGCTGGCGTGTCCGCTGGACTTCGACAAAGGCCGTGCGGATGTCCAGGGAAACGAGCTGGGCCAGATTCTTGAGGCTCAGCTCGGCCTGATCGCGCGTCGCCCGGGCACTTCGGTAGCGCGCCTCGGCGGCCCGGTTGCGCACCGGGAATTCGAAATTCACCCCCACGCCGCCATCATAGGACGGACCGTCAAAGTCGTCGAACGAGCGATTGAACGAGTTGGAAAAGCTCGACTTGCCAAGCGTCAGGAAGACATCCAGTTGTGGCAGCAGTCCATTCCGGGTCTCGACCACTTGCAATCGGCCGCGCTCGATATCCAGCCGCGCCTGGTTCAATTCCGGCCGCATGCGCATCGCCAGCGCCAGACGTTCGTCCGGACTGTCCAGCGGTACCGCCGTGATCTGTGGGTCAGCAGTGGCACGAATTCGCTGTTGCCAGCCCGTGGCGGTTTTGGGATTGGTCAATTGCAACAGCTGCAGGCGCGTCTTTTCCAGTTCGCTGCGCGCGTCGATGAGATCCTGTTGCCGCAGCGCCACTTCGGCCCTGGCCGAGGACTCCTCGGTTTCGGACAGCTGGCCGACCCTGATGCGCTGTTCGGTCTCATCAAGCTGCTGTTTGGCAACCTCAAGCGCCTTGTTAAAGATCTCTATACGTCGCTGAGCCAGTACATAATCCCAGTAGGTCGACTCGATATCGGCAACCAGGGTCTCCGTAAAGCCGTGCAACTCATAGACCGACAACAACGTATCGACTTCTGCCTGGCGAACTGACGCCAGATTGGCATCGATGCCGGCACCGCGCAGTAACGCCTGGGTCACCGTAATGCCGGCGCGTGTACCGTACTGGCGCTGGGTTCGATCGCTGTCCGTACGGTTCTGACTGAGACTGAGTTCAATATCGGTACCCGTTGGCAGACTCTGACGCACGCCGACGGCTGCATCACTACCGAAGCCTTCCACGGCAAAGGTCTGCTGTGTGGCGCGATCCGACTGCTGCACGGCTTCACGATCGTAGCCGAATTCAGCAAATACGACCGGATCGAATACCGCGCGCTCGATATCTTCAAAGGTCCCCGTGATCACCGGGTTGAGTTGTTCCACCAGCAGTCCCCGGTTGTTCTGCAAACCCTTCAGCACCGCCTGCTCGACCGACAGCTCGAGTACTGGCGCACCGGTTGCGTCAGCGGCAGCCATCCCGGCCGGCTCATGTTCAGGCAAGCCGGGCTTGAGACCCAGCCTGCGCAGATCCTGGCTCACGCCCAGATCCATTTCCGGGCCCAGGGCGTCCGTCTCGGGCTCGTACGCCGGCGGACTGTTGATGTCCACTGGTGTATTGCCCAGACGCTGGGTCGCGGCGGCACCCGGCCTGGCTCCGTCTTCGGCGACGGCTGTGCCGACTTGCAGAGTGAAAACGACCAGTACGTGGCAGACCGTCATTATTACGCACTTGAGATATTTCACCTTTATGCCTCAGCCTGACTGGATGCGTGTAATGCACGCGCGTTGCTGCGATGGACCAGTGAGTACAATACCGGAATGACAATCAATGTAATGAAGGTAGCACTCAACATGCCGCCAATAACCACCCGTGCCAGTGAAGCCTGCGTTTCGCCACCCTCACCCATGCCCAGAGCTAACGGGATCAAGGCAAGTATCGTCGTCAGTGACGTCATCAATACAGGACGCAATCTGTCACGACCGGAGATGCGCGCCACATCCATCGCATCCATGCCGCCTTCGCGATGCAAACGACCGGCATGGTCCACGATCAGAATCGCATTGTTAACAACAATACCCACCAGCATGACACAGCCTATAAATGCTTGAACATTGAAACTTGTGCCAGTCAAAAACAGTGCCAGCAAAACTCCGATTAATGCCAGCGGAACACACATCATGACAATGAGCGGATCGATCAACGACTCGTACAGACAGGCCATAACCATGTAAACCAGGATGATCGCGAGCACAAGGTTAAGCATCAGCTCACTGAATGCTTGCTGTTGCTCCTCGTAGTCACCGCTGATTAGCACCTCCGTATCATCCGGCGTCGGAATTCCCTGTAGCACCTTGCGCACATCGGCAACAACAGCATTCAGATCCCGGCCACCGATATTGGCATCGACATCAACGACCCGCTGCTGATCCTTGCGATCGATTTCGACGGGACGTTCACTGGACTCCGTTCGTACCACGTTACGCAAAACGACCTGTTCATCGTTATCATTCATGACGGTCAGATTGAGAACTTCCTCGATGCTTTTGTACTGGGCACCCTCGAGCTGCACACGTATGGCATATTCGTTACCCGTATCGCCGCGATAATAACCGGTTACACGACCGGCAATGGCCGTTTCCACGGCACGCGCGATCTTGTCAACGGATACACCCATATCCGCTGCCCGCGCCCGGTCGACGCGGAAGATGGTCTGCGGCTCCAGCTCCTCGCGGCTCAGGCGCACATCGGTAATACCCGCAACTGTCTGGATATGTTCACGGATGACGCCGCCCAGTCGATCCAGTGTGTCAAGATTATAGCCCCGAATTTCGATCTCCAGATTTTCCGCATCGCCGCCGGCAATACGTCGAAACAGGAACAGCCCCTGGCCGGCACGCGTTCGGATAACAGCACCGGGTATGCCCTTGAGCTCACGCCGCAGGTCTGCGGCGATATCCTGGCTGCTGCGTTTGCGTTCACTGGCCGGCACCAGGCTGATTTCGATTTCCGCCTCGCTGGGCCTGCCGCGGAAGGAGCTGCCGCCCACATCGACCACCGTGGCCGCTGCTTCCGGCACCTTTTCACGTATGATCGACTCGATCCACAGGGAACGCTCATTGAGGACTTCCAGGCGCGTGCCCGGCTCCATCTGCACTTCGACCCGGACTTCACCCTCATCCGTTTCCGGCATATAGCCGCCGCCGATATATGGCAATAACAGCATACTGGCCAACAGCAAAGCGAACGTCAGCAACAATGTCGCGGCAGGCAGGCGCAGGGCATTGTCCAGCAGGCGTGCATACAGCATCTCCACCCGACTGAAGGCCGCAGCACTGGTTCGCTGCAACCAGTTCTCACTCGTGGAATCCCCGCTGATTGGCTTATGAGCCCTGTTCAGATTAGCCACCAGCATCGGTATCAACGTCAGCGAAACAACCAGCGAACACACCAATGCAAAGCCGATGACGTAACCGATCTGGCGAAACAGTATGCCGGCCATATCCTGGGTAAAAAGCATGGGCAGGAATATAACCAGAGTGGTCAGCGTACTGGCGACGACCGGGGCAGCGACTCGCCCGGTGCCTTCTACGGCCGCTGAAACTGATGAGTACCCTTTTTTCTGACGCAATCGGGTTATGTTTTCTATGACGACGATGGCATTGTCCACCATCATGCCAACGCCCAGGGCAAGGCCGCCCAGCGTCATCATGTTCAATGTGAAGCCGCCAAAATAGATCAGAACGAATGTCGTTATGATCGATATGGGAATGGCTGTCGCCACCACCAGCGTGGAACGCAGGTCACGCAGGAAAAACAGCAGCACCAGTATCGCCAGCCCACCACCATAAAATATCGCCCGGCTGACATTGTTGATCGAGCGCTGGATATAGGCGGATGTATCCATGACCGGCATTATCGTCATCTGCGGATAATCGCGACGCAGCCGCTCCATTTCACGCTTGACGGCTGCGGCCACTTCTACCGTATTACTGCCGGACTGTTTCCTGATGGCCAGTCGAATACCCGATTCGCCGTTAATGCGGATCAGCCGATCCAGCCGCGCATGTGTATCAACAACATCTGCCACTTGATGCAGGTAAACGGGTATGCCGTCCTGAGTGGCAACGACGGTATCCCGTATTTCCTCCAGCCGGGTGAATTCCCCCGGTGTGCGCAGTGACAAATCAAACCGGCCACGCTGAATCTGGCCGGCAGGAACGACCACATTGGCATCCTGAATAGCGGTGCGGATCTGCTCCAGCGAAAGGCCCAATGCCTGAATCTTGTTATCCTTCAGATCAACATGGATCTCGCGCTCCAGACCACCCCATATATCGACCGCAGCAACGCCGGGTATGCGCTCCAACCGATAGGATATGCGCTCATCAACAATCTCACGCTGCTTTATAGGGTCCAGACGGCTGGAGATACCAAGCAACAGGATGGGAAAATCGGCCACATCAAATTTGCGGATACGGGGCCGCTGCATGTCATCGGGCAACTCGTCAATAATACGGTCCAGACGGTCGCGGATGTCATTGGTTGCCACATCCAAATCGGTGCCCCAGACAAAAGACACACGCACGGTGCTTACGCCCTCGCCGGACTCCGAGGATATCTCTTCCACGCCCGGCACTGCGACGACCGCCTCTTCCAGTGGCCGGGTCACGAGCAGTTCCATCTCCTCGGGGCCGACGTTGCTATACTCGGCGGATATGGTCAGCGTCGGATAGGTCACGTCCGGCAACAGATCAATGGGCAGTCTTTTAACGGCGACAGCACCGAGGGTCAGGGCTATCAGGGTGACCATGATCGTGAAGATCGGGCGCGCAACGGTCAGGCGGGCGGGATTCATCAATAATGCCCTCAGGCGCCCGGAACAGCGATCGGCGTGGCGTTTTCGCTTGTATCAGAAATGACAATGGCACTGCCGTCTTCCAGCAGGTGCTGGCCGAGAACCACGACCTCGCCGCTCAATGAGTGCTTCACGATCTCCACGTGTTCGCCCTCACTGATTCCCGTTTCCACGGCGACGAACCGGGCTTGATTGTTGTCCCGGTCAATCAGGAAAACGCCCTGCCTGTCATCGCGCTTTACCAACGCATCATAGGGCACTACGGTTGCCCCGGACTTGTCTTCCAGTTCGACACCGGCACTGATAAACATGCCGGGTTTCAATAAAAGATCAGGGTTCGGGATTGTCACCTCCACCCGGGCCTGGCGCGACGCTTCACGAAACAATGGCGCGATGCGCTTGACCGTACCCTCAAACTGCCGATCCGGATAGGCCTCGGCAACAATGGTGACCGGCTGGCCGATACTCAGCCGGGGATAATCACGCTCGGTTACGTAAATGGCACCAACCAGTTCGCTGATATCCAGCACCGATACGATCGGTGTATTGGCTGAAATCGTGGTGCCTTCGTCAACAAAGCGCTCCCCCACCACACGTTGCCGATCACCGTTTTCCCAGTTTGCGTTTATGTTGGTATACGACAGGCGCACCTGGGCGGTACGCAATGCGGCTTCGGCCTGGCCGACCTGGGCCTCGGCAAGGCTGACCCGGGCGCGCTGGGCAATGGCTTCGGCCTGGACACTATCGAGTTCCGCTTCCGAGGCGATTTTCTGTTCACGCAGTTGCCGGGTTCGTGCAAGTTCTTTCTGGCGGGCCTCCAGACTGCTGCGCGCTTCGGCAAGCGTGGCTTTTGCAACCGCCACCGCCGATTCGGCCTCCTGCACCTGCTGCTGGTGCTCAGCATCATCCAGTCGGGCTATCAGTTGCCCCTTCTCTACCCGATCGCCAATATCCACCAGCAGGCTTTCCAGCTGGCCCGCCACCCGTGGCGCAACTTCAAATTCTGCAGCGGCATGAAGCGAACCGCTATAATGACGGCGATCACTAATATCGGCCTGCTTCACCGGTGCCACTTCGACCGCGACCGCGGCCTTGGGGGTACCAGGCTTGATCACGCCCGGCGGCCCCGACTGTTCAGTTGCCAGCCACGACCACGCATGATAGCCAAGCAGCAGGACAACCAGTACTGCCAATAATCGGGTCAACGACTTGCCCATATGTTCCTCTGAAATGTCGGACCGGTTTGCCAACCGGAAACCGGAGCGCCTGATAATCTTTTGATTTTTCCAGTCTGGATCGATTGTGCCAGCAAAATTAACGACACAATGTGTAAATAAATAGGCAGGTGGCCAATATTTTCCCGGTGATCCGGCAGCCATTTCCCGTAACGTACCCGCGAGGGCAAATCCCGGATATCAGCGATTTAGAGTCGCAAAAATGGCAATCCAGCGCCCGGTCTGCTATTACTTACCTCTCGCAATCCGGATAATCCAAACAATAACATCGGAACTGCCATGGGTTTGTACTCGATACCCAATCTCACGGGGGATATTCGCCGCATCGCCGTCCTCAACTGGAAAGGGGGCTGCGGCAAGTCCATGCTGTCGACCAATCTGGCCAGCTATTTTGCAGCCAATGGCTCGAAAACGGCCCTGATCGACCACGATCCGCAGGGCAGCGCGTTACGCTGGTTGAGCCTGAGAGGTGATGAACGGCCCCTGATCCACGGCATAAATGCGACCGCACGCTCGGGCCAGTTGACCCGCAGCTTCAACATGCGGCTACCGCCGACTACCCAGCATGTCATTATCGACACACCGGCAGGCATGCGGGGTGTCGATCTTCAGGAACTGGTACGGGAAACGGACTATATTGTGATTCCCGTACTGCCTTCCGACGCCGATATTCACTCGGCAGCCGGCTTTATCGCCGAGCTCCTACTCGATGCGCGCGTCAAGTCCTCGGGTGCCAGGGTCGGCGTCATTGCCAACCGGGTTAAAAGAAACACATTGATCTTTCAGTCGCTGAATCGCTTTCTTCAGCAATTGCAGTTCCCCCTCATCGCGATACTGCGGGATACGCAACAGTACATTCGTGCTGCTGAACAGGGACTCGGCATACACGAATTACACCCGCCTTCCAGAGCCCGACAAGAACGTGAGCAATGGCGCCCCATAATTGAGTGGCTGGATAATGGCGCTACCCAACAGCCGGCATTCGATCTGAACCGGGCGTAGTGAAACCGGCAGTTATTTTCTACCAGACCGGCAAATAAAAAAGCCGCCGGTGTTGCCACCGGCGGCTTTCAGGCTGGATATACAGCTAGTTAAGCTTATTCACCAACCACCAGCTCGACACGACGGTTCTGTGCCCGCCCTTCCCTGGTGTCATTGCTGGCGATCGGGTCGTTTTCACCGCGACCCTTGACCGTCAGGCGTGAAGCATCGACACCATTATTGGTCAGGTAGTCCGCCACAGCCTGTGCCCGGCGCTGAGAGAGGCCCTGGTTATAGGAGGCGGGACCAGTGCTGTCGGTATGACCAATAACATCGACATTGGCCGAGCGATTATCGCGGAGTTTGCGAACACCCTTCTGTAACTGCTGTTCGGCTTCGGGCCGCAGCTTGGCACTGTCGAAAGCGAAGTTCACGCCTTCCAGAGTAAACAGCGTAGTGCCCACGACCGCACAGCCGTGCTCGTCAACGCGCGTGCCCTTGGCGGTATTCGGGCACTTATCCTTGTGATCAGCAACGCCATCACCGTCGGAATCCAGGGGGCAGCCACGTTCATCCACCTTCACACCAGCCGGCGTACCTGCACACCAGTCCTTGTCATCGGGCACACCGTCACCGTCGGAATCCAGCGGTTCCTTGGGTGCAGCCGGCTCCGGCTCGTCCGCCTTAGCCATATCCGGATTGCATTCTTCAAGGACCTCCTGGGAAGCGCCGTCGCCGGCATTCCAGCAAAGCCCGAATCCGCTCTTGACGACATTGCCGGATGAGCTGGTCAGATAGCCGACATCATCGGCTATGACCGGTGCGGAAATAGCCATCGCCATAACAGCGAAAGCTGACAGAATAGTTTTCGTTAATGCGTTCTTCATTATGTGCTTCTCCCAAACTTGGTTGCATCACTGCCGGTAGCCGGCCCGTGACGGGTTTCCCTACGTAAAACCTGTTTAATTTTGACTGCTAAGTCAGCGCTCCCATGACCTGTGATATCGAAATCGAACAAAACAGTCATTGAAGGTTTTTTTTCAGCTATTTATAGAAAAATAGCGCTGAATCGCGATTTTTTCTACCGGTTTTATGTGACTTGTGCTGGCAATGCTTTGTTCCCGCTCAAAGCCGGACAAACGCCGTCAAATTGTGACCCGGTTAACGCTATCATGACACCTTACGGCTATAGCGCCGCTCAACGTAATCATCGACAATTTGTTGAAATTCCTCGGCAATATGCTCGCCGCGCAGGGTCATGGCCTTCTTGCCGTCGATGAAAACCGGCGCCACGGGTGCCTCGCCGGTACCCGGCAGGCTGATGCCGATATCGGCATGCTTGCTCTCGCCCGGACCATTGACAACACAGCCCATGACCGCGAGGCTCATGTCCTCGACCCCCTCATACCTGTCGCGCCAGATTGGCATCTGGCTGCGGACATAGGCCTGGATCTGGTCGGCAAGCTTCTGGAAATAGGTGCTGGTGGTACGGCCACAGCCGGGACAGGCCGTGACCAGCGGGGTGAATGAGCGCAGTCCCATGGTCTGCAGCAATTCCTGGGCAACCACGACCTCCTTGCTGCGGTCGCCATCCGGCTCCGGGGTCAGAGAGACGCGGATGGTGTCGCCGATACCCTCCTGCAACAGCACGCCCATGGCGGCCGACGAGGCCACGATGCCCTTGGAGCCCATACCGGCTTCGGTCAGTCCCAGATGCAAGGGGTAATCGCAGCGCCCGGCAATATCACGATAGACCGCAATCAGCTGCTGGACGCCGCTAACCTTGCATGACAGCACAATGCGGTCACGCGACAGGCCCATTTCCTCAGCCTTCTCGGCGTTGCTGATGGCAGAGACGACCAACGCCTCGCGCATCACTTCGTCAGCCTCGCGGGGCTCAGCCAGCTGGGCATTCTTGTCCATGAGTTCAGCCAGCAGATCCTGATCGAGACTGCCCCAGTTGACGCCGATGCGCACCGGTTTGCTGTATTCGATGGCCTTTTCGATCATCGTCGCGAACTGACTGTCCTTTTTGCGCCCAAAGCCGACGTTACCGGGATTGATACGGTACTTGGCCAAAGCCTCGGCGCAATCCGGATACTTGGTAAGCAAGGTATGGCCGTTATAGTGGAAATCGCCGACGATTGGCACGCGACAACCCAGCTTCTCAAGCCGGTCCCGGATCGGCGCCACGGCGGCGGCGGCATCTTCACTGTTGACGGTGATACGTACCAGCTCCGAGCCGGCAGCGGCAAGTTGATGAATCTGGCGGGCCGTGGCCTCGATATCGGCGGTATCCGTGTTGGTCATGGACTGGACAACGATCGGCGCACCACCGCCAACCTGCACCGACCCGACTTTGACGCCGACGCTCCCGCGACGGCTGCGGGGACCAAATTCTGCGGACATAAGCTGTTCCAAACCTCCCGGGGATGCCCGGTTTCGCTGCGGGGAAGACCCGATTTGCTGTCACTGCGCCACATCTCGTGCGCGGACAACAATTATCGCATACGTTGCGGTGCACTAACAGGTACGCCTGCGGGGGTTGGTGCCGCTCAGAGATTCAATATGACACCAATAAAGCCGTTACATCGTGGTCTCAGGGGCCGGCAGCACCTCCATTAATACTGAACAGTCGTAACGGAATTGGGCGAACCGCCGGCTGGCCCCGACCCCGACAGTAGCCGGTCTGTGTGTCTTTCGCAGACTTGCCTGATGCAACCATCATGGTACGGTTCATATTGAAAACCGTCTGCTTGGCCAGTGGCTCAGGCGGCTGCGGTCCGGTTTGGGTGACCGGCGTAATCTCGACTGCGCATCCCTGCTGTCGGCAGACGGCGTATATCATTGCACACGCATAGCTATTGCCCGAACCGCCGTCTTTATCCACGGGCCCTGTCAGCCCTATCAATCACTGAGCAGAAGAACACCGCAAAAATGAAACAACCCTCTGGCCAGCTGTTGACCGTTTCGGGATTTTGCCCGTTCCTGATCCGCCTCATTGCCATCATCGGTCTCTACAGCCTGCTGCCTGCAACGGCTGATGACCATACCGCGCCGGAAGAGTACGCTATCCCGAAGCATGGCCAACTGCGTATGCATGTGCCTATCGACTGGCAGGTCAACTTTTATCAACCCGAGGATGACAGCTTTCCGGTCATCTCGTTTTTCCCGTTCGAGGGCCGGGAACGCTTCAAGGGTACCGAGGATTTCCAGTTATCAGTCGCCGTCTTCTGGACGGAAAATCCGCTATACGATCTGACCGATCCGGATACGCTGCGCGATTTTGTTGCGGACGTCGGCGAACAGGTCATACAGCAGTCCGATCAGCAAGACCTGGAACTTGAACAGATAAGCGGTAACTCGGGCGTGGGTTATGTCTTTGACCTCAGCGACGAAAGTGCCGCCGAGAATGAATACAAGTATCTGACACAGGGCGCTTTGAGCGTCGGTAATGTGATACTGGCCTTTTCACTCTTCAGTCGTGACAATCATGACAAGCTACGCACTGAAACGCTGGAAATGCTGACGACCGCCGTGCACATGCCTGGCAGGCGCGATGTTAACTTCCAGCCCGAATAATAATACAGCAAGGAACCACATCTATGACGGGTAACACTCTACTGACCCTGGCCTCAATTGGCGCAGCCGGTATCGCCTGCCAGTGGCTGGCCTGGTTCACTCGTCTGCCGGCGATCCTGTTTCTGCTGATTATCGGTATTGTCATGGGCCCAGTCAGTGGCTATATCGATCCGGACGCCCTGTTCGGTGATCTGTTGTTTCCATTCATATCGTTGTCGGTCGCCATCATTCTATTTGAAGGCAGCATGACACTGAAATTCAGCGAGCTACGCGGGCTGGCGCGTGTCGTGCGCAACCTGATAACGGTCGGCGCCGCCGTCACCTGGGTTATCAGCGCCCTGGCCGCCTATTACCTGCTGGATTTTTCCGTCGGGCTGGCGGCACTGTTCGGCGCTATCGTGATTGTTACCGGGCCGACCGTTATCGTGCCGATGCTGCGCAGCGTGCGGCCGAATGCCAAGATAGCCAACGTGCTGCGCTGGGAGGGCATTGCCATTGACCCGCTGGGTGCCTTGCTGGCGGTACTGGTCTATAACTACATCCTTTCCGGTCAGGGTGCCGACGCGTTCGGCAGTGTCATGCTAACCTTCCTCAAAACCGTCGGCATCGGCACCGTGGTTGGCATGCTGTCGGCCATGGCTACGGCCTTCGTATTGCGACATCACCTGGTTCCCGAATACCTGCGCAACATGTTTGTCCTGGCGCTGGTAATCGGTGCATTTTCAGTATCCGATCTGTTGCAGCATGAATCCGGTTTGCTGGCGGTGACGGTTATGGGCATGGCGCTGGCCAACACCCGTAACCTGGATATCGAGGATATTCTCAATTTCAAGGAAACCCTCAGCCTGCTGTTGATTTCCGCCCTCTTCATCATTCTTGCCGCGCGGGTCGAGCTGCATCAATTCGCGGTCATCGGCTGGCCGGCGCTGGGCGTACTGGCTGTTATCATGTTTATTGCCCGGCCACTGGGGGTGGCGCTCTCGGCCTGGGGTTCGGACCTCAACTGGCGCGAGCGCAGCCTGATCGCCTGGATCGGCCCACGTGGCATCGTCGCGGCCGCCGTGGCCGCGGTCTTCGCGCTGCGCCTGGAGGAAGTCGGCTATGACGGTGCTGCATTCATCATTCCGCTGACTTTCACGGTCATCATCGGCACGGTCATCATCCAGAGCGCAACCGCGGCACCCTTGGCCAAACTGCTCAAGGTAGCCGAACCTGAGCCGCGGGGCTTTCTGATCGTCGGCGCCGGCAATGTCGCACGCGTCATCGGCAAAGCACTGCAGGAGCGGGATTTCAAGATCATGCTCAGTGACAGTAACTGGGAAAATGTTCGCAGTGCGCGCATGGAGGGTCTGCCGGTCTACTATGGCAACCCGATCTCCGATCACGCCGACCGACACATGGACCTGGTCGGTATCGGCCGGCTGCTGGCGATGTCGGGCCGCGCCAATTTCGACGCCCTGGCCATCATGCGTTTTCGCCGGGAGTTCGAACCCAATCACCTGTACCAGCTGCTGACCTCGCGCGAACAGCGAGTGGATGACAAGCACAACATTGCCGATAAGCACCGCGGTCAGCCACTCTTTGGCGAGGATGTCACCCATGCCATGCTGGCCAGCTGGATACGGGCCGGTGCCGAGTTGCGAACAACCTCGCTGACCGACTCATTTGACTTCGACGCCTACCTCGATGAATACCGGGATCGCTGTATCCCCTTGTTTGCTGTGGATGAAAAAAATGTGCTGCATGTTTTTACCAGCGCAGATACAGTAGAACCGGAGTCGGGCTGGGACATAATGGGTCTGATCGCACCGAAAGATGCTGGCCTGAGCTACAGCCCCAAGCGACCTGAAGAGGCGGCCGAGGAGGAAAAACCACTGGCCGAGACATTGCCTGCCATCGACGATCAGTAAATTCTGTGATGTCTATCACAGTTCGAAAAAACAACAGTCACTATGTGCGCACGTTCACATCGATTAACGGGTCTATCCATTAGACTCACTTATGCGAGACATCAATTGGTACATCCCTGATGTTTTGTTTGTGGCTGGGCCCGGAGTCACCCTCGCCCTCCTCCCCCCCTGATAGGGTGGCTCCGGGCCTTTTTATTTAAGTCACTATTTAAGTTGCCTTCTGCCACTTGTAACCCGCCGGCTAGATGAATAATTCCATCTGCGGGTGATCCCGCGACTGTTGCATTCGCTTGCGCTTTTTCGCAGACGCCTTCAACGCCGAGTGAGTGTTTACTGACTTCACCAGAAGACCGCTGTCAGGCCGGTATGTGGATTTCTTCGGTGTCGTCTTGCGGGCTTGGGGTAACTTCCAGAACATGTTTACTTCCTCCGGGTAATCTCTCAGTAGTTGCTATTGCTCAGTGATAGCCGCGCAGCTGGCCAACGAGCACACCCTGTATCTGGACGCGCTCGGCCGGATAGACCAGCGGTGTCAGCGCGCTGTTCTCCGGCACCAGTTCAATCTGCTGACCGTTATGCCGGAAACGCTTCAGCGTTGCCTCGCCGCCATCGATGAGCGCAACAACGATATCGCCATCATTCGCTGTATCGGCGTGACGGATGACCACGTAATCGCCATCCAGAATGCCGGCCTCAACCATCGAATCACCTTTCACTCTGAGGACGTAGCGATTCGGTCCGGCGAACAGCGCCTGGATATCGAGTTCCTCCTCTCCCGGGATCGCCTCGATCGGGCTGCCGGCAGCGATACGTCCGGCCAGAGGCAATGTTAGTGAGTGCTTGCTTTGCTCACCCGTCAGCCGTATTGAGCGCCAGCTGCGGCCTTCGCGATAGATTTGGCCCTTGTTGACAAGTGACTCGACATAACGATGCACGGTCCCGCGCGAGCGGATTGCCAACCCCTGGCCAATCTCTTCCAGCGTCGGCGCATGACCGTGCTGGGCGATGTAGCGGGTAATAAACTGCAGCAGCTTTTCTTCCAGCCGGGTCAACATTAAAGTTCTCCTTAAATTCTCCATTTAACTATAGAAAACAAATGGAGAACTTACAAGCCATTGGGTGAAATATATACAACTTAAGGAGAACTTTTTCTCACCAGCTTTTCATAATGGGGGGCGGCACTGAAAAAACGCCCCGATCACAAAACAACCTATAATCCTGATAGTCTGTAATCTAGATAGACAACTTAACCAAAGAGCTGCCACCAAGCAGCCAGGATAATTACAAAAGGCAGGAGGATAGGTCGAGATGACGAACAGACGCGTCGAGAAATCCGAGACCCAGTGGCGTCAGGAACTCTCCCCCGAGCAATTCTATATTTGCCGAGAATGCGGTACCGAGCGAGCTTTCAGTGGCAAGTACTACGACTGTGACCAGGATGGTATTTACCAGTGCAGCTGCTGCGGGGTGCCGCTTTTCAGTTCCGAGGCCAAGTATGACTCCGGCAGCGGCTGGCCGAGTTTTTATGCACCGATTGATGAAAATCATGTGCGCACGCGTCACGATACCAGTCATGGCATGCGCCGCACCGAAGTGCTGTGTAACACCTGCGACGCCCATCTTGGACACGTTTTTCCGGACGGTCCGGAACCAACAGGTCTGCGCTTTTGCATCAACTCGGTGGCCCTGAAACTGGACACCACCAGAAACTGATAGTCTGCTGGCTGAGGTAATCAGTTTCCGGGCCGATATTCCCGGAGTAGCGTCTCAACCGCATCAGCGGGCAGCGGCGGGTTGAACAGATAGCCCTGGAACTGGTCGCATTTCAACTCTCGCAACAGGTTCAGTTGCTCGTTCGTTTCCACGCCCTCTGCAACCACCTTGAGATTGAGCGAGTGAGCCAGCGGAATCACCGCGGTTACAATAGCCGTATCATCCTTGTTATGCAGCAGATTGGCTGTGAAGGATCGATCGATCTTGAGTGCGGTTACCGGCAACTTGCTCATGTAACGTAAAGATGAATAGCCGGTGCCAAAATCGTCGATGCTGATGCCCATGCCACGCGCCCTGATAGCATGTAGTTTCTGAACATTTTCATCCAGCTGCTCCATGATCACGGTCTCGGTAATTTCCAGATCAAGCCATGGCGCGCGTGTTGCATTCTGGAGAATGATTTCGTCTAGCCGTTCTATAAAATCCGTTTGTGCCAGCTGCAGTGCCGAGATATTGACGGCTATCGGCGGCGGATTGAGCCCCCGGGATGACCATGATTGATAATCCTTCATGGCCTGACCTATAACCCAATGACCAACATCCAGAATAAGTCCGGTTTCTTCAAGTACGAGTATGAACCTGTCCGGGGGCACAAGACCATCATCGCTATTCCAGCGGATCAATGCCTCAAACCCGCAGATACTGTTGTCAGACAGATCGACCTTGGGCTGATAAAACAGCACGAATTCTTCCCTGCCAAGGGCCTTGCGCAATCTGTTTTCCAGTATCAATTTATCCGCGACACGGGTATTCATGTCGCTCGTATAAAACAGATATTTGTCACCGCTATTCTTGGCGTTTTTCAGCGCCGCTTCCGCATGATCAACCAGCTTTCCGGCTTCGGAACCATCAACCGGTGAAATAGCCACGCCTATCCGGACCGAGATATTGAGCTCATAGGTATCAATAAGTATGGGTCTGGAAACCTGTGGTAATAGTTCATGTTCTATAAAGTTGGCAATATCCGCTGCATCCCGAATATCACGCAAAAAGACAGCGAAAATATTGGCACCAAGCCTTGCAAGGTATCCCGTTTCTGCAACCACCTCACGCAGTCTCGTGGAAAGAGTTCTAAGCAAATCATCTCCTGCGCCACGACCATACACTTCGTTGACGGAAGAAAACCGCTCTATATCCATCAAAACAACACCCGCCATATGATTGCTGTCAACGGAGTGTAGATACTGGACCAGCCGATCCAGAAACAGGTCGCGGTTCGACAATCCTGTCAGGGCGTCGTAGTAGGCCAGGAATTTAACCTTGTCTTCCTTGTCCAGATACTCGAGCGCGAATGCCACGTCGGCTACCAACTCGGTCAGGAGTTCCACTTCTTCTCTATCAAAAATATCGGTTTGTTCGCCATAGAAGGAGATGGTGCCTATGGCATGGCCATCGACAAGTATGGGGAAGGCCGCCATGGATTGGTAGCCGCGCAGGACCAGTTCATCCTTGTAGATAACTTCGTCACCAATCTCGACGTTATTACAGACAATCGGCTTCAAGCTGCGTAATGCCTGGCCGGTTATAGTCTGTCCTTCACGCTTGTCCGGGTGCGCTGAAAAACCAACGCTATCCAGATAGCCCTTACTTTCGCCATGATGGGCAACGGGATGAATATCTTGACTGGCGTCATCCAGCAATCCTACCCATACCAGACCGAAGCCGGCATTTTCCACACTGATGCGACAAGCTTCCTGCAACAGTAATTCACGATCCCGCATGTGCACAATTGCGTAATTGATTTCGCTTAGAATCTCGCGAATACGACTGAGCCGTGTGATTTTTTCTTCCTGGGCACGGCGTTCCGTAATATCCGCCAATGAACCCAGCATGCGATAGGCTTCATTCTGTTCATTGCGGATAATGTAGCCATGATCCCGAACATAGGCATACGAGCCATCCTTGCGCAGGAAGCGATACTCATCCTGCCAATACTCCTTGTCAGCGGCGATGGCGGCTTCGATACCGTTAACAACCCTGTCCCTGTCATCCGGATGTATCAGGGTCTTCCAGAAATCTATGCTCCATTCAATTTCCTCTTGCCGGTAGCCGAACAGCATGCTGAACGATTCATTCCACCAGAGGGAATCGCTGCTCATATCCCAGTCCCATATAGCGTCACTGGTAGAGCGGGCTATAATCTCGAATCGTTCGATATTGTTCCGCAGCTCCGCTTCCATTCTTACATGCTTGGTGATATCGCTGGACACTCCCAGAACCATCTGCCGGCTACCATCTACCGAGGTAATTGGACGCATAATCACTTGCAGCCAGCGATCCTTGCCATGGTTGTCCCTGACAAAAACTTCCGGGATATGTTTTTCCCGCTTGTTTTGTATTACCTCCTGTTCATCCTGATGGAATTTATCGACCAGCGCTTTACTGGGAATAAAATCGCTATTGGTTTTGCCAACCATGTTCTCCACTGTTGTACCAAAAACGTCGGCTACAGCCTGATTGACCAGAACAAACCGTCCCTGATCGTCCTTGACAAAGATCATGTTTCTATCGATATCCATAACCTTGCGGAAGAAGGTCCACTGTTCTTCCAGTTCTTCCTGAAAACGACGGTTTTCACTTGCCTGCATGCGCTGTCGCAATATGCGGAGTAATAACAAGGCAATAAGTAATGCAAATGCCAGAACCAGACCGTAACCGGCAAGTACCCAGGTAAGCTGCTGGTTCCTGTACGCGAACGCTATTCGGGTCGGTTGCTGGACGACAATGCCCCAGCCATGGGCAACAGGCGCATAGGCCGATAGTTGCTCCTCTCCCGTGACAAGGGCCGGCCCAATATCGATTTCACCTTCGCCCTGCATGGCTTTCCGTACGATAGGCACGGATGAAAAATCGATGATGTCGCCCTGGTCGGGATAGGCCGGGTGATGTCCCAACCTGCCACGGCTATCAACCACATAGACGAAGCCATCGGTGCCAACATCCATATCCCTGACCCAGGAAAAAAAATCATCTAGTTCAATCTGTAGCACCAGTATACCCAGCACATCACCAGCATCGTGTCTTATGGGGATGGCGACAGCAAAAAGCTTGCGTGTGGGTCTGGCGGTTCTTTCATATACATGAGAAACATAGGGCTCCCAGTCCCTGGATACACCCTGATACCAGTCTCGAAACGCAAAGTTATTGCCGACACCGCCTTTCAATGCCGGCGTATCTGCTGTTTCGGTCCCGTCAGGATCCGTCAGAACCAGTCGCTCGATAAAAGCGAATTCACGGGGAATGGGTTTCAGGATACTGATGGCACGCTGCCATTCACCGGCCGCTGCCAATTCACGAAACCGGGACTCTGAAGCAACGGCGACACCGATGCTGGTCAGTCGCTCGAATTTCTCATTGAGGGTGGCGGCGGCGAGACGGGCCGTGGACCGATGATCGGCAAAAGCGGAGCGGGTTAACTCGCGGTCAATGGCCTGATAGGTGAACCATGTCAGGACGGAAAAGAGCAACAGGGCCAGCACCAGCGCCGAATAGACATGCCAGCCCTTTACGGATTGCAGAAACCGGTGCAGCCCGCTACGCCGGATTGTGTCCGCCGGGTTAATAAAAGTTCTCCCTCAACCACACCATGCCGAGCCCCTCCTCCCTGAACAGGCATCAATAACACCCTAATTCACAATCACTGGCAAGTGGTACTAAACATTCGACTTTGGCACTTAACAGTGGCCAAAAAATGTGACGGAGATCACAGTCTATGACTTGCGGTAAGTCAGAAGGACAGTAATCCGCAAACAGCTCAGGACTGCGGTTGCTATCAATCGTCAGCTTCGACGGGCTTATACCAGGCCAGCCGTTCGTGCAGCCTGACCACTTCACCGATAATAATAAGACTGGGGGGCCGGATATCATGTTCCGCAACGAGTCCTGGCAAGGTTGCCAGTGTTCCGGGGTAAACGCGCTGTTGCGGTGTTGTGCCTTTCTGTACCAGCGCCGCCGGCATGGTTTCCGCCATGCCGCGCGCAACCAGTTCACGGCAAAATACTTCCACTGCCTGCACCCCCATATAGACCACAATGGTCTGACGCGGCTGGATCAGGGCGTCCCAGTTGATATCCATGTCGCCGTCTTTCATATGCCCGGTGACGAAAATGCATGACTGGGCATGGTCACGGTGTGTCAGCGGAATACCGGCATAGCTCGCGCAACCGGCCGCCGCCGTGATACCCGGCACAACCTGGAACGGTACGCCGGCTTCGGTCAGATCCTCAATTTCCTCGCCACCGCGGCCAAAGATGAACGGATCACCGCCCTTGAGACGCAGCACCCGCTTGCCCGCCCGGGCAAGCTGAACCAGCAACTGATTGATGTCATCCTGTGGCAGGGTATGCTTGTCACGCGCCTTGCCGACGTAGATGCGCTCGGCGTCGCGGCGCACCAGTTCAAGAATCTGTGTTGGCACCAGCCGATCGTACAGAACCACATCGGCCTGCTGCATCAGACGCAGTGCCCGGAAGGTAAGCAGGTCCGGATCACCCGGTCCGCCGCCGACCAGGTAGACCTCGCCCCGGGGCCCGCTCAATGTACCGTCCTGCAAGCGCTGCTCAAGTGCTTCTAGGGCCGCCTTGTCCTGGCCGGCCATCAGCATCTCGGCGATCGGACCCTGCAACACTTCTTCCCAGAAGCGTCGCCGATCATGCTGGTCGGCAAAGCGTGCCTTGACCTTTTCGCGGAAATCGCGCATCAGGTCGGCCAGGCGCCCATAGGCTGACGGGATCAGCGTTTCCAGGCGCGCGCGCAACAGCCGCGCCAGCACCGGCGAGGCGGCACCGGTGGAGATCGCGATCTGCACCGGGTCACGTTCAATGACCGACGGCATGATGAAGCTGCACAGCTCGGGATTATCGGCCACGTTGACCGGTATATTGCGCGCCTGCGCCGCCGCGGCAACGGCCCGGTTCACAGCCGCGTCGTTGGTGGCTGCAATCACCAGCGCCTGATCGGTCAATTGTGCCGCTTGAAAATCGCTGTCGAGGTGCTGGATTCGCCCGGTCGCATTCAGTGACTGCAACGCCGGATCAATCTGCGGCGCGACTACAGTCACCTGCGCGCCGCTATGCAGCAAACGGTCAACCTTACGCCGCGCGACATCACCACCGCCGACGACCAGGCAGGGTCGGCCGGAAAGCTCAAGGAAGATCGGCAGGTATTTCATCGAATAGCGTCCCTTGCTCCTCGTCGCTCGTCCCTCGTAATCGCAATTTACTAACCCTACGAGAAACGAGGAACGAGCGACGAGGAACGCAAAATCACGTTTTCGGCAAGGTCACTCCGCGCTGGCCCTGGTATTTGCCACCACGGTCCCTGTAGGACACATCACAGGGTTCATCCGATTCCAGGAAAATCACCTGGGCAACACCTTCGTTGGCATAGATCTTCGCCGGCAGCGGCGTGGTATTGGAGAATTCCAGTGTCACGTGGCCTTCCCATTCCGGTTCCAGCGGTGTGACATTGACGATGATGCCGCAGCGCGCGTAGGTCGACTTGCCCAGGCAAATGGTCAGTACATTGCGCGGAATCCGGAAGTATTCCACCGTGCTCGCAAGCGCAAAGGAGTTCGGCGGGATCACGCAGACGTCACCCTGGAAATCGACGAAAGACTTCTCATCGAATTTCTTCGGATCGACGATCGTGGTATTGATATTGGTAAATATCTTGAACTGATCGGCACAACGCAGATCGTAGCCGTAGCTCGAGGTGCCGTAGGAAATCAGCCGTTCGGAACCGTTGTATTTAACCTGGTTCGGTTCAAACGGTTCGATCAGGCCCTCGTTCTCGGCCATGCGCCGGATCCAGTGGTCGGATTTAATTGTCACGTGCCTCGTCCCTCGTTCCTCGTCACTCGTTCTTCATAAAAGAGTCACGAGATGA
Organism: Methylohalomonas lacus; assembly: GCF_024808875.1. Classification (GTDB taxonomy): domain Bacteria; phylum Pseudomonadota; class Gammaproteobacteria; order Methylohalomonadales; family Methylohalomonadaceae; genus Methylohalomonas; species Methylohalomonas lacus. The sequence goes on from NZ_JANUCT010000019.1 coordinate 23,057, forward strand.
TCTTAATCAGTTTGCGCAGCATCCTGGACTCATGATCCAGCATATCCAGAATCTTGTTCTTCTCAGCATCAGCAATGAATTCAAGTTCCGAGCCGATTTCAAGCTGGGTTTCCAGTTCCGCACAGGAACTCAGGGCCATCAGAAGAAAGCGGCGATAATCCTTGTCATGCAGTCTGTTAAATCCCTCGGCAATATTGGAAGGTATGGATACGGCCGCCCTTCTCATTTGAGAGACAAGACCATATTTTTCTTCCAAGGGAAACAGGGCTGTTAATCGATAAATTTCTATTGTGAGATTCTTGCCTACTCGCCACACCTTCAAATCCTTGAAGTTCCTGGTTTCCATTCCGGCCTCCTGCCGCTGGTTTGATCTCGTCCTTACCCTGCGAGCGACGAGGAACGAGGGACGAGGGACGTCTACTCACGTATTCTCCACCACTATATTCGGGAACTTGCTGCTGTAGTCGCGCGCGCGCAGGGCCAGCTTGGCGGCCGAGCGGCGGGCGATGTTGCGGAATATTTCGGTGGTGCGTGACTTCGGCTGCAGCGCCACGGTCGGCTTGCCGTTGTCGACGCCCTCGCGGATGTCCATGGCCAGCGGCAGGGCACCGAGCATCTCGGTATCGTACTGTTTGGCCATGGACTCACCACCGCCCTCACCGAAAACGTGTTCCTCATGTCCACATTCACTGCAGATATGAATGCTCATGTTCTCGACCACGCCGAGCACCGGCACTTCGACCTTCTCGAACATCTTCAGCGCCTTGCGCGCATCCAGCAGGGCGATGTCCTGCGGCGTGGTGACGATGATAGCGCCGCTGACCGGGATCTTCTGGCACAACGTCAGCTGGATGTCGCCGGTGCCCGGCGGCAGGTCGATGACCAGGTAGTCGAGATCGCGCCAGTTGGTGTCGTTCAGCAGTTGTTCCAGCGCCGAGGTGACCATCGGGCCACGCCAGATCATCGGTGTTTCCTCATCGATGAGGTAGCCGATCGACATGGACTGGATGCCGTAGCTGACCTTGGGCTCGACGGTCTTGCCGTCGGTGGTTTCCGGCTTGCCCTGGCAACCGAGCATGCGCGGCTGGCTGGGGCCGTAGATGTCGGCATCGAGCACGCCGACGCTGGCACCTTCGGCCTGCAGCGCCAGGGCGAGATTCACCGCCACGGTGGACTTGCCGACACCGCCCTTGCCGGAGGCGACGGCGATGATGTTCTTCACGTTGGCCAGCGGCTTCAGACCTTTCTGGGTCGCGTGGGAAACCACCTTCTGCTGCAGGTCGAGCTCGATGGCGCGCTCGCCGGCAATACCGGCCAGACACTCGCGCACGCTCTGCTCGATGGCCTCGCGGGCGCCGGCGAACGGGAACCCGAAAGTCAGGCTGACGCGCACGCGCGCATCCTCGACCTGGATATCGCCTACAGCCCCGGCACTGACCGGGTCGGTCTGCAGGCTTTCGATCTGGCACGTGGCCAGTGCTTCCTGGATACGCTCTTTCGTCAGTTCGGACATGGGATAAATCTGGGCACTTCGGGATTGACTTGAACGGCCCATATTAGCATCTTGCAGGGCTTTGTGAGTGCCCGGATGCGTTACAATGCGCAACCAGCAGCCCGAAACCGACATTCATCCGCGATAAGCAGCCAGAGACCCGAGCCGTGCCGAATAATTCCAAAGCCCGTGACATCCTCGTCACCAGCGCCCTGCCCTACGCCAACGGCCCGATCCACATCGGCCACATGGTCGAGTATATCCAGACCGACATCTGGGTGCGGTTTCAGAAACTGCGCGGCCACCATTGCTACTACGTCTGCGCCGACGACGCCCACGGCACGCCGATCATGCTCAAGGCGCAGGCCGAGGGCATTTCGCCGGAGGAGTTGATCGGCCGCGTTTACGGCGAGCACCGTGCCGATTTCGAGGATTTCGGCGTCGTTTTCGACAATTACTACACCACCCATTCGCCGGAGAACGAGGCCCTGGCCACCGAGATCTACCGCCGCCTGGAAGCTGCCGGCCACATTGCCCGGCGCACGATCAAGCAGGCCTTCGATCCGGACAAGCAGATGTTCCTGCCGGATCGCTTCATCCGCGGTGAGTGCCCGCGCTGTGGTGCCGCCGACCAGTACGGCGACTCCTGCGAGATCTGCGGTGCCACCTACACGCCAATCGAACTGAAGAACCCGGTCTCGGCACTGTCCGGCGCCACACCGGTGGAAAAGGAGTCCGAGCACTATTTCTTCAAGCTGCCGGATTTCGAAAAATTCCTGCGCGACTGGGTGCCCGGGCACATTCAGGCTGAGGCCGTGAACAAGCTCGACGAGTGGTTCGAGTCGGGCCTGCAGGAATGGGACATATCGCGCGACGCGCCCTACTTCGGTTTCCAGATCCCGGGCACCCAGGACAAGTACTTCTACGTCTGGCTGGACGCGCCGATCGGTTACCTGGCCAGCTTCAAGAACCTGTGCAACCGCCAGGGCCTGGACTTCGAAGGTTACCTGCGCCAGGGTTCGGAGACCGAGCTCTATCATTTCATCGGCAAGGACATCATGTACTTCCATGCCCTGTTCTGGCCGGCGATGCTGGCTGGCAGCGGTTTTCGCACGCCGACGGCGGTGTACGCGCACGGCTTTCTGACCGTCAACGGCCAGAAAATGTCGAAGTCGCGCGGCACCTTCATCATGGCGCGCACCTACCTCGACCATCTGAACCCGGAATACCTGCGCTACTACTTCGCCGCCAAGCTCGGTGGCGGTGTCGACGATATCGATCTCAACCTCGACGACTTCCGCCAGCGGGTGAACTCGGACCTAGTCGGCAAGATGGTCAACATCGCCAGCCGTTGCAGCGGCTTCATCAACAAGCGCTTCGAGGGCCGGCTGGCCGACGGCATCTACGACGATGACCTGTGGCAGAAGCTTATCGGCCAGTCGACCAGCATCGCCGAAGCCTACGAGACACGCGAATACGCCCGGGCGATGCGCGAGATCATGGCCCTGGCCGATCAGGTCAACGAGTTCATCGACGAGCTCAAACCTTGGGTGATCGCCAAGGAAGAGGGCCGCGAGGGCGAGTTGCAGGCGGTCTGCACGATGGGACTGAACGCCTTCCGGGTACTGATGATCTACCTCAAGCCGGTGCTGCCGACGATGGCGGAAAAGGTCGAGGCCTTCCTCGACGTACCGGCATTGCGCTGGTCGGACCTGGGCAAACCGCTGCTCGGCCATACCATCAACGCCTTCACGCCACTGATGACGCGTATCGAACAGGCGCACATTGATCGCATGATCGAGGACAGCCGCCAGGACCTGGAACAGAAAAACCCGGCGGGCGCCAGCAACACCCGTCCGGCCACGCCGGCAGCCGACGCCTCGGAACCGCTGGCCGAGACCATCAGCATCGACGATTTCGCCAAGGTTGACCTGCGCGTGGCGCGGATCGTCAAGGCCGAACACGTTGATGGCGCCGACAAACTGCTGCAGCTGACGCTCGACATGGGCGCCGGCACACGCAACGTCTTCGCCGGCATCAAGTCGGCCTATACGCCGGAACAGTTGCAGGGCCGGCTGACTGTCATGGTCGCCAATCTGGCACCGCGCAAGATGAAGTTCGGCACTTCCGAGGGCATGGTGCTGGCGGCCGGCCCGGGCGGCGAGGATCTGTTCATCCTGTCGCCGGACAGCGGCGCCGAACCGGGCATGCGGATCAAGTAACGCCATGGCGGACACCAGTGTCGAACAGATCGATGCCCTGCTGCCGCAGATCCACTGCGGCCAGTGCGGCTACGATGGCTGTCGACCCTACGCCGAGGCCCTGAAAAGCGGCACTGCGGACATCAATCAGTGCCCACCGGGTGGCGAAACCACCCGCGACGCGCTTGCCGGACTGCTCGATCGACCGGCCCGGCCCATAGACCCGGAACGCGGCCACGCAATACCGCCGCAAATCGCGCGCATCGACGAGTCTGCCTGTATCGGCTGCGTGAAATGCCTGCGTGTCTGCCCGGTGGATGCGATCATCGGCGCGGCCAAGCAGATGCATACCGTCATCGCTGAAGACTGCACCGGCTGCGAACTATGCCAGCCAGCCTGCCCGGTCGACTGCATCAGCATGGAACCGGCCGGCGCCATGACGGCCGGCGAGCGGGCCCGGGCCCGCAGCCATTTCCAGCGCCGGCAACAACGCCTGCAACGTCAGGCAGCGGCCCGGCAGCAGCGCCGGGCGGCGGCCAGTCGCGCCGACAAACAGCGCGCCATTGCCGCCGCCGTGGCGCGGAACCGTGCCCGCCGCGGCCAGTCCGGCCACCAACCCGGCTGAGACCGAACCGGCTGAGCTAAGTCGTCCTCCTACCACCGTCGTGGACTATCCGTTAGTATCGAGAGCCACCTCGCAGTCAATGGCCAAGCGCAATGTCATCATCACCATCGTCCCCCACACCGAGCCCCGAGTCGCTGCTGCCGTTTGCCGATTTCGAGGCAGCCAGTTATGCCGTACTCGACTACTTGCGCGAACGGATCAACCTGCGGCTATGGATGGTAACGCGCGCCGAGGGCGACGACTGGCTCGTACTGGCTGCCCGCGACAAGGCCGGGCTGATCTGTCCGGGCAGCGTATTCAATTGGCAGGACAGTTTCTGCTATCACATGGTCGCCGGTCGCGGGCCCTCTATCGCCCCGGACGCCAGCCGGGTCGAGGTCTATAGCAACAGCCCGATCGCCCGCACGATCCGTATCGGTGCCTACATCGGCGTACCGATCATGCGTACCGACGGCACCCTGTTTGGCACACTATGCGGTATTGATCCCGAACCCCAGCCAGAAGAGATCGCTGCTTTCCAACCGGTTATCGAACTGTTGTCACGCCAACTGGCCACGTTGTTTGAATTCGAGAACCAGTTCGAACGCGAACAGCGACTGCGCGAGCGCATCGAGGCCGAAGCCATGATCGACGACATGACCAGTGTCTATAATCGCAACGGCTGGGAAAAACTGATCGAAAAAGAGGAACAGCGCTGCCGGCGTTACGGCCATACGGCCGGCATACTGATCATCGACCTCGATGATCTGAAGGACATCAACGACAGCGAAGGCCATGAAGCCGGCGACGTGCTACTGCACCAAGCTGCCAAACTCTTGCAGCAATGCAACCGCGCCAGCGATGTTATCGCCCGCCTTGGCGGCGACGAATTCGGCATCCTTGGTGTGGAAATGAACAGCAGGCAAACGGAAGCGCTCGGCGAACGCGTTCAGCAGTGTCTGGCTGACGGCGACATCAATGCCTCGGTGGGCTGGGCCACGCGCCATGGCGAGGTGGACATCAACCAGGCAATCAAGCAGGCCGATCGGATGATGTACGCACACAAGCGCCGTCGCAAACATGCCAGCACCGAGCGATAACCCGGCCGCTAGCGCCGATTCTCGGCCCCCGCTGCCCGTTTCAACAACGCGTCCATCCAGCTGGTCGGTAGCAAACGATTCAGCAGGGCGAACGCGTGGGTCGGTGCGGTCACCGCATAACGCGCACGTGGCCGCCGGCTTTCCAATGCCTGCACGACCTTTTTCAGCACCGCCTCCGGCGGCAGTGTGAACGGCACCTCGTCGGTCTGGTTCTCGAGCCGGGCCAGTACGGCTTCATAAGTCGCGCGATGCACGCTGAGCGTCGGATCGACATGACGCCGAAAGGCCTGCAAGGCATTGGCGCGGAACGCGCTGACGATCGGACCGGGCTCGATCAGGCTGACATGGATGCCGCTGCCGGCCAGTTCCAGCCGCAGAGTGTCACTCAGGCCCTCCAGCGCATGCTTGCTGGCGATATAGGCGCCGCGGTACGGCATGGCGATGAAACCAAGCACCGAACTGTTCTGGATGATGCGGCCAAGGCCCTGGCGGCGCATCGCCGGCAATACATAATGCGTCAGTTCATGCGTGCCGAACACGTTGGTCTCGAACTGCTCACGCAACGCCTGGCGACTGAGATCCTCGACTGCACCCGGCTGACCGAAGCCGGCATTGTTGAACAGGCCGTAGAGCCTGCCGTCGCAGGCATCCAGCACCTCGGTAACGGCCGCGCGAATGGACTCGCCGTTGGCGATGTCCAGGGCCACGGTTTCCAGCCCCTTTTGCCAGAGTTCATCCCGTGCCGCGGCGCTACGGGCCGCGGCAAATACCCGGTAGCCGCGCGCCTTCAGGCCAAGTGCCGTGGCATAGCCGATGCCGCTGGAGCAGCCGCTGACCAGAACACTACGTTGTTCCATTGTTCAACCTCATGCCTATCGTTGCATCACTGACCGCGCCAGACGGCGCATGCCTTCGCGTGCATCATCAACGATCAGATAGAGCCCCGGCAACACCAGCAGGATCAGCAGGGTTGCGAACAACAGGCCGAAACCGAGACTGACCGCCATCGGGCTGAGAAAGGCCGTCTGGCCGGTGGCAAAGAATATCAATGGCGATACACCGAGGAAGGTCGTGATCGTGGTCAGCAGAATCGGCCGCACACGCACACGGCCTGCTTCGACCACCGCACTGATGCGATCATAACCTTCGCGGCGTTTATGCTTTATAAAGTCGACAAGGATCAGTGAATCATTGACGATGATACCGGCCAGCGCCAGCATGCCGACCGCCGACAGGAATTGCAGGTTATAGTCGAAGATGGCATGGCCGACGACGACACCAATAATACCGAACGGAATGGCCAGCATGACCGCAAGCGGATCCAGTAATGACTTGAACAATCCTGTCAGCATGAAAAAGATCAGCACCAGTGCCAGAATCAGCGCCTGGAACATGCCGGCAAAGGATTCCTCGGCATCGCGCTTCTCACCGAGGAATAACAGACTATAGCTGCTGTCGTCCGCCGCCGGCTGGAACTCCCGGGCCAGTTGATCGGTGATATTCAACGGTGTATTGATCTCGCTGTCGACCTCGGCGGTGATCTTGGCCATGCGCTGGCCATCACGCCGGCGAATATCGTTCAGGCCACGGGCAATTTTGACATCGGCGACATCGGAGAGGTACACCGTGCCGCCGGATGGCAATACGATCGGTAGTTCGAGCAGGCTCTGTGAGGTTTTGCGCAGCGCTTCCGGATAGATGAGCCGTACCGGTATGCGCTTTTCGTTCCAGGTCACATAGACCACCTCATTACCAAGGTAACCGCTACGCACGGCAGTGGCGATCTGGGTCTGGGTCAGGCCCAGCCGCCGACCCTGTTCATTGAGCAGGTATTGGTATTCGAGTTTGCCCGGCTCCTGATCATTACGTACATCATGCACACCGGGTAATTGTTTCAGGTAATCCGTTATGGCAGCGGTCCTGGCATTGATGATATCGAGTTCATCGCTGACTACGCCGACTTCGATATCATTACCGGCCGGGCCAGCATCCGGCTTCAGTATACTCATGCGCTCAACGCCGGCAATACGCGCCAGTCGTTCGCGAACCTCGTTGATGATCGTCTCCGCATTGCGTTGCCGTGGACCGAAATCCTCGTAGCCGAAGTTGACCAGCGGCGAAACCCAGCGTTCGATGAAGCCCTCCGCTTGCGGTTTCTTCAGATCGACAATCAACTGAATGAGGTTGGAGCCGGTATTGGTGCGATTGAAATCGATCATGCTGACACCGACATTGGTCAGCATCGTGCCCAGTTCACGGTCTTCGTCAAGAATATCCAGCACTTCCTGTTCCAGCTGACCGGCCAGCTGCAGGCTTTTGTCCAGGCTATAGGTGTTCGGCGTCTCGATGTTGACGAAGAACTGGCCGATCTCGACATTACCAAACATCTCGAACGGCAAACGGGTATGAGCATAGGTCAGACTGACGACCAGAAGGCCGATGCTGGCCAATACCGCCAGGTATCGGTTCAGGCCGCTGACGGTCCAGCGCAACAGGCGTGCATAACGATCCAGCCAGGCCTGCCAGTCAACCCACGGACGCCGCTGCGGCGGCCGTGGCCGCAGGATATGGCCGGCGTGCGACGGCAGCACCATGAACGCCTCGATCAACGAACCGAGCAGCGTACAGGTCACCACGACCGGGATGACCTGGATAAAGGTGCCGAGCGTGCTGCCGATGGCGAACATCGGTACAAACGCTGCCATCGTCGTCAGCGTTGCAACGATGACCGGCCACATGACCTCGCGCGTGCCGATCATGGCAGCCTGTTTGGGCGCCATACCCGCCTCGATATGGCGATAGACATTTTCGGCAACGATGATGGCATCGTCGACGATCATGCCGAGCACGATCAGGAACGCGAACAACGATACCATGTTGATGCTGTAACCGAGATAGTACAGCAGTATGATGCCGACCAGGAACGATACCGGAATACCGAACGAGGTCACGGCTGCGGCGCGCAGGTTGAGTAGCACGCATAGCGACAACAGCACCAGTACCAGACCGATAAGGCCGGATGACTTGACCGTATTCAGCCGTGCCTCGACGTAGTTCGACATGTCGGTATGATGGCCGACCTGCAGACTCGGCGGCAGGGCAAGCCGCAGTTCACTTGCCAGCTGCTTGACCTGATCGGCCACCTCGATGGTCGAGGCCGAAGCCGTCTTGGTAACCGTCAGATTGACCGACGGCTGGCCGTCGAAGCGGGCATAGGTCAGCGGCTTCTCAAAGCGCCGCTCGACATGGCCGATATCACCGAGCCGTAACTGGCCGCCGGCGTCGTTGACCCGTATCGCAATCTGCTCGATCGCCGCCGGATCCGGCGGCACCCCCTGGCCACGCAGGCGGATATCTCCCTCCAGCGATTCAATATTGCCCCCCGGCTGGTCGCGCAGGTTATCGCGCAGGGCGACCATGATCTGTTCCAGCGTAACGTCGCGCGCGGCGAGCACGTGCGGGTCGACCACCGTCCAGATTTCCCAGTCACGATCACCGGCAACCGCGACGCTGGCAACGCCGTCGATCTGCATCATGCGCCGGCGAATCTGTTCGGCATGCTCATACAGCGCGGCATCGGCCACGTCGCCATACAGGCTCAGACTGATCACGGGAAAGCGCGCGCGGATGCGCGTCAACTCGGGCTGTTCCGCCAGCTCCGGCAGTTCAGTAATGCGATCCAGCAAGGTACGCGCATCGCGCATGAAATCGTCGACGTTGGCGCCGGGCTTGAGCTCGATATAGATGTTCGAAAAACCCTCGCTACTGGTCGAACTCATGTAGTCGATGTCTTCGTGGTTGCTGAATTCCTCCTCGATGGTGATCGTGACCTGCTGTTCGACCTCGGCCGGCGAGGCGCCCTCGAACTCGGTCTGGATGTGGGCCATATCCAGCTGCACCACCGGAAAAAGCTCCTGCGGCATGGCACGCCAGGACAGCACACCGACAATCAGCAGCAGCACCAGGGTCAGGTTGACCAGTAACGGATTGTCGATGGCAAAGCGAATCACCCAACCGGCTCCGGGCATGGCAGGTTCAATGCGATCACGTCACTGCACACTGACGGTCTGGCCGTCGGCCAGCGCGGCGACATCACGGGCCACGATGGTCGTGCCCACATCGACGCCATCGACTACCTGCCAATCTTCGCGGTAGCGCTGGCGCACGGTCACCGGCAGGCGCCGCAGTTGATCGTCCGCTACCGCAAATACATAGGTCTGGCCGTCGTCACGCAGGATGGCGCTCGCCGGCACGACGTGCGCGTCGGTGTATTTCCGCCCCGGTAGCCGGGCCGCAACCAGCTGGCCGGGATACAGGTCCTGGCCCGATAACCGGATGCGCAGATCATAGGTATGCGTCACCGGGTCCGGCGCCGCCGCGAGTGCCACAATGCGGCCCGTGCGTCGCGGCTGGTCGGGAATATCAAGTTCGATAGCCTGGCCCCGCGACAGGGTCGTCGCCACCGGCCCGGGCACCGCCAGCGCCAGGTCCAGTTCTTCCTGTTGCACCAGCTTGACCGCCCTGTCACCCGGTGTGACGTAGTCACCGATATCAACCGCCACGCTGTCGACAGTCGCGGCAAACGGCGCCCGCAACTCGGTCCGCGCCAGGTTCCGTTGTGCCCGGTCGTAATCAGCCTCGAGCTGTTGCAGGCGGGCAGCAGCCGTGCTGGTGCTATGCCGCAAACGCTCGGCCTCGGCCTGCAGCTGCAGCAGCGACTGCATGGCCGTATCGTAGTTCGATTTCGACGCCAGCGAGCGCTGTCCCAGCTGTTCCATGCGGCTGACCTCGGCTTCCTGCAGGCGCACCTGCGCCTCGATCAGATCCAGCAGGCGCCGATCCCGGGCCCGGGCTTCGCGCTCCTGCGTCAGCGCCGCTTCCGCCTCCGCCACGGCATCGGCATAGTCGCCGCGGTCGAGCTGCAGCAGCAGTTCACCCGCGGCCACCTTCTGCCCGGGTTCGACCCGCCGCTCGATCAACTGGCCGGAAACCTCGAAGTGGCGGTTTGTCTGGCGCATCGACTGCAGCTGACCCGTGATGCGGGTAATCGGCTGGAAATCGACACTGCGCACTTCGGTTGTCACAACCCGTTGCGGCGGCAGCGGCTGCAACGTGGCCCGGCTCTCCGGGCCGGTGCGGACGAGCATGATCGCCAACAATACCGTCAGAACCACGATGACGAACAGTGAAAACAGGAATCTGGGCATGCAGCAGAACCGTCGCGGTTTGTATTGAATACGAGGCACCATCCACCGGCGACGGCTTCAGGACAATTGAATCTCTTCAGATTCTATGCGATTTTTACTGTCTCGTGCCATTATGTTGCCGGATAATGGCACGTTCCGTGAAAGCACCTGCATCCGGTCAACGAATGCAGTAACATCACGGTTGCTGTCCACCGGGGAACGGACAGAACACACTAGATTGACAGCGGCCAGGCCACCATCTGTTCATAACAAGCCGAATATAATCACAGTGCAACCAACCACTCCAGCCCGTTGCTGCAGCCTCATACTGCTGAGCTTCATCCTGCTTATCCCGACCACTCGGGCTGCCGAGGAAACCGGTGGCCGTGATATGTGGAGATTCTGCGCGGTCGATTTCGGTATTCCCGAGCGGCCGGCCTATAACCCGGAGCTGGAACCCGGCCAGGTGGAGATCGAAGCCGACCGCGCCGACATGACCGAAGGCGAAGTATCCGATTTCTGGGGCAACGTCACCTTCATTGACCGGCAGCAGGCGGCACAGGCTGAGCACGCACGCTATTTCAGCGCCGATGAACGCGCCGAACTTGAGGGTAATGTGCAACTCTGGGATGACAGCCAGTATCTCAAAAGCGATACGGCCACCATCCAGCTGGATGAAGAGCACGGCACCTTTTACAACGCCCGCTACTGGTTCCCGTTACGCCACGGCCGCGGCGAATCGGACTCACTGTACCGCGAAGGCGACCACCTGACGCGGCTGAAAAACGCCGACTACACGACCTGCCCGGTCGACGGCGAGTTCTGGAAAATCTACGCCAGCGACCTGGACCTCGACCACGACGCCGAGCAGGGCACCGCCAAGCATGTGGTGTTGCGCATCAAGGACATCCCGGTTTTCTACACGCCCTATGCGTCGTTTCCGTTGAGCGACAAGCGCAAGAGCGGTTTCCTGCCGCCGAGCGTCGGCGTCGGCTCGCGCACCGGTTTTGACCTGAGTACACCGTATTACTGGAATATCGCGCCGCAGATGGACGCTACCTTCGGGCCGCGCGTGATGAGCGACCGCGGCATCATGGCAGTCGGCGAGTTCCGCTACCTGTTCGAAACCGGTGAGGGTGAGATTGACGCCGAATACCTGCCCTCGGACAACGGTTCGGACCTCGGCGATCGCGGCATTTTCAGCGTGCTGCACGAGCAATCCTTTTTCGACGGCCGCGGCTCCCTGGATATCGACTATGCCAACGCCAGCGACCGGTTCTACCTGGAAGACTTCGGCACCAGTCTCGATGTCACCAGCACACGTTACTTACTACAGCAAGCTCGTACCCGCTACAACGGCAGCTGGTGGTACGCCTCTGCCAACGTACAGGCCTACGATATCGTCGATAGCACGATCACTCGCGAACCCTACAAACGCCTGCCACAGCTGCGTTTCGGTACTAGCCACTATCCCGATAACTGGCAACTTTACCCACAGTTTGAGAGTGAGGCCGTCTACTTCACGCGTGACGACATGGGTATCAACCTGGATTCCAGAGCTGATATCGAAGGAGCGCGTTACGACTTCATGCCGTCTGTCAGCTTCCCAATGCGTGGTCTGGGCGGCTATGTGGAACCGAAAGTAGGCATACGACACACACAATATGACTTGCATGGCGGCGACTTCTTCACCGACAAGACCCCCAGCCGTACATTGCCGTTTACTTCGCTGGATGGCGGTCTGTTCTTTGAGCGCGACTTCAGCCTCGCCGACAGCAGTTTCAAGCAGACGCTGGAACCGCGGCTGTTCTATCTGTACGTGCCGTACGAGAACCAGGACGATCTGCCGATTTTCGACACCAACCTGTACGACGTCTCGTTCGCCCAGCTCTTTCGCGAGAACCGTTTCAGCGGCGCCGATCGCTTCGGTGATGCCAACCAGCTGACCCTGGCCGTGACCAGCCGTCTCATCGACAACGAGCGCGGCCGCGAGCTGGGCCGGCTTAGCCTTGGCCAGATCGTCTATTTCGAGGACCGCGAGGTCACCCTGCCAGGCCTTGTCGAGGAAGACGATACTGTTTCCCCCATCGTTGCCGAGGCCGCGACCACGCTGATCCCGAACTGGGAAGCGGTCGGCACGATATACTGGGACCCGGAAGAAAGCCGCACGGAAAAACTCGCCGCAAGGTTGAGCTACAACAACGATGGTCGCATCCTCAATCTGTCCTATCGCCAGCGCCGCGATCGGCGTCAGTTGCTACGCACCAATTTTGACCCGACAATCACCAACAGCAATCTGCTCAGCGTCGAACAGACCGATATTTCGTTCCGCTGGCCGGTCAGCCGCCAGTGGAGTGTAGTCGGCCGTTGGAACTACGCCCTGCCGGAGTCCAAGACGCTGGAACTGTTCGGCGGCGTCGAATACGAGGACTGCTGCTGGGCGTTTCGCGCCGTCGCCAGGCACCACATCAATAGTGTCAATATCAACCGCGATAGCACCGGTGCCGATGACGAATATTCGACCGGCATCTTCCTGCAGCTCGAGCTCAAGGGCCTGACCGGCATCGGCAGCAGGGCCAACCAGTTCCTGGAACGCAGTATCCGCGGCTACGACCCGGATCAGTTCTGATCCGCGAACCGGCGACCATTCAGCGTGTCCATAGAGTCTACCCGGCTGTCTGCTAGAATGGCGGCAGTCGAAGCCACAATAAAGCGTTCCTGACCGATTCCAATGATGAAGTTTAAACAGTTAATCTTATTCGTTTTACTGCTGAGTCCCCTGGCCGCCGCCCAGGCCGGGACGCCGCTGGATCGCATCGTCGCGGTCGTTAATGACGACGTCGTTCTGCAGAGCGAGCTGGAAGATGCGGCGCGTACCGCGGCCGGCCGCATACAGCAGCAGGGCGGCCAAATGCCGCCGCGCGACGTACTCGAGGAACAGGTGCTGGAACAGCTGGTGGTCAACAAGCTGCAGCTGCAGGCGGCGGAAAACACCGGCATCCGTATTGACGACGAGAACCTTAACCGCGCCATCAACGAGATTGCGGCCAGAAACAACCTGTCGCTGGCGGAATTTCGCCGAGTACTCGAACAGGATGGCTACGACTATGAGAATTTCCGCCAGAAGATCCGCGACGAGATGATCATCGCGCGCCTGCGCCAGCGCCAGGTGGAAAACCGCATCAACGTCACCGACGTGGAAATCGACAACTATCTCGCCAACCGCGAATTGCAGGGCAGTGGCGAGCGTCAGTATCGCCTGTCGCATATCCTCATCTCGCTGCCGCAGGACGCCTCGGCCGACGAGCGCGAGCAACGCCGGATGATTGCGGAAAAAGTGCTGGAAGACCTGGAAGCCGGGCGTGACTTCGCCGATCTCGCCCGCGAGCTGTCCGACGGCCAGCAGGCCGACGACGGCGGCGACCTCGGCTGGCGCAAGCTGAACGAACTGCCGTCGCTGTTCAGTGACAAGGCGCGGCGCATGGATGAAGGCGAGGTCAGCGACGTTATTGAAAACGAGAGCGGCTTTCACATTTTCCAGCTGACCGACACGCGCAGCGCCGACACCCACATGGTCACCCAGACCAAGGCACGGCATATCCTGATGAAGCCGGACGAGCTGAATAGCGAAGCGGATGTTCGCACCCGGCTCGAGCAGCTGCGCCAGCGCATCGTCAACGGCACCGACTTCAGCGAACTGGCGCGGGCACACTCGGCTGATACGGCCAGCGCCGCCCAGGGCGGTGAACTCGGCTGGATTGGACCGGGCGATCTGGTACCGGAGTTCGAGCAGGTCATGGACCAGCTTGAGCCCGGCGAAGTCAGCCAACCGTTCCAGACCAACTTCGGCTGGCATATCGTCGAGGTTCTCGACCGCCGCGAGAAGGACAGCACCCGCGAAAACCGCCGCTCTGAGGCGCGCGCCGCCATCCGCGAGCGCAAGAGCGAGGAGGCACTGCAGAGCTGGCTGCAGGAAATGCGCGAGGAAGCCTATGTCGATTTGCGGCTGTAGCTGCTGCCTGCCGCATCAATGACTGAACCGGCGCAGCAGTCACGGCTGGCGCTGACACCGGGGGAACCGGCCGGCATCGGTCCGGATCTGGTCATCGAACTGGCGGCCGACGGTCGCCTGCCGGATAACGTGGTCGTCGTGGCCGATCCGGAACTGCTGGCGCAACGTGCCCGGGCACTCGGCCGCCGGGTTTCGTTCAGCGACCACAACGCCCCGCCGCCGTCAGCCGACGGCTCGATCTGCATATCCCCGGTACCACTGCAGGCACCGGCCCACTGCGGCCAGCTCGATCCGGCCAATGCCGGCTATGTACTGGCCACACTGGACACTGCCAGCGAGGGCTGCCTCGACGGGCGTTTCACCGGCATGGTGACCGGCCCGGTCAACAAGGCGATCATCAACGAGGCCGGCATCCGCTTCAGCGGCCATACTGAATACCTCGCCCAGCGTTGCCACGTCGAGCGCACCGTCATGCTGTTGACCGACGGCAATCTGCGCGTCGCCCTGGCCACCACACACCTGCCGCTGCGTGCCGTGGCCGATGCCATCGATACCGACTGCCTTGAGACCACGCTGCGGATCCTGCATGACGACCTGCAGCGGCACTTCGGCCTGGCGCAGCCGCGCATCCTGGTGCTCGGCCTCAACCCGCACGCCGGCGAGAGCGGCCATCTCGGCCGCGAGGAAATCGACATCATCGCCCCCGTGGTCAACCGGCTTGCGGCGCATGGCTGGTCGCTGCACGGCCCGGTGCCGGCCGACACCGCGTTCACCGCCGACATGCGCCAACGCTACGACGCGGTGCTGGCGATGTATCACGACCAAGGCCTGCCGGTACTCAAGGCCGGCGGTTTCGGCCATACCGTGAACGTCACGCTCGGCCTGCCGATCATCCGCACCTCGGTCGACCACGGCACGGCCCTGGATCTGGCCGGCAGCGGCCGTGCCGACAGCGGCAGCCTGCTGTGCGCCATCGAAACCGCACAGGCCATGGCGGCGCGCGCGCGGCTGTCATGAGCGCAACCGGCCGCCCGCGCGCGCGGAAACGCTTCGGCCAGCATTTCCTGCACGATCGCCGGGTCGTCGAGCGCATTATTGCGCACTTCGATCCCCGACCGGGCGAGCGCATTGTCGAGATCGGCCCGGGCCACGGTGCCCTGACCGGCGCCCTGCTCGACGCCTGTGGCCGGCTCGATGCCATCGAACTGGACCGCGACCTGGTCAGCGCTCTGCCGGGACGCTACCTCGATCACGGCGAACTGGTCGTCCATAGTGCCGATGCCGTGGATTTCGATTTCCGCCAGCTGGCCGTCCGCGGTACGGCGCTGCGCATCATCGGCAATCTGCCTTACAACATTTCAACGCCGCTGATTTTTCACCTGCTGGAACAGCGATCGGTCATCAACGATATGCTGTTCATGCTGCAGCGGGAAGTTGTCGAACGCATGACCGCCGGCGCCGGCAATAAAACCTACGGCCGACTCTCGGTCATGGTGCAATTCGCCTGCGAGGTCGAGAACCTGTTCACCGTCCGGCCCGGCGCCTTTCAGCCACCGCCGAAGGTCGATTCCGCCATCGTCCACCTGCACCCGCGCCGGCAGTTACTGCATGAAGTCGACCCGGCCGATCTGGCGCAGGTGGTGAAACAGGCCTTCGCCCAGCGCCGCAAGACCCTCAGAAACACGTTGCGCGACCTGCTGCCGGCGGCGGCGATCGAAGCAGCCGGCATCGACCCCGCGCAGCGCGCCGAGCAACTCGGCCTGGACCAGTTTGCGGCGCTGGCCAATGCCTTGACCGCCCGAAAAAGTACGTTCTAGCCTGTGGATAAGTCCGTGGACAGAATTCCTCTCAAGGCGGCATACGAGCCTGGCAGGGTCTGCCAACGGCCGGGCCGGACTTCATAACTTATTTAAAAATCAATTAGATGATAGAAACAATCAAGGACTTAACGGGTGCGGTCGTCAATTAGATAGAGTCCATTTCATTGTGCATAATTGGCGCCATCGCTCCCGAAGCCGCGCTGCCGGGCGGCACCCGTCAGCCCCGCAGCTGTGCAATCACGGGGCGGCTGTCCGGACGCACGCCGCGCCACAGCGCAAAAGCCTCGGCGGCCTGTTCCACCAGCATGCCCAAGCCATCGGCGCTGGCCGCGGCGCCATGCTGTTCGGCCCAGCGCATGAAGCAGGTCGGTTCATGCTGATACATCATGTCGTAGACAAAGCCGCCCGGCGCCAGTACCCGTTCCGGCAGAGCCGGTAGCTGGCCCTGCAGGCTCAGCGAAGTGCCGTTAATGATCAGCGGAAACGCGCGCTCGCCGAGTTCCGCATAGGCGAGCGCCTGAATGCGGCCGCGATCGGCAAAGCGCGCGGCAATCTGCCGGGCCTTGTCGAGACTGCGATTGGCAATCGTGATACTGGCGGGCCGGGCGTCAAACAGCGAATCGATGATACCCGCGACCGCGCCGCCGGCACCGGCAATGAGGATGTCCCGATCAGCGAGTTCGACGCCCTGGTTGTCGCGCAGGTCGCGTAGCAGGCCGATGCCGTCAGTGTTGTCGCCGTCGAACAGGCCAGCATCGCTACAGCTCAAGGTATTTACGGCGCCGGCACGTTCGGCACGGGCACTGCGTCGATCACACAATGCCCACGCCTCATGCTTGAACGGCAGGGTGATATTCGCGCCGCGCAGACCCTGATCGCGTAGCGCCCGCACGCTGTCGGCGAAGGCGTCCGTCTCGACCAGCACGGCCTGGTAGTCTATGGCCTCGCCGGTCTGTTCGGCAAACGCGCGGTGGATCTGTGGTGACAGACTGTGGCTGACCGGGTTGCCGATGACGCAATAGTGATCGACGTCAGGGTGTAATAGCAGCTGTGGTAACGCGTGTGGCATGGCCCGCCGCGCTCAACCGGCGCTATCGGACTCGACCAGACCGCCCTGCAGGCAATAGGCCTGTAAACCGCGCTCGCTGAGCAGGAAGGCCGCGGCGGAACTGCGCCGGCCAGTGTCACAATAAGCAATGTAGGTTTTGCCGGGATCGAGATTGTCGACCTTCAGGCGCAGCATGAACAGCGGGATATTCAGACTGTTCTCGAGGCCGTTGTTCTGGTATTCGCTTTCCAGACGTACATCCATCATAACGGCCCCCTGCCGAACCATTTCCTCGGCCTGCTGACGGCTGACCCAGCTGAGCATGGGTGCTTTCAACAGCGAATTGAAATCGTCTTTCGACAAACGCATCAGGGTACCATCCGTGGTCATGACCACATTGGCGTTGCGCTTGGCCTCGGACAGCAGGGCTTCCTCGCCGAACGCGTCACCGTCACCGAGCTGCGCCAGGGTCAGCTCGCTGCCTGTCTTGGAAGTCCGGGTCACCTTGCACTTGCCGCTTTTTATAATGTAATAGCAGTCGCCTTCCTCACCCTGTCGAATGACGCTCTCGCCGGCACGCACCGGCACTTCCTGCATGCGCATGAACATCGCCTGAATATTGGCCGGCGGCACCTGTAAAAATGCCTTGGACTGCAGGATACGGGTCATCCAGTCCGCGCTGTCGTCTTCTTCCTCGTCATCACTGTCGGAAATCTCGTCGACCTCGATGCCGGACAATTGGTCCCAGGTCAGCAGAATATCGAGCAAATCGCCGTCGAGCCGGGCGATCTGGCAGGCTGTTGCGGCCACCGCGGTCTCGTTGCGCGGCTGATGGTTGGCAAGCGGGTGGCGTGCCTCATCGCTGCCGGCGGCGACACGGCGCTTGCCACCCTGCGCATCAGTCAGTTCGACTTCGCCATCGAGCACGTAAGCATTGGTTTTATCGCGATCGCCCTGCTTGAAGATAACCTGGCCGGCAGCCACCTCTTCCTGAAAGGCCTTGGCCGCCAGTTCTTCGAAATTCTCCCCGTTGAGGGCGCTGGCCGGCACCAGCTTTTTTAACAAAGCTTTATCGACTGGCTTTTTTGACATGATCAATCTCTTTCAACTGCGATACAGGAAGGTCATCCGTCGCTACCCTGCCCCTGTGGGACGACGTTTGTGGCTGGTAGTTGATTGTATGCCGTAGCACACCGATACCACAAATCATTACAGACATTCAGTGAGAGAATCCAACTGCCAGTCTGTAAGCTGCCAGACGTGCACAGCCTGCCCGAACTATGACTCCCGCCGGACATTCAAACCGGGCTTACAGGGCCTCGGAGCCGGTTTCGCCGGTACGAATGCGGACAGCCTGCTCCAGGGCAGTCACGAAAATCTTGCCGTCGCCGATCTTGCCCGTGTTGGCGGCCTGGGAGATCGCCTCGAGGGCAGCGTCAACCCGCTCGTCATCGATGGCGAGTTCGATCTTGACCTTCGGCAGAAAGTCGACGACGTACTCGGCACCGCGATACAACTCGGTGTGGCCTTTCTGGCGACCGAACCCTTTGACCTCGGTGACCGTGAGTCCCTTGACGCCGACCTCCGACAGGGCGTCACGCACGTCGTCCAGCTTGAACGGTTTTACGATTGCGGTAATCAGCTTCATGGGGGTATAGCCTCCAGTCCCGACATTGCTTGCGCCAGCAGACCTGGCGAGTTTGTATTACTTTGCCCGTGGATTGTAGTCGCCTTTGTGGCCGGCTGGAACCACCCGACCCATGGACATAAAAAAAGGCGCCCCCGCTGACGGGGACGCCCTTGTTGTCAGACTTCTGACCGGCTTACTTGGAGGCCGGCTGGAAGTCCGGGTAGGCTTCCATACCACACTCGGTGATATCGAGACCTTCCATTTCTTCCTCTTCGCTGACGCGAATGCCCATGATCGCCTTGATGATGACCCAGAAAATCAGGCTCATGATAAAGACGAAGGCGAAGATGGAAACGATGCCGATAAGCTGGGCCGACAGCGTCGCCTCACCGTTCGACAGCAACACGGCGAGCACGCCCCAGATACCCGCGGTACCGTGGACCGAAATGGCACCGACCGGATCGTCGATCTTCAGCTTGTCGAGACCGATGATGGACAACACCACGATGATACCGCCGATACCGCCGACGATGACCGCCAGTCCCGGGCTCGGCGACAGCGGATCCGCGGTGATCGCCACCAGACCGGCCAGTGCACCGTTAAGGGCCATGGTCAGGTCGGCCTTGCCATACAGCATCTTGGCAAACATCAGCGCGACCACGGAGCCACCGGCGGCAGCCAGGTTGGTGTTCACGAACACCATCGCCACGTTATTGGCCGAGGAGACATCGGAGACCACCAGCTCGGAACCACCATTAAAGCCGAACCAGCCCATCCACAGGATGAAGGTACCCAGAGTCGCCAGCGGCAGGTTGGCACCCGGCAGGGCATTGATCTTGCCATCGGCGCCATACTTGCCCTTGCGCGGGCCCAGCACGATAACCGCGGCCAGGGCTGCCACTGCACCGGTCATGTGGACGATACCGGAACCGGCATAGTCGGAATAACCGAGCTCGCTCAGGAAACCGCCACCCCAGCTCCAGTAGGCCTGCAGCGGGTAGATGAAGGCGGTCATGACTACCGCAAACAGCAGGAACGACCACAGCTTCATGCGTTCGGCCACAGCACCGGAGACGATCGACATCGCCGCCGCTGCAAACACGACCTGGAACATGAAGTCGGACAGGTTGGAGTAATAAATGTCGCCATCGCTGGCCAGCACGTCCTCAACGGTGTTGTCGCCACCGAGGAAGAAGCTGACGCCGGACCAGAACGAGTTGACACCCTCGCCCGGGTACATGACGTTGTAGCCCATGAACATGTACACGATACTGGCAACCGAATACAGCGCGATATTCTTGGTCAGAATTTCGGTTGTGTTTTTCGAGCGCACCAGACCTGATTCCAGCATGGCGAAGCCGGCGGCCATCCACATGACCAGGGCCGCGCACATCAGGAAATAGAACGTGTCCAGCGCGTACTGAACTTCGATAATTGAGTTGACTGCGTCCACTGTTAGTTTCCTCCCGGATTTCTAGATTGCAATCGACAGACGTTTGGAGATAAAAGCGCGACAGTTACAGCGCCGCATCGCCAGTCTCTCCGGTACGGATGCGTACTGCCTGCTCGAGACTGAATACAAAGATTTTTCCGTCGCCAATCTTGCCGGTCTTGGAGGCCGAGGTAATGGCTTCCAGTACCTCATCCAGCTTGGCATCCTCGATTGCGACTTCGAGCTTCATCTTGGGAAGAAAGTCGACGACATATTCGGCACCACGATACAACTCGGTATGCCCCTTCTGGCGGCCGAAACCCTTGGTTTCGGTCACCGTCATACCCTGCACTCCGATCTCCGACAGTGCCTCGCGCACGTCATCGAGCTTAAAGGGTTTAATGATCGCTGAGACCAGTTTCATTGAATTAATCCTCCCGATTGCTTGGGTAGAGTGACTCCGCCCCGGCAGGGCGGAGTCTTAACTGTTTCCTTGATGGGTTGGCTTAGAAGCTGCTGGAAACACCCAGAACGAGTCGGCCATCGCAGTCATCCTGGAAGCCGGCACAGAATTCTTCCTCGTCAAAGGTGTCGATCCAGTCCAGGGACACGGAGAACATGCCGACATCCTTGGAAAGACCCACGCTATAGGTCGAGTAATTACCGCCATCATCGACGTCCTGGAAGCCGTAACTCGCGCTCAGACCGAAACCATGCGGTAACGACAGGCCCAGCGACGGGCTGATCCAGTGGGCATCGCCGGTATTACCGAAGAAGTCCGGTGAATAGGCATAATCCACAGCGAACGTCGGCTCATACGTACCGGCAAAGGTGTAGCCCAGGCTACCGTAGGCTTCAAAGTACTCGGAGCTGCCCGCACCGCCCGGATAGTCGTAAAACAGGCCGCCGACATCCCAGCTGATGCCGTTGCCAAATTCACCAGTGGCACCGCCGTAGTAGTCCGCCTCGACGGAACCGTCAAAGGCGATATTGGAGGCCCAGATGCCAGCATACAGATCGGCAAAACTGCCGGTGTCGTAGGAATAGTCGAAACCACCCTGCACGGCCGGGTTGCCCGACGTCTGCGAGATACCGCGGAACATGTAATCGGTAAATAGACCGACATTGGCGCTGAAAGTATGCGGCGACTCGGCCTGGGCGACCATCGGCGTGGACAGGGCCAGCGCACCGGCAACGAGACACTTGGAAGTATTTTTCATGCTGTTAATCCCCTCTGAAATAGATGTATTGCCATGACCTAAAACCAAGAAACCGTTTCTTGATGCGCTGATACATCGCACGTTCCGTGCCATTTCATGAAAAGCCTTTTTAATCATTAAGTTAAATTATTTATTCGGTTTTTGTGGCAACTAAACAACGTCGACGACTGGATACAACGCACGTCTTTGGTGCAGTAGATTTGCGCCATGCACTGTTAACGTGCTCTTTCTGCACCCAATCACGGCAACACCAAAGTCATCGGGAGCGGGCTTGCGGTCTGCATCCGGCGTGTTAGTCTCACGTCTTTGTAACGGAACGGATGAAAGAGCTGCCATGACAGAGACCAAGCGCCCGTCCATCGACGAACTGATCGAGGGCGTCATGTCGGCACTGCCGGCCGACATGCGCCAACTGAAAAGCGATTTTGAACAGCAACTGCGCCAGGCCATGCACGCGGCATTCAGCCGCATGGATCTGGTCACGCGGGAAGAATTCGACGTCCAGGCGGCACTGCTGGCACGCACCCGTGAGCGGCTGGAAGAGATGATCCGGCGCCTCGACGAACTCGAGCAAAACGACCCGCAATAAGCCAGCCCGGTCGCCTGGAAGGCGGCCACAGCGAGGACACAGGGATGAGTGTCGCTACCGTCTACAGCCGCGCGCAGTGCGGCATCGAAGCACCGCTGGTAACCGTCGAGGTCCACCTGACCAGCGGTTTGCCCAATCTGTCCATCGTCGGCCTGCCGGAGACAGAGGTCCGCGAAAGCAAGGACCGCGTACGCAGCGCGTTGCTGACCAATCGCTTCGAGTTTCCGCTCAAGCGCATTACCGTCAACCTGGCACCGGCCGATCTGCCCAAGGAAGGCGGCCGCTTCGATCTGGCGATCGCTGTCGGCATTCTCGCCGCCTCGGAACAATTACCGCGTGCGGCACTGGAATATACCGAGCTGCTGGGTGAACTGTCGCTGCGCGGCGCATTGCGTGGCATCCGTGGCAGTCTGCCGGCGGCGCGTGCTGCCAGCACGGTTGGACGCACCCTGATCGTGCCCGCGGCCAGCGCGGCCGAGGCGGCACTGGTCAGCGACGCCAGCGTCCACGCCGCCGATCATTTGCTCGCTGTCTGTGCCCACTTGCAGGGCATGGAAACCCTGCCGGCAGTGAGCCACGCCGACATCGACAGCGACGATGCCGGCCCGACGCCGGATCTGGCCGAGGTACGGGGCCAATCGCATGCCAAACGGGCACTGACCATTGCCGCTGCCGGCGGTCACAACCTGCTGTTCATCGGCCCGCCGGGCACTGGCAAGACCATGCTCGCCGAACGCCTGCCGGGGCTGTTGCCGGAATTAAGTGAAACCGAGGCACTGTAGAGCGCCGCCGTCGCCTCGGTCAGTTCGCGCGGTTTTCAGCCCGGCCAGTGGCGACGCCGGCCGTTCCGTGCCCCGCATCACACCGCCTCGGCGGTAGCCCTGGTCGGCGGTGGCAGTCAGCCGCGACCCGGCGAGATATCGCTGGCCCACAACGGCGTCCTGTTTCTCGATGAATTGCCCGAATATGACCGGCGCGTGCTCGAAGTGCTGCGCGAGCCGTTGGAGTCCGGCCATATCATGATCTCGCGGGCCGCGCAGCAGATGACGTTCCCGGCACGCTTCCAGCTGGTCGCGGCAATGAATCCGTGCCCGTGCGGTTACCTGGGCGACCCCAGCGACCGCTGCCACTGCACCGAGGAGCAGGTACGCCGCTACCGCCAGCGCTTATCCGGAACACTGCTGGACCGTATTGATCTGCACATCGAGGTTCCCAACCTGCGCAGCGAACTGCTTGACCGCGACAACCGGCCGGCCGAAGCCGACAGCCAAACGGTACGCACCGAGGTGGAACACGCCCGCGCCCGCCAGCAGCAGCGCGCCGGCAAGTGCAACAGTGCGCTTACCAACCAGGAAGTCAGCCGCGACTGTGCGCTGGATAACGCCAGTCGCGAACTGCTGGAAACCGCCCTGGTCCGCTTTGGCCTGTCGGCCCGCGCCATGCACCGGATCCTCAAGGTCAGCCGCACGATCGCCGATCTCGACGCCATCGACGCCATCAACAGCCGCCATATCGGTGAGGCAATTGGCTATCGCCGGCTTGAGCGCCAGTCATGAAACAGGCACCGATCAAGATGATCGATCATTCACGCGAAAATATTGCCGCGCACCTGGATGGGTCGGCGATTCATCCAGGTACCCTGCCGGCCACAGCGAGTCGCGCATGACGGCCGGCAAAGGACTGTGCGCTTGCGCCGGGATGGTGATTCAGTTACAAAACCGGCATGGAAGCCCACACCCCTAACCCCATCGAAATCCAGGTCGAAACCACCTACGTCGAGGAACAATCCCGGCCGGAACAGGATCGCTATGTGTTTGCCTACACGATAACGATCATCAATCAGGGCAGTCTCGCAGCCAAACTCCTGTCCCGTCACTGGGTCATCACCGACGCCAACAGCAAGGTCCAGGAAGTCCGTGGCGAGGGTGTTGTCGGTGAACAGCCGCATCTGCAGCCGGGCGAATCCTACACTTACACCAGCGCCGCCATGCTGGAAACGCCGGTGGGCTGCATGCAGGGCAGCTATCAAATGGTGGCCGATGACGGCACGCACTTCGACGCACCGATCCCGGTATTCAACCTGTCCACGCCCAACATTCTTCATTAATTTCGGGCCGGACGCGACGCCCGACGCAAACGATACGAAATCCATGTCTACTTACGCCATTGGCGATCTGCAGGGCTGTTACCAGGAACTGCTCGATCTACTGGACCTGATCGAATTCGATGACAGCCACGACCGGCTGTGGTTTGTCGGCGATATCATTAACCGTGGTCCGGAGTCACTGGAAACCCTGCGCTTTGTGCACGCGCTTGGCGACACGGCGGTGACGGTGCTCGGCAATCATGACCTGCATCTGCTGGCTGTGGCCTGCGCCAATGCCGCGACGAAAAAAAAGGACACGCTTGCGGCTATCCTGGCGGCGCCGGACCGCGAGCTATTGCTGGACTGGCTGCGCCACCGGCCACTGCTGCACCACGACGCCGAACTCGGCTATGTCATGGCCCACGCCGGCCTGCCACCCGCCTGGGACCTGGCCCGGGCGCAGACCTGTGCCGCCGAGGTCAGTGACGTTCTCGCCGGCAGCGGCCACGTCGACTTCCTGAAAAACATCTACGGCAACAAGCCCGATCAGTGGGATGATGCGCTGACAGGGCTGGAACGCTGGCGTTACACGGTCAATGCGCTGACCCGCATGCGTTACTGTCACATCGACGGCCGCCTGGCGCTGGAACAGAAAGGGCCGCCCGGCACGCAGGACCACAGCCTGAAGCCCTGGTTCGAAATCGAACAGCGACACAGTCGCGATCTGAAGATCGTTTTCGGTCACTGGTCAACATTGCGTCTGTATCAGGACGACTACTCGACCTACAACGTTTTTCCACTGGATACCGGCTGCGTCTGGGGCGGCGCGCTGACGGCCATGCGGCTGGAGGATGAAAAGGAATTCAGCGTGCCGTCACGGCAGCCTGCCATACATGACTGATAACGATCGGCAGCGCTATTGAAGCTGGCCGGTCGCTTTACCAGTCAGCCGCTTGCTGAGAACCACCATCAATCCGTCTGCCACTGGTATTTTTTTAACGGCACGCGACCACGGTGATCGAATACGACACCTTCGTCTTCGAGCAGCAGACGCTGCCATTCAACAGCACCGGGACGGGCACGCTCGCTGATGACGCCCTGACTGTTGATCACGCGATGCCAGGGCACGCTATCGTCGTTCAGTGCCGCCAGGGCATAGCCGACCTGCCGGGCATGACGCGGGAACCCGGCAAGCGCGGCGATCTGGCCATAGGTCGCGACGCAACCTTTTGGAATGGCACGGACCAGGCTGTATATTTGTTCATGATTCAATCGGTGTGCACACATTAGTCCCATGCCAGTCTGACGATATCCATTATGACCATGCACTGTTATGCACGCTATCGGCAAGCCAGTATCGATAACGGGCACAGCGTTTACCGACTGTTGACCGCCGCATTGCTGCTCGCTCTGCTCGCACTGCAGCCCGGAACGGTACAGGCCGATGACGTGCCCATCGTCGCCGCGGCTTCCGATCTGCAGTTTGCGCTCGAGGAAATCGCGCAGGATTTTACCGCGACCAGTGGCCGCCGCGTACGCCTCAACTTCGGTTCAAGCGGCAATTTCCGCCGCCAGATCGCCCAGGGGGCACCGTTCGAGGTTTACCTGTCTGCCGATGAAGCCTACGTCAGGGCACTGTACCGTGAGGGGCACACCCGTGACGCGGGCGATTTGTACGCCATCGGCCGTGTCGCCATGATCGCCACCGAAAAAAACGCCAGCGTGGTCGACCCCGATCTGGTCGGCCTCGGCCGCCAGCTGGCAAGTGGTCTGCCGCTGCGCTTTGCGATCGCCAATCCCGAACACGCCCCCTACGGCGTCGCCGCCCGGCAGGTCCTTCAATCGCGGGGACTCTGGTCGGCGATCCAGCCGCGGCTGATCCTCGGCGAAAACGTCTCCCAGGCAACACAGTTCGCGCTATCGGGCAACACGATTGGCGGGCTGGTTGCCTATTCGCTCGCACTGGCACCACCGCTGCGCGAACGTTCCGTCCACGCGCTGATACCGGCGAAATACCATGAACCGCTGCGTCAGCGTATGGTGTTGCTGAAAGACGCCGGCACCACGGCGCGCGCCTTTTATGCCTACCTGCAATCGGCGGCGGCACGCCGGATCTTCAACCGTTACGGCTTCGTGCTGCCGGACGAAGATGCAACGGCACAGTAGCCGCGCCGCGTGAACCAAGGGCCAAGACACTAGGCATGGACTGGACCGCACTCAATATCTCGCTGCAGCTGGCCGCCTGGGCCAGCGCCCTGCTGCTGCCGATCGGTCTGCTGCTCGGCCGCTGGCTCGCTGCCACGCCCATGCGCGGCCGCGGCTTTGTCGAGGCCGCCGTCGCCCTGCCGCTGGTACTGCCGCCAACCGTGCTCGGCTTTTACTTGCTGGTATTGTTCAGCGACGACAACCCGGCCGGTTGGCTGTGGCGCACGCTCACCGGCAGTGGTCTGAATTTCAGTTTCAGTGGCATCGTCATCGCCTCGGTGATCTTCAACCTGCCGTTCGCGGTACAACCGATCCAGCGTGCGTTCGAGTCGATACCGCCGTACGTTCGCGAAGCAGCCTGGTGCTCGGGTCTGTCGCACTGGCGTACCTTCTGGCGCATCGAGCTGCCACTCATCTGGCCCGGCGTCATCTCGGCCATGATCCTGACCTTCATCCACACGCTCGGTGAGTTCGGCGTCATTCTCATGGTCGGCGGCGCCATCGACGGCGAGACCCGGACGATCGCCATCGCCATCTATGACCGCATGCAGGCCTTCGACGAAAGCGCCGCCGCGACGATGTCACTGACACTACTGATCGCCTCGTTCGCCGCCATTGGCATCGTCTACAGTCTTACCGGCCGGAAACCGCTCCATGTCCGCTGACTGGCTGTTCCTGCAGCTGCACCAGAATGCGCCGATACCCCTATCGCTGCAGATCAGCGTGCGCGCCGGCGAACTGCTGGCACTGGTCGGCCCCTCGGGCAGCGGCAAGACCACCGTCCTGCGCAGCATCGCCGGGCTGTACCGGCCGCAATACGGCACCATCCATTGCCGCGACGATGTCTGGCTGGATACACGCGCTGCTATTGATCACCCACCGCAACAACGCCGTGCCGGCCTGGTGTTCCAGAACTACGCGCTGTTCCCGCACCTGACCGTACGCGACAACCTGACCGTTGCCATGGACCAGGGCACGGCTGCCGCACAGCGAACCGAGGCGCTGCGCCTGCTGGAGACCGTGCATCTGAAAGGCCTGGAGGATCGTTACCCGCACGAACTGTCCGGCGGCCAGCAGCAACGCGTCGCCGTCGCCCGGGCGCTGGCACGGCAACCGCGCGTGTTACTGCTCGACGAACCATTCTCGGCGGTCGACCAGATGACGCGCAAGCGCCTGCAGAACGAACTCGCCCGGCTGCGCCGGCGCATCGAGGTACCGATCATTCTCGTCACGCACGACCTGAACGAGGCCAGCGCACTGGCGGATCGCATCTGTGTGCTGCACAACGGTCGCGCCCTGCAGACCGACCACGCCGACAGCCTGTTCCGGCGCCCTCGCAGTCCCCAGGTCGCACGCCTGCTCGGTCACAACAACGTTTTTAACGGCCGGCTGCTGACAGTAAACGGCCAGCCACGACTGCGGTGGGGCGACCAGCAACTCGAGCTGGCAACCTCACCACCGCTGCCCACAGGCAGCGACGTCGACTGGTTCATTCCCGATTCGGACATCCTGCTACACCGCCGCGGCCGACCGTCACTGGGCGAACGCGAAAACCCGGTCACCGGCCGCGTGACCGAATGTGTGCCACTGGGCGCCCAAACCGAGATCACCATGCGCTGCCAGGGCGGTGCACAGCCGCTCAGGCTGCAGATCAGCACCCATGCCGCGCGCCGTAATGACATCCGTATCGGTGCCGATATCCGGGTTTCATTGCTGGCCGAAGGCATCCACGTCATGAACCCGGTGGATTACCGTGCCGATCAGTCATTGAATTTTTCCGCATGAAACAACAGGCTTTGCCGCGTTCCTGCATAGAGACTAAGCTGACGTAAACACAGCAACGGTTCCGGCAAACGCGCCTGCAACACGTCTGTCGAATAACCCGACACTGTCAGTAACCACACGCATGCAGGAGGCCTGATGCACTACGCGATTTCCACCACCTGGGGCGGCAGCGACACCACCCGCGCCGCCATTCCCTTCATCTTTGCCGCCACCGCGCTGGAAAAGGGCGACACGGTCATGATCATGCTGTTCCATGACGCCGTGACCATTGCCGTCGACGGTGCTGCCGACAAAATGATCCCGTTCGGTCCGCCACCGAAATTCAGGGAAGTCCTGGCACACCCAAATGCCACGGTCATGGTGTGCAAGCCATGCGCCGAGGTCCGCGGTATTTCTGATGACATGCTGCATACCAACTGCAGCATGGGCGGCATGGGCGATTATCATGCCGAGGTGTCGCGCGGGGACTGCAAAGCCGTTACGTTCTAGCCAGCGCCGGCGGGAGCGGCAAACGATTAACGTGACCAACAAGCGCAAGAACTGGTCGCAACAGGTTACCGGGAACAGCTCGGCGCTCGAGCTCGAGGACGGGGTCTTTACGCTAGGCAGCGCGCGTAAAATTGCCGAATCGCTGAAGCGTTCCGCTGACCAAGCCAAACCTGATGCGAACGCCGCCTACCGCTCCGCCATGTCCATGCTAACGTTTTATATCAACCGCGCCGGCAAGAAACTGCCCGATGATGAGCGGCAGAAGCTCGAGACGGCCAAGGATGAACTACGCCGCCTGTACGACAGACCGGCGCGGAAACGTTAGCCGCCAACGCTAAGCGTCCGGTGCATCAGCGCCGGATCAGCTCGACAAAGCTGTAGGCGTAATCATTCTGCTCGTCGGCCGGATACGCTTCGCGGCTGACTTCCTGCCATTCAGTATCATCAAATTCGGGGAAAAAGGTATCCGCCTCGACCTCGGCATGGATCTCGGTCAGATAGATCTTCTGCGCGCGCGGCAAGGTTGCCGCGAAAATGTCCGCACCGCCGATGATCATGATCTCGGCGCTGTCAGCCACCATCAGCGCGACATCCAGATCGTGCACCACCGTGCAGTCGTCTACCGGCTCATAACTTTCATCCCGGGTCAGAACGATGTTATGCCGCCCCGGCAATGCCCGGCCGATCGAGTCGTGCGTTTTGCGCCCCATAAGGATGGGCTTGCCCATGGTGATCGTTTTGAAATGCTGCAGATCGGCACGCTGGTGCCAGGGCAGATCGCCGTTGTTGCCAATGGCGCGATTGCGGTCCATGGCGACGACAAGCGAGAAAAAGGGCTGTGGGTTCATGTCTTCTCGTATCTCGTATCTCGTATCTCGTATCTCGTATCTCGTATCTCGTATCTCGTATCTCGTATCTCGTATCTCGTATCTCGTATCTCGTATCTC
>NZ_JANUCT010000020.1 GCF_024808875.1 Methylohalomonas lacus
AACAGCTGCGACAATACGCCTTTCTTCGACCACAGATTGAAACGCCGGAACACCGTGTTCCAGTGGCCGAACGCCGCCGGCAGGTCGCGCCACGGGCAACCCGTGCGCAGCCGATACAGGATCCCTTCCAGCGTCAGCCGGTGTTCCGCCTTGTTGTACACCCGCCCGCTGAGCTGCAGCAGGCTCGATAGCCGTGACCAGTCGGCATCTGTTAACATCATTCTGGGCATGGTCGCCTCAACTCACTGTTTTGTCGGAAAAACAATGATAACAGGCACCATGCCCATCCTTAATTAAACCGCAAAGATCAACAGGCCCTAGTCTTATTGGTTAACTCGCCTGTCCACGACGGTTCGAGAAAAACGCCAGGCCTAGCATGGCCAGTCCGAGCAGCACGAGAGGCGCGGGCTCAGGGACGTTAGTCGAACTTCCACCATAAAGGGTGTAATGACTAATGCCGCCGCCTTGCGTGTTATTTTTATCATATAGAACATCTAAAGCGGTTAACCCTGCTTCGTTCCTGAAGAAGGAGGTACCTAGACCGGTCTTGATGGAGAAATAAAGGGCGTCGGTAGAGAACGAGAAACTATCCACGCCGCCAGTATCTGTCTGTACTGCATCCGTTGACAGGAAACTGGTTCCAGCGAGCGTATTCAACGCATTTGTCTCGGCTTGCTCACTACCAATTATGCCGTAAATATCGGCCATGGTAGCGGAGAGCGAACCCAGAGTCGTCGGTTGACCAGCGTTGGGGCCGGTGGTGTCGGAACTAGGATCCCCGCCAGTGTATCCTTGACATGCAGGACTTGTGGCTCCAGCGGTACAATCAACTGTTGCCGTAGTACCCGTTATAGTAATAAGGTTTGCTTGTGCGGTCATACTGATCGCTGCAAGCGCTGCTACCAAGATTCCATTCAGTAAAGTTTTCATTTTTTACTCCTTAAACCCAATTTCTCGGGTGTTAACGAACCATTCTGATTCGGTAATACTCACATATGCAATGCATGCGCCAACTTTGTTATTCGTCACATAATCAATGAGTTAGATAAATCCGTACGCCTGCCAAATACGAGATTGTGTAAACAATTCCGACGCTGAAATAGGGCCATGACCTCTTTATCAATCTAGCGTTAAGAGAAATATATAATATATTCAGTTAGTTATATCACCTACCAGCCGGCCGCCGTCCGTTCCGGGGCATGTAAGGTTTAGCCATCGCTCCCAGGTCCTTGAAATTCCTATGCATTACTGTCTGTGTCCTATGTCCCGCATGAGCGGTATCAAACATACCGTTGTGTCCGCTTGTGGCATGATAAATAAAACAAACACCAACCGGTTTTACTAATTCTGCCACCATGTTCCAGGAAAAAATTTCCGTCATTATCCCCGCCTACAACCGCGGCCGTTATATCCGCCAGACAGTAGAATCTGTATTGAATCAGACTTATACCAATATGGAGCTGATCGTGATCGACGATGGCTCCACTGACGACAGCCGGGATATCCTGGAGGGTTACGGTGACCGGATTACCCTACTGGAACACGATGGTCGCCAGAACCGTGGACAGTCGGCCTCGATCAACCTCGGACTGGATCGTGCCAGTGGCGAATACCTCGCTATACTCGATAGCGACGATTACTGGGAGCCCAACAAGATCGAAAGCCAGGTCGAATATCTCGAACAGCATCCGGAGATCGGCCTGGTCTACGGTAACGGCACCGCTGTTTCCGGCAACGGCGAGTTCCTGTACAACATTTATCCACCCACGCACCTGGAAGAAAACAAGCCTGAGAAGGTCCTCCTCAACTGTTATTTCTCGTTGCCTAGTAATGCATTGATGCGTATGGGTCTTTTGAGAAAGGCGGGCTATTTCGATGAAACCCTGCGGGCCGGACAGGACCATGATATGGCCGTCAGAATTGCCGAGGTCGCGCGACTTGCCTATATCGACGAGCACCTGTTTCACTACCGACGCCACGGTGAATCCATCAGCAAAAGTAATAAAGGTGCCGTTAGCCGCTGGAACAACGGCTTTGTCATCCTTGAAAAGGCCAGAAAACGCTATCCCTATCCGCCAGCAGTGATACGCAAGCGAAAGGCGGTTCTGTATTTCCGACTGTTTCAGTGCGCGTGCGAGAATCAACCCGGCCTCAGGGCACTCCGGAATCTGTTGCTTGCAGGCCTGAACGACCCTGCACGGGCCCTGGGTGTGCTACTGCGCAGGGAAAAAATCGGCAGTCCGCACTGACCGGTGGGCGACATGTTCATAATTGAAAACCTTTTCCTGTTTTGCCTGATCCTGGTACTTTATATCTATGCCGGCTATCCCGCCTGTGCCGCGCTGCTTGCCCGCATGGCGCCGAGGCCCGTACGGACGGCGGAATACGAACCCTTTGTCACGGTCATTATTTCGGCTTTCAACGAGGAAGCGTATATAGCCGAGACCATCGAGAACAAACTGCAGCAGGATTACCCGGCCGACAAACTGGAGCTTATCGTCATCTCGGACGGCTCCACGGACAGAACAGACGAAATCGTGCAGGGTTTTGCCGGCGGCAGTGTCAGGTTCCTCCTACAGCAACCGCGACAGGGCAAAACTGCTGCAGTGAACCGGGCCGTGGAGCAGGCGCGGGGCGAGATTATCGTTTTCTCCGACGCCAATTCCATCTACCAGCAAGACGCCATCAGGCAGTTGCTGCAGAACTTTTCCGATCCACGGGTCGGATATGTAACGGGAAAAATGATGTATGTCCACATGGACGGCTCACTGATTGGAACCGGCTGTAGCGCGTACATGCGTTATGAAAATACCGTTCGCCGGCAGGAATCAAGTTTCGGTTCCATTGTCGGTGTGGACGGCGGCATCGACGCAATGCGCAAATCCCTGTATCGGCCGATGAACCCGGATCAACTGCCCGATTTCGTGCAGCCGTTGACCGTTGTCGAACAGGGTTTTCGGGTCATCTACGAACCGCGTGCCGTCCTGAAGGAAACCGCGTGTGCGGACCAGGCCTCCGAATACCGGATGCGGGTACGGGTGTCGCTACGGGCTCTGTGGGCGCTACTGGATAAGCGCCATTTGCTGAACCCCCTCGCCTATCCGCTGTTCAGTTGGCAGTTGCTCTCGCACAAGCTGTTGCGCTACGGTGCCTGGTTACCGTTGAGCGTGTTGCTGATATTGAATCCGGTGCTGGCCAGGGGCAGCTGGTTTTACACCATCCTGCTGTGCATGCAGGTGTTGTTTTATCTATCCGCGTACACGGGATACCGGCTTCAGCGTCAGGGAAGGCGGGCTCCATTCGTCTTCTCTGCCCCCTATTATTTTATCCTCATTAACCTGGCTGCCGCTCGCGCAGCCGTTCAGTTTCTGAAGGGTCACAAGCAGGTTCTGTGGATCCCCCGCACGGGCTGATCCACCTTATTGCCACGCCATGAAGATCATGTACCTTATGGACGCTTACCGGGACCCTTATGCCGGCACCGAGCAGCAATTATACAATCTAATCGATGGCTTGGATCGTTCCCGGTTCACGCCAGCTTTGACTTTGTTCCGTCCGTCGGCCCATATCGACCAATACGGCTTCCCCTGCCCCGTCGAAGTATTGAACATTCGCCGGATGTTCAGTCCGCGCACTCTGATAACAATGATCCGTTTCGCCCTGGCCCTGAGACGGGAGCATTACCGGCTGGTGCACATCTTTTTCAATGACGCCTCCATTCTTGCGCCGGTGTTTCTGAAGATCTTCGGTATCCGGGTCGTCATTTCCAGACGCGATATGGGATTCTGGTATACACCGGGCAAGCTGGCGATTCTTAGAGGCAATCGCTTCTTTATCGACAGGGTCATTGCCAACAGCGAGGCCGTAAAACGGGTAACGCACGACAAGGAACGAGTCCCCCTGGAGAAAATCCAGGTGATCTATAACGGCCATGCGCAGCCAGCCACCAATCCGGTTGATGACAGTGCACTCGAAAATTCATCTTACCTAAAGAACGGGGAAAAGGTTATCGGGATCGTCGCGAATATCCGGCCGGTAAAAAGAATCGATGATCTGATCCGCGCCTTTGGCCTGCTACGTCGGAACCGCACCGATGTAAAGCTCGTGATTGTGGGATCCGGCGATACGGGGCCGTTGCAGGAACTGGCCCGGGAACTGGATCTGGCCGATCATGTGCATTTTACAGGGGCGAAAACGGATATTCCGCCTATAATCAGGCAATTCGATGTCGGCGTGTTGTGCTCGGAGTCCGAGGGCTTGTCGAACGCCATCATCGAATACATGCAATGTGGCGTTCCCGTCGTCTGTACCGACACCGGCGGCAACAGGGAACTGGTGCAGGATGGAGAAACGGGCTATCGGGTGCCGGTGGGAGACATCGATATGCTCGCTGGAAAGATCGGCCAGCTGTTGGAGGAGCCCGACCGCGCCGCCATCATGGCACACAGGGCCGCCGCTCGCGTGGCCGAATTATGCAATATGCAATCCATGCTGTCGCGACATGCTGCGCTGTATGCGGGTTTAGCCGACTCGAGGGTAAACGCCGGAGACAAAAAAACATGCCCGAGCGAATAAAGGGACGGATCATCAGGGCTGCCTGCTCTATGGGGGGCTACCGCCTAGCCCGGTTATTGACCAGGAACCACCCCCGGGTTCTGATGTATCATCGCTTCAGCGCTTTGGAAGAAAGCGGCAAAGTCTCCGCAGCGACCTTCGAGCGGCAGGTCATCGAACTTAAGAAAAACTGCAACGTACGTTCCCTCTCCGACCTCTTCAAGCTTGTTCGTGAGGGCAACCCCCTCCCCCCCAACACAATTGCCATTACCGTCGATGATGGTTATGACGACTTCTATCGCATTGCCTATCCGATCCTGAAAAGATACGGACTACCGGCGACCATTTATATCACCACCGATTTCATTGACGGTGAACTGTGGCTGTGGCCGGACAAAATCACCTATATACTGAACAATACGAGCTCAGACAAAACCACGCTCAGGCTCGCAGATGGCAGCGAGATGGTACTGTCTTTGCTGACAGCCGCCGATCGGTCCGGAACCTGGTCCCGATTAATCGATCACTGCCTGACCCTTGGTGAGCAGGATCGGTGGAGTTTCATCGAAAATCTCGGCCGTGATCTTGCAGTTGACGTCGACGCCAAACCGCCTACCACCCACGCCCCCATGTCATGGACGGCCGTCAGAGAAATTTCAGAAAACGGCATCGAGATCGGCGCACACACCCGCAGTCATCCCGTTCTGAGCCGATTGAACAGGGATCGGCTTCGTGAGGAGATACACGGCAGCAAAAAACAGCTCGAGGATATTATCGGCAAATCAGTGACTGACTTTTGCTATCCCAACGGCCAACCAGCCGATTATAACGATGAAGTTAAACGCATGGTCATCGACTGCGGCTATTCCAGTGCCACAGTTGCCTTTCATGACAAACATGTCTGGAAGGACCCGTTCGAGATCCGGCGTTACGGGGTGGGTGCCGACCCTGTGCAGTTCCGCAAAGCGATCTACGGCATCGAATACCTTTCTGATCGGCTTCAATAATAAGTTATGTCCTCTTCCGGCCACTCTCAGTTTTATACCACTCAGCGCTAAACATGAAAATACTGCACATCATCGACAGCGGGGGGTTATACGGCGCCGAGAATATGCTGCTTGACCTCATGTCTGAACAGGTTAAACAGGGACTCCGGCCCCTGCTTTGCAGTATCGGCTCCCACGCCTGCGGAGAGAAGGAAATAGAACGGCATGCGACACAGCAGAATCTAGAGGTCATTTCACTAAGAATGCGTGCCGGCCTGAACCTGTATGGCGCTTACCGGATTCTACGTACCGCACGGTACAACCGGGTGGATATCCTGCATTCCCATGGCTACAAAGGGAATATACTGGCGGGGTGCGTGCCCCGGGCCGTCAGAAAAATGCCACTGCTATGCACCGTGCACGGCTGGACCAGCACCAGCGCCGTATCGAAGATGGCGCTGTACGAATGGCTTGATCGTCGCCTGCTGCGCTATAAGGATGCGGTCGTAGCCGTGAACCAACTGATGCTGGGCGACGCCAGGCTGATGTCCGCGAATATACCCACGGACCGGCTTCACGTGGTGAACAACGGCATTACACTGGAGCCAGGAACAACGGATACCTCAGGGGTGCTAGACACAATCCGCGAGTTCTGTCGCGAAGGCTTCATCATCGGTGCAGTAGGCCGCCTTTCGAGGGAAAAGGGCTACGTATACCTGCTGGAGTCAATCGCACGGCTGCACCAGGGAGGGCACAGGGTCAGGCTGGTGCTCGCCGGAGACGGGCCCTTAAAGGCCGAGTTACAGGAAAAAGCGGCACGGCTTAATATCGAGGACAACGTCCTGTTCGCGGGGTATCTGAAGGACGCTGGCCGCTGTCTGCACTTTTTCAATGTGTTCGTGATCAGCTCGCTCAGCGAAGGCCTGCCGATAGCCTTGCTAGAGGCGATGCGGGCCAGCGTCCCCGTAGTCGCAACCCGGGTAGGCGGCATTCCGGAGGTACTCGCGAACGGTAAATCAGGCATTCTGGTTCTCCCCGGTAACGCCCAAAAGCTGGCCGAAGCGATAGCACAAATAAAACAGGATCCGAAACAAGCCGCTCTACTGGCCCAGGAAGCGGAAAACAGGGTTAAGGATCATTATTCCAGTGAAACAATGGCACAGAATTATCTGAATATTTATAAACAACTCTACCAGTAGGGTTGTTCAATGTATTTGTTTGTCTCGTTAAATCTAGCAGAGGAAAATAGGCATTTGTTGTCTAGATCTAGTCTCTGAAATGGCATTAGTTACAGCTCCTGTCAGATATTCTCCTACCCCAAAGAGACAAAAACTTCAGATCATCAGACTACCTAAATGTACGCTATCGCACAGACGAGGATACGTCCAAAAGTTAATTTAAATGTATGAAATCTGTGTATGTGCTCACCTGCAGATCAGTTGATCTGTATGCCGTCGAAACAATGCTTTCGGATTGGTTCGGTGATCAGTACGGCTAAATAGACGGAACAAAGGAATACTGGCTTCGTATGATCCAGCTAAAACCATGCGCAAATAAGATTCTGGATCGCTATACACCCTCTTAATAATAGAATTATTATAAAGTACGTATTTCGCCAGAAATCAGAAACAGCCCTCTGCTAAATGGCAATAACATATAATCAGTTATTTTCCCGCAAGGAATCCAGACTATCGGTAACAAGTTTTACTTGGTGTCTGTATCTGCTATTTATAGTCAGTTTTTTCTTGCATCTCTCCGCACGAATCCCCGGAATCAGTGTTTTGCGTCCGGATCTAATGCTGGCCGGTGGCATTTTTTTCATGCTGATCCTGGAACAAGGCAAGTTATCGGGCCGTTTCTCTGGCTCATGCAGTCGCATTTTGTTGCTCTTCATCGCCTACATAATGATATCTACACCCTTTACTGAGTGGCCAGGTAGCGTACTGCGTGGCAACCTAGTAGATTTTATCAAAGCCATCGTATTTTTCTATTTCACGATATTGATCGTAGATACGGATGTGCGTCTGAAACACTTCATATTTATTTTTATGGCATGCCAGATAGTAAGAATACTGGAACCGTTATATCTGCACGAGTTGTATGGTTACTGGGGCAGCCAGACCTACTTGGGATATGGAGAATTTGCCGATCGACTTGGCGGCGCTCCGTCCGACATCATCAATCCAAACGAACTGGCCTTCCTCATCGCAATGTTGTTCCCCTTCCTGCATTATTTGTGGGGAAATGGCCGTTTTCTAGCCAAATTTAGTTATTTAAGCTTAGTGCCAGCATTGTTATATGTCCTGGTGCTAACAATGTCCCGTAGCGGCTTTATAGCTATGCTGATCATTGCCTGGAATATATTCATAAAATCCAGATACAAGCTGGTTCTTATTATTGCTGGTTGCATTATCTCCATAATGGCTTGGACCAATATGACAGAGATACAAAAAGATCGATACATCTCTATAACCGGGGCTGAAGAAGTACAGGGTGCGAGTACCTTTCGGGGGCGTACCGATGGCATGATGACAGAATTGGGAGTGGCATTGGAAAGGCCCGTGGTAGGTCATGGTCTGGGGACCTCAAGAGAAGCAATGTATAATGTGGCCGGAGGGGCTCAAATCTCTCACAACCTGTATCTCGAGACTTTGATGGAGACAGGGATCATCGGTCTGCTTATTTATCTGTTTTTCCTAAAAGCAGTTCATGACACTTTAAAACAAGCTAACGGACGGTTATTCAAAGCAGACAACCAGGACAAAAAGAGAAAAAAAGGAAAACCGTATTCAGATAGCGATTTTCTGCGTTATGAGCGAAACCTACTTATGGCCTTAATCGCCGTTTTCTGGATGTTTATAATATTTAGCTTTGCCCAGTATGGTCTGTCTCGATATCATTGGTATTTTCTGGCCGGCGCAGCGGTAGTATTGCACCGGCAAATAACTGAAAAGACCATATTGCCGAACAAGACTTTGTCATGAATGATAATTTTCATACAAAGAGTAAACGACAAGTATTGTTGGTCATAAGACATCCAATCGGAGGCATTAAAAGCTATATAAAATACGTATACAAATCCCCTTGGTTCGACAACCATAGCTTCACTGTTATTCTTCCCAAGGGGGGTCAAATGCCTAATTTATTTTCAACTGATAAAAGTATAGATGTAGAGTATATCCAGTGTAAAGATACGACCAGATCAATTACGTTAACCATATTTAAAACACTAAGAAAAAATCGATACGATTTAGTTCATTCGCATGGTTTTACTTCAGCTATTTGTACTGCTATTGCCACCTCTTTGTATTCAGTGCCTCATATCATGACGTCTCATGACATGCTTCTGGCTAAACAGTTTTATGGGTTTAAGGGAAAATTAAAAAAGATATTATTACCTATTTTTTTAAATCGGGCTGAGAGGATTCATTCTGTATCTCATGATGCTGAAAAAAACTTAGTTGATGTGCTCCCCACTTTGCATAGAAAGAAATTGTTAACAATACCTAACGGAATTGATATTTCTCAATACGAGAATATACAAGAAAGAAATATTCGTTCTGAAATGGCAATATCGAAAAACGTATTACTTATAGGCTTTCTTGGCCGGTATATGTCGCCAAAAGGTTTCCAATACCTGATCGAAGCTATCGATATTCTGAATAGACAGAGCGAACTACCACGGAAACCGTTAGTTGTCGCCTTTGGTTATGGCGGTTTTATCCGAGAGGATCGTGAGATAATCGCTGCCAAAGGACTGGAGAACAGTTTTCTTTTTCTGCCCGGCGTTGATGATGTGGCATCAACATTAAGAGGTTTGGACGTAGTTGCAATGCCATCCCTATGGGAATCTTGCGGACTATTGGCGATGGAGGCTCTAGTATCCGGTGTGCCGTTAATTGCCTCTAGTTGCATAGGTCTGCGCGAAGTCACGGCCGGAACCCCGACATTTGTTGTTGAACCGAAAGATTCTCAATCACTGGCACAAGCTATCAGAGATTGTATCTTCGATAATAGAAATTATGAATTTAAAGAATACATTTCTGAAGCGAAAAAGAGATTTAATGCTGATAGTACATCCAAACAATTACGACAGCTTTATAATGAAGTAGCGATAGAAGCCAATGTATAAAGACGGGCATTTTATAGCTACTAGATCTGAAAACTGTAATATACATATATTGAATTCTAACATAATAGAGCGCAAAAGTTTGCACGTCGTCTGCTTTGCAAAATATCAGGCTATCGTGCGCAGGATAAAATATTCCGATGTTTGACTTATATAATATAAATACAGTTATATATAAGTACCTTGTTTACAACCCTGTATTATTGGTAAAAGGACAATGGCTTTACCCATATCTTTCTGAGTTAAATAAGACACAATATACTACAAGCGAAGTTATAGAGGAATTACAATCTAGAAAATTAAAGAAGTTATTGAATATAGCAAAGTCAAACACACTTTATTATAAAGAAATAAACTACGATCCAGAGCTTCCAATTAACGATATATTAAATTCCATTCCAATACTAAATAAAGAAACGTTAAAAATTAATCCTGATCAATTAATAAATAAAAAATTTAATAAATCTACTACTAGAAAAATTTCTGGAGGCTCTACTGGTACTCCTGTATCTATATTAAAGAATAATAAGGCAATGGCTCAGGAATTAGCGGCAGCATGGCGGGGTTATGAATGGGCCGGCGTCGGGATAGGTAGCAAACAAGCAAGATTCTGGGGCGTGCCTATAACTAAATATGAACTATGGAAAGCGCGACTAATCGATTTAATTACAAATAGAAAGAGATTCTCTGCCTTTAAATTCAGCGACGTCAATCTCAGGGACTACATTAAAGTATTAGATAGATTCAAGCCGCTATATTTCTACGGTTACACATCGATGTTAAAGCAATTAGCTTTATTTTTGCAACGTGAAAATATACTATTAAAATTTAAACCAGTATCAGTCATATCTACGGCCGAATTGCTTTCTGAAGAAGACCGTGCTTTATTTAAGAAATATTTTAAAAGCAATATTTTTAATGAATATGGATGCGGTGAAGTTGGAACTATCGCTCATGAGTGTGAAAACGGAAGTCTGCATATTAACTCTGAAAACTTGATACTTGAGACAGTAGATGACAACGGCGATCGAGTAGATAATGGAGAGATAGGGAATCTCTTAGTTACTGATCTGAATAATCTTGCAATGCCACTGATTCGTTACAGGCTTGGTGATAAATGCATACTGTCAAGTGATAAGTGCGATTGCGGACGAACACTTCCAGTTTTAAAAAAGATAGTTGGACGCGAATATGACTTTTTGGTGAATAAATCGGGTGAATATTTTCATGGCGAATATTTTTTATATTTATTCGAGGAACTTAAAAGGAAAGGCATAGTAATTAATAGTTATCAAGTTATACAAACGTCTCCAGATAATATCGATATTTATCTGAATATTTCTACTAGCTTAGATAAAATAAAAAAATATATCACAAAACACTTACAAAAAGATTTTGGTTATGACATAAAAATTAATTACCACATGGTAGATGAGCTTATCCTTGAAAAATCGGGAAAGATAAGACTTATCAAAAAAGATTTTTAGCAGATTTTTTTAATTAAAATTAATTACTATTTAAATATTATGAGTGAATTTAATAGAACCAAGATTAAACTGATGGTGGTGAGCTGACAATGTGTTTATTGATACCGTAATGTTAAACAATCAGCACGATGATTGTTTCTTAGATATCTGTAGTCAGTTTATTTAAGGCAGTGATTTGCCTTAAGACGTTGTCATTAAATTAGAAAACTTTATTATTTTTATAAAATATTTTATTGATCTATATATATGAGCATTAAGAACCCTCTGGTTTCAATAGTTGTTCCCGTATTAAATGAGGAGCGATATCTAAGAAACTGCTTACAATCTCTTTATAACCTGGATTACCCAAGTCAATCCCTTGAAATCATAGTTGTGGATAATGGATCATGTGATAACTCCATGAATATTGCTAAGGAATATCCTGTAAAAATATTTGAAAAGCCTGGAGTAAAAGTCGGTGCAGTGAGAAACTATGGTGCTTCTAAGGCAAAGGGAGTAATAATTGTTTTTCTTGATTCTGATTGTGTGGTAGAACCACATTGGTTGTCAGAAGGAATAAATAAAATGGAGTTAAAGCAGAAAGCAACAATAGGGGGGCAGTGTTTGATAAGAGAGAATCCATCATGGATCGAAAAGTATTGGGTATTAAATAGTTCAAGAGAAATAATCCATGAAAAAAACCTTCTTGGAAGCTGTATATTCATCAGGCGTGAAGTGTTAAACAATATAGGTCAATTTGATGAATCCCTGAATTCTGGAGAGGATAATGAACTTTCTGAAAGACTGAGGAAAGAAGGCTATTCTGTTGAAATTGATCCTAGTTTGAGTGTAGTACACTTGGGGTATCCAACAACAATAAAAGGATTTATCAGGAGACAAGCATGGCATTCTGTTGACTGTGTAGCTCAATTACCACATTCTTTTAGGGATAAGATATTTTTATTAAGTATTGCTTATACATTAGGCATATTTGGACTATTTCTTTGGCCTTTTTTTGGAGTCAAATTTCTGGCTCTATTCTTAGGCTTTGTATTATTACCGCCTGCTATTATTAGTATAAAACGTATATATAGAAGTAAAGCAGAAATCAGGTTTTATGAATTTTTTTACATCTATTTTATAGATATATTGTACTTAACGGGAAGGGCGATTGGAATAGTAAATGGCATGAAGGCTTTTTTCTTACCTAAATCTAATAAGAAGATTTCAAAAGCCTAGAATTATACACTTACTGATGTTTTATATAAGAATGAGAGTTAGTAACTTTGATCTATTTATTCAAAAAAAATCTTATTAAGAGTAGACACATATATTTGAAGATTATTTACGATTTATAAACTCTATAAAAATATTATTATGAATCTCACAATTTGAATCCATTTTTGTTTACCTTACCCTCTTCAGTTATTACATATAGATAATATTCCTGGTCAGGATTAATTGAACCAAGATTGAGTTTAAATTCAATCTGATTATTTTTCCAAGATGTTATAAGCTGGTGTTCATATGAGTTTAGTGATGAATATTCTGGTTTTTCACTAATTGCTATATGACTAAAACGATTGTCAAAATATATATCGTCTACTTCGGTTATCTGAAATACTTGTATTTTTCCATTAAATCCGAGAAGTGCTATTGTTGGACTTAAAATACTATTAACTGTATCAATATTAATATCGCTTGTGAATTCAGCACCATTCACATTAACCCTTGCAGTAACATTACCTTTATCAAAATCAAGCCAAAGCTGCATTAGAGACCATCCGCCAACATTTATATCTGCATGATAACTTGAGTCACTTATGCTTTTTTGCCAAACTTGTCTTTGTGTCCATGATAGTCGTAGATCATGACCATCCGATTTATTCCACACCCTAATATATTTGTTTGCTCCCGGGGATAAATATCCAGCACCTGTTGCACCGGCAAAAGTAGTGGGAAACCTTGTTGTTGCCCCTGACTTTAGTCCTGATATTATGTGGCCTTTCATTTTGTTAGCATTAATTTGTCCGCTAAATATAAATTGTTCCATATTCTTACTAATCCCTTTATTACTTTGTCCAATATATATTCCACGTATGCCGTTAATCTCGACTAGTTCATGAGTCTTAAAAGTACCGCTAGAGTCCTCCCTAGAAACCGACCAATAGTAGCGAGGATCATATTTAATCTTTAGCCACCAAGCTATATATAACTTTTTATTATTTACGGGCGGATCTAAGCCGCCATAAGCACTAGGCCAACCTAGAAACGAATTTTCTCCTTCTAAATAATAATGTGCTTTACTGTTTTCATGCCTTTGTGGACGGGATAAAGTAAATAAAGGAGGTGGATGATTAGACGATTTGTACCATAATGCTTTCGGATCCTCGTCTATACGTAATATAGCCTGGCCATCTTCGAAGGATTTATGATGCGCATTCTCAACCCCGTTTTCATAAGCCACTTCAGTAAAATCAAAAAGTATTGGTGCTGCCTGCCCTTCTCTTGACCCGAACTGACTTCCTGTTATCACAACTCTCGCATCTTGTTTTTCTAATTCAATTTTAGCATTTGTAATAACAGGTCCATCGCTATCCGTTATCCTGGTAGCGGTGTTATTATCAAGAGAATTAGAATCAGGATTTTTCTCTTGTTTGGCATTTTCTATAATGCTGTCATTATTGTTAGTATGATCACTAACAGAATCAGTATTATTTGTAGATATTGTATCCTGAGCATCTGCTGTTGTATTGATACTTATAGTGTTGTTATCTCCATTACTAGCCTTAGCAGTTATAGTGCTACTATGATTTTTATTGGTTATTTTGGCACCTCCGTTTCTCATATTAGCTGTCGGTTTAGTTCGGGTAGCTTCGACATCAACCGTGCCGGCATTATACGTAGTTATTCTATTGTCATCATCAGTTGACTGTATGACATTTCCTGTCACATCCATCTGTATCTCGCTGACAGTATTATTCTGAGAACAGAT
This sequence comes from Methylohalomonas lacus, assembly GCF_024808875.1. Lineage (GTDB taxonomy): Bacteria > Pseudomonadota > Gammaproteobacteria > Methylohalomonadales > Methylohalomonadaceae > Methylohalomonas > Methylohalomonas lacus. The sequence continues at coordinate 14,131 of NZ_JANUCT010000020.1, forward strand.
ACGGGTATAAGTCACATATCCGTCCGCATCGATACATTTCATAACTGGGCTCTCAGCATGACTTAGATTAATCAAGCAGATTAGTAAAAAAAAGTAAATTAGATATTTCATAATTTATACCTGCTTATACCATGCTCATAAAACTGAATATATTTTATGTTCACGACACAATAGAACCTTATTTTATGATAGATACATATATTGAGCGTACTATTATAGATTGTCTAATATTTAAATAGGTTATTTGACTTATATCACACTATATAGAAAATAAAATTCAACCAGAAGTGGAGCTCATGAGCTAGAAAGATAGGAAAATTGAAGTTGACAAACCTACCACGACAGATATTTTCTTAACCATTTCAATACAATATATCTTTCATTAGGCCCCATTGACAGATACCAGTAGCAGACAAAGTAAACTCCCGCTCCGATTGATGCACACACCAGTATTTCGGAATAGTTATTAAGACCCCATGTCATCCTTAACCAGAGAGAACAACTCAACATAAGTACGCTAGGTAACATTACCGGCAAAACAACCTTTTTTATGTAGGTCATTATAGAAACATGTAGATGCCGGCAAGAATAGATAAGATATATAGGCATAACGAAGAATACAGGTATAACAGAACCAAATGCGGCACCAATCACACCAATTTCAAAAACCAGCCAAACACTAAGGCCTAAGTTTATAATTGCCGCGACTGGTGCTACTTTTGCAAATATACCGTGCCATCCGATAGCCGTAAGATAACGGCTAACAAATGGATTTAGTTTCGGTATAAGAACATAAAGCATTAATAACAATATTATTCCATCCATAGATTCCCGACTAAATTCGCCCCGCATCCAGGTTTCAATGAAAGGACCGCCAACCACTATTATAGCTATAGATGCCGGTATAAAAAAACCAACAAATAGTTTGCTTGAAATAAGGTATATCTGCTTTATTTTTTCCTGCTCTTGTTTGGCATTTAAGTCACTAAATAATGGCATAAACGCATGAGTCAGAGTCTGGGTAAAATCATAGATCATATTTATAAGGCTGGCAGGAACGCTATAAACAGGAACTACTGAAGGACCTAATATAGAACCTATAACAAGTCGATCTGATGATGTTTCAATCTGGAAAGAAGCTCCCTGGACAAAGGATTTTATGCTAAACGATAGCATCTCCTTCAACCTAGATAGCGAGAATTTTTTAAAACTTGGCGCAATTCGACCTAAAGTCGGCCTTAACAGAATTACGACAAAGATGAAAAATTTCAACAATGTCATAACTGCTGCCAATGCAGTTAAAAGGATCAAACCGTTAGCCGGCGTTATATAAATATAACTTATTATCGCTATTGTAATGGATGTTATGATATTAATGGTATTTTTTAAATAATAAGCCTGAAGACCTTCCAAGTAACTTTCAGTAACAAAAAGTGGAAATAAAAAAAGTATGTGCGCACCAACTAACACCAAGAATAAAATATATTTAACCTTGTCTCCTTCATCAGGCGTTATCAAACCCGACCAAAACGCAGCACATAACCACAACAAAATTGCTAGAAAACATCCAACCATGATCATAAATGTCAAGCTAGTTGTATAGGTGACGAGAAGAGACTCATTGTCATTTTTGGCATTATACATAGATGCAAATCGCCCTATTGCTGTACGCATACCCAGATCCAGCATCCCCATATATCCAGTTATGGCAAGCAACATTTCCCTGAGACCATAATCATAATGACCAAGGTTAGAAACGTAAATTGGCGCCATAATAAATATTACAATCACACGGTTAACTGTCATTACAACATTCGAGCCAGTATTAATTGCTAATCTTTTAAACATTAAAGACCCATATACTAAATTTATGCAACAATGCGTAGTTTAGCTCGTTGCCAGTTGCTCTACGCTGTAATCAATACTTATAGCGCAGAAACTTAATTAAAATATCTGCTTTAATTCTATAATTTTTATGTCACTAAATAATGATAAATGACAAATTTTCCTGAAATTATTAAAAGCGAAAAAGTCTATTTATTTGTGATGTGATTTTTTTTGGTAACCATGGCCGAAACATGAAAGCCGTTTTTAGTAACGGCGATCTCACAAAATCAACTGTATTAAATATTACTTTTTCACCATTAAAGCGTGATTTATAGAAACTATTTTTTCCGGCGCCCGCAAGAAGATCATAGGAATGGATGAGGCTTGATTGGAATCCGTTCTCAATTGCAAATCCGAAATGTAATGTGCCCAATGAAATTTTTGAATGAAAAGATTCATAATATCCAGACTGCAAATTATAAATTCGTGATCCACATTGGATATCGTATAATACCGAAACAGTTTCACCATTAACTACCAATTCAGAAAGTTTGGCGACTTTATCAGACGAGAGTCGACTTAACAGTTTGCGGTGAAATTCTATCGCTAAATCGTCAAAACATACGCTTCCCCAACGAATCAAATGAAATTTGTTCAAACGCTCAATAAATTTTAGACAGTCATCTTCAGAAGCATTTTCAATAAAACGAAATTCACCACCCAACTCATCGCAGAAAATATTCCGTCGATTAAATGCTTTCAGCCTTGTATTTCTACCCAGTCCATTAAGCCAGGTTTGGAAGGTATAGGCAGTATTTATGATCACGCCTAGGTCATCGCTACGCACAATCTGACTAGCTTTAGTACAAACTGGAATCACCTGATCAAATTTCTTAAGAGTTGATGCACAGCAATCCGAGATTGTCAAAGCATCCCAATTTAGATCCTTAATATATTCTATAATTGCAGTAGTTACAGAATGTTCTCTATCAACTATAGAAATCATGCCAATGTATTCTGTACGAATAGAAGGGCTAAGCTGCCGAGCATTGCCTATAAATTGCAATCTGGTTAGTGACAGACCAAGTTGGCTGTCTATTATATGCCGATATAGTGGTGCCAAACCAACAAGGTTATTATTTTTATCATACGCAGCTATAAGCATAAGCTCTAGTCCAAGCCGATGCCCCCATACTTGCCACCAACTATATTGCCATGCCCAACTCATAAATAAACAATCTGAATCAGACGAAGTTAATAGTGCTGACCACTCAGTTTCCATATTAGCAAAATCATTTTCACTCAATCTCTGTATAAACAAATCGGCGCTAGCATCCAGTGCCACTGGCTCCGTCATGCCGGATATATGATTTGGCTTAAACTTCCTTGCCATTTTTCCGCTTAAAGCTTTTAATGCATCCTTAAAAGTTAACCATGAGGGAGAAACATCATCAGAAGCCCAAATAGCCTTCGACTTGGAAAAATATAAATCCTTAATATAATCAATAAGATCAGCTTCGTTGGTTTTTCTCAGCATCAAACAACTTCGCAAATCCCAGTCTTCGTTTATAAACTTTATGCCATTTTCAAAAGTGCCTTGGTAACTATATTGTTTATCTGTTAGATATTTATATCCGATATATGGAAAATCAACCCCAGCTGATATAGCCAACTGGTTTCCAGAAACAGTGCGTGGGTTTACTTCCATGAGTTTAAATTCCCTGTCTCTAGGATCCAGTTTGAATTCAACTCCAACAAATCCTTTGTAATTAAATTCTCTTAACAAGCGTATGCTTAATTCCCGTATTTCCGGGCAGTCAATAGTGATTTGTAACGCACCATCACCATATAAAGGTGGGTTCTGACGAAGTTTTTGTTTTGTAATCCAGGCAATTTCTTCACTATCACTGGACCAGAAAGCAAGGTAGCCGTATAAACCTGTATCACCACCGGGAATTATTTCCTGAACCATAAACTCTTTAGCTGCATCTCCCAAAGAGAACCATGACTCTATGAGTTCCTCAATAGTGTCCACCACCTTGACTTTTTTTCCATTAAGAAATTTTCTACCCAGATGAGCTTTGCAGGGCTTTATAATGCAGGGGAAGGTAAATAGTCCCACATTATTTTTTATATATTCAATATTAGATGGATAAATGCAGTAAGGCACAGAGATGCCAATTTTTTGTGCTCTAGTGTACTGCTCCTTTTTATCGATCAATGCATGAATGGTATCTGGATCAGGTATGCAAAACCGACACGAATACTTAAGACGATAACCATAGTTAGCTAAAAATTCATTATGGCTATCGGAGGTTGCAAATATAACAGGCTTGCACCTGCTTTTCTTAGCTGCATTATCAAGAACTGCAAGACCTGTTTCTGATGAAAGATCGGTAATAGCTGCCTTGGCAAAGGATGCGTATTTTGAGGAAGCTCCTATCATCGCAACGTCATCAATTACAATGCAAAACAGGTTTTTTCGGCCAAGACTACGCACAAAGCTAAGTGCATTAATAGAGCTTCCTAGCACCCAGATAACTGGTGACTTCGAATCACAATGTTTTTCAAGTTGTGACCGTAAATTAGAAATAATATCATTTTTCATATATTGTAATCTTAATGATTTTAAACACGTACCAAACGTTGTTTATTACGTAACCCGGTAGTCTTGACTCAAGAGCTGTCCAGCTTTTTATATACATTCTAATTTTATTTCTTTCATTACAGTTATTGAGATCACAATCCGCCATCTTGATAAAACTTGAGCATTGTATGCTGTCATTAAGACTGATGTGTTTTTATCCATATCATGTGTTTCTTTGTTTAGTTTTGTTGCCATGACTCCAGCCATGTCTCGAACATGAGAATACCCCATAACTTGAATGATGCGTCCTCGGTTCGGCGGGTATGGCGGCGCCATTTCTCTTGTACCTGGTCGGCATCAAAGTAGCCTTCATGCTTCAGGCGCGCTGGGTCGAGCAGGTCGTCAGCCCACCTCTGCAAGGGCCCGCGCAACCATTCGCGGACGGGAACGGCGAAACCCTGTTTGGGGCGCTCCGTCAGTTCCTCGGGGACATATTTAGAGAGAATCCTGCGAAGCGGCCATTTGCCGTCCGCATGCAGTGTGTTCACACGATCGGGGATACGGGCCGCGAGTTCGATGATCTCCCGGCTCAGCAACGGGATGCGCGTTTCCAGGCTGTTTGCCATGGCAGCGCGATCGACCTTGGCCAGAATATCGTCCGGCAGATAGCTGAGCATGTCCAGGTACTGCAGGTTCTGCAGGATGGACCCGTTAACCAGCGCCGGCGCCGTATCGTTTAGAACGTAATCCGGTTCGCGGCCGCCGTGGACGATACCCGCCTCCCGCCAGTAGGAGATTTTGCGCTGATAGGCCTCCCGCAGTGAGGCATGCAGCCAGTCGTCCGCGCGGTCACGCAGTCTTTCTCCTGCGTGGTGATGACTGCGTTGGGTGAAAAGTCGCAAGGCGGAGCCGGCAACCGGGTCCAGCAGTGATTTGGGTATGCGCTTCAACAGGCGTGCGCCGGCCCGATGTAACGGCCGGGGGTACCTCTGCATGGTTTCCATGTGTCGCTGCAGGGAAAAATAACGGGAGTAACCACAAAACAGCTCGTCACCGCCATCTCCTGAGAGGGCCACTGTAACCTTTTCTCCGGCCAGTTTGGCAAGCAGGTAAGTCGGTATCTGTGAGGAGTCAGCAAACGGTTCATCGTAGATCTGCGGCAATTGCGGAACTACTTCGAGGGCCTGCTCGGGGCTGACGTACAACTCAGTGTGATCGGTTTTCAGATGTTCACTGACAGCTTTTGCCTGGCTGGCTTCATTGTAATCGCCCTCGCTAAAGCCGATGGTGAAGGTCTTTACGGGTGAGGCGTGGATTGACTGCATCAGGGCGACGACGGTCGAGGAGTCGATACCCCCGGAGAGGAAGGCGCCAACGGGCACGTCCGCGATCATCTGCCGCTTGATTGTGGCACGGAGCCGCGATTCTAGCGCCTCTGCCATCTCCTCGGGACTACCCGTCAATGGGTCGGCAATTCCGTCTTCACAAACCTTCCGATATGACCAGTATGTCCGGATTTCGATATGGGCACTCCCGGCATCCAGGATCAGAAAGGTCCCCGGTGACAGCTTGTGGATATCCGTGAAGATGCTATGCGGGGCCGGGATATAATTGTGTCTCAACAACAGGGTCAACGCGTCCCGGTTGATTTCATTGCGCCAGGCGCGATGGCGGCGCAAGGCCTTGAGCTCCGAACCGAACAGGAAGGTGTTGCCTTGCCAGCCGTAGTAGAGCGGTTTTTCACCGATGCGGTCCCGCGCCAGGTAAAGTTTTTGAGTGTGCCTGTCCCACAGGGCAAAGGAGAACATGCCGTCAAATCGCTCCAGCGAGTCCGGGACACCCCAGTGTGTAAAAGCCGCCAGCATGACTTCGGTATCGGAGTGTCCCTGGAACGTCTCGCCCTTCGCCTGCAGCTCCATCTTCAGATCGAGGAAGTTGTAGATCTCCCCATTGAAAACGATCACAAAACGCCCACAGCGGGAAAACATGGGCTGGTGTCCCAGCGGCGAAAGGTCCTGGATGGCCAGCCGCCTGTGTGCGAGGGCGATGCCACGCTGCGGGTCCGACCAGGCACCCTCATAGTCAGGGCCACGATGCCGTAGTGTCGAGGACATACGCTGTAGCTCATCCATGACCGTGGACTCGGGCTGGATCTTTCTGCTAAAAAAGCCGGTCAGTCCACACATGGAGTCACCGACCGCCGGTAAACACGGCAAGCCGTTCATAGGCCGGTCCGCAGTCCGCCTGACAGGCGGTCGACGCGGCGGTAAACAGCGCATAGGGGCGGCCATTCGCTACTGCCAGGAACTGGTAGAGTTTTGCGATCGAATAACTGGAAGTTGTAAATCCCCCTACGTCGAAACGGTAAACGACCCGGACTTCTTCCTGTGTATTCTTGTTGACTAACCTGAGTTGTTGGTAGCCGCCCAGTTCTCCCTTATCCTTTACCGCCCAGTCGGCACGGCCATAGATATTATTGATGTAGGGCAATATCTCCCCGCGCCCTTTACCCTTGAGGTAAAGAAACCGATAGACGGTCACGGCGCCCGCATCCTGTCCGTACTGCGTCACAGAGATATCTTCCGGAACGCTGATCTGTGGCTGCCATTCATAGGCAAGCGGGATATATTCGGTTTCTTCTGTCCGGCCACCTCCGAACGACGATGATACATCGCTTAATTTTACATCTGCCCTCCCCGCGTCCTCGTACCGGTCGAGCATGTACGGTGCAGCCGAGATGGACAGCCAGAGCACGGCGAAACCGATTATGACGCCGGCGAGTTCCATGGCCGGTCTTTTATACAAGCGCTGCCCGGGACTGTTATCCGCCGCCTGCGTATGGCCGCCGGTATCGCCAGGAGAACTATATCTGCTGCTTAAAATAAGCAACGGCAGTATGAATAGAAGGAAAACGACCCAGCCAAGCATTTCATGATCGTCGACCAAAGGGCTTTGCATCTCCGAGAAGTAAGCGATCAGAATTATGATGTAGACCCGAACCCAGTTTGCAAGCAGTGACAGGAACACCGCTGCTGTTATTAGCAGCAACTGTCTCTTCAGCGTTATGCAATTCAGGTAGCTGCCGAGCACGCCGAGAAATGAGCCTATTATGAAATACCGAATACCCGAACAGCCAGAGACAATCATAATTTCGCCGGAAGGAATGAAGATGCTGTTGCCCGTTATATGGGCAGTGATGCCGCTAAGCTGAACCAGATACTGAACAACTACCGTAGTGAGTGCCAGTAAAGCGTTATTAAGGTGATCCCAAAGGGGTATGGCGAAGTAAAGCAATCCCAGAGGTACAACAATCCTTTTAGCCTCTCCGGTACCGGCGACTAATGCAAACGACAGCAGAATAATAACAGGCAGCAGGAGATACTGTACCAGCTCAACTCCAATGACAGCTGCCACTTCCAGGAGCATAGAGAGCAACAGGAGTGGCAAGGCATAATACCAGTTCGGAGAGATCGGGTCGTACCGCTTCACGTTAAGAGCCCGGAAGGTCAGGAAGAGACTAGTCGCAGCAACTAGAAGACCGTGCCCATAGGTTTCGTCAAATACCAGCCATAATGAGAACAAACCCGACAGGGCGTCCTGAAAGACAAAAGCGATAAATGCCAGGCAAAGCAAGAACAGGCCGAGTGATTTATACTGCGGGACATTAAAATTGACGACGGATTGCATCCTTCTATTATTCATTAGGATGTTCGTCTATTAACCGGCGACCATTCTGGTCTGCTCGCTACCAGAAAGAGGGCTCGGCAGGCCCAGTTCGTCCATGAATATATCCTGTAGTGCTCCCCAATTGAACTCGGCAAGCAGCAGGGAAAGCTTGCTCTGCATACGATGCAGGTTCTTGTAATGCCTGAATCGTGTTTTCAGATTCAGCCCCTTGGGGCGCGGTTGGCCTGGATCCAGTTCCCAGGGATGAAAATAGAATATGCAGGGCTTGTTATCATTTCGGTTTATTCGGTTGATCATAGATCTGGAGATCATATATGGAAATAAACGGAAATAGCCGCCACCAGCGCAAGGCACCCTGTGGCCACGCCATTGATACGTCGAAAGAGGGATCTCCAGCAAACTGCCACCGCCCGGCCGATAGGCAAAGCGGTAGCCACCAGGTATGCCATACAGATCGTGATGGATAGGATAAACGCTGGAGCTGTATTTGTATCCGGCTGAATCCAGTTCTTTGTGCGCCCAGTGGTTCTCAGCGTTAATAGAAAAGCTGGCAGCCCGGTATCCGTGAACAATATTGCCACTGATATCTTCAAGCAGATGCTTGGTTCGGATGATGTCGTTCCTAAACGCCTCGCGGTCTTGTCTATTGATCCTGACATGGGAATAACCGTGACTGGCAATTTCGTGACCGGCATTGGCAATCCGACGCACCATCTCGGTATGCCGCTCCGCGATCCAGCCCAGTGTGAAGAATGTGGCCTTTACACCATGATCATCGAACATAGACAATATCAGGTCGATATTTTTCTCGATACGACAAGGCAGACTTGCCCATTCCTCTCTGGTGATATGATTCTCAAAGGCAGAGACTTGAAAATAATCTTCGACATCCACCGTCATTGCATTTCTTATTTCACTCCGCATCGTAGGAGAATTCCGCGGTGATCTGGTTTTCGGACGAACCGTCTGAATTTTCGTTCCAGAATTCATTTTTTACATCATCCAGAATTGCCTCGAAAGACTGATTATCAATTCGATGAAGTTCCTCCACATGGCCATAAAGAAGTACGCGTCCGCATAGCAGATTTATCTTTCGTGGAATTCCACCCGTAAATTGATGTATACCCTCGATCACGTCATTGTCGATAATCGGATCATTCTGCCAGCCCGATAGCTTAAGACGGTGTATTATATATTCTTTGGTTTCCTGCAGATCCAAAGGCTCAAGATGATGAGTAGCAATTATTCTCTGGCGCAATTGTTCCAGATCCGCCGCTTGTAAAATTCTTTTAAATTGCTTCTGACCGAGAAGAAAACACTGTACCAATGGTTTCCCTTGCCATTGCAGGTTGGAAAGCATACGCAGCTCTTCTAAAGAGTCCCAGGGTAGATTCTGGGCCTCATCGACAATCAACAGGATACGCTTGCCAGCATGCGCGCAACTCTTGAAGTATTGATACATATTTTTAAGTAAATAGGCCTTATTAATATCTTTATAGCGGAGCCCGAATTCAGCTGATGTCAGGCGCAGCAAATCCTCTGCCTGCAGCTTGGAATTTACAATATTAGCTATTGTATAATTCTGATTTTCTATTTTTTTCAGCAAATAACTGACCAGTGTAGTCTTTCCGGCGCCAACATCTCCTGTAATGACAATAAATCCCTCTTCTTGCTGCAGACCGTATAATAGATACGATAAAGCTCTTTTGTGGGTTCTGCTGTTAAAAAAGAAACCAGGGTCTGCCGTTAATAAAAAAGGATTTCGCTTGAGTTTATAAAAAGATTCGTACATAAAGTTCTAGAATTTTTTGTTAATGCTGAGGAAAAGACGATTCTCGGTATACGATTCACGTGAAATATTTGAGCTGGCGTCAATGTAACGATAGCCTACTCTGGCATCGAGACCAGGATTGATCTTTCTGACTAAACTGTAATCAATCACACTGAAATCCTGTTCTCTGCCTCTTTGGAAAAGATTTCTACCACTTTCGTTTGTGCTCAGCGACAGGCTTAGCCGAGAATCCAGTTTTCTGTTGACATCCCACAACCAGGATAGCTCGGCACCCTTAGATTCCTCACTCCGGTTGCTGAGTTGAAATTCACGGTCCTCCATGAATATCGACAAATCCAGAGTGTTTTTTCTATGAGTGTACCTGAATGCGAAGTCGAGTCGTTCACGTATGAAAACTTCCGGAGATTGCACCGGAACATTGACGTTAAGCACTGCCGGATCGCCAGTATTCGGATTAGTTACTGGATTGCCAAAATTGTCGACCAGGGAAAATACCTGCTGCTCAAAAAGAACAGTTCTGGTGACATCCGGACGTCGTTGAAAGGTGAGTTGCGTGCGGGTTTTCCTGGTACGGTGGGAGGCGTCGACAACTATATCAGTGCCGAAAAAACGTTCGCCGAATGTTGCTTCCAGTGAAGTTCTGCGTGAAGGCCTCCAGACACCGCCCAGTCGCCACAACGGACCGTCGATGCTTTCACCAGAATTCGCAAACTCATTATCATCGTATCCAGCAACTGCCTTCAATCCAAACTTTTGTGTGATCAGATACACTCCCTCGGCAGTTACATTCCGAAATCGTGTTGACCCTGCTCCATCATTGTCTATTTCTTCATTCTTGAAGTGCACACCCCAAAGCAGCCGATTAAATTCAGTACCACTGGAAAGATCAAAGGAGACTATATTACTGACACTGTCGAATGTTCGACTGGATTCGACAGCATTCCTTTCATAGCGTAATTCGGCATCCATAAAGTTGCCTATTCGTTCCTGCCAATAAGGACTTACACTGTAAGTCAAGACACTAGCACGATCGTCAGTAAGTGAAGTATTATCCAGCGTGATACCGCCTGTATTTGTTATATTTTGCTGACTGCTGGATGCTGACGCATCTAGAAATAATCTGTCCTCTAGCAATTCACCAGTACCAGTCGCATCCAGAAGGTTGATGAATTGGTTTTCCTCGGAATGATTTTTGTAAAAGTTTCCCTGAAGTTGGTAATTTAAATCAAGCTTCAGCCGCCTACTTTCCCGTGCTATGGATATACCAGGTGTTACAGTTGTTATAAAATCACTACTCTCGAGACCAGACGGCGCAAGTCCGACATTGTCAGTGAAAATCTCGCTAACGCTGAGTGACGGTGTGAATGTCCATGGATCAGCATAAGCATTGGAGACGATTGCCAGCATGACTGGCGCAGACAACCATTGCAAAACAGCTGGTAAAGTAGCGCGCCACATCAGACTGAACCATCCATTGCTTTCATCTTTGTGGCCAGAGGGAAATTTACGTGACTATAATAACCGTACTCTGAAACGAGACGTTTGTTACTCTTGTTCAGCAAAATACCAATATACTGAACATCGGCAATAGCCTGCAGCGCGTCCGTGACCAATTGCTGGGATGTTTTTTCGGCCTCAATAACGAATACTACTTGACCGACAAGTCTGGCCAGGATTTGAGTAGATGAATCTTGCAATACCGGTGAAGCATCAAATATAACTATACGATCGTGATAACGGGCAGATAGTTCTGACAATAATCTTTGCATCTTTTCTGTAGCCCATAATTCATGAGTGGCATCAGAGTAGGTACCAGCTGGAAGTATCGTCAAGTTAGGAACATTTGTCTTCAACATATAATCTGACAAGTCGGTATTATCTGCCATTAGATAATCAGTCAGCCCAGGTTCTTCCTCAAGGCCGAGATAATTGCTGGTCGTATGCTTGACTATATCCGCGTCAATAAACAAGGCGGTACGATCAAACTCTCTGGCTATACTTAGGGCGATATTCAATGAAGAGAATGATTTACCTTCTTTTGAAACTGCGCTGGTTACCATAACAAGATTGCGGTTTTCCAGATGCGCACCTTCAGCCTCAAAGGCATTAATAAGAATAGGCCTTTTTATACGCCGATATTGCTCAGCCAGGGTTATATTGACAGCTTCTGGTACTAAATAACCAGACTTCTTAAGCATCTCTAGGTCGAGAGCTATTTCTCTGGATTTTTTTGCTTCTTCATTGGCAAGCATTGCCGATTTCTGATGCTCTTGTTCTTCTGTTTGTATACTTGATATTTCAGACCTCTTACCCTCCCAGTGCATTGGTTCATATACAACAGAATCCTGTTCAGGATCAAACTTGTCCTCACTGGGACGTGCTGCCTTATCAGGCGTGTCTTTATCCAGCTTCTCTAATAATTTTTCTATTATACTCATGATATTATTCAATTAGCCGATTTATGAACGTTGTAACGCCGGGGTCGAGACCGTTATGAACTAGCAGGCCGCCATAAGAAATAAATAATATAACCAATGACATGTTAAACATAATGAATCTCTGCCGCCGTTTAGAAACTGCCTCATCATTCCAGAACATAGATACGACACCTAAAACAGGTAATTCAATGTTTTCTACCAACTGACGCTTGCTATAAATGGTCGGTCGAATCAACTCATAGACAATCGCCAGACCAATACCTGCTACGATAGCAGCCAGTAATACCAGCGTACTAAGAAGTATACGGTTTGGACTCACAGGGCTAACCGGCACCATTGGCTGCTCTAGTACTCTGAATTGCATTTCCTCGCCAGTTTGACCAGCCTCAGAGCTGAGTTGCAACGACTGCTGTCGCATTACAAGCTGTTCATAAAGTTCTTTGGTCACCTCATAATCCCGGTTCAAACTAACCAATTGTGCCTCTACCTCGGGCAGTGTTGACAATTGATTATTCATTTCTGTACGACGTCTACGATACTCGTCCAATCTGGCACGTAGCGCCGAGGTTTCTGCCTGCGTCTCACCCAAAAGGATGTTAAGCTCCTGGTACAGTGTAGAATTCTGTAGGCCTGGACTAACCTGATTGGCTTGTGGCTCCTCAGCCCCCTCCTCCTGAACCTGTTTTTGTTCTCTCATCTGCTCCAGCACACGCCGCGTGCTGATTATGTCGGGATGCTGTTCGGTGTATTTAAGCAACAGTTCATCCAGCCTGGTTTCCATGCTCTCGATTCTGCTCTCCAACGGTGTCTGCGCTATTTCTGGAGAAGAAGGACTATTTGATGATCTATCTCGTAGTGAAGCGATCTGGGCCTGAAGGGTACGTGTCCGATTTTCGGCTTCGTTTAGCGACAATTCCGTTTCCTGTATTCTGGTCTCAAGTGCATTAATTCTGGAATAGATACCATTACCCTCCTCCATCATAATGCCGGCATTTTCCTGCTTAAATTTCTTGAGTCTATCTTCTGCTTCATTTTGTTTACGCGCATATATAGCTACTTGATTATCAACGAACTCCTGTGCTTGCTGGTTATCTTTACGGCCTGTACCAAGAATGGTTTCAATGAAAATATTCAATAAAACTTCTACTACATCTTTTGCCATCTGAGGGTTCGTATGCAAGTAACTGATGCTATATATATTACTGGAGTCATTTCGTGTTATGGATTCCGAAGAAATACGTATGTCCCTGGCAAGCTGGCTCAATAGCTTTTCTATCTGCTCTGGATCAGATTCATTGATCGCAAGATTTAGATCCGTCTCTCTTACAACTTTTTCCAAGTTGGGACGTACAAGTAATGTATGTTGCATAACACGTGCAGCATGTTCACGCATACTGCTGTCAACAGCAATTCCCGAAAGCAGTGATTTAAGGACTGTTTCAGTGTCAATATAAATTCTTGTTTCCGACTGAAATTTATCAGGTATAGACTGAACCACAGTCCATCCAACTAGGCAGATCAAAATAGTGCTGGCCAGCATAATCCAGCAGTTATGAAACAAAACCCATTTATAATGATTAATTTGTTCGAATATTTCATTCATCACGGTCGGGCTCGTTTAAAAAGTAATTTATACATTTGTTAAAAATAGGATTCCGGAATCACCAGGATATCTCCAGGTGCAACCTCTGTATTAGCACTTAGATCACCCTGTTTAATCAGGTCATCGATCTTTACATTAAAATTATTTTCCGAGCCATTTATATTGCGCACTATAATTGCCCTGTTACCCGCTGCGAATTCAGTCAGACCACCGACTTCAATCATCACATCCAGAAGGGTCATATCGTTACGATAGGGAATTGCCCTGGGCTCCGCTGCTTCTCCGACTACTCTTATTTGCTGAGAATGCGCACCTACGATGCCTACTACTGTCACAGTGACTAGTGGATCTCTAATTACTTCAACCAGCGCCATCTCGATATCCTTGGCAAGCTGTATTGGTGTCTTGCCACTGGCCATGATGTCGCCAACAAGCGGGGACGAAATGCGTCCATCTGGCATCACGGGAATATCAGAGACCGAAATGTCCTCATTGCGCCAGACGAAGATATCCAGTCTGTCACCTGGAGCAATGGTATAGCTGTAATCTTTAACCGCAGGTGCTGGATCACCCGTTTCAACCAAGCTTTGCGCACAACCTGATAGAGTCATTACAGTTAGTAACAGAAAAAGAAATGTATTTTTAACGGTAGTCTCTATAGCATATATAAACATGTCGCTCTCTCTCTAAGATAAAATTTATGTTCCATGTCTAGCCCCATATATATTTTGTTTGTTGAGGTGAATACTCAATTTTTAATACCATGTTTTTCAAGCAAATCGTATAATGTTGGTCTGCTGACGTTCAGGAGTTTAGCAGCCCTGGACACCTTGAAGTTGCTTATATCCATGGCCTTTACCAAAGCTTGACGTTCGGCATCACTCCTTATTGCCCGAAGCTCGGGCATATCGGGCTTGCTGTCAGGAAGCTCCAGATCGATATTTCTAATCTGGCCGTCCTCAGACATTATTATCGCTCTTTTAATCTTATTTTCGAGTTCTCTAATATTGCCTGGCCAGGTATATTCTTCAATTGCAGCAATTGCGCTTTTATCCAGACGACATGTCTTGCCTATTTCCCGGCAGTAGACTTCCAGGAAATGTTTGGCCAGTACTATTGAATCGCCACTGCGCTCATGCAGAGAAGGTATGTGAATGGTAATTTCACTAATGCGGTAGTACAGATCTTCGCGGAACTGACCGATTTCAATTTTATCGGACAAATCCTGATGTGTTGCACAGATAATGCGCACATCGACCTGTATTTCCTCTCTACCACCTACACGCACTATGAGCCTTTCCTGTAGAAAACGGAGGATCTTTGCCTGTAAATGTAATGGCAGATCGCCGATTTCATCCAGGAACAGTGTTCCACCGGCGGCATACTCGATTTTCCCTGGAGTCCGCTTCTGAGCACCGGTAAAGGCACCCTTCTCGTAACCGAATAATTCACTTTCCAGAAGATTGTCCGGTATGGCCGCACAATTGATGGCGACAAAAAGTTCATTCCTGCGCGGGCTCAAGTTGTGCAGGGCACGAGCCAACAGTTCCTTTCCAGTACCAGTAGCACCCAGAAGCAGTGTAGACACTTCGGTCGGTCCGACCTTCTCAACCATTCGACACACCTCAGCCATCTGCGGGCTTGAGGCAACCAGGCCTGAGAGCTCACCATGTCGGTTCGATTCGGCCAGTCGTCTGTTTTCTTGTTCCAGTTCACTCAGTTTGTATGCCCTGTCTACAATTAGAGATAGAACATCCGGTTCCATGGGCTTCTGATAAAAATCGTAGGCGCCCAGCTCGACAGCCTTTAATGCATATTCTCGCTCGCCGTTGCCGGTGACAACGATAACCTTGGTCTCAGGGGCACAGGAAAGGATTTCGCTCAATACCTCCATGCCTACTGTGGCATTGGCCGAATCAGGGGGTAGTCCCAGATCCAGCGTAATCACTGGCGGTCTGTGTCGCCGGACTTGATCCAAAGCTGTCTCACGATCACCCGCCTCGAATACAACGTAATCAGGGAAGCACCAGTACATCTGTTTCAGAAGGCCGGGATCATCTTCAACTATTAGTATGGACCGATTTTTTTCAGGAGGGAAAGTCATGAATTCATCGCGACCGCATAATTATTTGGAATGGTCTCCTCCTGGAGGCAGGGAATGGTAATAGTAAATACCGTCCCAATGCCGCAATCACTGATCACCTTGATACTACCGCCGAGTCCACGGATAATCTCACGGCTTTCATAAACACCAATACCCATGCCAGCGTTACCCTTGGTTGTATCGAAGGGTTTGAACAGTCTGGTTTTTATAAATTTCTCGTCCATTCCATGGCCGTCGTCGGCAATCATTATTCGAGCCAGGCTCTCCTGTCGGTCAATGCTTATCCATACCTCGCCGTCTTCGCTTGCCGCCTCCTGAGCATTCTGGATCAGGTGCTCAATGGCTGAAGTCAGTTTGTCTTTTTCTGCTCTGACAAAGAGGTTGAGGTCAGAATTCTTCAAGACAGGTACCGGTTTGCTGATGCGCCTTGTGCCGATAACATGCTGAATCAGAACGGCGATATCGAGCTTCTGAGGTGCGGAGGATATAATAACTTGATCCTTTCCTAGGTATCCGAGCAGGTTATTCATCTTGGTTGAAGCGTTCGTGATCGTCTCCATTACATCATTCAGGAATTCAGGATTTTCCTTGTATTTTGGAAAATTTGAGGTAACAAAATTTAACTGTGCAACAATATTTTTTATATCATGCACCATGAATGCCGATAGACGATTGAATGTCTCAAATTGCCTCGCCTCGGAAAGCGCCTCTGTTGTCTTGAGCAGGTCCAGATAAGCAGCAGTTTGGAAGCTTACGGTTGACAACAAATCAATATCTTCCCAGTCAAACGATGCGTTTCCGTGTGGTCGCTGAAGCATAATAAAACCGGTCAGCGAACCCTTGTTGAGTAATGGAACAACCAACCATATTGAATTGCATGAGATAATCCATTGCGGTATTTCAAGGTCGTCGAAGTTACTTAGGTCTGTCCTGTATTCATCCAGGTTTATTATCCATGTATTATCCTGCATAAATCGGACAAACCTTTTATTGGCAGGTATGTCGTCATTAACAGCATCATGAACACCGATGTTTCCGGAAAGAACATAGCAGTCCTCGTTATCAGGCAGCCATAATGTGCCTCCGGGGCTTTTTACCACACCAGCGACTGCCTTAATTATCGTTTCATAGATCTTCGAATTATCCTTGTTCTCTGCCAACGTACGTGCGAAACCCAGCCACTCTTCGCGATAATCATATTTATTTCTGTAAAAATGCTTGGCAAGGAAGACTCTTAACCTGGCACGTAATTCCGTCGAGAAGAAAAGAATAACCAGGATCAGGATGGCGCCGAAGAGGAATATGGTTTGTAGCGCAGGACCCCATTCACCACCGAAGCTCCTGACATAATAACCCGCCAGAGCCATGGTCATCATATAAACACCTGCTGCCACTGCGACGGTGCTATGATAAATAACGTGGCGGGAAACAAACAAATCCAATTGCCAGTCCGGATTCCTGGCAACAGACAAGGCAATTAAAGGAACACATAGAGCATTGACAGCGCCGCGTGCATCCATAAGGTAGATATCAATACCTTTAAACAATAACGCATCTGAATACATAAAAAGGTCATAAATAAACAGACCGCCGATACCGAAACACATGAATTTTAGTGCCCAACGTCTGCCGGGATTCGTGCTACTGTATAATTTCTCGATCAGTAGCAGGCCCAGCAAAGCAATTGTTATATGACCAATGTAAGTCAGATTTGCACCAAATAAGGGCGATATCAGTCCATCACCCGATGCAACTGAATAGGTCGCAAGTAAAAGCAGCATGAGTGGTAATCCACATATTAGTGGCAAAACACCTCGCAGCGCCGGGCGGGAGAAATCTGTCGATTGTCGGCTCAAGACGGTATACAAAAACATCATCCATGCTGCATTGCGAAAAATTTCAAACATATGCGCCGATAATGGCAATGTTCCGGCAGTAACAGGATTGAAAACCAACACCGCGAACCAAACCGCGGATATGACACTGGATAAAAGCAGTAACCCGCCGATTATCTGACCACGCCAGTTAGCCAGTAATAATGCTGAGAGAATCAGAAACATGAGTGTTCCTGATGCATTACCGAGTAAAGCAAGGTCAAGCATAATTTAGGCCAACGCTGTCGTGATCCATTAACCTGCCCCTGAACAATTGCCGTAATGGTTATTAATTGACTTTAATACTGTTACGGACATTTGAAACAGCGGATCAAGCCTGTATCCGTTATTAGATGACCGAACCAAAGGCTGATCACGCACGGATTCAGCCTTCATAATCGCTTTAGACAGGCCTTCCAGTCTGTGCGGTAGAGTACATAAAAGCCAGGCACACCCTCCCAGGTACTGTCTGGCCCCGCATAGACAGGCTTCTTTCATTCGTTAGCGCTGTTTACTCATTTGTGTATGCAATCGCACAGATCGGGAAACTCTAAAAGTCGATCATAATCACCTCAATCTTTGCACCACTATAACTAACTCAAAGAAGCGCCAGGAATTGGTACAGGATTGAACCAATGAGCAGAACCGGTTTTACCCGGCGGCATCTATGAGGAGAGCAGTTTAGATGTATAAGATATTCGGACACTACATTCCAAGAACTCTGTTACGACTATATTTATTGGAAGTAGTTATACTGTTTTTTTCAATCACAATTGCAATGTTGTTTTTTTATAACATTGCTTTCCAGGATTCGCCCGATCGGAACCAGAACCCCAGTATATACATTGTTATAGCGTTTTTTATTCTGAGCATGCACCTGGCCATGATCTCTGCAGGTCTGTATCAAAGAGACCTGTCTAACAAAGTAGTAACACAATTTCTACGGATCTCGCTCAGTTTTATAATGGGCATCCTTCTATTTCTATTAGGCATTCTCGCACTCAGTCTGGTCAATATTTGGCTGCCACAAACCTACTTTGACCTGCAGGTACAATCCCTTGCTCTCGGCTGTGCCTTTATAGCGATTCTATCCAACCGTCTTCTACTCTGTAGAGATAAGGTAAACACATCAGGGAATCATCGCGTACTGATTGTGGGGACCGGCGTAAAAGCCTCACAGCTGGAGCAGCGTCTTTCATCTGCAAAAAGAGCGAAGAGTTTCCTGTGCCATACCGATACCGCTATTACTGGATATGTTGATATACCGGGAAGCAATGGCCCATCCCTTATAAACAAGAACAGAATCATTGTGGTTAATGGAACCCCATTATGCAGGTATGCAAAAGATAATCGAATCGAAGAAATAATCGTTGCCATGGATGACCGTAGAAACAAAACGCCAATGGATGACTTGATTGAATGCCGTATGAACGGAATCTATGTCACTGATGTAACCCAATTTCTTGAGCGAGAGACTGGTAGTATAGTTCTCGAAAGCTTTCAACCTGGCTCGTTTATTTATTCTGAAGGATTTATGCAGGCATTCAGATTAAAAACCAAACGATTCATGGATATATGTGTCAGTCTGTTTATTCTGACATTATCCTTACCCATAATGCTTATTACAGCTCTTGCGATTCGTTGTGAATCAGGTGCCGGAAGCACGATTATATACCGGCAGGAAAGAGTCGGATGGAGTGGCAGGCCATTCAATCTTTTGAAATTCAGAAGCATGATTGAAAATGCAGAAAAAAATGGCACTGCAATATGGGCGGAGCAGAATGATGCACGTGTAACGTGGGTTGGCCGACTTATCCGAAAAATCCGCATTGACGAGCTGCCCCAACTGTTCAATGTGCTTAAAGGAGAAATGAGCCTGGTAGGTCCTCGCCCGGAACGCCCACAGATCGTGGCCGAGTTAGCCAAAGAAATACCGTTTTATAACTTGCGTCACAATGCGGAACCGGGCTTAACAGGCTGGGCACAGATTTGCTATCCCTACGGCGCTTCTGTCGAAGAAGCCAGACAGAAACTGCAGTACGATTTGTACTACATAAAGAATTACAGTCTATTCCTGGATATCGACATTATTCTACAGACGATGGCTGTTGTACTACTTGGCAAGGGTGCCAGGTAATGAAACCGTCAATAAACAAAGAAACCACTGATGTCGGTTCTTCCCAGCCATTCTATGAATTGCTAAAAACACGGACAAAACGACGCGCGGCTCAACAGATGTCTAGAATGATTCATAACATCAAAACAACGCAAAAGGCAATGAATTGGTTATTGAATTGGACTTAAAAAAAGAGTTGACGAAATGAATGAAACCAAGGAGCTGCGATTCAAGACCGGCGACATGGCTTTAATAAAATGCCTCGCGATATTGATTGACTACTCGTATCAAATACTCTCAAAAGGAGCAAGGCATGATCATTTCATTGATATGCACAGGCCTTTTGTTTCTGAGTATATAAATGACGATAATCTTATGCCCTCGAATGAAGAGCAGATATAAGCCTTAAAGGAAAGTTCTATGCATACAGCTAAATCAATATTCAAAATTAGTTTTATATCTCACTGGCGTATTGTCCGCCTGGTTGTTGGCCTAACTCTGTTGTTTCTTATAGCTTCCTGCAATACAAGATCTACATCAGAGCAACATCTTGAGACAGCTCGTGGTTATATTGCTGAGAATAAGCTTAACGCCGCGATAATCGAACTCAAAAATGCTCTGCAAAAAGATCCTGACCAGCCAGAAGGAAGGTGGCTGCTAGGTAACGTCTATTTACAGTACGGTAGAGGTGCCGCTGCCGAGCGTGAATATGCTATTGCCCGGGATCTTGGCTATACAGAAAATAAACTGGCACAGGGCGTGTTGCGTTCTTATCTACTTCAGAACAAATATCAGGAAGTAATCGATCATACCGCCACTTCCGCCGAGGGCAAGACTCTCTCCGCCGACATTCTTGGCCTCAGAGGCGAAGCCTTTGAGGGTCTGAACCTGCCCCAGAAGGCAGAGAGCAGTTTCAAGCAGGCACTGGCCATGGACAGTGATTCTATTAATGCAAGACTGGGGCTAGCCAGAATCGCTCTGGACAATAACAACCATGAAGAGGCTCGAAAATTAATCACAGAAGCAGAAGATATTGCACCGAATGAAGTTGATATGTTGATCCTGAAAGGCGAACTGGCTCTTAGGGAAAACAATCCTGAAGCGGCCGAACAGTCGTATGCCCAGGCAGCAGCTATCGCGTACTACAATATCACCGCGCAATTCGGCCTGGTACGGGCTTTACTGGCCCAAAACAAGTATGACGCCGCGATTGAACCACTTAAACGCGTAAATACGCTGTCCCCGAATCATCCAATGGTAAGTTATTTCCAGGCGATACTTGCCCTCCGAAATAATGATGTGGAATCAGCCCGGACCCATCTTCAGAGGGTTCTGAAGGCACTTCCCAATCATGCAGAAAGCCAACTATTGATGGCACAGCTGCTTTATAGCAAAGGACAGCTTGAACAGTCACAGGATTTCCTCAAAGCTTTTCTTGGACAACATTCTGATTATATTCAGGCACGTAAACTGATGGCAGCAGTCCAGATACGCCTAAAAGAATCTGAAGCTGCGATCGATACAATCAAGAGCATTATCACCAGCGAAGGTGAAAGTCCGCAATTACTTACCATGTTGGCGCGAGCCAATATAGAATCTGGTGCTGTTAATACAGGTATTAAACTGCTTGAACGTGCCCTTGAGATGGCACCCGACAATCCACAGCTACGTAATTTGTTGGCGAGCGCCTATCTAAATCAGGATTCAGCTGACCAGGCCGGATCTATGTTAGAAGTTGCCATTAGTGAGACACCAGACATTCTACAATCCAAAGTACTGGTGGTAGCAACCCATATTAGAAATGATGAGCATCAGGCTGCCGTTACAACAGCAAATGACCTGACAAACATCAATCCGGACAGTGCCATGGCCCACAATCTTTTGGGTGTGGCCTATAACAGAAGTGGTAACACAAAGCTGGCGCGAGAACAGTTCGAACATGCCTTGAAATTGGATACAGAGCTTATCTCAGCATTATACAATCTGGCTCAGATGGAAAAGGTGCAAGGTAATATAGAGATGGCAGAGAAGCACTATCAGGAGATCCTTAATATCAATGCCAACCATCTCCAGACTCTCCTTCAAATTGCCAGACTTGAGGTCGAGCGTGGTAACAACGATAAAATGATTGAGTTTCTGGAACAAGCCAGGGCCGGAAATCCTGATGCAATTAGACCACGTGTCATTCTGAGCCGTTATTACATGGCAATTGGAAACAAAGGAAAACTTATTGAAGTAGCGCCAGAATCAGCAAAACTGGCACCAGAGGATGATGATGTCGGGTTATTGCTTGGACAGGCTCAGCATCTGAATGGCAGGTCTAATGAGGCGCTGAAAACCCTCACAGCTCTGCAAAAAAAACTACCAGATTCAACTGACATACTTTATGAACTAGCCCGCGTACAATCAGATCTTGGTAATTTTGATGCCGCCAGCAATAATCTCGATAAGGTTATAAGCCTTATGCCGGAGCATATTGGTGCTTTGAGGATGAGAATTGATCTGGCAATCCGGAACAATGAGCTTTCATTGGCTGATAGATACGCCAATAAGTTAAAAAAGCTGCAGCCTGATTCATCAGCTACAGCAACTCTGAGAGGCGATATACACTTATCCGAAAACAGATTCGATGAGGCTATCGCAGCTTATGAAGAAGCCTATCAGGTTGACCGATCATTCACTAATGCCAGCAAACTGACGCGAGCCTATCAAGTATCTGGGAACCCCAATAAGGCCATGACCGTCCTTGAGCAATGGCTTGCAGAGCATCCTGAAACGGCAATAAAGCATTATGAAAATGTCCTTGAGAAAGAGCCTAACGATACAGTCGCACTGAACAATTTGGCCTGGCTCCACATAGAAAAAGACATATCTCATGCTCATGAACTGGCCGAGAAGGCATACAATCTTGTGCCTGAAAACAGCGGGGTCATTGATACTCTAGGCTGGATACTGGTCAAGCAAGGAAAGCATGAGCAGGGAATAGAACTGTTACGCAAAGCGCTGGAGTTGAGTCCTGACTCACCAGACATGCGTTACCATCTTGCTTATGCTCTGGTCGCTACCGGCGACGAACAGCGCGCCAGAAATGAGCTCGACATGATACTCGCAAGTGACAATGTTTTTCTGGAAAGAACCAAAGCCGAAGATTTATACGTCACGATAAAATAACACTTAAGATCTGAACTTCTATATATATTTTGTTCAGTCAAATTCATGGCAGAGAAATACTGATTAAAATTATGTCAAATAAAACTGTTTTAGTTACCGGAGGAGCCGGATACATCGGCAGTCATGTGGTGTTGGCACTGCTAAAGTCAGGTTATATACCAATAGTTCTGGATGACCTGTCAACAGGACATGAAGAATTAATTCCCAGTGAGTGCGAATTCATCCATGGCAATGCGGGCGACAGCATATTAGTTAGTTCTACGATCAGAAAATACGGGATTGGTTCGGTCATGCATTTTGCAGGATCTATTATTGTAGAAGAATCGGTCGACAATCCGTTGAAATATTACAGGAATAACACTGATGTGTCCCGCGGTCTGATCCAGACTTGTGTTGACGAGAGAATTTATCAATTCATTTTTTCCTCTACGGCGGCAGTATATGGTAATACGGAAACAAGTCCTGTATCGGAATCCGATCCACTGTTTCCAGCCAGCCCCTACGGAGCTTCAAAAGCGATGATCGAAAGAATTCTTTGCGATGTCGCTGCCTGCTCACCATTGCGCTATATTTCTTTGCGCTATTTCAATGTCGCCGGCGCCGATCCCTGGCACCGTACCGGACAAATGACAGAAAATGCAACACACTTGATCAAGGTAGCTTGTGAGACCGCTCTAGGGAAACGTAGTGAAATTACGATTTTTGGTGACGACTATGACACGCCAGATGGAACCTGCATCAGGGATTATATTCATGTCAGCGATCTCGCTTCTGCACACGTCAGTGCACTAGAGTACCTGCAGTCACATAATGAAAGCCTAATATTAAATTGTGGCTATGGTGTGGGATATTCAGTCAAACAGGTTCTGGACACACTGCAGAGCATATCGGATGATACTTTGAACATACGGTATGGTTCGCGTCGCCCCGGTGATATTGCAGAGCTGGTAGCCGACAGTTCCCGGCTACGTTCCTTATTGAATTGGGAACCACAATACAATGACTTGAAACAGATCCTGAGTGACGCGGTGGAATGGGAAAAGCTTAATATAAAACCAATTTTACGACCGCGTCAAAACCAACCGGCATCAGTATACAAAACATTATTGTAAGTATTGATTCGTTATAATTCTAGTGGTCATTGCAGACTGTATTTGTCTGAAGATAACTGTTTGAAAAAACGATAAACACTATCGCCTATCATGGAATTCAGTATCAGCCTGTTTTTTTTTCAGAACCTGACATAACAATCAAGATTACAATCGCATCAGGGTAATACCGGAAGGTATGGTTGTTCTATCGAGCTTCGCCTTGATGTCATACACGATGCCCTGCCCTTCCTCCAGATACTTACTAATGGCTTTCCACCCCTGACTGACGTACTCAACGTGCGGCACTGCCAGTATTACGGCTGCTGCCGGTTGCAGATCCCTGTCCTTTAACAGCCGAATACCGTATTCATGTTCCGCTCCTTCCGGATCCGCGAGCGGATCATGCACCTGCACGTTAACACCAAAACTTTGCAATTCCCTGACGACATCAATAACACGCGTGTTACGCAGGTCCGGCACGTCCTCCTTGAATGTGAGGCCCAATATGGTCACTGTAGCGCCCTTAACGCGATTATCATGGGCAATCAACGTCTTTATTAGGCAACTGGCGATATAGTTGCCCATACCATCGTTGATTCCCCGTCCCGAAAGGATCACCTGGGGCGAATACCCCATGATGGCAGCCTTGTGGGTCAAATAATACGGATCGACACCGATACAATGTCCGCCGACCAGTCCCGGCCGAAACGGCAGGAAGTTCCACTTCGTACCGGCCGCCTCCAACACATCGTGTGTGTCGATCCCCAACCGGCTGAAGATCAGGACCAATTCATTCATGAGGGCGATATTGAGATCGCGCTGGGTATTCTCGATAACCTTGGCTGCCTCGGCTACCTTTATGGACGGCGCCTTGTGTATGCCGGCATCTACTACGGACTCGTAGACCGCTGCCACCGTCTCCAATGATTCCTGTGTCTGGGCGGAAACTACTTTCTTTATGGAAGTAAATCTGTGTTGCCTGTCGCCAGGATTGATGCGCTCCGGCGAGTAGCCAACGAAAAAATTCATGCCGGCATGCAAGCCTGATTCCTGCTCCAGGATGGGGATGCAGTCTTCTTCTGTAGCACCGGGATAAACCGTTGATTCATAAACAACAATATCGCCGGTCTTGATCTGTTTGCCCAGTATCCGACTCGCCGCGAGCAAGGGTCCGAGATCGGGGCGCTTAGCCGCATCGATCGGCGTTGGCACCGCCACGATATGGAAATCGGCCTGCTTCAGTTCAACAGGATTAGAGGTGAATCGGATATCCGTCCGGGCAAATTCGGCAGCCTCGATTTCGAGAGTACTGTCATGACCAGATTGGAGTTCCGCAATGCGTGATTCATTGATATCAAAGCCGATAACCTTGTGCTGTCTGCCAAAGGCGACCGCGACCGGCAAGCCTACATAACCCAGTCCTATGACAGAGATCAGACGTTCATGTGCCATATCCATTAGATCCTGTAGTAATCCTTGTACCAATCTATGAAACGGGCAATACCGGTTTCAATTGGTGTATCGGGCGAAAAACCCACATCGCGAGCCAGATCCTCTACATCGGCATAGGTGGCTTGCACGTCACCCGGCTGCATGGGCAGCATGCGTTTTTCCGCTTTCTTACCCAGGGCCGTCTCCAGGGCTGCGATGAAATCCATCAGCTGTACCGAAGAGTGGTTGCCAATATTGTACAGGCGATATGGGGCACTGCTGGTGCCAGGGTCCGGACTCTGACCATTCCAGTCCGGATCAGGTGCCGGTACCCGGTCAACAACGCGAATTATCCCTTCCACAATATCGTCGATATAGGTGAAGTCACGCTGGTGCTCGCCGTTGTTGTACACGTCGATAGGCTCGTTAGCCAGAATCGACCGGGTGAACTTGAATAGCGCCATGTCCGGCCGCCCCCAGGGCCCGTACACTGTGAAGAATCTCAGGCCGGTCATGGGAATTCGATAGAGATGACTGTAGGTATGTGCCATCAGTTCGTTGGCCTTCTTGGTGGCGGCATACAGCGAGACCGGATGATCGACGTTATCGTGGACAGAAAAAGGTACTTTTGTATTCGAACCGTAGACCGAACTGGATGAAGCATACACCAGATGTTCAATCTTATTATGCCGACAGGCCTCGAGCACATTCAGAAAACCGACCACATTCGAATCCACGTAAGCATGGGGGTTCTCCAGAGAGTAGCGCACACCGGCCTGGGCAGCGAGATGGATAACACGTTGTGCTCCGACTTCCTTAAATAATTGCGCAACCGGTTCGTGCTCTACAAGGTCCTGCTTGTGGAAGGTGAAGCCTGATTGATTGTTGATCTGCGCCAGGCGATCCAGTTTTAGCCTGACATCGTAGTAATCGCTAAGATTGTCGATACCAATGACTTGGTCACCGCGCTCAAGCAGTCGTTTAGCGACATGAAATCCAATAAAGCCGGCGGCGCCGGTGACGATGGTTCGCATGGTTTAAATTATTTCTCGAATCAGGTCAGGCTATCGGCGCCTGAAGTATTATTTTCCAGAAAGCGGCAGAGTTATTGTCTCGAAATTGTGGCATGTGCGAACCGTAAGGGCTACCTACCGCTATTTCAATTTGTTCGGTATCGCCGCTGGAAGCAGCCACCACGAGATACGAAAAGTCAACCGTAATGAAGCCAAATTACCGCCTATGCTCAACCTTTTATTGACTTTCGGCGTTCCCCGGCACTATACAGCCGGTGGGCTTTGCCGACTCAAGACTGGCTGTGCATTATCACTCCTGAGAAACCCGTTGAAGAAAACCCGTTTATGCGATTTCTCGCATAAACGGGCCAAGTCTGAATATGCCGAGAACAATTATCTAGGGGGAGTGATAACTGTACTCAAGAGGGGCTGCATGCATATTCAGCAAGCTTAAATATAGCTATAAGAAAGAAACAAATCTGTACGCTATCGCACATTTACGGCATACCATCATCCTGTATGCGTTTGGATAGTTCCCCTGCCGGGTCAATTCTATCGATCCGCCAGCAGTTCAACCGTCAGGTTCAAGTCAAGATCCGCGCATAGTCGTTGACTATCGTCTTGTAACAACTACAGGATGCCGCTTCAAGTTCCTTGCGGTCGAGAATAGTTATTTGTCCACGAACATAACTAATGAGTTTTTTCTTTTGCAGTGCGCCCGCGGCAATGGTGACACCACTTCTGCGTACGCCGAGCATATCGGCAAGCAACTTATGAGTTAGACTAAATTTATCAGCATGGGCGCGATCATGTGTCATAAGTAACCAGCGCGCCAGGCGTTTCTCGACACCATGAAAATGCGTACAGGCGGCAGATATGGAAAGCTGTGAGATCATGACATATATATAACGTTCGAGCGTACGTTGTAAAGCGATGCTGTCGCTCAATTCAGACATGAATTGTCGCGTGCTCATGCACAACGCTGTACCAACGCCCTGAACTACAGCGCGCTGGATGGCGGAATTGATACCGAGCGTTAGCGTCGAACCGAACATACCTTCATTGCCTATCAGGCCAACCTCCAGAGGATTATGGCCATCCATGATTTCCACTATCGATATGAAACCATCCAGCGGGAAATATACTTGGCGGATAGGTTCATCCCGTTCACACAGGATCGTACCAAGAGGAAGATCGACATGGCTGCAGCAGCCAATAAAGTCACTGCGTTGCTTTTTGGGCAGGCGATTGATCAGTGTATTTTCGGTTGCTGATGGTAGTGCAGCTGACATGAATCATCCTGTGCGGATCATGGAACCAAAGGCTAAATTGGGAGAGTGCAGCACCAATCTAGCTACTGAGATTAACCAATGACTGGATGATGATCTGTTCGTTCTAGCACAAAGCAGTCTACCACAGGCCGTTTAGCCGTGTTTAGTTATACCTGGCAATCCACTGGACAGGCTTTCCGGAGCACCGCTGTCAGGTGTTGACCCTGTGTAGATAGGGCAGCAGGCGCTCGGCTTCCTTCTTGACCACGGCATAACACTCGCAGCACAGCTTTTCCAGATAGGGCCGGTCCAGCACCGTGATATGACCACGGTTGTAATTGATAATGCCGAGTCGCTGCAGCTTGCCGGCCGCCTGGGTCACGCCTTCGCGGCGCACACCCAGCATGTTGGCAATCAACTCCTGGGTCATGGTTAGCTGATTGCCCGGCAGCCGGTCCAGCGACAGCAGCAGCCAGCGGCACAGCTGCTGGTCGATGGAATGATGCCGATTGCAGACCGCGGTCTGGGCCATCTGCGTAATCAGCGATTGCGTGTAGCGCAGGAGCAGATTCATCATTTCGCCGTGGCGATTGAACTCATCCTTGATCCATTGCCCCGGCAAACGAAAGGCGCCGCCAGCGCTTTGCACAATGGCACGGCTGGTGGTGCTCTCGCCGCCCATGAACAGGGCAACGCCGACAACGCCTTCGTTGCCGACCACCGAGATTTCCGCCGAAGAGCCGTCCTCCATGACATAGAGCAGGGAAATGATTGCGTCGGTGGGAAAATAGACATAGCGCAAGGTATCACCGGATTCATACAGAACCTTGCCGAGCGGCAGGGACACGTATTCCAGTTGTGGCAAAACACGCTCGCGCACATCATCTGACAAACTGGCCAGAAGATGGTTACTTTGCATTGCGTCGCTCTTTTCTAGAGCATCGATCTTAGGCATACAAGCCCCCGTAGGCGTGCGTTACTGTCATCTTCCTAAATTATAGCAAATGCCCCCCCCTTGTGCGTACGCTATCGCACATAGTAAGGTTGCCTCACCCGCTGATGACAGGCAAGCGCGCCATTTTGTGTGTACCGGCGTACAGACCCGTTAAGCGACCGCGTTCACCCTGATTCAATCGGTCCCAATACGGATTGGGCTTGTACTGTAATAGGAGATTTGAGCGAATTACGCCCTGTTCCATGGGCGGATTTATTCATAATTCTTAATTATGAAACGATCAGCGGGTAATTCCGTATGATGACCTGTTAGTTCTGCCAACAACATGGTTAGCTATGTTTAGTTGCGTATGAGCATCACCGGACGGACCTGCCGGAGTTTCCGCGTTGACCCTGTGTAGATAGGGCAGCAGGCGCTCGGTTTCCTTCTTGACCACGGCATAACACTCGCAGCACAGCTTTTCCAGGTGGGGCCGGTCCAACACCGTGATATGACCACGGTTGTAATTGATAACGCCGAGCTTCTGCAGCTTACCGGCCGCCTGGGTCACGCCTTCGCGGCGAACGCCCAGCATATTGGCGATCTGCTCCTGGGTCATGATCAACTGATTGCCCGGCAGCCGGTCCAGCGACAGCAGCAGCCAGCGGCACAGCTGCTGGTCGATCGTATGATATCGATTACAAACCGCGGTCTGGGCCGTTTGCGCGATCAGCGATTGTGTATAGCGCAGGAGCAGATTCATCATTTCGCCATGGCGATTGAACTCATCCTTGATCCAGCGTCCCGGTAACCGATAGGCACTGCCAGTGCTTAGCACAACGGCGCGGGTGGTGGTGCTCTCGCAGCCCATGAACAGGGCGACGCCGACAACGCCTTCGTTGCCGACCACCGAGATTTCCGTCGACGTGCCATCCTCCATGACATAGAGCAGGGTGATGATCGAGTCGGTGGGAAAATAGACATAGCGCAAGGTGTCGCCAGACTCATACAGAACCTGGCCGAGCGACATAGACACGAGTTCGAGGCATGGACAAACACGCTGGCATACCTCGCCTGACAAATTGGCCAGCAGGTGGTTTTTTTGCAGGGCGTCGTTCTTGGGCATATCACTTCCTCCTAGGAAGCATGCGATATTTAAATTTATAGCAAAGGCCACCCACCCTGTGTGTTCGCTATAACACATATAAAGCTTGCCTCTCCTCGGCCGACCCGGCACCGGATCATTAGTCTGCGTGCGCTGGCGTACAGACCTGTTAAGACACTGCGTTCACCCTGATTCAATCTGTCCCAATACGAATTGGGTTTGCACAGCAATAGGAGGTTGGAGCAATGCTGGAAACAATCGTCGTCATTCTATTGATCCTGTGGGCATTGGGACTGGTTACGTCCTATTCCATGGGCGGACTTATTCATATTCTTCTGGTCATTGCGATCGTCGTGATATTACTTCGGGTGATCCAGGGTAGAAGGTTATGATTTTTTCTCTCCGTCCTGTAATCACCTGTCTGGGTTTCAGCTGAAGCTCCAGGAAAAACCAATATGCCTGTTTCTAAAATAGCGGCACTAACTACTGAGCGTGAGATGCGATTCCTGCACTCCGGCATTCGGAAGTGAAGGATTCAGGCTTGATCAATCAGGCCAGGAGAAAACAATGAGTCAACTGACACAGTTATTGAAAACGTGGCAAAATCGGGATTGTTGTGCACGTCTGACGAGCGCAATAGTGGTTCTATCCATGCTTGCAATCGGCGCCGGCGGCGGCAGCCGAGCGGTAATGGCTGACGACGTCGGCTATTGGAACAGTTCTTCCGGCAAGGTCTGGCGGAGTGGTTTCGGCGAATGCTGGCGTGGCGGACATTGGACTCCCGATATGGCCACGGAAGCCTGTGATCCGGACTTGATGGCACAGGCCGAACCGGACCCGGAACCGCAAGAGCAGGATGCCGATGGTGATGGCGTACCGGATGGCAGGGATGCCTGCCCCGGGACACCGCCGGGCGTCAAGGTAGACAGCCGTGGTTGCCCGCTGGATGCCGATGGTGACGGTGTGGCCGATTACCTGGATCGTTGCGCGAATACTCCGGCCAATACCGAGGTTGACGAACATGGTTGCCCGCTGGCCGGCACAAAAATCTTCACGATTGAGGGTGTTCACTTTGCTTTCGACAGGTCTGAACTCCGCTCTGAAGCGAGGTCAACCCTGGATGAAGCGATCCGCGTACTGCGTGATAACCAGGGTGTAACGGTTGCCATCACGGGTCATACCGATAGTACCGGTAGTGACGCCTATAATCAGGACTTGTCCAAGCGCCGTGCCCAGTCCGTGCATGACTATATGGTAGCCCGTGGCATCGATGCGAATCGTCTTCGGGCTTATGGCCGTGGTGAGGCTGAACCGATTCGTACCAATCAGACCGGGGAAGGACGCGCCGAGAACCGTCGTGTTGAGTTTGTTGTCGAGGAATAAGCAAGGCACGAAGTAAAGCAATATGGGATTGCCCCGGCTTAAGCCGGGGCTTTTGTTACAGTCCCATATGGAGCTGTAACAGAAGATATTCAGCCCTGGTGCTCGGCCACCCGAGCATATCAACTCCGCCTTTGATTACCCCGGCGGATTATAGTCGTTCTGTTACGTCGTTCTGTTACTGGGCCCGGCGCTGTGCCGGATTTCCCGTAGACTCTTCCTGACTGAGCAGATTGGCCTTGATACGCTCGAGTACCTGCATGATCTGATTGCATTCCGCATCAGACACATCCTGCAACGCCAGCTCGCGGGTTTCTTCGGCGAGCTTGCCCATATCCAGAAGAATCGGTTCGGCCTTGGCCGTAAGATAAAGCGTCGTCGCGCGCCGATCGGTCGGATGGGCACGTCGCTCAACCCAGCCGGTGGCTTCCAGGCGGTCGACCAGACGGCCCAGAGTAATCGGCTGGACTTCCAGCAATTCCGCCAGCGTGGCCTGGTTAATGCCTTCATTGCGCGACAGCACGCACAGAGCCTGCCACTGGGTCTGCGTCAGGCCCAGTTTCTGGGCACGGCGATTGAAATCGCGCCGCAACAGACGTGCTGTATCATGCAGCAGGCAGCCGAAATTCTGATTGGCGTGGTTTTCACTCATGGCCGGCTATATTACTCTCTGTTTGCACAATTATAATCATGCTTATGATAAGCTGAATTTATAAGATAATATCATTTCCAGGCAGCGTCGGTGCTCCCGAGTTGGCGACTGCGCCGATCGCTTTACATGGACTGTATTTTACCAATCTGATCAAATGGTTATGACATGTTTTTGCGCTTGATTCTCATGCTCCTGATCGTCGGCGGCATTATCGGCGGCGTGTACTACATGAAAATGCAGCAGTGGGAGGCCATGAGTGAAATGGCCGAACAGGGCCAGCCCCCGGCCACCATTGCCAGCACCACCGTCACCGAGGAAAGCTGGCAACCGCGACTCAACTCGGTGGGCAGCATGGTGGCCGTCAACGACGTTTCTGTCACCAACGAGGTCCCCGGCATCGTCGAGGAAATCCAGTTCGAATCGGGCCAGCGGGTGGAAAAAGGCGATGTACTGCTGCAGATCGACGATAACGTCGATCGCGCCCAGCTTGAAGGCCTGAAAGCCGATCTGCAGCTCGCCCAGGTCCAGTTCGATCGAGCCGCCAAGCTGGTCAAGGAGCGTACGGTTTCCCAGTCGGAGTTCGACGAGGCCAAGGCGCGGCTGGAAAGCGCCAGGGCCAACCTGGCTTCCAGCAAAGCGGAGATGGTGAAAAAAAGTATCCGCGCGCCCTTTTCCGGCATCATCGGCATCCGCCAGATCGATCTCGGCCAGTATCTGGCCGCCGGTTCCGAGATCGCACCGCTGCAGTCGCTGGATCCGATTTATGTCGACTACACACTGCCCGAGCGCCATCTGTCGGACCTGAGTGTCGGTCAGACCATCGATCTGAATGTGCAGGCCTATCCCGGTCAGACCTTTAGCGGTCGTATAGAGGCGCTGAACCCCGGTATCGACCCCGGTACGCGCTCGATCCATATTCGCGGGGTTCTCGACAATCCCGACGGCACGCTACGACCGGGCATGTTCGCCGAAATACGCACCCTGCTGTCCGAACAGAACGACATACTGACCCTGCCGCAACAGGCTATCACCTACGCACCGTACGGCGACTCCGTATTCGTCATCGAGGAGCAGGACGGCCAGAAGGTCGTGCAGCGCCGGCAAGTCAAGACCGGTGCCGTTCGCAACGGCCGGGTCGAGATACTGGAAGGCCTGGAACTCGGCGATGAAGTTGCCAGCGCCGGCCAGAACAAGCTGCGTAACGGCCAGCCCGTGCAGATCAATAACGACATCGAGGTCAATGACAAGGACGCAGTGAGCTCACCG
The DNA here is from genome assembly GCF_024808875.1 of Methylohalomonas lacus. Classification (GTDB taxonomy): domain Bacteria; phylum Pseudomonadota; class Gammaproteobacteria; order Methylohalomonadales; family Methylohalomonadaceae; genus Methylohalomonas; species Methylohalomonas lacus. Next base: position 47,473 of record NZ_JANUCT010000020.1, read on the forward strand.
TGAAGTTTACCGATATATTTATAAAACGCCCGGTTCTCGCCAGCGTTATCAGCCTGCTGATCCTCGTGATCGGCCTGCGTGCGATCGGCGAAATGGAAGTGCGTCAGTACCCCAAGACCGAGAATACGGTCGTCACGATCACGACGCCCTACCCCGGCGCCAGCAGCGAGCTGGTCAAGGGCTTCATTACGACGCCGCTGCAGCAGGCCATCGCCGAGGCCGACGGTATCGACTACATGCTGTCGCGCAGCCTCCAGGGGCAATCGGTGATCGAGGCACACATGGATCTCAACTACGACGCCAACGATGCCGTCTCCGAGATCCAGGCCAAGGTCGCCAGCCAGCGCAATGTCCTGCCGGAAGAGGCCGAGAGCCCGATCATCGACAGTACTACCGGCGACAGCACGGCGCTGATGTACCACGCCTACTACAGCGAAAGCATGTCACCGTCGCAGGTCACCGACTACCTGCTGCGCGTGGTCCAGCCCAAGCTGCAGGCACTGCCGGGCATTTCCAAGGCGGAAATCATCGGTAACAAGACCTATGCCATGCGCATCTGGCTGGATTCGGAACGCATGACCGCATTGGGCGTAACCGCCAATGATGTCGCTCGGGTACTGAGTTCGAACAACTACCTGGCTGGTATCGGCAAGACCAAGGGACCGTTCATCTCCATCGATCTGTCATCGACCACGGATGTCAGCGACCCGGACGACTTCAACAACCTGGTAGTGCGTGCCGAGAACGGCACGCTGGTACGCCTGCGCGACATCGCGACCACGGAACTGGGTTCCGAAACCTACGATTCGCTCAACTGGTACAAGGGCAAACCTGCAATCTTCATCGGTATCGAGCCGACACCGGGCGCCAATCCGCTGACCGTGGCCCAGGCCGTACATGACGTCATGCCCGAGATCCAGTCGCAGCTGCCGGAGGGCATGGAAGGGCTTATCGCCTACGATGCCAGTGTGTTTATCGAGGATTCGATCAAGGAAGTCTTCAAGACCCTGGGTGAAGCGGTATTAATCGTGCTACTGGTGATCTACCTGTCACTGGGCTCGCTGCGTGCGGCAATCATCCCGTCGGTCGCCGTACCCTTGTCACTGATCGGCGGTGCCTTCCTCATGCTGCTCATGGGTTTCTCGATCAACCTGCTTACGCTGCTGTCGATGGTGCTGGCGATTGGTCTGGTGGTGGATGACGCGATCATCGTTGTCGAGAACGTGCACCGGCACATCGAGGAAGGCAAGACGCGCCTGCAGGCAGCCCTGATGGGCGCGCGCGAACTGGCCGTGCCGATCATCGCCATGACAACGACAATCATCGCCGTGTACGCACCGATCGGCTTCATGGGCGGTCTGGTCGGTTCGTTGTTCACGGAATTCGCCTTCGCCCTGTCCGGCGCCGTGCTGATCTCCGGCGTGGTGGCGCTGACGCTGTCGCCGATGCTGGCTTCCAAGGTACTGAAGGACGATCATCATCCGGGGCCGTTCGAGCGCGGTGTCGAGCGGTTCTTTACCGGTCTGGCGAACGGCTACCAGCGTACGCTGCACAACACGCTGAACTACATTCCGGTCACCATCGTATTCGGCTTTATCGTGCTGGCGAGCATTTATTTCATGTTCATCACCAGCCAGAACGAGCTGGCACCGACCGAGGACCAGAGCATTCTGTTCTTCCAGGCGGAAGGTCCGAAGACCGCCAATATCGACTACACCCAGGCTTACGGTCGTCAGATTCAGGAAGCCTTCGAGACGATTCCCGAGTACCAGGAAAGCTTCTACATCCTCGGTCAGGGTAACGAGTCGAACGTGATTTTCGGTGGCTTCAAGATGCCACCGGTCTCCGAGCGTGAACGCTCACAGATGGAAGTCATGCCGGACGTACAGGCGGCTCTGGCTGATAATCCCGGATTCAACATTGGCATATTTCCGCGCCCCAGCCTGCCCAGTGCCAGCCGCGGCCTGCCGGTGCAATTCACGATTGTCACGGATGCCGCATACGATGATCTCAACCGGGTTGCCGATGAACTGCTGGGGCCAGCCATGCAGAGCGGCAATTTCATGTTCCTGAAAAAGTCCATTGACATGGATCGGCCGATGATGAAGGTCGTCATCAACCGTGATCGCGCCGGTGATCTCGGCATCAGCATGCAGCAAATCGGCCAGAACCTGGCCGGCATGCTGGGCGAAAACTACGTCAACCGCTTCAGCCTGCAGGGTCGCAGTTACAAGGTCATCCCGCAGGTCGAACGCGAGCAGCGCCTCGATGCGGACATGCTGAGCAATTATTACATCGAAACCGCCGGCGGCGACCTGGTACCGATGGACAGCCTGGTCAGTTTCGAGCAGACCGTGCAGCCGAGCATGCGGACCCAGTTCAATCAGTTGAACTCACTGACGCTGGAGGGCATTCCCGCACCGGGACACAGCATGGGGGATGTCATCAGTTATCTGCAGAACCAGGCGGACGAAATACTGCCGAACAATTACAGTTACGACTATCAGGGTGAATCCCGCCAGTATGCCCAACAGGGCAGCGCGCTGGTGCTGACCTTCTTCCTGTCACTGCTGGTGATTTACCTGGTGCTGGCGGCCCAGTTCGAAAGCTGGCGCGATCCACTCATCATCCTGATGTCGGTACCGATGACCATTGCCGGCGCGCTGGTATTCATCACGCTCGGCTTCGCCACGGTCAACATCTACACCCAGGTGGGACTGATTACTCTCATTGGTGTGATCGCGAAGAACGGCATTCTGATCGTCGAGTTTGCCAACAAGCTACAAATCGACAAACAACTGAACAAACGCCAGGCCGTTGAAGAAGCCTCGGCCATCCGCCTGCGACCGATCCTGATGACTTCGGTCGCCCTGATCGTCGCCATGGTGCCGCTGCTGTTGGCGTCCGGTCCCGGCGCCGTCAGCCGTTTCCACATCGGCCTTGTGATCGCCACCGGCCTCGGCATTGGTACGCTGTTCACGCTGTTCGTGGTGCCGGCAGTCTACTGCCTGTTCGCTCGCGACCACGTCAAGCAGCATGAACAGGAAATGGCCGCCGAGGTACCGGATGACGATCCATCACCGGCGCATTGAGGCTGGTTGATTGGTGGGAGCGGCGACCTCGCCGCGAACTTCAAACCGTCATCCTATGCTTGCAGCAACTCTGTGGTCATAGGATATTGCTATAGAGCCAGGGGCGGGGAACAAGGCCGAGTCCGTCATCAGTCGCTGAAG
>NZ_JANUCT010000021.1 GCF_024808875.1 Methylohalomonas lacus
ACGCGCTATGACAAACTGCAGCGAAACTATGCCAGTATGATTGCGTTGGCCTGTGCAATCATGTGGCTGCCCATGTGAAAGATCAACAGGCCCTAATATATCCGGCTCCATAAGCGCCAGGTTGCCGATATTGATCACATGTATGTTGGGAGAAGTTTGGCGGGAATCGTCTGTCTTTCAGTTGCTGCTTCAGCTTTTTTTTAATGATCCCGGGCAAGAATGAAGGTGGATATTACCATGAGCACTATGCGCTACAGGGATGGTGTATTCCGTTCAGATCAGCGCCCGAGCAGGCTCGGTTCAGAACATCAATATATTCGTGCCGATTTCGCTATACTGTCCTGAGCACACCGGCCTTTTGTGCGCTGTGTTAGGTTTCCCGGTCTGTAGAGTACCTGCAGGGGGCAGGTGTGCTACCTGAAATCATAGAAGATCACCTATGTCTGACAGTTGCCTTTCGCAAGTTCTGACAAGGGCATTACCAACGGATGATTCCTGTCTCACAAATGCGCGGTTGGCAGGCATACTGACGGGTGAGGGGGTCGGCCCGGAGGTCATATCCGCCGCTCTCCAGGTACTGCAGGCTATCGAGCAGGCCAGCGGTATTGCAGTGCAACTACGCTATGGCGGCCCGATCGGTCTGGCAGCCTTGCGGGACAGCGGCACCTGCCTTTCTCCCGAGGTCATCGATTTCTGCACCAATGTCTTTGCCGACGGAGGCTGTATTTTCTGCGGGCCCGGCGGTGGTGATTTTGTCTACCGACTGCGCGAACGCTTTGACCTGTATTGCAAATTTACGCCTATCCATGAACTTGCAGCGTTACATGGCGTGAGCCGGATTAAGCCAGCTTATCTTGCCGGTATCGACATGATCGTGGTGCGTGAGAACAGCGCCGGCCTTTATCTCGGCGACTCCGGTATCGAGAACCTGCCTTGCGGCGACAGACTGGCAACGCATCAATTCCGTTATAAATCATCCCAGGTGGAACGCATCCTTGATGTGGCCCGGCGTCTGGCACAGGCCCGGCGCGGCAGCCTGACGGTCGTCACCAAACCGGGCGGTATTCCGGCCATCAGCAGTCTCTGGCTCGACGCGCTGGAGTCGATGGAGACCGAGGGACTGACAGTGCGGCGACTGGAAATCGATTATGCGATCTACCAGTTGCTGTCGGCGCCGCACGAGTTCGATGTAATCGTTGCGCCCAACATGTTCGGCGACGTGCTGTCCGATGCCGCAGCGCTGCTGATGGGTGCGCGCGGTGTATCCTACTCCGGCAATTTCGGGCCGGCCGGCAGAGCGGTCTACCAAACCGGTCATGGCGCGGCAAAGGATCTTGCTGGCACGAACCAGGCCAACCCGCTGGGACAAATCCAGTCGTTGGCGATGATGCTGCGGGAAAGCTTCGGCCTGCAGGAGCAGGCGCAGTGGATCCATCGGGCCATTGACCGCGTGCTGCGGGCGGGGTGGCGTACCCTGGATATTGCTGAGCCGGACAGCAGGGTGGTGGGGACTCGCGAGATGGGCGAGATTGTAGCTGACGCGGTACAGGCAGAGGCAGACGCCGGGCAACTAATGTACGGCTCATGACGGCTGCGCTGCTGCTCATTGATGCACAGAACGATTTTCTTGCCTACCCGGGCATAGAACCCGAGCCCGCTGTCCTGATTGAAAGATTGTCTGCACTGCTAGGCCGCTACCGTGCTCTCGGTTTGCCCGTGTTTCACATTCACACTGTTACTCATCCCTGGCTGGATGACGCCATGCCCCATTGGCTGCAGGAAGGGCGACGCCTATGCGTGGCTGGAACGGCAGGCTGCCAGCCGCCGGCAGTCCTGGCACCGGTTGCCGGCGATGCGGGTGTATTCAGCAAGACCTTTCACAGCGCCTTCAATGTCCCGGGGCTGGAACAGGCGCTTGCCGGGCACAATGTACAGTGCCTTATCCTTGCCGGCCTGTTTTTGCATGTCTGTGTACGTGAGACCGCCGTGGATGCCTACGCGCGCGGCTACCGAATTACCATTGCCGCGGATGCAACCGGCAGTTATGACAGCACGCATGCCGAGGTGACGCGCTCGTTCCTGCAGCGTTTCGTCAGCTTTGACGACCAGTCCGCCCTGCTGGCGCGTCTGGACAGACAGGCGGCCAGCCACGTCGCCGAAAGCGAGCGTCCGGTTACCTGGAGCAGCGGCTGCATTGACGGCCAATCGGTCAACGCGAGTCAGCCGGGCCGGTCTGTCGACTGTTTTAATCCCGTGGATTTGTCCTACCGTGGCCGTCTGAAGCTTGCCGGTCGCAGCGAAGTGGTGGCGGCCGTGGCGGCAGCGGCGCAAGCAGCAGCCACCTGGGAAACCACAGTGGCTGGCATGCGTCGCACTATCCTGAATGCATGGCGTGAGTCGCTGGATGCCGCGCGGGACGAATTCGTCGAATTGCTTGCCGAGGAAATCGGCAAGCCGCTCCGGGACGGCCACGCCGAGATGGATGCCGCGGCCGGTCACCTGACGACGGTTATCGAGCAGATCGATGCGGGCAGTCCATGGTGGCAGCAGCGCGGTGATGGCTGGTTTGCTCGCCGTCGCCCCTACGGTGCAGTCGCCCTGATAACGCCCTGGAATAACCCGGTGGCCATTGCGGTCGGCAAGATTGCGCCCGCCGTCGCCTGTGGCAATAGCGTGGTATGGAAAGCTTCGCCGCGAGCGCCGGCTGTTGCCCAGCGCCTCATGGCCTCGTTGCTGGAGAGCGGCATGCCGGGTGCGGTCGTCAACCTGTTACTGGGCGAAGCGGACGTGGCCCGTATGCTGGCAGCCGATCCGGCGATCCGGGCCGTTTCACTGACCGGCTCCATGCAGGCCGGAAGCGAACTGGCTGTGATCTGTGGCCGCGCGCTCAAGCCCCTGCATGCCGAACTCGGTGGCAACAACGCCGCGCTGGTAATGTCGGGAGCTGACCTGGGGCAGGCTGCCAGTGAGCTGGCGCGGGCGGGGACGAGTTTTGCCGGTCAGCGCTGTACCGCCATACGCCGCATTGTCGTCCATGAAAGTCTGCTGACACCGTTTGTTGCCGCTATGCGGACCCGACTGCTGGCGCTTAGGCTCGGATCGCCGCTGGCCGCAGACACGGATATCGGGCCGCTGCTCACGCCGGAACACAGGCAGACGGTGCGGGCAGCGATCGACCAGGCCCGGGCCGACGGTGCCGTATGTCACTGCGGTGGCGAAATTCCCGATGGACTGGAGTCTGGCGGCTGGCTGACACCGGCACTTTTGCAGGCGGATGACCCGGCACTGGCAATCGTTCAGCGCGAGACTTTCGGTCCGGTCATGGTTGTGCAGCCGGCGCGCGATATCGAGCATGCGCTGGAGCTTGCCAATGGCGTTGATCAGGGACTGGCCGCGGCGTTCTATGGCACTGATCCCGCGCAGCGGGCACGCTTTATGGCGGCGTCGGAGTGCGGTCTGCTCAGATTTGACCAGAGTGCGCCGGGTGCCCACCGCAGCGCGCCGTTCAGCGGCTGGAAACGCTCCGGCCTGGGCCCGCCCGAGCACGGTGCCTGGGATATGGACATCTATACCCGCATTCAGACCGTCTACGGCGACGCCGCTGGTCTGGAAGAAAAGTTGAGGTTCACATGATTGGATCGGCGTTGCCCTGGTACGAACACTGGGCGGCTGACGCACCGGCGGACTGGGCGGTGGTGACGCCTTCGTCGTGCATCAACTACGCTGACCTGCTGGAGCACATCGTCCGGCAAGAGCAGAGCCTCTCTGTCAGGGGCTACCGGCGGGGCGACCGGCTGCTGCATGCAGACCGGCCCGGCACGGTCGACTGGATCGTGACGCTGCTGGCCGGACTCGGTCTGGGTCTGCAGGTCGTTCTGCCCGATGAGGACTGGCCCGAAGAACGAATCCCGCTGCATACGGGGTCACTATTCGTGCCGGACACTGCGACTGCCGGCCACACGCCTGCCGGCATCTGGCTGTTTACCTCGGGAACCACCGCCGTCCCCAAGCCGCGCCTGCGCACGCTGGCGCATCTTCGCGCGGACATTGCGCGGGTGCATGACCGTCTGCCCGCCACGATCCGGTGTAACCGTCCGGCTAGCCTGTGCCTGTTGCCGCTGTCGCACGGTTTCGGCCTCCTCAACAGCCTGCTGTCGGTGCATGCGTTTGGCGGTACCGCCGTGATAGAGGAGATTGGCCAGCCGCAGCGCATCGCCGCGGCGCTGCACCGGTACCCCGTGCAGGTACTCTATAGCTGGCCGGCGCACCTGCATAAACTCTCCGATCCGGAATTATGGCAGCAGGCCGCCGCCCCGTTGCTCTGGTGCGTCAGTTCCTCCCTGCGGCTGACAGCAGAGACGGCGCGGGCATTTGCTGCGGCATCCGGCTGTCCGGTCCGCCAGCAGTACGGCACTACCGAAACCGGCCCGCTGTGCGTAGACGGTGGCGAGCCCCCGGCTGACGAACCGCATTGCATGGGGACGCCGCTGAACGGGGTCGAGGTGCGGGTACTGGATGCGGACGGGCGATCCCGGGCTGACGGTCAGGCGGGCGAACTGGCCGTCAGGCTGGCGCCTCACCAGCTGCCGGATCATGAACTGACGGCGGACGGGTTCTGGCCGACCGGCGATCACGGCTGCCTGGATCGGCATGGCCGTGTGCATGTCCTCGGCCGCTACCGGGCATTTACCGATGAGCGCCGCGACGACACCTCACATTTCCAGCGCTGAACGGCCGAGTAGTCGATACATCAGTCGCATCCAGCGGTTGCCCGCGTATTCGCAACAGCGTTCAAAAAAGACGCGCCTGCGCAGCTGCTGACTGAAATCGAGCGGGCAGGGAACTGATTCAGGGGCCATGCCCGGGAGTGCTTCGAAAGCAGCCCTGATGCTTTCCGAAAACAGGTTGTGTGCCGCCAGGTTGCGCGCGCTGTAGGTTTGGCTGTGTTGCATGATGACGGGGTTGGTGTTGATTTCCCAGACCTGGATACGGTCGTCCAGCAGACTGTAGTCGATACGTCCGTAATCAATACGGGCATCGGCACAGATGCCCTGCAATGTTTCTTCATGCGGATTGCTGCGGATAAAGGCAAGCTGCTCCCGCGCGCGTTCATCATCGGAGAACGCCGGGTTCTTCAGCATCCATTCATGACCGAATATCAGGTGGCGCGGGATGATGCGACCAGCAACCACGAATGCAGCGTATTTGCGGTAGAGTCCGGCAGCATCGGCCGTATCGCAGAATTCGGTGACCAGCAGTTGCCGTGCGGGAAGACTGCGGCGTCTGAGCGCAGCGATGGCCTGCCTGAGTTCCCGCCCGTCATGCAGCAGGCGGGTGCGGCTGCCCTTGTGATCATTTTCCAGGCGAATGAATACGGGAAACCGGAGATCGCTGCAGTCCATGTTCGCGCGTCGCACGCGGAATCGGTTCTGCTGCTTGTCATGTAGTTCGGTCAGCAGCGTGTACCGGCAGGCACTTTTATCCGGGTGATTGAGTATCCGGGCCGAGGGGTATTGTTGCCGAATCAACCGATACAGCTGTCGGGCCACATCGAGGCGTGCCGGCGTGAGCCTTTCTATGTCCGAGAAGATATAGGTGCCGGCGGCCGGCAGGTTACGATGTGCAAACACCCGTTCGTAGGCAATGATCGTGAAATGCGCCGCCAGCGACTGCCCCCGGTCGGCGAGGTAATTCCGCACCGTATGCTGATGCGGTTCGCTGACAAAGTAGCATATCATCGTCCGAAGACAGTTTGAGCGAACAACATGGATATTGGTCTGATGTTCACGTCTTTAAAGAGGGTGTTATTCACCTATGAATCTGTCGCGGAACCAGTCGCGCCAGAAATAGGACAGCAGAACCCCATTGAGACTGAACAGATAATAAAGGCTGACAACCGCCATCGCCGGCGGCAATTCAACCGGCCTCAGGATGGCTTCTTTGTGTCGCTGTTTTACAATCGCTTTGATGCCACGAGCGTATTTCTGCAATACGACCCGAAGGGCATGGCCGAGGGGTGCCTGTTTATTCTGCCAGTACAGGCGGTCATGACCCTCGCGTAATGCACGCAGCGCAAACTGCCGGAACCATAGAGGTGGTGGGTGTTCCACACGTGCCGCCTGTACCTTCCAGACACCAATGCCCGCCGTTGTCAGCCTGCCATGCAGGCCAGCCCCCTGTCCCCGGTGCGTCGGCCAGTCCGGATAGGGAAAGCGGCAAAATACGCTCTTCCTGAAAGCGGCGTTGTTGGCAATGATGCCGTTGGCCGGCACGGTCTTGTCCGAGTTGATGCCAGACGGAAAAAACCAGAACAGGGCAAAGGTCTTGTGATAGAAATTGCGGGGTGCCATGTAGGTGACGCCCGTGCAGGCTGCCACATCGGGGTCGCTGACGGCATTCAGCATGCGCTCCAGCCAGTCCGGCTCGGGGATGACGTCCGTATCCAGAAACAGCAGGATCTCATGGCTGGCGAGCTCGGCACCGCGGTTCTTGAGCTGGAAGTATCGTAACCCGGTTTCCTGAACGGTTCGGAGGGTGTAGTCAGACCGGTCCAGATCCAGGCAACTGGTAATACAATGATAGATGTCTTCCCTTGAGGCCAGTAGCTCGTTGGTTACTGCCAGAATCTCGACCTCGTGCAGTCGCTTCTGTAAAAGCTGTTTAATCTGCCGGCCGAGCGAGCGCAGCATGGCGAGCGTGCGCCAGCCATGGGTGCTGGCCGCATTTTCCCATTCAAGGATAATGGACACTGATACAGGTTGAAGCATGACAGAACAGGTATTTTTCAAATAATTGGACAGGACATCCTTTATGGCAGGCCTGCCTGCGCGATTGCAGTACTTCCCCCAATAGGTACTATATACTGAACTAGCACGGCTTGTCAGGAGCTTGAATATTCAAATTCGTCAATGGATGCCGCAGGGCTGGCGGCCATTTCTAAGGGGACTGCGTCGGCGGTTACGGGCCGCATTTTACGCCAGCCGTTCCGCGATTCTGGCCAGGCTGGCCTTCCTGCCTCGGCGTTACTGCCCGGTATGCGACACTTTCAGCCCCCGTTTCCAGGATCACCCCATAAACGGACGCGCATGCGCGCGCTGTCCACGTTGCGGATCACTGGAGCGGCACCGGCTGGTTCATCGTTTCTTTACACTCAAGCGTGAGCAACTTTTCAGGCCGAATGACCGAATGCTGCATTTCGCGCCCGAGCGGTGCCTTGTGCCCTATTTTGAAAGTATTCCATCCCTGGAATACGAAACGGCAGATCTCAATGGCAAAAAGGCGCACCTGGTGATTGATGTTACCGATATACCGCTGCCCGATAGGTCATTCGATCTCGTCTATTGCAGTCATGTCCTGGAACATGTGAACGACGACATTACAGCAATGAGCGAGCTTTACAGAATCCTCAAACCCGGCGGCAGTGCGGTTATCCTTGTCCCCATAATCGATGCGGCCACCTATGAAGATCCTGATATCACCGATCCGAACGAGCGGGCACGGTTGTTTGGTCAGCACGATCATGTCAGGCGATACGGCTTGGATATTGTAACGAGGCTGTCAGCAGCGGGTTTTAATGTGCAGTTGTTCTCGATCACTGATATTGCGGGTGAGGATGAAATTGAGATAATGGGGCTGGATTGCCCTGGCTGCAGAGAGATATTTCTTTGCAGTAAGCACTGATCGGTGGCTACGCATCCTGCAGATAATCAGTAGTTTGTTACAAGATCAAGCAGGTGTTCATGAAAAAACTGTTATTACATATTGGCGCTCCCAAGACCGGCACAACCTCTATACAGGAAGCATTGTTTAATGCGTCAATCCGGGGAGAATTGAAAGATATTGATTATCCAGCCCATCTGCATCCCTGGATGAGAGGCAACCACCGGTTTGTCGAATTATTATACAGCGACAGGAACCGTCAGTTGCGCAGGTATACGGCATCCAGTCTGCTTGCCTCTCTGGTTACCAGGCAGATCGTTCGGTCTCTCAACAAGCAGCTTCCCGAGGCATTTGCCAGGTCCGATTCCATTATTCTTTCGGCCGAGAATTTCTCCAGCCTTCCCGTTGCGGCGATTCAGCGGCTTCATGATCACATGAAGGAACTGGGCGTGGACGAAACAGCAGTCGTCTACTATGTCCGTGAGCCGGCTTCCAGCTACCTGTCGGATTTGCAGCAGCTTGTCAAGACATCCGGTAATTTGAAATCTTTTTCGAAATACTATTCAGCATTCAGGCAGAACATAGAACGATGGGCTTCGGTTTATGGAGATAGACTTATAGTCAGACCTTATGACAGTTCATTGCTTCATGAGTATGATGTTGTCGAGGATTTTGTCCATATTGCGGAACAATTCTTCGGGCGCGAATTGTCATTGACAGATCGGCCCCGGGCCAACACGTCGATTTCAGCCGAGGGGATGTTTATCCTCAATGAATACAGAAAAAGATACTACCCGGACAAGAATCGCCGATTCAAAGCTGATACGAACATGCTTACCCATATTCTGCAGAAGCGCATTTCTTTCATCACCCAGAACAGACCGGTTCTTAAGCAGAATATAATCAATATCGTGCAGGCCAACCACCATGAGAACCTGAAATGGTTGAAGGAGAACTGGTGCCCTGACTTTCCGGTTCAACCCGACCCACCGGCGATAGCTGATGCCACTTCTGCAGAAGAGACCGGGGCACTGACGGTAGATGACATTATAGTAACCCGTTCGCCGGAACAGACCTGTAAATTGATACGCTACATCATGGGGAATACGGACCGGCACTGGCTGGCTAGTGGCCATATGAACCGGCCATGGCAACCATTGTCGCGTTACACAAAATTCTTCCTAGTGCCATTTCACTTTTTCAGACGATGGTTCGTGACGCGATTGCTGCAATATCGTCTGTGGAAGCTGGCGCATGATCTATGTGATTAGGCGCTCAAGGTGAATAGTCGGATGAGTCAGGGATGGCTCGCTGGCTGAAATCTCCGGCCTACATTGCGGCGTATTGATACGCCCCGGCACCTTGCCATCCCTCAAATTGTTGCTCATAATCAGCGTTCAATGTCTGAACGCATCCTCGACGACGAAACCCGCTACCGCTTGCTGCGCCTTCTGGCGGATGACCCATCCCTATCACAGCGCGACCTGGCCACCGAGATCGGCATCAGTGTCGGCAAGGTCAATTATTGTCTCCGGGCCCTGCTGAACAAGGGCTATATCAAGGCCACCAATTTCAAGAACAATCGCCACCGGGCCGCTTACCTCTATAAACTGACGCCCGCCGGCATTCGCGCCAAGGCACAGGCGGCCAGCTGTTTCCTGGAACGCAAGCAGGCCGAGTACGAGCGTCTCGAAGCCGAGCTCGCAGAACTGCGCCGCGAGGTGCGTCAGGCATCTTCCGGCAGCGATATGGAATCTTGAATCGAGGCGGCCGCGCCGCCGATAAATTACGGTCAACACAACATGAAACAGTCACTACTGGACAGAATCGATAACCGCAGCGCCACCATCGGTATCATCGGCCTGGGCTATGTCGGCCTGCCGCTGATGCTGCGCTTCGTCGAGGTCGGGTTCCGGGTGCTGGGTTTCGACATCGACCCGGTCAAGGCGGACAGGCTCAATGCGGGCGAGAGCTATATCGAGCATATTCCGGCGGCGAAGATCAGGGCCGCCGTCAAGGCCGGCCTGTTCGAGGCCAGCGCCGACATGAGCCGCTCGGCGGAACCGGACGCGCTCATCATCTGCGTGCCAACGCCGCTGGACCAGTATCGCCAGCCCGACCTGGGTTACGTGATTGGCACTATGGACGCCCTGCAGCCGCACCTGCGGCCTGGCCAGGTTGTCTCGCTGGAGAGTACTACCTATCCCGGCACGACCGAGGAGGAGCTCAGGCCGCGCATCGAGTCGCGCGGCTATACGGTCGGCGAGGACATCTTCCTGGTCTACTCACCCGAGCGTGAGGACCCGGCCAACCCGGATTTTCGCACCCAGACGATACCGAAGATTTGCGGCGGCGTGACGGCTGACTGCCTGGCCGTCGGCACGGCGCTCTATGGCGCGGTCGTCGATCGGGTCGTGCCGGTCAGCAGTCCGCGCGCGGCGGAAATGACCAAGCTGCTGGAGAATATCCACCGGGCCGTGAACATAGGCCTCGTCAATGAAATGAAAATAGTCGCCGATCGCATGGACATCGACATCTACGAGGTCATCGGCGCCGCAGCAACCAAACCGTTCGGCTTCGTGCCGTACTATCCCGGCCCGGGCCTGGGTGGTCACTGCATCCCCATCGACCCGTTCTACCTGACCTGGAAGGCGCGCGAATACGGTCTCAACACGCGCTTCATCGAACTGGCCGGCGAGGTCAACAGCGCGATGCCACAGTGGGTGTTCCGGAAACTCACCGACGCCCTCAACGACCACGGCAAATCGGTCAAGAACAGTAAAATCCTGGTGCTCGGCATCGCCTACAAGAAGAATGTTGACGACATGCGCGAGTCGCCGGCCGTTGAACTCATGGCCATGCTGAGAGAAAAGGGCGCCGAAGTCGCTTACAGCGACCCGCATGTACCGGTGTTCCCGAAGATCCGCAAGTATCACTTCGATCTGGCCAGCGTGCCGCTGACCGCAGAAACCCTGCATGACTACGATGCCATTCTGCTGGCCACTAACCACGATGCTTTCGATTATAAGCTGATCGCCCGCGAGGCCAAATTGGTTGTCGATACACGCGGTGTTTATCGCGATGTCGCAGCCAACATCGTGCGTGCCTGATTGAATGGCACTGTTTACCGTGGTCCATTCTTGCACTGTTGCCTTGATTGGTGCGCCTGCATGGCAGAAGGAGCAGGCAAGCCATGTATAATTGCCAGCAACGGGATACGCGCTGGTATCAGCGTTTGCGGGGCATGACGGTTGGCGATAGCTTGCGTGCCCGTCTGATTCGCGCTGGTTTTGGCAGTGCCGGTCTTCAGGCTGTTAACCGGATATTGTTGTTGATCCTGGCGATTATATTGGCACGCGTACTGGGTGCGGAAGGTTACGGTATCTATGCCTTTGCATTTGCCATTATGCGTCTGTTGATGGTTGGTGCCGAAGCGGGCATGCCGGCGTTATTGATGCGTGAGATAGCCACCAGCCATGGCCGCGAGCAGTGGGGTCTTTTGCGTGGCGCGCTGCGTAGGGCAGGGCAGTTCGTTACATTGGTAGCCACAGTCATATCGCTGATTGGTCTCGGCATACTTTGGTGGTTGTCCGAGAGGTTTGAGCCAGCAGTTGTTCAGACGATCGGACTCATGCTTTTGGCGTTACCCGCTGCGGCCATGGTCCGAACCTTGGCGGCAGCTTTACAGGGTCTGCACCGAGTGATCATCGGCCAGTCATTGGACATGCTGTGGCGGCCGCTTCTGGTACTCTTGTTTGTATCGATAATGTTTCTTATGTGGCCAGAATGGCGCCAGCCACAATCTGCGATGGCAGTCCAGGTGGTTGCACTGTTCCTTGTATTGATGCTCGGGGCTCTGCTGCTGTGGCGCATTCTCATGCTGCAGGTCGGTAATGCCCGGCCTGAATTTCGTACTCGAGAGTGGCTGAAGAGTGCGCTGCCGTTCACGCTGATCGGCGGGGCGGCCATCATCAACAATCACACCGATGTCATCATGCTGGGCTGGCTCCGCAGCGCCGAGGAAGTGGGGATCTACCGAGTAGCCGTACAGGGGGCAACGCTGGTGGCATTCGGCCTACAAGCGGCCAATGCAGTCATCGCGCCACAATTTGCCCGGCTGCATGCTCGTGGTGATATGGCCCGTTTACAGAGTCTCGTTACCCAGAGCGCACGGGTTATACTATTGGTCGCCCTACCCGTGACACTCGCATTCATGCTCGCCGGTGGTGCTATAGTCGGCTGGGTTTTTGGAGACGAGTTTGCTGCTGCACATTTGTCGCTGGCAATACTGGCGCTGGGACAGTTAATAAACGCCGCATTTGGATCGGTAGCTCTGTTGCTTAACATGACCGGGCATGAAAGCGTATCTGCGCACATTCTCTGGCAGACAGCCGTTCTCAATATCGTTCTCAATGGCCTGCTGATTCCATTCTACGGAATGAGCGGGGCGGCCGTGGCGACAGCGCTATCACTGGCTCTGTGGAATTTTATGCTATACCGCCAGGTGCGGAACCGGCTTGGCCTGATTTCAACTGCTTTACGATTTAAATCCTTATGAAAAAACCCAATTTCTTCATTCTCGGCGCCCCGAAATGTGGCACGACCTCATTGGCTTACTGGCTATCAAAGCATCCTAATGTTTTCATTTCACCACACAAGGAGCCACATTATTTTAATGATGATCTAAGATTCCACCAATACTCTTGGCGTGATTTTGAACATTATCTGTCTTTATACGAGGGTGCAAATAGAAACCATAAGATAGTAGGTGAAGCATCTACATGGTATTTATTATCTCAAACAGCAGTCCAGAATATTGAGGCTGAACTTGGATGTGTACGTTATATCGTAATGCTGCGCAATCCGGTGGAAATGGCGCCATCCTTGCATGGACAGCTACTGCTCTCTGGCAGAGAGAACGTTGTTGACTTTGAGACGGCTTGGCACTTACAGGAAAGGCGACGGCAGGGCAAGGCTGTTCCGTGGAATTGTCCTGATCCTGAATGTCTGCAATATAAAAAGGCTTGTAGTCTTGGGGAGCAACTGACACGTTTATATAAGACAGTTGATAAGTGTCGCGTCTTGCCGGTATTTCTTGAAGATATACAAAAAGATGTGCATGGAGAATGGGGCCGGATTCTGGATTTCCTCGATTTGCCGATGTGGGCAGATTTGGATTTTAAAACAGAGAATCAAGCCAGACACTGGCAATGGCTCTGGGTTCGTGATATCAAGATTATTTATGTGCGTATGCTTAGACAGTTAGGGTTGCCATGGTTGCGGATTGGCCTGTTGAAAAATCTGGTTGGTGCCACAATCAAAGAGTCTAGGCGAAAACCACTAAGCATAGAATTGCGTCGTGAATTGGAGGCCGAATTTGCGGAAGATATCAATGAGCTAGCCAAGCTGACGAAACGGGATTTGTCACATTGGATAAAGGGATAGTCTGTGATCTACATTAGGTATTAGGTGTTAAATTTAAAAGCTTGAATAAATGAGAAGGTTGAGGCGGCACAGCACGTAGCACACCAATTACCAGATTTAGCTTTGATTAAAATTGAAAATCCGTTAATTGTCATTGCTTATGTAGTTGATGGATGCAAGGCAAACTAAATCATCAGCTATAGCATGATCGTGGTCTACATAGTTATCAGTCTAAATATATCTGGTAGGTACTTTAATCAGCTACTAGCATTTCGCTTAAAGCTTGAATGCCCGTTTCTATGATTAATCGATGTTTTCCTGGAAGTAATTGATTGTATTCAGAAGCCCATCATCGAGCCTCACTGTTCTATTCTGTAGTTATCAGAATATCTAATATTAGATAGTAGAAATGGTCGGCACTGTTAACCAGTGCCGACTAATGCGAGATTTAAATAACTTACCACATGAGAACTATGTCAGCTCATTGAGGTCACGGATTGCGAGCCATCCAGTCCATTAGTCGATGAAAATTGCCGACTTCCATAGCTTGAGTTAAACGACTGGAAACATCGCCCATTGCTGTAGAAATCAGAATGCGTGGATTGTTATCCCATTGCCCAGTCGCATATGTAGACTCCGGCGAGCCACAATGCGAACACCTTATATCCATAATAGCAATGTCACCACATTCTACTCCGATACTCAGCACAGACGTATTTTCGTCAGGTTCGCTGTAAGTATCATCGTCGAGTGGTGTCGAGAACAGGTGTGAGCCCGGCACGACTTTAAGACTGGCACTATCCTGCAAATAAAAAAGCAACTTAAATA
Source organism: Methylohalomonas lacus (assembly GCF_024808875.1). Classification (GTDB taxonomy): domain Bacteria; phylum Pseudomonadota; class Gammaproteobacteria; order Methylohalomonadales; family Methylohalomonadaceae; genus Methylohalomonas; species Methylohalomonas lacus. Next base: position 13,912 of record NZ_JANUCT010000021.1, read on the forward strand.
CACTGCCGCTAGATTGATGCCAGTCTAGTGACTCGCTATCAAGATATGTGCGATAGTGCCCTCTTAGAAGGTCTTTATGCCAAGGCTGTGAACGGTTAATCGTGATATCACTGAGTCCTATGCTTCTTATTCTGCGTCCATTTACTACATTTTTTAAAAATTTAAGTATGATGGAATTACAGGTCAGTAGGGTATGTAGTGATTCAAGTTCAGGAAAACGGTGAAAACCAGCTAAGTGTAGTGCCGATGGCGTAGGACGAGTGTTTTTGAAAAGGCTACGGTTGTTGAGAATAATATCCCTGGCATTTTTGACTGTTTCATAATCAAATATACCCTTCAAAACGGTAATGCCGTCTTGACGTAATTGCTGCATGTTTTCTTGTTGAAAATCTTGAATTGCTCCAGGTTCAATTATTTCATTAACCCCTATAGAAAATTTTCGTTTATCCATATTAGATGTCATTTCTAGCCCCTCCCCTGTGGGCTTTGGCATAGCTTTGATAGGCAATATGACTAAAAAAGCTGCAACATTTCGGATTCATCGAATGAATTTAACTCGGAAATGCAACTCATGAGTCGGTACACGAGGCCATCTACAGTAGTATCAGAGCCTTTTTATCCGCAAAGAAAGGATGGCTCTGATGAGAATCTAGATAAGCTGACCGAAGGCTGACTATACTAAATTCAGACGCTTATGGAAACTAGTCATAATCAGACCAAAACCGTTGTACTGCTCGGGAGTTACAAGTCCACCATCAGCTGCGAGTTTCGCCATAGCTGCAGTTAGCGCGACTACCGGCTACCTCACCGGGACCGGGCATCAAGTTGAGGCCGGCTGCGCGGATGCCGGTACAGGTCCTCACCTGAGACCTCGTCACGCAGTATGTACTGGTAAATCCACTCATGGCTCAGGCTGATATGCAGATGGTGATGCAGGGCGTCACTGACCTGCTCCGATTTTCTCTTGTCCCGAGGCAGCGCTAGCCCAAGATAGCTACTCCAGATTACAGTCGTTAGGGTCAACAGTTAAATATGGTCTCAATGGGGAGCGCGTGCCGTCATGGATCCAAAACCCGTATTGGAGGTACGGTAGTGAATACCGTCATTGGCAAGGATCTATAGCAGGTCTTGATTATGTTGACCGAGTGTAAATTCATATATATTTTGAGCACATACGTGAAACGACGTACTGCTTCAGCCTTGCGCCAGACGGCTATGAACCCGCTGCAGTTGCTGAAATGGCTGATTAATGCGATCACTTCGTACAACGGCAAGCAGTTTGGCAAGCATGAGGCCATTGCTCGAGTGTTGAAAACCAGATTTAATTTTGCCTAACTCAATGCGTTACTTACAATAAACACTAATTAAAATGTCCCAGGAACCTTTAGTCTCAGTTGTGATTCCCGTGAAAAACAGGCGCGCGTTGTTTGAAGATGCTTTAAGCTCTGTTTTCTCACAAACATATCGACCAATCGAGGTTATTGTGGTCGACGACGCATCTACTGATGATATATTAGAATCGATAAATACGGTGCGTAAGCAGTCTGAATCTGAGGCAATAGAATTAAAATATATTAGATCGGACAAGAACCTTGGGCCAGGTGGTGCACGTGAACTAGGTAGGCAGCATATTACTGGAGCCTATGTTAGCTATCTGGATTCTGATACTCGATGGAAACAAAAAAAATTGGCTGCACAGGTCGAATTGATGGAAGCCAATAAGTCTATAGGGATGTGCTACACAGGTTGCATGGATGAAGATATATATGGAAACTTTAGTATCAGGAATGAAAGTCTAGAGGCTCATAAGAAAATATTACCCATTGTTTTAATCAAAAGACCTTGGGGAACTTCAAGCTGCATGTGGCGTCGTCAAGTATCAGATCAGATAGGTAGTTGGCGTAAATTGTGGATTTCTGAAGACGCAGAGTATGAGGTCAGAGCGGGATGTTACGATATTAATATAGCAAGTGTTCATGAAATCTTGACTATAGGTAACACAGTAGACAGTTCTAGATTGAGCAGGAGTGCAGGCCCAGAAAATCGTCTAGATGGTGTATTGGCAATAATAGAAACATTAGACGACTTTAATAAGCTCGATGAAATGCTATCGCACAATAAAATTAAAAGGAGAGTGTATAATCGTATATATAAAGCCTATAGTGACGGCATGATGTATTCAGTTGATAAAGAGAATAAAATATATGATAATTTATTTAAATTATCTATATCTAATCATGATATTGTTTGGGCAATGAAGTGCCAAAAGCTTATTAATTCTATTATTGATAGGCGAGTCGCAAGAAAACTGAATGTTATATTTCGTCATATTTTAGGTTGTTGGTTTTATTTAAAATAATAATATTGTAGCAGGAGAATATCTGGCTTTTGCCATTATATGCTATAAGATATCCTGTATCAGCAATTCTCTCATTACTAGTTCATCTCCAAGGGTTTCGCTGAAAAGAGCCGGCTCACGAACCGATAGACGAACCTGCGGTGCCTGTATTGATCTTTTAGGGCGGTGCCGAGTGTTGGATCTCATACGTTTTGTGCTGTGTAGTGACCCAGAACTCACTAAGATTGCATATTTGCGTGAGCAGGAGGCTACTGTACAAGTCATCGGTATCTACGATCCGAACCATACTAGCAGTACTCGTCTGGCCTTCCGATTTGGACTCAATTTAAGAAAATCACAGACTAAGATGCCTTGCTTTTGACAAGGCTGCATAATCCACCTGCACTGCTGAAACCCTTGCAAGGTCTCGTCCCGCAGTAAGCAGACATTTTTCCGGCCGTGTTAGAATACGCTCAGACTGGCTGCTCTGATGCCGTCAGATAGTCCGCTGAATTTGCCTCTGGCGTTCATATTTCGTTTTCCCGCACAAAATGATCGAGAACAGTTTCCGGATCAACCTGCCGGGGCGCTGCCGGCTGTGATTAATTTCTTTCGGAAAGTGGCATCGTTGTTAAGTAGGGTGAACGCAGGCACTGTATATAGCTTAAATAGTGCTTCTATACGGGACATGGTTGCCTGGAAAAGATATTGGCATATTGAGCATTGTGATAAAGCAGCCTGATTGTTCAGACTTGGCTTATTTGATTAGTATAATCAATATCTACAATAATAGTTTATGATCGGCAATGTAAAGATTTCGGTATATTTTAATGAATAAACCAAACTTCTTTATACTCGGCGCCCCGAAATGTGGCACAACCTCATTGGCTTATTGGTTGTCACAGCACCCTAATGTATTTATGTCACCGAATAAGGAGCCACATTATTTTAGCAATGACTTAAATCACAATATAGAACCTTGGCGCGACTATGAACACTATCTGTCATTATATAAATCGGCAGATTCAAATCACAAGATAATCGGTGAAGCCTCTACTTGGTATCTGCGCTCAGTGACTGCTGTCAAAAATATAGAGGCTAAGCTTGATAATGTTCGTTACATCGTCATGCTTCGCAATCCGGTGGAAATGGCGCCATCCTTGCATGGGCAGCTCCTGTTCGTTGGTAGAGAGAATGTTGTTGACTTTGAGACGGCCTGGCACTTACAGGAGAGACGATTACGGGGCGAGGCTATTCCAGGAAATTGTCCTGATCCAGAGTTTCTTCAATACAGGAAGGCCTGCAGTCTTGGGGAACAGCTGGAAAGATTGTATAAAACGGTAAGCAGGGATCGCGTCCTGGTGATCTTTCTTGAAGATATAGAAAATGATGTACATAGAGAATGGCGTCGAATTCTAAAATTTCTTGATTTGCCGATGTGGACAGATTTAGATTTCAAGGCAGAGAACAGGGCCAAGTACTGGCAATGGCGCTGGATTCGCAACCTCATGATACTATATGTGCGTGTACTTAGACTACTGGGCTTGCCTTGGTTGCGGACTGGCTTATTGAAATATTTGGTTGGTGTCTCCATCAAATCTGGACGCAAGCCACTGACCTTACAATTGTGTCGTGAATTGGAAGTCGAATTTGTGCAAGATGTCAATAAGCTAGCTAAGCTGACACAACGGGATTTGTCACACTGGATAAAGGGATAGCACGTGATAGCGCGCAAATTACTAACGCGATCAAATTCACATCCTGATGAAAGCTTAACATCCAATAATCGTGATCTGTATAGTTGCCAGTTGAGGCAGTTCCGACACTTGATTGACTCATCTACCAGCACTATGCTTAAGTATTGAATACACCTGCCTATAATTGATGGGTACTTTCCTGAAAGTAATTAATTGTCTCAACAAGCCCATTATCGAGCTTTACTGCAGGTTTCCAGTCTAGTAAATTCATCGCCTTGGTAATATCAGGGTTGCGCTGGCGTGGATCGTCGGCAGGAAGTTCCAGCTTGACAATGTGTGATGCTGATTTTGTCAATGCAATTATTTTTTGGGCGAGATCGTACATGGTAATTTCATCAGGGTTACCTAGATTCACGGGGCCTGCCACGTCGTCATCCGTATTCATTAAGCGCATGATGCCCTCGATTAGATCGTCAACATAGCAGAAAGATCGGGTCTGTGCACCGTCGCCAAAAATGGTGATGTCTCGCCCTGCTAACGCCTGATTGATGAAGTTTGAAACAACTCTGCCATCATTCGGATGCATGCGCGGGCCATAGGTATTGAAAATCCTGGCTACTTTTATCTCGACTCCGTTTTGACGATGGTAATCAAAGAAAAGTGTCTCAGCGCATCTTTTGCCTTCATCGTAACAGGACCGTGTGCCAACAGGATTCACATTACCCCAATAAGACTCTACCTGAGGATGGCAATGCGGATCACCGTAAACTTCACTCGTGGATGCCTGAAAGATCTTGCATTTTAATCTCTTGGCAAGCCCGAGAAGATTTATAGCGCCGACCACTGATGTTTTTGTGGTTTGTACCGGATCATGTTGATAATGAATAGGTGACGCTGGGCATGCAAAATTATAGATTTCATCAACTTCCACATACAGTGGGAAGCAAATATCGTGCCGTAGAAACTCAAATCTTGGATGGTTATGTAGGTGATAAATATGCTGTTTTGTGCCCGTGAAAAGATTGTCTACACAAAGCACTTCATGTCCTTTCTCGATAAGTCGATCGACCAGGTGCGATCCCAGAAAGCCGGCCCCGCCGGCAACCAGAATGCGTTTCTTGGTGTTATATATTCGCGTCATGGTTTGAACTTAAAACTTTTATAAAATCTGGTTAATATTAATGAGAGTCTGATTCTGCCCTTGCGGGCTATTAAATATTCGGCCCAGAAGCATATCTGAGTGTGAAAATTTTTTCTCGTGCATGCAGACATATACGTTTTATTAATAACAATCACTTGCGATATTTAAATCTGACGGTCTGTCTTTATTGCATTCAAATGCATCCCTGATCAGAATCTGTCAGTCCCTGTCGCTATTCCAATAGTTAATACAGCACAGCGGCTGCATATCAAATGATTTCTGATAAATAATTTGATCTGTTCACAATGAAGATAATCTACACTATACTGTTCACAAGATGAACGCCCTAAATCGAGAAGATGCGCTCACACTGGAGATTCTCGAAGCCATCGAGAAAGACAGTAAGGTAACACAGCGCCATCTGGCTGCCCGTCTGGACATTGCTCTGGGCTTGGCCAATTCCTACCTGCGCCGGTGTGCGCGCAAGGGACTAATCAAGATCCACCATGCACCAGCTAATCGTTACATCTATTATCTGACGCCGAAAGGTTTCTCAGAAAAAAGCCAGCTTACGGCAAGATACCTGTCATCGTCATTTGCTTTCTATCGCCAGGCAGGGGATGCCTGTATTGAGCTGTTTAAGCAATGCCGGGCCAAGGGAATAAGTCGGATCGTATTATGCGGCTATTCAGAGCTCGCTGAGATAGCATTGTTGCGTGCCCAGGAGATGGCTTTGCAGGTCATCGGTGTCTACGATCCTGAAGCTATAGCCACCAGCCGCCTGGGATTGCCGGTCTGGAACGAGTTCTGCAAGATCGCCGATTTCGATGCGCTGTTGCTTACTACACTTGATAATCCGGTTTGGTTGCTTGATCACCTGCAGCAACAGGCACGTGGAGAAGATGCGATCCTTGTACCATCCGTATTGGGCATCAGGCCGGTGCGGGACGGCTGATAGAGATGCTGGGTATTCTTGACTTGATGAACTGCTCCTTTCGATCGGCCATAGTGCTTGCTTTTCCGAAACTTGTTTGGGGGGAGGCCACAACTGACAGTGCCTGAAGCCTTTCGCAAAATATTTTTTCTGCTGAGTCGGGGTGAGAGACGCCGTGGCATACTCGTGCTCGGCATGATCACCGTCATGGCTGTCCTGGAAACGGCAGGCGTTGCCTCAGTGATGCCATTCCTAAGCGTACTGGCAAACCCGGAAGTCGTCCGGACCAATGACAAGCTGGCGCTGATCTATGCCACTTTCGACTTTAATTCCGTGGACGATTTCTTGATGGTCCTGGGTATTGGCGCCTTTCTGCTTATTCTTGTCTCGGCAGTATTCCGGGGCATAACCGTCTATGTCATGAACCGCTACGTCGAGATGCGCGGTCATGGACTGGCCTGTCGATTACTCGAAACCTATCTGCGCCAACCGTATAGCTTCTTTCTCAATCGCCACAGCGGAGACCTGAGCAAAAGTGTCTTGTCGGAGGTGGCTCAACTCGTCAGTAATGTCCTGCGGCCGGGTATGGAACTTGTCGCCTATTCGATCGTACTCCTTGGCATTCTGTCGCTTCTGTTACTGATTGATCCATTGCTGGCACTGGCGGTCGGAGTCGTGCTCGGGGGGCTCTACGGGATACTCTATATGATGGTTCGTAAGCGTCTGGCACGCATAGGCCAGGACCGCATTCAGGCGAACCAGGAGCGCTTCACCGCTGCCGGGGAGGCGTTGAGCGGCATCAAGGACATCAAACTGCTCGGCCGTGAGCATGCCTACCTGGATCGATTTCTGGGGCCTTCCTTCCGTTTCGCCCGGCACCAGGCAACGAGCCATACCCTGTCACAGGTACCGAACTACCTGGTCGAGGCCATCGCCTTTGGCGGCATAATTGTCCTGGTTCTGGTAATGCTGTCCAATCGCGGTGGGGTAGAAGGGGGTATGGGTGAGGTTCTGCCCTTGCTAGGTCTGTATACCTTCGCTGGCTACCGGCTGAAACCGGCCGCCCAGAAGCTGTTTTCCAGCCTGGCCAAGCTGCGTTTTGGCGGGCCGGTACTCGAGGCTGTTTACCAGGATCTGGAACAGCGTACGGCACTGGCCGAAATTCGCGACGTAGCTGAACAACCGCTGGTACCGAAAGACGCAATCGCACTCAAGGATATATATTACACATATCCTGGTGCTGCCAGGGAGGCGTTGTCCGGCATCAACCTGAGTATCCCCGTGGGCAGTTCGCTCGGCCTTATCGGCACGACCGGTGCCGGCAAGACCACGCTGGTGGATATAATACTCGGGCTGCTGCGCCCGACCCGGGGCAGGATCATCGTAGATGATGAGCCGGTTACCGACTCGAACCTTCGGGCCTGGCAACAGACGCTGGGCTATGTACCACAGGATATTTTTCTTGCGGACAATACAGTGGCTGAGAACATTGCTCTGGGTATAGCAGCGGACCGGATCGACCGTCAGCAGGTCGAGCGCTGCGCCAGAATGGCGCAGGTGCATGAGTTCATCATGCAGGAAATGCCCGAACAATATGAAACAAGGGTGGGAGAACGAGGTGTGCGACTGTCCGGAGGGCAACGACAACGGCTCGGTATTGCCAGGGCGCTTTATCACGACCCCGCCATATTGGTATTCGATGAAGCCACCAGTGCCCTCGACACTGTGACCGAGCAGGCCGTCATGGAAGCAATAGAGGGACTGCATCACAAGAAAACGGTCATTCTTATTGCACACAGGCTGACGACGGTCAGTAACTGCGACAGAATTGTGCGCCTGGAACGGGGCAGGGCGATGGAGGAAAATCCCGACACAATTTTGCAAAAAAACAATTCCTGAATAAATAAAACTGAGACAGGCCAACATGAACATAGTATTTTGCGGCGATAGGAACATCGCCAAGCCAGCCGCAGTAACGGCCAAGTCAATACGGCTGGCGAATCAACAAGATATCGAATTAAAGTTTATTGTTATTGGCTACAATTGGTCGAGTGAAGATGTTGCTTTCTTCGAAAAGATAGTCGGAAACGTCGAATACATCGAGACCTATGGTTGTGAGTTGCCGGAGGTTAAATACAGACGTCATGTTCCTAACACTGCTTATCTGGTATTGAAGATACCTGAATTACTTTCGCAATATGAAAGACTAATTTATCTGGACGCTGATCTGTATATTAGAGATCAGCGTTTTTTTGAACTGAATAACATTGACTTGGAAGGTCATACCATAGCCGCAACACTAGATTGCGGCCCCCCTTATGCAGCAAATGAAAAAGGTATAGTGGATTGGCGTAACTTAGGAATGAATCCGATGGCGAAGCTGCTGAATTCCGGGGTAATGATACTAGATAATAAAAGATTAATAGAAAGCGGATATTTTGAAAAAGCTTTTGAGTATGCATTTTCCTCGGGAGATAGTATGAGATTGGCAGATCAGGATGCAATTAATATTGTCCTGAATGGTCTATGGAAACGTCTTGACCAGAGCTACAACTACATGCCCAGATGCATTCATGATACGGGTGGTATATATGGCTTTATAGATATGAAAGAGCTTGATGCAGCTTGTGGTAATCCCTGTGTTGTGCATTTTGCAGGAAAGTTCAAGCCATGGATAAACATGGAAGATACTCCGTGGTTTGATGAGTGGAAAAGTATAGCGGCGATGACCGGCTGGACACCATGGCTTTATAATCAAAAAAATGGACTATATTTTCAATTGAAGAAAGCAGTACGCTTTTCAATACTTGTGATCACTAAGATTTATAAAGAGGTTAGAAAAATCGGATATTATTGGCAGCGGATATAACCGATATATCTATATTATATGGGCATTAAGCTTTAATACTTAGAGAAAAGAAAATGAAGATAATAGTCTCTCTGACGACTATTTCTGAAAGGACAGAAATTGTTTATTACACCTTGCTTTCATTGATCAATCAGAGTATCCAGGCTGACAGGGTTGTATTAAATATATCCAGTTCGGCATATCTGGCCGATGATGGTATCAATGATTTGCCTGCCAGACTGAAAGATATGGAAGTGAAACGTTTGATAGAAGTCAGGTATGTAGAAAATATAGGTCCTTACAGGAAACTGATTCCAATCATATTCGAGTGTGAAAATGAGGACATTGTGATTACCTGTGATGATGATGTTATTTATGGTTCCGGGTGGCTTGAAAGATTGCTGCTTGCGGAAAAGGAATATCCTGAATCAATAATCTGTGGCAGAGCCCGAATACCAAAATACAATTTATGGGGTAGTAGACAAAGTTATCTCAACTGGGGCTTGGCATACAATAATGAAAATAGCTTGGACCTTGTGCCTACTGGTGTGGGTGGTGTGCTGTATAAAAAATATTTACTGGATATGCAATTTCTGGCGCGCGTTGATTTTAAGGAGTTGGCGCCTGAGCAGGATGATCTTTGGTTCAAGCAGGCCAGTTATAAAAGTCAGACTCCTGTCAAAGTGGTATCAGATCTAATGTCACAGATATACGAAATACAGACATCATTTGGATTGACACAAAAAAACTTTAAAAAGACGAACCATACAAAATCATTATATGGAACGATTCTTTTCAAGTTGAGTATCGTGCAGAAAAAATTACTTGGCTACCTGGGTTTTAATGTTTGTAAAAACGATTATGTGCTGACCAGCTTGGATAAGCTTTAGTTGTAATATTTTTTGATAGTAATATGGATCAAACAACTTTAACAATTTATGTATTTTCATATAATCGTGTACAGTTTCTCTATAATTGTCTGAGATCTATCGAATATTGTGCGCCTGATTTTAGGATTGTCATCATAGATGACAATAGTACTGACGCCGCAACTATAAATTATCTTCAAACCATATCGACAAAATATGAAGTTATATATTCAAGTGTAATAGACAATTATGAACCCAAAGTTGGTGGCCTGTATAATAATATGGAGATGGTGTTCCGTTTGGCGTATGAGAACAATCAAAAATACGTTTTGTTTATTCAGGATGATATGCAAATCGTGCGCAGTATAGACAGAGAAGATCTGCAATCAATTGATCATTTTTTTTCTGAGAATGAAAATTCATTTCAGTTGAATAGCTGTTTCATGAAATTAAAGGATCAGAAAGAAGATCCTTATTACTTGCAACTGGACGAAAGTGCTGAGTCATATATATGTACTGACTCAAGGCATACCAAGCCAAGATGGTTTTTGGCTACTGGCGTATTCAATGTAAATAGATATCATGCCTTGTATGGTGCTCTTGAGAGGACTGAAAGCGAAAACAATTACAAATGCAGAGAAAGAGGGCTCGTGATGGGTATTGCCAAACAGCCCTTTATGATGTGGTTACCCTTCCCAAGGTCATACAGAAAAAGAAAACGTTCACTGCTGCATAATCTGATCGAGTATATCGGTGGTACAGGCTTTTATCCAATAGAATACCTGAATAATAAATTTCCGAGTAAGACGGATAACCGTATGCCGGTAGCTGAGGCATATCTAACAGCACCCAATATAGGGCGATGTCTTCACTGGTCTACTGAAGGCGGTGTGCCATCGCTTCTAGCTAGAGGTGGCTGGAGAATGTATCTCGGTAGATTGATAAGGTACATTAAACAGTAATAAAAGTATAACTATGAATATAGAGAAAGCTAGTATAGCCATATATGTATTCTCATATAATAGAGCGGAATATCTTGAAAATTGCCTTAAATCAATCGATACACATTCATATTATCGCGATATAACAATTATAGATGATGTTAGTTCTGATTTTAGTACTGTAAAATTACTTAAGAAGCTTGAATGCGGATATCGTGTTGTATATAGCAATGAAACCTCCTGTGATCATATAAGATATGGTGGTTTGTATAATAATATGAATTGGGCAATAGGCGATGCCCAGAACCGTAAACTAAAGAGAGTGCTATTTATCCAAGATGATATGCAGTTGATCAGGCAATTCGGTCCGCAGGAATATAATGATATAGATCACTTTTTTCGAAACAATAGGCGTTCAGTTCAGTATTATTCCTGTTTTCTTAAATCAAAACATAGAAATGTTGACGAACAAAGCCTGGTTCCTGATTTAAGCTGTACTGCTTATATATGCAATAGTAAATTCCACCCTGGGTTTAGATTCTTTTCTGATGTTGGAGTTTTCGATATTGATCGATTTAAACTTAATTTTCAGTATTTTGAAGGTGATGAGCGCGATAATAATCTAAAGGCAATAAATAGAAACTTGGTGATGGGTCTATCAATGCGACCCTTCATGATGTGGCTGCCATTCCCGGAATCCCATAGAGGCAAAAAACGCTCGGTTAAACATAATCTAATAGAGAGTCTGGGTGGTGCGGGCTTCCATCCTGTTGATGAACTGGAACACAGCAAGATTAATCTATTGGAGAAGAAACTGCCATTTGCCGAGGATTTCTTGCATAGTCCTGCAATAGGCCAGTGCAGATGGTGGTCTACAGAAGGCGGACTTGAGAATTTGCTTGCGAGATACGGATGGCGACATATTCTGGCCAAGCTTATCAGGAAATTAGAACGAAATAATTTATTTAAATCAATATGATCTAATTGTTTATATCGCATGCCTGCAAAAAAACTGATTTTTTTTAAATTCACACTTGCGCTAGTGCTGGTAATTCTGGCGCTATCGTTTTATTCCTTGTCATTCGATCTGACTGCTGGTATATGCCTGCTCGCATTATTCGGATTATCAGCAGCAATTTTCCTGGTGAGTTATGAAGATTACAAATTATCGGAAAGAATCCTGAGCCGAACTGATGTAGCCAAATCCTTTGCTCATTCAGCCAATAATTCTATCTGGTTCCATGAAGCTCTCCGACCCCGCTTGCCGCTACCACCTTTAGCAGGGTGGGCGCTCGATCCTGAGACCGCCGGTTATCTTTACAAATCCATCATCAGGGAAAAACCCGCAGTCATTCTGGAACTTGGATCTGGAGTCTCTACTTTGATCATGGCTTATGCACTGGATTCCAATGGGACGGGGCATATTTATTCCTTTGACGCTGAGAAGAAGTTTTCGGAGCGATCAACCTCTGTTCTGGAGGCTCATGATTTAGTGGAATATGCCAGTGTTACACATGCTCCGCTGGTTGATTATACGAACAGTAATTATGGTAGTAAGTGGTATGAATCATCGGCATTCTCGTCAGTACCTGATGGATCGGTAGACATAATTCTTGTTGATGGGCCTCCTGAAAAAACATCACATCTTGCCCGTTATCCAGCTTTGCCAAGACTATGCAAAAAACTAAAGAAAAACGCGCTTATCATTTTAGATGATGCGGAACGAAAGGGTGAAAAGGCTATCATTCAGAAATGGCTGGAAGAGGGATACATTGAGGACAACCCTAAATTCTACTCTATAGGTACAGGCGTATGTATCGCGCGAGCAAGATAGACTTGATGTGTGAATCCAGTTGAAAGTCCAGAATTTTTACTATAATAAAAATTAACAACCTATCGAAGATACTTTCAGTACTAAACTATCTATCTTTGACTATGCGGTTTGTGTCTTGAGTAGTGAATTCACAGGTTGGTTCAGGAAAAAATCGATGTTCTGCTGTCAGATTTCATTGATGAGCGGGTTCAGTTCGGGTTTTTACAGGCTGGTATTTTCTGGATGACATTTATAATTAATTCAATTAATAATGCATTGGAAATGATAATACTTTGAGTTGCATTGATTGAAGATTACTAGAGAATGCTACCAGTATGTCAAGCAATATAGATGACAATTTGGCCAAATATTATTGTTCGGTTATTATTCCAGTCTACAACAAAGAATTATATGTGGCACGTGCTATAGATTCAGTACTTAATCAAACGCATGATAATATTGAACTTATTCTTGTCTGTGATCCTTCTACCGATAATAGCCTGGAGATAATCAAACAGTACGAGGATCCTAGGATTAGGGTGTTTTATAGAAATACGCCCGGTCCGGGGGGGTATGCAGCCCGAAACTTGGGCGCGGCCATGTCCAGGGGTGACTGGATTGCATTTCTCGATGCTGATGATGAATGGATGCCTGATCATCTGGAACAGGTTCTTCTACTTCATCAAAAATATCCTGAAATTCCGGTCATTGTATTGTCTAGTCACATCGTTGAGAACAATGCCAAACACAGGGATCCTTTTTCAAGAGTCTGGAATGCTGATGGACAAGTGTTCAGCTTTGAAGATTATCTGAAAAATAGCTATAAGATTTATAAATCTATACACACCAACACGATAACCATAAAAAGAGACTTGTTATCGGGGTTTGAAGTGTTTCCTGATGGCAGAACGGAACGTTCTGGTGACCTTTATGCCTGGGTCAGGATAATGGCACGTGCAAGGTATTGCGTCTGGTCTAAGTATGTTGGTGCAATAATTTATAAGGATATTGAAGGAGTGACCAGGGCATCCTTGCCGAAAATAGAATTATTCCAGATGATGGTGAGCGAGTTGGCACCTGGCTGTACTCGTAGCGAATATATATGGTTGACGCGCTATGCTAATAAATTAATCAAGACAGCCTGGATTGAGCATAGATTAGCTGGGCGCGAATCGGCCCCTTTGCATAGCTGTTTTCATTGGAAAAATCATTTCCACTATTGTTTTTTCTGGAGCCTGATTTCATTATTGCCGGTTTCATTTATTAATAATATCAGGTTACTCAAGAACAGAATCACTTGAGATTGATATTATGTATCCACTCATCGCTTCTATAACGCCAGATATATGAGAATCGCATATATCACAATGCAATTTCCCGTGCCCAGTGAGACATTCGCTTCATTGGAGGTTAATACCTTATGTGAGATGGGGCATGAATTGACTGTTTACGCGTTGAGAACACCGCATCGCCTGTTCAAGAAAATGATCAATCAGCGTAATCATGATGCGGTCCGTATAGTACATTTTCGCTTGTGTTATATTCCATCAGCTCTTCTATCTATTATTTTACAACCGCGAACCGCAATTGATTTACTTCTCTGGCTGATCGCCAGTTGTTATCGTCATCCGAAAAGGCTTGGTGTCAGCCTTTTACTCATGCCAGTCGTTATGTGGCATTTTTCCATAATTCGCAAGAACCCGCCGGATATAGCTCATCTTTTCTGGGGACATTATCCTTCTCTATTAGGTTATTTGATTTACAGATATTTGCCTGGTGTGAAACTAACCCAGTTTCTTGGTGCGCATGATTTGATCACGAATCATCCTTCAAGCTTTATTTTAGCCAATAAATTGGGTCATGTGATAACCCATAGTAACTATAATATTGATCTTATTTCAGCCAATGGTGTGAGTCGCGAATATATTCATGTCGTCCATAGGGGTACTCAGGTTTCTGATGTTCCCAGTAGCAGCGAAAAGTTCCGGGATATTTCTGCCCCCAGATTTTTATCTGCTGGCAGACTGATTAACACGAAGGGCATGAACGATGTTATTAGCATTTTTCATCATGTAATTTCTTTATACCCCAATGCCCGGTTGACCATTGCCGGCGATGGTCCAGAGAGAAAAAATCTGGAGTCTTTGGTTGGCAGTCTGGGATTGGGGCATGCCGTTGACTTTGTCGGGCACGTCCCGCAAAAACAGTTGTTTTCCGAAATGACAAGTGCGCACTTTTTTCTGCTTATGACGCGTTATGGATCAGAACGTCTGCCCAATGTTATCAAGGAAGCGATGTTGCGGCAGTGTGTTGTTATAACTTCGCAAATGCCGGCAATTGATGAGCTGGTCAGTGATATGGATACGGGTTTTGTTGTTCATTCAGGCGATAATCAACGAGCTGTTAAATGCATAGAGAAATGTTTGGGCGATCAGGAATACGCTATGAATATTGCCGATCGTGCACAGGCATTAATAATCAATAATTTTGATATCAGGAAGTCCATGAAGCGTTATATGGATTACTGGAATAATTACGATAATGTCACCATGTCATGACACCGACTGTCTCCATTATCACACCGCTTTATAATTGCGCCTCTTTTATCACTGAGACAGTGAATTCTGTCTGCTCGCAAACCTTTCCCGACTGGGAAATGATTTTAATTGATGATTGCTCAACAGATGACAGTTTGGCCGTGGCTGAAAGTTTGGCGAACAAGGATGACCGTATTCATCTTATCAAGATGGAGACTAATTCGGGCTCTGCGGCTGCCAGGAATATAGGTATTGAAAAAGCCCACGGTCGTTATATTGCCTTCATTGACAGTGATGATCTGTGGACCCAGCAGAAGCTCGAGATTCAGCTTGCCTTCCTGCGGCAGACAAACGCGCCACTGGTCTATTCGGCTTACGAAAAAATTGACCAGCAAGGCGCTCGCGCCGAGCGCCTGGTTCAGGTGCCTGACGAGATCGACTACGAAGGATTATTGTTCTCTACCGTTATTGCAACCGTTACTGCTATCTATGACACGGACAAGGTAGGACGTGTCTTTATGCCGGATATCCGCAAGCGCCAGGACTATGCCCTGTGGCTCAGGATTTTGCGCCAGGGTGGTGTCGCACGCGGCATTAATGAGCCGTTGGCCTATCTGCGCAAGCGTCCCGGTTCGTTGTCCAGCAACAAGCTGTCTGCGGCCTGGTATACCTGGCGGGTGTACCGTGAGATGGAAGGATTGTCTCTGGCGGCCAGCCTGAACTGTTTCGGTCACTATGCGTTTAATGCCTTTCGCAAGATGTTTATCTGATGTCCTCGGCTGCCTGTGGTTATTCGTGATATGCGTGTTGCCGTAACCGGTGCCAATGGCTTTATTGGCCGTGCCGTCCTGCGGGCCGGCCAGAGTGCGGGCCTGTCCATGCGTGCGCTTGTGCGTACCGGTATGCCGGCATCATCCAGTGTCGATGAGCACTGGATTGGTGAAATCGGTCCGGATACCGAGTGGTCCGGTGCGCTGAGCGGCGTGGATGCGGTCGTGCATCTGGCGGGAGCGGCCCATACGGCTACTGATGCCTATGAACGCGTGAATACCGAGGGCACGCTAAGACTGGGCCGATGTGCCGTTGAGGCCGGGGTCAGGCGACTGGTTTTTGTCAGCTCGATCGCTGTCTATCCGGCCGGTTCCGGGACGAATGAAACTATCGACACAGACACCCGGCCCGCGCCGTCCACACCGTATGGCGGCAGCAAGTGGCGCGCGGAGCAGGGGCTGTGGGAGATTGCCAGCGCTACCGGCATGGAGGTGGTTGTAGTGCGGCCGGCACTGGTTGTGGGCCCGGGCGCGCCGGGGAATCTGCGCCGGCTGGCTGCGCTGGTCGCGCGTGGCCTGCCATTGCCGGTGCCGTCTACGGCCAATGCCCGTTCCTACGTGAGCCTGGAGTCCCTGGCTGACCTGTTATTGATCGCTGCGCGTCACCCGGCCGCTGCCGGCAATAGCTTTCTGGCGGCTGACGCCACTACGCCATCCACGCGGCAGGTGATTCAGTGGATAGGCGAAGGCATGGGAAGACCCGCCCGGGTAGTTCCCGTGCCTGACGGTGTGCTGTCGCTGGCGAGCAGGTTGGTCGGCCAGAGCGAGGTCTACCGCAAGCTTTACGGCAATCTGTGCGTGGACGCCGGGCGGACTCGCGACCAGCTGGACTGGTCTCCCGGTGTATCGCTTGAAGCTGCGTTTCGGTCGCTGGGTGCCGGTTTTCACCGCGAACAGTGTTAGTGCGCTTCTTCCCCGGTTTCCGTGCCGCCAGGCGTTAGCGTATCCAGCTTCAGGTGCTGCCTGACCTTGCCACGGTCGTGGTACAGCTTGATGCTGCCATTGATATAGGCACCCAGACTCTGGAACGCCCGTCTCGCCATCAGTAGTGTCAGGATGGCGATAATGATGTTCTGACCTTCCAGCAGCATATAATCGGCAACAAGCAGGAAGAACACGAACAGGAAGTTGGCTGCGGCCAGGTACTGCAGGTAAAGGGTGTATTTTTTGCGGATGCCCTGACGCAGCCAGGCCGCCAGGCCGCCACGCTGGCTCTCCAGTATAGCCTCGGTCACGAGAACCTGGACCACGACGAACAGGGTCGCTATCAGCATGATCAGCGGATTGAGCGCCAGCATGACAATGGCGCCGAGTATGAACATCATAAGATTGGCATGGCTACGGCATGTCAGGGCATGGATTTGCCGGATGGACTTGTTTTTTTGCTTTTCGCCAGGCTGCGAATAGATCGCCAGGATGCGATGCCCGACCCGAACTATGAAACGGTTGGCAACCAGGTTCAGAACGATCGACAGGGCATAAACAATGACAGTGGCGGCCACCAGCCCAAGAATCCAGCTGTCGCGGCTGGCCTCGGACATGAAGGACTGGAAATAGCGGGGCACCCCTTCGCTGCCAAGCATGATGATGACTTTCAGCGGCAGAAACAGGGCCAGCATCTGGCAAAATTGCGCGCTTACAAGCGCTACTATCGCCGCCGTGGTGGCCCGTCGGGCATGCCCGGCCAGGACGCCAAACAGGTGGAACTGGCGACCCGCCTGGGCCAGCATGAAGCGCAACAGAAAGGCTGGTTTTCGGGCGGCGATTTTATTCACGTTTTGGAGCTCCACCGGCAAGCAGTCGCGCCAGCTCGGCTATTTCAACCAGCCAGAGTCGGGCCTTTATAAAGCACAGGTGTAATTGTTGCCCGGGTGTTAGTTGTTTGTTCTGCAGGATGGTCCGCCAGGCCCAGACCGGTGGCATCAGGATTTTGACACCGAATCTGACCCGGCTTGACAGCGTACCGTGGCGGATCTGGCCACCCTTGATACGACGCGTTTTATGGACATGCGCCTGCCAGCTATCCCGTGCGGGATGCCTGATCAGGGCATCCTGGCAGTACGCGACATGAATGCCCTGCCTGCCGGCGCGGCGGCAGAATTCAGCATCGCCGCCCGAGAAGCGAGACGCATCAAAGCCGCCAATGCTTTCACAGAGTGCCTTTGCAACGAACAGATTCGCCGTGGTTGCATAGCCGCGGTCGATATAGTGCGCCTGACGCAGGCCAAGCACCATGTCATAACGTTCATAATGATTCGGTTCGTCGCCGGACGGAATGACTTCGATGGCGCCGCCCACAATTGTCTTGTTCGCATCGTGTTCGCGCAGACATGTTAAGCCGTATTCCAGCCAATACGGACTCGGCCGGCAGTCGGTATCCGTGAAAGCCAGGTACTGGCCACCGGCATTCTCGATGCCTGTGTTGCGGGCTGCATACGAGCCGGGTGTACTACAATGCAGTAATCTGGCGAAAGCAGGCAGCTCCGGCTGATCCGGTATGTGCGTTGAGCCGTTATCGACCAGTAATAACTCAAAAGAGTCGAAATCCTGCTGTTTCAGGTGAGCCAGAAGCTCTGGCACAAGCTGCCATTGATTGTACACCGGCACAATCACAGATATATAGGGTGTTTCCGATGGCAGTGACATGAGTCGGTTGGATTTGTTACATGATTTTGAATTGATTCAGATGCAGTCTGAATATTATGAACTTATCCGGCATGCTTATTTACGGTTTGCATTATTGTACGTTTTAAAAACAGACGCATCCGGGATAATACAATCAAGCTTGTAGTAAGCGGGGCGGTCCGCAGAAAAAGTCGTAAAAGATCTTTGCAATGCAGGGCGGTCAACCTTGGTTCTGCCATATATTCCGGGTAGATCATTTTTCTGAAATCGTCATTTTCCAGCCCCTGATGACGGCGGATCCACTGAAAGAGCCTTCTGATTCTCAGTCTGTGTCTTGCCTGCTCATGCCGGTCATTCAGGCGCCGGCTGCTGTCATTATTATCGTGCCTGCGGTAATCGACAGTGATTTCCCGCAGGAACAGTTTCGATGCCCCTGCAAGCGAACAGCAGTGAATCAGGCAGGCGTCGGCACGGTACCTCCAGTCAGACTCCAATGGTATCGGCATGAAGCGGTCCAGCAGGTGCGACCGTATCGCCAGCGCGGATGTGGGCTGCCCATACCAGCGACCGAAGAACCAGGTGCGTGCGGCGCAAGAGGCTATAAGCCTGTCGTCCTCTGAAAATCTCCATGTTCCCTGTTTGTTGCCAAAAAATTCCATGGATGTGGCGAAGAAATCCACATCCGGATGTTCTGCTGCGGCCTGGGCGAGCGTTTCCAGGTGATGATCCTTGTAACGGTCGTCGGCATCGAGAAACGTAATGATATCGCCGCGCGCGGCGAACCAGGCTGCATTGAAACAGGATAGTTGCCCGCCATTATGCTTTCGCATGACCCGGATGCGGTTGTCGCTTACCGCATCCAGCACCCTGTGGCTGTGCTCGTCAGTTGAGCCGTCATCGACGATAATCAGTTCAAAATCACCATGACTCTGGGCTAGAACAGAATCGATGGCTTCCTGCAGGTAGCGGCCGTAATTATAATTGTTGATGATGACCGTGAATTTCATGGTTGACCGGCATCTGTCACATTGTTCATGCTTCCGCACCTCCCCCCGGGGCCTGCGTCTTGCCTAATTGATTCATATTGCCAGATTGCCGTTTTCAGGTATATGCCGTAACCGGGCGAATAGCCGCTATCGGTGTGAGCTGGCGAAAGCGTATTGAGGTGTTTTGAATGAATTCAATGTCGCCGTCAGGCAAGGTCCGCCCGCCCTTGGAGGCCGCTGTCATACGCGTATTCGATGTGATGTTTTCAGTCGTGGGGCTGGCTCTTGGGCTGCCGCTGCTGCTTGTCCTGCTCCTTTTGGGCTGGCTGGAAACGGGTTCGCCGCTGTTCAGACAGGAACGCGTGGGCCGGTACCGGCAGCCCTTTACTCTGGTCAAATTTCGAACCATGCGGCCGGATACGGCCTCGGTTGCCACCCACCTTGCCAGTGGCTCGGCAGTGACGCCTGTCGGTCGATTTCTGCGGCGCACCAAGCTAGATGAACTGCCCCAGTTATGGAATGTTCTGAAGGGCGACATGAGCCTGGTCGGGCCGCGTCCCTGCCTGTTTAACCAGGAAGAACTGGTCAGGGAACGCGCTCAGCGGGGCGTTTATGACTGGCGGCCGGGGATTACCGGACTGGCGCAGATTCAGGGTATCGATATGTCCACGCCCCGGCTGCTGGCGGAAACCGACCGGGAAATGCTGGCGCATCTGACCGTGTATGATTATTTTCGCTATATCTTCTGGACGTTCCTGGGCCGGGGTGTGGGTGACCGGATTGTGAAATAGTCCCCGGCTGGAACGGCTGGATCTGCTGACGGGAGCGTCAATTTTTCGAAACAGTGCTGGTATAATGCCGTAAATGATTGCTGGCTCAGGAAGTTACTTACGGTATGACGGCTAACGGCGTAATTCAGGCGGGAATCACGGTCAGGGGGCATCGCTGATGGTGGCCGGATTGAATCGTCGGCTGACAATCATTCTGCACGACCTCGGCATGGCTGCCGTCGCCTGGTATCTGGCCTGGCTGGCGCGTTTCAATCTGGCCTTCCCCTATCCGCGCTGGGAGCTGAGCCTGCAGCTGCTCCCGGAAATCCTCATCATCCAGGGCTTTGTTTTCTGGTACTTCGGTCTGTACCGGGGGCTGTGGCGCTTTGCCAGCATCCCTGACCTCTGGAATATCATCAAGGCGGCCCTGCTGGGTGCGCTGAGCATATCGCTGGTGCTGTTCATACAGACCCGCCTGCAGGGCATACCGCGCTCGATCCTGGTTCTGTACCCCCTGTTTCTGATCCTCCTGCTCGGCGGCCCCCGGTTGGGGTACCGATTGTTCAAGGATCGTCGCCTGACGCTGGACCGATCGGTGAAGAAACGGGTTTTGATCATTGGTGCCGGCCGGGCCGGCGAAACCCTGGTCCGCGACATGTTGCGCGAGGAGGGCGGCGCCCCGGTCGGTTTCCTGGACGATGATCCCGAGCTGGCCGGTAGTCGGGTACATGGCCTGCCGGTTTACGGCGGTATTGACCAGGTCAAGCGGGTGGTCGATCAGTATGAGGTGGACCTGATCATCATTGCGGTGCCCAGCGCCACCGGCCAGCAGATGCAGCGCATTGTCGCTGCCTGTGAAGAAACGAACCTGCCGATGCGTACGTTGCCCAGTCTGCAGGATATGATGTCGGGACGACCCGCACTCAGCGATTTGCGCGAACTGTCCATCGAGGACTTGCTGGGCCGTGACAAGGTCGATCTGGACTGGCCGGCCATCCGCCAGGGCATCCATCAAAAGGTCGTTCTGGTCAGTGGCGGCGGCGGTTCGATCGGCTCCGAACTGTGTCGCCAGATAGCAGCGCTCGCGCCGGCGCAGCTGATTATCGTGGAACGCAGCGAATTCAACCTGTACCGGATTCACGCTGATCTGGAGGCCAATTATCCGCAGGTCCCCCTGGTTGCCGTGCTGGGCGATGTCTGTGACCGGCAGACCGTGGACCGGGTTCTGGAACAGTATCAGCCGCAGGTCATTTTTCATGCGGCTGCCTACAAGCATGTACCGATCCTGGAACAGTACCTGCGCGAAGCAGTACAGAACAATATCATCGGCACCCGGCACATGGCCGAGTCGGCAGCCAGGCATGCCTGTGAGAAGTTCGTTCTCATCTCGACCGACAAGGCAGTCAACCCGATCAACATGCTGGGCAAGACCAAGCGTGCTGCCGAAATCCTGTGTGACAGCATGAACGGACAATCGGCTACCCGCTACATTACGGTGCGTTTCGGTAATGTGCTCGGATCGGACGGCAGTGTTGTACCACTGTTTCAGCGCCAGATCCGCGAAGGCGGGCCGGTCACGGTGACCCACCCGGACATGCAGCGCTATTTCATGACCATTCCGGAATCCTGCCAGCTGATATTGCAGGCCGGCGCCATGGGCGAGGGCGGCGAGATATTCGTGCTGGATATGGGACAACCCGTCAGGATCGCCTATCTCGCGGAACAGATGATCCGTCTGTCGGGTCAGGTGCCGAATCGGGATATTGAAATTCAGTTCACCGGTTTGCGGCCGGGCGAGAAGCTTGACGAAGAGCTGTTCCACGACGGCGAGATGGTCGCCGAAACCTGCCATCCCAAGATTCTTCTGGCCCGGCATACGCGCTGCAGTCACGCTGCATTGAATGAACTATGGCAGGCCATGCAGGAAGCCGCGACGCAGTACGAAGAGCAGCAGCTGCGGGAACTGATTGAACAATTGGTGCCATCGCCGGCCACCGACGGCGAAGCGGGCGGCAACATTATTTCGTTACACCAGCACAAGGTGTCTTGATAAAGCATAGGGCCAGCTGCTTTATTTGATAGCTGGATGAGCAGTTGTGGCACTGCTGCCGCAATACCGCCGCCACAATATCGGATAATGCGTAAAAGCCGGGAATTCCCCGGCGCACTTTATAAAACTGAATAATACAAGACTCCCATGCCACGGACGCTGACCGGCGACGTTTCGTCGCCTCCCATCCTTTATGCCAGTACCGCGGTTTTTCTGCTGGGCGCTTTGGCGCTGGTGGTGCCCAGCGGCTACTCGATTGGTGCCGTCCTGCTGTTACTGGGCAGCCTCATCTGGTTGTGGCGCCGCCCGGGTTATGAACTCGAGCGATCCGATTGGTGCATCATCGCTGTACTGGTCGCTTACGCGGCCCAGGGCATGATCGATGCCGGCCTGCGCGGCGACGGTCTGGGCGATATGGATCGACCGGTCCGGTTCCTGCTGGTTGTACCGGTGCTGTTGTTCCTGTTTGCTTATCCGCCGCGGCTGCCAGCGCTCTGGGGCGGTCTGGCTGTCGGCGCCCTGACTGCGGGTGCCTGGGCAGGCTGGCAGAAGCTGGCCGAGGCCGCCGTCCGTGCCGGTGGTCATACGCACCTGATTCAGTACGGCAACCTGAGTTTGATGATGGGATTCATCTGTCTGGCCGGCATGGGCTGGGCGATAAACCGGCGTTATGGCGGCTGGTGGGTTCTGGCGCTGGGGCTGGGTGCGCTGGGCGGGGTGCTGGGATCGGTGTTTACCGGTACCCGTGGCGGCTGGCTCGGGCTGCCGCTGCTGCTCGCCGTCCTGTTCTGGGGATATGGGCGATATTTGTCGGTTAAGGCCAGACTGGGTGTCCTGGCCCTGATCATTGCTTCGCTTGCCATGGTTTATGTCATCCCCCAGACGGGCGTTCAGGATCGCATCGACCGCGCCGGTACAGAACTCCGGGCCTACCTTGGCGGCGGGGAGCGCAGCTCTTCCGTGGGCTATCGGCTGGAGATGTGGCGCGGTGCCTGGCAGCTGTTTCTCGAGCGACCGGTAACCGGCTGGGGTGAGCAGCAGTATGTCGAGCAGATGCAGGCCATGGCAGGGAAGGGCGTCATAGCCCCGGGCGCCGGGCGCTACAACCATGCACACAATGAACTGCTGGATACGGCGGCCAAACAGGGTCTGGTCGGGCTTGGTCTGTTATTGGCGCTGTACCTCGTTCCGTTGCTGCTGTTTGTAGGGAAGGTGCGTAATGAGCATGACGGCATCAATGCCCTGGCACTGGCGGGGATGCTTCTGCCCCTTTCGTATCTGGCTTTCGGATTGACGCAGGTCCCCATGCGCCATAATAGTGGTGTGATGATGTATGCCTTCTGGCTGGTGGTACTGTGGGGGACACTACGGGCGACGGAGCGCACACGTTAATATTCTCAATGGATTACGGGTCAGGCCCGGAATGACTGGGATGGGGAATACGCTAAGCGCCAGGTCCGTAGGAGGCCCGACCCCGGGCCGAACTGTCGAGACGAAACGGGCTGGAGCCTGTAAAATTCCGCAAAAATATCCGGGTCATCTATCCATGAGTATTCGCAAGGTCGTTTTCCCCGTCGCCGGTCTCGGCACACGCTTTCTGCCCGCCACCAAGGTCATTCCGAAAGAGATGCTGCCGGTGGTGGACAAGCCGCTGATGCAGTACGCGGTCGAGGAGGCGCTGGCGGCCGGCATTACCGATTTCATTTTCATTACCGCGCGCGGCAAGGGCGTGATCGAGGATCACTTCGACAAGGCCTACGAGCTGGAGACGGAGTTGGCACGGCGCGGCAAGGACGACATGCTGGAGCGGGTGACGGATTTCATGCCGGAAGGCACGACGTCGATATTCATCCGCCAGCAGGAAGCGCTGGGACTGGGCCACGCCGTGCTCTGTGCCCGTGCGGCGGTGGGCAACGAGCCGTTTGCCGTTGTCCTGCCGGACGATCTGATAGCCGGCAACGGCCGCAATGTCATGCAGCAGATGGTCGATGTCTACGATCGGCAGCAGGGCAGTGTGGTGGCGGTCGAACGGGTACCGAAAGACCAGACCGATCGCTATGGCATTGTCGAAACCGGCGAGTTGCAGGAGCGTGTCGCACCGCTGACCAGCATCGTCGAAAAACCCAAACCGGCGGCAGCACCGTCCAACCTGGCGGTGGTGGGGCGCTATATCCTCACGCCGCGAATTTTCGAGTTACTGCAGAACACCCGCACCGGCGCCGGTAACGAGATCCAATTGACCGATGCCATTTCCGCGCTGCTGGCGGAGGAATCCATCTACAGTTACGAGTTTGACGGTACGCGCTACGACTGCGGCAACAAGCTCGGCTACCTGCAGGCCACGCTCAACTACGGCATCAGGCACGCCGAGGTGGGTGAAGCTTTCCGGGAATATCTGGATGGATGGAACAACAGCCGGGACAGCTAGCCGGCGAATCCGCGGGCAGGCGCCAGTCATGTCCGACCAGTCAGCCTGCTATTGCAACATATCAGGGCACCCAGCCCGAGCGACGGAAGAACCAGTCCTTTCTGCGCTGCTTTCTGAATACCCAGTCATCGAGCTTTGCGACCGAGCCTTTGTTTGAGTTCATATCTTTCAGTGCTGCGAGTAGCTTGTTGTAGAATAATTTATCAGACTGCAACCGGCTCTTATAGCGGGGCGAGCTGATAATACCAATATGAGGATTGGTGTTGATTTCGTAAATTTGTACTTTTCCATCAATGATCGTGTAATCGGCTCTGCCATACTCGATATTGCTGAAGGAGAACGCCTGCATTAATTCTTCTGCATTTGGTGTTGTCTGTATTCTGTCGTATTCCGCTTTAATCGTATTATCATTGGCAAGGCCGACTGTGCCATATTTAGCAGACCATTTATCTTCAAGTACGCCGGCAGTTTCCATAATCCTGTCGCCGCAGCGGAAGGCCGCAAATTTATAATAGAGTCCACGTATATCTGGCTCAGCGCAATATTCAACGATAATGAGTTCTCGCAAGGGGTAGCCATCCGCGACAGCCGACTCGATGGCTTGTTCGAGTTCCTGTTTGTTATTGATTAATTCGCCCGTCAAAATACCTCGATGCGCACGATTTGTACGCAGGAATACCGGGTAGCGATCCGGCTGCTCGCTGTCTCCGGCATGCCAGGCATTAAAGCGATTGAAACCGGCTTTATGGAGCTGTCTTAAAAGTAGATAGCGATCGCCTATGCGCGCTGGGTTGTTGTAAACGGTCTGGCCATTTTCTTTGAGTTTATTATAAATCCGACTTGCCAGCTCGAGTTCCCAGAAATCGAGTCGATCAAGATCCGTGAATATCCATGTGGCTGGGGGAAGCCGGCGCTGACGAAGCAGCCGATCGTAGCTCCAGATACTCACGGGGAGTCCGTCGGCTTCCTGTAACAGGCGCTGATGCGTTCTCTTGTGGGAGCGGGTGGTTATGAAAACGATCATTTATTTATTATAATCAATAAGTTATATCTTTAGTCGAGAATGATTGAACTACTTGACCGATGAAATAGAACAGTTACCATTTAGGGCGCAGAATCAATAAGATGTAATTGATCGTGCATACAAATCAACTGCCACGGGGATTAATAATGCAACCAATATCGCTTAATGCAAAAAACTTGCTCGGCTTTCGGCTGATTCATGCTAGCAAAGCAAATTCTGTGATTGGAAGTAAAATAGGTATGCCCAAGAATGTCTGATAATAGGCCTTTTGGTATATCTGTCTTGCTGTGATTCCGTCAAAACAGATGCCAATTGCTGTTAATGGGCCGGCCCGCTTATAAAGGACCGGCCTTTTTTATTTATTTTTCTAAATTCGCATTCCTAATGTCACGATGTCTACCACATTCAGCTTTATTCCAACGGGTAAACAGGGAATACACTGCGATGCAGCCATGCGCCGCGGGCTCGCCGACAGCCTGGATTATATTGTCGAGCAGAGCCGCGGCCAGGTGGA
Source organism: Methylohalomonas lacus (assembly GCF_024808875.1). Lineage (GTDB taxonomy): Bacteria > Pseudomonadota > Gammaproteobacteria > Methylohalomonadales > Methylohalomonadaceae > Methylohalomonas > Methylohalomonas lacus. The sequence goes on from NZ_JANUCT010000021.1 coordinate 40,257, forward strand.
CTTTGATGCGCCGGCGCTTCAGCGGCTTATAGATGGGCTTCGCGCAGGCGATTGGTATCCGGCGTCCACCTTCGGTATTTATTATGATCTCGTTCCGGCACTGACAGTCGGCGATCGCGAAACAGCCGAAGCGCTTTTTGGAGAACTTGCGTCAGAGCATCCCCTGACGGAATCCTGTCGTGTGCTCGGCCTCGATGATCCGGCACTGGGTCATGTATCCCGCTACAAGCGCCTGCTGGATACTGACACAAGACAGTCCTTCAGTTTTCAGCCGCCCGCCCCGGAGCTTACGCGGGCTTTTGCGGACCGGTTACAGCACGCCCGCGAGGTTATCCGGCAGGTGCTACCGGATCTGGCCGCGGAACAGGAAGCCATTCTGCGGGAGATTATCCTGGCGGTTGGTGATACCGATTCGGATTACACGTTTGATGGTGGTTCTTCCTACATGCTCTGGGGCGCGCTGTTTCTGAATGCCGAGTCACATACTTCCGACGTGGCCATGATCGATGTGCTGGCCCACGAGGCCAGTCACAGCCTGTTGTTCGGCTGCTGCACGGAGGAGCCCCTGGTTCTCAACGCCGATGACGAGCTGTTTACCTCGCCCCTGCGGCGCGATCCGCGACCGATGGATGGCATTTATCACGCGGCCTTTGTCTCTGCCCGTATGCACTGGGCCATGTCGCGGCTGCTGGAAAGTGATTTTCCCGATTCGGCGCAGCTCGCCGAGGCCGAATCCCGGCGCGATGCAAGCAAGCAGGGCTTTGAAGCGGGCTATTCGGTCGTCGCCGAGCATGCCGACCTGACCCCGACCGGGCGGTCCATCATGCAGAAAGCCCGGGAATACATGGATAGTGTCTAGTCGACTCATTAGCCAGGCTTCCACATTGTTCGCGGCTGGGTCGCTGCTCCTAGTGGGGATTCAAACCAGGAGATTCCGGATAGCCGCCATGCGGCTTCCGGAATGACGCGGTTTTTGTTGATCGCGGCATTGAATAAGCTGTCATTCCGGCCGACCGCAGGGAGAGCCGGAATCCATTTTGGGTTTGTCGGTGTTGGCCGGGCATGCCCCGAACCGCAAGAAAATATATAATCGCCAGAATGTCTGATTCCATACTGCCCGTCATACTGTGCGGCGGCTCGGGGACGCGTCTGTGGCCGCTGAGCCGTGAATCGTTTCCCAAGCAGTTCGTGCCGCTGATCGAGGGCAAGAGCCTGCTGCAGCTGACGCTGGAGCGGGTCAAGCCGCTGTCCGGCAGCGCCGTCTGCATCACCAACAACGAGCACCGTTTCCTGGTGCAGGAATCCATGGAGGCCGCCGGTATCGACGGGCGGCAGTTCCTCGAGCCGGCCGGGCGCAACACGGCGGCGGCGATGACGGTGGCGGCGCTGAACAGCGCGGCCGACGATCTGCTGCTGTTCCTGCCGGCCGATCACCACATCCCCGACGTCGACGCGTTCGCCCGCACGGTGGCCTCCGGGGTACCGGCAGCTACTGACGGCTATTTCGTCACTTTCGGCGTGCAGCCAACCTATCCCAGTAGCGCCTACGGCTATATACAAAGCGGAGAAACGCTGGACTCGGCGGCCAGCTGGGTGGCACAGTTCGTCGAGAAGCCGACCGCCGAGAAGGCGCAGCAGATGCTGCTGGCCGGTGGCTATTTCTGGAATGCCGGCATATTCCTGGTGCGGGCGGCGACGCTGCTGGACGCGGTGAAAAAGCATGCCGAGGATATTTTTACCGCCTGCGAGCAGGCTGTGGCGCAACAGACCGAGGACGGCAGTTTTGTCCGTTTGGGTGGGCCGGCATTTCTGGACTGCCGCAGCGAGAGCATCGACTATGCCGTGCTCGAGCATCATGACCGTGTTGCCGTGGTACCGTTTGCCGGTGCCTGGAGCGACGTCGGCAGTTGGAACGCCGTCGCCGAACTGAGCCCGGCGGACGACCACAACAACCGTGTCAGCGGCCAGGGACATACAGTCAATGCCAGCAACACCTACATCAACGCGCCGCACCGGCCCGTAGTGGCGCTGGGCACCGACAATTTGCTGATCATCGATACGCCGGACGCGCTGCTGGTTGCCGATACCCGCCAGGCCGAGCAGGTCAAGCAGGTCGTGCAGTTGCTGAACGAACAGGCATCGCCGCAGGCGGTAATGCACCGGCGCGTCGCCCGGCCCTGGGGGTGGTATGACAGCATCGACGCCGAGGCCAATTTTCAGGTCAAGCGCATCATGGTAAAGCCGGGCGCCAAGCTCAGCCTGCAGCTGCATCACCATCGCGCCGAGCATTGGGTGGTGGTCAAGGGTACTGCGCGGGTGACCAACGGTGACGCGGTATTCGATTTACATGAGAACCAGTCGACCTATATCCCTATCGGTACGCAGCATCGGCTGGAAAACATCACCGACCAGCCGCTGGAGATCATCGAGGTGCAGTCCGGCGATTACCTCGGCGAGGATGATATCGTGCGGCTGGATGATACCTACGGTCGAGCCAATTAGAAATTTGGTATGGGTCCTGAAGGGAGTGGGGAGACATTAAACAACATTATTAATAATGGCGCCGATTCTTGTTAGTTTTTCGCCGCTGAATAACTCGGAATGCTTGCAATCTATTATGTGGTAATTTGCGTTTCGGAATGCATAAGAGAATACTCCCCTTTCCATCAAGTGAGCTCTAGCTGAAGACAAAATGATTTCTGTTGGGCAGGGAGAAGATGTACATAGAAAAGTTGTGGCCCTAAGCTTTAACAGCATGCGATATCTGAAAGATGGTTCGCACCTGGTTAGCCAATTTCTGGATTTGTAGATTCTCAGTGAATCGTATGCATATCTATGAATCATACTAATAAATAGTCTTGGTAGTTGTTTGTGTCGCATAAAGGGTAAATTCACAGGTGGATCTATAAGTACAAGTTTATTTGGCTCAAGCCCTTGATTCTTTAAAGAAAAAGCCAGTTCAGTGGCCAGTATGCTACCGGCGCAGGAACTTATCAGGACTTGGTTCGGTTGTAGTGTTTTTTTGGGGAATTCATTTTGTATCCAGTTAGACAGGCTTTTAAGAGTGGGGGCCCTTAAAAGACCAAGTTCTTTTGTGCTCTCTGCCAGTTCTATAGATTCTGTCGGACTTCTATCAGGTAGGACTTGCCTGAGTTTTCTGGACAGCCCAAGAGTCCCACTCAAAGCGGGAATTATAAGAATAGGATTATGCATTTTCATTCAGTGAAAAATAAGATTCATAAATTACTTTTAAGTAATTATGGCATGGATGAGATTGGCGGATTATCTGATCCCTACATAAGTGTTGAATCAAGGGGTGTAACCTCATTTGTGGTCATCGACCCTGAGCCGGCTAAAGAAATACTTATATCAGATTCCTTCCAAGAATATAAATATTCAAATATTTTTGGTCAAATACTGGCTTCATTGAAATCCGATAGCCAGGGTTTGATCAGATTTTTCAGTAATTCACCTCTGGAACAGGGTGCTCGTACTGAGACACATGATGTCTTAAGACATGAATATAAAAAAATTTATGACAGGGTCCTGAGTTATGAGCCTGAGCACCCTGAGATTTCTTCGAAAAGGATATTCACAAAGGACTATGTGGATCTTTATATGGATTCATATTTTAGAAGAGCCTTTAGAGACTTGTTGGGATCGGATGCCTGTTATGAAGAAATAACTGCATCCAAGGGTATAGATGTTTTTGATATTTTTTCCAATCCTTCAAGAATTCTCTCTGTCAGCAAGGAGCTTGACGGGTTTTATGAACAATATCCTCATGATGATTTATCCCTGGATAAAGAGATCAGGGAGAATCCCGAAGCTTTTCTGACCATGCTTCTTATGGGCCGGGATCCTTTGACTGTTACCATGGCATGTTGGCTTAACAGCATTTTGTCAGGTGAGAATCCTGATTCAAAAGATTTTCGAGCGGTGTCGGCTACTAATTTTATACCCAGAATCTGTACCAGGGATACGGTGATTGGCGGTATCAATTTTAAAGAGGGACAGTTAGCTTACCTTCTGCTGGCGGGAGCCAACAGAAGTGAGAAGTTGAAAAGCAGAATAGGTCTGGCTTTTGGTTATGGTGCACATTTCTGTTTGGGGTATCAATTTGCCGACAAAATTTTCAGAAAGTTCAAGGCTGACTTCGATTATAGCCATACTGATATGATGCTGCCGTCTAAAAGGGTTATCAGGAATGCCTTTTCTGAATTTGTTAAGGAGGATTTGTGAAGGAAAACTTTAAGTCTGTAGTTTCCAGCTTTCTCGGCAAGTCGGTTACAGACGATGATCTTGAATTGCCACTGGATCAGTTCGATCTGGATTCACTGGAGGCCATGGAGTTGATCATGCAGCTGGAGGAAAAACTGGATGGTTCTCTGGATACGAGTGATTTGCCGATAGATTGCACGCTTAATCATCTTTATCAGAGAATTCACAAATAACAGAATTCTCCGGAGATACAGCAGACCCGCCTCAGCCGAATGGAAGTAGGCTATGTCGTGTAGTCTGATTCTTGCGCGGCGAGATCGCCGCTCCTGCGGACATTGGGCACGGCTTCCGGATAACGCCTGCGGCGTTTCCGGAATGACAGGCTTTTCATACAGGTGAAGGTTCGGTTCGTCGTCATTCCGGCCGACCGGCAGGGAGAGCCGGAATCCATAGTTACTGGGGTTTCAAAGTTTCCAGTGATTGCCGACGAAGCGTACCGGTTTATCGCCCCGGTAAAAGCGCGAGGCTTCGGTGGCGAAACGGATGTAGCGCGCCCGGGCTTCGGCGGTGGGGGCGACAAAACGCTCGTCATCGGTCAAGGGCGGCTCATCATGTTGCTGTGCCGCCAGTTCCCTTAAAGCCCTGCGCTCGTCGTTAGTCAGTCTGGCCATACCAGTGTTTCAGTTCCGACAGTCGTCCGCTCATGTTGAAAATATCAAGGTAGTCCCCGATAAGGTGCCAGTCAATTGATCGGCCGTCATGCGCGGCGGACTGTAGCAGCAACCTGATGTCCAGCCAGTCCTGCGTTTCACGTTGTGGATCATTCACCGTCGCCTGGATCTTCAGGCCGATGATGTCCTCACTTTGTAAAACGGGAACCCTACGTTCAGGGGTTATCGCCAGCCGTTCTGCGCGATCGAGCATGCCGATCGATGGACTGCGAAAGGCATGCAATATATCAATACGGCCGCTGTCGGGAGCTTCTGATCGATAGTGCGAAATATTGTCCGAGTGATAATAGCGGTTGTAACCGGCTGCCTGGAGAATTTCATCCGCTTTCTCCAGGTCTTCCAGCAACAGCAGAAAATCCAGATCGACCGTGGCGCGTTGCACACCGCGCATGGCCATCGCGAAGCCGCCGATCAGGGCGTAGTGCAGTCCGGCCTGGTCAAGCTGGCCGCAGACTTCATCGATGGCGTGCTGAAAATCCATAGGTCGGTTGCTATTATCCGTGTTTGATGCCAGTTTTAGAACAGTAGTTGGTAGACTAGGCCGATAGCGGCGCTGCCCAGCAGTGTAGTCAGCATGCCGATTTTGTATCTAAGCATGGCGAGCACCGCGCCGGCGCACAGTAGCACGGCGAACGGGTCGAGGCTGGTCGCGATTGGCAGTTCGAAGTCCAGTATGCCGTATTCGAAGTCCCGTAGTTCCCTGAAGACAACGTGCAGCGCAAACCAGATAGCGAGGTTGAGGATCACGCCGACGACCGCCGCAGTGATGGCCGACAGGGCCGCATTTAACCGTTGATTGCCGCGCAGGGCCTCGATGTACGGGGCGCCGAGGAATATCCACAGAAAGCAGGGCAGGAAGGTCACCCAGGTCGTGAGCACGGCACCCAGTGTGCCGGCCAGCATCGGCGGCAGACTGCCGGCGTCACGGAAGGCACCCATGAAGCCGACAAACTGCACGACCTGGATCAGCGGCCCCGGCGTGGTCTCGGCCATGCCGAGACCGTCGAGCATTTCGCCCGGTGCCAGCCAGCCGTAGATGTCCACCGCCTGCTGGGCGATGTACGCCAGCACGGCGTAGGCACCGCCAAAGGTGACAACGGCGGCCTTGCTGAAGAACCAGCCTTCCTGAAAGTAGACGCTGTCGCTGCCGAGCACGGCGGCGAGTGCCGCCAGCGGCCCGAACCACAGCGGCAGAAACACGGCCAGCAGCTTCACCGCGCGCAGCCGGGAAGGGCTGACCTGGCGGGCGCTGTCCGCTTCGGCAACAGGTTCTCTCAGCGGTGCATGACCGGCGCTGAAATAATGCGCCGCCAGCAGACCGCACAGCGCCGCGGAGACGATGATCAGCGGAAACGGGATGGCCAGGAAGAAAATACCGACGAACGCCAGTGCGGCGATGACAATATGCAAACGCCCCTGCAGCGCGCGCCGGCCGATGCAGATCACCGCGTCGATGACGATCGCCAGTACCGCCGCCTTGAGGCCGTAGAACAAGGCGCTGACCAGCGGCAGCTGGCCGTAGCCGGCGTAGAGGATGCTCAGCACCAAGATGCTGATAAAGCCGGGCAGGATGAACAGCAGACCGGCCGTCAGGCCGCCGCGGTAACCGTGCAGCAGCCAGCCGCTGTAGGTGGCCAGCTGCGTGGCTTCCGGCCCCGGCAAAAGCATGCAGTAGTTCAATGCATGCAGGAAGCGGGATTCGCTCAGCCAGCGCTTTTCGTCAACCAGAATGCGATGCATGACCGCGATCTGCGCGGCGGGGCCACCGAAACTGAGCAGGGCGACGCGGACCCAGACGCGCAGGGCTTCACGGAAAGGGATCGACGCTGGCACGGAACTTCCTTGATAAGTGTTGTTCAACCATAACGCATTGCGTTATATGACGCAATGCGTTATGGTTGATTCATGATTGCTTCATTCGCCGGCAGGGAAGCCGAGCGAATCTGGTCTGGCATACGCTCGCGCAAGCTGCCATAGGGTATCCAGCAAGTCGCCCGCCGCAAGCTGCGCATGCTGAACAATGCCGGCAGTTTACGGGATCTGCGCGTGCCGCCGGGCAACCTGCTGGAACGATTACAGGGTAACAGAGAAGGACAATACAGCATCAGAATCAATGAACAATGGCGTCTATGCTTTCATTGGCATGCCAACCAGGCTTGGAGAAGTCGCCATTGTTGATTATCACTAGATTATGGTCCGAGGTTTATGGCGATGAAGAAACTGGCCAACGTTCATCCTGGTGAAGTATTACTGGAAGAGTTCATGCAACCCATGGAGCTGAGCCAGAATCGTCTGGCGCGCGAAATCGGTGTTTCCCCACGGCGCATCAATGAGATCGTGCATGGAGAACGGGCCATCAGCGCTGATACCGCGCTGCGCCTGGCGGAGTATTTCGGCAATGACCCGCGTTTCTGGCTTGGATTGCAGGTGGATTACGATCTGGAAGAGGCCCGACACGCCCGGAATGCCGCCTGAACCAGCTGCAGGGCATTCAGTAAATTCGACCGTATAAGGCATAGGACACTTTTTCAGGTAACGCCTGACCTTAAAAGGCTTGTTTGAAAGTTACCATCAGATTCAGCATGTGAATATCTTCTTCTTACAGCCTAAACGGTGTCGGGTCGGGGCAGTTGGCGTTGGCGCACCTGTTCATCGCGCCAGTCTGGATGAGCCGGACGTGCTGTAAGGCGGCTCATCCCGGGTGAGGAAATGGCAATAAAAAACCCCGGCCTGGGCCTAATACCATTCAGTTAAGGCAGTTGCGTTTTTTAGGATGGATGGGATATTGGGTTTTATTTCTTCTGACGGCCCTCGGTTTCGGGGGCCGTTTTC
>NZ_JANUCT010000022.1 GCF_024808875.1 Methylohalomonas lacus
TACTGGATACACGACTGGGCCGGGTCATCCGCCCAGCTTGAATGTGTAACCCATGTCCCCGGTTTAATGTGTTACCGATGTCTCCGACCCGTACATGGGGGTGAATGAAATATACCCGGTAATCCGGTCTCCCTCCGAAATCCGCGCACTCTTTAGTTCATGTTTCGCCGACTGAAGTCGGCTCCTGCAAAATAATCAGTCGCGTTCATTCGCGGTCCCAATTCATTCCTTCGCTTCGGCGCACTTGATGCAGAGCGTAACCGTCGGGTTGGCCCTGAGCCGTCCTTCGGCAATTTCCTCGCCGCAGTCGAAGCATTCGCCGAAACTGCCGTCGTCGATGCGTTCAAGCGCGGCGCCGATCGCTCTCAGTTCGGCCTCGGCGCGTTGCTGGCCGGCCTGGGCCATGGCCTGGCCCTGCAGGGCGTCCATGCGTGACAGCCGGCCGGTGCGGGTCTGGTCGAGTTCCACGGTGCTGCTGGCGTCTTTGCGCGTCTCGGCCAGTTCTTCCAGCTGTTGGCGGTAGTCGAGCAATAACTGCCGGTACTGTTCCAGCGTTTGTTCATCCATGGTTATTGGCCCGGTTTGCCGCCGCCCATGGCGGCGATCAGCTGGTTGCGCACGGCTGCGTCCATATTCTTGCAGTCCGCCATGGCTTTGTTGAAGGCCTTCACCTGTTCGTCGTGGGCATCGAGCAGCTGCTCCAGCTTGAGATTTTCGGCGATCGTCGCTTCGCCGCCCTGTTTGTACTTCTCGTCCAGCTCTACCATGAAGCTGAAGTAGGCCTGCTTGGTCTCGCTCATGGCGAGATAGGCCTCGTAGGCCGGGCGCGCCTCGGGCGGCAGATCATCGGGGCTGGGATCGTCGGACATGGGTCTTTACCTGGGAAATTACCGCGAATGCACGCGAATAAACGCAAATGACTACACCATTGCAGGGGCCGACTTCAGTCGGCGAAACATGAACTAAAGGGTGTACGGATTTTAATCCGCTCCCACAATGGCGGGCCTTGCCAATCACCAGTCACCAATTAACCATCCAGACCAAGTGATTTGCGTGTATTCGCGCTCATTCGCGGTTTCATTCTGGCCGGCCCTGCTCTCGCTTGAGAACAATACCGGTCCCTGAACCTCAGGCCGCCTTTTCGGCGCTGGCGTCGTACTTGCCGAGAGTGGCCAGGCCGTTGCACTTCTCACGGTGCAGGAGGATCTTCTGGGCTTCCTGGACGTTGTCGGGATTGCCACTCCAGGCCTTGAGGCAGGGCTCCTGCAGAGCGCGGCCATAGGAGAATGACAGCGGCCACGGCAGATCGGTGTACTTGCGGTTCATCAGGTTCAGGTGTTCGGTGGCCTTGGCCGCGCTCTGGCCGCCGGACAGGAAGACGATGCCGGGTAGCGATGCCGGTACGGTGTTCTTCAGGCACTTCACCGTCAGATCGGCGACCTGGTCCGGCTCCGCCTGGGTCGGGCATTGCTTGCCGGAGACCACCATGTTGACCTTCAGGATCGTGTGCTCGATGGAGACGCCCTGGCGATAGAGTTGATCGAACAGTGTGTGCAGCGTGCGCTCGGTGACGTTGAAGCAGCGCTCGATCGTGTTGTCGGCGTCCATCAGGGTTTCCGGTTCGACCATCGGCACCAGGCCGGCTTCCTGGCACAGCGCGGCGTAGCGCGCCAGCGCGTGGCAGTTGGCCTCGATGCAGGCCTGGCTGGGAATGTGGTCGCCGATGGTGATGACGGCGCGCCACTTGGCAAACTTGGCGCCGAGTTCGACGTATTCGTTCAGCCGTTCGCGCAGGCCGTCGAGGCCCTCGGTGACTTTCTCGTCCGGATGGCCGGCCAGGTCCTTGGCGCCGGTGTCGACCTTGATGCCGGGCATGATGCCTTGGTCGACCAGCGCTTTGGTGAACGGTGTGCCGTCGGCGGTTTTCTGGCGAATGGTCTCGTCGTACAGGATCATGCCGCTGACGTAGTCGTTGCCGCCGGGGGTGGTGATCAGCAGCTCGCGGTAGGCGCGGCGCGTCTCCTCGGTTGACTCGACGTTGATGCTGTCGAAGCGTTTCTTGATGGTGCCGGTGCTCTCGTCGATGGCGAGGATGCCCTTGCCCTTCTCGACCATCTTCTGGGCAATCCCGGTGAGATCGTTCGTACTCATGTTCTGTGGTACCTCGTTGGTTTAAGCCAATAGCTCGCGGTTTGCTGATAGCGTCTCTCTATAGTCTCACCGGCTATCAGCCCTGCCGGCCCGAGTATATAAACCGTGGCCGCCGACTTCCAGCCATGCACCCGGCCGGGGCCTAGATGGAGTGCTCGAGCGCCTCGCCGACGCGCAGGATTTTCATGTTATTGGTACCGCCACGGGCGCCACGCAGGTCGCCCTTGGTGATGATGACGATGTCGTTGTTCTTGACGATGCCGCGGCTCATGAGAATCTCGATCATGTCCTTGTTCGCCTCCAGCGGATCGGCATGGGTGATATCGAAGCCGATCGGGTAAACGCCGCGGAACAGCTTCATCTTGCGCTGCGTGCCGACGTGGCGGGTGAAGGCAAAAATCGGGATGCCCGAACTGATGCGCGACATCCACACGCAGGTCGAACCGGTCTCGGTCAGCGCGGCGATGGCGCGGGCGCCGATGTGGTTGGCCGCGTACATGGTCGACATGGCGATGGCCTCGTCGATGCGCTCGAAGCGCTGGTTGATGCGGTGATCGGAGATGCGCGCCATGCGCTGCTTCTCGGTCTCGGCACAGATGCGCGACATGGCGGCGACGGCCTTGTCCGGGTAGCGGCCAATGCTGGTCTCGGCCGACAGCATGACCGCGTCGGTGCCGTCGAGCACGGCGTTGGCGACGTCGAAGACCTCGGCGCGGGTCGGCATCTGGTGCTCGATCATCGATTCCATCATCTGCGTGGCGGTGATCACGGCACGATCCATTTCGCGGGCGATCTTGATCAGGCGCTTCTGCGCCGGCGGCAGCGCGGCGTCGCCGATTTCCACGCCGAGATCGCCGCGCGCGATCATGATGGCGTCGGACACCTCGACGATCTCCTCGACATGATCCAGCGCCTCGGCGCGCTCGATCTTGGCGATGATGCCGGCATTGCTGCCCGCATCCTTGAGCAGTTCACGCGCCTCGTTGATGTCGTCGGCGGTGCGCGGGAAGGAGATCGCGACGTAGTCGACGCCGAGATCGACGGCATGGATCAGGTCGGATTTGTCCTTGTCGGTAAGTGCCGTCGCCGACAGCCCGCCGCCGAGCCGGTTCAGCCCCTTGTTGCCGGTCAGTTCGCCGCCGAGCATGACCTCGCAGGAAACCTCGTTGCCGGTGACGTCCTTGACCCGCAACACGATGCGGCCGTCATCGACCAGCAGCGTGTCGCCGGCCTTCACGTCCCGGGGCAGGTCCTTGTAGCTGACGCCAACCTGGCTTTCGTCGCCGAGATGGCTGGGCAGCTCGGTGTTGATGACGAACGTGGCCGAGTCGCGCAGGTTGACCTTGTCGTTGACGAAACGCTCGAGACGAATCTTCGGCCCCTGCAGGTCAGCGATCACGCCGATCTCGACACCGCGCGCGGCGGTGCGCTCGCGGATGGTCTGCATGCGCTTGGCGTGCTCGGCCTGGTCCTGGTGGGAATAGTTGAGCCGGAACAGATCGACGCCGGCATCCAGCAGGCGATCGATGGTGGCCGGGTCGTCAGTGGCCGGGCCGAGTGTGGCGATGATTTTCGTGCGTCTCATTGAGTGTAGTTTGTTATTCCGTATGCGGTAGATCAGCTTGTATATGAACCGCCAATGAACACGAATAAACGCAAATACTGAAAATGGGAATATTTCGGTTCAGACTCTGTCACAGGAGTGCTTGCGGCCCTTACATTGTTGTTGTTCATCATATCTGGCTATGAAAAAACATTTGCGTTAATTCGCGTTCATTGGCGGTTTCGGTTTTAACTTAGTATTCCCGCGCGCGTTCCATGGCAGCCCAAGCGCGGGCCGACTCCTCAAGCATGGCGATCGCCGGGAGGGTGTCGCCCTGCAGAAATTCGAGGAATGCGCCGCCGCCGGTGGAGATGTAGGACACCCGGTCGGAGAGTCCGAACCTGGCGATGGCCGCGACCGTGTCACCGCCGCCGGCGATCGAGAACGCGTTGCTGGCCACAATGGCGTCGGCCAGCGTGCGCGTGCCAGCGGCGAAGCGGTCGAATTCGAACACGCCCAGCGGCCCGTTCCAAATGATCGTGCCGGCGCCGCCGGCCATCTGTGCCAGGCGTGCAGCGGTCTCCGGACCAACGTCGAGGATCAGGTCATCGTCGGCGATGTCGGCGACTTTTTTCGTCGTCGCCTCGGCGTCGGCGCTGAATTCCTTTGCCACGACGACGTCGCTGGGCAGCGGAATCTCACTGCCGGCCTGTTCGGCCTTTTTCAGCATGGCCGCTGCGCTGTCGACCAGGTCGGCCTCGTGCAGGGAGTTGCCGATCGGCAGGCCGGCGGCCTTCATGAAGGTGTTGGCGATGCCGCCGCCGACGATCAACTGGTCGACCTTGTCGATCATCTGGTCCAGCAGGTCCAGCTTGCCGGACACCTTGGCGCCGCCGACGATCGCCAGCAATGGCCGCGCCGGCTCGTCCAGCGCCTTGCTCAGGGCGTTCAGTTCCGCCAGCATCAGCGGCCCGGCGACGGCCACCGGCGCATACTTGGCAACGCCGGAGGTTGAGGCCTGGGCCCGGTGCGCCGTGCCGAAGGCGTCGTTGACGTAGACGTTGCAGAGCGCGGCCATGTGCCGGGCCAGATCCTCGTCGTCCTCGGTTTCGCCCTTTTCAAAGCGGACGTTCTCGCACATCACCACCTGGCCGGGTTCGACGTCGATACCATGAATCCAGTCCTCTATCAGCGGCACGTCGCGACCGAGCAGCTCCGCCAGGCGTTTTGCCACCGGCGCCAGCGACAGTTCCGGATCGCGCTCGCCGTCCTTCGGTCGGCCGAGGTGCGAAACCAGCATCACGGCGGCGCCGGCTTCGAGCAGCTCCTCGATGGCCGGCAGGCTGGCGCGGATACGGGTGTCGTCAGAGACGTGGCTTTCGCCTTCGTGACTGATGGGCACGTTGAAATCCACCCGCATCAATACCTTCTTGTCGGACATATCCAGGTCCGACAGCTTGAGGACATCCTTGGTATGCATATGCGTCATGGCGATAGCCCGTTATTGAATCAAAACATTGTTAAGTGTGTATGGCCGAACATCCCTGTCTTGTCCCGTCAGCCGGCGGTGCGTCATTTCGCCGCCATCAGCGCGATCGAGGTATCGATCATGCGATTGGAAAAACCCCACTCGTTGTCATACCAGGCAATCACCTTGACCTGTGTGCCGCCCAGCACCTTGGTCAGCGCCGCGTCATAGGTTGAGGAAGCCGGGTTGTGGTTGAAGTCGATCGACACCAGCGGCTCATCATTGATCATTAATATATTCTGCAGCGGGCCGTTGGCAGCGTCGCGCAGTACCTGGTCGACCTCGTCCTTGCTGGTGGCACGTGAGGCCTGGAAAGACAGATCGACCATCGATACGTTGATGGTCGGCACGCGCACGGCGAAGCCATCAAGCTTGCCGTTGAGATCCGGCAGCACCAGGCCGACCGCGGCCGCGGCGCCGGTCTTGGTCGGGATCAGCGACTGCGTGGCACTGCGTGCGCGGCGCAGATCCTTGTGATAGACATCGGTCAGCACCTGGTCGTTGGTGTACGAGTGGATCGTGGTCATGATGCCGCTTTCGACGCCGATCGCTTCGTGCAGCGGCTTGACCAGTGGCGCCAGGCAGTTGGTGGTGCAGGAAGCGTTCGAGATCACCGTGTCGCTGGCCTTGAGTGTTTCATGATTGACGCCGTAGACGATCGTGGCGTCGACGTCCTTGTCACCGGGCGCAGAAATGACGACCTTCTTCGCGCCGGCGTCGATGTGCGCGCCGGCCTTGGCCTTGCTTGTGAACAGGCCGGTGCACTCCATGACCAGGTCGACACCCAGTTCGCGCCAGGGGCAGTTGGCCGGGTCGCGTTCGGAGCTGACATGGATGCGATCGCCGTTGACCACCATGTGGTCGCCGTCGACCTCGACCGTGCCGGGGAACTTGCCGTGGGCGCTGTCATGGCGGGTCAGGTGCGCGTTGACGCCGGCATCGCCGAGATCGTTGATGCCGACGATCTGGATGTCGTTCGTGCGCCCGGTCTCATAGACCGCCCGCAGCACGTTTCTGCCAATGCGGCCGTAGCCGTTGATTGCAACCTTGATGGGCATTGTTCTATATCCTCTTGATTGAATCCCTGTGCAGGAGCCCGGCTTGCCAGGCGAACTTCTTCAGCCTGTTCGCGCCGTGAAGCTGTGCCCCTGCGGTAACTTTTAATTTGCGGTGAACGCGTCGACCATCTCGATGAGTTTCGTTTCGGTGAAGCCGAAGTATTCGAATACGTCACTGGCCGGCGCCGATTCACCAAAGCTGCGCATGCCGAGCACGCGACCGTCGAGGCCGACGTACTTGTACCAGTAGTCGGCGCTGCCGGCCTCGATGGCGATACGCTGGCGGCAGCTTGTTGGCAACACCGCCTCGCGGTAGGTCGAATCCTGGGCGTCGAACAGGTCGGTGCAGGGCATCGACACGACGCGCACGCGCCGCCCCTGGTCGTTGAGCTGGCGGGCGACATCCGCCGCCAGTTGCACCTCCGAACCGGTGGCGATCAGGATCAGTTCCGGTTCGCCGTCGCCATCCACCAGTACGTAGCCGCCGCGCGAGATATCCGCCAGCTGGGCCTCGTTGCGCGGCTGGTGGGCCAGGTTCTGGCGCGACAGCAGCAGCGCGGTCGGGCCGTCATTGCGGGCGATGGCGTGTTGCCAGGCCACTGCCGTCTCGACCGTGTCACACGGCCGCCACACCGACAGGTTCGGAATCAGGCGCAGCGAACCGGCCTGTTCGACCGCCTGGTGGGTCGGACCGTCCTCGCCGAGGCCAATCGAGTCGTGCGTCAGCACGTGAATATTGCGCTGTTTCATCAGCGCCGACATGCGGATGGCATTGCGTGCATAGTCGGAAAAGATCAGGAACGTGCCGCCGTAGGGGATGAAGCCGCCATGCAGCGCCAGCCCGTTGTTGATCGCGGTCATGCCGAATTCGCGCACGCCATAGTAGAGATAGTTGCCGGCCGGGGTGTCGGCGCTGTTGGTCGTCGAACCCGACCAGATGGTGTTGTTGGAACCGGCCAGGTCCGCCGAGCCGCCGATCAGTTCTGTCAGCGCCGGGCCGTAGGCGTCGAGCGTGTTCTGCGAGGCCTTGCGGCTGGCGATCGTCTCGCCCTTGTCGGCACAGGTATGGACGTAGGTGGCGACCGTGTCGGCCCAGTTCTCCGGCAGTTCGCCGCGCTGGCGGCGTTCGAACTCGGCGGCGAGTTCGGGATAGCTCTTCTTCCAGGTGTTGTACTTGACGGTCCAATCGGATTCCAGTGCCACGCCGCGGGTCTGGGCGTCCCAGGCGGCGTAGATTTCCGCCGGTACCTCGAAGGCCGGGTGCGGCCATTCGAGCTGTTCGCGTGCCAGCTGGATTTCGTCCTCGCCCAGCGGCGCGCCGTGGCTGGATTCCTTGCCCTGCTTGTTCGGTGCGCCATAGCCAATGACGGTGCGGCAGACGATGAGCGATGGCCGTTCGGTCTCGGCGCGGGCTGCCTCGATGGCCTTTTTCACCGCGTCGGCGTCGTGGCCGTCGATGCCCTTGCCGTCGGCGCCACCGATGACGTGCCAGCCATAGGCCTCGAAGCGTTTGACCGTGTCGTCAGTAAACCAGCCCTCGATCTCGCCATCGATGGAGATGTTGTTGCTGTCGTAGAAGCCGATCAGCTTACCCAGTTTCAGGGTACCGGCGAGCGAACAGACCTCGTGCGAGATGCCCTCCATCAGGCAGCCGTCACCCATGAACACGTAGGTGTAATGGTCGACAATATCGAAGTCGTCGCGGTTGAATTGCGCCGCCAGCGTGCGCTCGGCGATTGCCATGCCGACCGCGTTGGCCAGGCCCTGGCCGAGCGGACCGGTGGTGGTCTCGACGCCGGGCGTGTAGCCGAATTCCGGGTGGCCCGGTGTTTGCGAATGCAGCTGGCGGAAATTTTTCAGTTCTTCCAGGGGCAGGCCGTAGCCGGTCAGGTGCAGCAGCGAGTACAGCAGCATCGAACCGTGGCCGTTCGACAGCACGAAACGGTCGCGGTCGGTCCAGTTCGGGTTGGCCGGGTTATGGCGCAGGTAGTCGTTCCACAGTACCTCGGCGATGTCGGCCATGCCCATGGGCGCGCCCGGGTGGCCGGATTTGGCCTGTTGTACGGCGTCCATACTGAGCGCGCGGATGGCATTGGCGAGTTCGCGCCTGGAGGGCATAACTGACTCCTGTCCCATGGTTAAGCGTTAGCGTTCGTCATTATTTGGGGCAGGGGTGACTGAATCGGGCCGTTGAACCCGCAGTGCCGTGGCTTGTTCTTCGGGTGAAATTGCGCCAGCCGCCAGTCAGTCTGTCAGCGGGTATGTGAAGAGGTAACCCTGCCTGTCCTGAAAACCGCCTATTTTCGCTCAGCCGCGGTGTGTGGGCAAGAAGAAGCTGGCACTGGTTGCTGGAAGAACGGCCGGCCGGTTGCACAGCAACCGGCTTACCAGCCAATAAGCGAGTGGACTATCGCCATTTAATCGAGCAGCCCATGCTCGGGATCTGATCGGCGGGTCCCTGCCCGGTCTCGGCCACCTGTTTCATCGCCTCGAACAGCTCACGCCGGGCGTCGCCCGGTGCCGGCTCGGTTTTGCTGGCGTCGAGCCGGCCGCGGTATTGCAGGCCGAGATCGGCGTTGTAGCCGAAGAAGTCCGGCGTACAGACGGCGCCGTAGGCACGCGCGACTTCCTGGGTCTGGTCGATCAGGTAGGGAAAATGGAAATCGTGCTCGCGCGCGAAGCGCTGCATATTAGCGAAGCTGTCTTCGGGATAGTTGTCGCTGTCGTTCGGCATGATGGCCACGGCGCCGGCGCCCAGGTTGCGCAATTCGCGGGTGTCGCGCACGAGCCGGTCGATGATGGCTTTTACATAGGGGCAGTGGTTGCAGATGAACATCACCAGCGTACCCCGCTCGCCGGC
Organism: Methylohalomonas lacus; assembly: GCF_024808875.1. GTDB lineage: Bacteria > Pseudomonadota > Gammaproteobacteria > Methylohalomonadales > Methylohalomonadaceae > Methylohalomonas > Methylohalomonas lacus. The sequence continues at coordinate 9,141 of NZ_JANUCT010000022.1, forward strand.
ACAGTCGGTAAGTGTCCACTCCTTTTCATCAACGCCTTTGAGGCTGAATTCAGGTGCCGGTTGGCCAAATTCGCAGACGGGTGTCTCGGTCAGGCTCATACTACCTCCAGGTCAGAACTTTAATAGGGCCCTATACATTTTATTAGCATATAAATCAGTCAGTTAGGTCTCAGGATACCCTGAATTACATAGAACTGAAATGAAATTGTCGAATAAATACGATATACTGCTCGGCCTAAATTAATTCAAACATGGAATAGATTCATGGCCGATAGTTACGTATTTACCTCCGAATCCGTTGGTGAAGGTCACCCGGATAAAATGAGTGACCAGATCTCCGATGCCATTCTGGACGCTTACCTTGAGCAGGACCCGAATGCCCGCGTTGCCTGTGAGACGCTGACCAAGACTGGCCTGGCGATGGTCGCCGGCGAGATCAAGGTTCAGCCGGGCGTGCACATTGAAACCGAAGACCTGATTCGCGACGTTATCCGCGACATCGGTTACACCAGCTCCGACATGGGCTTCGATGCCGATACCTGCGCCGTCCTGAACGCGCTCGGCAAGCAGTCCGCCGATATCAACCAGGGCGTTGATCGCGAGGACCCCGAAAAGATGGGTGCCGGCGACCAGGGCATCATGTTTGGCTATGCCTGCAAGGAAACCGAGCATCTGATGCCGATGCCGATCGATCTGTCGCATCAGCTGGTGCGCAAGCAGACCGAGATTCGCAAGAACGGTGTCGACTGGCTGCGTCCCGACGCCAAGAGCCAGGTTTCCGTGCGTTATGAAGATGGCAAGCCGGCCGGTATCACCGCCGTCGTGCTGTCGACCCAGCATAGCGACGAAGTTGATGACAAGACCATTCATGACACTGTCATGGAACAGATCATCAAGCCGGTGCTGCCGACCGAATGGCTGACCAAGGAAACCGAGTATCACATTAACCCGACCGGCCGTTTCGTTGTCGGTGGCCCGCTGGGTGACTGTGGTCTGACCGGCCGCAAGATTATTGTTGATACCTACGGTGGTATGGCCCGTCACGGTGGTGGTGCTTTCTCCGGCAAGGACCCGTCCAAGGTTGACCGCTCTGCTGCCTATGCCGCGCGCTACGTCGCCAAGAACGTCGTCGCCGCCGGCCTGGCCGACAAGTGCGAGATTCAGCTGTCTTACGCCATCGGTGTTGCCGAACCGACCTCGGTTCACGTCGATACTTTCGGTACCGGCAAGGTCGACAGCAAGCAGCTGGAAGGCGCCATCCGCGAGGTCTTCGACCTGCGTCCGTATGGCATCATCAAGATGCTGGATCTGCTGAAACCGGGTTACCGTCCGACCGCCGCCTATGGCCACTTTGGTCGTGACGAATTCACCTGGGAAAAGACCGACCGCGCCGATGCATTGCGCGATGCCGTCGGTGGCAAGGCTGCCGCTAACGGTTAATATTATTAGCAGGCGCGCAGTTCGCTGCGCGATTTGAATCGCCCGGTTATGCCGGGCGCCTGCAGGCTGCCACAGGCAGCATAGAAATAGGGTCCGGGCGCCAAGGAGCGTTGCAACCCGACCCCACAATCCGCTTTGTAGATTGAAGGCTGATTGTGGGGTCGGGCCAGGCTTGGTGACACGGACATTAAATATTCAAACGTCGCTCGTGAATCGTTTATGGAGATTACTAACGATGAACGCTGTCGCAGACAAAGTCCTGAAAGAACAGGATTACCATATTAAGGACATCAACCAGGCCAGTTTCGGTCGCAAGGAAATCGCCATTGCGGAAACCGAAATGCCGGGTCTGGTTGCCACCCGCGAGGAATACGCCAGCAAGCAGCCGCTCAAGGGCGCCAAGATCGCCGGTTCGCTGCACATGACCATTCAGACGGCTGTGCTGATCGAAACCCTGAAGGCGCTGGGCGCCGATGTGCGCTGGGCTTCCTGCAACATCTACTCGACCCAGGACCACGCCGCCGCCGCAATTGCCGCTGGTGGTACGCCGGTTTTCGCCTACAAGGGCGAGAGCATGGAAGAGTACTGGGAATTCACCCATAAGATTATGGAATGGCATGACGGCGGTACGCCGAACATGATCCTGGACGACGGTGGTGACGCCACGTTGCTGGTTACCCTGGGTGCCAAGGCCGAGCAGGATCCGTCGATCGTCGAGAATCCCTCGAACGACGAAGAGAAGTACCTGTTCGCCGCTATCAAGAAGCGCCTAAAGGACAAGCCGGGTTTCTACACCGAGATCGCCAAGAACATCAAGGGCGTGACCGAGGAAACCACCACCGGTGTTGCCCGCCTTTATCGCATGATGAAGGACGGTACGCTTAACTTCCCGGCCATCAACGTCAACGACTCGGTGACCAAGTCCAAGTTTGACAACCTGTATGGTTGCCGTGAGTCGCTGGTCGACAGCATCAAGCGTGCGACCGACGTAATGATCGCCGGCAAGACCGCCGTTGTTGCCGGTTATGGTGACGTCGGTAAGGGTTCCGCGCAGTCACTGCGTAACCTGGGCGCCATCGTCTGGATCACTGAAGTTGACCCGATTTGTGCCCTGCAGGCGGCGATGGAAGGCTTCAAGGTTGTCACCATGGAAGAAGCGATTCCGCACTGTGACATCTTTGTGACCGCCACCGGCAACTACAACGTCATTACTTATGATGACATGTCTAAGATGAAGGAACAGGCCATCGTCTGTAACATCGGCCACTTCGACAACGAGATCGACGTTGCTACGCTGGAGCAGAAGTGCAAGTGGGACAACATCAAGGACCAGGTTGATCACGTCATCTTCGAAGACGGCAAGCGCATCATCCTGCTGGCCCGCGGTCGCCTGGTAAACCTGGGCTGCGCCACCGGCCATCCGTCCTTCGTGATGTCCAACAGCTTCACCAACCAGACGCTGGCCCAGATCGAGCTCTGGAACAACGACGGCAAGTATGAAAACAAGGTTTACATGTTGCCGAAGAAGCTGGACGAGAAGGTTGCCGAACTGCATCTGAAGAAGATCAACGCCAACCTGACCAAGCTCACGAAGGAGCAGGCGGACTATATCGGCGTTACCGTCGACGGCCCGTTCAAGCCGGAGCACTATCGCTACTAAGCCTTGAAGCTTTGTTCGTAAAAGCCGCCCCGTCAGCCGACGGGGCGGTGTTTACTGATTCAAACTTCAAAGCAGGTGCTTACTATTATGAAGACTCAAAAAAAGTATCCGGCAAAGTACAGCTTCGAGTTCTTTCCGCCGCGTACGCCCGAGGCAGCCGGCAAGCTGCAGATGGCACAGGAACGCCTGGCCAAGTTCAATCCGGATTTCTTTTCCGTGACGTTTGGCGCCGGTGGTACGACCCGCGACCGGACCATGGAAACGGTACTCGATATTCGCGAGAAAACCGGCATTGAGGGTGTACCGCATATTTCCTGTATCGGTTATGGCACGGATCACATCAAGGAGATCCTGAATACCTACAAGGAAAAGGATATCAAGAGCCTGGTCGTGCTGCGCGGTGATATGCCTTCAGGTACTGCGGGCATGGGACCGCTGCGTTATGCCAACGAGCTGGTCGAATTCATTCGCAAGGAATATGGCGATTACTTTCATATTGAGGTCGCCGCCTATCCGGAAGTCCATCCGCAGGCGCCGAGCGTCAAGCACGACCTGCAGAACTTCAAGCGCAAGGTGGATGCCGGTGCCGATACGGCGATCACGCAGTATTTCTATAACGCCGAGGCGTATTTCCGCTTCATCGACGACTGCGAGAAACTCGGTATCGATATTCCCATCGTTCCGGGTGTCATGCCGATCATTAACTGCACCCAGCTGGTGCGTTTTTCCGAGGCCTGTGGCGCAGAAATCCCGCGCTTCATCCTGAAACGGTTACGGGACTTCGGTGACGATCGCGTATCCATACGCGAGTTCGGTATTGATGTGACCACCCAACTGGCGGAAACCCTGCTGGAAGGTGGCGCGCCGGGGATGCATATCTACACGCTGAACCAGCCGGAAGCCTCGGAGGCGATCCTGAAGAATCTCGGTATTGATAAGAACCGTAATGCCAAGGAAGCAAAACCGAAGGCGGCCAAGGCTGGTTAGTTGTCATGCTTGACCGTACTTAACCTTGAAAAGGCGCTGCTTGGCAGCGCCTTTTTTTTGTGCGCGATTGCTTGGCGCCGTGTTGAATCACAGGCTGTAGCCGCGGTTATTGCCGTCCAGCCGTCACGGGTGTATTTTGAATGATCGATTACCCGAGTTAAGGCGGCATTTTCCATGTATTCCGGCAATGAAGCGGTGCATAAGACACCCGCGCCAGAAAAACCGGTATTGTTGCTGGTCGATGATGATCCCTTGATCGCCGAATCGCTGGCCCTGGCGCTGGAAGATGATTACGTGGTGTATACCTCGGCAACGCGTGGTAAAACCAAGTCATTGTTGCAAACCGCCGAGACACAGCCAGCCCTGGCGCTGGTCGATCTCGGGTTACCGCCTACCCCGCATGCCCCGGATGAGGGTTTCACGCTAATCAGCGAATTGTTGGCGTTCAACCGGCAGATCCGCATCCTGGTTCTGTCCGGGCAAAGCGAGCGAGAAAATATCCAGCACGCGCTAACGCTCGGGGCAGTGGATTTCGTACCCAAACCCTGTGATATCGAACTGCTGAAGACGCGTCTGCAGCATCAGCTGATGCTACTTGATGCCGAAATCAGGGCCGAGTCGGAAACAGCCGCTGATGAACCGGCGTTGCTGGGCAACAGTACTGCCATGCAGATGCTGCGCTCACTCATCAGTCAGTTCGCCGATTCACCGTTTTCCATTCTTATCGAGGGCGAGTCCGGCAGCGGCAAGGAACTGGTCGCACGACAATTGCATGCCGAGAGCAGCCGGGCGCAGGAGCCGTTTTTGACCATCAACTGTGCCGCGTTTACGCCGGAGCTGCTCGAGGCGCAGCTGTTTGGTCATGCCCGGGGGGCGTTTACCGGCGCCGCCAGCGACCGGGCCGGTTTTTTCGAGGCGGCCGGTAGCGGCAGCCTGTTGCTGGACGAGATTGGCGAGCTGCCGCTGGAGCTGCAATCGAAACTGCTGCGCGTACTGGAAAACGGTGAGTATTACCGTCTCGGCGAGACCCGGCCGCGCCAGGCAAGTTGCCGGATTATTGCCGCCACGAACCGCGATCTGCGGGCCGAGGTGCGCAACGGCAGCTTTCGCCAGGATCTGTTTCACCGCCTCGGTGTGCTCAGTCTGAGTGTGCCGCCATTGCGCGAGCGCGGCGCTGACTGCCTGGACCTGGTGGACTATTTCTGCCGTGTCTACGCGCCACAGGCGCAGCCGTTCCGGCTGACGCCGGCAGCGCGCGAGGAGCTCGGCAGTTACGCGTTCCCGGGTAACGTGCGCGAGCTGCGCAATATCGTTATTCGCCTGCTGACCAAGTATCCGGGCGCCGAGGTGGACGCCGGGCCGCTGCGCGCCGAGCTCGAATCGACGGTGTACGATGAGCCCGTCTCAGCTTCCGAACAGACACCGGCCGATGATAGTGGCGCGGCGGTGGAACACGATTTGCAGAGTCCCGGGTTCGATCTGGACACCCGCCTGCGGCAGTGGGAGCAGCAGTACATTGACGCCGCCATGCGCCTGAGCGAGGGTAATCTGAGCCGCGCGGCACGGCTTCTCGGTATCAACCGTACTACACTTTACAGCAGGATCCAGCGCCTCGAGAAAGAGGGTCAGGGCTGACAATGTACTACGAACACTTCGGTTTCCGGCACCCGCCGTTCAGGATTACCCCGGATACGTCACTGTTCTTTCCCGGCGGTAACCGCGGCGCGATCCTCGAAGCGCTCGGCTACGCCATCCGCAACGGCGAGGGCATCATCAAGGTGGTGGGTGAGGTCGGTAGTGGCAAGACCATGCTCTGCCGGATGTTGGAACTGGAGTTGCCGCAGAATGTCGAGATCGTCTACCTCGCCAATCCACGCCTGTCGCCGGACAATATCCTGCAGGCCATTGCCTTCGAGCTGAAGCTGCCGGTGGCGGATACCGACAACCGCCTGCAGGTCATGCAGAGCCTGCAGCAATACCTGTTGGAACGCCATGCGGACAACAAACAGGTGGTCATGTTCGTCGAGGAAGCCCAGGCCATGCCGCTGGCAACGCTTGAGGAAATCCGCTTACTGAGCAACCTGGAAACCAATCAGCACAAGCTGCTCCAGATCGTGCTGTTCGGTCAGCCGGAATTGGACGACATGCTCGCCAAACCGCAAATCCGTCAGCTGAAGGAGCGGATCACCTACCATTTCAATCTCGAATCGCTGCGCCACGCCGAAATTCGCGATTATCTCAACGCGCGGCTGCGCAGCAGCGGCTACCGCGGCCAGAACCTGTTCACGGCCGCTGCCATCAACCGGATCGCGCGCTACTCGCGCGGCCTGCTGCGACGTGTCAATATCCTGGCTGACAAGGCGTTACTCGCGGCATTTGCTGACAATGCCCGGCGTATCGGTCGGCGCCAGGTGATGGCCGCGGTGCGCGACAGCGAGTTTCGACTGCCATGGACACATTACCTGATGCCGGCGATGCTCGCCCTGCTGTTTCTGGCAGCGGGCATGTTTGCTTATCAGCAGGCTGACCGGCTGTTGCCGGTATTGCCACAGCAGGCCCCCCTGGCTGTCGACGACGCCGATGACCCGGCGTCACAGCATCAACCCAGGGTCGGCCGCGAGCCGTTGCCGGCCGACAATGTCTGGGCCCGGGTCGACCCGTATGCCGGCATTGCAACAGAGCAAATCAAGCCAATGGAAGAAAAGCTCAGCCCAGCGGACGGCACCAGCACCAGCTTCACCGACAGCATCATGCGTCAGCAGTTGAGCAAGCTGCCACCGGAAGAGGTCTGGCTGGAAGCATCGCAGGAACCGGGGGCGACCTGCAAAAGATGTACGGCCATTATATACAGACCATTGCAAGGCACTGAAAAACTGTAATTATTTTCAAGTATGGCGCTATAATGGCGTCATCTCGCACAACGCATAGGGGACGTTGAGTGATTAACCCTACCAGCTGTCGTTTCCTGGTTTTGCTTGCCGCCAGCGCTTTGTTGTCGGCCGGCTGCGCCGAAATCGAACCCAAGCCATACTCGCGCTCGGAAGGCCATATTGAAGCGAGCGATCCCGATGCCGCTCCGAAGGCCGAGATTCCGGAGGTGACCACGCAGTCACCGGTACTGCCGGAACCCACGCCGGCCGCTGCCCTGGAAAAATACACCGTCGTCGTCAATGAGGTGCCAGTCAAGGAGTTGCTGTTTGCGCTGGCGCGGGATGCCGATCTGAATGTCGATCTGTATCCGGGCATTGATGGCCTGGTGACGCTGAATGCGGTCGACCAGACGTTGCCGCAGATCCTTGATCGCATCAGCCGTCAGGTTGACATACGTTACGAATTCGAAGACAACAACATCATCGTTTCGCCGGACACACCTTTTTTCAAAAGCTATACCGTCGACTACGTCAACATGTCGCGCAATACCACGGCCGGTAACCAGCTGGCCACACAAATCAATACAACTGGAGGCGATACTGTAGGTGGCGGTGGCGGTAGCGGCGGCGGTAGTCGCGGCGGTGGCAATAATTCGACCACTGATGTACAGAGTACATCCAACAATCTGTTCTGGCAGCGTCTGGTCAGCAATGTCGCAGCGATTATCGATGATCCGATCGGCCAGCAGCGCGGTAGCGATGGCGACATACCCAGCAGCGCGAATATAGTGGCCACACCCGAGGCCGGCACAATCAACGTTCGAGCAACCTCAAAACAGCATGAATATATAGAAGAACATGTAAGTAACGTCGTAGAAAGCGCGCAACGACAAGTTCTGATTCAAGCAACGATTGTAGAGGTGGAGCTAAACGATCAATACGAGGCGGGCGTTAACTGGCAAGCGTTAGATATAGCTGAAAGCTCTCTCAGTATCGCTTCGAATACAATTTTTAATCCTATAAGGGCTGGTGCAGCTAATATAGGCAACTCAGTAACTGGCGGAGATAGCACATCATCCGTGCTCGCACTGGAATATGATGGCAATGATTTTTCATCGCTTATCAATTTGCTTGAAGAGTTTGGTAACACAAATGTTTTATCAAGCCCGCAACTGATGGTGCTCAATAATCAGACCGCTGTTCTCAAGGCAGTTGAGAATTTTGTTTATTTCGAAATAGAAGCAGACACTACGTCGACTCAGACCAATGCAATAACAACTGTGGATTCTGAAGTCAGGACGGTGCCTATAGGTGTCGTTATGGCTGTAACACCACAAATATCTAATTCTGGTGTGGTTACACTTAATGTGCGTCCTACTGTTTCGGATCAGGCGCGTGATGCTGTCGCTGATCCCGCAATTGGTTTGATTAGGGCCCAAATTAGTCAGAGTAACGGCGGGGCAGCATCAGACATTCAAATTCCAGACAATCTTGTTCCAGTTATACGCGTTCGTGAGATGGAATCCATGTTGCGGTTGAATAGTGGGCAAACAGCAGTTCTCGGTGGATTAATGCAAAACCGTGATGTGGAAAGCGAAAATGCTATCCCCGGCCTTTCCAAGATCCCATTGTTTGGTCGCGCTTTTCAAAGTAAGAGAAGAAGCCTTAGAAAAAGCGAACTCGTGATCTTCCTCCGACCAGTTATAGTCAATAATCCCAATCTTGATCAGGATCTAGAGAATTATAGACAGTTCCTGGATCAGGGTTTTGATAAGGGAAGCGCGGAGAGGGACTAAGAAGTGAGTCTGCTCATGGATGCCCTGCGCAAGGCCGAGCAGGAGAAAAAGGCAGCTGCCAAACGCTTGCGCGAACAGCAGGAGACGCAGGAGCATCAGCAGACCGGCAGCGCCGATTCATCGTTGCAACTTGAAGACATCGGTGCCGAAGATAAAACAGATACTCCCGAAGCCGATACAACGGACAGCAATGATTCGCCACAGTACAGCACCTGGCAAGCGCCCAGGACAGAACTTGAGCTGACAGCGCTGGAACGTGCTCAGCCGCTGTCCGCGGCCACGACGACCGAAACTGAAAGCCATCCAGACACAACACCCGTTGCCGGTGATGAGACATTGATCGAACTCAATCGGGACGATGTATCGGCGGAGCTGGATCTGGATGTGACGGGACAGGAGTCAGCACCGGTATCGGCCTTCGCGCATAGTGATGCCGAGTTGTCCCTGGAACCGGACGATAACACGCAGGCTGATGAGCCGGGGAACGAGGCTTTCATAAATACGAATGAGCATCTGCGCACAGATTCTGGAATAGAAGGGACAGACAGAAAGGAAGATAATGAAGAAAACGAAGAAGTAACCTATACCGACACATTGCGTGAGGAACGTGGTCCAGCCAAAAAGCGTGCCGGCTCTGACTCGCTGAGTTACGAGCAGCTTGATAGCCCGGCTGCGGCACGGCAGGTGTTTGCCGCAAGGCGAACTGCTTCATCAGCGACGCTGACCATAATCGTACTGGTCTTGCTGATCGTTATCGGCCTGACCGCATCCGGTATCTTCTACTACTACAGTGTCACGCCCATGGTGCGCGATATCGCTTCACCGCGAGTGGCGGGAGAAATGGAAAGCCGCCAGCGTCCTGCCATGGAACTGATAACCCCGACTGAAGCACCATCGCAGGTAGCAGCGCTGCCTGAGAGTGGCAGCGCGACGGCGACGACCGAGAGTGTGCCGGAACGTTCCGCAACGGACAGTGAGGATGAGGAAACTGTTACTGAACAAGCTGCGCTCGACAACACGCCAGAACAGAACGTTACAGCCACAGAACCGCCCGCAGCTGAATCCACGCAGGCAGATGATAGTCGCCTTGCGTCAGCGGCTGAAACAGCTGAAGCGCCGATCGAGGAGCTTGAGCTGAGCCCTGCATTGCTGAAGATCAGCCGCTCAGAGGGCAGTACGGACGTAAGCCAGACCGTGAATGAGGCCTATGCCGCCTACCGGCGTGGTGACCTGGAACAGGCGCAGACGCTCTATCGGCGTGTACTGCGTGACAACCCGGAAGAACGCAATGCCTTGCTGGGCCTCGGTGCGATCGCGGTACAGCAGGGCCGCTTCGATGCGGCCTATCGCTATTACGCTGATATTCTGCGGCAGAATCCAGCAGACCGTGCTGCCGGTACTGCACTTATTTCCATGCAACAGCAAAGTGATCCGGCCAGCAGTGAGGCACGTATAAAGCGCATGCTTGCCGATGAGCCGAATGCCGGTTACCTGCATCAGGCGCTGGGGAATGTCTATGCGCAGAATCAGCGCTGGCCACAGGCGCAGCAAGCCTATTTCGATGCGTATAGTAATGACAGCGACAACGCGGACTATGCCTATAATCTGGCGGTCAGTCTTGATCACCTGGGCCAGGCCGACACCGCGCTTGAATACTATGTTCGCGCGCTGGAGCTGGCTACTGACCAGCCGATCAGCTTTACCCGTCAGTCAGCGCAGGCGCGCATCAATCAAATCAGACAGGCCGGTGATATAAAGTGACCGCAGGGCCACACAAAAGACCCATGCGCATCGGCGAGATTCTGGTCCAGAAAGGCGTTACAACGCCGGACCAGGTCAATATCGCCCTGACCGAGCAGAAAAAGAGCAAAGAGCATCTGGGCAAGATACTGGTCAAGCTCGGCTTCGCCACGGAAGCAATCATCCGCGATGTTCTGGGCGGTGTACTTGGCCAGGAAAGTGTGGACCTATCACATGCCATCATCGATGCCGATGCTGTCAGGCTGATTCACCAGGATATTGCCCGGCGTTACCGTGTGTTACCGCTGACCTACGACACCAAGAATGAGCGTCTGACCATTGCCATGGCCGATACATTTGACCTCGTGGCAATGGACCAGATTGTCGCAGAGGTTGGTGACAGTGTTGAGATCGTTCCCCTGCTTACCGGCGAAGGTGAAATTGAGACCGCCATAGATCGGGCTTACGGTTTTGAGCTGTCCGTGGACGGTATTCTGAATGAAATCGAAACCGGCGAGATTGACTACCAGAGCCTGGATGCCGAATCGGACGAGTATAGCCAGCCGGTGGTCAGACTGGTCAATGCACTGTTGTCCGATGCGGTCAAACGTGATGCCTCGGACATACACTTTGAGCCGGAAGAAGGCTTTCTGCGCTTTCGTTACCGCATCGATGGTGTATTGCGACAGATTCGCAGCCTGCACAAGAACTACTGGTCGGCACTGGCAGTCAGGCTGAAGGTGATGGCCGGCATGGACATCGCCGAGACGCGGGCACCGCAGGACGGCCGTATTTCACTGACGCTGTCCGGCCGTACCGTCGATTTTCGTGTTTCCACGCTACCCACCGTGCATGGTGAGAATATCGTCCTACGCGTGCTCGATCGCTCACGTGGCATCGTGTCAATGGAAGAGCTGGGCCTGCAGCCGGAGGCCATGGATCTGCTCAAACTGATGGTGGCTCGCCCCGAGGGCATCATCATGGTGACGGGACCCACCGGCAGCGGCAAGACGACCACACTTTATTCGCTGCTGAATTATCTCAACACGGAATCCGTTAACATCATGACCCTGGAGGATCCGGTCGAATACCCGACCTCAATGATTCGCCAGACATCGGTCAATGAATCAATCCGCCTGGATTTTGCCAGTGGTATCCGTTCCATGATGCGCCAGGATCCGGACATCATTCTGGTCGGCGAGATTCGCGACGAGGATACCGCCAATATGGCGTTTCGCGCGGCCATGACCGGCCATCAGGTGTTCTCGACACTGCATACCAACTCCGCCATCGGCGCGATTCCGCGGCTGCTGGATATCGGTATTCTGCCGGACATCCTGTCGGGCAATATCATCGGTATCCTGGCACAGCGACTCATTCGACGTCTGTGCGTGAACTGCAAGGAACCCTACGAGATGTCGGAGCTTGAACGCGGCCTGCTGGGCCTGAAGATCAGTGAACGGGAGCAACCGCTGTACCGGGCAACTGGCTGCAGTAAATGTGAGAACACCGGTTATCGTGGACGTATAGCGCTGATGGAACTGCTGCATTTTGACGCGGACATCGACGAGTTGATAGCGCGTCGCGCGACACCAAAGGAAATCCGCAAACTCGCGGTCGCCAAGGGCTTCAGGACACTGGCAGAAGTCGGGGCGGCCCGGGTCATGGAAGGCGTAACGAGTATCGACGAGGTCAGTCGCGTCGTAGATTTGACCAGCCGGTTGAAGCAGGGCTGAGCGGATATCTTTCATGGCTACCTTCCAATATAAAGCAATGGATGGCCAGGGCCGTTTTCATAACGGTCGTATGGAGGCAGTCAATAGTGCCGATCTGGAAGGCCGCCTCGGCAAGATGGGCCTGGACCTGGTTAATTTTCGCGACATCAGCAAGCAGGCGCGCCGGCGTGCCGGCTATGGCGTCAAGCGTCGCGACCTGATCGTGTTTTGTTTCCATATGGAACAGACCGCCCGTTCCGGCGTGCCCATGCTCGAGAGTCTTCAGGACCTGCGTGACAGCGTGGACAACCCCCGCTTCAGAGAAGTTATTTCGTCGATGATGGAATCCATCGAGGGCGGCAAGACATTATCCCAGGCCATGCAGGATTTTCCCGCAGTCTTTTCCTCTGTATTTGCAAACCTGGTCAAGGCCGGCGAGCAAAGCGGCGAAATGAGTGAGGTGTTCCGTAGCTTGTCAGAAAACTTGAAATGGCAGGATGAACAGGCTTCCTATGTAAAAAAACTTCTAATGTACCCGGCCTTTGTCGCCACGGTTGTTATATCGGTGGTGTTTTTCCTGATGAGTTACCTGGTCCCGGAACTGCTCAGGTTTATCCAGACCATGGGCCAGGAGTTACCGATGCATACCAGGGTGCTTATTGCCGTTTCCGGTGTGTTCAGCCAGTACTGGTATATCATTCTGGGTCTACCGATTATCGCCGCGATCGCAATCGGTTTTGCCGTGCAGAGCAATCCCAGGGCGCGATATCAATACGATCGTATAAAATTGAAACTCCCCATCATAGGGCCGATTTATGAAAAAATAATTCTGACCCGCTTGATCAATTTCTTCGCCATGATGTATTCGGCCGGAATCAGCATCATAGATTGTTTGCGCACCAGCGAAGCGATAGCCGGCAACAAGGTGCTTGAAGAGACTATGCATACAGTCGGCCAGTCCATTGCAGATGGCCATAGTCTCAGTGAAAGCTTCGCCATGACAAATACCTTCCCACCACTCGTTCTTAGGATGATTCGGGTTGGTGAGAATACCGGTGCACTGGAAAGCTCTCTGCTTAATGTCAGCTATTTCTATACACGTGATGTGCGTGAATCGATTGAAAAACTACAGTCTATGGTAGAACCCGGCATGACAATCGTGCTTGGTTCCATTATCGCCTGGGTGATGTTCTCCGTGCTTGGTCCAATTTATGATCTCATCACTAAAGTCCAGATTTGACCTGCTCCAGCGTCGGGCGCTATTTATCACGGCGGGACGTGCGCGTGTGTATCACTGGAATGGCGGTTCCCTGGACGGTATCTATACCTTCGATACATCCGAGCAGGGACTGAGCCTTTTTGAAGAGTATTTGAATGAGAACGCTGCTGATCCTGTCTATTTGCTGACTGATGTCGCCGAGGAAGAATTCCGCCTGGACTCCATCCCCCATGTCATGGGGGGTGACAGGAAGGCACTGCTGAACAGAAAGAAGGCAAAGCTGTTTCGAAATATCAGATATAGCTATTGCGAGGTTCAGGGACGTGAGACGGAAGGCCGGCGCGATGATCGGGTCGTGTTTTCCGCGCTGACTGACGATGAATTCCTACGCCCGTGGCTCAGACGTCTCGAGGCCAGAAAGGTGCCCGTTGCCGGTATCTATTCAGTTGCCCTGCTGTCAAAACAGCTTCTGAAATCACTCGGCTATGGTGCCGGGCCGGCCTTGATCGTATCTCTACAGCGTAATGCGGGACTGCGTGAGTCGTTTTTCCAGAATGGTGACTTCAAATTCAGCCGACTCGTGCGCCTGCCGCGCTATGGCACCGAGTCCTATGCACCGGTCATAGCCGATGAAATGGAAAAGATGCTGCGCTACCTTCGCAGCATGCGCCAGATTAACCATGATTCACTGGTCCAGGTCTATCTGCTGGCGGACGAGAAGTTGCATGCTGAGCTTGAGCCGGCCTGCAGAGACAAGGTTGGCGTCAGCTATAATCAGATCACGCTACGGGATATTGCCGGAAAACTTGGCCTGAAAGCAGATTTTGTCGATCCCTTTTCTGAATCGGTATTTGTATATCTTCTACTGAAAAACCGCAGTGGCAATATATACGCCGGTGAGCAGGAAACACGCTACTTTACGCTGAGGCGTCTGCGACATTGCCTGCTCGGCTCAAGCCTTTTTCTCTTGCTGGGCAGTTTCATCTGGAGTGGTCTGGCGTTTATAGAAGGGGTGACACTGAAGCAGGAGACCGTCAGTGCCCGGGCCAAGACAGAATTTTATGGTGAGCGATATGATATGGCGCGCGAGCGACTGCCGAATATTCCGGTGGAGCCGGAAGACCTGAAAACGGCGGTTCAGGTTGTTGAAGGCATGGCAGATTACAAGGCTTCGCCCTTGCCATTGATGCGGACACTAAGTCGCAGTATGGATGAGTTTCCCGATATCCAGATTGATGCCATAAAATGGCTGGCGAGCATGGATCCGAATGCCGATCCGGCTGGCAATGCGAGCCGAGAAGCGTCTGCATTAAGCGCGAACAGTGACTATATTTATTACCAGGTGGCACGGGTAAGCGGCTCCCTGGCGCCTTTTGATGGTAGCTATCGACGTGCCATTGAACTGGTTAACCGGCTGGCTGAGGATATCCGTACGCAACCTGGTGTTTACGATGTCAAGATACTGACTCTACCGCTGGATGTCAGCCCCGAGGCAAGGTTGCAGGGGACAGGAGATATGGTCCGCGGGGAAGCCGGGTTTTCACTAAAAATCGTCCAGGGAATCACCGATGAAACGTGAAAATATAGACTGGTCCGTTCTGCGTGGTGCCTTGACGATTTTTCTTATTGTGCTTGCGCTATCAGTCGCCATTGGCATATCAGCCTACTCTTTCAATCTTGCGATGGAACGCGAGTATCGCAGTGCCCAGGCCGAATTTAGCCGGATAACTGATCGCTATCTCAAGGTTGACGAACAGGAAATCCTTATACGGGATTACTATCCCCGCTTTGTCGATCTTTACCAGCAGGGTGTAGTTGGCGGAGAGCGAAGGCTGGACTGGCTCGAATCCCTTCAGCAGGTCACAGACAACCTGAAAATACCCGGGCTACGTTATGAAATCGAATCACAGCAGCAAAGCCGAAACCAATGGCCAATCAATACAGGCAAGTTTCAAATCTACAGCAGTAATATGAAAATAAGCCTCGAAATGCCTCACGAAGTCGATTTGCTGCGTCTATTCGACAGGTTGGAACAGAGAAAAGCGGGTTTTTTCTCGGCATCTGACTGCGAGCTGAGCCGGCGCTCGCCTGAGATCGACCTGTCACCAACAACAACCAATGTGAGTGCCAGCTGTAATATAATGTGGTATAGCCTGAAATTGAGTAATGGCGAAGAGATAAAAATCTGATGTCGACGCGTCTGATCTATTGCCCGCTCATGATTCTGCTATTAACGCTGGCAGGAACATTGCAAGCCCGTGAAGATGACTATTTCGGCCGTCTGTTCACATCTCCGGAGCAACGGGACAGGATTGATACTATCCGTTATGCGACAGAACCGGAGCCTGAAGAGATAGCCGTCATAGAGCCAGAACCTGAGCCAGAACAGCAGGAAATCCCGCCCAATATCAGTCTGCGGGGGATGATCCGTGGCGGCGACGGCGAACCCGTCTACTGGATCAACGACTCTAACAGCATGCAGGCGGATTTCATGCAGGACAGCATAACGGTCCTGCCCGGCAATGAGGGCAGCCGCGAGATCCTGATCCGTCTGCCCGATGACCGGATCATCCCCCTGCAGGTAGGCGAGAGCTATATCCCAGATTCAGAGAAAACTCCACAGACGGAATTGCAGCGCGTGGAAACACGCAACCGTTAGCCATGTGCCGAGGAACTGCCGCCCGTCAGAGAGGTGCCGCATTACTGGCACTGATACTCCTGATTGTCGCCGGTTCGGCCTGGATGCTGCTTGAGAATCTCAATGCCACCGCTATCCAGAACCAGCGAGATGAACATGATGCCCGTGTCCTCGCTGAAGCCAAGGACGCACTGATAGCGTACGCTCTAACGCACAGTGATATTAATTCAGCTGGCGAATTCGGCTTTTTGCCGTGTCCGGATACAGGTGTTGATGCATTGGATGAGGGAATATCACACTGGCATTGTGGTATGGGGGATGAAAAGTACAAAAATGTATTAGGTAAGCTACCATGGAAAAGTCTGGGTACGCAGACTCTCAGGGATTCCTCAGGAGAATGCCTTTGGTACTTAGTTTCTGGACAATATAAAAATGGCGCAAAACAGGGAGATCTACTTAATTCAGATACGAATGGAAGCTTCGAAATCTATTCCAGCAGTGATGGAGATCTAATTGTCGGTGCGGGCCCGGACGATAAATACGAAAATAGACCAGTCGCGGTCATTATTGCACCAGGTGAACCAGTAGGCGAACAGAACCGCACCGAAACGGATCCGGACGACACGCCAGAGTGCGGAGGGAATTACGATCCGGAAAATTATCTGGACGATTGGAGCTTCGGTAGTGATCCTGGGGATGTCGAGAATTTTTCAGTTGCTGCCGAGGATGATATCGACATCCTTGTTTCTGGTGGCAAGTCGAATAAAGAAATAATCAATGACAAGTTGGTAATAATAACCAAGGGAGATATCTGGCAAGCTGTAAACAAACGGAAAGATATTGATTATCAGGACCATCCTGATGCCGCTGAATTCAAGCGTCTAACAGCCTGGGTGTCGGGCTGTTTAGCAGAATACGCAGAAGAGACCGGCAGCGATCCGGCAAATAATAGTCTTCCATATCCAGCCGCGCCCAATCTAATCAACGATATTGATATAAGAGATTATCGCGATAATGCTTTATATCGTTCAATCGATCCCGCTGCTTTGGATGATTACTATGTAGATTCCTATTCGAATGCACCACTCTTCGGCCGTTTACCATATGATATAAAAAACAGCTCTGATATCAAGCAGATGTCGATGTCTGATAATAGTTATATAGGAAATTGTGATTTAAGTGATTCCGACCTGGTAGAAGATGAGGTAAAGGAAGGTAATGAAAAGTACAGAAAAATGTGGCAGAACTGGAAAGATCATTTCTTCTATATGGTAGCTGATCTGTATTCACCGAAAAGCACATGGGAAAGAGTCCCTGACCCTGACAATGCGATGACCGATTTCTGTGATTCGCTGCCCAGAGCTGACTGGCCTTTATGGTGGAACGATTTTCTAGAGGGTTATTGTGACTATTATTTTGATAATAATCCATCGGCAACGATTCCGCGCACATGTGGATCGGAGAATTGCATAAGTGTTGATGATAATTCAGGACCCTATTTTGCTGCTGTAATTGTTTTCTCGGGCAAACCCCACAAATACGGTAGCTGTAATATTGATCCGGATGGTGTTGGTCTGTATGTAGCACAGCGAAGATACAATATCAGTTATGATTTGGAAAAATCGGAAAGCAACGATGACAGAAGACGTGTATGCAATTATCTCGAAGTCCCTAATCTACCGATTCTGGTCAATTGGCAGAACGAACGTATAACCTATTTAGATACAATCGGAGATGATTCAATTGTTCTGCAGACTCCAGCTGTCCTATACGATGAGGAACATAATGATATTTTTTATTGTCTGCATGCATCTCCGGAGCCCGGTGTTACAAGAATAACAGACATAACCGAGTGTTTCTGATTGGCTAAGAAAAATGTACGGACTTAAGGTTATGAGTAATAAGGGATTTACCTTGGTAGAACTTGCCATGGTTCTGCTGATTATCGGCCTTTTGCTAGGTGGTTTATTGATGCCGTTAGCCACTCAGGTAGAGCAGCGCGATCGGAGGCTGGTGGGAGAACAGCTAGAGGATATTAAACGGGCTCTGCTGGGATATGCTGTAATAAATGGCAATTTCCCCTGTCCATCTATTGTGACGGATCCCGATGATGATGATTATGGGCTTCCTGTTGACCCCAGTGAAGATGAATGTGCTGACGACGGGTTGTTGCCATGGAAGGTGCTTGGCGTGCGAGAGAAGGATCCCTGGGGTAGTTATTGGCGATATAGGGTAGATACTAATTTCGTTGACACATTCAATCTGGGTACTGTACCTGGGGATGGCTTGGGAGTATTCAGGGTTATTGATGGAGATGAAAAGCGACTGACTGCGGCGAATGATGAGTTCAGACCAGTTGTCGTATTTTATTCACAGGGTCCTGATATGGAATCGAATGGCCTTAATACACATGGATCCGATCCAGATCATGCCAAATTTCAGGGAGGAGAACCTGTCCAGGGACAGTTTGATGATTTAACAGACTGGCTAACACGGCCAATTTTGCTTGAGGTTATGCTGTCATCACGCGTACTACCATCGACGGGCATCTAATTACTATATACCTCGGGATAATTGAAACTCCACCCTGCCTTTCTCGTTGTATGTAAGTGACAATTCATAGCCAAGGCCTTTGGCCAGTTCAGCAACCTGCAGCAGGCCAACACCCAATCCGCTGGCCGAGTTCAGTGGCTGTTTAAATAGTCGCAAGGCTATATCATCAGGTATCGGTGCTCCATTGTCCCTGACAGACAGTCTGGTGGTCTTGCTGTCGATGCGCAACTCTGCGGTTATTAGGGTGTCAGGATCAGAATCTGATTTCTGCTTGGCATTATCGATCAGGTTTTCCATCGCACTGTCGAATAGTTCACGCGGCAATGGTTTATCAAGATCCATATGAGCTGTGAATGCTATCGGATGATGGCCATATTTTATCTGCGCCTCTTTCCACCATTCGGTCGCGTTGATATAAGTGATTGTGTCCGTATTGGTATTCTGGAGTTTATCAAGCGCTGATTCCAGACGATGCGTTAAAACGGGCAGCTGCTTTTTCAGCAAGTCCTGGGTGGCATCGGATTTTCTAGCACCCTCATCGGTTATCAAAGAAGTTATATTGTGAAATGATTGCAGTATGTTCTTGATATCATGGGTAAGGCGGGCCCCTGTTTCATAAATGGCTTGCATGTGCGCCTGACGGGCCAGTTCGCGCTCCTGCAATTTGGCCGTGTAGAAATGATCGATAATCTGGACCAGGAGCCTGAAATGCAGTGATAGTGTGGCACCTATATTGCGGCTGGTCATGATTGTTACATGCAGATGCTCTGAATCAATTCTCACCGGGTTTCTGGTCTCTATGCCATAGCGGCCTTCCAGATCGTCCGTATGCCAGCTTACACCGTCTATCATCGGTAGTGTCAGAAGCTTGCTTGTTGCCTGTTCGAGAAATGATTCGGGCGTATAGGTCTCGCCCTTGAGCGTTGCTATATCGCGAATCCAGCGCTCGAAGGGGGTGCCTATATTTAATAGTGACTGAGTCCATAGCTCGGCCAGGCCGCTGAAACCGGTGCGGGGTGATAACAGCCAACTGATCAGCAGGATTAATACACCAATGAACAGGAAGGTTTTAACCAGTGCCGTGCCATAGTCCTGGTCGGTTATGGGGTGGCTATTAATGATACTGCCGAGAAGCAATAAACTGGCAAGCAATGCTGTTGTTATGGCACCGAACAGATCGACCTGTAGACCGGTCTTTTTGTCAGGACGCGCATCGCCGGGCATTAGCAATATCAACAGTGGCAAGAAGAACAGGCCACTGTTGATTAGAGAAATGAACAGGGGATCAAGTCTTATTGGAAACAGCTGTGAAGCACCGCTGATCAGTAATTCGATAAATAGAAAGAACAGGATTACCAGGTTGATGTTGCGCTCCTGGTTGGTCTGCGGCAGTCTGCCCCCTGTCAGGCCGATCAGCAGTATCAGCCAGCCGCTGAGAAGCCACCAGTCGAGCCAGACGAGGAAGCCGCCCATCAGAACGATAAACAACAGGATGTTCTGCCAGTTCAGTCGCTGACTGCCGCGCCAGATGGGCTGCCATATCAGGAACAGGCCGACGTGAGCCAGAATCAGCGAACGCGCTATGGGCGAATCGAGTCCGGTCGCGATAGCCGCATGTAGCGTCAACAACAGCAGAGTGCTGACCAGACGCTGGCTGAAATTCTGCGTTAGAATAGTCTTCAAGAAACTGGCCCGGGGGTTCGGTTTATTATCAGGTTCTGGCTTATGGACACATTACTCAGAATTGTAGTCATTGCGCAACAGGGGCTGAAGGAGGCCTGGTACAGTCGTTTCTATAGCCTGCTGTGCCTGGTCATTGTCCTGTGTGCAGGTCTGGGCCTGTTTGCTGGCGAACTGGTCCTGTCTGGTGCCGACGGTACCCGCCTGAGTGTCTATAACTTCATCCTGCGACTGGCCCTGGTTGGCGTGTTTGCCATTCATGTTATACAGAGTCTGCTACGCGACCGTATAGACAAGCAGACCGAGGTAATGCTGTCGCTGGATATGCCGCGTGAGATTTACGTGCTCGGTCGCCTGCTGGGTTTTCTGGCGGTATCGTTGATTGCTGTCCTCGTCGCCATCCTGTATCCGCTATGGTTCAGCAGTCCGCTCACGGTGGCTGGTTGGGGCCTGAGCCTGTACACGGAACTGGCGATGATCATCTGCCTGGCAGGCTTCGTTACAATCAGCCTCAATAATGCCGCAGCCTGCTTCAGCCTGGTCGCCGGCCTGTATTTTCTGGCTCGCAACATGGGCAATCTGCTGCTGCTGAGTCAAAGCCCCATCCTGGAAGGTCGCGATTCCGGACTGGACTGGATGACCGCTGTTTTGCAGGCGATCAACACGGTTCTGCCCGATCTGTGGCGCTTTGCCCCGTCGGAATGGCTTATCAACAATACAGCGGACTTGTCGGCAGTGGGCATGAACATGCTGACAGCGGCTATTTTCTGCCTGTTGCTGTTTGCAGCCACGGGCTTCGATTTGCATCGCAAGAACCTTTGATGGTGCTGCTCCGCCGCCACTCCCCGTATCGTCAACGGCCGCTGACGGCGGTGCCGGGCTACCTGGTTGGGCTATTGTTACTGCTGCTGTTGCTGCAGGTTGGAACAGGCCTCTACCGGCAGCCTCCCGAGGCCCGCGTTGAGGCATTGCCGGCAGTACCGGCAATGTCCTATCTCCAGGTATTGAGTTTTGGCGATCCGGCGTTTCTTTCGCGCCTGCTCGTACTCTGGTTGCAGACCCATGACTATCAGCAGGGTGTCAGTCTTTCCTACCGGGAGATTGATTACACGCGGCTGGCCGGGTGGCTGGCGGCAAGCCTGAAGCTGGATCCGGGCCACGACTATCCCCTGCTTCTGGCCAGCCGGGTATACGCCATGGTGGACGATGCCGATCGTCAGCGGGTCATGCTGGGTTTTGTCGCCGAGCGGTTCAGGGAGCGGCCGGTTGACCGCTGGCGCTGGCTGGCCCATGCGGTTTATGTCGCCAAGCACCGGCTGAAGGACGAACCGCTTGCACTTGAGTACGCCCGCCTGCTGGCTGATGAAACACGACCGGGTGAAATAGCGGGTTGGGCGCGCCAGATGCAGATATTCATACTGGCGGACATGGGCGAGGTCGAAGCGGCCAAGGTGCTGTTGGGCGGCTTGCTGGAAAGCGGGGAAATGACGGATTCGGGCGAATACCGCTATCTGCTACAGCGTCTGGAGGACCAGGCGCAGGAGTAGTGCGGGTTAGCAAGTCCTGTCACAGGTTGTCAGCCAACCTGTAACGTTCTCAGTCGAAGAGCCTGTCAATCCGCTCGATCATTCCCCGGTAATACTCGTCATCCGGCTTCAATTTGAGCAGCTCGCTGAACTGTTCGTGGGCCTGCAGGTAATGGCCTTTAATGTAGAGTTCAATCGCCCTGTCATGCATACCCAGCCAGGCGTCGTCACCATTGGCGGTAGATGCGCCCTTGAACAGTGGCTGATAAATATTCGCCGGCTTTTGCTTGCCACGCAGGACAAGGCGGTCAAGCTGGCGAAAGGTATAATCCGGACTCGATTGCACGACATGAGCGCTGGTAATAATGGGCACCCGGTATTCACGCGTGAGGCGCTCGAGGCGCGAGGCAACGTTGACCGCATCACCAATGACCGTGTAACTGGCCCGCTTGGACGAACCGATATTACCCACGTTCATGTCACCGCGATTGATACCGATGCACAGATCCAGTGTGGGCCAGTCCCGTTCGGCGAAATCCCGGCTCAATTCGGCGACAGCTTCCTGCATGGCAAATGCGGCATCGAGTGCCTTGCTGCTCTGGTCATGCTGTACAAGCGGTGCGCCCCAGAACGCCATGACCGAGTCGCCGATGTATTTGTCTATCGTGGCGTCATGATCCAGCAGGATGCTGCTCATGACATCAAAATGGCGATTGAGCAGCCGGGTGAGCTCCATAGGCTCCAGTTGCTCGGCGACACGGGTGAAGTTGACCAGGTCCGCAAACAGCACTGTCAGCTCACGCGACTCACCCTCGAGGGAAAAACTGTCCGGTTCGCGACACAGCTGGCGCACAACCTCGACCGGCACATAGTGACTGAAGGTGTCGATAATCTGCTGGCGCTGGTGTGAGTAGGCGTAGTAACTGATCAGGACATTGATCACGAACAGTATCAGAATGATGAGCAGGTAATACTCCATCGGTAGGACACCGGGCTGCAAAACACCAGTGTAGCTGAGATAAACTGGCGGCACGGTACAGCCCAGCGTCAGCAGCGAGGCGGGTAATGGCTCAAGTTGCGGCAGAGAGAAACTGAGCAGCAGGCCGATGGTGGCAAGCAGTAGAAAGTCCACTGTCAGTACGAGACCGCCCAGGACCGGCCAGGCGGCACTGAAGGCGGGTAACGACGCGGTGCCCGGCTCGATACGGAACACGCCCGCCGCATGACCGAGAAACAGCAGACAGACGAACAACACAAATGCAATCCTTGGCAACAGGCGGTTCATCGGAAATGGTCCTGTAGGCGCAGAAAGCCACCATGCCTAAGGACGGTGCTTTCAGTGCGGAAATATGGTTGATGCCCCCGAAGTCAATTATAGTGCCACCACAACCGACACGCGAATGTTATTGATTTCATTGGGTATGATGAAAATCTGTCGCCAGCGTCGAGTTT
The DNA here is from genome assembly GCF_024808875.1 of Methylohalomonas lacus. Taxonomy (GTDB): domain Bacteria; phylum Pseudomonadota; class Gammaproteobacteria; order Methylohalomonadales; family Methylohalomonadaceae; genus Methylohalomonas; species Methylohalomonas lacus. Next base: position 32,417 of record NZ_JANUCT010000022.1, read on the forward strand.
TCGTCAGTTGCTGTCGGAATACGGTCATTTCGGCCGTTGATCCGTCCGGGGCGCTGAAAGATATAGCCATGAAAACAATGAGTTAAAAACATGGCACAGCTTTTGTATGATAACTTATCAGCCACAATTTCAAGCAGGATGTCAGGAAGCAACCATGAATAAAGCAAAGCAATCCGGTTTTACGCTCGTAGAAATTGCCATCGTCCTGGTCATTATCGGACTGTTGCTCGGCGGTATCCTCAAGGGCCAGGAGCTTATCAACAGCGCCCGCGTGCGTAACATGGCCGACCAGAATTCGGCGATTCAGGCTGCTTACTTTGGTTTTATTGACAGGTATCGCCAAGTACCTGGTGATATGTGTAACCAGGATGCTGTTGATGCGATTGGTCAGGATATTAACACTACCGATACCGCGACGTGTGGCAATGGCCGGCTTGATAGTGGCGTATTAGAGGAAGCAGCGGGGGTCTGGGAGCATCTCTCGAAGGCAGGATTCATGACAGGTAATTATCAGGGACTTGATGGAGGAAACTATCAGTCACCTACGGCAGCTCCGGTTAATGCTTTTAATGGCTATGTGTTACTTGGCCGGATAGAGAATGCTGCTTATCAAGGCGATGGTAGTGAGCGTCTGGGCTACGTATTTGGTCAGCAAACACCGGTGAATATAATGCGGGAGTTGGATGTAAAACTGGATGATGGCCGTCCCGCAACAGGTGTCTTACGCATGACATTAAGCGATGGCAATTATTCGCCTATGACAGACAGTGATGATGCTAACTGTATAGATACAGATGCGGATCCTGATATTTGGGATATCAATACGAACTCTCAGGATTGCAATGGTGTATACCTCTATTAGATTTATTGAGTGGTGACAACAAGAAGGAGCTTTCTCCTCTTAAACTGGCAACTCCAGTTGTTCAGGCCCGCTAAAAGCGGGCCTTTCTTTTTTGTGCGGTACTTTTCTGACGGGCGTAAATCTGCAATGCTCTAGCCATGTCCGCAAAACCGCTTGTCATTCGTGATTTATACAAGGCCTATCGCGTTGGCCAACCCGTTCTCGATGGTCTCTCGCTCACTGTCGATAGTGGCGACGCGCTGGCGCTGGTGGGTATCAACGGCGCCGGCAAGACGACACTGATCAAGTCGATACTCGACTTCGTCAGCATCGACTGCGGCAATATCGAAATCTTTTCCGAATCCCACGCGCGGCACCAGGCCCGGGCCCGCATTGCCTTCCTGCCGGAGCGCTTCCAGCCGCCCTACTACCTGACCGGCGAAGGTTTCCTGCGCATGATGGCGCGGCTTTACCGGGCGTCCTATAGCGAGAGCGGGATCGCCGCGACCATGCAGGCCCTGGATCTACCCGCCAGTGCGCTGTCGCAGCCAGTGCGCGAGTATTCCAAGGGCATGGCGCAGAAGCTGGGACTGATCGCCTGCCTGCACAGCCAGCGCTCGCTGTTGATCATGGATGAGCCGATGAGCGGTCTCGATCCTAAAGCCCGGCACGCTTTCAAGCAGCTGCTGCGGGAACTGCCTGGAGAGGGTCGGACACTGTTCTTCAGTACTCATCTGCTCGCCGACGTCGAGGCCGTCTGCAATAAAATGGCGATATTGCACGATGGCCGGCTGCATTTTGTCGGTTCACCGACGGAGTGTTGCCGGCAATTCGGGACCGAGGAACTGGAAAATGCCTATATGCAATGCATTGGTGCGCAGGTTGCTTAATCGGTTAATTGGTGACTGGTTATAGGTGATAGGCAAGGCCCCAACTTCTGTGGGAGCGGATCACAATCCGCGAGATCATTTGCGCATGTTTCGCCGACTGAAGTCGGCTCCTACGGAACTGGTTAATTGGTTATTGATGTTGAATCTTTTCTTGATACTGAAACAGTGCCGGTCACGCTTTTTTCAATCACCAATCACCCAATCGGCTGGCCGTAATAAATACAGAAAATGCCCAGCACCATCAGCCCACCGGCGACGAGATGCTGCGGCAGATGGCGTTCGCTGAACAGCCAGGCGCCGTAGAGCATGCCGAACAGCAGGCTGGTACGCTTGACCGTTATCATGTAGGCGGTTTCGACGCGATCCAGCGCCAGGAAATGCGTGATCACCATGATGGCCATCAATGCGGCCAGTAGCAGACCGGCACCGGGACGGCGTAGACAACCGCGCAGGCTTGCTGGCTTCCAGAGCCAGGCCAGAATGAGACTGCCGAGGCCCAGCAGCACGTAATAGAACGCCGCAAAAAACAGTGGCGGCGCCTGATTCATCGCCGCCTTGCCGAGCACGGCGGTGATACTGTAAAGCGCTGCGACCACCAGCATGAGCTGCGAACCGCGATTGCTGAACGCCGCCCGAAACGGTTCCAGCAACCTGGGGCCGCTACCGTCGGCGGTGACCGAGTCCAGGTTCAGCAGATAGCCGCCGGCCACCACCAGCAGTATGCCTGTCAGCCCCAGGCCTGTGACACGTTCACCGAGGAAGACAAAGGCACACACGGTAATGATGACCGGGGTGAAGCTCAGGTACGGCAGCGTCAGCGCCAGCGGGTAGTCGCGGATTGCCTTCATGTACAGGAGCATGGCCAGGATTTCACACGGCAGCATGGCAGCGAGAATGAGCAGGAATTCCGGCGTGAATTCCGGTGTATCGACAAACAGCAGGATCGGCGCAAGCAGCAATCCGGACAGCGTGAACCGCAGCAGCACGATTTCCATGGCCCGGTAGCCGCCCAGAAAGCGCTTGGTCAGGGCATCCGCCGAGGCGACGGCGATCGCGCAGAGCAGCGCCAGGCTGAGCCAGTCGACGTGCATCATGACTGCAGCAGTTCCAGCAGGTAGTCCAGCGTCTGCCGATAGATTGCGGGCTGCTTGCTGGCGCGTGGTCCGGCGATGTTCAGGGTACGGATGCGGTTTTGCGACAACCATTGCCTTGCCGTCTCGACAGGCGGCTCTGACATCAGGTCGACGATCAACAGTGGTTTTTCATGGCGCCCGGCATACTGGGCAGTGGCCGCCGTGCCGCCTTCTACTTCGCCACGCGTCAGTATCAACGTGGCATCGCTGTCACGCACATTCCATTCGGTACGCTGCAGGTAGTCGCTTGACGGAGTTTCCCGGAGTCGGTACTGGGTAGCGATGATACCGTCCTCGGCGCGGCGGCCTTGTGGACACCAGCCGCCATGGGTGATATCCAGGCTGAGCGCGGCGTCCAGCGCTGCCCGGTCGACGCCCGTCTGGCCACCGGAGACGATCTTGTCTACAGTCATGACAGCAAGTCGCTATGCTGGTTGGCGACGGCCGCTGCAGGATGCTTTTTGCGGTTAATGGTTATAATATCCATCGGTAAAAGTGTTGCGGACTTGTCGGAACGGTAAAAACGGCAGGTTACAATCGTCAGAATGGAATCGGTCATGATGCGTTCAGGAATTGTTCTTTTGTTGTTACTGGTCATGGTGCCTGCCTCGGCACGCATGTACCAGTGGAGTGATCCTGACAGTGGCCGGACACACTTCTCCGGTGAGCCACCGGCCTGGTACCGCAGCGATGCCAATGGACCGCGCGTATTTGTCTTTGATCGCGGTCAGTTGGTCGATGATACCGGTGTTTCGGTGAATGCGGAAAGACGCCGCGCGCTACGCCAGCAGGCGCTTGTGAAAGCTGCGGACGATCAGGAAGCGGCCCGTCGGCGGGCTGAAGAGTCGGCGGCGCTGCAGGCGGAGTTTGCAGCCGGCAATACTGCCTTGCCACCGCTGCTGCCGCAGGCAGCAGCGGAACCTGCTGCGGAGGCCGGTATGATCGAGGCGGCGCCGGAAGAAATACAGCTGACAGAAGAACAGGTCAACGAACTGCGCGACCTCGTCGCTGACTGGGAAGCGCGCAACGAAGCAGCCAATCAACAGCAGGTTCAGGGTGTGATCGAACCCGGTTCGTCGCCGCCTGCAACCGATGCGGACACGCCGTCCACACCACCGATAAGCCGTGAGGAATTGCTGCGCTACCTGGACAGCCAGGCGGCCGAATGACGGTATCAGGAGAGACCGAACAGATCTCTGATGGCGTCCAGGAACCCGGCCTCGGATTCCTGCTTGAGCAGCGACTGCAGCGACTGCAGGGTGCGGTTATCCGGTTCGATCTTGAGGCCGAGCTCAATGTAGGTTCGCGTTTTTTCTGTTTCGCCGCGCGCCAGCGTCTGCTCGGCGAGTATGGCATAGCGGTCGGCAATGTTGCTGATGCCGCGTTGTGCCTGCGCGTTGTCCGGATCGATCTCAAGCAGTTTGTTGAAATAATAGTAGGCGTTGTCCCGGGGCGGATAAGTCAGCTTGAATTCTTCCAGGCTTTGCCGACCAAGCCAGGCGAGTGCGCGCATGACCTCTTCACGGTTGGGGCCGGCATCGTCTGCACCGGCCACCACTGTTCTGTTCGGCTCGTCAGCATTGTTGCTGCCTGGCGCCTGTTCCAGCACTGAACGGGTCGTTGCCGCTATTGTCTGGTCGGGCGGCTCGTTCAGTCGGGCATTGACGTACAGCACGGTTGCAAAAAAAGCAGCCGCTAGAAACAGCAGAACGCCTAATACCTGGATGACACGACGACGTGCGCCGGGTGCGTGTTTGTCAGCCGGGGCTTGCACGGTAGCGTTGATGCGTGCCTGGCGCCGGTCGCGCAATGCCTGGATAGATTCGAGCAATGCATCGCAGTCGGCAAACCGGGCATCGACCGGCTTCGCCATCATGCCGTTCACCAGCGGCTGAAAATCGGCCAGTTCTTCCGGCAAGGTCGGTACCGGTGCCTGCTTGTGCTGGATGACGATGTCGATTACCGAACTGAACGTATACGGTTTGCTGCCGGTGAGCATTTCGAATAGCACACAGCCAAGGCTGTAGATGTCCGTGCGGCCGTCAACCGGGTAACCGTCGGCCTGTTCCGGGCTGACGTAATTCGGACTGCCAAGGAACATGCCAGTCGTGGTCAGTTCGCTGTCGAGCGTGGTCTGTTTGGCGATGCCGAAGTCCGTGATTAGTGGTGTACCGTCGGCACGGAACAGGATATTGGCCGGTTTGATATCGCGATGGATGATGTCATGGGCATGTGCTGCGCGCAGGCCACGGGCCAGTTGCTCCAGGTAGGCCAGGGCCGTATCCGCGGACAGCCCCTGCTTGATGCGCTGCTTGAGATCGCCGCCCTGGACGTATTCCATCGAGATGTAGAGATCGTCACCGGCGATGCCGATGTCATAGATGGTGATGATGTTGGGATGATTCAGTGCGGCGACGATGCGACCCTCGGCCAGGAAGCGTTCGACCAGGTCACTGTTCTGGACGCTGCGGGTGTCGAGTACCTTGAGCACAACCTCGCGGCCGAGCGATTCCTGCACGGCAAGATAGGCCGTGGCCATGCCGCCCCTGCCTATCGCTTCCCTGATCGAGTAACCCGGAATATCCATCGGTCGATACCGGCCCCCCAGCTCGTCATATCGTCATTATGGAACTGTGTCTGCCCGCCTGGCAGGCCTTGTATCATACACGATCGGTAGCGGTGCGAGGCCGCCCGGCAAAGGGCCGGGCCCGGCTGTCATCGGCGTCTACTAGCGGGCCTGACGATCCTCTTCCGCGGCCAGCTTGACGCGAATGTAGTCGGAATGCGCGACGTACAGCAGATCGGCAATCTTGCGGATGAAATGCTCTTCGTACTTGTTGATTTCGTTGTCCGTGAAAGCCACGCTCCAGAGTAACCGCACGATTTCGATCTTTTCTTCATATTCGAGACCGTCATTCAGCTGGCGGGTAAACTCGTACAGCGAGACCGATTGTTCCACCCGGTCATCGGCCAGCCTGACCAGCCGCTCGGTTTCCTGGTCGGACAGCGCGTAGCGCTGCGCCACGGCGTCGACAATATGCCGGCGCTCGGCGTCGTCGAAGTCGGCATCGGCGCGGGCAATCTCGATTGCCAGCGCCGCCGTGGCAATGCCGAGCTCGTGCTGGCTGTCGCCGTTGTTGCCGGCGCTGCCGTCGACCGCAAACTGCTCGTCGATGAACTTCTTCAGCGAAGCGAGCATGAGGAACTAGTTGACCGGGCCCTGGAGCTGGTACTTGCCCTGTTCGAAGGACTGGAAGAAGCTGTCCACCATCGGGTGCTTGACCGGGGTCTGTTCGGCATCGTCCTCGAGATGGCGTTCGGCGACGTAGGTTTCATGCGAGGCGCCGTCCACCAGGACGCGATACCAGGGCTGGTCCTTGGGCGGCCGTGACTCGGCGACCTGTTCGTACCACTCGTCGCTGCCCATGAAAACCGGATCGATGTCGACGATGACGCCGCGATAGTCGAACAGCCGGTGATGGATGAGCTGGCCGATGGAGAATCGTGCTTCGGTGATTTCTGGCTGAGTAATTTCCACGTTGTCCTGTCGCGTTAAAATGTCTGGGTTATCATAACAAATCCGCGTCCCCTACTGGTTCGACCATGACCAACAACTTTGTTCACGTTCCGCCCGCCCCGACCGCGCCCGATGAGCTGATCCGCCGCGACCTGGCGCGGGTCTGGCACCCCTGCACGCAGATGAAGGACCACGAGCAGTGGCCGCCGGTTGCCATCGCCCGCGGTGACGGCGTCTGGCTTGAGGATACCGCCGGCAAGCGCTACCTCGACGCGGTCAGCTCCTGGTGGGTCAACCTGTTCGGCCACGCCAACCCGCACATCAACGCCGCGATCGCCGAGCAGCTGGACAACATCGAGCACGTCATGCTCGCCGGCTTCACCCACCCCAGCGTGGTGACCCTGTCCGAGCGCCTGGCGGCGATCACGCCGGGGGACCTGAGTCGCTGCTTCTATGCCGACAACGGTTCCAGCGCCGTCGAGGTGGCGCTGAAGATGAGTTTCCACTACTGGCGCAACGTCGGCCGGCCGGAGAAGACCCGCTTCGCCAGCCTGGCCAACGGCTACCACGGCGAGACCCTGGGCGCGCTGGCGGTCAGCGACGTGCCGCTGTACAAGCAGACCTACGGCCCGTTGCTGCTGGATACGCTGCAGGCGCCGTCGCCGGACTGCTTCCAGCGCGAGCCCGGCGAGTCCTGGGAAAGCTACACGCGGCGCCAGTTCGAGCCCATGCGCCAGTTGCTGGAACAGCACGCGCACGAGCTCGCCGGGGTCATTCTCGAACCGCTGGTGCAGTGTGCCGGCCACATGCGCATGTACCATCCGGTTTACCTGGAGCTGCTGCGCGAGGCCTGCGATGAATACGAGGTCCACCTGATCGCCGACGAGATCGCGGTCGGCTTCGGCCGCACCGGCACGATGTTCGCCTGCGAGCAGGCCGATATCACGCCGGACTTCATGTGCCTGTCCAAGGGGCTGACCGGTGGCTACCTGCCGCTGTCGGTGACTCTGACCAACGAGCGCATCTACCAGGCGTTCTACGACGACTACGAGAACATGACCGCGTTCCTGCACTCGCACAGCTACTGCGGCAATCCGCTCGGCTGCAGCGCCGCGCTGGCCACCCTGGACCTGTTCGAGCAGTCGCCGGTGCTGGACGACAACCGCGAGCTGGCGCGGGTCATGGCCGCGGCCGCCGCACCGCTGGCCGATCATCCACACGTCGGCGAGGTACGCCAGCACGGCATGGTGCTGGCCATCGAGATGGTCCGCGACAAGGCCGCGCGCGAGCCCTATCCCTGGCAGGAACGCCGCGGCCTGATCGTCTACCGCCACGCCATGGCGCAGGGCATCTTCATGCGCCCGCTGGGCAACGTCATCTACCTGATGCCGCCGTACGTCATTACCGCCGAGCAGATCCGCTGGGTGCTGGGCGTGGCCGCCGAGGGTATCGACCTGGCCACGCGCGACTGAACCCCTGCCAGGCCGGCAGCAGTAACGCCCATGAGAGAAATCCGTATCCACGTTGACGCGCCGCTGGTGCCGGACAGTGAACTGACGCTGCCGCCGGACGCTGCGCGCCACGTCGCCCGCGTGCTGCGTCTGAAGGCCGGCCAGTCGCTGACCCTGTTCAACGGCCGCGGTGGCGAGTACGCCGCGACCATAGTTGACGTGGCCAGACGCGAGGTGCGCGTGCAGGTGGACGCGCACGATCCGGTCGAGCGCGAAAGCCCGCTGGCCATCACGCTGGTGCAGGCGGTGTCGCGCGGCAAGCACATGGATTACACCCTGCAGAAGGCGGTCGAGCTGGGCGTGCAACGCATCGTGCCGGTACTGTCCGAACACGGCCAGGTGCGTCTCGATGACCAGCGGACGCAGAACAAGCAGTCGCACTGGCACGGCATTATTGTCTCCGCCTGCGAGCAAAGTGGCCGCAACCGGCTGCCGGAACTGCAGGCGCCGTGTCCGTTCGACGATTGGCTGGCGGCCGCGGCCGATACGGATGCATCGCGACTGTTACTGGAACCGCTGTCCGATCGGCGTCTGCGCGGCCTGCCGACGCCGACGGCTGGTATCGTGCTGGTGTCCGGCCCGGAGGGTGGCTTCAGTCCGGCCGAGCGCGATGCCGCCCTGGCCGCCGGCTGCAACGGTATCGGCCTGGGACCGCGTGTGCTGCGCACCGAGACTGCCGCACCGGCGGCCATCATGGCCTGTCAGGCCCTGTGGGGCGACCTCGGCTAGCAAACTGTACGTCCATGCACTGGTAAGAAAATGTTCGCCTGCCGGATAACGTGAACTGCTAAAATATCATTCCGCTCAAAGGGCCATTAACCTGGCGAAAAAACTATGTCGACACAACCGGCCTATCCCGTTCCGCACCTGACCACCGCGCTGACCGGACCGCTGCACAAGATTGAAACCCACCTGCTCGAGCATCAGGCCGAGATCGAATCCTGGTTCCGCAAACACTGGCTGGCCGAGCGGCCACCGTTCTATTGCTCGGTCGATCTGCGTAATGCCGGTTACAAGCTGGCGCCGATTGACACCAACCTGTTCCCGGCCGGGTTCAACAACCTCAACCCGGCGTTTGAATCGCTGTGCATCCAGGCGTTACAGGCGGCGATCGAACATTACCAGCAACCGATCGATCGCATCCTGATCGTCCCCGAAAACCACACCCGCAACATGTTCTATCTCGAGCATGTAGCGGTGCTGAAAGGACTGCTGGAGAAGGCCGGCTTCGAGGTGCGCATCGGCTCGATGATCGAGGACCTGGCCGAACCCATGACGATCGAACTGGAATCCGGCAAGTCGCTTGTACTGGAACCGCTGCAGCGTGCCGGCAAACGCGTGCACGTCGGTGACTACGATCCCGAGTTCGTGCTGCTGAACAATGATCTGTCAGCCGGTCGGCCGGCCATACTCGATGGTCTCGACCAGATCGTCACGCCGCCGATCGCGCTGGGCTGGAGCAGCCGCTCGAAGTCGGCGCATTTCAAGCATTATCGCGAAGTCGCCACCGAGTTCTGCGAATTGATCGGCCTCGATCCCTGGTTACTGGTACCGGCCTACCGCAACTGCGGCGAGATTGATTTCATGAACCGTGCCGGCGAAGCTTGCCTGAACAAAAACGTGGCCATCCTATTGGAGGAGATCCAGGCGAAGTACGACGAGTACGGCGTTCCCTGTCAGCCGTTCGTCATGATCAAGGCCGATGCCGGCACCTATGGCATGGGTGTGATGACTGTCACCAGTGCCGACCAGGTCGGTGAACTGAACCGCAAGCAGCGCACGCGCATGGCGACTACCAAGGAAGGCCAGAAGGTGACCCGCGTGATCATCCAGGAAGGCGTCTACACGCATGAAACCTGGGGCGATGAACAAACGGTCGCCGAACCGGTGGTGTACATGGTTGACCATCATGTCGTCGGCGGTTTTTACCGTGTGCATAACGCCCGCAGCAGCAGTGAGAATCTGAACTCGCCGGGCATGCGTTTCGAACGTCTCGCCTTTGCTGACTGCTGCATCTCACCGGACAAGGCCCAGGCCCCGGACGCACATCCGAACCGCTTCTATGCCTACGGCGTGGTCGCCCGCCTGGCCCTGCTCGCCGCCGCGCGCGAGATCGCCGATTGTTGCCCGGACCAGTCGGTGGCACGTGCTGGGTGATGTTGGTGATTGGTGACGGGTAAATGGTGATTGGCAATCTCCGACTCCCTGTGGAGCGAATTGCAATCCGCGAACCCGCCGGCGCATGTTTCGCCGACTGAAGTCGGTTCCTGCGGGCAGGGTGGTCACTGGTGAATAGTGACCGGTGATTGGCAGGCGCGGCGACTTCACCGCGAACAGCGCTGGCTAACGCGTTAATTTGTTAATGGGTTATTGGTGTTCAATTTTGTCCTTGACACTGAAACAGCACCGGCCACGCTTTTTAATCAGGCGGTCTCTAGTTCCTAGCGCAACACGATGATAATAATGATGCCATTATTGAGGAGTCGTGTTGCATGTCAAAGAGTTATCAACGCATGAATCT
>NZ_JANUCT010000023.1 GCF_024808875.1 Methylohalomonas lacus
CGGCGACGCAACAGCCGACAGGGCAATGACGACATGGACTGGGGCTTATACCGGTACCGACACCGGGTCGAAAATGCCTTTGCCCGACTCAAGCAGTTCCGCGCTATCGCCACGCGCTACGACAAACTGCAGCGAAACTATGCCAGTATGATTGCGTTGGCCTGTGCAATCATGTGGCTGCCCATGTTAAAGATCAACAGGCCCTAGTTAACTGGTTAAATGGTTATTGGTGTTGAATTTTCCCTTGACACCGAAACAGGCTCGATCACGCTATTTTTAATCAACCAAACACCAGTTCAACACAGCTTGCGCCGGATCAGCCGGCGTTCGGTGACGATCAGATCCACCGGCAGGTCATAGTCATCGGTGGGTAGCGAGTCGACGATCTGTTCCTCGAAGCAAATGGCAATTTTGGTGTCGACATCGTGGCTGGCGAACCAGCGGTCGTAGTAGCCGCGGCCATAGCCCAGCCGGTCGCCGGCTTCGGTGAAGGCCACGCCCGGGGTGACCGCGACGTCGAACGGTCCGGGATCATGGCTGTCGCTCGTCGGCGTCAGGATGCCCATGCGGTCGGGCTGCAGGTCCTGCCAGTCCTGCATCGGTGCCGACAGCATGGTTGTTTTGTCGACGATCTTCGGCACTGCGACGCGACGTCCGGCTTCGAGCAGGTCGTTGATCAGCGGATGGGTGTCGACCTCGCTGGCATAGGAGATGAACACGAACAGCGATCCGGCCGCCTGCACCACTGGCAGGGACAGCAGGCGCGCCCGGATCAGCCGGCTGGCTTCATCGCGGCTGGGTTGGGGCAGGGCATCGCGGCGGGCGATAACGGCCTGACGCAGGGCCTTTTTCTGTTGTTGTAACGACTCGGCGGTTGATTCCGGCATGGCGCCTCCATGATTTTACGACCGGTTGTGGCGACCGGACGCTGGCCCGGGCGACGTTGCGGCGACATGATAACCGATAGCGGCCATCAGGCCAGCCGGCTGCACATCGCCAAAATAGCAATCAGCCCTTTTATTTTCAGCAAGATGGCGTAAAATAGCGCGTTTTTACGAACCGGGGTCAGGTTAGACCGGATTGCCGGGAATGCGTCCGCCGTGGCGCAGGAAACCTATTTACGAAGAGGTCTATACAGAATGGTTACTATCAGACTGGCGCGTGGTGGCGCCAAGAAGCGCCCCTACTACCACATTATTGTCACTGACAGCCGCAACAAGCGCGACGGCCGCAATATCGAGCGGGTCGGCTTTTTCAACCCCGTTGCCCGCGGTCAGGAACGCCCCCTGCATATGAATGTCGAGCGCATCGAAGAGTGGATCGCGCATGGCGCCAAGCCTTCCGAGCGCGTCAACGATCTCCTGAAGGAGTTCAAGAAAAGCGCCTGATAGCGCGATCGGGTCATGGACGCGCAACAACCGGCGCGGCTGGTGACACTGGGACAGGTTGTCGGGGTTCACGGTGTCAGGGGTGCAATCAAGATCATCTCCCATACCCGGCCGCGCACGAACATCTTCAGCTACCGGCAATGGTGGCTGCAACGCGCCGCCGAGTCATGGTCCCGGTATGAATTGAATGGCGGTCAGCCCCAGGGCAAGGGGCTGATAGCCGAACTCAACGGTGTAACGGATCGGGATACGGCACGCGGCCTGATGGGGGCCGCCATCGCTGTCGACCGTAGCGTTCTGCCGCCACTGCCGGCGCGCGAGTATTACTGGTGTGACCTGATCGGTCTGGCGGTTTACCGCGAGGACGGCAGCCTGATCGGCCAGGTGCGGGCGCTGGAAGAAACCGGTGCCAACGATGTCCTGGTGGTTGTTACGGCGGCCGGGAGCGAACAATTGATTCCCTACGTGCCGGATCACACGGTTCTGGCGGTCGATCTGGAGAGCGGCCGGCTGACAGTGGACTGGCCGGAAGAGACGGACTGATGCTGAACGTCGGGGTCGTTACGCTGTTCCCGGAAATGTTTCGGGCGGTGACCGAGCATGGCGTTACCGGCCGCGCGGTTGACGCGGGCAGACTGGCGATCCAGTGCTGGAACCCGCGCGACTATACGCAGGACCGGCACCGCAACGTCGACGACAGCCCCTACGGTGGCGGTCCCGGCATGGTCATGCAGGTGGCGCCGGTGCGCGCCGCCATTGCCGCCGCGCGGGCGGCGCTGCCCGGGGCGCCGGTGATTTACCTGTCGCCGCAGGGCCGGCGCCTGGACCAGGCCGGCGTCGAGACGCTGGCGCCGGCCGCCAGGCTGATTTTGCTGGCGGGCCGCTACGAGGGCATCGACGAGCGGCTTATTGAGCTGGAAGTCGATGCCGAGTGGTCGATCGGCGACTACGTGCTCAGCGGCGGCGAACTGCCGGCGATGGTCATGATCGATGCGCTGGCGCGACGCCAGCCGGGTGTGGTCGGAGACGCCGGCTCGGTCGACGCGGATTCGTTTGCGACCGGCCTGCTGGACTATCCGCACTACACGCGGCCGGAATCGATCGACGGCCGCACGGTGCCGGAAGTGCTGTTGTCCGGCGACCACGAGCGCATCCGCCGCTGGCGGTTGAAACAGGCGCTGGGCCGGACCTGGCAGCGGCGCCCGGAGCTGATCGACCGGTCGCGGCTGAGCGCCGAGGAACAGGCATTACTGGATGAATTTCTGCGCGAACAGGAGTAGAGTGCGCGCAGCATTTCAGCCGCTTTTGAATGAACAGACAATCAAGGCTGTGGAGTCTTTAAAAATGAGCAACATCATAGAGCAACTGGAAACGGAACAGATGACCCGGGAGATCCCGGAATTCGCGACCGGCGACACCGTCACGGTCCAGGTCCGTGTCAAAGAGGGTGAGCGTGTGCGTTTGCAGGCGTTTGAGGGTGTGGTCATCGCCAAGCGCAACCGCGGCCTGAATTCCGCCTTTACCGTGCGCAAGATTTCCTATGGCGAGGGCGTCGAGCGTGTCTTCCAGACCTACAGCCCGTCGATCGCCGAGATCCAGGTCAAACGCCGTGGTGACGTGCACCAGGCCAAGCTCTACCATATGCGTCAGCTGCGTGGTAAGGCGGCCCGCATCAAGGAAAAGGTCAAGAAGGAAAAGGCCGGCAAGGTCGCCGGCTGATACAGCCCGCCAGTGGTCCGCCGCCGCGGACCGTGACCCCGAGTTATCAAGCCCCGCCCGGGCCGGTTATCATGAACCGTGCCCGGCGGGGCTTTTTCATGTGGCCGGCAGGAATCAACCATGAGTGCTGACGCTACGATCGACCGCTTCCTTGATGCCCTGTGGCTGGAGCAGGGGCTGAGCGATAACACGCTGACGGCGTACCGTGCCGATCTGCGTCACTGCCAGCGCTGGCTGGAACAGCGCTCACACGGACTGGACTCTGCCGCGGCCGCCGATATTCTCGGCTACCTGGCCGCCCAGCAGGGCGGCTCGGTGCGCACCGCCGCCCGGCGACTGTCGACGCTGCGCCGCTTCTATGCCTGGCAGGTGCGCGAGGGGGCGCGTCAGGACGATCCGACCGCACGCATCCAGGCACCGAAACTCGGTCGCAGCCTGCCGAAGTCGTTGACCGAGGCTGAGGTGGAAAGCCTGATCGAGGCGCCCGATACACAGACCACGCTGGGCCTGCGTGACCGCGCCATGCTGGAAATTCTCTATGCCACCGGCCTGCGCGTATCGGAGCTGGTGGCACTGGAGCTGCGCCAGGTCAACACGCGCCAGGGGGTTGTCCGCGTGACCGGCAAGGGCAGCAAGGAGCGCCTGGTGCCGCTGGGCGAGGAAGCTTTGGGCTGGCTGCAGACCTACATGAACGCGGCCCGGCCCGATCTGCTGCGCGGCGTCACGACCGAGGCGCTGTTCCCGACGCGGCGCGGCGGTGCCATGACTCGGCAGGCATTTTGGTACCTCATCCGGCGCTATGCCGGGCTTGCCGGCATCGACAAGCCTCTGTCGCCGCACGTGCTGCGCCATGCCTTCGCCACGCACCTGCTCAACCACGGCGCCGACCTGCGCGTCGTGCAGATGCTGCTCGGCCACAGCGATATCTCCACCACACAGATCTACACCCATGTCGCCCGCGAGCGCCTCAAACAGCTGCATGCCGACCACCATCCGCGCGGCTGACGCGCGGTCGCCCGGCTCCGGGAGCTTATCTTTGCTGCAAAACAGGGGTATAGTCATTATGTATTGATTATCGCGGCAGACCGGCAGATTAAAATGACGATAGCCGGCTGCTGCAGGTGCGCGGTGCTACCGCGTTTAAATTATCGCTGAGTCAAGGGGAAGTAACATGGCAGCACAACTCGATCCGAAAACCACCCAGGCCTTTGGTGGCTGTCCGCACGATTGTCCGGACACCTGCGCAATGATATTTGATATCGCCGACGGCAAGGTCGTTGGTGTGCGCGGCAACAAGGATCACCCGATGACGCGCGGCGGCCTGTGCGTCAAGCTCAAGGATTACGAGAAACGCCATTACCATCCCGATCGCCTGCTGTATCCGATGCGCCGCACCGGCCCGAAAGGCAGCAAGCAGTTCGAGCGCATTTCCTGGGATGAGGCACTGGATGAAATCACCACGCGCTGGAAGGCCATCATCGATGAATACGGCCCGCAGGCGATCATCCCCTACAGCTATCTCGGTCACCAGGGACTGGTGCACGGGTTGAATGGCGGCGATGCGTTTTTCAACCGCCTCGGTGCCACCGTCTGTGAGCGCACGTTCTGCGGCGAGGGCTCGGCGACCGCCTGGCTGCTGACTCACGGCCCGAGTGGCGGTATGGATCCGGAAAGCTTCGCCCAGTCCAAATACATCGTCATCTGGGCGTGCAACTCGGTCAGCACCAACCTGCACCATTGGCACATTATTCAGGACGCCCACAAAAAGGG
Source organism: Methylohalomonas lacus (assembly GCF_024808875.1). Taxonomy (GTDB): domain Bacteria; phylum Pseudomonadota; class Gammaproteobacteria; order Methylohalomonadales; family Methylohalomonadaceae; genus Methylohalomonas; species Methylohalomonas lacus. Next base: position 4,878 of record NZ_JANUCT010000023.1, read on the forward strand.
TGCCAAGGTGGTGGTCATTGACACCTACCGGTCGAAGACCGCGGCCCAGGCCGACTGGCATATCGCACCGAAGCCGGGCACCGACGGTGCGCTGGCCATGGCCATGATTCATACCATTATCGAGGAAGGGCTGGTCGACCAGGACTACGTCGATAATTACACCGTTGGCTTTGACGAACTGGCTGATCGGGCGAAAGCGCGCACGCCGGAATGGGCGGAAGACATTACCGGCGTGCCGGCGGACGTAATCCGCACGCTGGCGCGTGAATACGCGACCACGAAGCCGGCGGCAATCCGCATCGGCGTGGCGCTGGAACGCCACTACGGCGGCGGTCAGACGATCCGCGCGGTTTGCTGTCTGCCGGCGCTGGTTGGGGCCTGGCGCGACGCCGGCGGCGGCATCATGCAGATGCCGGTGTGGGAACACCCGTACAAGTTCGACGTCATCTGCCGGCCGGATTTTATTCCCGAAGGCACCCGCGTCGTGAATAATCTGCAGATCGGCCGGGCGCTGACCGGCGAGATGGATCTGGATCCGCCAATTAAGTCGATGATGTGCTGGAATTCCAACCCGGTCACCCAGGCGCCGGAGTGCGACAAGATCGTCGACGGTCTGATGCGCGACGATCTGTTCCTGGTTTCGGCCGAGCATTTCATTTCCGACACGGCGTCCTATGCCGACATCGTGCTGCCGGCGGCGATGGGTGCCGAGCTTGAGGACATCATCCTGTCCTGGGGCCACAATTACCTGACCTACAACGCGAAGTCGGTGGAGCCGCCGGGCGAGGCGGTGCCGAACAACGAGATCTTCCGCCAGCTGGCCGCGCGCATGGGTTTCGACGATGAACGGTTCAAGTGGTCAGACAGCGAGTGTCTCGAGCACTATATCGACTGGGACGCGCCGGCCTGCGAGGGGATCGATCTGGACTATCTGCGCCAGTATGGTTTTGCCCACCTGAAGCTTGGCGCGCCGGCTGAACGGGCGCCGCACCGCGAGGGCAATTTCCCGACGCCTTCGGGCAAGTGTGAGCTGAAATCCTCGGCCGCCGCCGGCGGCAATTTCGTCGCGCCGGTATTCCGGCAGATGTACGAGGCGATGCAGCCCGGTGAGGCGCTGGATCCGTTGCCGGATTACGTGCCGTCACGCGAGACCGCGGCGACCAATCCCGAACGCGCGAAAAAATACCCGCTCAACATCGTTTCGCCGAAAAGCCACGGTTTCCTGAACTCCTGTTATGCCAACATGGAGAACAAGATTCAGGGGCAGGGCGAGCAGTTCGTGTTGATCAACGCGGCAGACGCCGACGCCCGTGGCATCCGTGACGGTGAACCGGTGCGGGTCTTCAACGACCGCGGTGGTTTCGAGGGTGCCGCGCGGATCACCGACGACGTGAATGCCGGCGTAGTGGTTGCCACGCTGGGCTACTGGCGCCAGCTCAACAAGGGCACCGTCAATATTGTCAGTTCGGCGGAGTTCGTGAATATGGGTCACGCGCCGTCATTCTCCGACAACCTGGTGCAAGTCGAAGCGCTTTAGACACGAAAACACGCCTGGACAGTCCCGGGCTCGTCCCCGGGGCTGTCCAGTACTGTGTTCTAGTTATGCAACGGTGGCGACAGCGGCGCGCGTTGCTGGCTCTGTTGTGGCGCAGCCCCGGTGTTCTCCTGACGTGTCCGTTGTTGCCTGATTGCATTTCGTGTCTGCAGGAGCCGTGGCGAATCTGAATCCACTTTGCTCGCCCGCGTTAACATTTCCTCGGCATGCTGGATGTTGCCCCGGTCAAGCGATTGCCGGGCAATCCTCAGGTAGAGGTTCAGAATATTGTTCAGACCCTCACGGGCTTTCTGGTTATCGGCGTCCTTTGCCAGCACGGCCTGATATTTTTCATAGGCGTTATTGCCCTCCGGCGTGGTTAGTCGCCGGTCGCGTACATCATTCTGCGCGGCATTGAGCAGTCTCTCGATTTCTTCCTGTTTGTCATCCTGCGCCTGACCGGCCGTTTGTTCCGCAACCTGTGGTGTTGGTATGGCCTCAAACTCGAGCGGTTCGTTCGTGTGGGCAACAGTCTCGGGACGCTCTGTCGGTTGTTCCCGGTTTGCTGGTTCAGCCTGGCGCGGATCAGCTGGCGCGGTATCCGTGTCAGGGAATAATGCATCAGATGACAGTTCGGCAGTAGACGCTGTGACTGCGTTCTGCAGATCGGCAATAAGCCTGTTCACAGTGTCCGTGTAGCTCATGGAAGCCAGAACACCGGCGAGTACAAGGCATAGCGTTCCGGTCAGGGCAAAATAGCGTAGTTTGTGCCTGCTTTTGACCCTCGGTTGGCCGGTTTCGTGTCCGGTCGGCATTTCTTCGGTTACCGGATCTTCGGACGCCAGTGGCGTCATGCGGGGCAGGTCTGAGGCTTCTTTCTCAATGTCATCGGCAGCGCCCGGGTTGCGGAACAGGATCGGCTCGCCGTGATTTTGTATGGAGCTGATGACGTTGCTGTGTTCCTCGGGGGCGAGTATTTCGGTTCGTGTATAGTCCGTAATAGCGTCATCGGCAGCGGGGACCGCCGCTGATGCTTTCTGAGCCGATGCTTTCCGGGCAGGGGCGGCTGACTTTGTTATATATGATTCATCATCGTCTTGATCGACCCGATCGGTTTCCGGAATGGCCCTCAGTTGTGAGGTTCTTTCATCTTCGTGATACTCCGTGATGACATGATGATCGTAATCGCCGTCGGTCTCCTTGTGATCGAACGCCGTGAATGTGGCGCTCGCCGCGGTGTCCGCTTCCCAATCCGGGTAATCGGTATCATCCAATTCATAATCGGTCGGTGCCTCAAGGCCGAATTCCAGCCGCCAGGCCTCGATGGTGGGCGGTCGTTCATGGCTGCGCAAAGCCAGCCCATGTTTGATGGCACCAAGAAACTGCGCGCTGTACCGATGGTGGACGGTGTCGATCAAGGTATGAACGTCGTCATTATACCCTTGAGAAACCGTTTCCGCTCGGTCAACGGCTGCCGGTGGTAGATTGCCGGTTGTGGCCCGATAAAGGGTGGCTGCAAGACCGTAAATATCCGTCCATGGTCCCTCTTGTCCGCCATGCCGGGTATATTGCTCTATGGGGGCATAGCCCAGTGAAACCATGCTGGTTAATGATTCATCATGTTCCTGGATGGACTGCCGCGCAGAACCGAAACCTATGAGTACGGGCATGCCATCGTTATGGATATAGATGTTCGCCGGTTTTATATCGCGATGGATAAAACCGGTGCTATGAATTTTCTCAAGACCGCTGAGCAGCGGTGTCACCAGGCGGGATAGACGTGCCTCGCTGATCGTACCTTCCTGTTTCAACAACGAAGCCAGACTGACGCCATCTTCATAATTCATGACCATATAGGCCGTGCCGTTTTTGGCGAATACATTGTTGACCCGGATAATGTTCGGATGCTCGAGCTGCGCCAGGGTACGCGCTTCGCTCAAGAAGCGATCCAGGGCCGATTTGAACTGGCTGGTGGATTCGTCTGAAAATGGCTGTGCCGTGGTGGCATCGCTGGCCCGCGCGCAATACTGTTTGGGAAAAAATTCCTTGATGGCGACGGCCCGGTGCAGGTTGATATCTTCAGCCAAGTAGGTGATGCCGAATGCACCACGGCCAATGACATTGTCGATGCGATAGCAGAGCAGTTGCTGCCCCGGGCTGAGTTCGTCGGCTAAGTTTTGTTCTTCCATAAATACTCGGCAGGCCTTGAGAGTTCGTCACCAGGGTGCACGTCAGAGGCCGGCTGTGGCCAGTTATGGTTTCATTACTTGTGAACACGCAGTCATGTTTATAGTTCGACACCGTTGGACAAGAAACGTCGCTTTCTGTGGCATGGTTCACAGAATTATCGGTTTTTTTTCCGGATCAGGGCAGTTGCAAGGGCTGTCGGGTGTTTTTTATCTGTCTGATTATTAAATAGATTCTTCCTCTTTGTGCGCACATGAGTGCTCTCCGGTTGGGGCCGGGATAAGCGTAGTAAATTGCAGTGGCAAGGGTCCGCTGTCGTAGGTCATTTTTTGTATTGTCAGTATCAGTGGCAGGGTTGTGCGCGTAACCGGCAAAAAGCGCGCTGGCGTTTTATCAGCAGGAACGAGTCGTGGGTTGCCGGGTCTGATATCATGCCCGCGCAGGGGCATGACCGGGGCGATTTCAGATTTAATCAGATTGGAGATAGGGATGCGACTATTGGTGTTGTTGTTGGGGCTGTTCAGCGGCCTGCTGGCGCAGGCGCAGGATAGTTCCGAAATAGAACAAAACATCCGTGAGGGGTTGCAGAAAATCGCCCCGGATATGGAAATCAGCCGGATACGGCCTACGGATGTGGAAGGTCTGTACGAAGTCGTCATCGGTGCTGAGGTGATTTACATGTCGGCGGATGGCCGTTATTTGCTGCGTGGTGATCTGCTGGACCTGAAAGAACAGCGCAACGTCAGCGACAACGTGCGTTCGCAAGCACGTCGCGAGTTGCTTGCTGATGTGTCCAAGGACGAGATGATCCGGTTTTCTAATGGCGAGTCCAAGCACGTTATTCATGTTTTTACCGATATTGATTGTGGCTATTGTCGCAAGCTGCATCAGGATGTTTCCTACCTGACCGAGCAAGGTGTCGAGGTTCGTTACCTGGCCTATCCGCGCGCGGGCCTGGATTCCGATACTTCTGAAATGATGGAGGCCGTGTGGTGTTCTTCGGATAGACAGGCCGCGTTGACCGACGCTAAATCAGGTAAGGAAATCGAGGCGGAAAGCTGTGACAACCCGGTCGCTGAACAATACAAAATGGGCCAGACCATGGGTATACGCGGCACGCCGGCCATTTTTCTTGAGAGTGGTCGTCAACTGCCAGGCTATGTGCCACCCAAGGAATTATTGTCCATTCTTGATTCGGACAGCTGAATCGTCGCTATCAAGCCGGTTGTAGGATTCCAGAACGGCTGTGGTTTTCAGGCCGTCCGGTTCGATATGCACGATCTTGACCGGTAGGTAACCCAGTTTTTCGACACACCAGAGCAGTGTCTCTCGTTCACGATCGTCACGGAAACGCTCGACCTTGAGTGCCTCAAAATTGCCGTATGGGGTTTCAACGGGTTCGCGACCGAATATCTCGAAGTTATAGGACTTGATTTTGCCGCCATCTGCGACCCGGTAGCGGATATCACTGATACCATTGCCCAGATCGCGCATCATCGCGAGCTGATAAAGCATCTTGTCAAGGGTGCCGGGCTCGAGGGCCATCTCCCAGTTGTCATTATCGACTCGCATGCGGACTTCGTTGTCTGCCCAGTCAAAATTGATATGAACGTTACGGTTCTTTTTGCTGCCGGTATGTTGATAGACGTATTCGAGCGGTTCATAACCGCTATCGGTCAGCCGCCAATGACTGCGTTCGATCACTTCATCGTCGCGAAATAGCGCCAGTACCCCTTTGGTTTCGCTGTAGGATTCATAGAGGTACTGGCCGTTGGCCTGTTGCTTGAACAGACGCTTGATCGTTGCCACCTTAAAGCCCTTGCTGTATAGCGTATATTCCGCCTCGAATAGCGGCGGCAGGGCAGTCGTGTCGGCCCAGCCCGGGGCCATGGCCAGCATCAGGCTCAATCCACTGAGCAGTCGGGTAAGGAACGTTTTCATAAAAATCTGTTTTTGAAAATTTTTGACCTGTAGTATCGAAATCGGTTGAATAGGGGCTGGCAAGCCCCTGCAACAACTACGAACATGGTTATAACTGATTTTATTGGAGTGCCGCTTGTCGAATTCATTCCGGCACCCGTGACACCATTCTCAATATTTCCCTGATAGCCTATTTGCACGTGCGTCACCTTTACTCACTGATCCTGTTGTTATTGCTGCCGCTGGTCGTCATTCACCTCGGCTGGCTGAGCCTGCGCAACCCCGGCTATCGCCAGCGTTGGCTCGAGCGCTTCGGTTTCATCCCGGCACAGCCCGGGACGCCAACCATCTGGCTGCATGCCGCGTCGGTTGGCGAGGTACAGGCTGCGGCACCGCTTGTTGATCGGCTGCAAAACCAGTATGCCGATTATCGGCTGGTGATTACCACCATGACGCCGACCGGTGCGCGCGCGGCACGACAGCGCTTCGGCGGCAGTGTCACGCACTTCTATCTGCCGTATGACCTGCCGTTTATGGTACGTCGTTTTATACACCAGCTGCAGCCGAGTATTGTCCTGGTCATGGAAATGGAACTGTGGCCGAACCTGTTTCGAGCCTGCCGGCGTGCCGGTATTCCACTTGTACTGATCAATGCCCGCATGTCGGCCCGCTCTGCAGCCGGCTACGCGCGCGTGCCCGGCTTGGCCCGGGCGACGCTGAATGATGTCAGTCTGGTCGCCGCGCAGTCGCAGGCGGATGCCGAGCGCCTGATAAAGCTTGGCGCCAGACCGGCCTCGACCGTGGTGTCCGGCAATCTGAAATTTGACATACGGCAACCGCACAGCATCACTGAACAGGCGCAGGTCCTGCGTCGCACGTTGTCGGTCAACCGGCCAGTCTGGATCGCGGCGAGCACTCATGAAGGCGAGGAAAAAATCCTGCTGGATGCCTTTGAGGCCGTGCTTGAGCGATATCCGGACTGTCTGCTCATGCTGGCGCCCCGTCACCCGGAACGTTTTGACCGGGTGGCAGATTTGTGTCGCCGCCGCGGCTTCAGTATCGTACGTCGACAGCAAGAGGCTGCAGCAGTTTCTGCCGCAACCCGGATATATCTGGTAGATTCGCTCGGCGAGTTACCGGTTTGCTATGCGGCCAGCGACATCGCCTTTGTCGGCGGAAGCCTGGTGAATATCGGCGGTCACAACATGCTGGAGCCGGCCAGCCTGGCGGTTCCGGTACTGACCGGGCCATACCATTTTAATTTTACTGAAATAACCAGCGTTTTGACCGGCCAGGGGGCGGCCTGGGTGGTCAACGACAGCGATGAACTGGCGGCGAAGGTGCTCGATTTGCTGGCTGATGCCAATCTGCGCTACCAGGCGGGGCAAAATGCACGTCGTATTGTTGAGGACAATGCCGGCGGGGTTGAGGCGCTGATGAAACTGCTACAGGGCCTTCTGGACGGTATCGGGACGGGAATCGGGAGAACTTCCTGACGGACTTGCGAGTCATAGGGTCTAGTTGCCACAGTAATTGCCAAATTTTATACATAGACTGGAGAGAGAGAGGATGAATCTACTGAAAGCATTGATTTTTACCGCACTGTGTTTGCCGTTGCTGGCAAGCGCGCAAACGGTGCAGCGCGCCGGAAATGTTGATACATCGAACCTGGACTTTCCGACGTTTGACCGGGTCGGTATCGCCATGACCTGCATGGATTCGAACGGTGGCGCCAGCGTTGAAACCCTGACGGCCTGCTCCTGTCGAGTGGATTACATCGATTCGAAGATGGACTACGCGGAATATGAGGAAGCCAATACCAATATGCGTTATGCCGGCATGCCGGGCGAAAAGGGCGCATTGTTCCGTGATATGGAACGCGGCAAGAAACTGGCTAACAAGCTGAAGAATATCCGCGACGAGTCGATCGAGGCTTGTCCGATAGCGCGGACTTCACCCGACAGCCGCGAATAATTTTTACTTTATCACGGTATAAGAAAAAGGCGGGTTATCCGCCTTTTTTTATGGCTATAATTTATGTCGCGGTGCATAGTGAGTCTGAATGGTAGGACGCTAAACAGTATCGAGTGGGCCTTTGGCCGGGCCATGACCATGCTGCATTGCAAAACAAACAGTTTGCGTTGGGAATATGGCCCTGGTCGGACATGAAATCATCATGTTGCGACGCAACACTAACTGCCTGTGCTCATCCATACTCTTATAGAGATGTCAAAGACAAATGTTTTCGGTTCAGTTCAATAACTGCCTGTTTTGAATAAAAAATCATGCCAACTCTGCAGCACGTATAAAACTCTTATGCCGGTTCGAAATATTCGTAATAATAGCTTGCGGTGTCCGAGAAAATTTCCTAGAATCCATCCACTCTGATAAGAAATGGTTAAGCAGGCAATTTGTATATGATTCATGTCGCTTGCCATAGCAAAAACAAGAAAAATCAAAAACGAGTTTCAAGGGCGGATAGTTGACGGAACTTTATCACGCACAGTCGATGCTGAAAGTTGTCCTTACAGTGCAGCAATCAACGCATCAGGTTCATCGCGGCACCTGTTATCGACAGGTGTGTGGGTCGGCTGTACGCATCAGCGGGGGTGGCTGGTGAATCATAATATCAACAATTTTCTTTCCGACCGTACCGGTCTGTTGTCAGCCAGCATTCGCCATCCGTTCCCTCGTTCCCCGTCATTTTGTCTCGAATTGTTTCGCCCATCGATTTTTTACTCGTCGTTGCTTTGTGATCTCGGAAGCATCGAGGAGATTCTTTTAACGAGATCAAACATGATCCAAATCAATAATAGAGGAGGAGGTCATGACTCACTCATCAATCAGTAAGTGGCTAGCCGCCGCAGCTCTGGTTGTCACCGCTCCGTTGGTCTCTGCCAATCAGGCCGAGCTCGACAAGCTGATCGACAACCCGAACTACTGGGCTACGCCAAGCGGTAATCTGGCCGGTCATCGTTATACCGAACTGGACCAGATCACCAACAAGAACGCCGACAAAATCCAGACGGCTTGGACGTTCTCCACCGGTGTCCTGCGTGGTCACGAAGGTGGTCCCCTGGTCCTGCCGGCTTCGGCCACGGGTCTGAAGGGCGACACCCTGTTCATCCATGCGGCCTTCCCGAACAATGTCTTCGCTATCAATCTCGATACGCTGGAAATTGTCTGGGAACACGCACCGCAGCAGGACTACGACACCGTCGTGCCGGTGATGTGCTGTGACACGGTTAACCGTGGTCTCAGCTACGGTGACGGCAAGATCATGCTGCTGCAGGCAGACATGACCTTGAAGGCACTGGATGCCAGCTCCGGCGAAGTCGTCTGGAGTGTCGTGAATGGCCAGGATATTCCTGAGTCCAAGGGCGGCCCGCTGGGTCCGGAACAGGGTGCGACCAACACCCAGGCTCCGCTGGTTGTCAAAGACAAGGTAATGGTGGGCTGCTCCGGTGCCGAGTTCGGTGTCCGTTGCTGGATGGCCGCCTACAACCTGGACGATGGCAGCCTGGCCTGGCGTGCGTTCAGCATGGGTCCGGATGAAGACATTCTCGTCGATCCGCAGAAAACCACCCATCTGGGCAAGCCGATTGGCAAGGACTCCTCCCTCAAGACCTGGTGCGCTGGCAAAGATGACAGCAACTGGACCTGGAACAAGGGCGGTGACTGCGCCAAGACCTCGGATCAGTGGAAGACCGGTGGTGGCTCCGTCTGGGGCTTCACGACGGCCGACACGGATCTGAACCTGGTCTACTACGGTACCGGTAACCCGAGCACCTGGAACCCGGTCGTTCGTCCGGGCGACAACAAGTGGTCCATGACCATGATGGCTCGCGATATCGATACCGGTATGGCCAAGTGGTTCTACCAGATGACCCCGCATGACGAATGGGATTATGACGGCGTCAACGAAATGATCCTGGTCGACATGAAGGTCAAGGGTAAGGAGCGCCAGGCTCTGGTGCACTTCGACCGTAACGGCTTTGCCTATACCATGGACCGCGTAACCGGTGAACTGTTGGTTGCCGAGAAGTATGACCCGGCCGTTAACTGGGCGACTCACGTTGACATGAAGACCGGTCGTCCGAATGTCCAGGAGCGCTTCAGCACGCGTCAGCAGGGTGAAGATACCAACGCCACCAATATCTGCCCGGCCGCGCTGGGTTCCAAGGATCAGCAGCCTGCTGCCTACTCGCCGCGTACTGGCCTGTTCTACGTGCCGACAAACCACGTCTGCATGAACTATGAGCCGGTCTCTTACGCTGCGGGCGGTAGCGAGTATGTTGCCGGTCAGCCGTACGTCAACGCCATCCTGTCGATGTTCCCGGCCGGTGTGGTCGAAGAAGACGGCACCAACAACCTGGGTAACTTCATCGCCTGGGATGCCGACAAGGGCAAGATCGTCTGGTCGATTCCGGAACAGTTCTCCGTCTGGAGTGGTGTTCTGGCGACCGCCGGCGACGTTGCTTTCTACGGCACCCTGGACGGTTACCTGAAGGCTGTGGACGCCAAGAGCGGCAAGCTGCTCTGGAAGTTCAAGACCCCGTCCGGCATTATCGGCAACACCAACGCTTGGGCACACAACGGCAAGCAGTATGTCGGCGTGCTGTCCGGTCTCGGTGGCTGGGCCGGTATCGGCTTCGCCGCGGGTCTTGAGAAAGACACCGACGGTCTGGGTGCGGTCGGCGCCTACAAGGGCCTCGACAAGTACAGCCGTCTCGGCGGTACGCTGAGTGTCTTCAGCCTGCCGTAAGCAGCGCTGTAGTTCCTCAGCTGTAAAGTAGTACCTGCCCCGGTCTTCCCCGTGAAGACCGGGGTTTTTATTTGTGTCTCCCGTATTCCCGGGGGAATATCTCCTAGAACTTCTCCGCTCGGGCCGAGTCTGACGCTGTATTGATTAAAAAATCAGTGGCTTAGCCCGTAAATGCTGGCTTGAGAATGGCCTGGCAAATTGCGAAAATTCTGAAACCGTAGTGAGCCGGCTGTCCCAGTTTTGACACCCGGTATATTCATTGCCAGTTGCCAGCCAGTGTTGCAGGCCGTTTGATATTGATGCTATGGCGGGTTGTCGGCCAGATAGCGAATACACAAAATAATTTGGAGTGAGTGATGATGAATTTCCGCATAACAGGTTGTGGGAGTAACAGCTTCGGCAGGTATCTGGCGACTCTGGGACTTGCCCTGGTCCTGCCGGTCAACGCGGCAGCGCAGGAAAACAGCGAACGTGAAGCCCTCAAGGTATGCGCAGACGGCAACAACATGCCTTACTCAAACAAGGACAAGGAAGGCTTCGAAAACAAGATTGCCGAGCTTTTTGGCGACCACTTGGGCGTTCCGGTTGAATATACCTTCTTCCCGCAGCGCATGGGCTTTATCCGCAACACGCTCAAGGCCGAAGTCGGCATTGAAGACTACAAATGCGATCTGGTCATGGGTGTCCCCGAGAAATTCGATATTGCCTCGCCTACCGACCCCTACTACAGAACCACTTATGTGCTGGCCTATGTTAAAGGTCGCGGTTTTGATGAAGTCGAGAAAGCGGAAGACGTTGTCAATCTGCCCGAGGAGAAAAAGGAAAAACTTCGCTTTGGCTTGTTTGACCGCGGTCCGGCCCAGCTTTGGCTGCACGAGAATGATCTGATGGAATACGGCATTCCATACCGGTCGCAGCCGGGGGATACCCGCACTACCATTGGTGACATGATGGACCGTCTTATCGAGGATGAGGTCAACATGACCATCATATACGGCCCGTTTGCCGGCTGGTGGGCCAAGAAAACCGATGACGTGGACATCAAGGTTATCCCCCTCATGAATGAGCCGGATAACCCGAGTATGCGTTTTGAATTCAACATGTCGATGGCAGTCCGCTATGGTGATGATGAATGGAAACAGCAGGTCAATGACTTTATCCATAGCCACAAGGATGAAATCCACGAGATTCTGGATGAATATAATATTCCGACGTTGCCGATGGATCAGGAAATCTGATCAGGCCCAATTGATAGCTTGATAATAACCATGATTAAACCAACTACATTACTGTTTGGTACATTGATATTGGCCGCCAGCCAGCTGGCGTTTGCCCAGGATAGTGATGATTCCGATGCCGCCGGCGGTCAGCCTCGACAGCTGACACCGGCGGAGAAGGATCTGCTGATGCCGGGCCATATGGATAATATCGACGAACCTGTAAGGCTCCGTTACGAGTTTGAGAAGACCGGCACCTATGAGGACGGCTTTGAAGACAAGGTGACGATGGACGTGGAAGAATTCCATGATGACGGCACTGTGTCTGTTGACTTGCAGTTCTTTACCGGACCCAGGGAGGCGACATTCGTCCAGCCGCACAATGAAGAGAACATCAGCCTGAATACGGTTCTGTTCATTTATCTGCAGGGCGATGTCTATGAGATGACGCGTCTGACTGAGCGCAAGCCTCAGCTGAATGCCTATTTCAACAAGCGTATACGCTGGGCGCTGGCGGACGACTACAAGTCAGAAAAGGTCAAGGTTACCTTCCAGGGTGAGGAGGTTGAGGCAACCAGGTATTCCATAACCCCCTATGCCGACGATCCCAATCGGGCTGACTATGACAAGTTCGCAGACAAGCGTTACGAGTTCATCGTTTCCGATGTGATCCCGGGCAAGCTCTACCAGATCCATACGGTCGTCCCGAATAATGTCGAGGAAGGCGCGCCGCCGCTGATAGAGGAAACCTTGACGATTGCCTCGGTAGAACCGTTGAAGGAAAAGACGGTATCTGCCGACTGAATTGCCTTAACGGATAAAACGCCAGGCAATAATAGCCCGCTCACAGAGCGGGCTTTTTTTATGCCAATGCGTGAGTTTTATGTCACGCCACGGGTAGGGCATACCGATGGGTCATCAGGCGGCACCGACTGCTTCACTACGGCTGTGTTGCCCGGCGTCGCCATGGGTTTCCGGACGTATGCGGATGGCACAGTACTTGAACTCCGGAATCTTGCCGAATGGATCCAGGGCCTCGTTGGTCAGCAGATTGGCGGCTGCCTCGTTATAGCAGAACGCCATGAACACCGACTTACGTGCCATGCCGGCATCGGCACGGGCCTTGGCGGTGACCTGGCCACGGCGTGACTCGATGACCACGTTGCTGCCCGGCTTGATATCCAGTGCCTTCATGTCTTCGGGGTGGATGTTGGCCACGGCTTCCGGCTCGATGGCGTCGAGCACCGTGGCGTGCCGGGTCATGCTGCCGGTATGCCAGTGTTCCAGCTGTCGACCCGTGGTGAAGATGAACGGGAACTCCGGATCCGGCATTTCCGCAGCGTGGACATAGCCGGCGGGCACGAAACGGGCGCGCTCGCTCTTGGTCGGGAAACCGTCCTGGAAGATGACCGGACTGCCGGGGTCGCCCTCCTTTTCCAGCGGGTAGGTCAGGCTGTCTTCGGCGTTCAGACGCTCCCAGGTCATGCCGGCGATACTCGGCGTGGCCAGGCGCATTTCCTCGAAGACATCGCTGACTGACTCGTACGTCCAGTCGAGCCCCAGGTGGTTCGCCAGCTGCTGGATGATCCACAGGTCCTGACGGGCATCGCCCGGCGGGTCGATGGCCTGGCGGCCCAGCTGTACGCGGCGGTCGGTGTTGGTGAACGTGCCGGTCTTTTCCGGGAAGGCCGAGGCCGGCAGTATCACGTCGGCGAAACCGGCGGTTTCGGTGAAGAAGATATCCTGGACGACGAGGTGGTCCAGATCGGCCAGGGCCTGGCGGGCGTGGCTCAGGTTGGGATCCGACATGGCCGGATTTTCACCCATGATGTACATGCCATTGAGCTTGCCTTCATGGACGGCGGTCATGATTTCTACCACGGTCAGGCCGGGTTTCGGATCCAGCTTGGTGTTCCAGAGCTTCTCGAACTTGGCCTGGACTTCCGGGTCGTCGACCTTCTGGTAGTCCGGGTAGACCATCGGGATCAGGCCGACGTCGGAAGCGCCCTGGACGTTGTTCTGGCCGCGCAGGGGGTGCAGGCCGGTACCGGGCCGGCCGACCTGGCCGGTGAGCAATGCCAGTGCGATCAGGCAGCGGGCGTTGTCGGTACCGTGCACGTGCTGCGAGATACCCATGCCCCAGAAGATCATCGATCCCTTGGCCGTGGCATACGTGCGTGCGACTTCGCGAATGGTTTCGGCCGGAATGCCGGTGATCGGCGCCACCTTCTCCGGTGGATAGTCCATCACGTTCTGTTTCAGTTCCTCGTAACCCTCGGTATAGTTACGAATGTAGTCGTCGTTCTGCAGGCCTTCCTCGATGATCGTGTACATCATCGCGTTCAGCAGCGGCACGTCGGTATCGGCATTAAACTGCAAGGAGTAGGTCGCATGGCGGGCGATCTCGGACCGGTACGGGTCCATGACGATCAGTTTCTTGCCATTCTGGGCCGCGTTCTTCATGAACGTCGCCGCGACCGGGTGATTGACCGTCGGCCGTGCGCCGATGATGATCATGACCTCGGCTTCGGCAACGTCCTTCACCTGGTTCGAGACCGAGCCGGAACCGATCGTTTCCAGCATGGCGGCAACCGACGAAGCGTGGCACAGGCGCGTGCAGTGGTCGACGTTGTTCGTGTGGAAACCGGTGCGTACCAGTTTCTGGAACAGGTAGGCCTCCTCGTTGCTGCCCTTGGCTGAACCGAAACCGGCCAGCGCCTGCGGGCCGATATCGTCGCGGATCTTCTTCAGGCCGGCGGCGGCGAAGGTCAGTGCCTCGTCCCAGGTGGCCTCGCGGAAATACTCGTCGAGCTGGTCCTGGCTTAGGATCTCCGTGGTCTTGGGCTTGCCTTCACGACGGATGAGCGGTTTGGTCAGCCGGTCGGCGTGGTGTACGTAGTCAAAGCCGTAGCGGCCCTTGACGCACAGGCGGCTTTGATTTGACGGACCGTTGCGACCGTTGGCGTAGAGGATCTGGTTGTCCTTGACGTTGTAGGTCAGCAGGCAGCCGACACCGCAGTACGGGCAGACCGACTCGACCTGCTTGTCCGGTTCAATCTTGCCGACGCCGTTGGCCGGCATCAGTGCGCCGGTAGGGCAGGCCTGTACGCATTCGCCGCAGGTCACGCAGGTGCTGTCGCCCATCGGGTCGTCGAGGTCGAAGACAATCTTCGATTCCTCGCCGCGGAAGGCGTAGCCGATGACGTCGTTGACCTGTTCCTCGCGACAGGCACGCACGCACCGCGTGCACTGAATGCAGGCGTCGAGATTGACGGCGATGGCGGCGTTGGTGAGATCGGGGGTCGGCTCGTGGCGCTGCTCGAAGCGCGGTTTGCCGACGCCAAGTTTCTTCACCCAGTAGTCGAGCTCGGAATTCTGCGCGTAGGGCGACTCGCCCTGGTCGGGCATATCGGCCAGCAGCAGTTCCAGCACCATCTTCTGCGACAGCAGGGCGCGTTCATTATCGCTTTTGACCTTCATGTCCGGCTTCGGCTGGCGGCAACAGGACGGCGCCAGGATGCGCTCGCCCTCGATTTCCACCATGCAGGAACGGCAGTTACCGACCTCACGGTAGCCGTCCTTGTAGCACAGGTGCGGAATTTCAACGCCGGCGCGCTTGGCGGCCTGCAGGATCGTTTCGCCTTCCAGCGCCTCGATCGTGCGACCGTTGAGTTCGAACTGAACCTTTGTTTCGGGAATGGTGTCGGGATTCGCAGCCATTACTTGAACTCCTCCGGGAAATACTTGATGGCACAGCGCAGCGGGTTCGGTGCCGCCTGGCCGAGGCCGCAAATCGAGGCATCGACCATGGCTGTAGCCAGTTCTTCCAGCAGCGGTGTATCCCAGTGATCTTTCTCCATCAGCTTCACGGCTTTGGCCGTGCCAACCCGGCAGGGGGTGCACTGGCCACAGGATTCATGCGAGAAAAAGCGCATCGCGTTCAGCGCTGTCTGGCGGGCGCTGTCCTTGTCGGACAGCACGATAATAGCGGCCGAGCCGATAAAACAGCTCTTGTCGACGTCCTGCAGCGTATCGAAGTCGAGCGGCACGTCGGCCTTCGAGGCCGGCAGGATGCCGCCCGAGGCACCGCCGGGAAAATAGCCATAGAGTTCGTGGCCGTCTTCCATGCCGTCGCAGTATTCATCGATTAGCTCACGCAGGGTGATGCCGGCGGGTGCCAGGTGCACACCGGGTTTTTTCACCCGGCCGCTGACGGAAAACGAGCGCATGCCCTGGCGGCCGTTGCGGCCCTGGGAAGCGAACCATTCCGGTCCCTTCTCCAGCACGTCGCGGACCCAGTGCATGGTCTCAAGGTTTTGCTCCAGCGTCGGCTGGCCGAAGATACCGACCTGGGCGACCAGCGGCGGGCGCAAGCGCGGCATGCCGCGCTTGCCCTCGATCGATTCGATCATCGCCGACTCCTCGCCGCAGATGTAGGCGCCGGCGCCGCGGCGGATATGAATCCGCGGTAACTTGCAGGGCGGATTGGCCTCGAGATCGGCAACCGTCTTGTGCAGGATGCGCTCGGCGGCGGCGTACTCGTCACGCAAATAAAGGTAGACATCGGGCGCGTTGACCGCCCAGGCACCAATCAGCGTGCCCTCGAGGAAACGGTGCGGGTCGCGTTCCAGGTAATAGCGATCCTTGAAGGTACCGGGTTCGCCCTCGTCGATGTTGATGGCCACGTAGCGCGGCTCCGGCTCCTGGCGCAGCGCGCGCCACTTGCGGCCGGCCGGGAAACCGGCACCGCCGAGGCCGCGCAGTTTGGCGTCCTCGAGTGTTGTGACGACTTCCTCGACATCGCGCTCGCCGTTCACGCAGGCGGCCAGGGTCTGGTAACCGCCGTCCGCACGGTACCCGTCGTAATGGATCACGCCGTCGACTTCCGGTGGCATGATTGCGCCGGCATCGACTGCGGTCTTGACGTTGTCCTTGGTCGCGTGACCGATCTGGTTGCGGCCGACAACCGCCACCGGTGCTTCGTAGCAGCGGCCAACACAGGGTACGCGCTGGATACGTACGTCGGAACCGTGCTGCTTCTGCAGATCGTCAACCAGGCTGTCACAGCCGTACATCTCGCAGGTGACGGATTCGCAGACGCGAACGGTCAGTGCCGGGGGCGGGGTGTCGTCATCCTTGATGACGTCGAAGTGATGGTAAAAGGTGGCGACCTCGTAGACCTCGGTCATCGCCAGTTTCATTTCATGGGCGAGCGCGACCATGTGCTCGGCGGAAATGTGCTGGTAGGTGTCCTGGATGCGGTGCAGGTATTCGATCAGCAGATCGCGCTGCCGCGGGTCATCGCCCAGCAGCGCCTGTACCTCGGCCAGGGCCTGGCCATCCACTTGCCGGCCTTTCATGTGACCGCGCTTGTTTTTCTTTACTTTGGGTAATTCGGCAACGTTGCTCACTCTTGGTAATCCGTAGTCGTTATCAGGCTTGCAGTATCAGAATTTCACCTTTGCCGCCAACGGCGGTGTCACCGGCGATCCGCTTCACGGTTGCAGGCCAGTCGGACAGGTCTTTCAAGTGCCGGCTCATGTTTGTCAGATGCCGGTATAACAGAGACAGGAAGGCCGGTTCGTAATAACCGCAATCATTAAAGGTTGCCGCCATCGTTTCCGGTTCTTCCAGCAGAATAATTGTGCCGCGCTTCATGCCCTGGCCGGTGAAACGGCCGAGCTCGCCGCAGGCGATGATCGTGCCGGCGAGCATCTTCGCGCCGCAGTAGTCGCCGGCATCACCGTCAATGATGACAATGCCGCGACGCATGCGCTCGCCGATACGGCTGCCGGCATTGCCGCGCACGTGGATGATGCCGTCGCGCAGCCCCTGGGTATCGCCGGGAAAGGCCGAGGCCAGATAGTCACCGGCGTCGCCATGGATTTCCAGGAAACCGTCGCGCATGCCGCGACCGGCCCAGCGGCCGACGCCGCCACGTGCGATCAGCGTCCCGCCCTGCATGTTCAGACCGATAAAATCGCCGGCCGTGCCATGGACCGTCAGCGTGCCGCCGGTCATCGCCGCGCCGACGTTGTCAGCCTGGCCCTTGAGACCGCGCAGCACGACTTCGTCGGCGCTTTTCGGCGAGCCCTCGACCTTGAACAGCTTGTTCACGGACACGTTGTGGCTGCCGGCGTTGAGTTTGATCTTGCCGATCTCGGCCTGGGTTTTTCCGAGCAGGTTGTCCGGGATCAGCGGGCTGCAGTCGAGCCGGCCGCTGACGGGCGTCTGCAGTGTCAGCGTCAGTTTGCTCATCGGCAGATCTCCCGCAGTTTGAAATGGAACGGGCCGAGGTTGCCGCCGTAGTTGCCGGCGCTGATGCGGTGGATGCCGCGCTTGCGGCCCAGCGAGCAGGCGGCCTCGACACCGACCCGGGTGGCCTCCTTGATCGCCGCCTCGGTCACGCCGTCGATGACGATTTCCATCACCGAACCGATCTCGGGGCCGAGGTTGGATTTCACCTGGCCTTTGAGCGTCGGGCAGTAGGCGTCGTTGGTCGAGGCCGGCAGCGACTTGTACTGCGAGCCGACCTTGGAGCCGGAACGCACCACGCCGCCGGGGAACGGCATGATCACCTCGGGCACCTTGCGCATCGCCTTGATGGCCTTTTCGCAGGCGGCCAGCGCCTGCGCCTGGGTTTCCGCCAGCACCAGGAAGTTGCCGCCGCCGATGCCCTTGTTCATCCAGGCGCTTTCCTGGCACAGGAATTCGCCGTCCATCACCGGTACGCGCCAGTAACGCTGGCCGCCGAAGCGCTTGGAAATCTGCCAGCCGTCGCCGAAGAAGCGCAGGTTCTTGCCCAGCGGCACCTTCTCGCCGTCGTCCATGCCGGCAAAGCAGGCGCTGGTCGGGCAGGTCAGCACGCACTGGCCGACGCGGTTCTGGATTTGCTTGGTCATGTCCTTGCCGCCCATGGTGAACAGCAGGATGGCAATGCCGGGCCGACCGTCGGGTGTTTCCTTCGGCTTGAGTTCGCGCTCAATGCCCGCCTCGCAACCGCAGGCAATCACCGAGGTGGCGAAGCCGGTGGCGGCGTTGGCGGCGTTGTACGCCCAGTCCATGTTGTGCGCCGTGATGATGAGGCGCACGACCTTCATCGGGAAGGCCTCGGCAAAGGTATCGTCGATGTGAACGCCGTTGATCTTCATGCCCTTATCCATTACGAACGGGTCCTCGCGCGGGTCGGCTGCACGATCAGGCGGTTGATGCCGGTGT
The DNA here is from genome assembly GCF_024808875.1 of Methylohalomonas lacus. Classification (GTDB taxonomy): domain Bacteria; phylum Pseudomonadota; class Gammaproteobacteria; order Methylohalomonadales; family Methylohalomonadaceae; genus Methylohalomonas; species Methylohalomonas lacus. The sequence goes on from NZ_JANUCT010000023.1 coordinate 23,719, forward strand.
CAGTAATTTCACTGTCGGCAACACGGAAATTGTCGAGCTGCATGGTGTGATAACGATCGAAGTAACGCTTGAGATCTTTTTCGACGCCGCTGTCGTATTCCGGCCGCACCGTGTGCGTACCGCCGGCGACGACACGTACCACCTTGCCGCGCTTGACGATCAGGCGGCCGTCCTTGAACACGTATTCCGGCTTTTCGAACATCGTCTCGGCATTCCTGTGCGGCTTGTACACGGTGATGTCGGCCACCGCACCGGGGGCCAGGTGACCGTAGTCCTGCAGACCGAGGCTCTTCGCCGGTGCCGCGCGCGTCATGATGGCGATTTCATACAGCGAGTATTCGCGTGACAGGCTGCCGACCGTGCTCAATGCTGCGGCATCCGGATGGATGCGCTTGAGCTGTTCGTCGCGGAACGACTTGTCCATCAACAGACGGATCAGGTGCGGGTAGGTGGTAAACGGTGCGCCGTTGGGGTGATCGGTGGTCAGGAAGATGCGCCATGGATCGTCGACCATGAGAAACAGCTCCAGACCGATCGCCCACTGCAGGGCGTTGACGAAATTCTTGTCCTTGTACTTGAACGGCACGACGCCACAGCCGGCGTCGCACTCGATGTCCATTGCGATCCACTTGTTCGGCGAGGCGTGTTTGTGCGCGGCGTGCTGCTTCATGGTGTCGCCGGAGGCGGTGACGGTCTGGCCGAACATAATCTGGCCGACGTCGATGGAGACGTTCTTGTTGCGGTTGACCGCCTCGGCGATCTGCGCCGCACCCGAGGAAAACGCGCGATCGCCCTCGGTGCCATAGCTGTGGAACTGGATATGCGTCAGATGTAGCGGCAGGCCGTCGCTGCCGTTGATCGTGCTCAGGGTCGTGTCGACGTTGCCGGGCACGCCCAGGTTGCAGCCATGAACATGCAGCGGATGGGTAACACCGAGCTCGTGCACGGCACGGCTCAATGCGGTGAGTATCTGCCGCGGCGTGACGCCGTAATGACTGTTCGGCTCATCGATGTCCATCTGCCGCTGGTTGAACTTGAAGGCATTGATGCCGCCGGGATTGACGACCTTGATCGCCAGCGACTGCGTGGCCTGCAGGGTCCAGGCAACATAGTCGTTGATCGCTTCCTGTTCCTTGCCGCTTTTCAGCATGCGCAGCAGGTAGTCGTCGCTGCCGAGCAGGGCGTAGGCGCCCTTGTCGACCATCGGCGTGTCGGCCAGTTCCAGGTGCGTCTGGCGTGCGTTCGACGGCAGCATTGCCGGTTCGAAGCAGGCGGTGTAGCCGAGTTCGGCGTAACGGTAGCCGGCAGTGGGCGTCGCCGGTACGGCATGGCCGCAGCCGGAATGCGTCAGCCGGGTCGCCGGCACGGGATCGTCACGATGGTCTTCCGGCAGCAGCATGCGCGCCAGGTTGAGCTTGCCGCCGCCGATATGCGTATGGATATCGATGGCACCGGCCATTACGGCATAGCCTTTCAGATCGTAGTGTTCGTCGATGGTTTCATCGGCACCGGGCTGACTGATGATGCGGCCATCGCGGATGTAGATGTCGCGGACCTCGGCGTTGACGCCGTTGACCGGATCGTAAACTGTTGCGGATGCGAGTTTGATTAACATGACGATAAAGCGTGCTGGCGGTTAGAGTCGGGCATGGATGGCCTGGAGAATGTCGGCGGCCCGCGTCCGGCCGATGTCACGTACCTGTTTAAGCGGCAGTGACACGACGCTGTCGGCACGTATCAGGGTACCGATGTGATCGACGCCCGGAATGCCGGCCGGAATGAACACATCCGGTTCACTTTCCAGGCATTGCTCGGAGTCGGCGATGACGATCGTCGGCAACTTGCGTTCGCCGGCCGGGACTTTACGTTCGCTGGCCAGGGTCGACAGCCACAGCATGGCGTCGACCGAGCGGTCATCCAGCAGGGTCTGCGTATCGTTGGCAACCGGATCGTATTCGGCATAGCCGCGGGCGAAGCTGACACGCAGCGGATAGCCGGTGAGCCAGGCGCTGACGCTGGTCGCGGTCGTGGCACCGTCGCCGCCGCCGAGAATGAAGCCGGAGCTGCGCGTGGTTTCGTTCAGTGTCTCGACCAGGTTGCAGATCGATTCGATGGTATGTTCGGCGGTGTCGTCGGGCAATTCGCCCGGCGCCCAGACGATGACGCTGTACTTCGCGTTCTTCAGTTGTTCGGCCAGCTTTTCAATGGCGTCCGGCTTGATGCTGGCGACCCTGTTATTCAGTGGCTGTCCCAGCAACACGGCGTTGACCGCGCCGGCAAGTTCGCCGAGCTGTTCCGGCGGGCACTTCAGCTGGCTACTCTTGATGCCTTTCGGCGCGCCGCTGGTGGGGGCCTTCAGGCCGTTGCCGAGGTAGACCAGCTGGCGTTGCGCCGGCTTTGGCGCGAACATCGTCTCGGCCGGCCAGATGGCGCGTTCGTAGAAACGCTGAAACTGGCGCGCGTCGGTTCCGACGAAAACGACCAGGTCGGCGCGGTTGCGAAGCTCGGTCAGCGAAGTGGTCATCCAGCCGCGTGATTGCAGCACGCGCATGTTGTTGCTGATGGCGCGGCCGTGCATGTGATCGAGAATGCCGTGACTGGCTTCGGCGAGATGGACGGCCGCGCGCATGCCGTCGACATCGGTGCCGAGTCCGGCCAGCAGCGGTCGCTCGGCTTTTTTTAGATGGCCGGCAGCGGCAGCGATCGCCTCGTCCAGCGATGCGGCCTTGCCGTTGACCCGCGGCTGCAGTTCCGGCGGCGTCTGTTCAATTACACTCTTGGCGCGCGGGCAGCATGCGTCAATGACTTTGAGCTTGCCCTGGCTTCGCTCAATGATCATGTCATCGCACAATAACGGGCAGAAAGGGCAGGTAACGCCCTCGAATCGGGCATTCTGGAGCGGGCTTGTTTCGCTTCGGGCGTTTGCAGCAGACATTTTATAATTCTATCGGGTTAAACTCGGCGCACGACTGGCGCGGCCACCACGGCGGCCATGATTTTTATCATGCACCGCAAAAAATCAGCTTATACATCAAATGCATCAGCGTTGTGCATGATACCGTGTTAGGCCAATGAATGCGATGGAAAACCCGTTTTGGAAACGCTGTTACTGGCAACCCAGAGTGAACAGATTGGCCCTGTTTACGAAACAGCCAACAGCCGGCCAAGGCGGGGAAAAAACGTGCCCGCAGTGTTACCATGAACACTCAAGAACGCATACAATGCGGGACTGACCCCGGCGGGCGCCGGAATTCCGGCTCCAATAACAGATTTATCCGCGGAACCAGAGTTTAGCGTGAGCGATTCCAGACCCTATAAAATGAGTCAGCATGATGCGATCAGCGTCATGGCGCCGGCCCGGCTGCACCTGGGGTTTGTCGACTTGAATGGCGCTCGCGGCCGGCGCTTCGGCAGTCTCGGTCTGGGCATCGAGGATCTAGGCATCGAGCTCAACGCCAGCCCGCACGACAGCGTCGAGGTCAGCGGCCCGGCCGCCGCCCGCGCTGCCGACTATGCCCGTCAGCTGCTGACGCACCATGGCATCGATCGGGGTGTGCAGTTGACCATCAAGCACACCATTCCCGAACACGCCGGACTTGGTTCCGGCACCCAGCTGGCCCTGGCGGTCGGCGTGGCAGTGGCACGCCTGTATGACCTGCCGGCGGCCCCGGAACAGGTCGCCGCCATCCTCGATCGCGGCAGCCGTTCCGGCATCGGTATCGGCAGTTTCAGCCACGGCGGCTTCATCGTCGATGCCGGTCGTGGCGACGACACGCTGGTGCCACCGGTGGTCAGCCGGCTGCATTTTCCCGAGGCCTGGCGGCTGGTGCTGATGTTCGATCCGGACTGCGCGGGGCTCAGCGGGCCGCCGGAGCGGGCCGCGTTCGAGAACCTGCCGCCAATGCAGCCGGAAGTGGCGGATCGCATCAGCTGGCTGGTCTTGATGCAGGTTCTGCCGGCCATTGCCGAGGCCGATTGTGCTCGTTTTGGCGACGGCATCAGCCGTATCCAGCAGTACATCGGCGACTACTTCGCGCCGGTACAGGGTGGCGTTTTTTACAGCGACAGGGTCGCCGCCGCGGCCGAACAGTTACGCGCCGCCGGCGCCACGGGTATCGGCCAGAGTTCCTGGGGGCCGACCGGCTTCGCCGTATTCCCCAGCGAGACCCAGGCGCACCAGGCGTTGCGCGGGTTACGCGATGCGGAGCGTTTGCCGGATGGCCTGGACATCCGCATCTGCCGCGGCCGCAACGCGCCGGCCGAGATCCAGCCGGACGCCGCCGCGGCCAGCCGCCGCCTGCAGGGGCTGTGAGCGGCGCAACCGAATTCATTCACACGCGACAATCAAAGACGGAAATCCGATGAAAGACCCGTACCTGCTACACGTATTCAATCCAACCAAAAATGTCAGCCCGTTCGATGTGAACATGGCCTATGAGGCCGAGTTCGACGGCGTAATCCCCTACAGCGAAGTGACCCTGGAAGAAGTTCACGACCTGACCCAGGACACGATTTTCTCGCGCGGCCCGACCGGCGTGAAGCGCACCGGCATTTTCATTGGTGGCCGCGAGTTCGGTCTGGCCATGGACATGCTGAACCGGGCGAGGTCGGCCATGGTGCCGCCGTTCGAGGTCTCGGTGTTCGCCGATCCGAGCGGCGCCATTACCACCGCAGCCGCGCTGGTCGCCGCCGTTGAAGTCCAGTTCAAGCGCAAGACCGGCGAGGCGTTGAAGGACAAGAACATTCATATTATCGGTGGTACCGGTCCGGTCGGTATCTGTGCCGGCATTCTGGCGGCCAACTGCGGCGCCAACGTCTACCTGGTCAGCCATCGCGGCGCCGAGGCGGCCCAGCACATCGCCAACGAGTACAACAAGCGCTACGACGTCGATATGCGCGGTGCCGATGGCGCCAGTGACGAGGACCACAAGAAATACCTGCAGGAATGCGACGTGGTCATCGGTTCGGCCAAGGCCGGTCTGCAGGTGCTGTCGAAGAAACTGATGGGGGATGCACCGCGCCTGCAGGTGGCCGCCGACGTCAACGCCGTGCCGCCGCTGGGCCTGGAAGGTGTCGGCGTGCACGACATGGGCAAGGAGCTCGACTTCACGCCCAACAAGGCGCTCGGTATCGGCGCGCTGGGCGTCGGCAACATCAAGTACAAGGTACACTACCGCATGTTCGAGCTGATGAAGCAGGCCGACAAGCCGCTGTACCTGGACCACGAGAAGGCCTTCGAGGCAGCCCGCGAGTTCGCCGCCGAGGCCAAGACCAAGTAAGCCGGCAATGAGCGGGACGTCCGCCCGCCCGCCCCGAAGATTGCTGATCATTGCACGATCGGGCCGGGCGCTGGCGGCGTCGGCACGGCGTGCCGGTTACTCCTGCGACGTCATCGACCAGTTTGCCGACGCCGACACCCGGGCGCTGAGTGACTTCTGCCGGGTCGCGGCACAGCTGACACCGGCCGTGCTCGCGCCGTTGCTGGCTGAATGGCATGACCGGGCCGGCGATGCCAATATTATCGTCGGCGGTGGCATTGAGGCGCAGCCGGCGCTGGTCGACTGGCTGACCGAATACGCACCGGTAGCGGCCAACAGCGCCGCGATGCTGGCGGCGCTCAAGCAGCCCCGTAAGCTGGCGGCATTGCTGGATGAGCTCGCCATTCCGCACCCGGCGATCGTGACTGATGCAGACGCCGCCCAGGGGCCGGCGACGGACTGGCTGGTCAAGCAGACCGGGGCTGACGGCGGCGGACACGTCCGCGGCTGGCAGCCCGCTGGCGGCCTGGGTACAGACGAGTACCTGCAGCGCCGCTGCAGCGGCCGGCCGGCGTCGGTAGTCTTTCTGGCCGGCGGTCACGGCGCGCGGCTGGTTGGCTACAATCATTGTCTGCAGGCAGCAGCGCAGACCGGCGATGCCGACGATTACCGCTTCGCCGGTGCGATCGCGGCGCCCTGGCCGGCGTCCCTGACCGCAGCCATTGCCGCGGCGGTGAGCAGGCTGGTCGCCGCAACCGGTCTGCGCGGTTTGTGTGGTGTCGATCTGCTGGTCGACGAGTCGAGCGGTGCGTTTGTCCTGCTGGAGGTGAACCCGCGACCGCCGGCGAGCTTCGAACTGCACGAGCAGGGTGGCAGCCTGGTCGCCGCTCATCTGGCGGCCTGCGACGGCCGTTTGCCGACTGACTGGCCGGCAGCGGGCGACTGTCCCGGCAAGCTGGTCGTCTACAGCGGAGACGCGGTCGCGGTGCCCGGCGACATCGCCTGGCCGGACTGGAGCGCGGATCGGCCACCGGCCGCCAGCCGGCTGCAGGCGGGCACGCCGCTGTGTACGGTGTTCGCCCGCGCGGCGACACCGGCGGCCTGTGAACAGGCGCTGTACGCGCGCCGAGATAAATTGATTAAAAGCATTAAAAATAATTCACAAATTACTGATTAAAAATACATTACTAAGGAAGCCAAGGCATGACTGACAAGCCAGAAAACCGCCCGAGCGTGAACCAGCTCACCGCCCCGCTGGTCGACGCACTCGTCGACGACGCCGATCTCCTGCGCCTCGGCGTCAGTACCATGGACAACGGCACACGTGTCATCGACGCCGGCATCGAGGCCCGCGGCGGGCTTGAGGCCGGCCGCCTGATCGCCGAGATCTGCATGGGGGGTCTGGGCAGTGTCAGCCTGCGCGCGTCGAGCAGCTTCAAGCGCTGGGCCTGGAACCTCGACGTGTATTCCACCGAGCCGGTGCTGGCCTGTCTCGGCAGCCAGTACGCCGGCTGGGCGCTGTCGCACGGCGAGGGCAAGAGCGCGTTTTTCGGCCTGGGTTCCGGCCCCGGCCGTGCCATGGGCAGCAAGGAGGACCTGTTCAAGGAACTGGGCTATCGCGACAGTGGCGACAGCGCCTGCCTGGTGATGGAGGTCGACCAGCTGCCGCCGGTAGAGCTGGTGGATAAAATTGCCGAAATGTGCGGTATTAAGGCAGACAAATTAACGTTGATTCTAACTCCGACCAGCAGTCTCGCCGGCTGCGTACAGGTCGTCGGCCGGGTGCTGGAAACGGCTTTGCACAAGGCCCATGCGCTTGAATTCCCGCTGGAGAAAATCGTCGACGGTGCCGGCAGCGCGCCGCTGTGCCCGCCGTCCGGCGATTTCCTCACCGCCATGAGCCGCACCAACGACGCCATCCTGTTCGCCGGCCAGGTGCAGCTGTTTGTCGACGCCGATGACGACGATGCCAAACAGCTGGCCGAGCAGCTGCCGAGCAGCGCGTCGAAGGACTACGGCAAGCCGTTCGGCGAGATCTTCAAGGCGGTCAACTACGACTTCTACCAGATCGATCCGATGCTGTTCAGTCCGGCGCGCGTGACCGTCTCGGTGATGAAGTCCGGCAAGTCCTATCATGCCGGCAGCCTCGACGAGCCGTTGCTGGATCGCTCGTTCGGCTGACGCCACCATGACCACGGAGCTGCCGCCGGCCAACCGCCGGGTTGCGATCTTCACCGACGATCCGGGTTGGCACGGCCGCGGCCTCGTCCAGGCGCTGGCCGCGCGCGGCTACAGCGGGCACTTCGTGTCGCTGGCCGACTGCCGGCTGGAACCCGGCCGTGTGCCCCTGGATGTCGTGGTGCCGGGCTTCGCCCGCCGGGCCCCGGCGGCGGTGTTCGTTCGCGGTGTGCCGGGGGGCAGTCTCGAGCAGGTTATCCTGCGATTGAATATCCTGCACGCACTGGAATGGCTGGGCGTGCCGGTCATGAATGGCCCGCGGGTCATCGAACGCACCGTCGACAAGGGTCTGACGACCCTGCTGCTGACCCGTGCCGGCCTGCCGACGCCGCCGACTTGGATCTGCGAGTCGACCGGCCAGGCACGCAGCATCATCCGGCGCGAACTGGCCGCCGGTCACCGGGTGGTCGGCAAGCCGCTGTTCGGCTCGCAGGGCGAGGGTCTGCAACTGTTCGATGCGACCAGTTCGGTCAGCGCCCACGGCGAGTTCTGCGGTGGCGCCTACTACCTGCAACGCTTTGTCGAGCGCATGCCGAACGACTGGTCGGACATTCGCGTGTTCGTCATCGACGGCGCGGCGGTCGCGGCCATGACCCGGCGCGGCGAGCACTGGATCACCAACCGCGCCCAGGGCGCACGCTGCGAGGCGTTGCCGCTGACGCCCGAACTGACGCGCCTGGCCGTGGATGCGGCCCGCGCCGTCGGTGCCGACTACGCCGGTGTCGATCTTATAACCGACATTAATAACAACCTTTATCTTATTGAAGTCAATGGTATTCCAGCCTGGTATGGACTCAAGCAGGCAACCGGCATGGACATGGCGCCGCGGCTGATCGACAGCCTCCTGGCGCGGCTGCCGAAACCGGACCTGGCGGTTATCTCGTCGTGAAGGATCGCCTGTCCGCGGCGGCTGTCGAGCAGTCGCTGCATACCGCGTTTGTCATGGACATCCGCGCCCTCAAGCCCGGCAATGTCCATGCGTATGCCGCCGGCCACGACATGACGGCGGCGGATTTCGAGCGCAGTGCCGAGGTCAGCGTGCCGTGCCTGTTGCGCAGCGACCGTTCGCCGGGCGAGCGGCTCCATGATGCGGTGGCGGCAACCCGCGCCGCGGTGGGCTGCAACACCAACCTCGGCATGCTGCTGCTGGCACTGCCGCTGGTGCTGGCGGTACAGCGGCCGGGGCAGGGGTCGTTGCAGGCACGCGTGCGGGACGTGTTGCGGTCGCTGGACGAGTTCGCCGACGCCGGGCATTTCTTTGCCGCGATCCGGCTGGCAGCGCCGGGCGGCCTCGGCGAGACGGAGCAGCATGACGTCAACAAGGCGGCCGACGTCTCGGTCATCACCGCGATGTGTGCGGCGCAGCATCGCGACCGGGTGGCGCGGCAATATGCCAGCGACTATGCTGATATCTTTGCTGAACCATTAAATGTGCTGCGCGACTGCAAAGAACGCTGGCACAGTGTAGAATGGTCGCTTGTTGCATGTTATCTTTCGTTTTTGACACAATTCAGCGATTCCCACATCACGCGCAAGTATGGGGAGTCGGTCGCCCGCGACGTGCGGCAGCAGGGCGACAAGATCTTGACCAGTTTTTTGAGTTACAGAAATCCGGAAGAGGCCGCGTCAGAACTGCTCGAATTCGATGCTCAGCTCAAGGCAGAGGCCATAAATCCAGGGACGAGCGCGGATTTGTCAGTGACGTGTTTACTGGTCAGCGAGTTGGAAGAGCGTCTGACCGAACAATAAAGTTCGCGATCCGGGGTTGTAGTTCCCTGAATCAAAACACACTCGGGGAGTTCCCCGGTCGCACTCAGCAATAAGGAAGGCAGCAATGTCTATCTTGAATAAAATAGTTAGCTTTTTAAAAGGAGAAGCACAGATGGCAAAGATTGATCGAGTACTCACTGGCGAGGCCCTGGTCGGCGACGGTAACGAAGTTGCCCATATCGACCTGCTCATCGGCCCGCGTGGCAGCGCCGCTGAGAACGCGTTCTGCAACGCCCTGACCAACAACAAAGATGGTTTCAGCACCCTGCTGGCCGTGATTGCACCGAACCTGCCGTGCAAGCCGAACACCATCATGTACAACAAGGTCACCATCAAGGGCGCTACCCAGGCCGTCCAGATGTTCGGTCCGGCCCAGCGCGGTGTTGCCATGGCTGTGATGGACTGCGTTGAAGACGGCACCATCCCGGCTGACGAAGCTGATGATGCGTTCATCACCGTTGGCGTTTTCATCCACTGGCTGGCCGAAGACAACAACAAGATCCAGGACTACAACTACGAAGCCACCAAGCTCTCGATCAAGCGTGCTATCGCTCGTGAGCCGAAGGCTGCCGAAGTCCTGCAGAAGCGCGGTTCCGCCGACCATCCGTTTGCCGCCCATTCATAAGCGGTAAGCTGATCGGCTTCAGACTTCGGTCTGAATCCGTTTCTGTTCAAGTAGTACTGAAATACTAGTACTGAAATACCCCGGTTCGCCGGGGTATTTCTTTTTGTGCGGTCGGAAAGTCTTCTGGTGACTGGTAATTGGTTAATTGGTGGGGGCGGCGACCACGCCGCGAAGCAAGGTTTGAATGCCGCGCCATAACCGGTTTTTTGTTCGCCCGCGGTCGGGCCTCGTATAGAGGGGGTCGACCGCTTCAGCGACGACAGGCCCGGATTGTCTGCCGGTGCAGGGCGCTGGACACCAGCGCGCCGTGAATGCCCATATCGTCGAGCCGTTGCAGATCGGTATCGTCGCGCACGCCGCCGGCGGCGTACAGGTGCCGGTCCGGTGCCTGTCGTTGCAGCTGCTGCAGCCGCTCATAGTCCGGGCCCCGGTTCAGCCCGACCTGGTCCAGCGTCATGACAATGACGTCCGCGGGCCATTGCTCGCCGTGTTCGTGTATGTCGCGGTCACCGATCGCGGTTTCATTCATAAAATCCAGCGACAGGATCGCCCGCGGCCATTGCGCCAGCTGTTTCTGTGTCTCGCCGGTGGCCAGGTTTTCCGTGCCGATGACGGGACGCAGGCGCTTGTTGTCCAGGACCGGGATATTGTCGATACGCCCGGCATCCACCCAGAACGCGCAGTCCGACAGCTGTTCGAGCAGGTGTTCGATCAACGCGTACTGCGGGTTGTGCCCCTGAATGGCATCGAGATCGGCGACGTAGATCGTATCGAAGCGATACAATGCACGCAGTCCGGTGATGACCGCGAGCGGCTCGCTGCTCTCGGCGAGCGGTGAGCGCAGCGGCTGATAGCCGGCGCGCTGGCCGGCGCGCGCGGCCACAACCTGACCGGCGCGGATATCGATAACGGGAATGATCTTCATTATTCAGGCAAGTGGCAGTACATGCGTCTTTTAATCTGCGAGTTTATCACTGGCGGCGGCATGCTGAATGAACCCCTGCCACCGACACTGGCGCGGGAGGGCGAGCTCATGCTGCAGTCGCTGGTCAATGACCTGGCCGCGTGCGACCGCGTCACGCACATCGACGTGCTGCGCGATGCACGCCTGGAACTGATCAGCGGCGACAAGGTGACCAGCCTGCCGGTGGCGCTGGATTTTCTGCAGAGCCTGAAGCGCAGCTGCGACAGCGTCGACGTCGTGCTGCCGGTGGCGCCGGAATCCAGCGGCATACTGCAGCGCATGACCGAACTGATTACAGGCAAAAGCGTTCAGCTGCTGGCCAGCGATACCGCGGCGGTCGAGCTGGCCAGCGGCAAGCGCCGGACACTGGCGACGCTGGCCGGTCAGGGTATCGCAGTGGTGCCCGTCGTCGATCCGGCCGACGCGCATTCGCGGCCGGCGCAGGACTGGGTGATCAAGCCGGATGACGGCGTTGGCGGCGAGGGTTGCCGCCGCCTGCCGGTGCCGCCGGACAATCTCGGTGGCGCGGATCTGCTGCAGCCGTTCATCGCTGGCTGCCCGGCGAGTCTCAGCCTGCTTTGCACCGGCGGTCGCGCGCGCCTGCTGGCCGTCAACGAGCAATACGTCGACCTGGATCAGGAGCATTGTCAGTTACGCGGCGTCAATGTGAACGGCCTGTTGCCGGACCTGACACGGCAACAGCTCGACGCTCTGCAGGCCCTGGCAGACGCAATCGCGGCCGCCATACCGGGTCTCTGGGGCTGGGTCGGCGTCGACGGCATCTTCACCGATGGCGCATTTACGGTGCTTGAGATCAACCCGCGCCTGACCACGGCCTACTGCGGCCTGCACCAGTCCCTGCAGCACAACCCGGCCGAGTGGCTGCTCGATCTGGCCGTCGACGGACAGCTGCCGGCTTTTTCACTGGCACAGGCACGGCCGGTAGAGGTCTGGCTGTGACGCACCATATCGGCTGGGACATCGGCGGCGCGCATCTGAAGATGGTCGCGCTGGATGACCGGGGTCGGGTGGTGCGGTTGCAGCAGCTGCCGGCACCGTTGTGGCAGGGGCTCGATACGCTGGTACAGGCCTTCACCACGGCGCTGGAAACATTACCCGCCGACTCGCGCGAACATGCCGTGACCATGACCGGGGAATTGGCCGACTGCTTTCCGGATCGCGCCAGCGGGGTATGCGCCCTGGTCGATGCGGCTGTCGAACGGCTCGGTACGGACATCCGCATCTACAGCACCGCCGGGTTGCTCGAACCGGCCGCGGCGCGCGTGCAGCCAGCCGGGGTTGCCTCGGCCAACTGGCATGCCAGTGCGGCGTGGCTGGGCCGGTATTATCAGGATGCGCTGCTGCTGGATATCGGCAGCACGACCACCGACATCATTCCGATCCGCGCCGGTCAGCCGGCCAGCCGGGGTTATACCGACCGCCAGCGCATGCAGTATGATGAACTGGTGTACAGCGGCGTTGTGCGCACGCCGGTGATGGCCGTGGCGCAGTACGCGCCGGTGGCCGGCGTCGATCAGCACCTGGCGGCCGAGACATTCGCGGTCATGGCGGACGTTTACCGATTGCTCGAACAGTTGCCGGCGGACGCCGATCAGCACCCGACCGCCGACGGCGGCGACCAAAGTGTCGCGGCCAGCGCCCGGCGGCTGGCGCGCATGGCCGGTACCGACATGCAGGACTGCGACATGTCGGTCTGGCTGGAACTCGCGGACCACCTCGGCCAGCGGCAGACGGATGTCCTGGTCCGTGCACTGGAGCGGGTCGCGATCGCTGCCGGTCTCGATGCGCAGGCGCCGCTGGTCGGTGCCGGCTGCGGTCGTTTCCTGGTCAGGACAATCGCGTGCATCACGGAGCGGCCCTATCACGATGCGCTGGAAACCATGAACGATCGACTCGATCAGCAACACCAGACTACCGACATGCTGCCGGCGTTTGCGCTGGCCGACGGACTGTGTAAGCACGCGGATGTGACATGAAGCATATTGAAATCGCCTACCAATCCGATCCCACCATCCAGTTCAGCCACCTTGCCCATGAACCCTGGGCGGTGTTGCTGGACAGCGGCTACCCGCACATCAGTCGCGGCCGTTACGATATCTTCGCCGCACGGCCGACGCGCACGCTGACTACGCGCGGCGGTATCACGCGCATTGAGACCAGTGACGGCGCGATCAGCGACAGCGAAGCCGACCCGTTCGCACTGCTGCGCGACGCGCTGGGCGAGCGCAGCCCGAACCATACCGGTCTGCCGTTCTGCGGCGGTGCGCTGGGTTACTTTGGCTACGATCTCGGTCGCCGTATCGAGACACTGCCACAGATCGCCGAGCACGATATCGATTTGCCGGATATGGCGATCGGCATCTACGACTGGACCGTGGTCATCGATCATCACCAGCGCCGCAGCTGGCTGGTGACCGAATGCCGCGATCCGCGCACCGCCGGCCAGGCCGATGCGCTGCGCAGCCTGTTCAACGGCCCGGGCGCTACCAGCGAACTGGCACCGTTTGCGGTGACTTCGGATATACGTGCGAACATGGACGAGCAGCAGTATGCCGACGCCTTCGAGCGCATCAAGCACTACATCCGCGAGGGCGACTGTTACCAGGTCAACCTGGCACAGCGTTTCAGCGTCGACGTCAGTGGCGATCCGTGGCTGGCCTATCTCAACCTGCGCAGCATCAACCCGGCGCCGTACGCCGGTTTCATGCGCCTGCCGGAAGGCGCGGTGCTGAGTTCCTCGCCCGAACGTTTCCTCAAGCTCGAGGACGACCGCGTCGAGACCAAGCCGATCAAGGGCACGCGTGCCCGCGGCACCAAGGGCTATGAGGATCTCGCGGTCGCCGACCAGCTCATCCACAGCGAGAAGGATCGCGCCGAGAACGTCATGATCGTTGACCTGCTGCGCAACGACATCGGCAAGAACTGCCGCATGGGATCGGTCTCGGTGCCGAAACTGTTCGCACTGGAAAGCTTCGCCACAGTGCATCACCTGGTCAGCACCGTTACCGGCACGCTGGCTGACGGCAGGCACGCACTGGACCTGCTGCGCGGCTGTTTCCCCGGCGGCTCGATCACCGGCGCACCCAAGGTCCGCGCCATGGAGATCATCGAGGAACTGGAACCGCACCGGCGCAGCATCTACTGCGGCTCGCTGGGTTACATCGGTTTCGACGGCGACATGGACACCAATATCGCCATCCGCACGCTGGTGCAGTACAACGATCGCATGCACTGCTGGGCCGGCGGCGGCATCGTCAACGACTCGACCCGCGAAAGCGAATACCAGGAAAGCTTCGACAAGGCCGCCGCCATGCTGAAGGTGCTCGGTACCGATCATTACCCGCAGGCCGCGGGGGAATAGAAAGTGACTGGTGATTAGGGGCTGTTGATCTTTGCGATGTGATTAAGGATGGGCATGGTGCCTGTTATCATTGTTTTTCCGACAAAACAGTGAGTTGAGGCGACCATGCCCAGAATGATGTTAACAGATGCCGACT
>NZ_JANUCT010000024.1 GCF_024808875.1 Methylohalomonas lacus
ACCCGTGGCTATCGGACACCGAATGAAATATTACTGGGGCAATCAACTGAACTGTTGACTGCATAACTTGATTGCACTTATTGATAGAATCCAAGGTTCAGTCTGGAACAGTAATTGCAATATTCCCCGTCATTCAAGTCCTGGCAATAAGACCGGGCAGAAACTAATCCCGGCAAATTGGTGTCGTTTTTATTGACAACCAATAAGTTACAGTAAAGACTTAAATTTCGGCTGAAATAACTGGGGGATCAGGGTGTCGCCTGCAAGAGACACTCTGGCATAACTATAAAAGCGGACAGGCCTGTCATTGGCTTGATGCTGGGGAATAACTCATTGTTTTCACTTCTTAAAAAGAAGGTTGTCGAGGATGCGTTGGTGGCGGTTTGCCCTGTGGGGAGGGGGATCGCGGTCGCCAGAGTATTGCGCGAAGCTGATTTGCCGCCGGTGCTTGAACACTGCCAGTTCGTGGACGTGACGGCTGAAAAACAGTCGGGATCGCTCGCGCAACTGCGAAAATCGCTGGATCTGGAAGACTACGAGTGTGTCAGCGTCATGGCGCCGGGCAGTTATCATCTGCTGCTGGTCGAGACGCCGGATGTTCAGCCGGCCGAATTGCGTGCCGCCGTGCGCTGGCGCGTCAAGGACTTGATCGATTTCCATGTCGATGACGCGGTGATCGATGTATTCGAGGTGCCGAATCAGAAAACCGCGGGCCGGAATACAATGATGTATGCCGTGGTGGCACGCGCGAGTATCGTCAGGCAGCGTATCGATATGCTGACCGGGGCCGGAATCAATCTGGCCGTGGTTGATATACCCGAACTGGCCTTGCGTAACCTGGCGGCCCTGGTACCCGAGGATGTTGGCGGGGTGGCATCAGTCTACCTCGATGCGCACACCGGCCTGATTACCATAACGCGCCAGGGCGTTCTCTATCTGTCGCGACAGATCGATCTCGGCTACGAGGATCTGGCCGCATCCGGATCTGACAATGAACTGCTCCAGGAGCAGGCTGATCGTATTGTTATAGAAATCCAGCGTTCGCTGGACTATTACGAGAGTCACTTTTCGCAGCCGAATGTGGCGAACGTGATTATCATGCCCAGCCCGGGACCGGCTACTGATCTGAGCTCCTATCTGAATAACCAGCTGGACTTGCAGGTACGCGAACTTGATCTTAACCAGCTGCTGGATCAGCCTGCCACGCTTGATCGCTCGACCCAGGCGCACTGTCTGCTGGCTGTAGGGGCAGCCCTGCGACAGGAGGGCAAATCGCTGTGAATCAGCAAATCAACCTTTACCAGCCGATGTTTCGCCGCCAGGAGAAGGTTTTTTCGGCGGTGACCATGGTCCAGATCGTGGGCGTGATACTGCTGGTATTGACTGCTTTTTACGCCTATAGCTGGTGGAGTCTGCAGCCCTTCGAACAGGAGCTGGCAAAAGTCAAGCAGGAACAGAACCGGTTGCAGAAAGAATTGGTGCGCCTTGAGGCGCAGGCGCCCGATCAGTCCAAAAGTCAGCTTCTGGAAGACGAGATTGAGCGTCTGAACCGTGAAGTGGAACAGAAGCAGCGTGTGGCCGAGCTGATCAGTGGCAAAAGTCTTGGCAATCGCGATGGTTTTGCGCCGTTACTGGAAGGATTGGCACGTCAGCATATGAGCGGTCTGTGGCTGACGCATGTCAGTCTCGAGCATGGTGGCAAAAGACTGTCACTCAGTGGCAAGGCCATCTCGTCCGAGTTGATCCCGCAGTATATACAGCAGCTTTCCAGGGAAAAGGTTTTCGCCGGCCTGGGTTTCAACGTACTGGAAATCAAACGTAGCGACAGCGAACCGGGCGTGGTTGAGTTTGATCTTGCAACCAGGATCAACGAGCAGAGCAAAGGCTGACATGGCAGATAACCTCGCAAAACAGAAGTTAAAGACTTACCAGGACAAGGTCGACTCGCTGAGTATTCGTGAACGTGCCATGGTGTTGCTGGCAGTCATAGCTGTATTGGTTTTTGTCTGGGATACATTTTTCATGGCGCCACTGGATGCGCGCCAGAGCCGGGCCCAGTCGCAGCTTGAAACGGAACGCGCCCGGTTGTCTGCACTGAACATCCAGGTGCGTCAGGCGATTGCCAGACAAGGTGAGGATCCGGATGCGGATAATCGCGAACGACTTGCGGCCCTGCGTGATCAGCTGTCAACGATGGAAGACAATATTCAGGATACGGCCACGAGCATGATAGCGCCGGCACGTATGCCCGAAGTACTTCGAAATGTGATTAACAGAACCCGCGGCATCAGTCTGACACAACTCAAGGGGCTTGGCGCAACACCGCTACTGGATGATAAAACAACCGATAGTGATACAGGCAATAATGCTGGGGCAGATGCCGATAAAGAAACGGCCAATGCCTACAAGCATGGTATGGAACTGGTTCTGGAAGGCGATTACTTGGCTGTGCTTGAGTACGTCAGGCGTTTGCAGGCGCTGGAATGGAACTTCTACTGGGATGCATTTGAACTGGATGTTGGCGATTATCCACAAACCGAAACAGTCCTCAGAATCTATACGATCAGTCTGACCGAAGACTGGATACGAGCCTGATATGCGCTGGCTACTACTCATATTATTAGTGCCAACATTTGCAGCAGCGGAGTCGCTGCCGGATCCGACACGGCCATTTGGTTATGACACCAGTCCGATCGAGATTGTCGAGGAAGATGAGTTGCCACGCGAGCAGGTCAACTGGAGGCTGAGTGGCATCCGTATATCACCTGATGACAGGTCTGCCATTCTCAATGGCAGGTTGTTGCGCGAAGGCGAGATGGTTGATGGTGCCGAGCTGGTCGAAATCAGACCGGCCTCCGTGTTGATTGATTTTGACAACAAGCGCATACGTGTCGACCTGCTGACTCTCGATATCAAGCAAGAACGAACATCAAGAAACACCACCACTGGTTCGGACAACAGCTGATCACAACGGGTTTAATCAATGAATAGCATTTATCATACGAAACCAGCCACAGGCGTCCTGCTTGCATTGCTTCTTGTAATAAGCGGCTGTGCCACGGGGCCTGCCGATCAGAGCATACTGGATCGCAGTCGTGATGAGCTGAAAAAGGCCAGTGACAGTCAGTCCGAGGTGGAAGATGTTCCTGAAAGCGTGCGTTCGGCACTGATCCCGGCGGTCGAGCTTGATGCCGCCAAGGTCCCTGAAATGCAGAAGGACATGCAGCGCTTTGACATATCGGTCAACAATGTGCCGGCCAACCAGTTCTTCATGAGTCTGGTGGACGAGACCCCTTACAACATCGTCGTCCACCCGGAAGTGAGCGGTGACATATCGCTGAATCTGAACGATGTCACGATTCCCGAAGTGCTCGAGGCAACGCGTGATGTTTATGGTTTCGAATTCGTTGAGACCAGCTATGGGTTCCAGGTATTGCCGGGACGTCTGCAGGCACGCATCTACCAGCTCAATCACCTCAACATACAGCGCCGTGGCGGTTCGCGGACTATCGTCAATTCCGGTTCCGTAA
Organism: Methylohalomonas lacus; assembly: GCF_024808875.1. Taxonomy (GTDB): domain Bacteria; phylum Pseudomonadota; class Gammaproteobacteria; order Methylohalomonadales; family Methylohalomonadaceae; genus Methylohalomonas; species Methylohalomonas lacus. The sequence continues at coordinate 3,531 of NZ_JANUCT010000024.1, forward strand.
CCAGCGGCGGCGGTGGCGGCAGCAGTCTGGATGAAGCCGGCCAGCAGACTGCTGTGGGTGGTGGCTATTCCGGGCGTTTTGGCGGTAATAACGTCACGCCGGTACTTGGCACCGAAATCAATACCAACCAGCCGGAGACCACCTTCTGGGAGGAGCTGCGTACCTCAGTGCAGGCCATTATCGGCAGCGGTGAAGGGCGTAACGTGGTGGTGAATCCGCAGTCCGGTGTCGTCGTTGTCCGCGGCCTGCCCACCGAACTGCGCGAAGTCGAGGCCTATCTCGAGGCGACCCAGCTGGTTGTCCAGCGCCAGGTTATCCTTGAGGCCAAGATTATCGAGGTCACACTGAACGAGCGTTTCCAGACCGGCATCAACTGGAGCGGTGTCATTGGTAGTGGCGATAGTACCGCCACGATCAGCACAATAGGTACCGGCACACCTGTCGATGATGTGCTCGGAAGCCTTGATGATTTCGGTGGTGCCTTTTCCATGGCGCTTGAGTTGAATAATTTCAGTGCATTCATCGATCTGTTGAGTCAGCAAGGTAACGTGCAGGTTCTGTCAAGCCCGCGTGTGGCCACGACCAATAACCAGAAGGCCGTGATCAAGGTCGGCTCCGATGAATTCTTCGTCACCGATGTGAGTACGACCGCATTCGGTGGCCTGGGTACCACCAATGCCAACCAGAATGTCACCCTGACGCCGTTTTTCTCGGGCATTGCACTCGATGTAACGCCCCAGATCAGTCAGGATGACTGGGTGACCCTGCACGTGCACCCCTCGGTCAGCGAGGTCGAGGATCAAATCAAGACGCTGAGTATCGGCGGTGAAACCCAGCAGTTACCCCTGGCCCAGAGTACGGTACGGGAAACCGACAGTGTGGTGCGCGCTCGTTCCGGCCAGGTTGTCGTTATCGGCGGCCTGATGCGCGACAGTATCAGTGACGAGCAGCAAGGCGCCCCCGGACTGAGTGATATCCCGGTTCTCGGCTCCCTGTTCAAGCAGACGCGCAAGCAGTCAACCAAGAGCGAGCTGGTTATACTGTTGCGGCCTGTCGTGATCCAGGGCAAGGATGCCTGGCGTGAAACGATTGATGAATCCAGTCGTTCGTTGGAAAGCCTGAGTAACACACTGAATAATCAGGAATGGTCCCGGAATCAGTTGCCCGGCACGGACCGCTAGAGACATCATGTACCTGGAACACTTCGGATTAAAACAGTTTCCGTTCACGATTACGCCGGACACCGGATTCTTCATGAACCGTGCCGGTTACCAGGATGCACTCAATGTGTTGCTGGTGTCGTTGCGCAGCGGCGAAGGATTCGTGAAGGTTACCGGTGAGGTCGGCGTCGGCAAGACCATACTCTGTCGTAAGCTGCTCAATTCATTGTCGCGCGAAAATTTCGTTACCGCCTACATGCATAATCCGTATCTGCAGCCGGACAGCCTGCTGTTCGCAGTAGCCGATGAGTTGCGGGTCGGGTACAAGGAAACCGATAGCCAGCATGTATTACTGAAACGTATCACGCGTAGCCTGATCGACTATCATCGTAACGGTAAGGCGGTAGTGCTCTGCCTGGACGAGGTTCAGGCGATGCCGGTACAGACGCTGGAGGTGCTGAGATTGCTGACCAATCTCGAGACGGAAAAGCGCAAGTTGCTGCAGGTGGTTCTGTTCGGGCAGCCAGAACTGGATACATTACTGGAACAGCCATCTATTCGACAGCTCAAGCAACGAATAACCTTTTCCTACCGTTTGTTACCGTTGAACCGTGTGGCCTTCCGTGCCTACGTCGATCACAGACTTGCTGTGGCCGGCCATGAAGGGACGCCGTTGATCCAGCGTCCGGCCTACGATCTGTTGTACAGAACGAGTCAGGGTATCCCGCGACTGATTAACATCATCGGCCACAAGGCACTGCTGGCCGCCTATGGCAACGGCGACAGGCAGGTCAAGCCTGCGCATATCAAAATGGCAGTAGCTGACACGAGCGAGGCGAGAGCGGCGGGTCGTTGGGACCTGTTCTGGCCCTTTCCGCGCGCAGCCTGCTACCTGGCAGTTGCCAGCATCGTACTGGTTGCTGCTGTGGTTGTGTTCAACAACGGCTTTTTACCGGGTTATTGGCGATGAGTCTGATCAATGACATGCTCAGCAATCTGGAACAGCGCGATGACAGCGCCTCTGCCAGTAGCAGTGTCTTTGCAGGTTTGAAATCCGCCGAGTCGGTGTCCGAGCCAGAACCCTCCCGGGCAGGGCGGCTTTTCTTCCTGTTGTCGATCCCGGCCTTGATCGGTGCCGGCCTGTACTACGTCATGTTCGGTTTGCCCGTTGATTTGCCGGGTCAGCCACAGTCAGCAACGAAGCCTGCCCCGGAAGTTGCGGCTGTCGAGCCAGCCGCCGCCGAGAAACAGACTGAAGCAGAAACAAGCAGTCCGTCCCTGAAACTGGATGAATCGTTACTGAACAGCCGTATTGAGCAGACTCTGGCGACCCTGCCGCGGATGGCTGATGCCTCCGACACGACTGTTTTCCCGATACCGGAAGATACGCCGACAGCCATCCAGCTTGAGGATATTCGTATCGGCAAGCGAAATGATAAGTTGCATATGGAAATGCATTTTTCGGGACGGACAGACTATCGCAGCTATTTTCTGACGCAACCGGACAGGCTGGTGTTTGATATACAGACTGCCGAACTCGATCAGCCGACGGAGAAACTGTCGTTACCGGGTTACATAGAGAAAGTGCGTCACGGCCGGTATGGAGAACAACTGCGTATGGTGTTCGACCTTGAAGCACCGTTAGAGATCGTCGATGAGCAGTGGTTGCACGATGAAGAGGGCTCATTGTTGACGGTCCAGCTGCGCGAGGAAAACAGCACGGCAGGTGTTGAAAAGGTCGCGTCTGCTGAAACGAACGCAAAAGACAAGCCATCCAAGCCGGCAGAAACGCAGGGCGAGACATCCCCCGTAGTCAACCCCCGCTCCATCTCGATCAAGTCAGGCGACGAGCGGCGCTCGCAGATTAGTGCCAGCGATTACCAGAAGGCCCTGCAGCACTATAAACGCCAGGATTACGGTAAGGCCATGAGCCTCCTGGAAAAACACCTGGCCGAAGCACCGAACGATGTCGCTGCACATAAACTCAAGGCGATGATCCTTGTCGCCGAACAGAAACCGGAACAGGCGATGCGCGCGCTTGCGGTCACGATCGAACGGCTGCCGGAAGCCAGCGCACTCAAACAGCTTTATGCCCAGCTGCTCATGCAAGCGGGACAGCCGGAACAAGCCGTTTCCGTCCTGTCGGATGAGCCACCGTCATTGCGCCGGATGCCGGATTATCATGCGTTACTGGCTGCCCTGCTGCAGCAGCTTGGAGAGCATGACAAATCAGCGGCGCTTTATAAGCGGCTTGTTCAGGTCGAGCCCGAGCGTGGTGTCTGGTGGTTGGGATTGGCCATTTCGCTGGACAAGATGCAGCGTAGTGAGGATGCCCTGGCCGCATATCGAAAGGCCCAGGAAAGGAACCTGTCGAATGACCTGCGTCGCTACGTGGCAGCCAGAATCAACGCACTATCCGGGGCACGCAACTCATGAGCAGTCGTCGCAAGGTCAGGCTCGGGGATCTGCTGGTTGAGCAGAAACTGATATCCGAGGAACAGCTGCAGGCCGCACTCGCCGATCAGAAGAAAACCGGGCATAAGCTTGGCCGCGCCCTGATCGAGAATGGCTTTGTCGATGAGGAGCAGATCCTGCAGACATTGTCGAGCCAGCTCTCCATCCCGTACATCGATATTCTGCACTATAAACTTAAGCCGGAAACCGTACGGCTGATCCCGGAAATCCAGGCACGCCGCTTCCGTGCGGTGGCACTGGAAGACAATGCCGACGGCGTGCTGGTCGGCATGGCGGATCCGACCAACATTTTCGCCTACGACGAACTGGCACGGTTGCTGAAGCGGCCGATACACCTGGCCGTGGTTCGTGAACGGGATTTGCTACGTACGCTTGATTCCGTTTACCGCCGTACCGAAGAGATCAGTGGCTATGCCGAACAGCTCAGTGATGAACTCGCCGAGGGCGATGTGGACCTGGCCAGCATGGTATCGAATGCCGATGTTGCCGATGCGCCGGTCGTCAAGCTGCTCAGCTCCCTGTTCGAGGACGCGGTACAGATCGGTGCCTCGGATATTCACATCGAACCGGACGAGGAAGTGCTGCGCATACGCCAGCGTGTTGATGGTGCATTGCAGGAGCAAATTGTCGACGAGGCACGTATTGCACAGGCGCTGGTTCTGCGCCTGAAACTGATCGCAGGACTGGATATCTCCGAGAAGCGCCTGCCCCAGGACGGTCGCTTCAGTATCCGTGTGAAGGATCGCAACATAGACGTGCGCATGTCGACCATGCCGGTGGCCTACGGTGAGACCGTGGTCATGCGCCTGCTCGACCAGAGCAGCGGTATTCTGAGCCTGCCGGAGCTGGGCATGCCGCCCGACATCCGCCGGCGTTACGAGCTGCTTGCCGGCCGCCCGCACGGGATGGTCCTGGTAACGGGGCCGACCGGTAGCGGTAAAACCACGACCCTGTACGCCACGCTGAAGTTGCTTAACCGTACCGACAACAAGATCATTACCGTGGAAGACCCGGTCGAGTATCGCCTGCCGCGAACCAACCAGATCCAGGTCAAGACCGAGATCGGTCTGGACTTTGCCCGTGTGCTGCGGTCGGCATTGCGTCACGACCCGGATATCATCCTGGTCGGTGAAATACGTGACGAGGAAACTGCGGAGATTGCCCTGCGCGCGGCGATGACGGGTCACCTGGTGCTATCGACCCTGCATACCAATGATGCCATCAGTACCATCAACCGTTTGCTGGATATGGGCATCAAGAGTTACCTGCTGGCTGCGGCCCTGCACGGCATCCTGGCACAGCGTCTGGTTCGCCGGGTGTGCAAGAGTTGTGCGCGGCCACATACACTGACCGATCATGAACGCATCTGGCTCAAGGCGTACGCGGACGAGCGTGCGCTCAAGGCGCCCTATGTCAAGGGCAATGGCTGTGGTTATTGTAATCACACGGGGTACGCCGGGCGTATCGGCGTCTATGAGTTGCTTGATATTGACCGGAACCTGACCGACATACTGGGTTCCGGCGACAGTGCGGCATTTTCCCATGCGGCCCGGCGCGCACCGGGGTACGTGCCGCTTCAGCAGGTGGCACTCAATTATGCCAAACAGGGCATGACGACCATGGAAGAAGTCCTGCGCGTCGCCGTGGATATAGAGGCCATCATGCAGTACGACGGCCAGGATACACAGCCTGATCAACATGTGCTCGAAAGCTGAGCAGGAATGTCGGTGAGCTGATGCCCTATTACGCTTACAAGGGTCGTAATCCGCGCGGCGAGTTGGTCCAGGGGAGTATCGAGGCTAACACGGCCGATGTCGTCGCCAGCCAGCTCATGAATACCGGTGTCACGCCAATCGATATTGTCGAGACTGAAGGCGAACAATCGGGGCAGGGCAATGTGCTTGGCCGGGCGTTTGCCAAGCGGCCGGGCCTGGATGATCTCATTCTTTTCAGCCGGCAGATGTACATCCTGATGAAATCCGGCGTACCGATCACCCGGGCCATGTCCGGCCTGATCCAGTCGACCCGGAACCCGTATATGGTCGAAGCGCTGCGCGAGGTGCTCGCGGATATCGAATCGGGCCATGACCTCGGTAATGCCCTGGGGCGGCACCCGGCCATATTCTCGACATTGTTTGTTAGCATGATCCGGGTCGGTGAAAACACCGGCCGCCTGGACGAGGCATTCCAGCGGATTTCCCAGTACCTGGAGCTGGAAAAGGATACCCGTCAGCGGGTCAAGGCGGCCCTGCGCTATCCGCTTTTCGTACTAGCGGCGATTGCCATCGCGATAGCAATCATCAATATTTTTGTCATCCCGGCCTTCGCCGACCTGTTTGGCCGGGCGGATGTCGAGCTGCCCTGGCAGACCCGGCTGATAATGGCGACATCCAGCTTTTTCGTGAACTACTGGCCGCTGCTCCTGCTCGGCGTGATCGGCGGCATTGTAGGCTTTCGTGTCTATATCACCACGGAACGCGGCCGCTACTGGTGGGACAAGACCAAGCTCGAATTGCCATTGGTGGGCGATATCATCAAGCGCGCTATTCTCGGCCGCTTCGCGCGCGCCTTTGCCATGGCGCTGAAATCGGGCGTGCCGCTGGTGCAGGGATTGACGGTGGTTGCCCGCTCGGTGGACAACGACTACATTGCCGAGCATATTCTCGGCATGCGCAATGGCATCGAGCGGGGTGAATCGATGACCCGTACCGCGGCCATGACCGGCCAGTTTACGCCGCTGGTCCTGCAGATGATGGCGGTCGGTGAGGAAACCGGCGAGGTCGACCGGCTGCTGGCCGAGGTTGCCGACTACTACGAACGCGAGGTCGATTACGACATCCGCAACCTGAGCTCGACCATCGAGCCGGTGATGATCATTGCTATCGGCGTCATGGTCCTGGTCCTGGCACTGGGCGTGTTCCTGCCGATGTGGGACATGTCGAAGGCGATCTGATAAACCAATGCGCATGAATCAACACATGAATGACCGGAAATACAGCCATGGCGCGTGAATCCCTGTTTGCCCGCTGGAGCGACCACCGCCTGTCACGGCTCGAACTGGTGTTCGTGGTCATCGTCCTGCTGGTGCTGGTCAGCATGTTCCTGAATTACATGCTCGTCATGATGGCGCGCGCTGAGCGTTCCATGGTGGAAAGCTCGATTATCAACATGAACAGCGCCCTGCGCGTACAGGCCTTGCACGCCCTGGCCAATAATGGTGGTTCCGAAATTGAGAATTTTCGCCACGCCAATCCGGTCGCCCTGCTCGAACGGGAGATCGATTGGGATCAGCTTGAAGCCAAGGACTCGGCCCGGGTGGCCACGCTGGTGCGGGCACGGAATTCGGCCCTGCTGCCGAATTATGCCGGTGAGCTAACCACGGAAGCGGGAATGGAACTGGATCCGGGCAGCTGGTATTTCGACACGGAAAAGGACGCGCTAGTCTACCTGGTACGCAACGCGGAAGTTTTTCGCAGTGAACTGCCGGGCCCGGCGCGCCTGCGCTATCAGCTGGAGATTGGTGCCGGCGGAAATCCGGAACAAGCCAGCGGTGCCACTATCGGTCAAATCCGCTTGCAGCCGATGGATAAATACCAGTGGCTGTTCTGATCAGTAACACTATTGAGCTCGAGTCATTATGAGCGGATATAGCGCTGAACTTTACGGCATCCTGTCAGCCACGCTGTTCTGGATTGCGGCCCTGACGTTTCTGGTCGGTTTGCTCATGCTGCTGGTGCCGGGCTGGTTGTTGCGCGTAAGTGAAAGGCTGAACCTTTGGATCGACACCTCGGTCTGGTTCAAAAAGCTCGATGAGCAGCAGCATTTCGAGCGGCAGTTCTATCGCCATCACGTGTTGATGGGATTGCTCATCGTGGCCGGCTCGCTGTACAGCCTGTGGTTCCTCTGGCGCCTGCAGGGTGGCGAGCTGGCGGCGCTGCTGCCCGTCATGGCCAATCCCGTGTTGCAGGACATTGTTCAGGTGAGCCTGGCCTGTTTTCTGCTGGCCGGCAATCTCTTTGCGCTGCTGGTCGGCCTGGTCGTCCTGTTGCGGCCGAGCCTGCTAAAGGGGCTGGAAGCCCGGGCGAATCACTGGGTGGCCAGCGACCAGGCCCTGGGGCGGCTGGACCGGCAGGTTGATACGGCGGATCGTATGGTGCCCGGTCACCCGCGCCTGTTCGGCCTGCTGGTGGTGGTTGGTAGCCTGTACATCATGTCGAACACGCTGATCGCTGTTTTTCCGGGATAAAATAGGCCAAACTGTGACTTGGCGCACGCTAAATGAACGTTGAATGCTGGATTCTGGCCGCCATTCAAGGCCATGCGGCCGGAAGTAAAGATTTTATAGCCACAGGAAAGTGGTGCTGTCAGGCCTGTTCGGATGCAAGGAACATCCCGGTTCCGCCGCGGCGGGACCGAGCGGAGCAGGCAAGCGGGGCTGCGGCCTACTTGATACATCTAACGGAGGAATTCTCCATGAAGAAGCAACAATCGGGTTTTACCCTTATTGAACTGGTAGTCGTTATCGTCATTCTGGGCATCCTGGCCGCAGTGGCGACACCAAGATTTGTTAATCTTACCGATGATGCCCGTCAGGCAGTTGTTGATGGCGTGAAAGGTGCTTTCTTATCTCAGGCAGTTGTTAATCTTGGTTCGAATCAAGGAGCAGATACATGCGCTAACGTGCTAGCTGATTTGATTGTAGAAGCACCAGTAACTATTTCGGGTGGCGCCGATGCTGGGACGTTAACAGTTACACATGATGATGATAATACTATTACAAGTACAGCCACTATAAGTTCAGACCTTTGTACTGGTGATGTTTAAATTGCATAATTTAATAAATATTGCGGTATACAAGAGGGCCGTGAGGCCCTCTTTTTTATTATGATGATAGGGTATAAATTTTAAAATTGTTGTTTAGCATATTAATCTGGCCATCTATGAATAAAGGCTTTACTCTTATAGAGCTTGTGGTGATTATACTTATTGTGGGTATATTGGCCGCGTTTGTAGTGCCACGTTTAAACATTTCAGATTATCGTGAGCAGGGGTTTATTAAGCAATCACTGGCAACGTTACGTTATGCACAAAAGCAGGCCATCGCCAGCGGCTGTAATGTGCAAGTCGATGTTTCCGCCAGTGGCTGTAACCTGAACATGCAGGCCAGTGCGCCGAACTGCAACGCCACGGCTCTTACCAATCCTATAACCAGCAGCCCTGATTTCTGTCTGGACTCCGGTGCGCCCGCCGGAAGCACGTTTGCGGCACCTTTCACTTTCGATAATATCGGTCGGCCTAGTGGCGGCGCCAAACAGTTCGTGCTCGGTGGCAGCACCATCCGCGTCGAAGCAGAGACGGGTTATACCCATGAGCTTTGAACAGGACACCCGGCAGGTTGGTTTTACGCTGATCGAACTGATCGTTGCACTGGTAGTGCTCGGCGTTGGCGTCAGCGGTTTTCTCCTGCTCATCAACCAGGCGACGCGCGACAGCGTCGACCCCCTGATCCGCAACCAGGCCAATGCGGTGGCGCAGTCCTACCTGGAAGAAATTCTGCTGCAGTCGTTTTGCGATCCAGACAACGGCATGGACTGTCCGACCGACTGCACCAGCAGTCCGTGCAGTAGTAATTGCGGTGGCAACGATCCGGGACGCGCAAACTATGATGATGTATTCGACTACGCCGGCCTGAACCAGGCACCGCGGGACCGCAATGATTCGCCCATCACCGGACTGGGGGATTACACGGTGTCCGTGGGTATTCAGGATAACGGTGTCGGACTGGCCGGCCTGAACGGCAGTAGTTGTCAGGTCGTGCGGGTTGATGTGAATGTCGCGCATCCGGTGCTGTCCGGTCCCGTTACCCTGTCCGGCTTCAAGGTGAATTACTAGCCATGTTCCGGAAGATGGCAGGCCGCAACCGAATCAGGGGATTTACCCTGATCGAGCTGATCATCGTGATCCTGCTGATCGGCATTCTGGCTGGTGTGGTTGTGACCATCCTGTATGGTCCCGTCCGGGCGTCGTTCGATATCCAGGATCGGGCTGAACTGGTGGATATCGCCGAGACCGCCCTGCAGCGCATGACGCGCGAAATAAGACTGGCGTTACCGAACAGCATTCGTATTACCGGTTCCAATCAGGGTGTCGAGTTTCTGCGTACGGCGGATGGTGGCCGTTATCGTGCCGATCCACCGCCGGGTAATCTGCGTTTGCGGTTCAATAATTCGCCCCAGGGTGTCGATGGCGAATTCGAGGTGCTGGGTGGTCTGTTGCGTGTTGCTGCGCTGCCTGACTGTGCGCCCCTGTGTCTGCTGGTGATCTATAATACCGGTCAGCCCGGCGCCAATGCCTATAATGGTGACAATAGCGCCAATATCCAGGGCTTCGGCAGTAGCCCGACAACGATCGACTTCCAGCGTCCGTCCGGCACCGGTTTCCCGTATGAATCTCCGCAGCAGCGTTTTCAAATCGTCGACACGCCGGTCAGTTTTATCTGTGATCCGGGTACCGGTGAGGGTGAAGTCACTCGCTTCGACAACTATGCCGTTGATGGCAATCCCGCCGCCGGCAACGCCAATCTGCTGATCGACAAGGTGACGGCCTGTAACTTCAGCTACCAGCCAGGCAGCGCCACGCGTTCTGGCCTGGTATCCATACGACTGACCATCGAGGCCGATAACGGTCAATCCATTGAACTGTTTCAGCAGGCCCACGTGGATAATCAGCCATGACCCGGCCCATGCATTCATACCCCGGCAGGCAGAAGGGCTTCAGTGCCATCATTGCCATCGTGCTGATCGTCATTCTCGCTTTACTGGGTGCCTATGCGGCGACCACGGTGGGCGTGCAGTCGTTGAGCACCACGCAGTCGGTTGGCGGCATGCAGGCCTGGTTTGCGGCGCGGGCCGGTATCGATCGCGGTATTGCCGCAGTGCTTGACGGCGGTGGCTGTGGCAGTGTGCCGGGAACACCGCTGGCGCTGAGTGGCGGTGGATTTGACGGCTTCAGCGTGACCGAGCTCAGTTGCAGCTCGGCGACCGTCCAGGAAGGCCCGGATACTTACGACGTCTACCAGCTCAGGGCGACCGCGAGCCGGGGTGGCAACGCCGGCGATATTGCCTACGTGTCGAGAACGGTCGAGGTGACCGTCAGCGACAGTCCCTGAGTCTGTTTACGATACTCAAATACTGGAGGCGTCTGTCGAATACCGGTTCGTGCCGCCGCCGCTCCTGCGCTTTATGCGCCTCCTGGCCATGGGCAGGCTTTTAGCCGCCTAAGTCTCTAGCCCAAAGCCCTGCTGGCGCCACGCCTCGTAGACGACGATGGCGACGCTGTTGCCCAGGTTCAGGCTGCGTGACTGCGGCTGCATCGGTATTCGCAATACCCGTTCCGCCAGGTCCCGGCGTACGGCCTCCGGCAGGCCGCGGGTCTCGGGGCCGAACAGCAATGCGTCGCCGGTCTGGTAGCGGACGTCGCTGTAGTAGCGGTTGCCGCGGGTGGAGAAGCCGAACAGGCGACTGTCCGGGCAAGCGCTGCGGAACCCGGCCAACGAGTCATGCACCTGCATGTCCATCCATTCGCGGTAATCCAGACCGGCGCGCTTCATCTGCCGGTCGTCGAGCTGGAAGCCGAGTGGTCGAATCAGATGCAGAGTTGCCCCGCTGTTCGCACACAGGCGTATAATGTTGCCGGTATTTTGTGGAATTTCCGGCTCCAGTAGAACGACATGAAACATTCGGCCTTACCCCTCACGGACCAGGACCGGCAGATGCTGGCCATGGATTTCTGTGGACTGCATTTCAACACGCCGCAGGTGCTGCTCTCCGGTTGTGTCGGTTTTGGCGAGGAATATACCCGCGTGAAGGGATTTTCCAACACCGACGTCGGCGCCGTCTGCCTCAAGGGGACGACACTGGCCGAACGCCTCGGCAACGAACCGCACCGCCTGGCCGAGACGCCGATGGGGCTGCTGAACGCCATCGGTCTGCAGAATCCCGGTTCGGCCCGGGTGGTGGCCGAATACCTGCCGAAGCTGGATTTCAGCGAGACGCGTTTTATCGCCAACCTGTCCGGTTCGACGGTCGAGGAATACGCCGAGGTGACGCGAATATTCGACGATTCGCCCATCGACGCTATGGAGATCAATATCTCCTGCCCGAACGTCAAGGAAGGCGGTGTCGCCTTCGGCAACGATCCGGACATGTCCGCGCGCGTGGTCGAGGCCTGTCGCACGCAGACCCGCAAGCCGCTGATCGCCAAGCTGTCACCCAACCAGACTGATATCGCCAACAATGCCCGTCGCTGTATCGAGGCCGGCAGCGACGCCCTGGCCGTGATCAACACGGTCATGGGCATGGCCATCGACCCGGAACAGCGCCAGCCCGTTATCGGCAACAACCAGGCCGGCCTCTCCGGCCCGGCGATCAAGCCGATCGCGCTGCTGAAGGTGCACCAGGTCTACCAGGTGGCCGGTCCGCTCAACATCCCGATCATCGGCCAGGGTGGCGTCACCCGACCGGAGGACGCGCTGGAGTTCATCATCGCCGGCGCCAGCGCGGTCGGCGTCGGTACGGCGCTCTTCTATGACCCGCTGGTCTGCAGCAGAATCAACAGCGTCATGGTCGACTATCTCAAGCGCCACAACATGACGCACGTCAACGAGCTGGTGGGCAGTCTGCAGCTGCATGAACCGGCGACCAGCGTCTGCGCCAACTAGGGGCTCGCCGGTCACCAAGCAACATCCCCGTTCGTGCAGCAAGCTGCGCGCCTACAGATGCCGGGGTTGGCAATGATCCAAACCGTAGACGCCGAATTCATTCGGCGAAACATGCGCCCGAGGGTTCGCGGATTAAAATCCGCTCCCACGAAAACCGATCTTGCCAATCACTAATCATCAATAACCAATTAACCAGTCAACCATAACTGCAGAAGCCGACTGCAGTCGGCGAATAGGCGGCCGCGGATATTTGTAGATTTTCCGTGCCGTGCCCGCAATTGGACGGTGGTATCGATGCCAGCGCTATTTTTGATCCCATTGTTTATGCAGCCGTTTGAGAAACACGCGCATTTCCTTGCCCGCCTGTATGTCGCCGTTGTTGTTCGCCGCGGCAATACCCTGTTCGTAGGCGTCGATAGCCTGTTCGAGGTTGCCGCTGTCGGCCAGCGCGCCGGCGTAGGCCTTCCAGGCCGCGGTATAGCCGGTGTCGTGTTTGACGGCCTGGCCCAGGTGTTCTATCGCGGCGCTCAGGTCACCTTCTTTCAGGTAGGCGTTGCCGAGGCTGTAGCGCAGCAAGGCGTTGTCCTGACCATTGGCGAGGAGTTTTTCGAACTGTTCGATCGGATTCATGAACCTGGCCTAAATCTTAATCTGGGGCACGCACCCAGAAGATGTACTGCGCGGCGAAGCTGTCCGGATGCGCCTGTTCGTAGGCCTGCCAGTATTGCAGGTTGATGGCATTCGGGTCATCCGGGTACTGCTGGCGATAATGCTGCAGGGTGGCGTAATCGTCGAACTCGAAGCCCAGGAACTCCAGCGCGAGTTCGTCAATAATTTCTGCAATGGCGCTGAGATCGAGCTGGTGTTCCTGCACATGGAACATGAGGTCGCGGCATTCCGAGACGCTGTAGAAGTCGGGCGAATGCAGCAGACCGCGCAGCGGATCGCCAGCGTCCAGCGCGGCGATATATTCGCGTACCCGGCGAATGCCGACAATATCCGCGTCGATGTTCTGTGCGGCGATGCGTTCGCGAATGGCGCGTATCGGCCCGCGCGCGGCGTGACTATACAGGCCGATGCGCATCACGCCGCCGGGGTTCAGCCGCCGGCGTAACGCCTGCCAGCCGGCTTGCGGATCGGCCAGATGATGCAGCACGCCGTAGCATTCGATGGCATCGAACGGACCGACGCTGTCGTCGAGCCGGACAATGTCCGCCTGGGCAAAATCAATGTCGTCGTGGCCGTGCGCGGCCGCCTGGCGCATACCGTAGGCGAGGCTGGTGCGGCTCATGTCGATCGCGGTGATCTGTGCATCCGGGATGCGCCGGGCCATGCGCAATGCCTGCAGGCCGGTGCCGCAGCCGGCGCAGAGGATTGCCGGTGCCGGGTCAAAGCCCGGTGGCCGTGCACGCAGGTGCGGGAACAGCAGGCAGAGGTAATTGCCCAGGCTGTAGCCGTCCGGTTGATCCAACATGCGCCAGCGCGGATACGGGTTGGCCTCGTATTGGGCGCGCACGTCGGTCGAAGTGCCGTCATCGATCGTGGTCAGGGCCGGTAATTGTGATCGGTATTCATCTTCCTGCGCCGGTTCAACAACCTGTTGTTGCCAGACACATGCCAGTGATGGGTCGCCGGTTGCCGCTTGTGGCGGCATTGCGTCGTCGATCGACAATCGCTGCGACAGCGGTCGGTAGCAGGCGTACAGACACAGCTCGATCGCAGGCGTTTCGGCAATGGGCCTGCCGGCCAGCGCCTCGAGCCGGCTCTGTTCCGCAGCGCTGACTGGCCACAGGTACTCGTTCAGAAAACACTGTTCGGCCAGCGCCGCGACCAGTGGCAGATATTTTTCATCCAACAGCTCCGGTGTCAGCAGCAGTTGCTGCCGCACCCGGGTCAGTAATTGTTCCAGCGACCAGTCGCACAGCGGCTCGCGCTGCAGAAGGTTGAGCAGCAACGGCTGTTGCAGCCGATCCAGCAATGCTTCGTCGACGCTCAGCTGGTCACGCTGCAACAGGTCTAGCGCATCATAAAAGATCTGCGTGGCCAGGTACCGGCAGGCCATGCGGTTCAGCGTCCGGCCGTCGATGCGTTGCAGTTGCAGGCAGTCGAGCAGATCGGCGGCCGGCAGTTCGGCGTAGCTGGCCGGCGGCAGGTGCACCAGGCAGTCCGCCAGGTCCGAATGGATCTGCCAGGATTCCGGCTGCAGTTGGCGCGCGCGGCGCAGCGGTTCCAGCGCCGCCACGGCATCGTTCTGCTGCAGCAGCAGTCGGCCGAGATTGTGCCAGGCGCCGGCAAACGCCGGCCGGGCGTCGATGGCGCGGCGATAGGCGGCGGCGGCCTGCCCGGGATCACCGCGCTCGAGCCAGGCGTTGCCCATGTTGTTATGCAGTTCGGGGACGTCAGAGCGCAGCTTCAGCGCCTTGTCATAGCAGGCCAGTGCGTCGTCGAGGCGTGCGTGACGCTTGTACAGCATGCCGAGGTTGAGCAGCGCCTCGAATACTTCGGGCTGCTGGCGCAGGCAGGCCTGGTAGGTTCGCATGGCCTCCTGGTTTTGCCCCTGTTGCTGCTGGATGCGGGCGAGCAGCAGGTAGGCGCGCTGATCGGCAGGATTGATCTTGATCGCCTTGCGCAGGTGTTTGCTGGCGCTGGCGAGCCCGCCGCGCTGCTGTTGTTCCTGTGCGCGACTCAGCAGACGGCCGACTTCCACCGCCGCATTGCGCTTGCTGGTCTGGCCGGCTGCTTTCATGGCCGGCGCCAGCCGATGTATTGCACGCGATCGCGAAAGCCGTGGCTGCTATCACCTAGGCGGCCGGCCTCGTGGTAATGCACGACCTGCAGCTGCGGCAACAGCTGCAGCAGTTCGTTGTCCGCCAGGCGATAGGCCGGGTTGTTGGGGCCGGCGTCACTGACTGCGGTGCAGCTGAAGGTCTGGTAGAACAGCAGCCCCGCCGGTCGCAGCGCCCCGGCGAGCGCCGGCATGATCGTGCGATCGAGGAAATGGCTGACGACGATGACATCGAAGCTGTCCGCGGCCGGCGGCGACTCGACAATGTTCCGGCACTGACAATCGATAGCCAGCTGTTCTGCCGCGGCAAGTTGTTCCAGATCCTGCAATGCCGTCGCGGCGTAGTCCCAGGCCTGGGTCTGTAAACCGTGGGCCGCCAGCAGCAGGGCATTGCCGCCGCGGCCGCAGGCGAGGTCGACTGCGGCGCCCGAGGCCGGCAGCAGATGCACGTGATCTGCCAGCACCGCTGCGGCCTGCGGTCGTTGCATGGTCTGGCTTTCCCGGTAGCGACGCTCCCAGCGATCGGTGCCGTTAACAGTCATGGCAACGACTCATTTCTTCCAGAATGCCGGCGTCAGGATGACCAGCAGGGTGAAGATTTCCAGACGGCCGAGCAGCATGGCGACGACGAGTACCCACTTGGCGGTGTCGTTGATCGGGCCGTAATGTGCACTGACATCGCCGAGGCCCGGGCCGAGATTGTTCAGGCACGCCGCCATCGCCGAGAACGCCGTGATCTGATCCAGGCCGGTGGCCAGCAGCAGCAGCATCAACAGGGTGAAGACGGCAACATAGGCGGCGAAGAAGCCCCAGACCGCGTTGACCACCCGGTCGGGCAGACTGCGGCCGCCGAGCTTGATCGAGAATATGGCGTTGGGATGAATGAGCCGGCGTACCTCGCGCAAGCCCTGCTTGACCAGCAACAAAACGCGGATCACCTTGAGGCCGCCGCCGGTGGAAGTGGCGCAGCCGCCGACAAAACTGGCGAACAGCAGCAGCACCGGCAGGAAGGTCGGCCAGTTCTGGTAGCTGGCGGTGGTAAAGCCGGAAGTGGTGGCGATCGAAACACTCTGGAACAGACCGTCGCGCAGTGAGTCAGCGGCAGCTACCTCGGGACGTATGTAAAGCAGATAAACGATCGTGACCAGGCTGAGTGCGAACAGGAACGTGACATAGGCCCGCACCTCTGAATCGTGCAGGTAGGGCCGCAGGCTGAACGAACGCCAGGCGAGAAAATGCAGGGTAAAATTCATCCCGCCCAGCAACATGAAAAAGACCGCGACGAGTTCGATGGCGGTGCTGTCGAAGTAACCGATGCTGGCATCATGGGTGGAAAAGCCACCGATCGAGACGGTCGAGAAACTGTGGGCGATGGCGTCGAATGGTGTCATGCCGGCGACCCAGTAGCTCAGGGCGCAGAGGATGGTCATGCCGAGGTAGACATACCACAGTGCCTTGGCGGTTTCGGTGATGCGCGGCGTGAGCTTGGCATCCTTGAGCGGACCGGGAATTTCTGCCTTGTAGAGCTGCATGCCACCGATGCCGAGCATCGGCAGGATGGCGACGGCCAGCACGATGATGCCCATGCCGCCCATCCATTGCAGCTGCTGGCGATAGAACAGAACTGACAGCGGCAGGCTGTCGATGCCGGTCAGTACGGTGGCGCCGGTGGTGGTCAGGCCGGACATCGACTCGAACACCGCGTCGGTAATGCTGAGCCGCGGAAACTCGCTCAATAATA
This sequence comes from Methylohalomonas lacus, assembly GCF_024808875.1. Lineage (GTDB taxonomy): Bacteria > Pseudomonadota > Gammaproteobacteria > Methylohalomonadales > Methylohalomonadaceae > Methylohalomonas > Methylohalomonas lacus. The sequence goes on from NZ_JANUCT010000024.1 coordinate 20,411, forward strand.
GCGGTATGGCTCCGGACAGGCCGAGGCTGACCCAGAACAGCACGACGACGATGAAGCCGTCGCGCAGCTTCAGTTCGGTGCGAATGTTGCGCACCGGTAACCACATGATCAGGCCGGCCGTCAGAATCAGTCCCCAGGCCAGCAGGAAGGCGAAAGCGGCACCATCCCGGGCAAACCAGGAGATGGCCAATGGTGGCAGCAGCGTCAGGCTGAACAGCGCCAGCAGCAGACCAAGAATGCGTTGGATGGCGGTTAATTGCATGCTGGCTGGTGCGCCTACAGAAAAGTAATGCCGACCTGGAACAGGTGTTCGACCTCGGGAACCCGCGACTTGTTGGCGACCAGCATGATGATATGGTCGTCGGCTTCGATCACGGTGTCATGATGCGCGATCATGACCTCATCGCCGCGCACGATCGCGCCGATGCTGGTTTCCGGCGGCAGCTTGATCTTGCCGAGCGGACGCCCGACCACCTTGGATGAATTGACGTCGCCGTGCGCGATCGCCTCGATCGCCTCGGCCGCACCGCGGCGCAATGAATGCACGACGACGACGTCGCCCTTGCGGATATGCGCCAGAAGACTGCCGATCGTGGCCTGCTGTGGCGAAATGGCGATGTCGATGACGTTGCTCTGTACCAGGTCGACGTAGGCGGCGCGGTTGATCAACGACATGACCTTGCGCGCGCCCAGGCGCTTTGCCAGCATCGAGGAAATGATGTTGGCCTCGTCATCGTTGGTGACGGCACAGAAGACGTCCGTCTGGTCTATGTTCTCGTCGGTCAGCAATTCCTCGTCGGCGGCATCGCCGAGCAGTACCACCGTGCGTTCCAGGCTTTCGGCGGCCTGTTCGGCACGCAGCGGGTCCGACTCCAGCATCTTGATGTCGTATTTCTTCTCCAGCGCGCGTGCCAGGCGTCGGCCGATGTTGCCGCCGCCGGCCAGCATGATGCGCTTGACGGCCCGCTCCTTCTCGCGAATGAAGCCCATCAGCGAACGGATGTGTTTCGTCGCGCCGATGAAGAAGACTTCGTCGTCGGGTTCGATACTGGTATCGCCTTCCGGAATTAGCGGTTTGCCGCTGCGGAAAATGACGACAACGCGGAAATCGATATCTTTCAGGTTCGCACGCAATTCACGCAGCGTGTGTCCGACCAGCGGGCCGTTGTAGTAGGCCTTGACGGCGATCATCTGTACCTTGCCCTCGGCGAATTCCAGTACTTGCAGGGCGCCTGGGAAGGCGATGAGCCGGGCAATGTAATCGGTAACCAGCTGTTCCGGGCTGATCAGTACGTCGATGGGTAACGCTTCCTGGGCGAACAGCGCCGACTGCGACAGGTACTCGCCCTCGCGCACCCGCGCGATTTTGGTCGGTGTGTGAAACAGTGTGTAGGCGATCTGGCAGGCGAGCATGTTGATTTCGTCGCTGTTGGTTACGGCGATCACCATGTCCGCATCGCGGGCGCCGGCACGCTGCAACACCGAAGGATATGATGCTACGCCGGTGACCGTCTGCAGATCATAGCGTTCATTGAGCATGGTCAGGCGTTGCTGATCAATATCCACCACGGTGATGTCATTGGCTTCACTGGCCAGGTTGGCCGCCAGTGACGAACCGACCTGACCGGCGCCGAGGATGATGATTTTCATGATTGCAGACCTGATTCCAATGGTTGCTTGATTCTGGATGACACTAGTCTGTCTGCCGTCGCTAGCATGGCCTCACTTGTCGCTGCCATCGGCTTTCAGTTCAATACCCAGTGAACGCATCTTGCGATAGAGATGCGTACGCTCCATGCCGACGTTTCTCGCCACCTTGCTGACGCTGCCGTCGGCCTGCTTGAGCTGATACTCGAGGTAGGCCTTTTCGAATTGTTCGCGCGCTTCGCGCAGCGGCAGATCAAACCCCGGCAGATTGTTGTATTCGGCCGGCTGTTTCTGGCGCTTGCCGAGCACACTTTCGACTTCCTCGGTTTCAATGATTTCGTCACGGCCGAGGATCAAGAGCCGTTGCACCAGGTTTTTCAGTTCGCGCAGGTTGCCCGGCCAATGGTAACTGCGCAGCCGGTTCTGGGCGGCGACGCTGAAACGCCGATAGGTCAGGCCTTCACGTTCGGCAAAGTAGGCGACATAGTGTTCGAGCAGATCGGGAATATCCTCGTAGTGATCGCGCAATGCCGGCAATGGAATGGGCACCACGCTTAACTGGTAGTACAGATCATCACGGAAATTGCCGTTGTGAACGAACTGTTCGAGGTTGTGCTTGGTTGCAGCCACCACACGGACGTTGCTGCTGATGGGTTCGACGCCGCCGACGCGCACGAACTGGCCACTGTCGAGCAAGTCCTGGAGTTTGCCCTGTACCGGCAGCGACATGTCGGCAATGTCCTTGAGGAACAGTGTGCCACCCTCGGCCTTTTCCAGCAGGCCGGTCTGTATGCGGCCGTCATCCTCCTCGCTGCCGAACAACTCGGCCGCCGAGTTTTCGGCGGACAGGCTCGAGACGCCGACGCTGATGAACGGGCTATTGGCGCGGTCGCTCATATTGTGCAGGTAGCGGGCGAATATTTCCTTGTCGGTACCGGATTCGCCGATGATCAGTACCGGCGTATTGTGATGCGCGACGCGCTGCAGCTGGTCACGCAACGCCTGCATCTGCTGGCTCTTGCCAATGGGTTCGTCGCTGGCCTGGCTGTAGTGGCGCAGGCGGGTGTTTTCCTGCTGCAGGGAGACGCGTTCGAGGGCGTGCTTGATGGTCAGCAGCAGCTTGGCCAGCGATAGCGGTTTTTCAATGAAATCGTAAGCCCCGAGGCGAGTGGCTTCGACCGCGGTCTCGACGCTGCCGTGGCCGGACATCATGACGACCGGGAATATCTCGTTGTGTTCGGCCTTCCATTCCTTCAGCAGGGTAATGCCGTCCTCGTCCGGCATCCAGATATCCAGCAGGACCAGATCCGGCTGGTGTTGATTGATCTGGTCGCGGGCGCGGTCGGCACTTTCGGCCACCTCGACATCGAAGCCCTCGTCCACGAGGATCTCCTGAACCAGTTCGCGAATATCCGGTTCGTCGTCGACAACGAGAATCTTGCTCATACGGTCGCTGTTCCCTGATTATCAGTATCGCTATCGTCAGCGTTATTGGCGTCGCTATCAAGCGGCAGCCGTATCACGGCTGAAGCCCCGGCTGCCGGCGTGTTGTTCTCCAGCCAGACCATACCACCATGTTCCTCGATGATCTTCTTGACGATCGCCAGTCCCAGACCGGTGCCCTTGGTCTTGGTCGTTATATAGGGTTCGAAAATCTGGCCGATGAGTTCATCGGAAATGCCGCAGCCGCTGTCGCTGATGCGTATCTCGACGAATTCCAGACCGCCCTGGCGGATTTTCTGGGTCGATAATGCCAGTTGTATGGGTTCATTGTCACAACTGGCGTCAAAGGCATTGTTGACGAGGTTGTTCAGTACCTGGCGCAGACGGCCGGGATCGGCGTTTACCGGTGGCAGGTTCGGTTCCAGGTCAACGTCGACCTGCGCGCCGGGATCCAGGTTGTGAAACAGGTCCAGTACCTCGCGCACCAGTTCATTGAGATCGATCGGTTGCGGTTCCAGCGCCGGCGCGCGGGCATACTCGGAAAATGTGTTGACCATATCCTTCATCGTCTCAACCTGCTGGATGATGGTATTGGTCAGGCGGTCCAGCGGTTTCAGATCCAGATCCGGAGTCTCGGCCTGCATATACTTGTGCCGGATGCGTTCGGCCGACAGCTGAATCGGCGTCAGCGGATTCTTGATCTCGTGCGCCAGGCGCCGGGCGACCTCGCCCCAGGCAGCGTCACGCTGGCTCTGGATCAGGGTGGTGATGTCATCGAAAACAATGACAAAGCCGGCCTGTTCGGCGGTGGTACTCGGCAGCGAGGTGCCGCTGCACATCAGTACCTGGCGGCCGCTGCCACCGAACAGTGTGACCTGGGCGCGCCAGTCTTCCTGGCTTTCCAGGTGCGGTGTGATCACTTCTTCCAGGTGCAGCAGGTGCGGGTGTGTCTCGCACAGGTCGTGCAGATGCTTGCCGATCCAGGGCGAGATCGGCAGGCCGAGTATCTGGCTGGCGCTGACGTTGGAGGTGCGCAGGTTGCGTTCCTGGTCCAGCACCAGCACGCCGGACGACAGCCGTCCGAGCACCGCTTCGAGATAGGCGCGTTGGGCCTCGGCTTCCTGGCGGCTCTGGTGGACCGCATCGCGGGCACGGGCGATCTCGCGGGTCATGTCGTTGAACGACGCGACCAGTACGCCGAGTTCGTCGTTGCTGGGTACTGGCAGTTGCATGCTGTAGTCGCCGCTGGCAATCGCCTTGGTACCCATGGCCAGATCGCGGATCGGTGCGGCCAGCCGACGGGCGGTATAGAACGCCGCCCAGACGATGCTGAAGATGCTGAACAGTAGCACCAGCGTCAGCAGCAGGGTGAAGCTCAGTTTCAGTTGTTCGCGCAGGTAGGACAGCTCGCGGTACTTTTCGTACGCCGATTCGACGCTGTCGGCAAGCTCGTTCATGCGTTGCGATACGGGGTACAATGCCTGCAGAACGCGATTGTCCGATTGTATCGAGATGTCCGGTACATTGACGGCGGTGCGGATCACCAGTTCGTTTTCCTTGACCGTATCCAGGCCGACGTAGCTGTTGCCCTGGCGCAGTTGCAGAAAGATGCTATCGCTCGGTGTGGTAGGCACCAGCTGGGTCGCATCGCTGGAACTGCTGGCGATAAAGCGGCCCTGGCGGCTCATCAGCGTCAGTTCCTCGGCGCCAATGCGACGGCGCATCTCGTCGATTTCGAACGATGCCGCGGCATTGTCGACGTCAATGAATTCATCCGCCACCTGCCGTGTTCGCCGCAGCATGTCACGCATGCGGCCATCCAGTGCCAGACGGCTCAGTTCGAGCGAGTCATTCAATGCGCTCTCGACGCGCAGATCGAACCAGTTATCGATGCCGCGGTTGAGAAAATCGAGCGAGAACCAGTAGACGATGAGCACCGGCGTGACCGACAGCGTGGTCAGCATCAGTACCATGCGCACGGTCATGCGGGCGCCGGCGACGCGGTTGCGGAGTTGCTGGATCAGCTGGCGGATATTGACGCCGATCAGAATCAGCATGACCAGCAGACCGACCGCATTCAATACCAGCAGGGCCGAATACAGTCGGCCAAAGCGTTCGGAATTCTGCATGGCGTCGCTCATCAGCAGCAGCGACGCCAGCATGAAAAAGAACAGGCCGAGGCCACTGATGAAAATGATGCGGCTGTCGCGTTTCATCGCGTCGCTCCCGGGCCGGCGACAGACAGGGGCCGCTTCATGGATGAATCCGCCATTCGTGCCAGCCGCTGTTTAGTCGCCAGCTGGCGGAAATGTGTGCGGCCGGGCGCATCGGCGCCGGCAGGCTCTCGATATCCAGCCAGGCACGGATACGACCGCGGTAGTTCCCTTCGGCTTCCAGCTCGGTGCTGTCCAGCAACGGGTAATCGCTCATGGTTCCAATGAACTCCAGTGCTTCCTGGAGGGACAGGAAACTGCGCCGGCGGTACTTGTGCGTGACCAGGTAGTTCTTGCTCAGCGCCTGGCGCTCGAGGCGGAAATTCTCGCTGTGTTCGACCAGCGTGCGGTCCCAAAGCCAGAAGCGTTCCTTCAGTACCTCCAGTTCGACGACGATATTCAGGGCGACGCCATTATCCAGTGCCTTCAGCGCCTCTTCGCTGAGCTCAAAGTCGAGTTGCGCGCTGGCGGTGAGCTGGCCCGCCACCAGGTTGCTGCCGGCCTCGCGGACCTTGATGCTCGCCGCCCGCGCGTCGGTGCCGGGCGCCAGCAACGACAGCACGAGCAGAGCCGCGATCGCAGCCAGCAGTGAGCGGAATCTAACGCTTGCCGAGGCGGGCATAGAAAAAACCGTCCATCTCCTTGTCGCCGGGCAGAATCTGGCGCCCGTGCAGCTGTTGCCGTCCCCAGGGCGCGGCGATGGGTTGTTCACTGGCGTCGTCGTGTTGTGCCAGAAAGCCGGCGATTTGTTCGCTGTTTTCCGCCGGCAGCACAGAACAGGTGGCATACAACAGCTTACCGCCCGGTGCCAGGAGCGGCCAGAGGGCGGTCAGCAGTTGTGTCTGCATTGCCACCGCCGCATCGATCGCTGCGCGATCGCGATGATACTTGATATCCGGGTGACGGCGAATTACGCCGCTGCCGCTGCACGGGGCGTCGAGCAGGATACGATCGAATGCATTGCCGTCCCACCAGTCCCGCGGGCGGGCGGCGTCGGCGGCGATGCAGGTCGCGCTCAGTTGCAGGCGTTCGAGTCCGGACTGCAGCCGCGCCAGCCGATCGGCGCTGCGGTCGATGGCAACCACCTCGGCCAGGCCGGGTTCCTGCTCAAGCATGTGGGCGGTCTTGCCGCCGGGGGCGGCGCAGGCGTCGAGCACCCGTTGACCGGGCTCGAGGTCCAGCAGCCCGGCGGCCAGCTGGGCGGCCGGATCCTGCACCGAGACCAGGCCGTCGGCGAACCCCGGCAGGCGGCCGGCAGCCACCGCCGGTTCCACCCGCAGGGCATAGTCTGCGTCGGCATGGGGCGTGCCTGTCAGGCCGGCGGCGGTCAGCAGCTGGTGGTATTGCTCGCAGTCGCTGCGGCGCCGGTTGACGCGGATATAAAACGGCGGTCGCTGGTTGTTGGCCGCCGCGATCGTCTGCCAGTCTTCCGGCCAGGCCTTCTGCAGGGTCTTCAGCAGCCATTTCGGATGTGCCAGTGCCGCGGCCGGCTGTGCCGCCGCCTGTTGCTGGAGCTGCACGCGTTCACGCGTGGCACGCCGCAGTACCGCATTGACCAGTGTCGCCGCCCAGGGTTTGTCGAGTTCGCTACATGCATCGACGCCGGTGGCCACCGCGGCGTGATCGGGCGTGTCGAGATCGAGAATCTGGTAAAGACCGACCAGCAGCAGCAGGCCGATATCGCTGTCGGCTGTTTTCAGCGGCCGGTCGAGCAGCTGGCTGAGCTGGAAGCGTAACCGCGGCAGCCAGCGCAGCACGCCGTAGCAGAGTTCCTGCACGAAGGCCTGGTCGCGCTCTGGCAGCGCCACGCGCGCATTCGCGTTGCTGATTGCCCGTTCCAGCGGCACGTCGGTGTCGATAACCTCCGCCAGGATGCGGACGGCCAGGCTGCGGCTGTGCATGGACTCAGCCGGCGCTCAGGAAGTCGGGCCGGCCGTTCAGGAACTCGGCCGCCGTCAGCGGCCGGCCGCCGGGCAACTGCAGGCGCTGCAGGCGCAGCAGGCCGGCGCCGGTGGCGACATCGATGCCGTGCCTGTCACCGGCGACGACCCGGCCGGGGGCCGCGGTGACGGCGGCGTCGAGGGCTTCAGCCTGCCAGATCTTGCATTGTAGCCCGCTGAGTTTGGCGCTGGCGCCCGGTGCCGGATTGAAGGCACGCACCGCGCGCGCCAGCTCGCCGGCCGGCCGTTGCCAGTCGAGGCGCGCCTCCTGCTTGTGGATCTTGCTGGCATAACTGGCAGCGGCACCATCCTGCGGCGTCGCTGCCAGCCGGCCGAGTTCGGGCAGCCGATCGATCAGTGCAGCGGCGCCGATCTCGGCCAGTCGCGTCTGCAGGCTGGCCGTGGTGTCATTCTTATAAATAGGTGTGCGTACCTGGTCCAGCACCGGACCGGTGTCGAGGCCGACGTCCATCTGCATGAGGCTGACGCCGGTTTCGCTGTCGCCGGCGAGGATGGCACGTTGCACCGGCGCGGCACCGCGCCAGCGGGGCAGCAGCGAGAAATGCAGGTTGATGCAGCCGTGCCGGGGTCGCTGGAGCACGCTTTCGGTCAGCAGCAGGCCATAGGCGACGACGATAAGGGCGTCGACGTCGGCCAGCTCGCTGTCCGCCGCCAGTTCGGCAGCGCTGGCGGGTTGCTGCACGCTCAGGCCGTGGTCTTCGGCGAGTGTCTTGACCGGGCTGGGCTGCAGCTTGCGGCCCCGGCCGGCCGGCCGATCCGGCTGCGTGTAGACGCGGCTGATGCGGTGCGGGGACGCCAGCAGCGCCGCCAGTACCGTGGCCGCCGGCGCCGGGGTGCCGGCGAACGCCAGTCGCAGGGCCGTGGCGGTCACAGCGTCTGGCGTTCGAGCTTCTGGCGTTTTTCCAGCTTCTTCTGGACCCGCTTGCGTTTCAGGCCGGACAGGTAGTCGACGAACAGGCGGCCGTTGAGGTGATCGATTTCATGCTGGACGCAGACGGCCAGCAGGCCATCGGTTTCCTGTTCGTGGGTCTCGCCGTCGAGATCCTGGTAGCGGAAGCGGATCCACTCGGCGCGTTCGACGACATCGAAATAGTCCGGTACCGACAGGCAGCCTTCCTCCATCTCCTTGCTGCCGCGACTCTCCAGCACTTCCGGATTCACAAGGTAAAACGGGCTGTTGCGCTCGGCCGACAGGTCAATGACCACGACGCGGTGCTGGACGTCGACCTGGGTCGCGGCCAGGCCGATGCCGTTTTCAGCATACATTGTTTCCAGCATGTCGGCGGCCAGCCGGCGGATGCTGTCGTCAACCTGGGCGACCGGTTCGGCCTTCTTGCGCAGGTTCGGATCGGGATAATGAAGTACTTTGAGTTTTGCCATAACCGCGGTAGCTTGACCGGGTGATGAACCCGGTTTTGGCCGTAAATTATCTAATTGATTGACTATGAAGCATTATAACCGATTTTGACCAAGGTCTCATAAATGCGTTCGCAGATGGTGGAACGGTTGACATTTTGCTATTCTTCTTAAAATCTACATTAAAGAACCGCCGTAACAGTCCTGATATCCGGCGCAAAATCTGATGCGGAATAAAAAAAATGCGGAACAAATTACTCACCTTCCTGCTGTGCGCCCTGCTACCGGTCGCCTCGTTTGCCCAGTCGCCGGCGGTTAAATCCGATCACCCGGATCGCTATACGGTCGTCAAGGGGGATACCCTCTGGGATATTTCCGCGCGTTTCCTGCGCGAGCCCTGGCGCTGGCCGGAAATCTGGGAAGTCAATCCGCAGATCGACAATCCGCATCTGATTTATCCGGGCGATGTGGTTTACCTGACCTATCGTGACGGCAGGCCGGTCCTGTCGGTCAATCGCGACGGTCGCACCGGCGCCGGCGGCAGCCGTACCGTCAAGCTGTCGCCAGAGATACGCAGCTCCGCGAGTGACCGCGCGATTCCATCGATACCGGTCGAGTACATCCGGCCATTCCTGAGCCAGCAACGGGTCGTTTCCGAAAACGAGATGGCCGACTGGCCCTACGTCGTGTCGAGCTACGATCAGCGCCTGGTCGCCGCTACCGGCAACAAGATCTACGTTCGCGGTCTGGATGAAGCGGAAACCGCCACGGATTACACCATCTACCGGCAGGGGCCGGCCTACGTGCTGCCCAGCGATGCGGACGACTACGATCGCTCGCCGGTGGTGCAGTCCAAGTACAACTACCGCGAAATCGAGGGTGAGATCCTCGGCTATCAGGCCCTGTACGTGGGCGAGGCGGAAGTCGTGCGCAGCGGCGATCCGGCCTCGGCTATCATCACCGACTCCGAGCGCGAAATCCGCGTCGGCGACCGGCTGGTGCCGCAGACCGAGCAGTCCGGCCTGGGCGGTGATTTCATTCCCTCGGAGCCGGACGAGTCGATCGATGGCCGCATCGTTTCGGTTATCGACGGTGTCTCCGAGATTGGCAATTACCAGGTGGTGGTGATTTCTGCCGGCACCAATCAGGGGCTTGAGTCCGGCAACGTGCTGGCCGTCTACCAGAGCGGCGAGGTGGTGCGCGATAAAGTCCCTGCCCGCACGGCGTCGCGAAATAATCCTTACCTGGAATACTTTGGTGCGCCCAAGACCCGCGGCGAGCGGGTCGTGCTGCCGGAAGAGTTCGCCGGCGTCATCGTCGTCTTCCGCACCTTTGAGAAAGTCAGCTACGCCCTGGTCATGGATACCGAGCGGCCGATTCATATCTACGACACTGTTACCAATCCGTAAACGCTAGCGGCATGTATCGCTGCCGGCCCGTAAACGGAGGCCGCCAGCGATTGGCCACGGGAGTTGGTCCATGGATGGAACAACCGCCGCCGCCGGCGCTGACCGGCGTAATTGGCTGGCACTGGCCAGCGTCAAGGGTGTCGGCCCGGCTGCCGCCCAGCGGTTATTGAAGCATTTTGGTTCGCCGGCAGCGCTGCTGGCCTGCAGCCGGGGGGAACTGATTGCCGCCGGGATGCCGGCCGATCGGGCCCGGGCGCTGTCGCAACCGGACTGGCGCGCCGTCGACCGTGCCTGTGCCTGGTTGGAGGAGGCCGGCGAGGCGCGTTGCCTGCTCACACTGCAGGATGTCACCTACCCCGAGCTGTTGCGCCAGATTGCCGACCCGCCGTTGCTGCTGTTCGTTCGCGGCCGCCGCGAGTGCCTTGCAGCGCCACAGCTGGCGGTGGTCGGCAGCCGCAACCCGAGCGCGGATGGCCGCGGCGTGGCGCGCGATTTTGCCCGCCAGCTGGGACACGCCGGCCTGACAATCAACAGCGGCCTGGCGGTGGGCATCGATGCCGCCGCCCACGAGGGCGCGCTGGATGCGGGCGGGGCGACGATCGCGGTGTCCGGGTGCGGTCCGGATCGCATCTACCCGCAACGCCATGCCGACCTGGCCTAACGCATTCTTGCCGGCGCCGGTGCCCTGGTCAGCGAGTTTTTCCCCGGGACGCCGCGGCTGGCGGCCCACTTTCCGCGTCGCAACCGCATCATCAGCGGTCTCAGTGCCGGCGTTCTGGTGGTCGAGGCTGCCCTGCGCAGCGGCTCGTTGATTACCGCGCGCTATGCCAGTGAACAGGGGCGCGAGGTGTTTGCCATTCCCGGCTCCATTCACACGCCGCAGGCACGCGGTTGCCATCACCTGATCCGCCAGGGCGCCAAGCTGGTCGAATCGGAGCAGGACATCATCGAAGAGCTCGGTCCATTGCTGCATGTTGCGTGTTCGACGGCGATACCGGCCGCCGCCGGGTCGGCGGAAAATCTTTCGGATTTGTCCGCAGAGGCACTGCAATTACTGGCACACATCGGTGCAGCCCCCGTATCGGTGGACAGCCTGGTCGTGCGCAGTGGATTGACGGCTGATGCCGTTTCCTCCATTCTGTTATTACTAGAACTGCGCGGGCTGGTGGCTTCACAACCAGGCGGCACCTACTCACGCCTTCGAAGAGATAACACATGAAAGAAACCGTGTTAGACGTTCTCATGTATCTGTTTGACAATTACATCGAAGACGACGTTGAATTTACCCCTGATGAGGACGTCCTCCGGGTAGAACTGAAAGAAGCCGGTTTCGGCGAACACCAGGTCAGCAAGGCATTTGATTGGCTCGAGGGCCTGGCCATGCAGAAGGAAACGGTGGCCCTGCCGAAGCTGGCGCAGCGGCCCTCGACCCGCATTCTCTCGGATGAAGAAGCCAACAAGCTGGATACGGAATGCTATGGCTTCCTGATGTTCCTTGAAAATATCGGCGTACTGGATGGCAGTGATCGTGAAATGGTCATCGACCGTCTCATGGCCCTGGAGACCGAAGAGATCGAACTGCAGCAGCTTAAATGGGTGGTGTTGATGGTGTTGTTCAACCAGCCCGGCAAGGAAGCGGCCTTTACCTGGGTCGAGGACCTGGTCATGGATGAATTTAACGCCAGCCTGCACTGATTGCTTCCAAACCCTGTGTGGCAGGATGATGTCGCACAGCTAACCAACTGAATTATTCCTGCATGAGCAAATCACTCGTTATCGTCGAATCGCCGGCGAAAGCGAAAACCTTGAGTCGCTACCTGGGCAAGGATTACGAAATCCTGGCTTCCTACGGGCACGTGCGCGATCTGCTGCCGAAAAGCGGTGCCGTGGATACCGAGCATCAGTTCGAGATGAAATACCAGGTCATCGACAAGAACAAGAAGCATGTCGATGCCATCGTCAAGGCGCTGAAAAAGGCCGACGACCTGTATCTGGCCACAGACCCGGACCGGGAAGGTGAGGCCATATCCTGGCATCTGTACGAGTTGCTCAAGGAAAAAGGCGCAATCGATGACAAGAACGTCCACCGCGTGGTATTCCACGAGGTGACCAAGAGTGCCATCCAGGACGCCATCGCCCACCCGCGCAAGCTGTCCACGGATCTGATCGATGCCCAGCAGGCACGTCGCGCGCTCGATTACCTGGTCGGTTTCAATCTGTCGCCGTTACTGTGGAAGAAGATCCGTCGTGGTCTGTCGGCCGGTCGGGTTCAGAGTCCGGCCCTGCGCATGATCTGCGAGCGCGAGGCCGAGATCGAGGCGTTCGTGCCACGCGAATACTGGACCATCGAGGCGGATCTCGAGCATGACGGCAACGCCTTCAATGCGAAATTGACGTACTACAACGACGAGAAGCTGAAGCAGTTCTCGATCGACAACACCGAGCAGGCCAACGCCGCCCGCGAGGCCCTGTTGCAGGCCGCGCAGGGCAGCGATAGCCGCAAGGCGCTGACGGTCGATAATGTTGAGAAGAAACAGCGCCGCCGTCAGCCGGCGCCGCCGTTCATTACCTCGACGCTGCAGCAGGAAGCCTCGCGCAAGCTCGGCTTCACCGCCCAGCGCACCATGCGTACCGCGCAGCAGTTGTACGAGGGCATTGATACCGGTGATGGTGCCGTGGGTCTGATTTCTTACATGCGTACCGATTCGGTGAACCTGGCCGAAGAAGCGATCAACGAGTTGCGGACCTATATCAGCCACGAATACGGCAAGGATAATCTTCCCGCGCAGCCGCGCGTGTTCAAGACCTCGGCGAAAAATGCCCAGGAAGCGCACGAAGCGATCCGGCCGACCTCGGTTGAGCGACTGCCGCAGCAGATCAAGAGTCATCTGACCGATGATCAGTTCAAGCTATACGATCTGATCTGGAAGCGGGCCGTTGCCTGCCAGATGAAGCACGCGACGATCAACACGGTGGCCGTGGACATGAAGTGCGGCGACGGCAACGTCTTCCGCGCCAACGGTTCGACTATTGTTGATCCCGGCTTTATTGCCGTCTATCAGGAAGACGTCGACGACAAGAAACCGGAGAATGACGACAAGACGCTACCGCCGCTGGAGCAGGGCGACAAGCCAGCATTGAACGAGATCCGCGCCGAACAGCACTTCACCGAGCCGCCGCCGCGCTATTCGGAAGCCAGCCTGGTAAAGACCCTGGAAGAGTACGGCATCGGCCGGCCATCGACCTACGCCAGCATCATATCCACGCTGTTGCAGCGCGAATACGTGGAGCTCGATCGCAAGCGCTTCATCCCGACCGACGTTGGTCGCATCGTCAACAAGTTTCTGACCGAGCACTTCACCGACTACGTCGATTACGACTTTACCGCCAAGCTTGAGGACCAACTCGACTCGATCGCCCGTGGCGAGCAGGACTGGATCCCGGTTCTGGATCAGTTCTGGAAGAGCTTCGACAGCAAGGTCAAGGAAAAGGAAGAAAGCGTCAGCCGCAAGGAGGCCGTGGCGGCGCGCGAACTCGGTACCGATCCGAAGAGTGGTCGGCCGGTCACCGTGCGCATGGGCCGTTATGGGCCGTTTGTCCAGATCGGCGAGCGCGAGGACGAGGAGAAACCGAAGTTTGCCGGTCTCAAGCCCGGCCAGCGCATGGATACCATCACGCTCGACGAGGCCCTGCCGCTGTTCAAATTGCCGCGCCAACTCGGTGAAACCGCCGACGGTGACGAGGTCGAGGCCAACATCGGCCGCTTCGGCCCGTATGTACGCTTTGGCAAGAAATTTGTCTCGCTCAAGGGCGAGGATGATCCCTACACAGTGACGCTGGAACGCGCGCTCGAGCTCATCGAGGAAAAGAAACAGGCCGATCTGGAACGGCAGATCAAGGTTTTCGACGAAGCCGGCATTTCCATCCTCAAGGGCCGCTATGGCCCCTATGTCACCGATGGCAAGAAGAACGTGCGGGTGCCCAAGGACCGCGAGCCGGACAGCCTGACGCTGGAAGAGTGCCAGGAAATGATCGCCAATGCGCCCGAGAAGCGTGGTCGCGGCCGGGCAGCGAAGAAAAAGAAAAAAACCGCCAGCTAGCCGGCTGGTTCACGCCAAGGCCTGCGCTTGAGCGCCGCAAACTCAGTCCCCACCTGGAAAACCGCTCCGGCGCTGCGGGCGCTGACCGCGCACGGCGTTATCGCCTATCCCACCGAGGCGGTCTATGGTCTCGGCTGCCTGCCGCAACGCGCGCCGGTACAGCGGCTGTTGCGGATAAAACGCCGCTCACCGCGCAAGGGATTGATTTTAATAGGGGCATATCCCGACCAGTTCCGTCGCTACATCGATTTTGCCGATGCCCGGGTCGACTGGATGCAGGTTTTTGCCAGTTGGCCGGGGGCGGTGACCTGGTTGTTGCCCACGCGCCCGGGTACGCCGGCCTGGCTGACCGGCGAGCACACCAGTCTGGCGGTGCGGGTGAGCGACCACCCACTGGTACAGGCGCTGTGCGCGCGGTCCGGCGCCATCATCTCGACCAGTGCCAACCCGGCCGGCTGTGTCCCGGCGCGCGACCCGGCGCGGGTCCGCGCCTACTTCGGCGGGCAGCTGGATTATGTGCTCAATGGGCCGCTTGGCGGGCGCAGTCAGCCCAGCGAAATCCGTTACGGCCTGACGGGGGCCGTAATCCGGCCGGCGACCGGCTAGCGAAAATAGTTGGAAAATAGTCTCGGGATTGATTGACAGGCTGTTGTTATTTTTCGAAAATGCACGGCTTACATTTTGGAGGGATACCCAAGCGGCCAACGGGGGCAGACTGTAAATCTGCTGGCATTGCCTTCGGAGGTTCGAATCCTCCTCCCTCCACCAGATATTATTCCGGCGTTATCAACCGGATAGCTGACAGGGTGGTGTAGAGCGAGCCCCGCTGACGGGCGGCGTATGTGTGCAAGGTTTAAGGCGGGTGTAGCTCAATGGTAGAGCCTCGGCCTTCCAAGCCGATGACGTGGGTTCGATTCCCATCACCCGCTCCAGAATAGTTTAGTCAACGTTTTGTAAACTGCCAGGGCTATTTTGCAGTACGCCCTAGAAATTGTGTACTGGATTGGCCAGGGCCGGAATTGGCAAGGATCGATACGCGCTGCCGCTGCTGGCGCGAACGTCAGGCCAGGTCGCCGGGCTGGAGTTTAGGCATTGGTTTCTAATGCGCCGGCACGGCGGACCGGTGAAACAGTTTGAACAGCGCCCATGTAGCTCAGGCGGTAGAGCACTCCCTTGGTAAGGGAGAGGTCACTGGTTCGATTCCAGTCATGGGCACCAGTTTGCAGATTAGGCAGACATTATTAAATAGTAATTTATTGCGTCAGTCTGGGCGCAGATTATTCAACCATACAGTGAGATAGAACGAGAGCCTGGAGGAACGCCCCATGTCCAAGGAAAAATTCGAACGCAGTAAGCCGCATGTCAATGTCGGCACGATTGGTCACGTGGACCATGGGAAGACGACGCTGACGGCGGCGATGACGAAGGT
>NZ_JANUCT010000025.1 GCF_024808875.1 Methylohalomonas lacus
GGCATGGTCGCCTCAACTCACTGTTTTGTCGGAAAAACAATGATAACAGGCACCATGCCCATCCTTAATTAAACCGCAAAGATCAACAGGCCCTAATTTAGCATTAATTGCTTACTCTATTGGCAATTTCAGTACATTCCTTAACCATTCCACAGTGTCAGTTACGTATTTGAATGCTAATAGTTCCCCGGTATCCCAAACATTTCCAATGCGAATGCGAACGTTTTTCCTTTTCCAAGTAACTGCTAGTAATCAACAGACTCGCGTGGCCGATACGGAACGCTGACGGTCGCAGGTACTAATTACAAGGCCAGTCAAGTCTCTATTGATCAAAAAGCGGTGGAATTAATATCCAATTTGCGCCTGACAGCAATAATCAGCAGTCCGTTCCAGCAGGCCAGCGTGACCGCCGTGGCCATAGCCGCGCCGTTGATGCCGAAGCGCGGGATGAGGATGAGATTGAGAAGAATGTTGACGACGGCGGCGCAGCCGACGCCCCAGGCAGTGAGCCGTTCATGACCGCTCATATTCAGCAGTAAAGCGACCGAGCCGGCGGCGGCATTGCACAGCTGGCCGGCGGCGAGGATGGCCAGCGCCGTGTGGGCGCCGCGGTAGTCGCTGCCAAACACCAGCTCCAGCAGCGTAGCGCCGAACAGGGCGAAGACGGCCGCCACCGGCAACGCGATCAGCAGAACCACGCGGGCGCTGGCTTTGACCATGCGCTGCAGACGCTCGCGCTCGCCCTGCTGGTATAAGCGCGTGATGTGCGGGGCGAGCACCATGTTCAGCGCCGTCAGCCCGAATGCGACCAGCACGCTGCCCTGGACGGCGACTTTATAAAGACCCACCGCCGCATTGTCGGTAAGGATGCCGAGCATGACGATGTCGGCCTGGTTGTTGATGACCTGAATGCCGGTGATCAGGCTGAACGGCAGGACGCCGGCCAGCCATTCGCTTGAGCTATACGCCGGTGCCACCGTCTGTACCTGCAACGGCAGGGCGCGCCGCAGCAGCCAGCTGCCGGCGATAAACGCGGTCAGCGCGGCGGCGGCGTGCGCCAGCATGGCCAGCGGCGGCGTCAGCGACAGACCGACGGCAAATGCCAGTGCAAACAGCACCAGCAATCCGGGCGTGAGCACCATTTCGGCAAGCTGGCCCTGCACCACCCGGCGCAGTCCCCGCAATGCGGCACCGCGCAGACTGTTCAGCGCCAGCAAGGGCAACAGCAGCAGACCAATGGCGAAGGTCAGGCGGCCGGGTTCGGCCAGGGATTCACCCCGCCCCAGGATGATCAGCAGTGCCAGGGCGCCAATGATCAGCGCCATGAGGCTGACCGCCTGATGGCTACGGCGCAACGCGCCGCGCAGCAGCGGCCATTGCTCGTGCAGCTGGTATTTGGCGACTTCGCGAACCAGCAGGTTGGGAACGCCGAACATGGCGGGGATGGCCAGCAGCATGATGATCGACAGGGCGAAGGCATAAGTGCCGTAGCCGGCCGGCCCCAGCAGGCGCGCCAATACGACGGCCACCGCCAGGTTCAGCAGCAGCCCGGCGATCTTGACGGCCATGCTGCCGATGCCGCCGCGGATCAGCTGGCCGCGCAATGACTCGCTGCCGCCGAGCAGCCGTTCGAAGCGGCCGGTTGTCGCGGGTTCAGTCGGATCGGGGCTGGCCATGCACGGGCTGCGTTCTGGTTCGGTCGGTGGCGTTGGAACCGGGATGACGCATTATGCGGTAGTTGGTGGTGCGGAGACCAGTGGCAGGCCCGACCTTGTGTCGAATGGTTTGGTGTATGTGTTCGCGGCGGGGGCGCCGCTCCTGACGGATCTTTTGTTTACCAGATTGTTTGTACGTGCGGGTAATCGTGCATTTTGCTGTCCCGGGTGATCAGCGGCAAGCCGAGGTAGCGCGCTGTTGCGACGATCAGCCGGTCTGCGGGATCGGGGTGGAACGGGCCGGGCAGTTGCACCGAGCGCAATGCCAGATGATTGCTGACGGGAATGAACTCGATCGCATCGATGGCTTCGCTATGGGCCAGCCAGTCCTCGACATCGATGGTCAGCTCCAGCCTGCCCTTTTCAACCAGCATGGCTACCTCCCATGTACTGATGCTGGATATGTAAACCGGGGCGGACTCGGACAGAACGTTGTCGATATACGTGCGTGCCGGCCTAGAGAGCTGGTCCGGATCACTCAGCCACCAGATCCAGGCGTGGGTGTCGAGCACGATCACCGGCCGGCTTCCCAGTCGTCATCGGCCACCGGCTGTTCCGGATCGACATAGCGCTTCACCGTGCCACGCAGCATACGCAAAGGATCACGCTGGTTCGGCACGTAGCGGGTCACGCGAATCGTGCTGCGACCGTGGTCGGTGATGATGAGATCCTCGCCGGTTTCCTCGACATGGCGGAAATGCTCCAGCGCGCGGGATTTGAAGCGGGATTTGGAGATTTGCATGGCCGGCCTCCAGTTAATGACCGGGGTCATATTACCATGGTCACTTTTGCTCGTCCAGCATTAACGCCCCCACGAATCTAATGTCGCCGTGACCTGTCCTCGGGCCGAATGTTGGCACATGTCTCGCGGCGGGGCGCTGCTCCTAACCCTGGCTCGCCCTAGGACGAAGGTTGACTGTATCGAACATAAATTCCGGATAGCCACCTACGCGGCTTCCGACATGACGATGTTTAAATATTTCGTGGTATCCGAATTTACGTCATATAAAGGGCTGGCCTCTGCTTCAGGTAAGCTAGCGTGGGGAGAGAAATCCCTTCGTCAATGGCTCTGAGCCACGCGGAATGCATTCAGGCCAACCGCAGGGAGAGCCGAAATCTGCTTTTTGTCTGACGTCAACTAATTTGGCCGGTTTGGCGACAAATTAGGATGGTCTGTCGCACGACTGCCCGTACCCCCCCCCTTGTCCGGGGTGGCGGACCTGACAACCGGGCGCTCATGAATATCCCCTATAGGGGATATTGCGATTTTATCCCTTACAGGGTATATTTTGAAAAAATACCTTGGAGGGGATATCCATGGAACACCTGGTTCATACACCCGAGCAGCTCGGCCTCGTGCTCAATAACCAGCGCCGGGCCCGGCAACTGACCCAGGCCCAGGCGGCCCGGGCCGTCGGCCTGCGGGCCAAGACCGTCTCTGGCCTGGAGAACCGGCCCGCGGGCGCCACCCTAGCCAGCTTCTTCAAGCTGCTGGCCGCCCTCGACCTAGAGCTGGTGATCCGTCGCCGAGGCCCGTCATCAACATCCCACACGGAGTGGTGACATGGCCCGCCCCGCCACGCAGCGCCGACTCGGGATCTGGATGAACGGTGAGCATGTCGGTGACTGGGATACAGGTCGCCACGGCCAGCAAAGTTTCCGGTATGCGGCCGACTGGCTCGACAGCCCGGCGGTGCGCCCGCTGTCGCTGTCCATGCCCGTGCAGGCGCCGGACCAGGTCTATACCGATGAGCGGGTGGAGAATTTCTTCGACAACCTGCTGCCCGACAGCATCGACATCCGCCGGCGAATACAGCAGCGCTTCAGTGCGGCTTCCACGCGTCCTTTTGATCTGCTGGCCGAACTGGGCCGGGACTGTGTCGGTGCCATTCAGTTATTGCCCGGAGATACCGAGCCCGGTGATCTCCGAACCATCACGGGACAACGGTTAAGCGATAGCGACGTGGCCGACCGGTTACGCCGCGTACCAATGACGCCCCTGCCCGGACAAGCCGATGACGAATTCCGCATTTCCATTGCCGGTGCCCAGGAGAAGACCGCCCTGCTCTGGCATGACGGCGCCTGGCATCAACCCGAAGGCCCGACGCCATCAACGCATATATTTAAGCTACCGCTGGGACGCGTCGGTGACATGCAGGCCGATCTGAGCACCTCAGTCGAAAACGAGTGGCTGTGTCATCAGATCCTGGCGGCTTATGGGTTACCCGTCGCCGAATGCGAAATGGCCACCTTCGAGGATCAGAAAGCCCTAATCAGCCGACGCTTTGATCGCAAACTGGCCGGTACGGGTGACTGGTGGCTGCGGCTTCCCCAGGAAGACCTGTGTCAGGCACTCGCCGTCTCCCCCGATCAGAAATACGAACGGGATGGCGGCCCGGGTATCCCGACCATTATGGATTTACTGCTGGGTGCCCATGAGCCAATCGCCAACCGCGAGTTGTTTTTCAAAAGCCAGATACTATTCTGGATGCTGGCGGCTATGGACGGTCACGCCAAGAATTTCAGTGTCTACATCGAACCGCAGGGCCGATACAGACTGACTCCTTTCTATGACATTCTGTCTGCATTGCCTGTTATCGGTCAGGGAACCAGCCTGATTGCGCCTCAGAAGGTCCGTATGGCCATGGCCATGACCGGCAGGAACCGTCATTATGAGTGGGACAAGATTCAACGACGGCACATAGTTGAAACAGGACACCGCTCTGGTTTAGATGTTGAACCTATCATTAATAAAGTTATTGAACAGACGCCAGAAGTTGTTGAAACAGTTAGATCCAAATTACCCGCTCAGTTTCCTGAGCAGGTATCCCGACCAGTATTATCCGGATTACTGGAAAAATCTACTAGGTTAAAAAGTTGATCGATAGCAAATTGCTTCGAGCTTGCTACATTGGAGTTCGATCATTTTCGATTGCCACTATCAAGGCGCAGCACTGGCTTTCATACCGTGGCTCGTCCTACTTTGCAGCAGGGGCGCAACCTATTGCAACTATCAAGCCGCTGCACTGGCTTTCATACAGCCCCGCCTACAACCCGCAACAATCCGGCTATGCGGCTCGCGATTGCGAGCGGTACTAAATACAAGCTTGATTGTATTTGTTTGACGATTAATTTCAATCATAAGTAATTGATTTTAATCTGCGAACGGTCTTCAGGTTCCAGAGCATCATTAAACCGCTCGCACATCACCGGCGACTGTCTCTGACAGCGCCACGTCTGTGCCTCGAGATGCGCCACTTCCAACTCCTGCAGGATCACCAGCGGCTCATGTCAAAATTTTGTACTGCCTAAGCCATTTCAGTATGGTCTCGACACATTCGTCGACGGATTGCTCATCCGTGTCGACGATGATCTCCGGTGTCTGTGGTTCTTCGTAAGGCGAGTCTATGCCGGTGAACTCGGGAATCTGCCCGGCGCGTGCCTTTTTGTAGAGACCCTTCGGATCGCGCGCTTCGCAGGTTTCCAGCGGTGCCCGGCAGTAGATTTCGATGAAGTCGCCCGGCTCGACCAGGCTGCGGGCGATCTGGCGGTCGCTACGAAACGGTGAAATGAAAGCGGTCAGCGTGATGACACCCGCCTGCATCATCAGGCGACTGACTTCGCCGATGCGACGGATGTTTTCGGTGCGGTCGGCGTCGGTGAAGCCGAGATCCTTGCACAGGCCGCGGCGGACGTTGTCGCCGTCGAGGACGTAGGTTCTGATTTTATCCCGGTGCAGGCGATCTTCGAGCGCGTGGGCGATGGTCGACTTGCCCGCACCGGATAGACCAGTAAACCAGAGTATCGCTCCCCTGTGACCGTTCAGTGCTTCACGGTGCTCGCGCAGGACGGTGGGGTCGTGCCAGACGGTGTTCTGGTTGGTGATTCTGTCCTTGGTCATGGGCTGATTGGCTAGTGAGTTGGTTGGCGCTCAGGTTATGGGGCGGACGGGAATTTGTCCAGATAGACCATGGCCTGTGGTTGGGCCACCGATCAATGGAGAAGAGCGGTCCCGAGATCGCGCCAGCCGGTCTTGTGGATCGGTATCTGGCTCGCTATCGTTAACGCAGAGTCAAGGCGGAATATTTCAGATGCAGGAACCGGAAGATCCAAAGACCCCGATTGATTTCGAGGCCTTCCTGAGCGATGCGGCGGCCCAGATCCGCCAGCACGAAGATCCGCAGCAGTTCCTGGACTGGTGCCGCAAGTTCCTGCCGCGTTACCTGTTGACCTTTGACAGTGACTTTCCGGAGCCCGGCAGCCCGGAATGGCCGGCTTTTGCCCTGTACATCGGCCGCGGGATCTGGAACGCGATGCCGCTGCCGGGCAACGACTATCGGCCCCGGCCGCTGCCCGCCCCCGGTCGCAACGATCCCTGTCCCTGCGGCTCGGGGCGCAAGTACAAGCGCTGCTGCATCCGCCTGGACGCCGGCGACATGCAGCTGGACAGCCGCACCCTGTGGCCCTACCTGGCCCGCCAGTTCAAACAAAATGAACTCGGCGCGCTCGCCGGCAGTGGCGCGATCCCGGTGGCATCGCTCGTGGACATTGCCCAGCAATTCCTCGACCAGCTTCAGACGAAAAAGTGCATTGCCGTTCTCGAGCCGCTGTTCAGCAGTCCCATCCGCAAACCCGACGCCCTGCATGATGAAGCCCTGACCCTGCTATGCGAGGGCTATGACGATCTGGGCTATCACAATAAGAAGATGGCCCTGCTAAAGTGGGTAACCGAGACCCATCCGGCCTCGGTGCTGCGTGCCGGCGCCTGGCAACGGCTCGCCACCATCCGCCTGGACGAGGGCGACAGCGAAGCCGCCTGGGCCGCCTTTGAGCAGGCCGGGCGTGACGAACCCGATGCGCTCAGCCTGGGGCTGCTCGAGATCCAGATGCTCTACGCCGAGAACCGGATCGAGGAGTGCCGCCAGCGGGCGGATTACTGGCTGCAGCGCCTGAAGCAGCTCGAGTTTGATCCGGAAGAAATGCCGGCGCGTTTTTTTGCCGTGGCCAGTCACGATCCCGGTGCCGCCATGGCCAATATCGGCCTCGGCCGCAGTGACGGTGCCGGCACCTGGCTGCAGGACTGGTTGAGCCAGCATGCGGACCGGCCGATTCCGGCCTACGCGGTAACGGAAGAACCGGTGCTCGAGCTCGCGGGAGAAAAAGCCGGAACGGCCACCGATTTGCTCGAGCATCTGCGCGCGATGGGCATCCCGGAAGAACAGGTGCCTGAGGATCTGCTAGACGATCTCGATTCGGACAAGCAGGCACCGCAGGAAGATGAAAACACTGAAGACGATCCGGCTATCGATGAAGAATCGCTATTTCTTCAGGGCCCGGATTTGTCGGAAGTGACAGCCCAGTGGCGCGCGGTCTTTCCGCTGGGCAAGCCGTTTTCCGTCCATGAGGTACCCTTCGATGAATCCGGCGAGGTGTGGATGCCGGATATCGAGCTGTCCTGGATGAAAGTGCTCGATGAACACCCTGAGGCTCTGGACAGCCTGGACATCATCGACGACCTGGCGACCGCCCTGTACCTGCACCCTGACTATGGTGCGCGCTGGCTGGACGACGCCCTGCTGTTACCCGTGCTGGAGCGGGCGCGGGCCATCATTGAACAGGCGTTCGCACAAATCAGCACGCCCCGCCTGCTCTGGCTGTACAGCGAAAACCGTTCCGCGCTCCGCAACCTGGTCAGGCTTTATGCCGCCTATGATCGACTGGGGTGGGGCGACGAGGCGCTGGCACTCGCCGAATGGATCCTGGCATTAAACCCGCATGACAGCCATGGCCTGCGCTATCTCATCATCAATGAACGCCTGCGCCGGGGTGACGACACCGCAGCTTTGTCGCTGGCCGAACAATACTCGGACGACATTCAGCCTGATCCGCTCTATGGACGGGCGCTGGCCCTCTATCGACTGGGTCGCTTATATGAAGCCGATGCCGCCCTGCAGGTCGCCACGCAGCGAGTGCCCAAGGTCGTCGACTATCTCTGCAGAAAACGGATCCGTGAGCCGGAGTTGAGTTCATTTGGCATTCAAGTCGGCGGCGATGATCAGGCCTGGTACTACCGGCTGGAAATGCGCGAAACCTGGGCACAAACAGCGGGTGCCCTAGCCTGGCTCAAGAAGCATCAGACCGATCACTAAACGGGACCTGAATGCCAGAAAGCCTGTTCGTACGCTTGCATCATCAGAACCAAGCTATATTTAGCACTCTTCAATCAGGAATAATCATCGAGTCAGGTGGATGGCTATGATTGAGCTGTTCCGAAAGCCATACCCGCCGCATGACAATACGCTGGGCCACCTTAATCGGGCACAGATTGACTGTTTCTCCAGTATTGGTCTAAAGAAATTTCAGTCACAAGCCTATAGAGGGGTTGACGCTCAAATGGAGCTGTACTAATTTGGACATACTTCCTCGGTTCCCATCGGGAACACAGAGGGTCTGGCCCAACCCATATTCTGGGCTCACGCAATCGCCTCCTGCTCATTCCCTCCGCAGGAACGCGCATCCCAAGCAAAAGACCGATTGATGCTCCGGGCAGCCGTCTCAGCCTGGATTGGCCATCATATATTCAGTTCGGTTGCTGTGTGTATCAGCACAGTCAAAGACCGCCGTGTCGGGGCGTGTGCATCGTCCCTGGCACGTACCACGACTCCGGTACGGGTCTGGTAGCCAATCAAATCGACACCGGGCCCCTGTGCCCGGTGCCACTCCATGACACCTGCTATAGCAGGTAGTACTGCAGTTCGCGGTCATTGGGCCACTGACCGCTGCCCCATTCCCCCTCATCCAGGGGTGGTAGGTGCTATATGCATCTATCAGGGGACGTGAGCTCAACACATTGTTCTCCTCGGCGGACTGTATACCACAAGGTAATGCCTGACAGTTTTCAGGTAGGTACGTATTAGATCGGCCGGGGAGAAGGATCTGACATCCATTCTGGTGGCGGTTACGACCGAGCCCAGGATGCGTTGGGATCCAGAGGCCTGCAGTTATTTAAAAAAGGAGACGGCAAATGATCAGCTAAATGATCACTATATGAGCGATTGGACAAACCATTAATGAATAGGAGCATGAATATGGCTACCACCCTGCAAGACGAGATGAACAGGATGGCTCTCAAGACTGGCGGGAGCGAAAACACAAAAGACGGGCGCATGCAAACGTATAGCCTGTTCGTAGACTGGTGCATCCTCGAAAACATCCAGCTGAAACATATCTGGCATATCAAAAATAGGCATGTCCTGAAGTATGTCCAGTTCCGGCTGAGCCTGGGGATTTCGCCTCGGACTCTGAAAAATGAGATGAGCCATCTCCGGAGCGTTACTAACCGGATCACGCTCACAAACGACCAGCTTGGCATTCCCAGGGGGTCCCGCAAGGGCGTAAGGATGCCGCCCAGTGAAGACTACATCATGGAATGTCTGCAGCGCCTGAACCGGATTGAATTCCAGGTTGCCGTGCTGCTGCAGCGCTTGTTGGGGCTGCGCAGCAAGGAGGTCATCATGATCGGGCCGGCGATCAAGGCGCTCCTCATTGAGCTGAGGAAGTGGTACCTGGTCAATATCACCAGGGGAACCAAAGGCGGCAAGTCGCGCAATGTCGATATCCATGAATACGAGGCCATCCGCGATTTGCTGCTGCTTGCACAGGAGCTGGTCAATAAAAATGGCGGGCAACTTATTCCGGCCAAAAGCCTGAAAGCCGCCCAGTCCAAATACCTGAAGGCTGCGGCCAGGGCCGGCCTGAAGCACGAGCACGCCCCGCACAGTCTGCGCTACAGTTTCGCGGTGCATGCCATTGAGACCTACAAGGACATCGGGTTTGACGAGGATGAAGCCCTAGCCCGGACGGCGTTGTCATTGGGTCACGGTGCTGGCAGGACCCGGTTCGTCAAATCGGTTTACGCGCGCCATCCGGTGGAACCGTCCGTGAACGGTATTACACCCATGGATTTGGTTGCGTGCGTAATGGAGTCGAACAGTAATTGGGGCAGCAATACGCGGCATGCACCCGGCTATGTTCAAGATACGGCGCAGCCACAACCCTAAGCGTGAAACGGTCGGTCATGACCAATTTCGGGTTCAGGGACGACCGATACATGTATAACGGAAGCCTTGGTCACGCACTGTTTCGGGCTCGTAGATGTTGCGCAGGTCGATGAATACGTTGCCGCGCATCAGCTGTTTGAGTTTGTCCAGCGACAGGCCGCGATATTCATTCCATTCGGTCAGGATAACGACGGCATCGACCTGGTCGAGAGTGCTGTATGCATCGTCACAGAATTCGATTTCCTTCGGCAGCAGTCTGGCGGCCTCTTCCATGCCCTGCGGGTCATGCGCACGGATGCGCGCGCCCTGCTCGATCAGGTTGGGAATGATGGACAACGCCGGCGAATCGCGCATGTCGTCGGTTTCCGGCTTGAAGGTCAGGCCGAGCACGGCAATGGTCTTGCCACTGACGTTGTTATCCAGCGCGGCGCGGATTTTCTTGACCATGCGCGCCTTCTGCGCCGAGTTGACCTCGATCACGGACTCGACAATGCGCGAGGAGGCGCCGTGTTCCTGGGCGATACGCACCAGCGCCTGGGTGTCTTTCGGGAAGCAACTGCCGCCGTAGCCGGGACCGACGTGCAGGAATTTCTTGCCGATGCGGTTATCCAGGCCCATGCCCTTGGCGATGGCGTGCACGTCGGCACCGACCGCCTCACAGAGCACGGACATTTCGTTGATGAAACTGATCTTGGTCGCCAGAAAGGCATTCGAGGCGTACTTGATGAGTTCGGCGCTTTCCAGGTCAGTGGTCAGGATCGGCGCCTCGATCAGGTTCAGCGGCCGGTAAAGTTCGTGCAGCAGTTTTTTCGCGCGCTCGCTCTCGACGCCGAGGACGACGCGGTCCGGGCGCATGAAGTCGCTGATGGCCGCGCCCTCGCGCAGAAATTCCGGGTTCGAGGCAACGTCGAAGTCGGCCGCCGGGTTGGTCTCGCCAATAATGCGCTTGACGTTGCGGGCGGTGCCCACCGGCACGGTCGACTTGTCGACGATCACCGTGTAGCCCTGCAGGTTGGTGGCAATGTCCCGGGCCGCCTGGTAGACGTAGGTCAGATCGGCGTAGCCGTCGCCATGACGACTGGGCGTGCCAACAGCAATGAACACCAGGTCGGCCTCGCCGATATGGCTGTAGTCGGTCGAGAACCGTAAGCGCTTGTGCCGGACGTTGTCGGCAACCATTTCCTCGAGACCCGGCTCGTAGATCGGGATCTTGCCATTCTCGAGCTTCTCTATTTTCGCGGCATCGACGTCGACGCAGACCACCTCGGCGCCGAACTCGGCAAAGCAGGTACCGGAAACCAGACCGACGTAGCCGGTCCCTATCATGACCACTTTCATTGAGTAAAATCCCTGTTTTGAACCTGTTTATTGCAATTGTATTGAATCAGCATGACGAAAGATATTCGTTCGCGGCGGGGGCGCCGCTCCTACCGGGGCTTCTTTCTGCAGGAGGCCCGGCCCCGGGTCGAAGAATACTGCATTGACACAGATTCCGGATAACGCCTGCGGCGTTTCCGGAATGACGAAGTTTAAATTCTTCGTGATATTTAAATTTTCGTCATTCCGGCCGACCGCAGGGCCGGCCGACCGCAGGGAGAGCCGGAATCTGTTTTTACTGTACGAGATTCGACCCCGGTACGAATAGTCACTTCGAATCATTTTTTCATGTGTTCAGAGTGCTGCCACATACCGGCTCGCTTCCGGCGCGATGGTTTCAATTTTCTCAAGGCCACGCTGCAGCTTGCCGGCCCATTGTTTACCTCGCCCGACAAGGTCATCCCTGGCTTGTTTGAGCCCATCCGGTGCTTCTGAAACAAGCACCTGCAACAGCTGGGCAGACTGCAGGCGATCCTTCTCGGCTTTCGCCGCAAACGTACTGGAGCGTGACTCGGAAACCAGTAATTTATGCAATGCAAACCGTTCCGGTGATGGGATGTTGAGCAGCACGCAATACTTATGACCGGCAAGAACCGTTGGCAGGGTCTCTTCAATCAGGTAGTCCAGAAAACGCACGGGCTGGGCAGGTGCATTAAATGCTGGCACGAATACCGGCTGACGCGGCTGTTTGCCCGTCATGGGCGTTAACAGATCCACGCGTAGTTCCTGGCCCCGAACACGGAAGGCGGTAGAGGGTGATTTCGGATTGAGGCTTGGGACGGGGATGAAGCCCATATTCAGTTTATCGAGAAGATCCGCCGTATCTACTCCGGCAGGCTGTACAGCGATGTCCACCTTCACTGATCCAGCCAAGTCTATATCCTGCGTTTGCATGTTTCCTGACCAGTTTACTCCGAGTAGATTACCCATCGCTATAAAAGCATGCGTGCCCACAAGCACGCCCTGCTGCCGGCCCGGCTGGAGAACGCCGGCATCGGCAAAGGCCTTTAACACTCTCAGGGGCGCACTGGCTGTGGCAAGCCCGCCTGCGGCCAGGAAGGCGCCACGAAGCTCATCCAGACGTTCCCGATCCGCTGCATGCAGCTGGGCGCGTTGCCGGAGGCGTTCGACCAGAGATCGGGTCGCCGCATCATCCGGCCCCAGATAGCACTGCCGGGTACGGCCATCCAGATCGCGATACTGGTAGTAGAGGTACGCCCGGCCCTTGATATTCTTATCGACAACACTGCCGGGTGTGTCGCCGATATTCTCCAGGGCACCCACGGCAAGCGCCAGCTCGCGCAGTTCGGCAAAAAGCGTGCGCGCCGTCAGGGATTGCGGTTTGGGCTGCATGGGACATACTTTCCCTTGGAGTTATACGTAAAATATTAGCATATTACGTATAACTTTCCAGTCCTCCTGCATCCCACGCCTCGCTATGGTGCGCAGCCACCACGATGCGCTAGCAACCGTAGTAGTCCTTGTACCAGTCGATGAATTTCGGGATACCGTGCTCCAGATCGGTGACCGGCGTATAGCCGACATCGCGCGTGAAGTCGTCGATATCGGCACAGGTCTGATAGACGTCGCCCGGCTGCATGGGCTGCATGCGTTTTTCCGCCTTGCGGCCCAGCGCCTGCTCCAGTACCGCGATAAAGTCCAGCAGCCGCACCGGCGAATGGTGGCCGATATTGTACAGGCGATACGGCGCGCTGCTGGTGCCGGGATCGGGCCGATCGCCGTTCCAGTCGGGATTCGGCTGCGGGATCCGGTCCAGCGCGCGGACAACGCCCGCGACAATATCGTCGATGTAGGTGAAGTCGCGGCTCAGATCGCCGTGGTTGAAAACGTCGATGGGTTCGCCGGCCAGGATCTTCTTCGTGAACGAGAAGTAGGCCATGTCTGGCCGGCCCCAGGGACCGTAGACCGTGAAGAAACGCAGGCCGGTCACGGGGATGGCATAGAGATGGCTGTAGGTGTGCGCCATCAGCTCGTTGGCCTTCTTGGTGGCCGCATACAGCGATACCGGATGGTCGACGTTGTCGTGGACCGAGTACGGAATCCGGCTGTTGGCGCCATAAACCGAGCTGGATGAGGCGTACACCAGATGGCCGACGTTGTTGTGGCGGCAGGCCTCGAGCACGTTGATGAATCCCATCAGGTTGGAATCAACGTAGGCATGCGGATTTTCCAGCGAGTAGCGCACGCCGGCCTGTGCGGCCAGGTGAATGACGCGCTCAGCCCCGGCCTGCTCGAAAACCGCCGCCGTACCCTGGCGATCGGCCAGGTCCAGGTGATGAAAGTCGAAACCCCTATGGTGGTCGATCTGTGCCAGCCGATCGCGCTTGAGCTGAACGTCGTAGTAGTCATTCAGGCTGTCGATGCCGATGACCTCGTTGCCCCGCTCCAGCAGATGTTTAGCGGTGTGATAGCCGATGAACCCGGCAGCGCCGGTGACGATGACTTTCATGCAGCGGGAGGGCTCCCTGGGTTTATTGCGGGCCTGCGGTTTGCGGTGGATTATAATAGCATTCGAATTCGCGTCATGCCGGCCGCCAGGCGAGCCGGAATCTCATTTTCCGCAGGGAGGCCGACGCCGATCCGAAGGACGCGCTAGAACTGATCGTAGTGACCGCCGATGGCAAAAATATAGATGGCATCGTCGTCGTATTTATAGATCAAGCGATCCTGCTGGCTGAGCCGTCGGGACCACAGTCCCGATAGATGGTATTTCAGGGGCTCGGGTTTGCCGCGCCCGGTTGCGGGATCGATTTCCTTGAGTATCAGACACAACTCGGCATGCAGCTTTTTATCCTTTTGCCGAAGTTTTTCGTAAGCTATCCAGGTCTGTCCCTCAAACACCAGTGATCGCATGCAGTTCCTCTGCAGTGGGTGAATATCCCTTTCCTGTTGTATGCGTCGCGGCCGACTCGCTGATTTGGCGTATCAGGTCGGTGTTCTGGAGCACGTACAGGGTTTCTTGCTGGCGTTCCCAGTCGGCAGCGCTGACCACGACAAAATCGTCGCCACTGCGGCGCGTTACCTTGAGCGGCAGGTGTTTGTTAACCACTTGTTCTACGTAGTTTTTCAGGTGGTCCCTGAATTTGTTAACGCTGATGCTGTCCATTTCCTACACTTGGTTACGTACGGTATTTCCGTACATATTAGACTGGCGATCGCGCCGATGCAACGGCGTCGGCACATAAGTCTTTCCGCACCAGGAAATCACCGACGGCCGTCCCTGCTGGCTAAGAGAGTCCCGACCCCGGGCCGAGGGTTCACCAAACCCGTCGTTGCGAGGCGCGCCAGCGCCGCGGCAACCTCGGCGCAATTGCTCCTCGCAATGAACTGTGCCTGAAGTCAAGCGTATTCGGCCGAATAAGGCCGGTTGGTAGTGGCCACGGCAAAGGCCTGCCTCAGCAGTTTATGCGCAATCGCGATATTGATGACGGTTAATAGTTCGCGGCGGGGGCGCCGCTCCTACCCTGGCTCGCCCTGGGGCGGAGAGTGGCTGTATCGAACATGGATTCCGTATATGGACCCATCCCTTTTTGCAAGGACCGCAGTGCTGCTCCGGTGTCGGTCATCAATCCGAAGAGCTTCCGCCACTTCGCCCAGCTCAAGCTCACCGGCAGCAAGACCGACCCGGTCGACCAGCGCCCCGACCGGCTGCAGCAGGCCGCACGCGAGCTTATCGATGAATGCCCCGTGCTGGCGCAGCAGTTCCAGGTCATGACCACCGCCAAAGGCATCGGCCAGGCCAGTGCCGTTGCCCTGCTGGCTGAACTGGCCGTGTTGCCGGACCACCTCAAGGCGGCCCAGGTCAGCCGTCATGCCGGTCTTGATGTCCGCCTGAACCAGTCCGGCAGCAGCGTCCATAAGCCCGGCCGCCTGGCCAAAACCGGCAATGCCTATCTGCGCGCCGCACTGTTCATGCCGGCACTGAGCGCCGTCCGCCATGACCCGCGCGCCAAAGCCTTTTATGAATCGCTCATCCAGCGCGGCAAAAAGAAAATACAGGCCCTGTGTGCCGTCATGCGCAAATACCTGACCGGACTCTGGGCCTGCCTGCGGGACAATACGCCGTTCGATAGCGCCAAACTCTTCAGTGAGTGCCACCTGAAAACTTGACGCGCAACAGAGTATCTACGCCACTTGATGCTGTACGAATACGCACTGGTGAATTCACTATACCGGGAATGCTAAGGTAGACCCGTTTATAAATTCGGTACCTAGCCAATGACGGATCACCACCCCGTTCACAGAAACAGCATTCACCGGCGCATCACCAGTACGCTGAAACTGATCCTGGCCGTCAGCCTGGTGCTGGCGCTGTGGGGACAGCAGTGGCTGAACGCGCTGGCCGTGGCTGCCATCCTCGGCGTGACCTTCCTGCCGGTGATTCTTGGCAATCGGTTCAAAGTGCATATCCCGTCGGAGTTCGAAGCCCTGGCAGTGATATTCATCGTCGCCAGCCTGTTCCTCGGCGAGGTGCACGCCTACTACACGCGATTCTGGTGGTGGGACGCAGTGCTGCATACGATGTCGGGGTTCCTGCTCGGCATCCTAGGTTTCCTGCTCGTCTATGTGCTGAACGAGAAGGACAACATCGAGTTCCATATGAAGCCCGGCTTCGTCGCCCTGTTCGCCTTCATGTTTGCGCTCGGCATCGGCGCCCTGTGGGAAATCTTCGAGTTCACCATGGATTCGCTGTTCGGCATGAACATGCAAAAAAGCGGACTGCAGGACACCATGTGGGATCTGATCGTCGATGCCATAGGCGCCGGCACGATCGCCATCCTTGGTTACGGCTGGCTGAAACGCAAGAACACCGAATCGTTCCTGGAGCGCTGGATCCAGCACTTCATCGAGACCAACCCGCAGATGTTCAGGCGCCAGCGGAAATCCTCGCGATCCCGGTCCAGGTAATGGGCCCGGCTCTGCCCCGGCAGCGTAAAAAGGCATGGCTATCAACCACGAATTTGACTACCACGGCTACCTGATACAGAACGTATTCCAGGCCATTCCGGACGACGTTGGTGCAGAAATCATCGATCTATGGCTGCGTAACCGTGCCGTTGCCGGGCGGCAGGTTGCCGAGCAACGCGTCAATCAGGTCGTGCTGACCATTCGCAATCCCGAAAAACGCCTTGTCGGGGTATCCACGGTCTATATCGGCGATTTTCTACGTCCCGGCCAGCGCTACTATTTCTACCGCATGTTCATCCAGCCCGGCGACCGCAGACCCGGCCTGATGCGCTGCGTCTCGCTGCGCACCCGCGATCTGCTGAAGCAGCAAAATCCGCCTGACGGCCCCAAAGGCCTGATTATCGTTACCGAAAATCAAAAACTTATGCGACCCGGCATGAAGCGGATGTTTGAGCGTAACGGTTATGAATACCTGGGCCGGGGCCCGCGCGGCAACGATTTATGGCGCTATCAATTCTGAGCATTCCTGTCCCGCACACAGAAGCAAGGTAAAGGCAGGGGAAATTCACGAGAATTAAGTAGAATTTTCTTTGCGTCCGGGCCGGACATTAGCTAGTATCCCTAGACACGGGAATTGCAGGGAATTTAGTAGCTTATCTCAAATGGTCCGGCGCCGGGGGGCGCAGGGCTAGCGCATTGTCGCAGCAAATTCCTTCATTAGTCGGCGAACATCGCCAGCCACAACAATCCAGGGGGAAATACCATGAGTTCTGTCGCCAGAGCGAAGCCGTGCTTTATTGTGCCTTCCAACCCGCTTATGGCACGCCGCATGGCGTTGAGCACGGCCGTTAGCCTCGCACTGGGAGCCATGCCGGTCTATGCCGAAGACTGGGAAGGCAATATTGAAGTCTTCGCCATGCCGACCAATGAACGCACCCTCATGGGCGCGCAGCTGTTGCAGCCGATATGGCAGGACCAGACGTCCATGGCCTACCTCGATTTCCGCGGCATTGTTGATCTCGGTGATACCAACGAATTCAACCTCGGTGCCGGCTACCGCCGTATGGCCTTCGACCGGCGCTGGATCTTCGGCGGTTACGCCAGCTTTGACACCCGCGAAACCCGCACGGACAACCGGTTCAACCAGGTGACCCTGGGTCTCGAAGCCCTCTCGCGCGAATGGGATTTCCGGGTCAACGGCTACATTCCGACAACCGACGAAAAGACCCTCGGTCCGGCCAGCTTCGGCGGCCGTTTCCAGGGCAATCGCCTGTTCGCCGGGCGCCGCACCGAAGAAGCCCTGCACGGCATGGATATCGAGGTCGGCCGCTTGCTGGAATTCATCCCGTTCGGTGAAACCCGGCTCTATCTGGCCGGCTATCACTTCGACGGCGACGTCGTCAGCAAATCGACCGGCTTTGGCAAGAAAGCCCGCATCGAGTACCGCCCGCGCAAGGACATCACGCTCGAACTCGGCATCCAGGACGACAATCTCTTCGGTACCGAGAGCTTCCTCAAGATCAGCTATTCGTTCGGCATGCCCGCCGAGAACGGCATCCGCACGATGGACGAACGCATGGTGGAGTTTGCCGAGCGCGACGTGGACATCCGCACGACCGGCCCGCTACCGGAGCGTCTCACCACCGCGACCGGGCCGGGCAAGGATCTGCTGATCTCCGACAACGTCGTTCACGTCGATAACGAGAACGACGATCCGGAAGGTGGCGACGGTACAATCGAGAATCCTTACACCTCGGTGGCAAACTGCAATGCTGGCCGCTGCGTCAACAACCAGGGCGCCATCATTTATGTCCATGAAGGCGAGATGGATTACACCGATGAAGGCTTCATGCTGGAAAACATGCAGCGCCTGCTCGGTCAGGGTGTCAGCCTCTACGGCATCGGTGGCGATGCCTATCCGGTATTGCGTGACAATACGACGGACAATGGCAGTTACGGCGTCGAGTTGAGCCGTAACAATGAAGTTGCCGGCCTGCGATTCGAGGGTCACGAATATGCGATAAGTAATTACAATGCCAAGTACGGCTCCGGCATCAACATCAACAGCTTTAACATCCATGATAACCAGATATATGGTGCCTCGTCCGCCGGTATTGAAATATTCACGGGCAGTTTCGAAGGTAATGTCTCCAGCACCGGTCGCATAGCCAACAATACGATCGTCGGCAGCTATGGCGAGTTCGGAGGCGGCCAGGGCACTGGCATATTTCTTGGCAATACCGCTCTTGGCAATGGCGCCAGTTCCACGCAGTCTGTGACTGTCACACAAAACGACATTGCCGGACATGAAAGTGGGCTATATGCAGAAAATACGGCTATTAACGGTGGCAGTGCCACCCAGAATCTCGATATTGGCAGCAACTATTTTGCCGGCAATAAATACACGGGGGCACATTTTACAAATAGAGATTCGTCCGGCACCGGTGAAACTGCCATCCAGGATATAACCCTGACCGGGAATACCTTCGTGGCAAATGGCATAGGCAATGGACAAGATGATGGGCCGCTTATCAATGGCCCCGGCATGGGCAGCAAGTATGGCGGCGGCGCCGTCTTTGGGAACTATGCTGAAGGCGAATCGGCCGTCGCGCAGCAGACCATCTCGGCCAGTGATAATGTCTTTGCACTCAATAGTAACGGGTTGATGGCCTATAACAGAGGTGACGAAGGCGGTTCTGCACAACAGGATGTCACTCTTACCAATAACGAATTTTATGAGAACAAATATGCAGGCGCCGGGTTCATCAACCTGGATGGTGCATCTGATCCCATTGCACGGACTGCGACCCAGAATGTGACACTTATCGACAACGAATTTCGCTATAACGGACTATATGGCGGAGGTGGACCCGTTGGCAGCGGGGCCGCTTCCTTCATGAACAGTGCAAAATACGGTTCAACGGCCACCCAGACCGCAGACCTGAGTGGCAACAGCATGCTCTATAACAGCATGGGTCTAAGTGCATTGAACCTCGGCATTGATGGAGGTGCCGCCACCCAGGAGTTCACGCTCACTGATAACCAGATTGGTAATAGTGAATTCGGAGGTGCCGGTTTCCTCAATATCGATGGCGGGAGCGCCCCACAGGCCATTACTGCGATACAACGTGTCACTTCCAACGGCGGAAACAGTATCAGCAATAATAACGGCCCCGGCGTCTATGCTGAAAACAACGCCTTCGATGGCGGCGAAGCACGTCAGTTTGTCGATTTGAGCGGCGACAGCATTAATAGCAATGATGGACCCGCTGTATTGGTTGGCAACCGTTCCGAGGATGCCGACAGTCTGGCCCAGCAGGAACTCAGGCTCAATGGCGCCAGCCTCACTGATAATGCCTACGGCGGCGTATTCTCCAACGAGGCGGACGGTGGCACTGCCAATCAGTACGGTGACCTGTACGGCGCCGATTTCGGCGGCAGTGGCGGCTACGCTATCGACGGTGACGCGGTTCAGCAATTCATCCTGCCGGACGGTGATGAATTCAACAATTTGTGACATGGTCACTGGTTGCCCAAGGCCGGCGTAACAACGCCGGCCTATCTCTTTACCCTAAAACACCTCCAAAATAACGGCCATGCAGCCGCGTTACTCCAACGATCACTTTCTCGACAACACGGTACACGCCATGCCGGCGGCCAGTGTGCCGCTGGGACGCAATGACCCCTGTCCCTGTAACAGCGGGCTGAAGCATCGCCACTGCTGCGGACTGAAACGCTTGCAACCGCCGCACCGGGAACAGGCCGACAACGTTGAGGACGAATACCAGGCCGCCGAGGCGGCAGCCGCCGAAAACAATCTGGAAAGTGCACGCAGCAACTGCATCGCGGTACTGAGCCATGCACCGGGACACCGGCGCGCCCTATATCTGCTCTCCCGACTGCAGCGCCAGGCCGGTAACCTGGCCGCAACAGAAGTGTTGCTGCGCCGGGTTGTCCGGCTCGCGCCACAGCATGAGGCCACCCAGGCCGAACTGGCCATGCTGCTGTACCAGCGACACAACCTTGCCGACGCGGAACAGTACGCGCGTAACGTCGTGCGTCTGAACCCGGATAACGCGCAGGGTCACAACCTCATGGGCATGATCCTGACCGACGCCCACCGCTTGCCGGCGGCGGAATTTCATTATCGCCGGGCACTGGAATTGCACGGACCGATCGGCAAGCTGTGCGCCAATCTCGGTCTCAATCTCAAGCAGCAGGGCAAGCTGGCCGAGGCTGAGCAGCTCTACCGCCAGGCACTGGAACTGGAACCGGAGAATACCGTCAGCCTGATGGGCTGGCTGCAGCTCAAAGAGGTCAGCCGCGATTTCGATGCCGCCGCGGATCTGCTGGCCGACCTGGAACGCAGACTGCCCCCCGACCATGTCAGCGTCTGCATGAGCCGGTCGGTACTGCACCGCCGCGAGAAGGATTTCGAGGCCGCACTGGCGGCCCTGGACAGGGCCAGACCCGAGCAGACCGCCGGCCATCCGGCCTACCAGTACGAGCGCGGCGAAGTCCTCGACCAGCTGGGCCGCTACGCGGAGGCTTTCACGGCGTTTGCGGAAGCCAACCGAATCGTGCGCGAGCAGGGACAGCGCACCTATGCCGAGGACCGCACTCGGCAATTCATAGCACGCCTGAAAGGATTTTTTACAAGAGACCGGGTCGACCGTCTGCCGAAAGGCAGGCCGGCGCCCCACGAGCCGGCGACGCCCGTATTCATCGTCGGTTATCCCCGGTCCGGCACAACCATGGTCGAACAGATACTGACCACGCATGCGGATATCGCCGCCGGCGATGAACTGCACTTCATCTGGGAGCTGACGGCCGCGGCACCCAAAATGCTCAACAGCACCCTGGCCTACCCCGAGTGCCTGGCCGATTTGTGGTTTGGCGACAACCAGGCTGCGCCGGAGGCCCTGCGCGATTTCTATCTAAAAAAGGCCAAACACCTCGGCATCGTCCAGCCGGATCAGCGCTTTTTTACCGACAAGATGCCGCTGAACGAAACCAATCTCGGTCTCATTCACCTGCTGTTTCCGGAAGCACCGGTCATACACCTGATCCGGCACCCGCTGGACGTCGTGCTGTCGTGCTTCTGTAATGACCTCACCCACGGCAACAACATGGCCTACGGACTGGAAAGCGCGGCCCGGCATTACCTGCTGATCCGGGAGTTGATGGATCACTACCTGGAACAGATGGACATCAACTATCTGCCGATCCGTTACGAAGATATTGTCGACGCACCGGAACCGAATGCGCGCAGGCTGCTCGATTTCGTCGGCGTCGACTGGGACCCGCGCTGTCTCGATTTTCACCAGAACCCGCGTTACGCGCGCACTGCCAGCTATGCCCAGGTCACGGAGAAGCTCTACACCCGTTCACGCTACCGTTATATGCATTACCTGGCGCAACTGGAACCGGTAATACCGATGCTCGAACCGGTCATCCGGCGGCTGGGCTACAGCATCGAACAACCGTAAAACGGCATACGTGCATAGGGACGTGTGCCCATCCTACTGTTCAACATTCACTGATCGAGGCGTAAAACTTGCCGTTGGCGCCGCGCTCGATAACATCAACATACTCAAATTGCAGTCGCTCGGGCACATAACCGAAATGATCGGCGAACGCCCGTTCCACTGCTTTTTCCAGATGCTTCGGCGCCACCAATCTGACGGTAAAGTCGTCGACACCGTGCTGGATAACCTGGTACTGGCGCATACCGGCCAAATCGCGCAGCGCCACCGACAGATCAGTAAAGACCACCCGCCGGCCATCACGATGCAGCAACGCCCCCCGTATCTTGCCATCAATGCGCGCCAGCGCCGGCAGAGAGATGCGGCCGCAGGGACACTGACCACGAACCGCATAATCACCCAGTTCGTAACGGATAAACGGGCTGCGGCGATTGAAATAATCCGTGATCACCACACGGCCCCGTTCCCCTTCTGCACAGGGCTCGCCGGCGTCATCAAGCACCTCGACGCCCAACAGCTCGGCATTGACATGGTGGAAGTCCGGCTCAAACGGACAGCGTCCCGCAATCAGGCCGAATTCCATCGAACTGTAGGTGCTCCAGATATGCGCATTAGGGAAAGCGCGCTGGATCAGGGCTTCCTGTTGCGGTTCAAAGGCCTCCGCGAACACGCCAAAACGCCGGATGAAACCCATATCCAGTCCGTCTTCCAGCACTTTCTGCGCAAGCAGTTCGGCATTGCTCGGATAGGTGGTGATGGCAACCGCGCCCGCTGTGCGGTGGCGCTGCCGGATAAACTCAAGCTGCTCCGCGAGCGAACTGCTGATGTCCATGAGATCCGGTGCCTGCCGGTCGCCGCTGTGCGGGTGCACCAGCCGTACACGCGGCAGCCGGCCACCCAGCCACTCGACAAAACGCTGCTCCGCCATGGCCGACAGCCGCTGGCGCTCGGCATCCTGACTCAGCCGCACCGGCACACCGGTAGAACCCGATGTGGTCACGGTCACAGGGTGCCCATTCAAAATTTCCTCGTTATGGGCCAGGAATGTCCGGCGATCAAGAATCGGCACCGTAGCCGAGCCATTGAGCCAGTGCTGGTAGAACGGATGATTTGCATGCGCCCAGCTGGTAATGGCCTGAAAATGTCGTTCGGCATAGGGCCGGCCACGAAAACTGGCAGGTATAATGAACAT
This sequence comes from Methylohalomonas lacus, assembly GCF_024808875.1. Taxonomy (GTDB): domain Bacteria; phylum Pseudomonadota; class Gammaproteobacteria; order Methylohalomonadales; family Methylohalomonadaceae; genus Methylohalomonas; species Methylohalomonas lacus. Next base: position 22,760 of record NZ_JANUCT010000025.1, read on the forward strand.
GCAGACAAGTTACCCAGTAAAGTCAATCATTCCAGCACTGAATACCGGACATAATGAGCATGCAGGACTACAGTGCCATATTCAACGCACGCGGCCAGTCCTATAACGAGGCCATGGCGCAGTGTCCGGCCGCCCGCGAAACCGAACGCCAATGCCTGATCGATTACCTTAAACCGCGTGCGGGTGAATGCATCGCCGACATACCCGCTGGCGGCGGCTACCTGGCTGACGGTTTGCATGACCGGACTGACGGTCAGTGCCAGGTCATCTGCATTGAGCCATCAGCGCTTTTCGGCGCCGATATCGATCCGGTGCATACCTTCATCTGCGCACCAGCGGACGACATCAAGGCTTTGGCGCCAGCCAGTCTCGATGCAATCGCCAGCCTGGCCGGCCTGCATCACTTTAGTGACCGGCAGCCACTTTACCGGGAATGGGCACGCCTGCTCAAACCCGGCGGACGCGTCGCTCTGGCCGATGTAGAGATCAATACGCCGACCGCTGCGTTCCTGAACGGCTTCGTCGACACGCATACGCCCGGTGGCCATCGAGGCGTATTCCTGGAGCCGGGCGAACTGACCGAACAACTGGCCGCAGCCGGATTCGGTGACATCCGCGAACAATACCACCGGGTAGACTGGCGTTTTTCCGATAGACCAACCATGGTGGCATTTTGTGGTCGTCTGTTCAGCATTAACAGTGCCGGCGCTGCTACGATAGAAGCCGCCTTGAAAGAACAATTGGGTACTGGCGAAACGCCAACCAATGATTATCTGTTACGCTGGGAATTACGTTACGCCAGCGCCGTTCGACTGTAATCCATGAGCCAAACCAACAACGACAATACCAGAGCCTTTCTCCGTAACCTGATCCAGTCGCTATACAGGCTCGCCGAGCAGCCGCAGAGCCATGATAAACCGGGCTCAATTCGACTCAAGCTTGCCGGTGGCGTCAGCGAACTGCCGGTAATAGGCCATCCCGAGCCTATTGCCCAAATCGCCCGACAGCCGGAAATTTTCATAAAAAACTACAATAATATCAATATGTTGGGAATAAGCCGTTTCAATGCCAACGGCGAGCAGTGGCGGCTGCGAAGCGCCCTGACCCAGAAGCAGTATATGGATGCCGGTCGCTCCGATCGCTTGCAGCACATACGCCAGCAATACGAAGCAGCGCTTGGAAGCTGCGCCAATGCAGCATCCGGCAGGCTGCCCTATCTGTTTCTGAATGCCTCGATCGGCGTATTTCATGAGGCACTCGGCGCTACATTAAATGAACCGGATCGTCTGATCATTCTGTTCGATAGAATCCGAAACTTACTTTTACGCCTGCAGTTTTATTCATGGATTCCCATGCAGTCTGGTGTACAAGCCGCCTTGCATTCAGAGGCGGAAGATCTGCTGGAAGCTATCGATGGTTACATGCTGGATGAACCGGGCCTGCAAAGGCTGCGGCAACAATTCAATGACGAGATGCAGGCGCAGCCTTCGTTTCGGGCGAACGAGGAATACCTGATGAACCTTTTCGCGGGTATCGAAACGACGGTTTCGACCCTGCTATGGATAACCTGCCAGCTTGCAGCCTACCCGGAGGCACAGGCAAACATCAGGGAGGCACTCAAAAACGACCCGACGCCCGCCATTCTGGATGGTTTCATCAGTGAAACCCTACGCTTTTATCCGCCGGTGCCTTTCGTGGTGCGCGAGCTGGCTCGCGACTTCAATGTCGGTGGCGTCACGCTGAGAAGCGGACAGATCATACTGGTATCCATCATTGGTGCACACCGGCATCCCGATTACTGGTCCCGGCCGTGCCAGTTCGATCCGCATAGATCTGAATTTATGCACAATAGCTACGATAAAAATGCATTTATTCCCTTTTTTCAGGGCAGCCGCATGTGCGGCGGTGCGCGGCTGGCCCGACAGGAACTCAGGGAAGGTACGCGTGCGCTGCTGCTCAATTACACAATCAGCAACAATCATGATCATGCTGACATCGACTACGGGCTTGCCATGCGCCCTGTCGACAGCGCACTTCCAGAAATCCGGAATCTGGAACGATCAGGTATTCAGCTCAGTAACTGAGAATAACACCCAGATGGACGCGGGAGTCGCGTGAACGATTCACGCCATTGTTGATGTCCAGATCCTTCAGCTGCCAGCCATAATCGAGCCGTACACTCAGGTAAGGCGGGATGGAATAGCGCAGGCCCGGGCCGACGCTGGAGATGGTGTAGCTTTTCTGCTGATCGGCGGCGACCTCATTCTCGGCCAGGCTGGCATAGTCCCAGAACAGCAGGAACTGAAGTTGGTCATTGTAGGTATCATGGCCGGCATACTTCAGCAAACTGATGGAGGGACTGCGCAACTCGAGATTGGTGATGTAACCCTCGTCACCGTTAATGACGCGCTCCTCGTAACCGCGCACTGTGCGGTAGCCACCACCACCCAACTGTTCACTACCGAGCAGATTGTCGGACGACCACTGGGCGGTCAGACGACCAAACAGACTGAAGTCCTTCGGCAGCTTCTGAATCCGCTGCAGTTCCAGGCGGGCATAGGAATAGTCGGCGTCTGCAAAGTCATCAAAAGCCTGAAAATTCTCATCTTCGTTATTGGACATCATGCCACCGGGACTGTGGATGAAGTCGGTGGTTAACGTGGTGCGACCCCACTGGTCCGGCTGGGAGGCTGAATAGGTCGCTACGAACTGGCTGATATCGACATCGTTGTCGAGAACCTCGAAACCACCGAATTCGAGGTTATTGTTCGTGGTCTTGTAGTCATACCCAAGCGCCACTTCGTGCGTATAGCCTTCGAAGGCCTTGAATTCCGGCAAGGGAATCGTATAGCGGGCACTGATCTGTGAACTTTCACCTTCCAGGTTCAGATCCTGGGTATTCGGGCCGAGCGCGCCCTCCTTGACCCGGGTATCCGCATGGCTTCCAAAGAAGGACAGTTCATGCTGCCAGGGTAATGGAATGATGTAGCTGGCCGAATGGGCGCGAAACAGGTTTGTATTATCGTTAAAGGTAAACTGGTAATTCAGCTGGTGGTCCAGTCCGAAGACATTGCCCCAGTTGAAACCGGCTATCCAGCGATCCTCGCCGGTCTGGCGGTTGCCTGAATCCTCGTACCCTGTATAGACACGCAGGGGGAATCGGTCCCGGGTGCGCAGGAGCACATCGGTCTCGCCCTGGTCCTGGCCACGGGTATAAACGAGGTCCGTATGCCTGAAGGGATTACGGTTCATCCAGCGAACATTCGAGAGGATCGATTTTTCGCGCAGAACTTCGCCTTCATCGGTACGAATCTTGGAAGTCAACAATTCATCCGAAAAATACTCGTTACCTTCAGCCCGAACCTGGCCCAGCTGCCCCTTGACCACGACCAGATGTACAACACCGCCAGTAATGTCCTGTTCCGGAATGACGACATCCACGACCGGATAATCATTATTGGCATAGAAGCTGACGACATCACGATTAAGCTTCTTGAGTGACAGCAGGCTGACCGGCTGACCAAGATATTCGGATACAACGTCCCTGAAAGCCGGGGTCGTCAGAATGTCGTCGGTACGGGCTTCAACGCCCTCAACGTCACTGACGCCGGCTTCGTTCACCTGGTCCATGGACGAAACAAACACCAGCCCCTGCAATTCATCCAGCAATTGCTTGCGGTCGCCTTCCTCCTCGGTTACTTCCCGCGTGGGACGTACCGGACCGGGCCGATCCGGATTGGCGCCGGTAATGATATCGCTGTCATCAGGCATCCTGGGCGCGACCTTTTCAGCATCTTGCGCAGCGACGTTCAACGACAGACTTGCCAAAAGCACGGCTACGACGCCGCCTCTGGCCAGACCGGAGCGGGCGCGAGGATGATTCCGTTTTGACTGGAGCGAAGCTGGCATGCTTTTCACGATATTCATTCCGTGGACGGTGACTTGTTCGTTTTTCTGGGTCGGCACGATTCCGGTCTCTTGAATATCCATAATCAATTCGCTGATGCTCTTTCAATGAGCTGACTCGGCATAAGGCCTTCAGCCGGTGCCTGCGTCTTCATGCCAAAGAAGTAGTAGTCTTCTGCATAAGGCTGAATCAGCGAGTAACTGGAATAGGCCACGTCCTGTGTCAGGCGACCCGCGGTTTCTTCACCATCCTGGCGCATGCTATTCATGCCTCCATCCTCATAGGCAATGAGAATATCGCCCTCATCATCGTCGCGCAGGTTCTTCTCGCTCTTGATTTCACCCTGCGGCGGCGGCGCCTTGAAGAAGATCGTGCCTGGCGCAAAGTCAACAAGCTGGGTGAACTGGGGACCACCGGTCCAGGCATTGAAAACCTGACTGTCCGGAATGGCGGATCCGGAGACCTGGCCCTGCGTGGCACCATAGACGGTGATGGTGCTGTTCTGCAGGTTCATGGTACCGCCTTCGAAGACCGACGGACCGGCACCAACGAAGCCGCTGTCAACGATGAAGGTGTAGTTCCCTTCCGGACCGTTCAGGATCATGGTGCCGTTGTTGATGAAGTCACCGGCAATGTTGGCCGTATAGGCACCATCCGTTCCCGCGTCTTCCTGGTTGAAGTTGCTCGTGGTCGAGTTCAGGACCAAGTAAGCCAGCGGTGTGGTGTCACCGATAAAGCCGTTGAAGTTCGGCGTCGAGCCAATGACCAGACCGCCGGGGCCATCGAGGGTATCGTTGAAGTCCACAACGTCAGAACCATTGCCGGCATCAGTTGCACTGATCCTGGTATTTTTCGCCAACACCACCGGACCATTATAGGTCTGGGTACCGTCGGCGGTGATGACTCGACCATCGCTACCGGAAGGCCCTGTACCACCCACCGAGGCAGACTGGGCCGCCAGCACGATACTGTCAGCCGTCACATCAATGTTACCGGTGCCGCCGACCTCGACAACATTGGCCGTAAAGCGGCTCTCAAAGCCGGTCGTATCGATGCTGATGCCGTTGTCGGTGTAAATACCCGAACCCGCCAGAACTTCGGCCGAGACCGCGCGATTGGCAAAGACCGTATCGCGACCACCGGTATAGTTGAAACTGCCGCCCTGCGCATTGACGCCGCGGAAGTTCTGCACTCCGTTGGTCTGGCCGCTGAGATCGATATTACCGTCCGCCGTCTGCAGCGTGGCATTGTTCGCATTGAACGCTGCCGTACCGTCCGTGATATCACCGGCATTATCGGTAATCAGGTCCAGGGTGCCGACGGTGCCCTGCAGGGCCACATCGTCGGTCTCGCTGATATTGACGGTCTTGCCGGCTACAGCGTCGAACTCGATGGTATCGACATCGGTATTCAGGCGCGTATCGGCTCCGCCGACCGCCCCGTCCGTATCACCGACCAGGCCGGTGCCACCGCTGAAGATCAGCGTCGGCGTCGTCACGATGCCGTCAAAACCAACCGACTCGTCGATCTCGATGGCACCTGTATTATTGATCGTCGCCGAGGTGCCCGCGGTCAGGTTGGCCGCACCGGTCCATGTACCGCCGCCGATATTGAGCTCGGTGGTTGCGGCGCTTTCAATCAGGGACTGGGCGCCGTCATCACCGATCATGTCGAGCTGGCCGCTGGTTGCGTTGACGGTCTGGGTATTGGCGGAGGCGATAATCGCATCGGCATCGGTGCCCGTCCCATCATCCAAGGTTATTGAACCATTGGTGCTGGTCACCACCTGATCGCCGGTTCCTCTGCTCATCTCTATCAGAGCTCGGGATTCAGACCCAGTCCCACCGGTCAGCGAAATATTGTTGCCCGCCATGACGCTCTGGGTATCTACGTTAGCCTCAATGAATGCGCTGCTAGCATAGCTCCCCGGTGTGTAATTGCCGGCAACGCCAGTCAGAGTAATGTTCCCGGCGACATCAATGGTCTGCGTCGTACCGAATCCTGCGATACCGGACGTGGTATCTGAAGTGCCACCTGTACCGCCGGTGATCAGCAAGTCGCCGCCGGTGACATCAATATCTTGGTCGCTACCATAGATATAGGCGTAGTCATTCGCGCCACTGCCACCGGTCAGGGTTAGACCCTGGCTACCCTGGACCGCAATGGTCTGTGTGGAACCAGCACCGATCTCGGCATAGCTACCGCCGTTACCGGGATCAGTGTCCGCCAGCAACTGGGCATTGCCACCAACGGTGATGTCTTGGGTATCGCTGGCTTCCAGAATCGCTGCAGCGTCTGCTCCGGAGCCACCCTGCAGCAATAGATCAGTACTGACATCGATAAACTGATCCCCGTCACCGGTAATCAAAGCGAAGCTGTTACTACCCGTGCCGCCATTAAGAGAGGTCGCACCGGTAATGTTGACCGTCTGGGTATTAGTGGCGGCCTGATTGATAAGTGCGCCCGAGTTGGAAACACTGCCACCATTCATATCAAGACCGTCAGCATTCACGGTTATGGTCTGCGCACCTGCCGTGTCAGCCACAATGCCGGCACCAAAGTCAAATCCAGCAATAATTCCCGAGGTATCACCCTGGTTGCCGCTGATCTCCAGGCCACCACTCTGAGTGCTGATAGTCTGCGCGGCACCACCCTGGATCAGGGCGTAATCGTCTGTACCACTGGAACTGCCGCCCAGTACGTCTATGCCTGTGCCAATCAGCAAGGTCTGGGTATCGGTCGCCTGGACCGTCGCATGCACGCGGTCACCCGCGCTACCACCGGTGAGCGTCAGGCTACCGGCGATCGGATTACCCGCACCATCATCCAGTGTCTGGGTACCCGCCGAATCAATGATGGCAAAGGCGTCATCCGCCGAGCCGCCATTCAGGGCCACGCTGTCTGACACATTCAGATCCTGTGCAGCGGCATCGGCTTGCTCGATAACAGCAGCGCCGAATGCCTCGCTACCGGCATCCATATCAAGGCTACCGTCGACAATTGTGATTGTCTGCGTACCGCCGGCACCTGTCGCATCGGCGACAATACCGGCACCCAGCTGGTTACTGCCGTAAGCGACGGTACTACTGCCCTGGCTAGCATCAATGGTCAGATCACCACTGTTAACCATGATGTCCTGTTGCGCATTACCAATGATGGCTGCGAAGTCGTCATCAGCAACCGTGCCACCACCTGTAAGGGTCATAGCCTGACTGCTGCTGATGGTCTGGTTACCAGCACTATCAATCACCGCATAGGTACCATCAGCCAAGCCATTGGTGAAACCGCCATCCAGGTAGATAAAGCCAATGCCGCCCATCGTGGTAATGGTCTGCTGGGCCGCGACAGCCTGGTTGATGACCGCACCCGCATTGGTGCTGCTGCCACCATTCAGATCCACGCCGCCGTCGCTCACCGTTATGGTTTGCGTACCAGCGGTATCAGCCACAATACCGGCACCGAAGTTGTAATCACCGAATGTGAGCGTGTTCGTCGTACCGTCAGCACCGTCCAGCGTCAGATAACCCGAATCAACGGTAATATCCTGCTGGGCATTACCGACGATGGCCGCGAAGTCATCATTGTTGGCCGTACCACCCGTTAGCGTCATCGCCAGCGTGCTGTCGATGTCCTGCGCGCCCGTGCCGTCTATCAGCGCGAACGTGCCCGCAGCACTGCCGCCGTCCAGCGTCGTCGTGCCATCGATGTCCAGCGTCTGGTAAGCCACCACAGCCTGCTGGATGACCGCGCCCGCATTGGTCGCCGAACCGCCGTTCAGATCCAGGCCACCACCATTGTTAATAGTGATGTTCTGCGTACCTGCCGTGTCCGCCACAATGCCGGCGCCGAAGTTGTAATCTCCGAAGGTAATAGTGTCGGTCGTGCCGCCATTACCATTCAGCGTCAGCCCGCCGTTGACCAACAGAATGTCCTGCTGGGCGTTGCCGACGATACCGGCGAAGTCGTCATCATTGGCCGTGCCGCCGGTCAGGGTCATGGCATCACTGCTGTCGATATCCTGGGCACCAGTGCCATCGATCAGGGCGAACGTGTCTGAGGCCGAGCCGCCATCCAGCGTTGTCGTACCAGTGATGTCGATGGTCTGGCTGTCGCCGATAGCCTGATTGATTACCGCGGCGGCATCACTGGCGGTGCCACCGTTCATATACAGGCCGCCCGCATTGACGGTAATGCTCTGGGCACCCGCTGTGTCCGCCACGATGCCGGCACCGAAGTTGTATTCGCCGATGGCAACCGAGGTGTTACCCGCGTTGCCGCTGATGGTCAGGCCGCCGCTGTCCACCAGCAGCGTTTGCATGGCATCGCCGTAGATAACGGCATGGTCATCATTCCCGCCGGAGCTGCCGCCCAGCACCTGAACGCCCGTACCAATCCGAATGTCCTGAGTACTGGTCGCCTGGATGGTAGCGTGGACGTTTGAACCCGCGCTGCCGCCTGTCAGCACCAAGTTACCGTCCGTAACACCGCCGCTGCCATTGTCGATCGTCTGCGTGTTGTCGGAATTGACCAAGGCAAAGGCATTATCAGCCGTGCCGCCGTCCATGGTGATGCTATCGGCTACGCCAATGGTCTGAGCCCTGTCGCCTGCGTTCATGCTGATGATTGCGGCGCTGTCCGCGACGGTACCGCCGTCAATATCCAGATCACCAGTGGTATTGGCACCCAGGATGTTGATATCCTGATCACCGGCCGACTGGATCACCGAACCGGCCGTGTCACCACCCGGACCATAGCCGGTGGTAGACACGCTCTGTCGAGCATTCACTACCAGA
>NZ_JANUCT010000026.1 GCF_024808875.1 Methylohalomonas lacus
CGTATCTCGTATCTCGTATCTCGTATCTCGTATCTCGTATCTCGTATCTCGTATCTCGTATCTCGTATCTCGTATCTCGTATCTCGTATCTCGTTATTCAACGAGGCTTTGCCGCCAAAGCCGATCTGTCAAGCCCGAGTCCCGCCCACGAGATACGCTTCACGAACGACGAGATACGCGCTTGCGCCACGCTTCACGAATAACGAGATACGCTCTTAAAGTCCCGCCTTAAGACTGGCCTCGATGAAGTTATCCAGCTCGCCATTGAGCACCGCCTGCGTATTGCCGGTTTCAACACCGGTGCGCAGGTCCTTGATGCGCGACTGGTCGAGCACATAGGATCGGATCTGGCTGCCCCAACCGATGTCGGACTTGCTGTCTTCCTGCGCCTGCTTGGCCTCGTTGCGCTTCTGTATTTCCATTTCATACAGCTTGGCGCGCAACTGTTGCATCGCGTAGTCGCGGTTCTGGTGCTGCGAACGACCATTCTGACACTGCACGACGATACCGCTGGGTTCGTGCGTGATGCGAATCGCCGAGTCGGTCTTGTTCACGTGCTGACCGCCGGCGCCGCTGGCGCGATAGGTGTCGACGCGCAGATCGGCCGGGTTGATCTCGATTTCGATATTGTCGTCGACTTCCGGTGACACGAACACCGAGGCAAACGAGGTGTGCCGGCGGTTGCCGGAATCGAACGGTGACTTGCGCACCAGCCGATGGACGCCGGTTTCGGTACGCAACCAGCCAAACGCATGATCGCCGGTAAACTTGATCGCCGCGCTCTTGATGCCGGCAACGTCGCCCGCGGAAACTTCCAGCAGTTCGGTTTCGAAATCGTGATGCTCGCCCCAGCGCAGATACATGCGCAACAGCATCTCGGCCCAGTCCTGTGCCTCGGTGCCACCGGAGCCGGCCTGGATGTCGACGTAGGCGTTGTTGGCATCCATCTCGCCGGAGAACATGCGCTGGAATTCCAGCCTGGCAAGCTGCTTTTCATAATCCTCGAGATCGGTCTCGATAGAGCTCAGCGTGCTTTCATCCTTTTCATCACGCGCCATCTCCAGCAGCTCTTCGGCATCGGCAATACCGTGATGCAGCTTGCTCAGGGTGGTGACGATGTTTTCCAGCGCGGCGCGCTCGCGGTTCAGTGCCTGCGCCTGCTCCGGATCGTCCCAGATGTTGGGTTCGGCCAGTTCGCGCTCGACCTCGGTCAGACGTTCGGCCTTGCGGTCGTAGTCAAAGATACCCCCTAAGCGACTCGCTGCGCTCGCGCATATCCTTGATTTGATGGAATAACTGATTGACTTCGACCATGGGTACGTAATCCTGTGCGTGACTGAGAATGCGGTATTGGCAAGACGGCTATTGTAGCGATGGCGACCGGGGCAATAAAGCCGCCTGCCTACAACGGCGTTAGGTGCTCCACCATCAGTTGCAACTGGCGCCGGCCGCCGTAGGTGTCGACGTCGAGGCGGTAGGCCACCGCCACGCGTTCGACCCGGGCCGGCCAGGCGCTGTCGTCGGTGCCGAAGGCAATCGCCTTGATCGGTTTGTTCGCGCCCGGCGGCCTGAGCTTCAGGCTCAGATGGCGACCGCCGACGATGCGGCGTTCAACCAGTTCGAACTCGCCGTCGAACACCGGCTCCGGAAAGCCCTGTCCCCACGGTCCGGCGCTGGCAATCAGCTCCGCCGTGCGCAGTGACAGGTCGGTGGCTTCGAGATCGCCGTCGCTCAGGATCTGGCCGACCGGCGTCTCGCCATCCAGCTGACGCTCGACTTCCTCGGCAAAGGCCGCGGCAAAAGCCTCGTAATTGGCCTGTGCCAGGGACAGACCCGCGGCCATGGCATGACCGCCGAACTTAGTCACCAGACCCGGGTGGCGGGTGGCCACGGCGTCGAGCACGTCGCGGACATGCACGCCGGGAATCGAGCGCGCCGAGCCCTTGAGGTTCTCGCCGTCGCCAGCCGGTGCGAATGCGATCACCGGGCGGTGGATTTGCTCTTTCACCCGGGAGGCCACCAGCCCGACCAGTCCCTGGTGCCAGTCCTCGCGATAAAGACACAGCCCCGCCGGCCAGGCGTGATCGTCGGCCAGGCTGAGCTCGGCCAGGGTCCGTTCGGCATCCTCGTGCATGGTGTTCTGCAGCTCGCGCCGCTCGCGGTTGAGGTCGTCGAGCTGGCGCGCCATTGCCTGCGCCGATGCGTCGTTGTTCGTCAGCAGGCACTCGATGCCCACCGTCATGTCGGTCAGCCGGCCAGCGGCATTCAATCGTGGCGCGATGAAAAAGCCGAAATCGGTCGCCGACACCCCGGCCGGATCACGACCGGCCACCGCCAGCAACGCGCGGATACCGGCACAGCAGGAACCATTGCGGATGCGCTTGATGCCCTGCGCCACCAGAATGCGGTTGTTGTGATCCAGCGGCACGACGTCGGCGACGGTCCCCAGCGCGACCAGGTCCAGCCACTGTGCCAGGTTGGGTTCGGCGAGATTCCGGCGTTTGAACCAGTCGTCCGCGCGCAGCGCCGAGCGCAATGCGATCAATACATAGAACATGACGCCGACGCCGGCGAGATATTTGCTCGGGAACGGGTCGTCGGGCAGGTTCGGATTGACGATGGCGTCCGCGGCCGGCAGCTCCGCCGGTGGCAGATGGTGATCGGTAATGATCACCTGCATGCCGCGTTCACGTGCGGCTGCGACACCGCTGACGCTGGCGATGCCGTTATCAACGGTAACGATCATGTCCGGCTGCTGGACGGCGGCGACCTCGACGATCTCCGGCGACAGGCCATAGCCATACTCGAACCGGTTCGGCACGACGTAGCGCACATCGTGCGCGCCCAGTGCGGTCAGCCCGCGCACCGCCAGCGCACAGGCAGTGGCACCATCGGCATCGAAATCGGCGACGATCAGGATGCGCCGGCCGGCCTCGATGGCGGTTTTCAGCAGCCCGACGGCATCCGCGATCCCGTGCAGCTGCGAACTCGGCAGCAGGGCGTTCAGCGAATAGTCCAGCTGGTGCGGATCACGGACATCGCGGGCGGCGTAGAGGCGTTTGAGTAGCGGGGGCAGTTCGTCGGACAGGTGGTCGGTATCGGGCTCGGGACGGCGAATGATTTGCATGCGCGCATTTTAACGAATACGGCCGGCGAATGTGTGTACTTGTCCGCGCGTTCACCATCATCAGTAACGGGCATGCGCCCGAGACGATCCTTACTGGTTACGACGCCATGGTATGCAGGCCGCATTCGCGGTTGCCGATGACCTTGGTCGGATCGAAATAGTTGCTGACCTGCGGCAGATCGTGTTCCTGGCGGTAGCGTTCCATGTCGGCTTCGTTCCAGTTCAACAGCGGCGCGACCTTGAGCACGTTATTGGGGCCGTGACTGACGACGTCCAGGCCGTGGCGGAAGGCGGTTTGTTCGCGACGGATCGCGGTCAGCCATACTTCCGGTTGCATTGTGGCCAGGGCCCGCTGGAACGGTTCGATCTTGACCTGGCGCGTGAATTCGTCGTGCTCTTCGCTGTCGACTTCCGGGATACCGCCCATCAGCGCATCGCGGCGTGCAGCGGTCATTTCCGGCATGAATACATGCAGGTTGAGGTCGAGATCCTGGATGATCCTCCCGGCTGTCAGGTAGGTTTCCGGCGTGTTGTAACCGGAGTCGATCCAGACAACCGGCAGGTTCGGCTTGATGCGTGTGGCCATGTGCAGGATCACCGCCTCGTACGGGCCGAAGTTGGTCGTCACGATCGTCTCTTTATCCAGATCGATGGCCCAGCGGATGATGTCCTCCGGTCGCTGGTCGGCCAGTTGTCGGTTGATGTCGCTCAGGTCTTTCAGTTCATTCATGGGAGGCCTCCCGATCGAAGATGCGCCGCATGATGAGCTCGGCGCCCAGCTCCGCCGCCAGGTTGGCGTTGTCGCGTACCTTGAGATGATCGACGCGCTGACCCGGTTCCAGGGTCTTGAGTTGCTCGCGCTGGTTTTCACTCAGCTTGAGCCCCATCAGGCCATGGATCTGGCCGCTTTTCAGGTTATGGAAGCGCCGGGCTGCGGGCAGACAGTTCTTTGGCAGCGGGTGTTTCATAAGACAGTCTTGACGGTGGTTTAAATATCTCCCGATTCTATTTGATAATAATTATTAAATGCAAATACTTTTTATTTACATAATGAGCCGCTATAATTGCGCCTTGTGGTACTCGGTCTGTCACGCATTCGGCCGCGGCGTCGAACAACCCGGACCCAAACAAATCCTTGCCTACTCAGCCGGCAGCGCCGGCAGGACGGCTACAAAGAGAGGGAAAGCCCCATCATGAAAAACCGGATTCATTCGTTCCTATTCCTGCTGCTCGTACCCGGATTCGCCATGCCGGCCATGGCCGATGAGCGGCCGGATCACTTCGAGGGCAAACAGGCGGAAACGCTGGAACAGGCAGTGGCCCATTTTTCCGAATACAACGATAAGCTAGCTACCCTGCTGGCGCAGGACACACTCAGTGCCGCGGATCTTGGTCGCATCCATGAACTCACCTATACGCTGGAAAACGCGCTGGCGAAGATCAACGCCGAACTCAGTGGACTGGCGCCAACACTGGAGGAGATTCATGTGGCCTCTGAAACCGCCGATGCCGAAACGGTGAAAAGTCGCGGTCGAATTTACCTGAATACCGCGACCAAAGTCGTCAAATAAGCGCACGCCATCGCCGGCCGAGCAGTGATGATCGACCGGTGGTGGCTACGGCTTATCCGGCCTCGGCCAGTTGCCAGGCCGGAAACGGATCCGGCAGTGTTCGCCACGCCTGTGGCCCACGCGCCAGTTCTGCATCTGTCAGCAGACAGCCGTCCAGGCGTCCGCTGAGTGCCACGCGCTCAAGGTCTATACCGATAAAAACGATTTCCTGGCGCCGATCACCGAAATTCGCGTCCCAGACGTTGTCGAGGTAAGCCCGCGTGTCCGGATCGTCCGGCCTGTCGCCGGCAGAGGCCCACCAAAGGCCCGCTGCCTGATGCGTCATGGCACCGCCCGCCTGGGCCCACTCGCCGACCCAGTCCATGCGCGAAGCCAGCCAGAAATGTCCCTTGCTGCGCAATACCGGTCCCCAGTCACTGCTGAGAAAGTCGTACAGGCGCTGCGGGTGAAACGGCCGCCGGCGCCGGTAAACAAAGCTGCTGATGCCGTATTCTTCTGTTTCCGGCGTATGCAGTCCCTGCAGTTCGCGCGCCCAGCCGGCCGCACTGCTGGCACGCTCGAAATCAAAGCGTCCGGTCGCCAGTATGCCGGCGGGCGGCACTTGGCCGTGCGTCGTTTCGATAAGCTGCGCGACCGGGTTGAGCGCCTTGACGACGCGCCGCACATCCTCACGCATGGCCTCGTCGACGCAGTCCAGTTTGTTAATCACGATGACATCCGCGAACTCGATTTGCTCGGTCAGCAAATCGACCAGCGTACGCTCGTCGTCTTCACCCAGTGATTCGCCGCGATCACGCAGAAAATCGGTCGACGAAAAATCCCGCAACAGGTTGGCGGCATCGACCACGCTGACCATCGTGTCAAGTTCGGCGACGTCGGCAAGGCTGAAACCCTGTTCGTCGCGAACGGCGAAGGTCGCGGCAACCGGCATCGGTTCGGAAATGCCAGTGGATTCGATCAACAGGTAATCGAAACGGCCGGCGCGCGCCAGGCGTGTAACTTCCTGCAGGAGATCGTCGCGCAGCGTGCAGCAGATACAACCGTTGCTGAATTCGACCAGCTTTTCCTCGGTCCGCGACAGGTTGGCGCCGCCCTGGCGCAATTGCTCGGCATCGATATTGACCTCGCTCATGTCATTGACGATCACTGCCACTTTCAGGCCTTCGCGATTGGTGAGCACGTGATTCAGAACTGTTGTCTTGCCGGCACCGAGGAAGCCGGACAGTACCGTAACGGGAAGTCTGTTCATGATTATCTACCTGTTGGCGGTCAGCTGACTGCAGCGACCGGTTGATCGAAACGCAGTCGCAGGCGTTGCTGGCCGGCGATGCCGATTGTGGGTGAGCGGTGCACGATACCGTTGCCGGCGTTGCCGGGATAAAGCTCGCCCTTCAGAACGGCCACGTGACCGGGCGCGAGTTGTCGCGACCGTCCCTGCCGCAGTACGCGCTGGTTGCTGCCGTGTCCCAGAGCGGCACGGTTGACCTGCAGGTTGCCCAGCCACTCCATGCCGGGACCGGCGTAGGTACACAGCAGGCGCAGGCGGTGGCGATCGACGTGAAACAGCCGGCATTCGTCCGTATTGACGACTTCCAGGCGCATGGTCACGGTCGCGCTGCCGGCCAGCTCGGCAAAAACCCGGGCCTGATTCTGGATGTCGCGAATCAGTTCGATGCTGTCCGCGTCGGTTTCACTCAGCCGGGCGAACTCCGTCAGCAGCAGCCACTCGACATCGACCGGTTCCAGGGTCGCGACGGCATGCACCCGCTCGCGCAACAGCCGCCGCAGCAGGCCGCTCCAGCGGTGATCCAGCGTGCGCGGCCAGACTGCCAGGTTCACGCCAGGCTGGTGGATCACGCCGAATTGCCCGGGCGCGTTGACGTATTGATAGTGATCCGAACGGCCGGCCTGGCCCAGATCGAGCGCGGTTGTCATACAGCTTCCCATCAACAACAAATAATTGTTATGTTATAACATTACTATATTGAGGCGATTTCTGTCCAGCCATTCGGGGCCGGCGAAATGCTATCCGCTTGCGGCTGTCAGCCGCGCCGCGGATGGCCGTCGCCAGAACCGCGCGACATGCCGGCGCCGGCAGTGGTAATGCGAATCGCCGGGCAATATGTCTATAGACGACAGCTGGCCGCGTCGCAGTGCCCGGTACAGCGGCTGTGCCCAGTCCTGTTCGAACCGCTCGATAAACTGCAACCAGCCGGCGGCATCCTGATAGGCATGGAAGCGTTCGGCACGATTATCGAGAACCAGCAACGACGGCTGCGCGGTAGCAGCCGCCGGCTGTGCCAGCAGTTCGCCAAGGTTGGCAGGCAGTGACCGCACCGGGATGTCCCGCCACCGCGCCAAACCCTGCGCGAGCGGGTCATTACTGAAGCAGGCGTCAAAGGCTGTTGTACCAAGCGCCGGCAAATCGCCCTCGCCCCAGAACCAGAGGCTGTTGACCGGCAACTGGCCGCGGCGTTCACGCGTCTGGTTGACCGGCGCCTCGTGCAGGGTCATCTGGATTTCGTTGAACAGCCGTCGACAGCGCGTGCGGTCGTCGCCTGTCGGCAAACGGTCGCTGACATCCCGGCCGATCACCTGCATCAATGGCTGGGTGGTGATCGCGATCGGCTGTTCGCAGAGCAGGTACCAACGCTCCGGCGCGGCCACCTCGAGTTCGGCGGCAAATTCCGTCAGCAATGGCCGTACCGTCTCAGCCAGCGATTCGGCTTCGTCCGCCTGCAACTGCAGCATGGTGTTGTCGAACAACATCACGCCCTCGCGACCGGCCGACAGATGCACCGGATCGGCGCGCAGCACATTGCTGCGAGTTTCACCGCGGTCGGCGAGATGGCTCAGCGCGGCATAAGGCGCAACCGTGTCGGCCGGACAGCCAAACTGCGCCAGCAGGTATTCATGGCTATCGCGGGACTGCGGCCGCTGATCGGCGCGGGCCAGCAGTTTCTGCAGATACGGGCAGGCGGGCAGATCGGCCGCGGTGATCGCCGCCGGAGCGGGCAGAAAACCGGGAATGATGAAGGTGATGGCGGGCATCACGTTATTCGTATCTCGTATCTCGTTTATCAACGGGACTGTGCCACAAGGGCCATCCTATCAAGTCTGCCCCACCCACGAGATACGCTTCACGAACAACGAGATACGCGCTTGCGCATCGCGCTACGAAATGTTGTCGAGTATCGCCTGCTTCACTGCATCGAGCTCGGCCGCGATCTTGATCATCGGCCCGGTGCTCTGCTTGACGGCGGTATCCGGATCCTTGAGCCCATGGCCGGTCAGCGTACAAACGACACTGCTGTTCGGTTCGATCTTGCCGCTCTTGATGTCGCGGATGGCGCCAGCAAGCGAGATCGCGGAGGCCGGCTCACAGAAAATGCCTTCCTTTTCCGCCAGCAGTTTCTGCGTGGCGAGGATCTCGTCGTCCTCACACTCATCGAACCAGCCACCGGATTCCTCGCGCACCTTCCAAGCCTGGTTCCAGGACTGCGGATGACCGATGCGAATGGCGGTCGCCACCGTGTCCGGATCGTCGACCATATGGCCGCGCAGGAACGGCGCCGCACCGGATGCCTGGTAGCCGACCATGACCGGCCGTGAACCGACGACGGCCCCGGCGAAACGGCAGTGGCCCTCGCAGTAGTTGCAGGCCGCGGTCACCGAATGGCCATCACCGGAAGAGTATTCGCTGTAACCGATCCAGTGCGCGGTGATGTTGCCGGCATTGCCGACCGGCAGGTAATGAAAGTCCGGCGCGCGACCGAGTTCCTCAACAATCTCGAAGGCAGCGGTCTTCTGGCCCTGCAGGCGATAGGGATTGATCGAGTTGACGATCGTTACCGGGGCATTTTCAGCGACCTGGCGTACCAGCCGCATGCCGTCGTCGAAGTTGCCGGCGATCTGGATTACGACCGCACCCTCGACCATGGCCTGGGCCAGCTTGCCCATGGCAATCTTGCCTTCCGGAATCAGCACGAACGCGGTAATGCCGGCGCGCGCAGCATAGGCCGCCGCGGAAGCCGACGTGTTGCCTGTCGACGCACAGATGATGGCGCGCGAACCCGCTTCCACCGCCTTGGTCACGGCCATGGTCATGCCGCGATCCTTGAACGAACCGGTGGGGTTCAAGCCTTCGTACTTCACATAGATATCGACATCAACGCCCAGCTCGCGCGGAATGTTATTCAGGCGAATGAGCGGCGTATTGCCCTCGCCCAGGCTGATCAGACGGGTATCGTCGTGTACCGGCAGCAAATCACGGTAACGTTCGATCAGACCCGTATAACGTTGTCTAAATGTCATTCTTTATCGCAGCTCACGAGATAAAACGTGGGAGCGGCGCCCTCGCCGCGAATTGATATAACCCGTTATACCAGTTTCAGTCGGCCCGAGGGCGGGCCTCCTACAACTCCAAAATTACCGTCCCCGCGAGATACGCTTCACGAGCGACGAGATACGCCTGACGCGCTATGCGCGTCAGGCCAATGTTTCCACGCGTATCCGCATGATGCGACCGCTGACCACCGGCAGTTTCTCGATTGCCTCGATGGCGGCGTTCATGTTGCCCTCACGCACCTTCTGCGTCAGCAGGATGATCGGCACATGGGTAGTATCCGGCTCCTGCTCCTTCTGCAGGAAGGCCTCGATGCTGATGTCGCGTTCGCCCAGTATACGCGTGATCTCGGCCAGTACGCCCGGCTGATCGATCGCGCTCATGCGCAGGTAGTACGCGGTTTCGTTGTCTTCGACCGCTAGCACGCCGCCGTCGTTTAGCGCGTCCGGCTGGAAAGCCAGGTGCGGTACGCGGTTTTCCGGGTCCGAAGTCAAAGCCCGTGTCACATCGACCAGGTCGGCCACAACCGCCGAAGCGGTCGGCTCGGCGCCGGCGCCGGCGCCATAATATATCGTCGGACCGACAGCGTCGCCCTTGACCAGCACCGCGTTCATGACGCCCTCGACGTTGGCCATCAGCCGCTTGCGTGGCACCAGTGTCGGGTGCACGCGGGTCTCGATGCCGTGATCCGTGCGCCGGGCGATACCGAGATGCTTGATACGGTAGCCGAGCTCACCGGCATAGTCGACGTCGGCCGGCGTGATGTCGGTGATGCCCTCGGTGTGAACCTTGTCGTACTGCAACGGGATACCGAAGGCAATCGCCGCCAGGATGGTGAGCTTGTGCGCAGCATCAGTGCCCTCGATGTCGAAGCTCGGATCGGCCTCGGCGTAACCGAGTTCCTTGGCCTCGTCGAGCACGGCATCGAACTGCAAGCCGCGCTCGCGCATCTCGGTAAGAATGAAATTCGAAGTGCCGTTGATAATGCCGGCCACCTGCTCGATACGGTTGGCCGACAAACCCTCACGGATCGCCTTGATAATCGGTATGCCACCAGCAACCGCGGCCTCGAAGGCGACCATGACGCCCTGATTTTGGGCGGCACGAAAGATCTCGTTGCCATGCAGGGCGATCAAGGCCTTGTTGGCAGTGACGACGTGCTTGTCGTTAGCGATTGCCTTGAGTACCAGTTCCCTGGCCGGCTCGATGCCGCCGATCAATTCGGCCACGATATCAATATCCGGGTTGTTCACTACCTCGAACGGATCCTGACACAACGTGATCCCAGCAGTGGAGAATTCGCGCTGCTTGTTCAGGTCACGCGCGCTGGCATGGGTCACCTGGATCGCACGACCGGCGCGCCCGGTAATCTCCTCGGCATTACGGTTGAGTACGCTGATGGTACCGCCGCCCACGGTACCGAGGCCCAGCAGACCGACATTAACCGGTTTCAAAGAATAATCCCCTATCTCGTATCTGCAACAGAATTAACCAAAGCAGGAGCGGCGCCCCGCCGCGAATAATGTTCGGCCCGAGGACGGGCCTCCTACAGGGATCATCTTCATGATCCCGCCATCTTAAGAATCACCCGTACCTATTCGTCGTCTTCGAGCAGGCCATCTGCGCGGAACATATCGCGGATACCGC
The DNA here is from genome assembly GCF_024808875.1 of Methylohalomonas lacus. Classification (GTDB taxonomy): domain Bacteria; phylum Pseudomonadota; class Gammaproteobacteria; order Methylohalomonadales; family Methylohalomonadaceae; genus Methylohalomonas; species Methylohalomonas lacus. The sequence continues at coordinate 10,691 of NZ_JANUCT010000026.1, forward strand.
GGATGGCCTGGCGTGTGCGATGCCGGTTCTCAATCAGCGCAAAGCGCAGGTAATCGTCACCGTAGCTGCCGAAGCCGATACCCGGCGATACCGCCACCTTGGCCTCGGCCAGCAGTTTCTTCGAAAACTCGAGCGAGCCCATTTCCTTGTACGGTTCCGGAATCGGCACCCAGACGAACATGGTGCCCTTGGGCGGTTCGATTTCCCAGCCGATCTCGTTCAACCCTTCGCACAGGCCGTCACGGCGATCGCGGTACATATCGCAGATCTCGTGCACGCAATCCTGCGAGTCTTCCAGTGCCGTGATCGCGGCAACCTGGATCGGCGTGAACATGCCGTAGTCGAGGTAGGATTTCATGCGCGTCAGCGCGCCAACCAGTTTCTGGTTGCCGACCATGAAGCCAACACGCCAGCCCGGCATGTTGTAGCTCTTCGACAGCGAGAAAAACTCGACCGCAACATCCTTGGCGCCCGGTACCTGCAGGATCGACGGCGCCTTGTAACCGTCGAAGACGATGTCGGCATAGGCCAGATCCTGCACGATCCAGATACCGTGTTCGCGGGCGATATCGACGACCTTCTCGAAAAACTCGAGATCGACGCATTGACTGGTCGGGTTGCTTGGGAAGTTCAGCAACAGGATCTTCGGCCGCGGCCAGCAGTCGCGAATCGCCTTCTGCAGTTCGGAGAAGAAATCGATATCCGGGCCGATCGGCACATGGCGTACGTCGGCGCCGGCAATCACGAAACCGAACGGGTGAATCGGATAAGCCGGGTTCGGCACCAGCACCACATCACCCTTGTCGACGGTGGCCATGGCCAGATGCGCCAGGCCTTCCTTGGAGCCAATCGTTACGATGGCCTCGCTGTCCGGGTCGAGGTCGACGTCGTAGCGGGTCTTGTACCAGTTGCAGATGGCCTGGCGCAGGCGCGGGATACCGCGCGAAACCGAATAGCGGTGCGTGTCGTTGCGTTGTGCCGCCTCGACCAGCTTGTCGAGAATGTGCTGTGGCGTCGGTTGATCCGGATTGCCCATGCCGAAATCGACGATGTCCTCGCCGGCGCGGCGTGCCTGCATTTTCAAATCGTTGACGATATTGAAAACATACGGCGGCAAACGCTTGATTCTAGGGAAATCTTCGTTCAATGGAGGTCTTTGTATAAGAGAATTTTTTGTCGAAAACCCGAGTTTGACAGCAACATCGGGATGCAGCTTTTTGCACTGCAATGTACCGTGAACGGCCTGTTACTTGCAAGAAATGCTTCCGGTCGCGGCAGTATAAATGCAGCCATGGCGGGCATTTTGTTATCATGTCGGATAGTTGCGCCGACCGCGCCGCCGGCGGCTTTCACCCCCGAATTCACCCGACTGAATCAATCACCCGAGTGAGATAGAAACATGTTGCGTGCTGCAGTCATACAGATGGTATCGACCGCCGAGGTCCGGGAAAACCTGGACCAGGCTGAACAATTACTGGCCGAGGCCGCCGCCGATGGCGCCCGGCTGGCGGTTTTGCCCGAGAACTTCGCCTTCATGGGCATGCACGAAGCGGACAAGCTGCCGATCAGTGAAACCGACGGCAACGGCCCGATCCAGAGCTTCCTGAACGAAACCGCGCAAAAACACAAACTCTGGATCATTGCCGGCACCATTCCGCTGGCTGGTAACAATCCCGATCACGCCCGCGCCGCGAGCCTGCTCTACGACGACGAGGGCCGCCGGGTCGCCCGTTACGACAAGATTCACCTGTTCGACGTCGAGGTCGACGGGGGCGAACGTTACTGCGAGTCCGACAGTCTGGAAGCCGGCGACGACGTCGTGGTTGCACAAACGCCGTTCACGAACATCGGTCTGAGCGTCTGCTATGACGCCCGCTTCCCGGAACTGTACCGCAACATGCTGGCGCGCAATGTCGGTCTCATCACCGTGCCGTCGGCGTTTACGGCGAAGACCGGTGAAGCCCACTGGGAATCGCTGCTGCGTGCCCGGGCCGTGGAAAACCTGAGCTACGTCATCGCCGCCAACCAGGGCGGCACTCATGTCAACGGCCGCAAGACCTGGGGCCACAGCATGATCATCGATCCCTGGGGCCACATTGTCGCGCAGGTCGACAGCGGCCCGGGTTACGCCTGCGCCGACCTGGACTTCGAGCAGCTCGGCCAGCTGCGCCAGCGTTTCCCGGCACTGAGTCACCGGCGCTTGAATTATGCGCGGGCCGACCAAACCTAATCTAATTGAACCCTTCAGGAGTCACATCCCCGGCATGAGCAGTAATTCCGTGAATAACCACCTGGACATCGCCCGCCAGCAACTGCTGGAGCCGGTCGGTCTCGACGATCGCGGCATCGAACAGACGCTTGGCCGGGTCATGGGCCCGAACATTGACGCCGCGGATCTATATTTCGAGTACAGCCGCTCCGAATCGTGGGTACTGGAAGACGGCATCGTCAAGGACGGCAGCCACAGTATCGACCAGGGTGTCGGGGTACGCGCCATGAGCGGCGAGAAAACCGGTTTTGCCTATTCCGACGATCTCGTCCTGCCGGCGTTGACCCAGGCCGCCCGCGCCGCCCGCGCCATTGCCGGCCATGGCGCCGACGGCCGCATCCAGGCCTGGCAGCGGCAAACCGCGCCAGTGCTCTATCGACCGACCGATCCGTTGGCAAGCCTGAACGACGCCGACAAGATAGCACTGCTGGAAAGTATCGACGCCCGCGCCCGGGCGAAGGATCCGCGTATCACGCAGGTCATCGTCGGCCTGACCGGCTCCTACAACGTCGTCCTGGTCGCCGGCAGCGACGGCACCCACGTCGCCGACGTGCGACCGCTGGTGCGGCTGAACGTCAGCGTCATCGCCGAAGAGAACGGCCGGCGCGAGCGCGGTGGCTCCGGCGGCGGCGGTCGCTTCGGTTACGAGTATTTTCTCAGCGAGGGACTGACCGACAAGTACATCGACGAAGCCGTCGACCAGGCACTGATCAACCTGCGCGCCGAGGAGGCGCCGGCGGGCACCATGACCGTGGTGCTCGGCCCCGGCTGGCCCGGCATCCTGTTGCACGAGGCCATCGGCCACGGCCTTGAGGGCGACTTCAACCGCAAGGGCAGTTCGGCCTTTTCCGGCCGTATCGGCGACAAGGTGGCGTCGGAATACTGCACGGTCGTCGACGACGGCACGATCGCCGACCGCCGCGGCTCGCTGAATGTCGATGACGAGGGCACGCCGAGTCACTGCACCACGCTGATCGAAAACGGCATTCTCAAGGGCTACATGCAGGACAAGATGAACGCCCGGCTGATGGGCATGGCAGCGACCGGCAATGGCCGGCGCGAGTCCTACGCCCACCTGCCGATGCCGCGCATGACCAACACCTACATGCTCAACGGACCGCACGACCCGGGCGAGATCCTCGGCTCGGTGAAAAAGGGCCTGTACGCGGCGCAGTTCGGTGGCGGCCAAGTCGATATCACCAACGGCAAATTTGTCTTCAGCGCCAGCGAGGCCTGGCTGATCGAGGACGGCAAACTGACCCGACCGGTCAAGGGCGCAACGCTGATCGGCAATGGTCCGGACGTACTGACGCGTGTCAGCATGGTCGGCAACGACCTGGCGCTGGACTCCGGTATCGGCACCTGCGGCAAGGACGGCCAATCGGTCCCGGTGGGCGTCGGCCAGCCGACCCTGCGCATTGACGGTTTGACCGTGGGCGGGACGGCGACGTGAATCCTGACGTCATTGCGAGCGAAGCGAAGCAATCTCGTTAACCTCGCAGCCAGATTTTACGAGATCGCCGCGGCGCTAACGCGCCTCGCGATGACGTTTCAAAGTCTGCGCAGACAAGCTGCGCAGGAGATCTTTCGAAATGAGCCGAGCCTTTGTAAAAGAACCGGACGGCGAGCAGGCCGAGCACGATCTGCCCGAGCGTCCGCAAAGTGACCTGCCGAACTACATCACCCCGGCGGGCCTGGCGATGCTGCGCGAGAAATGGTCGGCATTACAGGCGGAACAGCAACAACTGAAGCAGGAGGCCGAGGCACTGGCCAGCCGCAACCGGCAGAAGATGCTGGAGCAGGAACTCAACTACCTGGACCAGCGCATCGCGGCGGCCATCGTTATCAAGCCCGCCGAACAGCCGCACGATGCCATCCGCTTCGGCGCGACCGTCGAGCTGCTGGACGAAAACGACAAAACCTGGACGTTTACACTGGTCGGTGAGGACGAGGCCGATCCGGCCGACAACCGCATCAGCTGGGCGTCACCGCTGGCAAAGGCACTGATGGGCAAACAGGTTGATGATGTCGTTGTCTGGGAACGGCCAGCCGGGCAGCTGGAGCTGGAAATCACGGATTTCCACTACGCCGGGTAGACCATTCGCCACCGTTGTCACGGATTCAAATCCGTTCCCCCACCCGAACTATTCGCGCTCATTGGCAGGTAATTGCCGAACCAGAAAATCGGTACCGGCACTGACAGCGTCACCATCAAACAGAAACATGGTGATGTGGCCACGGCTGTGATCGATAAACAGTTCGGCATCGATGTCTGCCGACTGTAATGCGCTGTACATGTCCCTGGCATGATCGACCGGCACGAGTTGATCCCAGCTGCCATGGTAGAGGAACATCGGCGGATCATCCGGACTGACGTGTACAACCGGTGACGCCTGCGCATAAACACTGAATATCTCTTCGCGTACTCCGCCGAGGAATTGGCGTACCAGCTTGCCGCTGTCGAACTTGCGCAGATCCGACGGTAATCCACCGGCAACGACAGCACCCAGGCGCGTTTCCGCGCCGCCGTGCGGTTGGTCGAGTTCATCGCCCTCACTGACAGTTGCCAGCAGGGTCACAAGGTGCGCGCCAGCGGAGTATCCGAAGCCGCCGATACGCTCGCTATCTATGCGGTAAGCCCCGGCATTGTCATGAATCCAGTGCATGGCCTGCTGCAGGTCGTGCAGCTGTGCCGGGAATCGATACTCCGGCGCGAAGCGGTAGCTGATGTTGACGACGACAAAACCATGCCGGGCCAGTCGCCTGGCAATGTCGTTCATATCGCTGCGTGTGCGACCCTCGCGCCAGCCACCGCCATGCACCAGCATAATAGCGGGGAACGGACCTGCGCCCCGTGGCACGTAGACGTCAGCCCCGAGCGTTTCCGGCCAGTCAGCCGGGGAATAAGTTTGTTCCGTAAACACGGCATAATCATGGTCAGCCACCGGCAGTGTCTGGCCATCGGATCGACCCTGATGGGACACGCAGGCACTGCACAACAGCAGCACAGCAAGCAGGACGGTAAAACGAACATTCATGGGGAACCGGTATCCGTGACAAACAGAGGACACGCCTATTTACGCATGCACGGCAAATCCGGATTCACGACAGACTGCGACGCAGTAATCGGGGCGCTGGTGGGTGCGCCGATTCCGAATCAATCATTGATTCCGGGCTTGGCCCTAGGCTCATGTCAGGACCGATATCAGGGGTGGCCGCCATCCATGGCAACCATAACATTGCATCCGCGACGACACCGGCACAAGACGCTTTCCCGTTTACCCCATCGCGTGCAAACACTGCGACTTCCCCCTGAAACGAGTCGGGTCTGGCTACCGGACGCGGATGCAACGACTTGAAAAGATTCAAGCTTTATGAAGATAGCAGGCAGGCTAACGGAAACACTTCCACTCAGCGCTACAAACGGGGCGGAAGACACACTGAACCGGGTGCGCCGTCAGTCGATTGCCGGGCATGGCCGTTGGCGCAGGTCCGACGGCGTCATACCGTAGCGTCGCCGGAAGGCCCGGTAGAACCAGGACAGGTTATTGAAACCACAGCCAAATACAATACTGCTGACGGTCTGGTACGCGTAGCGCCTGTCACTGAGCAGGCGATGGGCGCGCGCCAGGCGTTGTTCCAGCACATAATCGGTAAACGTAGTGCCCGCAAAATCGAACAGCGCGCGGACGTAGGACGGCGAAATCGCATGCCGCGCCGCAACCTGATCCAGCGACAGGTCAGCCTGCATTGCATTGGCGGCAATATCCGCCTTGATGGCCCGCAGGCGGGCCGCGCGCAGGCCGCGACCGCAGGCCAGTGCCTGCATGTCAGGTTTGCCACCGAGCGCCAGCTGCGCCAGATCGTGCAGGTGCGTGGCCGCCGACATCGCCTCGTCCGGCGTCAATGAGACACCCTGCTGCACCAGTCGAACGGCATAAGCAGCAAGGTGACGGAATGCTTCCGAGGCCCCCACCTTGTTGCCAGCCACGCGATCCAGGTCGGTAATCAACGGCGCCAGGGTGGCACGCGGAAAAGCGATGGACAGCAAATTGCGTGTATAGTCGGCAGACTCGATATGACCCGTGTAGTCGCGCAGGATGAAGGTACCCTCCCCGGGTCGGCAGAACACATCATCGTGTCCTTTGAGGCCCGATCCCCATACCCCACTGTCGGCGGCATTGATCAGGAATACCAGATCATCGTTACCGTCTGCGACCTGGGGTTTGCCGCGCTGCGCCCGTAACGGCGTGCAGTTGATGCGACCGATGGAAACGCCAGGCAACAGCTGGATATCGGTCAAGACATGAACCGGCGCATCGCTCTTCAACGAAACGTCGATGTTCGCGATCGCCGCATAGGTATCGCGCAGTGCTTCAACGCGATCCGGCAAGGCATAATCATCTGTGGAAAATTTCAGGAATGCCATCGGTATCGGAGCTTCAGATCATGGCCACGCATTGCATAAAACTCGATTGCCATGACGAAGTTGTGTATGCGTTTTGCCTGAACGTGCCGGCAATCATACACCAGCGAGCCGGATCGGTTCACCGTCAACCGCCCTGTTGCCGGTAGTCGATCCAGTACCAGGCGATAATCAGCGCCAGCAGGCTGGCGGCAATGGCAAAGCGGAAACTCCACACAGGCGCGACGGCCTCCCACAGGTAACCGCTGGCGAGACTGCCCAGCGCCACGCCGGCACCGAAACTGAGGCTGCTGTACAGGGCCTGGCCACGACCCTGCAGGCGGCCGGTGAAATAGCGATGAATGTACTGAATGGTGACCGCGTGGTAGATGCCGAAGGTCGCCGCGTGCAGCAGCTGGGCAATAACGATCACCGCCAGCGAATCGACGAATTCACCGATCAGGGTCCAGCGCAGCACCGCCAGCGCCAGACTCGCCAGCAGCAGCCAGCGCAGACCAAAACGCAGCAACAGGCGATGCAGCACCATGAACACGAACACTTCCGCGACAACCCCCAGTGCCCAGAGCTGACCGATCAGGTCGAGGCCGTAGCCGGCCCGCTGCAGGTACAGCGAAAAGAACGTGTAATACGGGCCATGGCTGGCCTGCATCAGCAGGCAGACGCCGATCAGGGCGATCACCTCGGGCCGCCTGATCACCTGGCGGAAACGGTTGTCGCCTTCTGTTTGCGGCGCGGCCTCACTGGGCGGCAACTGCAAAGTCACCAGCCAGTTGAATGCCAGCATGACGAGAATGATCCAGGGAATCAGCCCCAGTGCACTGTCGCGCAGCAGCCAGCCGCAAATACCGACCGCCGCGATGAAACCGATCGAGCCCCACAGGCGGATGCCGGGATAGGCATGCTCGCGATCACGCAGGTGATTGAGCGTCATCGCCTCCACCTGCGGCAGCGCGGCGTTGGAACAGAAGCCGTAAACCAGCAGGACCAGCGCCAGACCCAGGTAGCTCTGCGTGAACAGGACGCCGGCAAAACTGATGCAGGCCAGTAATGAACCCAGGCGGATGATGCGCATGCGCTGACCGGTATGGTCGGCCAACCAACCCCACACGTTGGGCGCCACCATCTTGGTACCGACCAGCAGTGCCGTCAGCGTGCCGATGGCACCGGCGCCGAAGCCGATATCCTCCAGATACAACGACCAGTACGGCAGAAACACGCCGAGCGTGGCGAAGTAAAAGAAATAGAAACCGGACAGCCGCCAGTAGGGGATTAACTCAGACATCAGGGATGAAATCCAGATTACCGTGGCGCGCAGCTGTTCGTGCCTGTTCCGGCTGTATCTCGTTGTTCGTCACTCGTTGCTCGTACTTCGAAGTGAGCACGAGTTTCAGCCGGGATACGAAATACGCTTCACGAGTTACGTTTACCGGGTATGATCGGCGTCTGCGACTGGACATCACCGCACTGGGCACGATGACGCAGGCAATGATCCATCAACACCAGTGCCAGCATGGCCTCGGCGATCGGTGTTGCGCGAATGCCGACGCAGGGATCATGGCGTCCCTTGGTGCGCACTTCGGCTGGTTTGCCGTCGATGTCCACGGTCTTGCCGGACAGATGAATACTCGAAGTCGCCTTCAGCGCCAGGCTGACAACCACTTCCTGGCCACTGGAGATACCACCGAGCACGCCGCCGGCATTATTGCTGAGGAAGCCCTCGGGCATCATCTCGTCGCGGTGCTCGGTACCCTTCTGCTCGATGCTGGCGAAACCGGCACCGATCTCGACGCCCTTGACCGCGTTGATACTCATCATCGCCTTGGCAATATCGGCATCAAGCCGGTCGAATACCGGCTCGCCCCAGCCCGGCGGCACACCCTCGGCGACGACATTGATGCGCGCACCGATCGAATCGCCGGACTTGCGCAGTGCGTTCATGTAATCCTCAAGTTCGGCCACCTTGTCCGGATCGGGACAGAAAAAATCGTTCTGCGAGACCGCGCTCCAGTCCTTCAGACTGACCGCAATGGGTCCGAGCTGTGCCAGGTAACCGCGAATAACGATAGCGTGTTTTTCGCGCAGGTATTTCTTGGCGATACCGGCCGCGGCAACGCGCATGGCCGTCTCGCGGGCTGACGCACGGCCACCGCCGCGATAATCACGGATGCCGTACTTCTGCTGGTAAGTGTAATCGGCGTGGCCGGGCCGGAACAGATCCTTGATATCGGAATAGTCCTTGGACTTCTGATCGGTGTTCTCAATCAACAGGCCGATCGGTGTGCCCGTCGTCACGCCTTCCAGTGTCCCGGAAAGAATGCGCACGACATCGTCCTCGCGGCGCTGGGTAACGTGACGCGACTGGCCGGGCTTGCGCCGGTCCAGATCGCCCTGCAGGTCCGCTTCGGTCAACGCCAGACCGGGCGGACAGCCGTCAATGACGCAGCCGTAAGCCGCACCATGGCTTTCGCCAAAAGTGGTGATCGTGAACAAGTTTCCCAGTGTATTACCTGACATGGGCGGGTATTCTACCAGCTAATTCGTGCACGCTGCTGCCCCGCAGCGCTAAAATTGCCTTGGGCGTGAAACCCACCGTTCACGGTGCGTTGCCAATAGTCAGGAGGTGCGAGTCAAGTGCCGAAATCCAGCTCCATGGGTTTGCCCGGCGGGTTGTGGCTGGCCGTCAGTCTGCTGTGTTTCGCCAGTGCCGTTGCCGGCAACGGCAATACCCCGGCTGATCCAACGCTCACGCTAGAGCGCCTTGACGGCCGGCACGAATCGCTGGCCGACACCATCGGCCAGGGCGACTGGGTTATCGTCCATGTCTGGAGCCCGGACTGCAGCCTGTGCGTCCGCGAAATGCTGGACGTAATCCGTTTTCACCGCCACCACCCCGGCATCCCGCTAATCGCATTGACCATCGATTTTCCCAGCTTCGGTTACGGCCGCCGCGAGTCGGTGCAGGACTATCTGCAACGCCAGCCACTGGATTTTCCGCTCTATCTGACCGACCAGGCCGGGGTCGAAGAACTGCTCGGCAGGCGGCTGGTCGCGATCCCGCTGATCGCGATATTCACGCCGGCCGGCGAACTCGTGGCCAGCTGGCCGGGGCCGATCGACGCCGGCGAGATCACGACGTTCATCGATCAGTATGACGCCGACACCATGCAGGACGAGCTGACCGAGGGGTTTTGAAACCACTTCGCTATGCACAGCAAGACGCCCCGACAGCCCAGCGCGACTGAACTCGAACCGGTGGCCGGCAACGGCCTGCTCGACCGCCGGCTGCTGCTGAAATACGGTCTCGGTTTTGGCGCCAGCGGCGCGCTGGCTACCCTGCTGCCCGCGGCGGCCGCGCCGCCGGCACGCGCCCCGTGGATGAACGAACCCGGCGACGCATTCAGCAACTACGGCCGGCCTTCTGACCACGAGGACGGCGTCATCCGCTGGATCAGCGACAACGCTGACGTCGCCGGCAACGGTGTTTCCTGGACGCCGTTGCATAGTCTCGAGGGTACGATCGTGCCCAATGGCCTGCACTTCGAGCGTCACCACAACGGCATACCGGCCATCGACCCGGCCGCGCACCGGCTGCTGGTTCATGGTCTCGTCGACAGGGAACTCGTCTTCGATCTCGACAGGCTGCTGCGTTATCCCATGCAGTCGCGCATCTGCTTCATCGAGTGCGGCGGCAACTCCAACGCCGCCTGGAACCGGACACCGCCGCAGGCGGCGGTCGGCTATTTCAACGGCCTGGTTTCGAATGCCGAGTGGACCGGTATCCCGCTGCGGGTGCTGCTGGATGAGGCCGGCATAAAAGGCGAAGCGGCCTGGCTGATCGCCGAAGGCGCCGACGCATTCGCCATGCAGAACAGCATTCCCCTGCAGCCGGCGCTGGCGGAAGGCCTGCTGGCGCTGTACCAGAACGGCGAGCGCCTGCGGCCGGAAAACGGTTACCCGATGCGGCTGGTCATCCCGGGCCTCGAAGGCGTGCGTAACGTCAAGTGGGTACGCCGGCTGATGCTGGCGGCAGAACCCGTCATGGCACGCAACGAAACCGCACGCTATACCGACCTGCTGCCGTCGGGCAAGGCACGGCAATTCGCCATGGTCATGAACGCCCGCGCCCTGCTGACGTTTCCGGCCAGCGGCCATGAACTGCCCGGCCCCGGTTATTACCAGATCAAGGGGCTGGCCTGGAGCGGCCGCGGCCGCATCAGCCGGGTGGAAGTCTCGGCCGACGACGGTGCCAGCTGGGCCGACGCCGCGCTGGATGAACCCGTGCTGGCCAAGGCCTTCACCCGCTTTCGTCTGCCCTGGCGCTGGGACGGCCAGCGTGTGCGGCTGAAGGCGCGCGCCACCGACGACAGCGGTTACCGGCAGCCGCAACGCACCGAGCTGATCGTCGAACGCGGTCACCATGCGTTCTATCACTTCAACGGCATACTCACTTTCGAGATCAACCCGGATGGCACGATTCGACACGTCTATGACGCGGCTGATGATGATGGCGCTGGTGACGGCGCTGACATCGACGCCGGCTGGTTCTGAAGAACCCGCACCGGCACTGGGCGAGCCGGCGCCGGCGGAACTCGTCCAGCGCTGGGACCTGAGCGTGTTCGCCGACGGCCGCGGCCTGCCGGCCGGCAGCGGCGACGCGGCAAGCGGTAAAAAAATTTATGAACGGCACTGTATCGCCTGCCACGCGGCTGGCGGCGCCGGCGCTAGCGGCGACCGCCTTGGCCGTGCCGAGATGGGCCTGACGGATGAATATCCGCAGAAAACGATCGCCAATTTCTGGCCCTACGCGACGACCCTGTTCGACTTCATCCGCCGCAGCAAGCCCTTCAACAACCCTGGCTCACTCAGCAATGACGAGGTTTATGCATTAACGGCTTATTTATTATCGTTGGATGGCGTGATTCCGGAAGACACAGTCATGGGCCGCGAGACCTTACTCGAAGTCATCATGCCCAACGCCGATGGGTTTATTGACGTATGGCAAGGAGACACCATGAATTCAGAACCACGATAAATTAAAAGATGGAATTGGCCCTCAAGGGTTAACTATCGTTAGCTCATTAAAAGAATAAACATATATTTTTTTATTATTTTTTAATCTAAAAAAACCGAGCTAGTCTGCTCATCCCGTATTCCCTTGAGGCAAACAGAATGGGCTGGGAAGGCTGGTTTTCGATGTCGCTCGGTGTGGTCGCCCTGTTGCTTATGAGCGTGGCGCGCTACGAGCCCCACTGGGTCATGATGAGCGTCCTGATCGTACTCAGCGCCAGTGGCATTATTGGTGCGGAGACGGCACTCGCCGGATTCAGCAATGCCGGGCTGATTACGGTTGCCGCCTTGTTTATTGTTGCCGCAGGTATCAACCACTCTGGTGGTATCGATCTGTTGACTCAGCATGTACTCGGCAAGCCGCGCACAGTCATCGGTGCACAGGGACGCATCATTTTTCCGGTTGCTCTGCTCAGTGGCTTTCTCAACAATACGCCTGTCGTAGCCACAATGATTCCGGCCCTGCACGCCTGGTCACGCAAGATCCGCATACCCACCTCGAAGCTGATGATCCCGTTGAGCTATGCCGCGATCCTGGGCGGCACGTTGACCCTTATCGGCACCAGCACCAACCTTATCGTCAACGGTCAGTATCGATCATTGACCGGTGAAGCCGGTTTCTCGATCTTCTCCATCACCAAGGTAGGCCTGCCGGTCGCGATCGTCGGACTGATCTTTATCCTGCTTTACCTCCCGCGCGTGCTGCCGGTGCGCAAGGACGAACAGAAATTCGGCTCAGCACGCGAGTTCACGGTCGAAGTCACCGTCGATCCGAATGGGCCGCTTGTGGGCAGGACGGTCGACGAGGCCGGTCTGCGCGATCTGGATCAGCTGTACCTGGTCGAAATCGAGCGCGACAACAATGTCGTCACGGCTGTACCGTCTGAAGAGCATCTGCGCGGCAACGACCGACTGGTCTTCGCCGGCGATACCCAGGCGATCTCGGATCTGTTGCGCATCAATGGCCTGATGCCCTCGACCCATGACGAGGAACCGAGCCTGGACAAGGAGCGTGCAGAGCGCCGCCTGGTCGAGGCCGCATTGTCACCACATTCGGAAGTACTTGGCCTGACCGTTCGCGACGCACGCTTCCGCGAAAGATATGGCGCGGTGGTCCTAGCTATCGCCCGTGGCGGCGAACGTATACCGGGTAACCTGGGCAGCATACGGCTGAAACCTGGCGACGTCCTGCTGCTTGAGGCGCGGCCGGCATTCGTCAGCCGCCAGCGCTCCGAGCGCGACTTTCTGCTCATCAATGATCTGGATACCGAGACACCGCGCCACCATCGCGCCTACCTGTCGTGGGGCATTCTGTTTCTCCTGGTCGGTGCTGCGGCATTCAATGTCGTCAGCATGCTGAATGCCGCCCTCTTGGGTGCGGCTGCCATGGTGCTGAGCGGCTGCTGCTCGATCTCACAGGCCCAGAAAGGTGTCGACGTGCCGGTTATCCTGACCATCGCCGCTTCCTTCGCACTCGGCGGCGCACTAGAAACAACCGGCGCGGCCCGCTATATCGGCGAAAGCATCATTGCCGCTGGCGGCGGCACGCCCCTGCTGGTATTGATACTGGTCTATATCACTGTATCGGCCCTGACGGAGGTCATTACCAACAACGCGGCGGCCGTGGTGATGCTGCCCATCGTCCTGTCCATGGCTGCGGCCGCCGGCGTCGCCGCCGAGCCGCTGGTACTGGCCGTGATGATGGCCGCATCGGCAAGCTTCGCTACTCCGCTCGGCTACCAGACCAACATGATGGTCTATGGGCCGGGTGGCTATCGCTTCGCTGATTACCTCAGGGCGGGAATACCGATGAACATCATCATCGGCATCACCAGTATCACGGTCATTGCGTTGCTTTACGACATCGGCTGACAAAAAAGCCCGCCTTACGGCGGGCTGGCTACAGTGATCCCCGATCGCGCCGCGCTGGTTAGCCTACCGGAATCTTCTCCGACCAGGTCTGGTCCTTGGTGTCGGTGGCGGTGATCTCGAACTCGCCCTTGCCATCCGGAATGAAGAAGAAGCGGAAGGTCGGGTCGAGACTGATGGCGAAGGTCAGATCGGCACTCAACACTTTCTCACCGCCGTAGTTGACCTCGACCCGCTTGACGAAGTGCGCCGGCGGCCGCGAACGAGTCCTCTGATCGATGGCCATGCCCGTGATGTTGGGGTGGCGTACCTGCAACTGTGCCAGGTTCGGTTCGCCGGGCTTGAACTCACCGATGGTCTTCACGGCAATTTCACCCATGTGCTGCTTCGACTGTTCGGCGGCTTCACCGGGCGGTGCCGAGCAGCCACCGAGTGAACGCACGAAATTTTCCGCCATGTAGAGTTCGCCGTCGTTGGTTTCGGCGATCACGCGGACATAGGAAAAGTCATCCACCCGCACGCGCATGGCCAGGTCCGCCTTGCCACTATTTTCGGTCAGGTCGAAACGTCCCACCAGCGGCAACGGGTTCTTGTCGATGAACACATGCAGCTGGCTGACGTAGCGATCCGAATCCTCGTTCAGTTTCGAATGAATGCTTACCGGTACGAGGGTCGGATCGTCGGCCCGGAACGGGGTCTTGATATCGATGACGTCGTTCGCCGCGCCCTCGTTGATCGTGCGATCCCCGAAGTTCTGCGGCTTGAGCTGTTCCTCCCATATCTTGCGCGATGCCTCCTTGCGCGCATCCGGTTCGGCCAGCGCCGGCTGGCTAGCCAGTCCGGCCAGCAGCAGGACACCCAACAGGGCTGTCCACAGGGGCTGGCGGTATACCGATTGTCGTAAAGCGACTGTATTCATGGTCTCTCTCCTCTTGCCCTCAGCCGTTTCGATGCGGTTCGGGTGCTGCTGTTACAGCATTATTTATAGTATATATCCCTGAGACAGTGTCAGCGGGTTCTGGTTCTGGCCCGGTTACAAGGCTCAGCCCAGGTCACGGGCCTCAATAATGCATACGCCATCACCGCCCATCTCGCAATCCAGCCACAGCATCGGCAAAGCCGGCCTGGCGGCTTCCAGCGCCGCCTGCGAATTGCCGACTTCCAGCACCAGCAACCCGTCCGCGGTCAGGTGGTCGCGCGCCTCGTTCAGCAGGCGTTCGACCACGGCCAGGCCGTCGTCACCGGCGGCCAGGGCCGCCGCCGGCTCGTGTGCGTATTCCGGCGGCAGATCGGCCATGTCCTGGGCGTCGACATACGGCGGGTTGGCGATGATCAGATCATAGCGGCAATCGTCTAGGGCACTGAACAGGTCCGATTCGATCGCCGCCACCCGGGCGCCCAGGCCGTGCGCGTCGATATTGCGTTGCGCAATCGCCAGTGCCGCGCGGTCATTGTCGATGGCGTCGACCCGTGCCTGCGGCAACGCGTAGGCACAGGCAATGGCAATACAGCCGCTGCCGGTACCGATATCGAGTACCCGGCCGATCCGATCCGCTTCCAGCCAGGGACTGAACTCAGCCTCGATCAGCTCGGCCACCGGCGATCGCGGGATCAGGACATGTTCGTCCACGTAGAATGGCAGGCCGCAGAACCAGGCGCGGTTGACCAGGTATGCCGTGGGCACCCGCTTTTCAATACGCTGGCGCGCCAGTTCGCGGATGCGCGCCAGCTGGGCATTGTCGAGCGCTTCATCGAGCGCCGATTCGGGACAGTCGAACGGCAAATCCAGCGCCGCGAAGACCAGGTACACCGCCTCGTCATGGGCATTGTCGGTGCCATGACCGTAATAAAGGTCCGCAGCGGCGAAACGCCGGGCGATCTCATGAACGCAAGCGCGAATACTGATGGCCATGTTCTGCTCTAGGGGCCGGGTGGCACGTAGCCGGGGATCGCGGCCAGGTCGACGTCATCGATCTGCTCCGGTGCCAGATGCGCGTCCGCATATTGCATATAGACGCCATTCCACATGAAGGCATCGAACAGATCCGGGTCGATATGCCGATCGAGTTTCATCTGACCGAGTATTTGCAGCGCCTGCGACAATGGCATGGCCTTTTTATAGGGTCGATCGCTGGCGGTCAGTGCTTCAAAGACATCGGCAATCGCCAGCATGCGTGCCGGCACCGACATCTGTTCACGCGTCAGACCGTTGGGATAGCCGCTGCCGTCCATCTTTTCATGATGGCCGCCGGCGTATTCCGGTACGCGGCGCAGGTGTTTCGGGTACGGCAGCGACTCCAGCATCTTGATCGTCACCGCCACGTGATTGTTGATGATCTCGCGCTCGCGTACGGTCAGGGTGCCGCGGCCAATCTGCAGGTTCTGAACCTCGTCATCATTCAGCAGGGGCGCCTGCTCACCGTCAACGTTGCGCCAGGCACGACCGGCAATACACTCGATATGCGCCTTGTCGCTCTCGCTCATGGACTCGGTACCGTAATTGCTGCGGCAGATGAAATCACGCTCGCGGCGTAGCGCATTCAGTTCATCGCGATAGCCCGGATCTGTCGGCAGATCCGGCGCCTCCAGGCCGGCTGCCGACAACTGGCGCCGGAGCGCATTGATCTCGGCATCGCGTTCCAGCACGGCAAAACGGGTATTGACCAGCTCGATGCGATCGAAAATGGTCTCCAGCTTGGTGGCCTTGTCGATGACAAACTCCGGGGTGGTGATCTTGCCGCAGTCATGCAGCCAGGCAGCCACCTCGAGTTCATACTTTTCCTGGTCGGTCATGCTGAAATCGGCCAGCGGCCCGCTGCGGGTACGGCAGGCGGCGTCGGCCAGCATGTTCGCCAGCTCGGGCACGCGCCGACAATGGCCGGCGGTATAGGGTGACTTCTCGTCGATGGCACTGGCAATCAGCTGGATCAAGGAATCGAACAGCTGGCGCTGTGCCTCTATCAGCGAGCGATTGGTGATCGACACCGCCGCCTGCGACGCCAGCGCTTCCACGAGCTGCTGTTCCAGTGCCGAAAATGACCTTATCTTTCCGGTATCATCGTCGATCGCGTTGATAAGCTGCAGCACGCCGATAACCTCGTTTTCATGATTGGTCATCGGCACGGTAAGAAAGGACTGCGAACGATAGCCGGTCAGGCGATCAAATTCCCGCGTGCCGGAAAAATCGAACTGCTCGTTGGTATAGGCGTCGTCGATATTTACGGTCTCGCCGCTGAGCGCCGCCCAGGCTGCCACGGCGTTGCGGTTCGGCTGGCCGTCGGCGTCATACAGGACCAGCGGCGGCAAATCGATGGCTTCACCGCTGGTGCCGCCCCTGAAGATACCGAGCGAGGCGGTAAGCATGATCTCGAACCTGAGCGTTTCGTCCTCGCTGCGCGAATACAACGTGCCACCATCGGCGCCGGTCATTTCGCGCGCCCGCGTCAGGATCATCTCCAGCAGCCGGTCATGATCGCGTTCCACCGACAGGGCGATACCGATATTGCTGAGCTCGGCCAGCAACTGGGAAAAATTCTGTTGTTTCATACTCATGGATGAACTTGATTCTGCCCGGTCGAAAAAATCGCAGCCGCTGAATATCTGGGGATCGTGCTGCGTTGCAGTAATACCGGCCTGCCGATTCTTGATTTTCCTGCTCTGATGTCCCTTGTCCCCGAAGCACATCCTACCGTTTTTTGCCTCCATTATTAATGTTTAAGGGTCATGACTAGTTAAGGGTCACTGAGATGGTTCTAACCTATTGTCATGACTGGAAAAAACCCGTATTCGGTCCGTGCACGAATTTCTGCACGCCAGTTTCGCTACCTGGTGCGGCTGTTTGCCCTGGACCTCGATGCGACGCAGATCGCGGCGTTGACGGGTTTGAATCGTAA
>NZ_JANUCT010000027.1 GCF_024808875.1 Methylohalomonas lacus
GTATCTCGTATCTCGTATCTCGTATCTCGTATCTCGTATCTCGTATCTCGTATCTCGTATCTCGTATCTCGTATCTCGTATCTCGTATCTCGTTTGTCAAAAAAGCTTGGCCGCCAGGGCCAACCTGTCAAGGCTGAATTTCACAAGCGCGATACACTTCACGAGCGACGAGATACGGGCGCAGCCCTCACGAACGACGAGATACGCGTCTGCGCCTTACTCACACTGCCACCGGCGCACTGATGTGCGGATGCGCCTGATAGTTCTGCAGTTCGAAATCCTCAAATTTGAAACTAAAAATATCCTTCACATCGGGATTGATATGCAGGGTCGACAGTGGCAAAGGCTCACGAGCCAGTTGCTCGCGCGCCTGCTCGATATGATTCAGGTACAGATGCACATCGCCGAACGTGTGAATGAATTCGCCGGGCCGCAGGTCGGTGACCTGCGCGACCATCATGGTCAGCAGGGCATACGAGGCGATATTGAACGGTACGCCCAGGAATACGTCGGCACTGCGCTGGTACAGCTGGCAGGAGAGCCGGCCGTCGGCGACGTAGAACTGAAACAGCGCGTGACACGGCATCAGCGCCATCCTATCGAGTTCACCGACATTCCAGGCGCTGACGATCAGACGGCGTGAGTCGGGATTATTCCGGATGCTTTCGACTACCTCGCTGATCTGATCGATCGCGCGACCGTCGGCGGTCGGCCAGCTGCGCCACTGTCGGCCGTAGACCGGACCGAGATCGCCGTTGGCGTCAGCCCATTCGTCCCAGATACGCACGCCGTTCGCGTTCAGGTAATGAATATTGGTATCGCCCTGCAAAAACCACAGCAGCTCGTGAATGATCGATTTCACGTGCAGTTTCTTGGTGGTCAGCAACGGGAAACCGTCCGCCAGATCCAAGCGCAGCTGGTGACCGAACCGACTCAGCGTGCCGGTGCCGGTGCGATCCGCCTTGCGGGTACCGCTATCCAGCAACTGCTGCAGCAAATCGAGGTACTGTCTCATGGCCGTGAATCGTGCGCGCTGAACGGTGACAAGTGGTTAAAAAGCATTTTACCTTGCCGTTTCCACAGCGGGCTTTCTGTAAGCCAGATACAGCAGCAGCAGACCAAACAGGATCATCGGCACACACAGCACCTGTCCCATGGTTAGCCAGCCGAACGCCAGGTAGCCGAGCTGGACGTCGGGCACGCGCACGAACTCGACCAGGAAACGGAACACGCCGTAGCCAATCAGAAACAGACCCGAGACCGCCATCATCGGCCGCGGCTTCGATGAATACAGCCACAGGATGACGAACAGCAGCAGGCCTTCCAGCGCCGCCTCGTACAGCTGCGACGGATGCCGCGGCACGTTGCCGGCAGCCGGATCCGGGAAGATCATCGCCCAGGGGGCGGTGGTCGGCTTGCCCCAGAGCTCGCCGTTGATGAAGTTGCCGATACGGCCGAAAAACAGCCCCAGCGGCACCACCGGCGCGACATAGTCGGTAATCTCGAAAAAGCGCCGCCCCTGACTGCGAGCGAACCACCACACTGCCGCCAGCACACCGAGCAGACCACCGTGAAAGGCCATACCACCCTGCCATATCTTGAACACCGCCAACGGGTTATCCAGGTAGTACGGCAGGTTGTAGAACAGTATCGAGCCCAGGCGGCCGCCGATGATGACGCCGAGGACGACGAAAAAAACCAGGTCAGCGAGCTGCTCGTGGCTGAAGCCGTGGCGCGCGGCGCGTTGGCGCAGCAGCCACCAGCCGAGCAGGATGCCGACGATGTACATCAGGCCGTACCAGCGGATATCGAGCGGACCGATGCTGACGGCGACGGGATCAATCGCGGGATATTCGAGCATAGTGCGCGGCAGTTTATCATGGACACCCACCCCCGCCAGCGGTGGGCAGCCGGCGGCCGGATTCGTTATAGTCGTCACTCTATTCGCAGCCGGTTGTTCGCCGATGTCCCAGCAGTCCGCATCCGCCCGTAACGCCCTGGCCCACGAGACCAGCCCCTACCTGTTGCAGCACGCGGCCAACCCGGTCGACTGGTATCCTTGGGGTGAGGCTGCGCTGGAGAAGGCCCGCCGCGAGGGCAAGCCGATCCTGCTGTCGATCGGCTACTCGGCCTGTCACTGGTGTCACGTCATGGCGCACGAGTCGTTCGAGGACGCGGCCACGGCAGCGATCATGAACGAGCACTTCGTCAACATTAAGGTCGACCGCGAAGAGCGGCCGGATCTGGACCGCATCTACCAGATCGCCCAGCAGATGCTCACCCAGCGCAACGGCGGCTGGCCGCTGACCATGTTCCTGACCCATGACGATCACCTGCCGTTTTTCGGCGGTACCTATTTCCCGCGCGAACCGCGCCATGGCCTGCCCGGCTTCGGCGAGGTCCTGCAGCGCATCGCCGAGTTCTACCAGAGCGAGCAGGACAGCATCCGCCGCCAGAACGAGTCCCTGCGCCAAGCGCTGGACTCGATGGCGCAACAGACCGCCGCCAGTGCCGACAGTCTCAACCCGCAGCCGCTGACGCTGGCCATCGAGCAGCTGGCGCAAAACTACGATCAACAGCACGGCGGCATCGGCAGCGCACCGAAATTTCCGCATCCCACGCACATCGAGCGCCTGCTGCGCCACAACGCACTGGAAGGCGACGCCCGGGCACGCGACATGGCCCTGCAGACACTGCGTTCGATGGCCGCCGGCGGCATCTACGATCATCTGGGCGGCGGTTTCTGCCGCTATTCGGTCGACGCCGAGTGGAATATCCCGCATTTCGAGAAAATGCTCTACGACAACGGCCCGTTGCTGGCGCTGTACAGCGAGGCCTGGCAGGTCAGCGGCGACGATCAATTCAAACGTACTGCCGAGGAAACTGCCGGCTGGGTGCTGCGCGAGATGCGCGCGCCGGAAGGCGGATTCTATTCCAGTCTCGATGCCGACTCCGAGGGTGAGGAAGGCAGGTATTACATCTGGACACCCGCCTCAATCGAGGCCGCGCTAAAAGACGACGCCGAGGCCGAACGCCTGCTGCCACTGGTCATGCGTCACTACGGCCTCGATCGGCCGGCCAACTTCGAAGGCCACTGGCACCTGCGCGTGACCCGGCCACTGAGCGAGGTTGCCGAGGAACTCGGACTGGATATAGCCGACGCCCGCGCCCTGCTCGACCGCGCCCGGCAGAAACTCTTTGCCGTACGCGAAGAACGCGTACGGCCCGGCCGCGACGACAAGCTGCTGACCAGCTGGAACGCGCTGATGATCCGCGGCCTGGCCACGGCCGGCCGCGTGTTCGAGCGCGACGACTGGATCGAGGCCGCGGCGACCACACTCGATTGCATACGCGAACACCTGTGGGTCAACGGCCGCCTGCTGGCCACCTACAAGGATGGCCATGCGCACCTGAACGCCTATCTCGACGATTACGCGTTCCTGCTGGACGCGATACTGACGCTGCTGCAGGCACGCTGGCGGCGCGCCGATCTTGACTTTGCTGCCGAACTGGCCGAGGTCCTGCTCGAACACTATGCCGACGAACAGCGCGGCGGCTTCTTTTTCACCGCCGACGATCACGAGCAGCTCATCCAGCGCAGCAAACCGCTGATGGACGACTCGCTGCCGAACGGCAACGGCATCGCCGCCTTCGCCCTGCAACGGCTCGGTCACCTGCTCGGCGAACCGCGCTATCTCGACGCCGCGCATCGCACGCTGCTGGCGGCCTGGCCCGATATAGAGCGCCTGCCATTCGCCCACAATGCGTTATTGCTGGCGCTGGAGGAAAACCTCTACCCGCCGCAGCTGATCATCCTGCGCGGCGACGCCGACCAGTTGCCCACCTGGCAGGCGATCGCGCAACAGGGCTATCAGCCACGCCGCCTGACGCTGACCATTCCGGCCGCGGAGACGAACCTGCCCGGCGCCCTGGCGGCCATGCAACCGCAGGGGCCGGCCGTCGCCTATGTCTGCAGCGGCACGCAGTGCTCGGCACCGATCGACGACGCCGGGATGCTGCGTCGACAGCTACATGGCGCCTGAACCCGCGGGCGCGCCTGTTTTCCGCCGCCGCGTTTCTATAAACTGTCGCCTCTTTCCGTGACAGCCGGCCCGCGCCCGTGGCGGCTGCGCCCCGAACACGACAACAATGCCGAAGAGGACAAGCAATGATCGAAATGACCCTGGAAATGGCGCGCCAGGCCGCCGAGGCCGCGCACGAGACCAGCAAGCAGTTCAACAAGCCGATGAGCGTGTCGGTGGTCGACGAGGCCGGGCGGCTGGTGTTCTACTCGCGCGGCGACGGCGCCGGATTCTTCACCTTCGACACCTCGCGCGCCAAGGCCATGGCCGCGGCTTCGTTTCGCCGTTCGACCATGGAAATCACCGAACACAAGGACCAGAACCCGCTGCTGTGGTACTCGCTGCCAAGCGTCATGCCGGCACAGGCACTGCCGAGCCCCGGCGGCGTACCGATCTGGAAGGACGGTCACGTCATCGGCGGGATCGGCCTCGGCGGCGGCGCCCCGGATGAGGACGACACCTGCGCCATTGCCGGCGCCAAGGCTATAGGCAGTAATACACAGTAGAGCCACAGAAATAGAACCGCAAATGAACGCGAAGGACGCAAATTAATAAACAAATACTCATGTGAGTGATAGGGAGAGCAATTTCTCGAATCACCAGTTACCACTCACCATTTGCCATTCGCGTTAATTGGCGTTCATTTGCGGTCTGCCTGCTCTGAAAAGAATCCGCAAATGCGCGCGAGATACGCAAAGAACTTGATGAGTGAAGTGGGGAAACACTGCTCCAATCACTAATCACCAGTAACCAATCCAATCACCATTTGTGACTGCCCATAAAAAAAGCGGAGCTTGCGCTCCGCTTTTTTATTGCCTGAAGTTCGTTCAGGTTCAGAAGCTGGAACCGAAAGCTTCCTTGTACTTGGCCTTGAACTCATCCAGCGTGAACGAATGGTTCTGGGTGCCGTGGTGGGCGACCTTGATGGTGCCCATCAGCGAGGCGATGCGGCCGGTGGTCGGCCAGTCGAGTTCCTGCTCAAAACCGTACAGCAGGCCGGCACGATAGGCATCGCCGCAACCGGTCGGGTCGTTGACCGCTTCCGGCTTGGTACACGGGATCTGATAGTGTTCGCCCTTGGCATAGATGTCGGAACCGTCACCGCCACGGGTGATGATCAATGCCTCGACGCGATCGGAGACTTCCTGTTCGCTCAGACCGGTGCGCTCGCGCAGGAGCTGCCACTCATAGTCGTTCAGGGTCACATAGGTCGCCAGCTCGACGAATTTCTTCAGCTCGTCACCGTCGAACATCGGCATGCCCTGACCCGGATCAAAGATGAACGGAATGCCGGCCTCGGCAAACTGTTCGGCATGTTGCAGCATGCCATCGCGACCATCCGGTGAAACGATACCGACCTTCACGCCCTTGGCATCGGTCACCTTCTGGGTATGCGCGTGTTGCATGGCACCCGGATGGAAGGCCGTGATCTGGTTGTCATCCAGATCGGTCGTGATGAAGGCCTGGCCGGTGAACTCGCTGTCGACAACCTTGATGTGATCGCGCGAAATCTTGTGCTTGTCCAGCCAGGCGCTGTAGTCGCCGAAGTCGGAACCAACCGTCGCCATCGGCAGCGGCGAACCGCCCAGCAGCTTCAGGTTATAGGCGATATTGCCGGCGCAACCGCCGAACTGGCGACGCATCTCGGGCACCAGGAAAGATACGTTCAGGATATGGACCTTTTCCGGCAGGATGTGATTCTTGAAACGATCCGGAAAGACCATGATGTTATCGAATGCAAATGATCCACAAATAAGTGCTGACATAAGAAACGGGGTCCTAATTTTCAGAAATGGCTTTGAAGGTTAAGAAAAACGTCTTGCCGCAGGCCCGGGCAATCTGGAAAACTTGTTGCGCCAGGCAAAAAAAATATATAGAAAACAGCGGATTATGATCGAATTTGCTGCTAAACAGCGGCACAATCGGGGTATTATAACATTTTGCCTGACGGATTTCTTTTCCGCCCCGCACCACGCCCGGCAGACGACATGGGCGCCTGAATTGCATTCGGTCAGAGCAGCAGGACGCCGGCTCTATCGACGGGGACGGGAAAATCAGCGGTTCAGTTTATCGAGCTGGCGATCGATCTGGGCGAGTTCCTCGTAGGCCTGCTTGAGCAATGCCTCAAGTACCTCGGCGTTTTCCAGTTGCTGCGCCTGTTCCTCGAAATCCGCATCCAGACCGCCGGCATAATCGCTCTTGATGGCATCGATACGGGCCTGCAACTCTTCACGTTGACGCTGCAGGGCAGCGCGGTCTTCATCATGCTGGCTCATGGCTAATCTCCAAGCAGTTCCTCAAAAAAACTCTGTTTAAACAAAACCTGTAAAACAACACCAGACTGGCAGCGATCAACTCGAGGCCGTGGCACGCGTACGCGTCTTCTTTTTTGTTGACTGACGTTTCCTGGCCGTTTTCTTTTTGGTCGGCGCTTGCTTCGTGCCGGTCGCGGCGAGCCCCAGCAACGGTCGCAGATAACGGCCAGTATGCGACGCTTCAACGGCAGCGACATCTTCCGGTGTGCCCGTAGCAATGATCTCGCCACCCTTGTCACCACCTTCGGGACCGAGATCGATGAGCCAGTCGGCGGTCTTGATGACATCGAGATTGTGCTCGATGACTACGACCGTATTACCGTGATCGCGCAGCCGATGCAACACGTTCAATAATTGCTGAATATCCTGAAAATGCAGACCGGTGGTCGGCTCATCCAGAATGTACAGGGTGCTGCCGGTATCGCGCTTCGACAGTTCACGCGACAGCTTGATGCGCTGCGCTTCACCACCGGACAGCGTGGTCGCGTTCTGGCCCAGGCGGATATAGGACAGGCCGACATCCATCAGCGTCTGCAGTTTGCGGGCCAGCGCCGGCACCGGATCGAAGAAACTGCGTGCTTCCTCGACCGTCATGTCCAGCACTTCATGGATGTTCTTGCCCTTGTAGCGGATCTCCAGCGTCTCGCGGCTGTAACGCTGACCCTTGCAGACATCGCAGGGCACGTAGATGTCCGGCAGAAAATGCATCTCGACCTTGATGTCGCCGTCGCCCTGGCAGGCCTCGCAGCGGCCGCCCTTGACATTGAAGCTGAAGCGACCCGGCTGGTAGCCGCGCGTACGCGCTTCCGGCACGCCGGCGAATAGCTCGCGGATCGGCGTGAACAGGCCGGTATAGGTTGCCGGGTTGGACCGCGGTGTGCGGCCGATCGGACTCTGATCGATATCGACGACCTTGTCGATAAGATCGAGGTGCTTGATGGACTTGTGCGCGGCCGGTTGCAGCGCCGCGCCATTGAGCTCGCGCGCGACGATGCGATACAGCGTGTCGTTGATCAGCGTCGACTTGCCGGAACCGGACACGCCGGTCACGCAGGTCATCAAACCCACCGGCAAATCCATGGTGACGTTTTTCAGGTTGTTGGCGCTGGCGCCGGTCAGCCTGACCGTCTTTTTCGGATTCATGGGCGTGCGCATCGGCGGCACCGGAATGGTCTTGCGGCCGGACAGGTACTGACCGGTCAACGAGGTTTCATGGGCGGCGATGACGTCTGGCGTTCCCTCGGCCACGATATGGCCGCCGTGGACACCGGCGCCCGGCCCCATGTCGACGACGTGATCGGCCTCGCGGATCGCTTCCTCGTCGTGTTCGACGACGATGACGGTATTGCCCAGGTCACGCAGCCGCCGCAGGGTCGCCAGCAACCGCGCATTGTCGCGCTGATGCAGGCCGATCGACGGCTCGTCGAGAATGTACATGACGCCGACCAGCCCGGCGCCGATCTGGCTGGCCAGGCGAATGCGCTGCGCCTCGCCGCCGGACAGCGACTCGGCACTGCGATCCAGGGTCAGGTAATCGAGGCCGACGTTCATCAGAAACTTCAGCCGCTCACTGACCTCTTTCAGGATCTTGGCGGCGATTTCCTGGCGCCGACCTTCCAGCTGCAGTTCGCTGAAATACTGTTCGGCGTAACCGACCGGCATGGCGACCACGTCCGGCAGGTTGCAGTCGCCGATGAAGACGTGCCGCGCCGCCTCGTTCAGACGGCTGCCGTGGCACTTCGGGCACGCCTTCTGCGTCTGATAGCGCGCCATCTCCTCGCGCAGCATCTGCGAATCGGTCTCGCGATAGCGCCGTTCCATGTTCGGAATGACACCCTCGAACGGGTGCTTGCGCTTGATCTTGCCCTGGCGCTGGTTCAGGTAGGTGAACTGGATTTCCTCGTCGCCGCTGCCGTACAGGATCACTTCGCGAACCTGCTCCGGCAGGTCGCCGAAGGCAGTGTCGATGTGGAACTTGTAGTGCTTGGCCAGCGACTGGATAAGACTGAAATAGTAGGCGTTACGCCGATCCCAGCCGCGGATCGCGCCGCCGGGCAGGCTCAGGCTGCTGTCCTGCACGACCTGGTCCGGATCGAAGAACTGGATGACACCGAGCCCGTCACAACCGCCGCAGGCGCCGGCCGGGTTGTTGAACGAGAACATTTTCGGCTCCAGCTCGCTGATACTGTAACCGCAGTGCGGGCAGGCGTGCCGGGCCGAGAACAGCTCCTCGACACCGTCACCCTCCAGTGGCGCGATGCTCGCCAGCCCGTCGGACAGTCGGATGGCGGTCTCGAACGACTCGGCCAGCCGCTGCTGCATGCCGGGACCCGAATCGGACGCGTCTTCGTGGCGCACCTTGAAGCGGTCGACGACCGCTTCGATGTCGTGTTTCTTGTAACGCTCCAGCGGCTGGATATCGTCGAGCTCGATCACCTGGCCATTAACCCGGGCGCGCACGAAACCCTCGGCGCGCAGGCCCTCCAGCACCTGAACGTGCTCGCCCTTGCGGCCCTGGATGACCGGTGCCAGCAGCATCAGCTTCTCGCCCTCGGGCCGCGCCAGCACGGTATCAACCATCTGGCTGATACTCTGCGCCGCCAGCACCTCGCCGTGCGTGGGACAGCGCGGCTCGCCGACGCGCGCAAACAGCAACCGCAGGTAGTCATAGATCTCGGTGATCGTGCCCACCGTCGAGCGCGGGTTGTGCGAGGTCGACTTCTGCTCGATGGAAATCGCCGGCGACAGACCCTCGATATGGTCGACGTCGGGTTTTTCCATCATCGACAGGAACTGACGGGCGTAGGCCGACAGCGATTCGACATAGCGGCGCTGGCCGTCGGCGTAGATGGTGTCGAAGGCCAGCGACGACTTGCCGGAGCCGGACAGGCCGGTGATGACGATCAGCCGGTCGCGCGGCAGGTCCAGGTCGATACTTTTGAGGTTGTGCGTACGCGCACCGCGGATACGGATAGTGTCCATTAACTTCCTTTATGGGCGTTTGGCGACTGCTTCGCGGGCTACAGGCGAAACTGCTAATATACGGGTTTAGCGCCGGATCAGGCAAAGCCAGCTTTGCCGCTGCCTGCACCGAAACGGTTCAGGTCAGCGTTTCTTCCCTCCGGCCGCTGGCAGGCGTACAGTCACGAACGCGGACTGCGTCGACCAGCGCGACTATAGACAGCGAACAAACCAGCAGATTCAACAGAACCAAGGACAGCGGGGAACACCACTATGGCCAGCAGAGGCGTCAATAAAGTCATTCTACTCGGGAATCTCGGCAACGACCCGGAAGTCCGCTACACCGCCAGCGGCGCCGCGGTCGCCAACGTCAGTCTGGCCACCACCGACAGCTGGCGCGACAAGGAATCCGGCGACCAGCAGGAACGTACCGAGTGGCACCGGGTCGTGTTTTTCGGCCGGCTGGCCGAGATCGTCGGCGAATACCTCAACAAGGGCTCGCAGATTTACGTTGAGGGCCGTCTGCAGACGCGCAAGTGGCAGGACAAGGATGGCAACGACAAGTATTCCACCGAGATCGTCGCCAGCGAGATGCAGATGCTCGGTGGCGGCCGTGGCGGCAGCGGCGGTGGCGGCGGCGGCTCAAGCCAGTCGCGCAGCAGCAATAACCAGCCGGATGAATCCGCCGCCCGCCAGCCGGCCGGCGCGGATGATTTCGATGACGATATTCCGTTCTAGCGGGAGGGACTATCGAAATGGACCGCCGGGATCAGGTGATCCCGGCGGTTACAGAGTGATGCCTAGTTGATCAGGTCGTCGAGTTCAGCCTGCAGCTCTTCCAGCTGCTCTTCCAGTTCGGCCGTGTCCCAGTCGTTTTCCTCGTACTTCTCGATTAGGGCTTCAACACCATTGATTGACCTGCGGATCTCGTATTCTTCGCTATCCCGCTCATGGTCGATCACGGCGAATTCATAGCCCAGGCCGGAATCTACGACCTCGCCCGAGTCGGGCACCTCGATCTGGGTTTCCGCATCGCCGGAGCCAAAATCGCCGGCTTCACCCTCGTCCGGACCGCCGTCTTCCTGCCCACAGGCGCTCAGCATGATGACGCCCGCAGCTACCAGTAATAATTTATAGTTCATCGTAACAGCCTCTCTCCTTCGCTTGTTGATGCTTGTATAGATTTCGACCCCGGGCAGTGTACCCCCGTTTCAGCCCATCCGAAAACCATTCACAATCAAGGAGATTATCCCGTCTGTGGCACACCTTCAAACGCCGGCCGCGAAAAATGCGAAGGCGGTCAGCTAGCGCACCGTCCCCGGCAGATAGCGCTCCAGCCGGCCGAGCGTGGCGCGCAGCGGCTGCAAACGCGCCAGGATAAACACCGCAAACAGCAGGTTCATGACTCCGATCAGTCCGAAAATCAACGGGATACCGGCATTGGCACCGATCAGTGCCATCGTCACCAGCGCCGATAACACCATGAACAGGGCGTTGAGCACGTTGTTCGCGGCGATGACGCGGGCACGGTGGTCCGCCGCTGCCCGGTACTGCACCAGCGTGTACAGCGGCACGATATACAGCCCGCCGAACAGGCCGATGCCTGTCAACCCCAGCAACACCAGCCAGTGCTGCCAGTAGCCGAGAAAGGCCGCCGCATCCAGCAGCTGGTCGCCATCAGTGGCCGGCTCCCCGAGCAGGTACAGCCCCAGGGCGAACAGCGACATACCGAGAATACCGACCACCACCAGGCGCAGCTCGATACGGCCATGCGAAAAGCGTTCGCAGGTGAGCGAGCCGATGCCGATACCGACCGAGAACGCCGTCAGCAACAGGGTCGCGACATGCTCGTTGCCCTGCAAAAGATCGCGGGTATAACCCGGCACCAGCGACAGGAACGTCGCACCGAGAAACCAGAACCAGGAAACGCCAACAATGGCGAGGAACAGCGTCGGGTCACGGTAGCAGTAGCGCAGCAGCTGCCAGGTACGGGCGGGGAAATTCGGATCGACACGCAGACCGGGTTCGGCGGCACCGACGCGCGGTATGAAACGGCTGGCGTACCAGCCGCTCAACGCGAACAGCAGCACGGCAATCGTTACCAGGAACACGCCGTAACCGCTGACCGCGATCAGCACGCCGCCGAGGATGGTGCCGAGCAGGATGGAAATATACGTGCCCATCTGCACCATGCCGTTGGCACCGGTCAGTTCGGACAGTTCGACCAGCTGCGGCAGGATGCCGTATTTCAGCGGCCCGAACAGCGCCGACTGCGCCCCCATCAGCATCAGTACGGTAAACAGCAACACCACGCTTTCCAGGATGAACGCGCAGGCGCCCAGCGACATGATGGCGATCTCGCCGAGCTTGACCCAGCGGATCAGCCAGGCCTTGTCGAACTTGTCGGCCAGCTGGCCGGCGGTGGCCGAAAAAAGAAAGAACGGCAGGATGAATACGCCACCGGCAAGCACGACCAACAGGTTACTGTCGATGCCGCTGCGATCGGCCAGCGCGAAAGCGATGAAAATGACCACCGCATTCTTGTAGACATTGTCGTTCAGTGCGCCGAGAAACTGTGTAGCGAACAGCGGCCCGAAGCGACGGCTACCCAGTAGCGTAAACTGGCTCATGATGCTGGTCCCGTTGCTGGTCCCTTATTAACCGTCATGGGCCATAAGCATATCAGAGCAGCACACTTTTATCGTGACGCCGGAAACGCCGCAACCGGTGGGCGCCGCACACCTTACAAAATAACGATCAGGCAATCCCCGATCCCGGTACTCCTGCATTGTTGAGTTCATCCAGACGTCTTTGCAGAAACCGCCGCTCCGGTTTCTGCTGCGTGAGCGCCAGCGCCCGCTCATAGGGGCCTACCTCGCTACCTCATCTGTCGCGGCGACAAGTCCACTCACATCGCCTGAGTTGCCTGCAAGCCGTCTTTTCTGGTGACTTTCCCTGACAACTCAGAGTCGTGCCAGTAAATCCTCCGCGCTGGCGGCGTCATCCTGCAGTGACACACTGACACTGAAGCGTTCACGCGGATCACCGGTTTCATAGCGGGCCTCGAAATCGGTGTTCGGGTAAAGCCGGGCCATGAACGACTTCAATACGGGTTCAAAAGCCTGCCAGGTCTCATCACTGTTGGGACCATTGAGACGATCATTGAAGAATATCTCGATACGACCGAAGTCGAAGGCAAGCCTGTCCTTGAAGGTATCCTCGGCTTCCAGCAGCTTGCAGGCTGCGAGGTTCTTGCGACAGACGACGGCAAGCCGATCCGCGAGGTTATCGCCCGACACTTCCTGCTTGCTGTAATAAACGAAGCCGCGCCGGTTACCTGTTTCATCGATAGCATAATTGCCTTCATGGGCGATCAGCATAGTGCCCGGGCCGGCGGGAACATGGCTATATTCGGCGACATCGATCATGACGTCCTCAAGCTTGCCTTCCTGTATCCAGGCATGGAATATCGGAATGAAGTCCGTCAACGGTATGTCATCGCCCCGGGCCGTCAGGAACTTGATGCCGATTCTGTGCAGGTCAGTGATCATTTTTGTGATTGCTGGTATGTATTCAAAAAGTTGCGCCACGCCCGCTTGCACGGGCATGGCGCGGCTATCGTCTACGGGCTGATAACTCAGGCGTTCGCTGTATCTGCCTTGCTGTCCTTTTAATCCTTGTCGAGCTTGGCCTTGCGCTCGGCGCTGGCCTGCTCGATCAGACGGGTATTGCAGGCATGGGCGGCCTCGATGAAGAGCTGGGTTTCTTCCAGTAACAGCCGTACCTTGTCCGCGGTATATTCCCGATTGGTATCTTCATAGCGATTGAACAGATACTCGGCAAACTTGCCACCGGCGTACTTGTCGTGGAACAGCCCGGTATCGTAGAAGCGCTTGCGAAATTCCGGTACCACCTTGTCAGCCTCATCCGGCACATCCTGGTTTTCCAGTCGCACCAGACCGCCGGCGGCGACCACCATCGCCTGGAAGGCAGTCTCGTCAGCCTTCTGATAATTGCCTTCCTCGTGCTGTAGTTGCGCCTCGAAATAGAGCCGCTCGGCATTCTGCAGATCGAAGTCGATGCGTGACACCACTTCGCCGGCACACTCACCGACGCCAATATCGGTAATGCTGTATTCGCGCGGATCGCGCCAGTCGGAATAGTAACTCGGGTCCATCTCGTACGGCGGTACGGCCGAAAACTCGTCCAGCACCTTCTTCAACTCGCGCTTGCCGAAGCGCTGGATGAAGGCCTGGAAACTTTCCTGCTCACCCTCGCGCTCGGCCAAGTATTTTTCGGTGATCCTGTCGACGAAGTCCGGTACGCGCTTGGACGGCACGGCGCCCACTGTTAAACCATAAGAGCCGCCGTTGTTTTCCCACTGGCCGCCGAGCACGACACGGAAGTGCGGCACGGTCCTGCCGCCCACCTTGCGCGACACGCCGTAGAAGCCGAGATCGGCGAGGTGGTGCTGGCCACAGGAGTTGAAGCAGCCGCTGATCTTGATGCGCAGACCCTGAATGGCACTGTCGAACTGCTGGTAGCGCGTCGCCAGCCGCTCGTGCAGCTCGCCGGCCAGCCCGCGCGACGACGAGATACCGAGCTTGCAGGTATCCGTACCCGGGCAGGACACGACATCGAAGATCGTGCCGGCACCCGGCTGCGCCAGGCCGACATGTTCCAGTTCCCGGTAAACGGCCGGCAGATCGGCTTCCGCCACCCAGCGCAGCACGATGTTCTGCTCGACGGTCAGACGCACGTTGTCGCCGCAGTACTTGCGGGCGATATCGGCCAGCTGGCGCATCTGCCAGGAAGTCAGGTCGCCCAACGGCAGGGCCACGGTGACCGTCGTATAGCCCTTCTGCTTCTGGCGGTAGATGTTGGTCGCGCGCCAGGTCTCGAATTGGGCGTCGGACACACCCGTGGTCAGTTCGGCCGGTTCCTTGACCGGTGTTTCCTCCCAAGCGCGCACGTCATCCAGATAGCCGGTCCAGCGCTCGTCGTGCGGCAGGATCTCGCGCTCCGCCAGCACCAGCCGGCGAAATTCATCGATACCGATCTTGTCGATAAGAAACTTGATGCGGGCGCGGCCGCGGTTGCGCTTTTCGCCCAGGCGCGCGAAGACACGCGAGATGGCCTGGGCCAGCGGCAGGATTTCGGTTTCCGGCACGAACTCATCGAACGGCTTGGCCTCGTACGGCACCGCGCCGAGCCCGCCACCGACGTACATCTCGAAGCCGCGCTTTTCTTCGCCGTCGACCATCTTCTTGCGGGCGATGAAGCCGAGGTCGTGGATATTGGTCAGGCCGCAGGCCTTGCCCTTGCAGCCGGAGAAGGCGACCTTGAACTTGCGGCCGAAATCCTGGGTATCCGGGTGGCCGAGCAGGAAGAAGGCCATGGCTTTCGAATACGGTGTGACGTCAAAACTCTCGTCGTTGCAGACGCCGGAGATCGGGCAGGCGGTGACGTTGCGCACGCCGTTGCCACAGGCCTCGCGGGTGGTGATGCCGACAGCGGCCAGGCGTCGCTGCAGATCCGGCGTGTCATCGATGTGGATGTAGTGCAGCTGGATGTCCTGGCGCGTGGTGACGTGGCAGATCGCGTCGGAGTATTCCTCGGCCAGGTCGGCCATGACATCCATCTGCTCGGCATTCATGCCGCCGAACGGGATCTTGATGCGCATCATGCCGGGCGCATCCCAGAGGGTATCGGGCCCCTTGGTCGCCGCGGTCGGGTAATGCAGCTCACGGGTCTCGACGCCGTCATGACGCTGGCCATTGTCATAACGCTGACCGTAGGCGCCGCGGCGCAGCCGCGTCTCGGCAAACAGCTTGTCGTCGATCTTGCCCTGCTTTTTCAGGCCGATTTGCGTCTCGAACGTATCGATTTCCTGCGCCAGCTCGGCGGGCATCTCGTCTTTTAAGGTCTCTTTCCAGGTCGTCATAGCAGCTTCCAGCGTTCAGGTGCAGCAGTCGGCAGACAGGCTCACAGCGGCCTCCCGCCTTTTTTCAGGGCGTGCAAGATAGCAACTATTCCATATTCGTAAAAGGGCTAATTACAACTATCTATATGAAAAATAGTTATTAATAGCCCTCCTCTCACGCCCGTTTACCATTTTCAGCCTGATTTCAGCCCACTTTCAGTTTGGCTTCATTGGCAGCGCGTACGCTGCCTGCCACTGGTCAACATATCCCCATATAAAAGGAGTACAACCATGACAGTCAAGAAATACACGATTTCCACCGGCAGCGTTCTCATTGCCGGCAGTTTTCTGCTGGCCGCCAATATCAGCCAGGCTGAAAACAGCGACAAGAAACGGGGCACCCCGGAAATATCGATGGAAGCGATCACCAGCCAGATGGCAGAGAAGTACGATGGTACGGTGACCGAGGTCGAACTCGACCGCGAATGGCGCGGCGATGTCTATGAAATCGAGATTCGTGGCCGCGACGGTTACGAGTATGATGTCAAAGTCGACGCCAACAGCGGCGAAATCCTCAAGGAAGAGCGTGAGCGCGAGAACTGGTAAACAAACCGTCCAGGGCGCTATGGCCTGCCCCGCCAGGGGCAGGCCGTTCCGTACCCGGACCGATAGAGCACTCCAGCAGAGAATCAACATGTATCGAGCATCTCTTGCAGGCCTGATACTGGGTAGTGCGGTCGCGCTGCCGCCAGTGGCCACACAGGCTATCGGCTTTGACGATGAGCAGGCATTGCTGCTTGCCGAACTGGACATTAATAATGTCATGGAACTCAAACAGTCAGGTGAAATCCTGCCACTTGAGTCTATATTGGGACGTGTTCGCGAGCTGCAGCCCGGGCGCGTCATCGAGATCGAACTGGAAGATGATGACGGTCGCTATATCTATGAAATGGAAGTGGTAGACGACAGCGGCGTTGTCTGGGATATCGATGTCGACGCCCGCACCGGCGAACTGCTTGAGCGCGAGCGGGATGACTAGTCTGTCAGGAATGTGGCCATGCCCATGAACAACCGAAGCGGGCTAATTATAGGTAGCCTAATTACCGGCTTCATCG
The DNA here is from genome assembly GCF_024808875.1 of Methylohalomonas lacus. GTDB lineage: Bacteria > Pseudomonadota > Gammaproteobacteria > Methylohalomonadales > Methylohalomonadaceae > Methylohalomonas > Methylohalomonas lacus. Next base: position 16,397 of record NZ_JANUCT010000027.1, read on the forward strand.
TTGGCTGTGGCGTCATCATTCTCACGGCCGATGAAGTGTACGAAAATTTCCGTATACCTGCCGGCTGGACACCGACCATCCTGCTCGACGAAGATAATGCCATGCGTGAACTGGTCCGGACCGGGGATATACAGTCGCCAGAGACACTCATCAAACGCATTGAGAACCTGTTCAATGGTCGCGTCATCGATATCGATTTCGATCGTGGTTTTTTGACGGACTATTATGAATTTGAATTCATCGACAAGTCTGGCCGGGAATGGGAACTGGATATAGATGCTGATAGCGGCGAAATCATCGAGCGCCGGCGCGAGTGGGACTAGGGCCTGTTGATCTTTGCGGTTTAATTAAGGATGGGCATGGTGCCTGTTATCATTGTTTTCGGACAAAACAGTGAGTTGAGGCGACCATGCCC
>NZ_JANUCT010000028.1 GCF_024808875.1 Methylohalomonas lacus
TGGAAGAGGGCCTGCGCTTCGCGATCCGCGAGGGCGGCCGTACCGTCGGCGCCGGTGTCGTCAGCAAGATTATCGAATAAAGAATCGCGGACTACGGTCCGCTCCCACTAAGGGGCGGTAGCCGCGAGATACGATTCACGAGTGACGAGATACGCGATGAGCGTAGCGAATCAATAGGCCAGTAGCTCAATTGGCAGAGCGGCGGTCTCCAAAACCGCAGGTTGGGGGTTCGATTCCCTCCTGGCCTGCCAAACAAAAGTCCTGCAGGACCGGCGGTTGCGGTCTGCGGGTTGGACAGGTGTCAACATAAGAGTATGAATTCCAGAGTCGAAACCGAAGTTTCGAAACTCGATACAGTCAAGCTGGCCGTAGCACTGCTGCTGATTGTCGGCGGCGTTGTTGCGTTCTACCTGTATCCGGAACAGTCAACATTGTTACGGACGCTGGGACTGCTGGTCGTCGTCGGTATTGCCGGCGCCATAGCCTACCAGACCGATAAGGGCCGTCAGACCTGGGGCTTTTTCCAGGATGCCCAGATTGAAGTCCGCAAGGTCGTCTGGCCGTCGCGCCAGGAAACCGTGCAGACAACATTGCTGGTGATTCTGATGGTCATTGTGGTGGCGCTGATCATGTGGCTGTTGGACATGTTCCTCGGCTGGGCCATCCGCCTGCTTATCGGACAGTGAGGCTGAACGAGACTATGTCGTTACGCTGGTATGTAGTTCACGCCTACTCGGGCTTTGAAAGTCACGTCATGCGCTCGTTGCAGGAGCGCATCAAGCGCAATGGTCTGGAAGACAAATTTGGCCGCATTCTGGTGCCGACCGAGGAAGTGGTCGAGATGCGCGATGGCCAGAAGCGCAAGAGCGAGCGCAAGTTCTTTCCCGGCTATGTGCTCGTGCAGATGGAAATGGATGACGAGACCTGGCACCTGGTGAAGGAGTGTCCGCGGGTATTGGGTTTCATCGGTGGTACCTCGGATCAACCCGCTCCGATCAGTGATGCCGAGGCGGATCAGATCCTGCAGCGGGTTGAGGACAGTTCCGACAAGCCGAAGCCGAAAGTTCTGTTCGAGCCCGGCGAGGTCGTTCGTGTCAACGACGGACCGTTTACCGATTTCAACGGTGTTGTTGAAGAGGTCAACTATGAGAAGAGCCGCCTGCGCGTGGCCGTGCTCATCTTTGGCCGTTCGACACCGGTCGAGCTGGAATTTTCCCAGGTCGAGAAAGAGTAAGTAGTAACTGGTGATTGGTGAATCGTGAATGGTGTGAAACGGAGCGCCAGTCACGATTCACCAATCACGATTCACTAATAACCGTAGGGGAGCCTGCGAACACAGGCGCTTGGACCCAGGAGAGTCAACATGGCAAAGAAGATCAGTACCTACATCAAGTTGCAGGTGCCGGCCGGCGCTGCAAACCCGAGCCCGCCCGTGGGCCCGGCGCTGGGTCAGCACGGCCTTAACATCATGGAATTCTGTAAGGCGTTCAACGCCAAGACCCAGGAGATGGAACAGGGTCTGCCGGTGCCGGTTGTTATCACGGTCTTCTCGGACAAGAGCTTTACGTTCGAGACCAAGACCACGCCGGCTGCCGTGCTGCTGAAGAAAGCCGCCGGTATCAAGTCCGGCAGTGGCACACCGAATACCAACAAGGTCGGCAAGGTCACCCGCGAGCAGCTGGAAGAGATCGCCAAGACCAAGCAGCCGGATCTGACGGCGGCCGATCTCGACGCCGCGGTGAAGTCCATTGCCGGTACAGCCCGTAGTATGGGCCTCGATACGGAGGAGGTGTGACATGGCCGGTAAACGTATGAAGAGCCTCCGTGAAAAGGTCGAACAGGGCAAGGCTTACGCCGTCAGCGAGGCCCTGCAACTGCTCAAGGACTGCGCCTCGGTGAAATTTGTCGAATCCGTCGACGTCAGCGTTAACCTTGGTGTTGACCCGCGTAAGTCGGATCAAATGGTGCGCGGCTCAACCGTGCTGCCGCAGGGTACCGGCAAGAACGTTCGCGTGGCCGTGTTTGCCCAGGGCGAGCAGGCCGATGCCGCCAAAGAGGCGGGCGCCGATATCGTCGGCTTCGAGGACCTGGCCGAGACAATCAAGGGTGGCGAGATGGATTTTGATGTCGTCATCGCTACGCCGGACGCCATGGGCGTCGTCGGCAAGCTCGGCCAGATTCTGGGGCCGCGCGGCCTGATGCCGAACCCGAAGGTGGGTACCGTGACCAAGGATGTCGCCCAGGCGGTGAAAAACGCCAAGGGCGGACAGGCGCGCTATCGCACCGACAAGAACGGCATTATTCATTGCCAGATCGGCAAGGTGTCATTCGAGGTTGATGCCCTGCGCGAAAATCTGGAAGCGTTGTTAAACGATTTGAACAAGGCCAAGCCGAGTACGGCGAAAGGTATTTATCTGAAAAAAGTCACTGTCTCGACCACCATGGGGCCGGGCGTGACGATCGATCAGAGCACGCTGTCACTGTAACGGCAGCGTTTTATGGAACTTTGATGATTCGCGGGAAGCGAATCAACGTCAAAGACCGCGAGTGAACAGCCGGCATGGAAAGCCGGGTTCTTAATGGATTTTCCGGCTCGCGCAGACGGTGTAACACAACAGGTCATTCCTGGTCGTGGTCGCCGTTGAGTAGGTGTCACCGGTTTGCGGTGATGTTAAGCCTGCTGGCAGTGGCAGGTAGGGAAGCTTGCCAGTGTCTACTCATTTAAGGAGATAAAAGTGCTTACTCTGGAACAGAAGAAAGTAATCGTTAGTGAAGTCGCCGAGGTGGCAAGTAAGGCGCCAACCGCGATTGCTGCAGAGTACATCGGATTGACCGTGGCCGACATGACCCGCCTGCGCCAGGAAGCGCGCGAAGCGGGTGTTTACGTGCGTGTCGTCAGGAACACCCTGGCAAAGCGTGCGCTGGCCGATACCCCGTATGCCTCCATGCAGGACGGTCTGGTCGGACCGCTGTTGCTGGCGTTCTCGCAAGAGGACCATGCTTCAGCCGCCCGGGTAATTCGCGATTTCTCGAAAAAGAACGACAAGCTGGTGGTCAAGCAGGTCGCTCTGGAAGGGAAATTGCTCGATGCCTCTGCAGTGGAAACGCTGGCCAACCTGCCGACGTATGAAGAGGCTGTCAGCAAGCTGATGGCCGTCATGATTGCGCCGGTTTCCCAGTTGGCGCGTACCCTGGCCGCACCGCATGCCAAGCTCGTCCGCACTGTTGCTGCTGTTAAGGAACAGAAAGAGGCGGCCTGAGCTTACAACCTGTTTAATGAATGACCTGTAACTGAATTTAGGAGCAATACAATGGCCGTTAGTAAAGAAGACATTCTGGAAACTATTTCCAACATGACCGTGCTTGAAGTCGTCGAGCTGGTTGAAGCAATGGAAGAGAAGTTTGGCGTCTCAGCTGCTGCGATGGCTGCTCCGGCCGCTGCCGCGGGCGGTGCTGCCGCAGGTGGTGAAGCTGCTGAAGAGCAGACCGAGTTTGATGTCGTCATGAGCAGTTTCGGTGATAACAAGGTTGGCGTGATTAAGGTCATCCGTGCCATCACCGGTCTGGGTCTGAAGGAAGCCAAGGAAATGGTCGAAGGTGTACCGTCGACCGTCAAGGAAGGTGCTTCCAAGGACGAAGTCGAAGACATCAAGAAGCAGCTCGAAGAAGCCGGCGCCAAGGTTGAAGTCAAGTAATTGGCTGAAACCTTAAAGCGTGATTTTAAGCGTTTCAATTCGTGTCAGGCACGAAGGCTGGTGGTGTATGCCACCGGCCTTTTCGTGCTTGAGCACGACCTAAGCAGTACGCTCACTGGTTTATAGCAGGGTTTTGGCGAGGCATCTAATGGCATATTCCTATACCGAAAAGAAACGTATCCGCAAGGACTTCAGCAAACGGCCGACCATTCTGTCGGTACCGTATCTGCTGGCGACCCAGATCGAGTCCTACCAGCACTTTCTGCAGCTGGATGTGCCCATGGCGGAACGGGCAACGTCCGGTCTGCATGCGGCGTTCCAGTCGGTATTCCCGATTGAGAGCTATTCCGGCAATGCCGTGCTGGAGTATGTCAGCTATGAACTCGGCAAACCCGTCTTTGACGTCAAAGAATGTCAGCTGCGGGGCATGACCTATGCCTCGTCGCTGCGCGTCAAGGTCCGCCTGATTATTTACGACAAGGAAGCTTCCGGTCCGGAGAAGGTCGTCAAGGACATCAAGGAACAGGAAGTTTACATGGGCGAGCTTCCGCTCATGACGCGTACCGGTACTTTTGTCATCAATGGTACCGAACGCGTGATCGTGTCGCAGCTGCACCGCTCGCCGGGCGTGTTTTTCGAACACGACAAGGGCAAGACCCATTCGTCCGGCAAGCTGCTGTATTCCGCCCGCGTCATTCCCTACCGTGGCTCGTGGCTGGATTTCGAATTCGATCCCAAGGATGCCGTCTACTGCCGCATCGATCGCCGGCGCAAGATCCCGGCGACGATCCTGTTGCGCGCACTGGGCTACACGACCCAGGAAATCCTCGATACGTTCTTCGACACCAATGATTTCCGTGTCAGCAAGAGTGTGTTCTATCTGGAACTGATACCGGAACGGCTGCGCGGCGAAACCGCGGCCTTCGATATCAAGACCAAGCGCGGCAAGGTGATTGTCGAAAAGGATCGTCGCATTACCGCGCGCCATATCCGCGAGATGGAGCAGGCCGAACTGACCGAACTCGAGGTGCCGGCCGAATACCTGGAAGGTCGTGTCATCGCCCGCGACATCGTTGACGAGGAGACCGGTGAGCTGCTGGCCGAAGCCAACGCCGAGATCACCGAGGCATTGATAGAAAAGCTCGCCAACGGTCCGGATCGGACCATCTCGACGCTGTTCACCAATGATCTGGATCGCGGTCCGTACATCTCCGATACGCTGAAGGTCGACAACACGACTACGCCGCTGGAGGCGATGATCGAGATCTATCGCATGATGCGTCCGGGTGAACCGCCGACCAAGGACGCCGCCGAAAGCCTGTTCCGCAACCTGTTCTTCAGTCCGGATCGTTATGATCTGTCAGCGGTCGGCCGCATGAAATTCAACCGCCGCGTCGGTCGCAAGGACGTCGAAGGCCCGGGTGTGTTGTACGACAGCAAGTATCTGGCAGGCCGTCCCGACACGGATGCCCAGCAGCTGGTCGAGCAGTACGGTGAAGGTTCCGACATCATCGACGCCATGCGTGTACTGATCGGTATCCGCAATGGCAAGGGCAACGTCGACGACATCGACCACCTCGGCAACCGGCGCGTGCGCTCGGTCGGCGAGATGGCCGAGAACCAGTTCCGCGTCGGCCTGGTGCGGGTTGAACGTGCCGTCAAGGAGCGCCTCAGCCTGGCTGAATCGGAAGGCCTGATGCCGCAGGAAATCATCAATGCCAAACCGGTTTCCGCGGTCATCAAGGAATTCTTCGGTTCGTCGCAGTTGTCGCAGTTCATGGACCAGAACAACCCGTTGTCCGAGGTTACCCACAAGCGCCGCATTTCGGCACTGGGCCCGGGCGGCCTGACCCGCGAGCGCGCCGGCTTCGAGGTGCGCGACGTGCATCCGACCCACTATGGTCGCGTCTGCCCGATTGAAACGCCGGAAGGGCCAAATATCGGCCTGATCAACTCGCTGGCCGTCTATGCCCGCGCCAACGAGTACGGTTTCCTGGAGACGCCCTACCGCAAGGTGGCCGACGGCAAGGCAACGCTGGAGATCGAATACCTGTCAGCGATCGAGGAAAGCGAGTATGTGATCGCACAGGCGAATGCCACCCTGGACAAGGACGGTAACCTGCTTGAGGAACTGGTGTCCTGTCGGCACCAGAACGAGTTCACAATGTCCTCGCCGGACAAGGTGCAGTACATGGACGTCTCGCCGCGCCAGATCGTCTCGGTGGCGGCGGCGCTTATCCCGTTCCTGGAACACGACGACGCCAACCGTGCCCTGATGGGGTCGAATATGCAGCGCCAGGCCGTGCCGACGCTGCGCACCGAAAAGCCGCTGGTTGGTACCGGCATTGAGCGTACCGTGGCTATCGATTCGGGCGTGGCGATCACTGCCGATCGCGGTGGCCTGGTCGACTCGGTCGACGCCAGCCGCGTGGTCATCCGTGTCAACGATGACGAAGTGCCGGCCGGTGACCCGGGTGTCGACATCTATAACCTGACCAAGTACACGCGTTCGAACCAGAATACCTGCATCAACCACAAGCCGCTGGTGCGGCCGGGCGATGTGCTGGCCAAGGGCGACGTCCTGGCCGATGGTCCGAGTACCGACATTGGCGAACTGGCCCTGGGCCAGAACATGCTGATCGCATTCATGCCCTGGCATGGCTATAACTTCGAGGATTCGATCCTGCTGTCCGAGCGCCTGGTCGAGGAAGACCGCTTTACCTCGATCCATATCGAGGAGCTGACCTGTGTCGCCCGCGACACCAAGCTCGGCCCGGAAGAGATTTCCTCCGATATCCCGAACGTCAGCGAAGGCGCGCTCGGCAAGCTGGACGAATCCGGCATTGTCTACATTGGCGCCGAGGTGAATACCGGCGACATCCTGGTCGGCAAGGTCACGCCCAAGGGCGAGACCCAGCTGACACCGGAGGAAAAACTGCTGCGGGCCATCTTCGGTGAGAAGGCCTCCGACGTGAAGGACACCTCGTTGCGCGTACCGTCGGGCATCAACGGCACCGTGATCGACGTACAGGTGTTTACCCGCGACGGTGTCGAGAAGGACGCCCGTGCGCAGAGCATCGAGGAAGAGGAGCTCGAGGCGGTCAAGAAGGACCTCAACGATCAGCTGCGCATCATGGAAGACGGTGTCTATCAGCGCATCGAGAATATGCTGATTGGCAAGGTCGCCGAGGGCGGTCCCGGTTCGATCAACGCCGGTGACAAGATCACCAAGGCCTATCTGGGCGAATTGCCGCGTGACAAGTGGTTCGAGATTCGTCTGCGCAACGAGGACGCCAACGTACAACTCGAGCAGGCGCATGGCCAGCTGGAAAAACTGCGCGAGGAATTTGACCAGCGTTTTGAAGAAAAACGCGAGAAGCTGACCACCGGTGACGATATGGCACCGGGTGTGCTGAAAATGGTCAAGGTCTACCTGGCGGTCAAGCGTCGTCTGCAGCCGGGCGATAAGTTCGCCGGCCGGCATGGTAACAAGGGCGTGATTTCCAACATCGTTGCCGTTGAAGACATGCCGTTCATGAATGACGGCACGCCGGTCGACGTGGTGCTCAACCCGCTGGGTGTGCCGTCACGCATGAACATCGGTCAGGTACTGGAGACGCACCTCGGCTGGGCCGCCAAGGGCCTGGGCCGCAAGATCCAGACCATGCTGGAGAACGAAAAGGAAAATCAGGTCAAGGAAATGCGTGCCTTCCTGGAAAAGGTCTACAACGCCAGCGGCAAGATCGAGGACCTGGATTCGCTGACCGATGATGAGGTCATCAACCTGGCGAAGAACCTGCAGGACGGTGTGCCGATGTCGACGCCGGTGTTCGACGGTGCGAGTGAGGATGAGATCAAGAATCTGCTTGAACTCGCCGATCTGCCGCGCTCCGGCCAGACCACGCTGTATAACGGCCGCACCGGTGATGCGTTCGAACGACCGGTGACCGTCGGCTACATGTACATGCTCAAGCTCAACCATCTGGTTGATGACAAGATGCATGCGCGTTCGACCGGCCCGTACTCGCTGGTGACCCAGCAGCCGCTCGGCGGCAAGGCACAGTTTGGTGGCCAGCGCTTCGGCGAGATGGAGGTCTGGGCACTGGAGGCCTACGGTGCCTCGTACACGTTGCAGGAGATGCTTACGGTCAAGTCCGACGACGTCAACGGCCGGACCAAGATGTACAAGAGCATTGTCGACGGCGATCACACCATGAAGGCCGGTATGCCGGAGTCGTTCAATGTGCTGCTCAAGGAAATCCGTTCGCTCGGTATCGATATCGAGCTGGAGCAGAATTGAGTGTTGGACGACGTCACGATGACTGGCTACGCCAAGGGTGTTTTGAATATGAATGGTAACGCGCGGGCAACCGCCGTCCGGAGGTAACTGACCATGAAAGACCTGTTAAACCTGTTGAAGCAGCAGACCGAGGTGGAGGAGTTCGACGCGATCAGCATCGGGCTGGCTTCGCCGGAAAAGATCCGTTCATGGTCGTTTGGCGAGGTCAAGAAACCGGAGACCATCAACTACCGCACGTTCAAGCCCGAACGTGACGGCCTGTTCTGCGCCAAGATATTCGGCCCGATCAAGGACTACGAGTGCCTGTGCGGTAAGTACAAGCGCATGAAACACCGCGGCGTCATCTGCGAGAAGTGTGGCGTCGAGGTCACCCTGACCAAGGTGCGGCGCGAGCGCATGGGCCACATTGAGTTGGCTTCGCCGGTTGCCCACATCTGGTACCTGAAGTCGCTTCCCAGCCGCATGGGCCTGTTGCTGGATATGACCCTGCGCGAGATCGAGCGCATTCTCTACTTCGAGGCCTACGTGGTCATCGAGCCGGGCATGACCGAACTTGAGCGCGGCAAGCTGATGACCGAGGAACAGTATCTCGAGGCCATCGAGCAGTACGGCGACGAATTCGACGCGCGCATGGGCGCCGAGGCCGTCTACGAAATGATGCGCACCATCGACATCGACGTCGAAGTCGCCCAGCTGCGTGAGGACATTCCGAACACGAATTCCGAGACCAAGCTGCGCAAGCTGTCCAAACGCCTGAAGCTGATGGAAGCATTCCAGCGCTCGGGCAACCGGCCGGAGTGGATGATCCTCAAGGTGTTGCCGGTACTGCCGCCGGAACTGCGGCCGCTGGTGCCGCTGGAAGGCGGTCGTTTCGCGACTTCGGATCTCAACGATCTCTACCGTCGCGTCATCAACCGCAACAATCGCCTGAAACGGCTGCTGGATCTGAACGCGCCGGATATCATTATTCGCAACGAAAAGCGCATGCTGCAGGAATCTGTCGATGCGCTGCTCGACAACGGCCGCCGCGGTCGCGCCATCACCGGCACCAACAAGATGCCGCTGAAATCGCTGGCCGACATGATCAAGGGCAAGCAGGGCCGTTTCCGCCAGAACCTGCTTGGCAAGCGCGTCGACTACTCCGGTCGTTCCGTCATCGTCGTCGGCCCGACGCTGCGCCTGCACCAGTGCGGCCTGCCGAAGAAGATGGCGCTGGAACTGTTCAAGCCGTTCATTTTCTCGAAACTGGAACGCCGTGGCCTGGCCACGACGATCAAGGCGGCCAAGAAGCTGGTCGAGCGTGAAGGCCCCGAGGTCTGGGACATTCTCGAAGAAGTGATCCGCGAACACCCGGTGATGCTGAACCGCGCGCCGACCCTGCACCGTCTCGGTATCCAGGCGTTCGAGCCGGTACTGATCGAGGGCAAGGCCATCCAGCTGCACCCGCTGGTCTGCACCGCGTTCAACGCCGACTTTGACGGTGACCAGATGGCCGTTCACGTGCCGCTGTCGGTGGAAGCCCAGCTCGAAGCGCGGACGCTGATGATGGCGACCAACAACGTGCTGGCGCCGTCGAACGGCGAGCCGATTATCGTGCCGACCCAGGACGTCGTGCTGGGCCTGTATTACATGACCCGCGAGGCGGTGAATGTCCCGGGCGAGGGCATGGTGTTTGCCGACGTCGATGAGGTGCACCGCGCCCATGAGACCGGCGTGGTGTCACTGCATGCCAAGGTGACCGTGCGTATCCGCGAGGTGCTGATCGATGATGACGGTAATCGCCACGAACAGATGCGTCGCGTCGAAACCACGGTTGGCCGGGCACTGCTGTCGCGGTTGCTGCCAGAAGGCATCAGCTTCGACCACATGAACAAGACCTTGAGCAAGAAGGTGGTCTCGGGGCTTATCAATACCGTCTATCGCGAGTGCGGTCTGAAGGCCACGGTCGTATTTGCCGACCAGATCATGTACGCGGGTTTTGCCTATTCGACCCGTTCCGGCATTTCCATCGGTGTCGACGACATGGTCGTGCCGGAAGACAAGCAGTCGATCATCAGCAAGGCCGAGCAGCAGGTGAAGGGCTTCGAGGATCAGTATGCCTCGGGTCTTATCACCAACGGCGAACGCTACAACAAGGTCGTCGACATCTGGTCACGCACCAACGACCAGGTGGCCAAGTCGATGATGGACAAGCTCGGTGTCGATATCGTCAAGGACAAGGACGGCAACGAGGTCCGGCAGACCTCGTTCAATTCCATCTTCATGATGGCCGACTCCGGCGCGCGTGGTTCGGCGGCGCAGATTCGCCAGCTGTCCGGCATGCGCGGTCTGATGGCCAAACCCGACGGCTCCATTATCGAGACGCCGATTACGGCCAACTTCCGTGAAGGCCTGGACGTGCTGCAGTACTTCATTTCCAACCACGGCGCGCGCAAGGGTCTGGCTGACACCGCACTGAAGACGGCCAACTCCGGTTACCTGACCCGGCGCCTGGTCGACGTGTCCCAGGACCTGGTGGTCACCGAGCCGGATTGCGGTACCAGCGAGGGCCTGACCATCACGCCGCTGGTCGAGGGCGGAGACGTGGTCGAGCCATTGCGCGAGCGCGTGCTCGGCCGTGTGCTGGCCCAGGACGCAGTCTATCCGGGTACTGAAGAAGTCGCCTATCCGGCCGGTACGTTGCTGGACGAGAAGATGGTCGATCGCATGGAGGAAATCGGCATCGACGAGGTGGTCGTGCGTTCGGCGATCACCTGCGAGACCCGCTACGGCATCTGTTCGGCCTGCTACGGTCGAGACCTTGGTCGCGGCCACCTGGTCAATATCGGCGAGGCTGTCGGTGTGGTCGCCGCGCAGTCGATCGGTGAGCCGGGTACACAGCTGACCATGCGCACGTTCCACATCGGTGGCGCGGCTTCGCGCGCGGCGACCTCGAGCAACATCGAGATCAAGAATGGCGGTACCGTGCGACTGCAGAACGTCAAGCTGCTGCACCAGGAAACCGGTAACGACATCGTCATCTCACGTTCCGGCGAGCTGGTCGTGCAGGACGATATCGGCCGCGACCGTGAACGCTACAAGATCCCGTATGGTGCCATTCTGACGGTCGCCGATGGCGACAAGGTTGAGGCCCGCCAGGTTGTGGCCAACTGGGATCCGCACACCCATCCGGTGATCACGGAAGTGGCCGGCAAGGTCCAGCTCAAGGATATCGTCGAGGGCGTGACCGTCAACCGCGAGACCGACGAGATCACCGGCCTGACGACCATGGTCATCACCGATCCGAAGCAGCGCGGCAGCAGCGCCAAGGATCTGCGGCCGATGGTCAAGCTGGTCGACGACAGCGGCAAGGAGCTGAAGATCCCGGGTACCGATATTCCGGCGCATTACATGCTGCCGCCGAAGGCGGTCATTACGGTCGAGGAAAACGCGGCGGTCAATGTCGGCGATGTTATCGCCCGGCTGCCGCAGGAATCGGCCAAGACCCGCGACATTACCGGTGGTCTGCCGCGAGTCGCCGACCTGTTCGAGGCGCGCAAGCCGAAGGAGCCGGCGGTGCTGGCCGAGATCAGTGGTACCATCAGCTCGGGCAAGGACACCAAGGGCAAGCAGCGTGTCGTCATTACCGACAGCGACGGCAATACCTACGAGGAACTGATTCCGAAGTGGCGTAATGTCACCGTGTTCGAGGGCGAGCACGTCGAGAAGGGTGAGCCGCTGGTCGATGGACCGCCGACGCCGCACGACATCCTGCGGCTGATGGGCGTCAAGGCACTGGCCTCGTACATCGTCAACGAGGTGCAGGAAGTCTACCGTCTGCAGGGCGTGAAGATTAACGACAAGCACATCGAGGTGATCGGCCGGCAGATGCTGCGCCGGGCGGAAATCACCGACGCCGGCGACACCGAGTTCCTCAAGGGTGAGCAGGTTGAACGCGCCCGGGTTCTGGACGAGAACGCCCGGGTCGAAGCCGAGGGCAAGCAACCGGCAGCCTGGGAACCGATGCTGCTGGGTATCACCAAGGCATCGCTGTCGACCGAGTCGTTCATCTCGGCGGCCTCGTTCCAGGAAACTACCCGCGTGCTGACCGAGGCGAGTGTCTCCGGCAAGCGCGACGACCTGCGTGGCTTGAAGGAGAACGTCATCGTCGGCCGTCTGATCCCGGGCGGTACCGGCCTGCAGCATCACATCCAGCGTCAGCAGGCCGCGGCCGAAGAGGACGCCGCCGAGGCGTTGCCGCTGGCGGCGCTGGAGGAAGATGCTGACGGCGGTGAAAGCGATTCCGACAGCCAGGTCGAGGGTGCAACCGGCAGCTAGAGCCAGGATCGGGTTAACCGGGAGGGTGATCTTTCCCGGTTAACTCACTCATTTTGCAACTGTCTGCTTGACAGGTTAGCGGCCCAGCACTTAGAATTCCGCCTCTTTTGACAGGCGTGAAAGCGTTCCCGCCTGTCGCTTTGTTTGCAGCAAAAGAAACACCCGCCAATCAAGCACTTGGCGGATGCTGGAGCCCGGTGCTACCGGGACGTAATGTTACGGGCAGATAACCTCGAAGCACTTCCGGTTCGGAAAAGGCTTCGGCGGCTAGGTAATCCCAACTCCAAGAAAATGATTAGATGAACGGTCTTTTCGCCTGCCTGTGCGGAGGGGAAAGGGCTGTCAATATTTGCTAACGGGACTTAGATCGATGGCGACTGTTAATCAGCTGGTTCGCAAGCCGCGTAAACGGCAACGGCTCAAGAGCAACGTTCCCGCACTGGAAAGTTGCCCGCAAAAGCGCGGTGTTTGCACCCGCGTTTACACTACCACGCCGAAAAAGCCGAACTCGGCGCTGCGTAAAGTGGCGCGTGTGCGCCTGACCAACGGTATGGAAGTAACCACTTACATCGGTGGTGAGGGCCATAATCTGCAGGAACACTCGGTGATCCTGATTCGCGGCGGTCGTGTGAAGGACTTGCCGGGTGTGCGCTATCACACCGTGCGCGGCACGCTCGATACCTCGGGTGTCAGCGCGCGTCGCCAGGGTCGTTCCAAGTACGGCGCCAAGCGTCCTAAGGGTTAAAAGAAGAAGCCAGGAATCACGAACCATGTCCAGACGTCGAGTTGCCACCAAACGCGAAATTCTGCCGGATCCGAAATACGGCGAACGCACCATCGCCAAGTTCATCAACATGCTGATGAAAGGCGGCAAGAAATCCGTGGCTGAGCGCATTGTCTATGGTGCGCTCGATAACATGGAAGCCAAGCAGAAAGGCGAGCCCATCGAGCTGTTCAAGCAGGCGCTGGACAATGTCCGGCCGGTGGTCGAAGTGAAATCACGCCGCGTCGGCGGTGCCACCTACCAGATTCCGGTGGAAGTACGGCCCGAACGCAGCATGGCGCTGGCCATGCGCTGGATCGTGGATGCTTCGGGTTCGCGCAGCGAAAAGAACATGGGGGCGCGTCTGGCAGGTGAATTGCTGGATGCTGCAGAGAGCCGTGGCAATGCCATGAAGAAGCGTGAAGACACGCATCGCATGGCTGAAGCGAACAAGGCGTTCTCGCATTACCGCTGGTAACGCGCAGGGCGACTGAATATTTATTTATTAGAGACGAATTGACGAAGGATTAGCTCAGTGCCACGCAAGACTCCACTCGAACGTTATCGGAACATTGGTATTTCCGCGCATATTGATGCCGGCAAGACCACGACGACCGAGCGTATTCTGTTCTATACCGGCGTGTCCCATAAAATGGGCGAAGTGCACGACGGCGGTGCCGTCATGGACTGGATGGAACAGGAGCAGGAGCGCGGCATTACCATTACCTCGGCGGCAACCACCTGTTTCTGGCAGGGTATGGACAAGCAGTATCCGGAGCACCGGGTCAATATCATCGATACGCCCGGTCACGTCGACTTCACCATTGAGGTTGAGCGTTCCCTGCGTGTGCTCGACGGCGCCTGCATGGTTTTCTGTGCGGTCGGTGGTGTCGAGCCGCAGTCCGAGACGGTCTGGCGCCAGGCCAACAAGTACGGCGTGCCGCGCATGGCGTTCGTCAACAAGATGGATCGCGCCGGTGCTGATTTTTACCGTGTCGTCAAACAGATCAAGGAGCGCCTGGGTGCCTTCCCGGTACCGGTGCAGATCCCGATCGGTGCCGAAGACAACTTCCAGGGCATTGTCGACCTGATTCGCATGAAGGCTATCTACTGGGACGATGCCTCGGCGGGCATGGTCTATGAGCAGCGCGATGTGCCGGAAGAGCTGAAGGAAACCGCGCAGCAGTACTACGAACAGATGGTCGAGGCCGCAGCTGAAGCCTCGGAAGAACTGATGGACAAGTATCTCAACGAGGGCGACCTTGACGCCGAGTCCATCAAGAAGGGGCTGCGGATGCGTACCATCGCCAATGAAATCATTCCGGCCCTGTGCGGTTCCGCCTTCAAGAACAAGGGCGTGCAGGCGCTGCTTGATGCGGTCGTTGACTACATGCCGGCGCCCAACGACGTGCCGCCGATCAAGGGCATACTCGACGACGGTAAGGATACCGAAGCGGTGCGCCATGCCAATGACGAGGAGCCGTTTGCCGCGCTGGCATTCAAGATTGCCACCGATCCTTTCGTCGGTTCGCTGACCTTCTTCCGCGTTTACTCCGGTGTGTTGAATTCCGGTGATTTCATCTACAACCCGATCAAGGGCAAGAAGGAACGCGTTGGCCGTATCCTGCAGATGCATTCCAACTCGCGCGAGGAGATCAAGGAAGTTCGCGCCGGTGAAATCGCCGCTGCGGTCGGCCTCAAGGACGTCACTACCGGCGACACGCTGTGCGACAAGGACAACATCATCACCCTGGAACGCATGGAGTTCCCGGATCCGGTTATCGCCGTGGCGGTGGAACCGAAGACCAAGGCTGACCAGGAAAAGATGGGCATGGCGCTTGGCAAACTGGCGCAGGAAGACCCGTCTTTCCGCGTGCACACCGACGAGGAGTCCGGTCAGACGATCATCGCCGGGATGGGCGAGCTGCATCTGGAAATTATCGTCGATCGCCTGAAGCGCGAGTTCAAGGTCGAGGCCAATGTCGGCAAGCCGCAGGTGGCCTACCGCGAGACCCTGCGTCAGACCGTCGAGAAGGCCGAGGGCAAGTTTGTGCGCCAGTCCGGCGGCCGCGGCCAGTATGGTCACGTCATTCTCAAGATCGAGCCGCAGGAAGCCGGTGCCGGTTACGAGTTCGTCAACGAAATCGTGGGCGGTGTCGTGCCGAAGGATTATGTCCCGGCCGTCGACAAGGGCATCCAGGAACAGATGAAGAACGGCATCATTGCCGGTTACCCGGTGGTCGACGTCAAGGTTACGCTGTATGACGGTTCCTATCATGAAGTCGACTCGAACGAGACGGCCTTCAAGGTGGCTGCTTCCATGGGCTTCAAGGAAGGCGCAAAGCAGGGCAAGCCGGTGCTGCTGGAACCAGTCATGAAGGTAGAAGTGTCCACGCCGGAGGAATACCTCGGTACCGTGAACGGTGACCTTAATCGTCGCCGTGGTCTGGTCATGGGCTCGGAAGACTCGCCCACCGGCAAGATTATTCGCGCGGAAGTGCCATTGTCCGAGATGTTCGGCTATGCCACCGACCTGCGCTCCGGGACACAGGGCCGTGCCAATTACACGATGGAATTCAGTAAATACGGTGAAGTGCCTTCGAATATTGCCGAAGGCCTGATCCAGAAGAACCAGTAATTCAGAAATATCGAACCCATAAAATCGAACGATTATAGAACTTCGACAAGAGGTGTGAGCCGTGTCTAAAGAAAAATTCGAACGCAGTAAGCCGCATGTCAATGTCGGCACGATTGGTCACGTGGACCATGGGAAGACGACGCTGACGGCGGCGATGACGAAGGT
>NZ_JANUCT010000029.1 GCF_024808875.1 Methylohalomonas lacus
GCTATGACAAACTGCAGCGAAACTATGCCAGTATGATTGCGTTGGCCTGCGCGATAATCTGGCTGCCCATGTGAAAGATCAACAGGCCCTAGTAACTGGTGAGTGGCGATACCTGCGCTTATGGGAGAGAACCGACCAACAGCGCGAAGCGCCACCTTGTTCCTTCTCCCTTGATGGGGAATATAAGAGCCTGCTGGCCTGCTGCCTCCTTGGGCTTGGTTACACTCTATCAAAGTGTCCACCAAACCGGCAGCAGGCCATCCCGCGTCCCCGCGATTGGAGCGGGCATCCCGCTCCCACACGACCCATCTGGACCTGTCCCCGCCAAACCGGCAAAATAGCGCCTCTTTCGCACCCCGAGCAGGAGTTCACCGCATGAGCGCTTCGAAATCCAGGAAGCTGAACAAGGTCGTTCTCGCCTATTCCGGCGGCCTCGACACCTCCGTCATCCTGAAATGGCTGCAGGAGGAATACGGCTGCGAGGTCGTCACCTTCACCGCCGACATAGGCCAGGGCGAGGAAGTTGAACCGGCGCGCGCCAAGGCCCAGAAGCTCGGGGTCAAGGATATCTACATCGAGGATTTGAATGAAGAGTTCGTCAAGGACTATGTCTTCCCGATGTTCCGCGCCAATGCCGAATACGAGGGCGAATACCTGCTCGGTACCTCGATCGCGCGGCCGCTGATCGCCAAGCGCCTGGTCGAGATCGCCGAGGAAACCGGTGCCCAGGCCATCTCCCACGGTGCCACCGGCAAGGGCAACGACCAGGTGCGGTTCGAACTCGGTGCCTACGCGCTCAAGCCGGACATCAAAATCATTGCACCCTGGCGCGAATGGGATCTGAACTCGCGCGAAAAACTGCTGAATTATGCCGAGAAGCACGACATAGCGGTCGAGGGCAAGAAAAAGAAGAACGAGGCGCCCTACTCCATGGACGCCAACCTGCTGCACATCTCCTACGAGGGCGGCGAACTGGAAGACCCGTGGTACGAACCGGAAGCCGATATGTGGCGGCGTACGGTCGACCCGGAACTCGCCCCCGACCAGCCAGAGTACGTCGAGATCACTTTCAAGAAAGGCGACCCGGTCGAGTTCAACGGCAAGAAACTGTCACCGGCGAAGATGCTGCGCAAGCTGAATGAAGTCGCCGGCATGCATGGCATCGGCCGCGCCGACATCGTCGAGAACCGCTACGTCGGCATGAAGTCACGCGGCTGTTACGAAACACCCGGCGGCACGTTATTACTGAAAGCACACCGTGCAATCGAATCGATCACGCTGGACCGCGAACTGGCGCACCTGAAAGACGACTTGATGCCGCGCTACGCCACGCTGATTTACAACGGCTACTGGTGGAGCCCGGAACGGCTGTCCATGCAGAAGCTGATCGACGATACGCAGACGCGCGTCAACGGCGTTGTCCGGCTGAAACTGTTCAAAGGCAACATGATGGTCGTCGGCCGCAAATCCGAAACCGACAGCCTGTTCGATCAAAGCATCTCGACCTTTGAGGACGACAAGGGTGCCTACGATCAAAAGGACGCGGAAGGGTTTATCAAGCTCAATGCCCTGCGGCTACGTATACAGAACAAGCAGAAGTAATGTCAGCTCCAAACACCCCTGCCTGGGGAGTCCGCCGAAAAGGATATCGCTAAAGCCTGGCAATATAATGAACTCCAGATCAGGCGCTACTCAGCAAGTGGTATAGTCGTAGGAGATTCCTTTTTAACGCTCGAATATACGCTCAGTGCGGTAACCGTGACCAAAATCAGCGCCATGCCGAAAATCTGTAGTGCGGCCAGGCTTTCATTTAAAACCACGACACCGAATAGCGACGCGGTAACCGGCTCGACCATAGCCACAATTGAGGCCACGGCCGGCGCCGTATGGTTAAGACCGATAATGTAGAGAACGAAAGACAATCCGGCGCCAAGCACGCCCAGGATCACGAACAGTGGCCAACTCGGCGTACTCAGCACTGCCACGGTCTGCTCGGCATCGCTAAGGCCGATGAGTATGGCGGTGAGTACCGCGAACGCTATAACGAGAATCGCCTGCGGGCTGCCGTGCGGGGCCGCATACTTGAATCCGAAAATGAATACCGCATAGGACAGGCCGGAAAGCAATCCGGCAATGGCGGCGATTAGCGTTACGTCATCCGCTCCAACCTCGTAAATACCGGTAAGCAGCACGATGCCAAGTATCACCATCGCGATCGCGGCCCACTTGGGCAGAGTGGGTCTTTCGAGCTTGAGTGTAAAAGACACGAGATAGACGAACACCGGTGCGCAGTACATCAGGGTGGCTGCAACCGCGACACTGCCCTCCGCGATGCTCACGAAATAAAACGCGAAGTTGCCAGCCACACCCACACCGGCGATCGCCGACCAGAACCATAATCGACGGCTTGCCAGTCCGCTGCCGCGTGGGCGTAACACCAGCCAGACGAGAACGAACAACAGCCCGATCGCGCCGCGGTAGAACGACACCACAACCGGGTCCCAGCCCTGGCCAGTGAGAATGCCACCGATGCCGCCTGACAGCCCCCAGCATAGTGCCGCAAGCACTACGAACATCGTACTCAGGCCCAGCATCTTGTCTGATGGAATTAAACCCGTCGGGGCAGCTGTGTCCCGTACCATTCTGCAAATCCTCTATCATTAGTTCCAGGTAAGTTTTGAACCGCAGCTTTTTCTGGTAGGCAACTTCTTTGAGTTACCAATGCAAAAGGCCAACGCTACATAGGCTGTATAACGCTACGGTAAAGGACACCAACGGCGAAGCGCATAGTTGGTATCCCATTTTAGCTGCCGGTTATAAAGACGTTTCCTCAAGCAGGAGGTCGATGCTGGCCAGCTTGAACTTCTTGAAAGTACCACCTTCCTCAAACGACCAACCTTATGGCATTTTCGACTTATATCCCAAGCAGCTGGACAATCTCCTGATTCTAAAGATTGCCCTGTCTGATCAAGCTATAACTCGTTGATTAAAACAGCGCAAGACGCTACGTGTTCAGGTGCGTGGTTTCCGAAATGACAATAGTATTTAATCTGTTATCGCGAGGCCTACAGGCGCCGTAGCGATCCCGGCAAGTTGTTTTCTCCTGGCCAAAAGTCGGCATGACGGAATCTTCCGGTCTTCTCGTTACGCCGCGGCGTGGCCATCCGCCGGTAACGATCAACTGCCAGCATGACGGGTGGGCGCGAGAATCTCAATACCATTGTCAAGACCTCACTGACTGGCCCATGGGTCAAGACTGCTGACAAGGCACGAGTACTTGAGCGATAAATATCGACTATTGATATATAAATCAAAATCAATTTGCTTAATGACGCATGCCTGTTTAATTTTGCATGTGGCACTAAAATTTAAATGTGTTTAAAGCCGGACGGGCTTTATCAAAATACTTGTAAATCGCTGCAGTGCAGCATAGTTGGAGGTAATTATGGCCGCAATTCCCAAGGATGTCGCCAATGGTGGCAAATGCCCGGTGATGCATGGTGCGCGTACGGCGCTGCACGGCGACGGGCCGGGCAACGATTACTGGTGGCCCAATCAGCTCAATCTCTCGATTCTTCATCAGCATTCCGCCCTGTCCAACCCCATGGGCGAGGATTACAGCTACAAGGAAGCCTTCAAGCAACTCGACGTCCAGGCGCTTAAGAAGGACTTATTCGCACTGATGCGCGAATCGCAGGACTGGTGGCCGGCCGATTACGGCCACTATGGTCCGCTGTTCATCCGTATGTCCTGGCATGCCGCGGGGACCTATCGCATGGGTGACGGCCGTGGCGGCGGCGGTACGGGTTCGCAGCGTTTCGCGCCGACCAACAGCTGGCCGGATAACGGCAACGTCGACAAGGCGCGTCGGCTGCTCTGGCCGCTCAAGCAGAAATACGGCAACAAGGTGTCGTGGGCCGATCTGATCATCCTCGCCGGCAACTGCGCGCTGGAAGACATGGGCTTCAAGACCTTCGGCTTCGGCTTTGGCCGCGAGGACATCTGGGAATCCGAGAATGATGTTTACTGGGGCGCCGAGGAAGAATGGCTGGCCGACAGCAGCGACAGGAAGAGCCGTTATTCAGGCGATCGCGAACTCGAACAGCCGCTGGCCAACGTGCAGATGGGTCTGATCTACGTGAACCCGGAAGGCCCGGACGGCGAGCCGGATCCGTACAAGGCCGCGCAGGATATCCGCGAGACTTTCAGTCGCATGGCGATGAACGACTACGAGACGGTCGCGTTGATCGCCGGCGGCCACACCTTCGGCAAGTGCCACGGTGCTGTGCCGGAAGACAATTGCGGGCCAGCACCCGAAGCCGCACCCATTCAGGAACAGGGTCTCGGCTGGCTCAACAAGCAGGGCAACAGCAACGAATTCGCAATCACCAGTGGCATCGAGGGCGCCTGGTCGCCACAGCCGACGCAGTGGGACAACAGCTATTTCGACATGCTGTTCGGTTACGAGTGGGAACTCGACAAGAGTCCCGCCGGCAAGCATCAGTGGACGCCGAAGAACGTCGCGGACAAGGATCTGGCACCGTGCGCGCACGATACGTCCCAGCGCGAGAAGACCATCATGCTGACGACCGACCTGTCGCTGAAGGTCGATCCGAACTACGGGCCGATCTCGAAGCACTTCCACGAGAATCCGGATGAGCTGGCGGATGCCTTTGCCCGCGCCTGGTTCAAGCTGATTCACCGCGACATGGGTCCGAAGTCGCGTTATCTCGGTCCGGAAGTGCCGGCAGAGGACTTGATCTGGCAGGACCCGGTGCCAACCGTCGATCATGAGCTGATTGATGACCAAGACATCAAGGCACTGAAGAAGACCCTTCTCGATTCCGGCCTGTCCATCGGCGAACTGGTCTCCACCGCCTGGGCCTCGGCGTCGACGTTCCGCGGTTCCGACATGCGCGGCGGTGCCAACGGTGCACGCATCCGGCTTGAGCCGCAGAAGAACTGGGAGGTCAATCAGCCCAGGCAACTGGCGAAGGTACTCGACAAACTTGAGGGTATCCAGAAGGACTTCAACAACAAGCAGTCTGGTAACAAGCGGGTATCGCTCGCCGACCTGATCGTGCTTGGTGGCAACGCCGCGGTCGAAGCGGCGGCGAAAAAGGCCGGCACCGACATCGATATCTCGTTCTACCCGGGACGCACCGATGCCTCGGCGGAATGGACCGAGGTGGAAAGCTTCGACGTACTCGAACCGGTGGCCGACGGTTTCCGCAATTATCAGAAGACACGGTTCACCGTGTCGGCCGAGGAGATGCTTCTGGATCGGGCACAGCTACTGACGTTGACCGCACCCGAAATGACCGTGCTCGTCGGTGGCATGCGTATGCTGAACACCAACGTCAATGGTTCCAGCCATGGTGTGTTCACCGACAAGCCCGAGACGCTATCGAACGACTTCTTCAAGAACCTGATAGACATGAGCAACGAGTGGGTCATCACGGACGACCAAGAAGAAGAGTTCGAACTGCGCGATCGCAAGACGGGCAAGGTCAAGTGGACCGCCACCCGCGTCGATCTTGTCTTCGGCTCGAACTCGCAGCTGCGTGCCATCTCGGAGGTTTATGCGCAGAACGACGCGCAGGAGAAGTTCGTGCGTGACTTCGCCGCTGCGTGGAACAAGGTGATGAACGCGGATCGTTTCGATCGGCTGTAATCACTGCAGCGTATCAGAAGAACCGGGCGCAGCCAGGGATTGGCTGCGCCTACAGAGTTATTGTGCCCAAATCACCCAGTACCAGCCTGCCAGTCCCAGTGCAATCATGAAACCAAGACCGATAATGCTTCTGGAAACATGCATTGATGACAGGTGCTTTTTCATGTCCGGACGACTTTCAATATAGAGGTCAACGATTTCCTTCGATCGTTTCAGGCTTGTGCCGTTGATCCGGCTGACGTGCTTGATGGCTCCGAGCCTGTTGCCCTTTTGCAGCGCCTGGACGGCTTCCGGCGGTAACGCCGGTTCGCTGTTGTTCACGTTTTTTATTCCCCTATTCACGACTTCATTGCTTGCCGGGACAGCCTCGGACCCTTAATCATCAAGGGAAGTGATCAAAGATTTTTTCTTTGATGCCATCTACATCGAGATTCGATCGTCAGCTGTGGCGACTGACTAAAAATGCCCCGCTAAAGGCTAGTACATAATTTCCGGAATTGCGATTTATGGTTTTTTGCGTATTCGTAGGCAAGAGCTCTTTTCATTCACCCCCATCCCAACCTTCGCCCATCAAGGGGGAAGGAGTCTATCAAGTGCCTTTTTTTTTTACGAGATGTCGGATTACCGCCTGACGAGTTCCGGAGTAACGTCGAGGTTTAACTGTCCCCTATTCGTAACGACTGTGGCACACCATGCGGTAGTGCGTGAACTTCAGGATGCAAGACGTGGGCGATCATTTCCAGGCTGTCGACAAGGCGCGGGCCGGGACGGCTGAAATATTGCGAACCATCGATGATATAGACCTGGCCCTTCTGTACGGCCGGCAGGTCCTGCCAACCTTCGACCCGATCAAGCAGCGGCAAGTCCTGCTTTGTGCGTTCGACGTCGTAACCGCAACAGGCGATGAAGACGAACTCCGGTTGACTGGCAATGACGGCTTCCCAGGTCAGCCGTTTCGAACGCTCGCCTTCCCTGCCGAGTACTTCCTCGCCGCCGGCCAGCCGGATGATTTCCGGCGTCCAGTGACCTGACGAGAACGGCGGGTCCAGCCATTCGAGCAAGGCGACGCGCCGGCGGCGGTGCACCGTTTCGAACCGGCCCGTTACGGCATCAATGCGTGACTGCAGTTCACTGATGGCCGCCTCGCCCTGACGCTCGGCACCGGCGGCCCTGGCCAGGTCGCGCAGCGATTCGAGCATCTCATCCAGGGTATGCGGTTCCAGGTTGATGATGGCCGGCCGGCCCGGCAGGTCGCGAGCAACGGCCTGCACCTCGGACTCAGCCACGGCGCAGACGTCGCACAGCGCCTGGGTCACGATGAGATCGGGCTGCAGCTGCCGGAGTTTTTCATGGTCCAAAGCGTACAGCGCCTTGTCCTGTTGCAGGCGCTCTTGCACCAGCCGATCGATATCGCCGCTGCCGGCATCGGCCGGGATAAACGAGCGGGTGACGTGAGGCAGCTGCTTGACCGACCCGGGATAGTCACACTCGTGACTGACGCCGACGAGCTGGTCCTCTAGGCCGAGCGCGCAGACCATTTCGGTGGCGCTGGGGAGCAGGGATACGATTTTCATGGGCATCATTCTGACATAGGGAAGCGCCCGCGTAGATTGTGAAATATACGGTTACTGTACCCCGATAAAAGTTCTCTTTTCAGAGAACTTTTATCGGGGTACAGTTGGGGCCATGACGCTTCGCGCCTTTTTCATCGACTTCAACGCCTACTTCGCCTCGGTCGAGCAGCAGCTGCGGCCCGAACTGCGCGGTCTACCGGTGGGCGTGGTGCCGGTGATGGCCGAGACAACCTGCTGTATCGCCGCCAGCTACGAGGCCAAGGCATTCGGCATCAAGACCGGCACGCAGGTCGCCGAGGCGCGGCGGCGCTGCCCGGGTATCCAGATTGTCCAGGCGCGGCCGCCGGTGTACGTCGACTTTCACCACCACCTGGTCAAGGTAGTCGGGGACCAGATTCCGGTCGACAGAGTGCTGTCGATCGACGAAATGGTCTGCACACTGGATCGCCGCCAGAGCCAGCGGACGGTGGCCGAGGATCTGGCCCGGCAGGTCAAGCAGGCGATCTACGCCGCAGTTGGCGAGCAGATGCGCTGCTCGATCGGCATCGCACCGAACGGTTTTCTGGCCAAGCTGGCATCGAAGCTGGAAAAGCCGGATGGGTTGGTGGTCATCGAAAAGGAAGCACTGCCCGAACGGCTGTATGGCGTTGACATCAACGAACTCTACGGTGTCGGCCCGCGCATGATCGAGCGGCTGAACAACCTCGGCATCTTCACCATGGAAGATCTCTATGCGGCCAGCAAGGCGACGCTGCAACACGCCTGGAATGGCATCGAGGGCGAGCGCATGTACGAGCGGCTGCGCGGCGAGCAGGTGTACACGCCACCGACGCGCAAGAGCAGTCTCGGTCACTCACATGTTCTGGCGCCGGAGTCACGCTCACCACAGGCGGCCTGGGCCATTATTCAGAAACTGCTGCAGAAAGCCGCAACCCGGCTGCGCCATGAGCAACTGGTCAGCGGCCGGCTCCTGCTACAGCTCGACTATTTCGACAAACGCTCCTGGCGCGACAAGCTGAAGCTCGACCCCTCCGACGACACGCTGGAACTGTTGCGGGCGCTGAAGATGCTCTGGCGGCGCCGGCCCCGGGAAGCACCGCCGCTGTTGCGGGTCGGCGTGGTACTGGCCGACCTCGGGGAAAAGCGTGGCCATACGCTGTCGCTGTTTGCCGAGGCGGATAACGAGCGCGAGCAGCTGAACATGGCCATGGACGCCATCAATGAAAAGTTCGGCCGCCACAGTGTCTACTTCGGCGGCGCCCACACGGCCCGCGACAGCGCGCCGATGCGCATCGCCTTCACCCACATTCCCGATCCGCAGCTCGAGGGCGACACATGAGACCGAGTCTAAAAGTGGCCATAACGCATTGTTTTGACAAAAAACCGGGTCAAGAATGATCGTTCTGTGAGGGGCTTCACGCGCATATCGCGCAAGAATGTCGTACGCTTCTAATGTTGTGCTGGTGCCGCGCCGCGCCCGGCACGCCTTTCCGCGAATGTTTGCTCGTGTCAGGAGCCGTAACGATCATGGCAGAAACAAGCGACGACGCCCTGACGGGCAACGACAGCACCGCCGCCGATAGCAATGCCGGCGATGCACTTGGCCTGGCGCTTGACGACCGGCCCGTGAACACCGAGGTCAACCAGCAACGCGAGCAACTGCGCGCCCTGTTCCGCCAGGCGCCCCTCGGCATCAGTGCCGTGGTGGTACTGACGGCCGTATTGACGACCGCCTTCTGGAACACGGTACCGGATTACCTGCTGCTGCCATGGCTGGCATTTCTCGGTCTCAACAGCGCACTGCACAGCTTCATCCTGCACGAGTACACCCGTAACGAGAAACGCATCGCCGCGATCACTTCGTGGACGCGCTACCAGACCACGCTGGCCGGTGCCAGCGGCCTGGCCTGGGGTATCGGCTTTGCCCTCATGCTGCCGTACCTGAGCGGCGGTCAACAGACCTTCTATTTGATGCTGTTGTGCCTGCTTTGTACCGCGCACCTGCCGGTGCTGGCCGCCGTACTGAACAGCTACGGCAGTTTCCTGCTGGTAAGCACATTGCCGGCCATCCTCGGTTTGGTCTTCGTCGCCGACAATATTGCCGTCACATGGCTCGGTGGTCTGGTCCTTATGGTCGCCGGTCTGATGATCGCCGCCTGGAATTACCATACCGTACTGCTGCGTGCCTTTCGCCTGGCCGAGGACGCCCAGCAGTATACCGCCTCGCTCTACGAAACCAATGAAAAGAACCGCGTCGCCAACCTGCAGCTGAAAAAGGCCGTTCACGACCAGGAGCAAAACGGGCTCAAGCTCAATGCCGCACGCCTGTCGTCGGAGCTGACGCTGAATTCGATCAAGGAGGCCGTGATCACAACCGACCTCGACGGTCGCATCATCTACATGAATCCGCTGGCGGAGGAATACTGCGGCTGGTCGGCAACGACCGCCAACGGCCGCAGCAGCACCGACATTATCCGCATCATCGACGAACAGAACCGCGTCCGTATCGAGGATCCCGTCCATCGCTGCCTGCAGAACCGCAGCACAGTCCAGGGCAACGACTACTCCATTCTCGTGCGCCAGGATGGTCTCGAATACGGCATTGAATTCGAGACCACGCCACTGCGCGACGGCCAGGGTGAAATCCGCGGCGCGGTACTGGCGATCCGCGATGTGAGTCAGCGCCGCGACCAGTTGCGCACACTGTCATGGCAGGCTACCCACGATCCATTGACCGGTCTCATCAACCGGCGCGAATTCGAACTGCGCATGGAAAACCTGCTGGAAAAGCATACGATCGAGGAGCGGGAGCACGCCCTGTGTTTCATCGATCTGGACAACTTCAAGCTGATCAACGATACCTGTGGGCATATTGCCGGCGATACGTTACTGAAGAAAATTGCCGGGCAACTGCGTGAACGTATTCGTGATACGGATACGCTGGCGCGGGTCGGTGGTGACGAGTTCGGCCTCATCCTCTACAGCTGCGATACGGAACGCGCCCGTCTTATCGGCGATGGGCTGCGCAATACCCTGCGCGACATGCAGTTTGAATGGGAAGGTTACAGCTTCAATGTCAGCGCCAGTATCGGCATCGTGCCCATAGACAATACGACCACATTGCTTAACGATGCGTTGCGCAGCGCCGACACCGCCTGCTATCAGGCCAAGGAACGCGGTGGCGACCAGCTGGTCATCCACGCTCCCAACAGTCATGCCCCGCAAGACGAACAGAGTGAATCGCGCTGGATCGAATCAATCATGCAGTCGATCCATGGTCGTCACTTCAAGCTCTATTCACAGACGATAGAGCCACTGGATTCGTTCAACCCGGTAAACATCAACGAGATCCTGCTGCGCGTCTGCGACCCCGACGGCCGGCTGATCATGCCGCGACGTTTTCTCAGCGTCGCACAGCGCTACCACCTGCTGCCGCAGATTGACCTGGCCGTCCTCGACAGCGTGCTTGAGTTCATGCACAGTCACAAGGCATTCCTGCAGGACAACGAACGCATCAACATCAACCTGTCGTTGCAGACCATCAACGACCCGCGCAGCCTGGATAGAATTGCGGAAATGCTGAAGGAAAGCGGCGCCATAGCCAACCGGCTGTGCTTTGAACTGGGTGAGAGGGCGCTGGTCAGCGAACCCGATCGTAGCGCTGAGTTGCTCAACATGTTACACAGAAATGGCTGCCGCGCTGCGATCGACGACTTCGGTTTCAGTCTCGGTGCGTTCCGCTACCTGCAGTCACTCAATCTTGATTACATCAAGATCGACGCCCGGCAGATGCAGGATCCGCAGCCGCGTTCACTCGACTACACCCTGATCGAATCCATCAACCAGCTCAGTCATCGCATCGGCGCACAGACCATCGTCAAGAACATAAGCAACCAGAACGTGCTCGACGCCCTCCATGAGATTGGGGTCGATTACGTCCAGGGCTACATCATCCGGCGGCCGGAACTGCTCAGCGAGGTTTACGCCGAGGACCATCAAGCCGATGTCGGCTAATCGTGATAGCGCCAGGCGCGCGCGATCCAGTAATCCAGACTGAGATAACGCCCGGCACCGATGAAGAACAGCGCCAGCAGCATGATGAAGTAGGTTGCAGCGAACTCGATGCCATTGTTCAGGACCACGAAATTGCCCTGCTCGGTCAACCAATTGTAGTTACCGTGTTCGCGCAATATATCCTTTGCCTTGTCCAGCCGCGTCACTGCCGCCTGCGCCGCCTCACAGTTGAACAGGCACATGGTCGGGTCGGCGATCGCCTGCCAGCCATTTTTCAGATGGACACTGAATATGGCTACCAGCATGGTCACCATCAATGGAATGGAAAACCAGCGCACGGCGAGTCCGAGCAACAGGGCAGCACCGCCCAGCACTTCGGAATAGGCGGCAAGAAAGGTCATCAACCATGGCAGTGGCAAACCCAGCCCCCAGTCGGGATTGCCAAACCAGGATACCGTATTGGCATCCGGCATGAACCCGTCGAGTTTATTACTGCCGGCTATCAGAAAGATCGGTGCCAGGTATAAGCGCAGCAGTAACGGCGCGATGAAATCCACACTCCGGGTTTGATCCAGCCAGTCCTGCAATCGATTGAGCATGCGCAACATGAAACCTCCTCCCTTGACCTGTCATGAGGCCGGAATGATTGATTGTTAATGGTTGCGGGTTAGATGCGCGTGCCGAGCAGGATGTTACATTGATGCAGCCGTTGCAGTGCCTGTTGACCGCCGCTCATGACAGCCTCGGGATTGGGATGATTGATTTCACCGATGATCTGCTCGATATGTTGCTGACCCGTGCCATCGCCTGACTGGATCAGGTCCACCAGCCGGGCCGTTACCGGATTGAGCTCCATGAAACCGACCCTGTCTTCAACATTACGGTAGACGACCAGGTAGGTGGGCTGTTCGGGCGCAACTTGTGGCAGATTGTCGGGGCCCAGCTGGTGCACTGGCCAGGTGTAGGCGACCGGGTTGGCCAGTGGACTGAGTACCGGCACGCCGGCCAGCAGATCACCGTCAGCGTCGATGCCGGTCATGTCGATTTCGCGCGGGTCGATCGCCGTCGCCGTTTCCAGCCATTCGTAGTGGGCCAATTCCGGCATCCACGGCGGATCGTCCTGCGCATCGCGCTCCTGCTCAAGATACTTCAGAAACTCGGTCGGCATCTGCGGAAACAGCGGATTGGTCGCCTGGTGATTGCGGAAATAGTCACGCATCATCATTTGCCAGCGCTCGTCGTCCACTAATGAACGCAGTACCGGAAACGCGTTGGCTATGAAGTTGGCGACATTATTGAAGAGTAATCGCCGATAGATTGCCATGCGCCGATCCTCGACATCCGCCGGAGCCGGCTCATGCTCGGGATCACGCAGGTGACGGGTAAAGTGGTACTGGATATCGCGGAAACTGTCAGGCGCTGGCATGCTGGGGTAACGCTGCGTCTGCCGCATGACGCTGCTGGAACTGGCTGATCGTCTCGACCTCGCTCAGCAGGGTGTCCAGTGGCGGAATGTTGAAATCACGCTCAAGCAGGGTCGGAAATACGCCGAACCTTGCATAGGCCTTATCGAGCAGATCCCAGACCGGGTCGATGACATCGGCACCGTGGGTGTCGACGCGCAGGTCCTCGGCTTCCTCGGAATGACCGGCAATGTGCGAGTAGGCGATGCGTTCGGCCGGTAGCGCGTACAGATACTCGACCGGGTCGTAACGATGATTGATGCTGTTGACGTAGATATTGTTAACGTCGAGCAGTAACTGGCAGTCGGCGCGTTCCAGAACGGCATTGATGAATTCGATCTCGGTCATCTGCTGACCGGGCGCGGCATAATAGGACACATTTTCCACGGCCAGCCGCCGGCCGAGAATGTCCTGGGCGCGCTGAATGCGTTCCGACACGTAGTCCACCGCCTCTTCCGTAAACGGTATCGGCAGCAGGTCGTACAGGTGCGCATCGTCACCGCAGTAGCTCAGATGTTCGCTGTAGCAGCGGATGTTGTGCGTGTCGAGAAACTGGCGCACGCGATGCAAAAAGGCTTCGTCCAGCGGCGCTGGACCGCCAAGATTCAGTGACAGGCCGTGACAGACAAACGGGTAACGCTCGGTCATCTGGCGAAACAGCCGGCCGTTGCGACCGCCGATATCGATCCAGTTTTCCGGCGCGACCTCGTAGAAGTCGACCTTATCAGACGGCCGGTCTGCCAGCGGGCCGAGAAAAGCCCGCCGCAGACCGAGACCGGAACCCTCTACAGGATATGCAGATGGCATAAGTATCAAATGCTCAGGCTGGTGCGGTCAATTAACCGCCGCACTTGCCCTCACCGCATTTGCCTTCACCATCCTTTTCACCACACTTACCTTCGCCATCCTTTTCACCACACTTGCCTTCACCGTCCTTTTCACCACAGTTGCCCTCGGCAACCTTGTAGCTGCTGCTGTGCTCGGTCATGGTGAAAGGATTGTCAGCGGCACTGGCCAGCGGGCTGGCAGCCAGCGAGACAGCAAAAGTGGTCGCCGCGGCGAGGGATAGATTCGACTTCGTAGACATAACATAACCTCCGGTTATTGACTGGGGACCCCGTAATCAATCGGGGGACTACTTGTCAGGGCAGGGCTCAACAGGCTTCCCAACTTGCCCTGTACTGGCAGATTAGATGCAGCAAGCGACCCAGTGTTACAACCTGGCCACGGCCGACATCCTGTTCTGGGGATTACGAACTGGTTGACCCTGCAGATGCAGGCAAAGTTCGCGCTAGGGGCATCGCTTTCGACCAGCCTGACCGGTGGGCCGGAATCCCTGCGATAACTTATTGATTGGCCAGTCAATCGTCCTGTCGTTGGCGCAGCTGCGGGAAGAGGATGACGTCACGAATAGTGGCCGAGTCGGTCAGCAGCATGACCAGCCGGTCGATACCGATGCCCTCGCCGGCAGTCGGCGGCAGGCCGTGTTCCAGCGCGGTGATATAGTCGGCATCGAAATGCATGGCCTCGGCGTCGCCGGCCTGCTTGCGCTCGGCCTGCTCGCGAAAGCGCGCCGCCTGATCCTCGGGATCATTCAGTTCGGAAAAACCATTGGCCAGTTCGCGGCCGGTGACGAACAGCTCGAACCGGTCGGTAACCGCCGGGTTGCTGTCGCTACGCCGCGCCAGGGGTGACACCTCGATCGGAAACTCGGTGATGAAAGTCGGCTGCTCGAGCTTGCCCTCGACCGTCTCTTCAAAAATCTCGAACTCGATCGCACCGATGCCGGGATCGCCCTCGATCTTGAGGCCCAGTCGTTCGGCCAGCGCGCGGGCTGACTCCAGCGAGGCAAAGTCAGCGTCGGTCACGCCTTCGTTGTACTGCTTCACCGCCTCGCGCACGGTCAGGCGCTGGTACGGCGCCGCCATGTCGATGCACGTGCCCTGGTATTCGATCGTGGTCGTGTCGAAGATGGCTTCAACCAGGCCGGTCAGCAGCGTTTCGGTATGTTCCATCAGGTCACGATAGTCGGCGTAGGCCTGGTAGAACTCGAGCATGGTGAACTCGGGGTTGTGCCGCGGCGACAGCCCCTCGTTGCGGAAACTGCGGTTGATCTCGAACACGCGTTCCAGGCCGCCAACCACAAGTCGTTTCAGGTACAGCTCCGGCGCGATACGCAGGTAGAGATCCATGTCGAGGCTGTTGTGATGGGTAATGAACGGCCTGGCCGTCGCGCCGCCGGGAATCGGGTGCATCATCGGCGTCTCGACCTCGACAAAGTCGCGCTCGCGCAGAAACTGGCGAATGTGATCGAGAACCCGGCTGCGCACGTCGAACACGCGCCGACTGTCGTTGTTCATGATGAGATCCAGATAGCGCTGGCGATAGCGCGTTTCCTGGTCCGACAGGCCGTGGAATTTTTCCGGCAGCGGCCGCAGCGATTTCACCAGCAGCTGCAGTTCCTGCACGTGCACCGACAGCTCACCGGTCTTGGTCTTGAACACCTTGCCACGCGCGGCGACGATGTCGCCCAGATCCCAGTCCTTGAACTGTTTGTAAACGCCCTCGGGCAAATCGTCGCGACGAATATAAAGCTGGATGCGGCCGCTACGATCCTGCACGTGCGCAAACGCCGCCTTGCCCATCACCCGGCGCGTCAGCATGCGCCCGGCAACGGCGACCTCGATGCCCGCCTGTTCAAGTTCCTCGGCCGATTTGTTTTCGTGCTCGGCAAGAATGGCCGCCGCGGTCGTATCCGGCTTGAAATCGTTCGGATAGGCATTGCCCTGCTCACGCAGACTGTCCAGCTTGGCACGGCGCTGGGCGAGGAGGTCGTTCTCATTATTCTCGGACATGGTTCTGATAAATTACTCGATTTTTGTGATCCAGATTCTTATGCAGTATCTCGTATCTCGTATCTCGTATCTCGTATCTCGTATCTCGTATCTCGTATCTCGTATCTCGTATCTCGTATCTCGTATCTCGTATCTCGTAT
>NZ_JANUCT010000030.1 GCF_024808875.1 Methylohalomonas lacus
CGCTATGACAAACTGCAGCGAAACTATGCCAGTATGATTGCGTTGGCCTGTGCAATCATGTGGCTGCCCATGTGAAAGATCAACAGGCCCTAGTCATCCATATTCGCGCACGGTGATTAAAAAACGTGGGCATTCAATAAGTTATGACGTTTCACGAATCACTGTAATTATTTCACTAAATGCTGCGAATTTCTCAACAAACGCCAAAACCTACAGAATATGACTGGTGGCTATGGGTGGGCTCGAACCACCGACCTCGGCATTATGAGTGCCGCGCTCTAACCGGCTGAGCTACATAGCCAGGATGGTAAAAGGAAGCGGGATTTTCCGGACTCGGCCGCGCCGTGTCAAGTTTCCGTCCGTGCTAGCGGGTGCCGAAGACGACGATGGTCTTGCCGGACACGGAGATCAGGTGGTCTTCTTCCAGGTCCTTGAGTACCCGGCCGACCATTTCCCGCGAGCAGCCGACAATCCGGCCGAGCTCCTGGCGGGTGATGCGGATCTGCATGCCGTCGGGATGGGTCATGGCATCGGGTTCGCGGCACAGATCCAGCAGCGAGCGGGCGATGCGGCCCTTGACGTCGGTGAAGGCCAGGTCGCCGACCTTGCGACTGGTCTTGCGCAGGCGCATGGCCAGCTGCGCGCCGATGGCATAGAGCAGGTCCGGAAACAGCGGCGTCAGGGCTTTCAGGCGCTCGTAGCTGATCTGGGCGATTTCGCACTTGTTGCGGGCGCGGACGAAGGCGCTGCGGCTGTTGGAGTCGAACAGGCCGATTTCGCCGAAGAAATCGCCCGGATTCAGATAGGCGAGCACGATCTCGTGGCCCTTGGCGTCCTCGATGAGGACGGTGACCGAGCCGCTGATGATGTAAAACAGGTCGCGCGACGGGTCGCCGGCGCGGATGATCACATGCTTGGGCGGGAATGTCCGCTGGTGGCAGTGCTCCAGGAAGCGGGAAATTGTGTCTTCGTGCACCTGTGAATTCATCGTTGTCATCGTTATTGGCTACCAGATAATGGGCGGCCCTACCTTCCCCAACCGCTTAGTGTATGTGAGCCCCAGAAGCTTGTCGAACTATGATAGGCTTTTCGACTGTTTCTAAATTTTCCGCGCGGGAGTGCAAGCAGTCATGGAAACGGTAGTCAGCTGGGCCGGCGGTGCGGCCTTTATCGGTCAGACCGGCAGTGGCCACAAGGTCGTGATGGATGGCGCCCCCGAGGGCGGTGGCCGCAATCTCGGCGCCCGGCCGATGGAAATGCTGCTGGTCGGCATGGGTGGCTGCACCGCCTATGACGTTGTCAATATTCTGCGCAAGTCGCGCCAGCCGGTGAGCGACTGCCGGGTCGAGCTCAGTGCCAGCCGCGCCGAGCAGGATCCCAAGGTGTTCACTGCCATTCACGCGCATTTCATCGTCAGCGGCGACGGTCTGGATGAAAAGGCCGTGGCCCGGGCGATCAGCCTGTCGGCGGACAAATACTGCTCGGCCTCGCTGATGCTGGGCAAGACCGCCGAAATCACCCACGATTACGAGATCGTCGCTACCGAAAGCCGCTAGCCGGGCCCATGCGCACGGCACTACCGGCCGGCACATCCCGCAGGGCGTGTACGTCCTCCAGCAGTGCATGGCCCCAGATGTTGACCGGCGCCGCCAGGCGGATTTCATCACCCTGCGACAGCGGCGTTGGCCCGAAGCCGATGGCAATAACCCCGCCCGCCGGCCAGTAGGCCAGCTCGCCGGCGCTGACCACCGCGCGGGCATCGGTCTCCAGCTCACACTCCAGCGCCAGCGGAAAATAGACTTCGTCGCCCCAGGTGCTGATGCTGGCCTGGTGTGGCAGGGCTGCGGCAATGGCGCGTGCGGTGGCCGTGTCGGCGGGTTCGACAGTGAGCCGGACATTGCCGATTTCAATTACGATAGGTTCGTTCATGGGCCGATGATCGATGAGATGGGTGCGGGCTTCAAGCCGCCGGGATTATTGTTCGGTATCGGGATCGCTGTCGGCCCGGCCGACGCGCAGCAGCAGCCCGGTGGGTCCGGTCACGATGCGATGTACCAGCGCCGGCTGGCTGTTGGTGCCGGTCTTGGTGAAGATGCGCTTCAGATGGGTGCGCGCCGTGGAGATACTGATGTGCACCGCCTGCGAGGCCTTTTCCAGGCGCGGATCCTGCACCAGCGCGGCGGCCAGTCGCGCCTCGGCGCGGGTCAGCTGATACATGTCGCGCAGGGTTTCAATCATGTGGTCGACGTTCTTGAGCGGATTGAACAGGAAGGCGATGGCGATCGGTAGTTCCTGGCTGTAATTGTTGGTGCGC
This sequence comes from Methylohalomonas lacus, assembly GCF_024808875.1. Classification (GTDB taxonomy): domain Bacteria; phylum Pseudomonadota; class Gammaproteobacteria; order Methylohalomonadales; family Methylohalomonadaceae; genus Methylohalomonas; species Methylohalomonas lacus. Next base: position 2,315 of record NZ_JANUCT010000030.1, read on the forward strand.
GCATCCAGCGGCGTGACCAGGATCTGCAACGGGTAGGTGCTGTCGTCGCCGATGAGCAGCGAGCCGCCGTCTTCCGACAGCACCAGTTTCTGCAGCGCCAGGGTCAGCCCGGCCGTATCGCAGGCCAGCCGGCCATTATCGATCTGCAGCGGCAGATCGCTGTTGATGATGTCGCGCGCGATCTGGTTGATAAAGGATATCTGCAGTTGCTGATCCAGCAACACGACGCCGGTGGCAATGTAGTTCAGTGCCTCGGACAGCGCGTGTTCGGCAGTGAGCAACTGGCGTTGCTGAACCTGTTGCAGCGCCAGTTCCAGGGTCGTGCGCAGATCGTTTTCGCGTAGCGGTTTGTTGATATAACCGAGCGGCTGGCTGCACTTGGCGCGTTGAAAGGTATCGTTGTCGGCATGTGCGGTGACGTAGATGACCGGTATCGACAATTCCTGCTGAATGGTTTTCGCCGCCTCAATGCCATCGGGGCCATCGCCCAGGTTAATATCCATCAGGACGATATCGGGCAGATGAGCGCGGGCGCTTTCTATGGCCTGCGGAGCGGTGTTGGCCAGTGCCGGTACCTGGTAGCCCAGGTTCATCAACTGCAGTCTGATGACCGTTGCGGTCGTGCGGTCGTCATCGACGACCAGTATTTTCGCCAGAGGCATGTTTGTGTTCGGTTTGTGGCCGGATATGAAAAATCATGGTAACGCGTTATCGGCCGGGTCCTTATACCCCAAATGGGTGATTTTTGCGGGTGGCTTGTTTCATATACTGAAACGTTGTCTCTGACTTTAGCGGTGACAGTACAGCCCAGTATAGGCCGCGAGGCTGGTTACCGGACCAACCGGGTGCGCCGGGCGCAAGCGCCAGCGTCAGGCGGGACGGGCGTTTTCGACCCGGCGGATGTAAAACGCATAGACGCCCTCATCGTCTTCCACCTTGTGCACCAGCTCGTGGCCGGTGCGCGCGCAGTAAGCCTCGAAGTCGACGACCGAGTGCGGGTCGGTGGCCTCGACGTAGAGAACCTGACCGATTGCCATGCGATTGAGCAGGACCTTGGTCTTCAGAATGGGCAGCGGGCAGTTCAGTCCCTTGGCGTCGAGCTGGTCGTCGTAATGAAGCTGTTCGGTGGACATCGGCGTTGATACGGGCTTGATGGAAAGCACCATTATACCACCCGTGCCGACCGGAAAAGACCCGCCCGGCCATGGCCGGGCGGGGATTGCGGGCTGCTAGAAGCGGGCATTCAGTCCCACCAGGAAAGAACGGCCGACCAGCGGTGCGGCGTCTTTCAGGAACGAGTTGTGCCGGCGGGCATCCTCGTCGAGCAGGTTGCGGGCGCGCAGGAACAATCGCGTTTCCGCCGGTGCCCGATTTAACGTATAGGCAACGCCGGCATTCAGCATGCTGTAGCCGTCGGTTTCGGTCTCCAGTGGTGCCGCGCGCTCCTGTTCGAAGACGAAGATGTTCTCGATATCCGCCTGCCAGGGGCCGCGGTGGTAGTCGAACGCGAAGCCGAGCCGTGCCGGCGAAATGCGCGGCAGGTTATCGCCGTCGCGTGGCCCGCCATCGAGCCGGCCGCGAACCCAGTCGGCGAACACGCGCAGGTCCAGGGCGCCATTGGCGTTGTCGAACAGGCCATACATGACCTCGGCCTCGGCGCCGTAAAACAGCGCATCGGCCTGGCTGTAGTCGACCAGCAGCAGCTCGTCGCCCGGGGCACCGGCGTCGTCGACGAAATCCGCCTGGCCGTCGCCGTCACTGTCCTGCGACTGCAGGTAGATGAAGTCCTCGATGTAGTTGACGAACAGGTTGACCCGCCAGGTGAGGCCGCCGTCGGTCTTGCGCAGGCTGAGGTCGATGTTGTTCGAGGTCTCTTCCTTCAGGTCGGCGTTGCCGCGCTCAAAGGTGCCGGTCGCCAGGTGCGGACCGAACGACAGCAGTTCCTCCAGTGCCGGCGCACGTTCGGCGCGGCTGGCGTTCAGGCCGACCGCGTAGCCGGGCGTGAACTCATACAGGGCGCCGCCGGAGACGCTGTAGACGGTGTGAGAGATGTCATCACTGTTGGCCGGTTCGGTGTCCTGATGCTCGATACGGCCACCGAACTCGAAATGCCAGTCGCGCCAGTCGGTATCCTCGAACACGAACAAGCCGATCGATTGCTGCTCGGCCGGTGGCACGAACGCTTCCTCGCCGATAGCGGCGAAGTCGCGGTCGATATACTGCAGTCCGAAGCTGCCGGTGAACGGGCCAATCGGATCGTGGTTGAACTCGAGCCGGCTTTCCCAGGCCTCGTTCTCGAACACGGTGCCGACCTCGCCGGGGCCCTCGAACTCGGTATGCGTGTAGTCGTTGTAGCCGCTGCGGAAACTGATGCTGCGCAGGCCGGGCAGGGGCTGGTCGAGCTGGCCGGCGAAATCGATGCGGTCCTGCTCCTGATCGATGAACACGTCTTCATGGCCGTGCCCGTGGTCGTCATCATGATCGTCGTCCTCGGCCGTGGGAATGCCGTAGGTCGATTCGTAACGGCCGATGGCAACGCCGAGGAATCCGCGGCTGCCGACGAACGAGCCGCCGAGGTTGTAATTGCTCGACTCGACGAAGCTGTTGTCGATGGTGCCGATCTCGGCCTCGTAGTCCTGGGCGTCGCGCTCCAGGCCGTCAAAATGGAAGGCGAACTGATCGCCGCCGCCGCGTGCCTTTACGCCCAGCGTGCGGCCGTTGTTGGCCGATTCGTACTGGCCGAGGACGTCGGCCGCGAAGTCCGGTACGTATTCGGGGATGCGACCGGTGACGACGTTGACCAGGCCGCCGGAAGCACCGCTGCCGTAGAGCAATGTCGCCGGGCCGCGCATGATCTCGATCTGCTCGGCCTGGAACGGCTCGATCGTGACCTGGTGATCGGCACTGATCGTGGACACGTCGAGCGCGCCGATACCGTCCTGCAGGACGCGCACGCGTGGCCCGTCGAGACCGCGGATGACCGGCCGGCTGGCGCCGGCACCGAAGTGGCTGCCGGTTACGCCGGGTTCGTGGTTGAGGGTCTCGCCGAGGGTGTTGCTCTGGTGGCGTTCCAGTGCCTCGCCGGACAGGATCGTTACCGGCTGGGCCGTGTGTTCCAGGCTCTGCGAGCCCGGCGGCCGCGAGGTGATGGTCAGGGTTTCGAGCCGGGCATGCTCGGCGTCGTGGTCAGCGTTGTTATCCTGCGCCGTGGTGATCACGGGCAGCAGCGTCAGCGCGCCGAAAACGGCGGCGCCATATCGGGCTGAATACTTCATGGTTTTATCTCCGCAAAACGGGACGGCGCGCCATCTGCGGCGCGCCTGTGGTGACTCGGGTGTTTGTCAGGATCCGTTCAGGAGAGACGCGGTGGCGCGCGCGGCTGGAAGGCGGCAGCCGGTGAACGCGGGGGTACCGCCAGAGTCGCGACTACAGCGAGTTCGCCGCGGGCGGTGTCTGATACGCAGCCCGCGGGTGCGGACGGCTGGCCCCAGGACTGCTGCAGGTGGAAGCCGTCGCACTGGGCGGTTTCGGCATGCAGCGGCGTGTCGAACAGATGATGCGCGGCCGCGTGCGTGACCGCGGCGTACTGCATCAGCAGTACCAGCAGCAGCAGGGCACGCATCAGTAGCGGGCGGCGCGTCAGGCCGGCGGCGGCATTCATTGGCAGGTTCGGATTCACATCAATTATATGTAATAATATAACATAACTTGTTTGCAGCCTGTTTCCAAGCGTCATCGATGAGCCATGTCGAGTAAAGAACCGAACAACCGCCAACAGGTGGTCACGCCCTTCCAGGACGAGCGCCACGCCCATGCCGACTGTTTGCAGACGGCGCTAGCGGCGGCCGAGGCACTTTGTACCCAGCGCGGCCTGCGGCTCACCGCCCTGCGCCGGCGCGTGCTGGAGCTGGTCTGGCAGAGTCACGAGCCGGTCAAGGCTTACGACGTACTCGACAAGCTGCGCGCCGAACATCGTGGTGCGGCGCCGCCGACCGTGTATCGGGCGCTGGAGTTTTTGCAGGCCGAGGGCCTGGTACATCGCATCGAGTCGTTGAATGCTTTCATCGGCTGCGGCGCGCCGCAGCAGTCGCACGATGGCCAGTTTCTGATCTGCCGTGGTTGTGGGGCCGTCGCCGAGATCGACGACGCTGAAATTACGCACCTGTTAACGCGCAAGGCGCACACGCTCGGTTTCCAGATCGATGACGAGACGATCGAGATTCGTGGCCTGTGCGGCGGTTGCCGGAATACGGGCTAGCCATGCGTGGCGGGTTGCTGTTGCTGGGCTGTTTGCTGTGGCTGTCACCATTGCCGGCGAGCGAACGCCTGTCGCTGTTCGTCAGTATTCCGCCACAGGCTTGGTTACTGGAACAGCTCGGCGGTGAACGCTTCACGGTACGCACCATGCTCGGACCGAACGCCAACCCGCACAATTACGATCCGGCGGCACGTCAGCTGGTGGCGCTGGCCGATGCGCACGCGTATTTCACGATCGGTATCCCGTTCGAGTCGATGTGGCAGCAGCGGCTGGCCGCGATCAATGCCGACATGACGTTCATTCACTGTGGCGCCGACACGCACGAGCACGATCATCACGATCACGACGCCAAGGCGCACAGCGATCCGCACATATGGACCAGCCCGCTCGAGGCCAGTGCGATCGCCGCCTGCATGGTGCGCGCACTGACACGCATCGACCCGGATGGCAAAGAGGTATACGCGGACAATCTGACGCAGCTGCAACAACGGCTTGCTGATCTCGATCAGCGGATACGGGCACTGCTGGCCGACAACAACAACAGTGTCATGCTGGTGCAGCACCCGGCCTGGGATTACTTTGCGGCCAACTATGATCTGGAGCAGCTGGCGATCGAGCAGGACGGCCACGAGCCGAACGCCCGCCACCTCGTGCGGGTGATCGAACGCGGGCGCGAACTCGATCTGAAAACGGTTTTTACCCAGAGCCAGTACGGCCAGGCAGCAGCACGGCTTGTCGCCGATGCGATCGATGCCCGCATTGTCGAGGCTGATCCGATGGCGTACGACTATCCGGCCAGCCTTATCGGACTGGCGCGGTCCTTGGCCGGCGACGCTGAATAGACATATATGAACAGGGATGCCATGCAAAGTGATGCGCAGACACTAATCAACATCGACAACGTCAGCTATGCCTACGACGATCGGCCGGTGCTGGAAGACATTACGCTGGACATTCAACGTGGCGAGTTTCTCGGCCTGATCGGACCGAACGCCGGCGGCAAGAGTACGTTGCTGAAACTGATCCTGGGATTGCTGCAGCCGGATCGCGGCACGATCCGGGTGTTCGGCGACAGCCCCGCCAGCGCCCGCGGTCGGCTCGGCTACGTACCGCAGCACGCCGCTTTCGGCCGTGACTTTCCCATCAGCGTCGAGGAGACGGTCATGCTCGGCCGGCTCGGCCTGTCAGGCAGCTACGGGCGCTTCAGCCGTGATGATCATGAACGCGCGCGCGCGGCGCTGGCAACGGTCGAGATCGAGGACCTGCGTCGGCGTGGTCTGCAGGAACTGTCAGGCGGCCAGCTACAGCGCGTTTTGATTGCCCGTGCCCTGGTATGCGAACCGGAAGTCCTGCTGCTGGACGAGCCCACCGCAAATATCGATATGCGCGCGGAGGAGGATATCTTCGCATTGCTCAAGGAATACAATGCGCACATGACGATCGTTGTCGTCTCGCACGATATCGCCTTTATCTCGACCTATGTTTCACGCGTCGCCTGCCTGAACCGGCAACTGGTCTGTCACCAGACCGCGCAGCTGGATGGCAAGCTGATCGAACAGCTCTACGGTGCACCCATGCACCTCATTAATCATAACCATCACCATGACTGAATTCTTCGGTGCGCTGGCCGCACATTCATTTCTGCAACATGCCTTGCTCGCCGGTCTGCTGGCCAGTATTGGTTGCGGCATTATCGGCGCGTTCGTGGTCGTGCGCCGCATCAGTTTTCTTGCCGGCGGTATCGCCCATGCCGTGCTTGCCGGCATGGGCATCGTCTATTTTTTCGGTGGTGCGCCATTGTACGGGGCGTTGCCGGCAGCGGTGATTGCTGCACTGGTGATCGCGATCATCAACCGCCGTTTCAAGCAGTATGAGGACACCCTCGTGGCGGCACTGTGGTCACTCGGCATCGCCATCGGCATCGTCTTCATCTCCAGCACGCCGGGCTACAGCGTTGACCTGCTTGGCTATCTGTTTGGCAATATCCTGCTGGTGACCGAGGCTGATCTGATTCTGATGGCGATCCTCGACGGTGTCATCCTGCTGGTGACGGCGCTGTACTACAAGCAGTTGCTGGCGATCTGTTTCGACGAGGAGTTTGCCCGCGTGCGCGGCGTACGCGTCGAGCTATTGCATGTATTGCTGTTGATCATGGTGGCGCTGACCGTGGTGCTGCTGGTCAAGGTGGTGGGACTCATCCTGGTCATGGCGTTGCTGACCCTGCCGGCAGCGACGGCCATGCAGTTCTCGCGATCGCTGCTCAAGATCATGGGTCTGGCGATGATCTTCGGCGGGCTGATCTGCTCGACCGGGCTGTGGCTGTCCTACACGCCGGACCTGCCGGCGGGTGCGACCATGGTCATCACCGCTGCGGTTTTATATGTTCTGGTGTTACTGCTGACGGCGTTCTACAAGACACGCCGGCGCCGGCAGGGGATCGAGGAAATGGCGAAGCGTTGATTGGTGACTGGTAACTGGTGATTCGTGATTGGCGGGTCCTGACGTCTGTGGAAACGGCTAGCAATCGGCGAATTCTTCGGTGTATGTTTCGCCGAATAAATTCGGCTCCTACAGGTGGTGAGTTATTGGAGATTGCCAAACCCCAACACCTGTAGGAGCGCAGCTTGCTGCGCGAATGATCCGGCACCTTGACAAAAAATGACGCCGGATCACGCTAGTTTTAGTCACCAGTCACCAGTCACCAGTCAAACCCGCTCCGTTTCCGGTTGCGGATTCTTGCCGGCGACGCGGCGCTGGTGCGCGGCATTGGCAAGCAGGTCGAGTAACGGCTCGGTCTGTTCCCAGCTGATGCAGGCGTCGGTGATGCTCTGGCCGTAGACCAGATCCTGGCCTGGCACGACGTCCTGACGACCGGCAACCAGGTTGCTCTCGATCATCACACCCATGATGCGCTTTTCACCGTGGCTGAGCTGGTTGGCGACGTCGCGACCGACTTCCAGCTGCCTGTCATGCTGTTTCTGGCTGTTGGCGTGACTGAAGTCGACCATGATGTTGGCCGGCAGTTTCGCCTTGGTCAGATCGCTGGCGGCCTTCTCGATACTCTCGGCGTCATAGTTCGGTGCGCCGCTGCCGCCGCGCAGGATGATATGACAGTCCGGGTTGCCGCTGGTGGCGAAGATCGCCGAGGTGCCGTCTTTCGTCAGTGACAGGAAATGATGCGGCTGCGATGCTGCACCGATCGCGTCGATGGCGACCTTGATGGTGCCGTCGGTGCCGTTCTTGAAACCGACCGGGCAGGACAGGCCCGAGGCCAGTTCGCGGTGCACCTGGCTTTCGGTTGTGCGTGCGCCAATCGCACCCCAGCTGATCAGATCGGTGACATACTGCGGCGTCACCAGATCCAGGTATTCGGTGCCGGCGGCCACGCCCATGTCGTTCAGGTCCAGCAGCAACTGGCGCGCGACGCGTAGACCCTTGTTAATCTCGAAGCTGCCGTCGAGGTTCGGATCATTGATCAGGCCTTTCCAGCCGACCGTGGTACGCGGCTTTTCGAAATACACGCGCATGACGATCAGCAGATCGTCGCTGTACTTGTCGATTAACGGTTTCAGGCGCGTGGCGTATTCCTTGGCCACCGCCGGATCGTGGATCGAGCAGGGACCGGCGATGACCAGTAGGCGCTCGTCGTCGCCGTTAAGAATGTCGTGTATGGCACGGCGGGTCTTCAGTGTCGTGTCGGCCGCCTTGTCGGTAATCGGAATCTCGTCGCAGACCTCAGCCGGCGGCGACACCGGCCGAATCGAGTCAATGCGCAGATCGTCGGTTTGATACGTCATGGTTCTTATCACAATTCTAGCGGGGAAAAATCAGTACCTTAGCGTAATATCGCCGGTTTTTCCATGGCTGCGGGCGGTCAGCCCGGTGGCCAGTCGAAGGCGCGTCCGGCGAGCAGATGCAGATGCAGGTGGAACACACTCTGCCCGGCACCGGCGCCGTTGTTGATGACGACGCGGTAATCCTCGAGTTCCTGTTCGGCGGCGATATTTTTCAGGGTCATGAGCAGGTAGCCGAGTAACTCCTGCTGGTTGCTCTCGGCATCAGAGAGTTTGACGATCGGCGCTTTGGGGATGACCAGGATATGCACCGGCGCCTGCGGATTGACGTCGCGAAACGCCAGGCAGCGTTCGTCCTCGTAGACGATGTCCGCGGGGATTTCGCGATTGATGATTTTGGCGAAAATGGTGTCGCTCATGGCGGTTCCTGTGCTAACTGCAACGATGGCAAGATCACACAGGTTAGCCGCTGGCCGCGGCGACTGTCCAGGGATCCGGCCCGGCCCGCATGGGCCGGGCACGGCAAGTTGTGGCTAGGGCCTGTTGATCTTTGCGGTTTAATTAAGGATGGGCATGGTGCCTGTTATCATTGTTTTTCCGACAAAACAGTGAGTTGAGGCGACCATGC
>NZ_JANUCT010000031.1 GCF_024808875.1 Methylohalomonas lacus
CTGATGGTCGAGGGACTGCGCCCGAGCTGTCGGGCAATAACCCGAATACCCTGACCCTGGGCATGACGAATACTGAGTTCCTCGCGCTCGGCCAGGTTCATGCGTTGATAACTCTTTGACATGCAACACGACTCCTCAATAATGGCATCATTATTATCATCGTGTTGCGCTAGGAACTAGAGACCGCCTTATTAAATTATTGAAAAGAATTTAAATCATTTTATGATTTAATGAAAATTATAGATCGCCATTGCACCTCACCACTCAGCAAATATATATAGGCTTTATAATCACAGCAGAATCTCCAAACTGTGCATAGGCAACTTCATATTGCACTTCCACACTCATTCCCCATTGCCGCGTGAAAGGTGATGTGATCATCGACGTTGGCGCGGTCGCTCCACTGCGACCAGCTTGGGTCGTCGTTGTTGCCGCTGCCGATGGCCACGGCGAACTCGAGTTGCTGTAATAACGCGCGATAGCGCCACGCCTGGACCGCCGCCTGCACGCGTGGCGGGCGCTGCATCAGCGCCTCGTCGTCGAGCGCCCGGTCGGCCGGACTCAACGCCAGTGCTTCTTCCAGCAATCGCGTGCGCGCCTGTTCCAGGGCGGCCTGGTAGCGCGCCGCCGCGCGCCGGCTGTAGTAATTTCTTAAACTCCAAATGATATCTATTTGCTGATATTCGATTATTAGCCATCACGATCACACTCTTTGCCGCCTCCTGATAAAAATACACTTTTATTACGCGTTGCCAAACCTTGAAGCATGGAAAAATTACATGATTGATCACTAATATCAACTGTAATTATTCAAAAACATATAGGTGTCAGCCATGGGAATAGTTGCCGCATTGATACTGGTCGTGCTGTTCGGTCTGTGCCTTCTTTTTATTAGATGGGAGGATAGATTATGAACGAAGTATTGCTTATTTATGCCACAGCACTTTTGCTGGCATGGCCTTTGGGACGGTATTTGGCAGAAACCTTTTCACCTACGTCAGGCATGGTTGACCGGATATTCACTCCGGTTGAGGGAGTTATATATCGTATCCTGGGTGTTCAACCTGAGTCGCCAATGAACTGGAAGCAATATGGCAAGGCTATACTCAAACTCCATGTGATTATTGCCTTGGTTGCCCTAATCATTCTAATGCAGCAAGGCCGACTACCCTTGAACCCCGACGACATTGGTGGCATGAGTTGGGATTTGGCGCTGCATACAGTAGCTTCATTCATAACCAATACCAATCAGCAGCATTATTCCGGCCAAGCACAGCTATCATACTTCGGCCATATGTTTGCGATTGTCAGTATGCAGGTGATCACGCCAGCCGCTGGTCTAGCGGCGCTGGTTGCCATCCTCCGCACAGCTTTCTTACTTCGCAAGGAACCGGAGTTGACTGCCGACGGCAGTATCTCGGTAGGTAATTTTTATGCCGATCTTGTCCGCTCGATAACGCGACTGATGCTGCCGCTTGCCTTTATCACTGCCCTGCTCCTCGCTTGGCAGGGTGTGCCCAATACTTTCGAGGGCGCTCAAACGGCGAACACACTGGACAGTACTGTCGAGTTGACAGAACAGCGTATCCCGGTGGGGCCTGTTGCACCTATGGTGGCAATCAAGCAGATCGGTACCAATGGTGGTGGCTGGTATGGCCCTAACAGTTCTGTGCCGCTGGAGAATCCGACTCCGGTTTCCAATTATATCCAAACGGTCTCTATCGTACTTATCCCCATGGCGCTGGTATTCATGGCCGGTTACCTGACTGGTCAGCGGCGACTGGCGATAAGTATTTTCGGTGTGATGTTAACCATGTCAGTGGTGCTCGCAGGCATCAATATATGGTCAGAGAATCAACCTAATGCAGCCTTTGGCGGCCTGACAGCAGATGGACCCAATCTCGAAGGCAAGGAAGTGCGTTTCGGAGCCACGGCCACAGCTCTTTGGGGCAGCTTCACAACCCAGACTTCTAATGGTTCGGTTAACGGCATGCATGATTCATTCAATCCGCTAGGTGGTGGTACCGAACTGATGGATATGTTCATCAATGCCACCTTCGGTGGTGTCGGTGTCGGTCTCGTCAATTTTCTGCTGTTTCTGTTACTGGCCGTGTTCCTCGGCAGCCTGATGGTGGGGCGGTCACCGGAATTGTTAGGCCGCGCGCTCGAGGCCAAAGAGATCAAACTGGTGTCGATTGCCCTGCTCATCCAGCCGCTACTCATTCTCGGCCTGACTGCATTGACGGTGGCTATTCCGGGTCTGGCGGCCAACTCCAACCCTGGTTTCCATGGCCTGAGTCAGGTGCTGTATGAGTACACATCGGCCTTTGCCAATAACGGCTCCGGATTCGAAGGGCTGGGCGATGACACCGTATGGTGGAACGTCAGCTGTGCCGTGGCACTCATCCTTGGCCGATTCATTCCCATCCTGGCACCGTTAGCTGCGGCGGCGCATCTGGCTGGCAAACGTGTGGCACCCACGACTTCCGGTACCCTGAATATCGCTACACCGACATTCGCGCTTCTGACGCTGGGCGTGATCGTGATGTTTGCCCTGCTCAGCTTCTTCCCAGTACTGGTACTGGGGCCTGTGGCTGAATACCTCACCCTGGCCGGCTAATTGGAGAATGACTCATGAAACATGAACGCAAGCAATTAAAACTGCTGGATGCCGGTACCTTGACGCGGCTGGCTGGTGAATCCGTGCGCCGTCTGGATCCGCGCCTGCTGATCCGCAACCCCGTCATGTTCGTCGTCGGTGTCGGCACCCTGGTGACCCTGTGGCTGGCCGGCGCCGATATGCTGGCAGGCAGACCCTGGGGATTTGATCTGGCGATCACACTGATTCTGTTGTTTACCGTCCTGTTCGCTAATGCCGCCGAGGCTTTGGCCGAGGCACGCGGTCGGGCCCAGGCCGAGAGCCTGCGTTCGACCCGCAAGGGACTGATCGCCCGGCGAATCACGGAGAACGGCGAGGAAGAAGTGTCCGCCGACGCCCTGCGTATCGGCGATCGGGTACGTGTCATGGCGGGCGAACTGATCCCGGCCGATGGCGAGATCATCGAAGGCGCTGCCAGTATCAACGAATCAGCAGTAACCGGTGAATCAGCGCCGGTACTCCGTGAAGCCGGCACAGATAACAGTGGTGTGGTTGCCGGCACCAAACTGCTGTCTGACAGCGTCGTCATTGAAGTTGGAGTTGAGCCCGGCAATTCACTGCTGGATCGAATGATCGCGCTGGTAGAAAGCGCCAGCCGGCAGAAAACACCCAACGAGATCGCCCTCACCGTCCTGCTGTCGGCATTGACGATCATCTTTTTAATCGTGGTGGTTACGTTGCTGCCTTTCGCGGGATTCGTCGGCGTTGAAACCACAGTGCCGGTATTGGTCGCGTTGCTTGTGTGTCTCATACCGACCACTATTGGCGGCTTGTTACCGGCCATCGGCATTGCCGGTATGGACCGTGCCATGCGAGCCAACGTCATTGCCAAGTCCGGCAAGGCCGTGGAAGTCGCGGGTAACATCGACACCCTGCTGCTCGACAAAACCGGCACCATTACCCAGGGCGACCGCCACGCTACAGACTTTATAGCAATTGGCAACGTCAAGGCCGATGCCCTACGCGATGCGGCATTACTGGCGTCACTGGCGGATCCCACGCCCGAGGGCAAGTCCATCGTGTCGCTGGCACGGGACCGTGGTGCGAGCGTCACTGCAGATGATGCAGCCCGCAGTGTGGGATTTTCGGCAAAGACCCGTCTTTCAGGTATCGACCTGCCGGAGGGCTGTCGCATACGCAAGGGCGCACCGGATGCTATCCGCCGCTTCGTTACCGATAACGATGGCCATTATCCTGATGAAGTAACATCCCAGGTGGATCGGGTGGCGCGCGGCGGTGCGACACCGCTGGTGGTCGCTGAAAATGATCGTGTGCTCGGTGTCGTGCCGCTGGCCGATATTATCAAGCCCGATATCAAGGCCCGCTTCAAGCAGCTTCACGCCATGGGCGTGCGTACCGTGATGATTACCGGTGACAATCCCCTGACGGCCGCTGCTATCGCCGCAGAAGCGGGAGTTGATGACTACATCGCCGAAGCCACGCCCGAGGATAAGCTGGAATACATCCGCCGCGAACAGGCGGAAGGCAAGCTGGTAGCCATGATGGGGGACGGCACCAACGACGCTCCGGCCCTGGCTCAGGCTGACCTGGGCCTGGCCATGAACTCCGGTACGCAAGCTGCCAAGGAAGCGAGCAACATGGTGGATCTGGATTCCGATCCGACCAAACTCCTGAAGGTGGTCGAAATAGGCAAGCAATTGCTGGTCACGCGCGGCGCTCTTACGACCTTCTCGCTGGCAAACGATGTTGCCAAGTACTTCGCGATCCTGCCAGCGATCTTCGTGGCCGGTATACCGGCCATGCAGACCCTGAATATCATGCAGTTGAACACCCCGGCATCGGCCGTGCTGGCTGCAGTCATCTTCAACGCACTGGTGATCCCCGCACTGATTCCCTTCGCCTTGCGCGGCGTGCGCCTGCGGCCAAGTAGTGCTGATAACCTGCTGCAGCGGAATCTGCTGATCTATGGCCTCGGCGGTCTTTTGCTGCCTTTCCCGGCCATCAAGCTGATCGATATGGGCCTCGGTCTGTTCATTTAAAGGAGATATCTAATGGTCACTAAGATTCCAGATCCAGCGACACAAGAAACCCTGCCGCTGCCTGCAACATCGGCAGGCACTGGTTGGAGCCACGCATTGCGCGGTGCCCTACTGCTCATGCTGATCTGTGGCGGCCTGTATCCGGCAGTTACTGCTACACTGGGCGGTATGCTTTTCCCACATCAGAGTACAGGTAGTCTTGTTTCTATCAATGGCAAGGTTATCGGTTCGGAACTGGTGGGTCAGCCGTTCAGCGCGCCGGGATATTTCCACGGCCGGCCTTCCGCCGCCGGTTATGACCCGTTCAGTGTTTCCGGCTCCAACTGGGCGCCGAGCAACCCCGATCTCCGTCAGCGTGCGGCAGCCGATGCCGCCCGGATTGCCGAGGCTAATAATATTGCCGCAAACACCATTCCGGTCGATCTGATTGCCGCCTCCGGCTCCGGTATCGATCCACATATCACGCCCGAAGCCGCGCGGCTGCAGATAGACCGTGTCGCACGGACGCGCAACCTGCCACGGAACCAAGTGGCTGGGATCGTTAACGAGCATGTGGAACCGCCGGTGCTCAGCATACTGGGACAGCCGCATGTTAATGTGCTCAAACTCAATCTGGCGCTCGATACCATCAATCAATGATCGGGCAATCAGTACGACGTTTTTCAGAAAGCCTTACTATCACGTGCTGATAAAACCGAACGGCCAATTGACATCCACTATTGGTGAAATGGAATATTAATTATTGTCATGAATACTGAGGCATCCAACCGTCCCGATCCCCAGGCATTGCTCTCCCGGGTGAAGCAGGATCGTCGCGGTGCACTAAAGATATTCATCGGTGCTTCACCCGGCGTCGGCAAGACCTATAAGATGCTGGAAGCGGCACATGAGGCCGCGCGCGAAGGTACGGATATTGTTATCGGGATTGTCGAAAGTCATGGCCGACAGGAAACGGAAGCCCTGTGCGAAGAGCTTGAATCCGTACCGACGATGACTATCAGTTATCGCGATGCACAGTTCCAGGAAATGGATCTGGACACCATTGTAAAACGTTCCCCTTCTGTCGTGCTGGTTGACGAATTGGCTCATCGCAATATTCCGGGCACCCGCCATCCACGCCGCTATCAGGATATCGAAGAATTACTTGATCACGGGATCGACGTTTGGACAACCATCAACATTCAGCATCTGGAGAGTCTGAACGACGTGGTTGCGCGCATCACCGGCGTACGCATGCGTGAAACCGTACCGGACCAACTGATTAGCGGGGCGCAGGACCTGGTACTGGTGGATCTGACGCCCAATGAACTGATCGAGCGGCTCAAGCAGGGCAAGGTTTATGTTCCCGATCAGGCGCGTGCCGCTCTCGATGGCTTCTTTAGTCCTTCCAATTTGGCCGCGTTACGTGAGCTCGTTTTCCAGACCGTGGCCGAACGGCTGGATAGGGACGTATCGGATACCATGCGCAGCCACGGTATTAAGGGACCGTGGCCGATCAGAACACGCATTCTGGTAGCCATCGATGGTCTAGGAAACGGACCGGAACTGGTACGCTTCGCGCGACGGCTGGCCGATCGCCGCCAAGCCCGCTGGAGCGTGGTCTTTGTTGATCGCGGCGATATTGATCCGGAACAAAGAGCCGGTGTGCAAAGAGTCTTCGAACTTGCCGAACGCCTGGGCGGTGAAACCGTGACACTGCGGGGTTATGACCCAGTCGCCGAGATCCTAGCGTATGCGCGTGATCAAAACGTCTCGACGCTGGTGGTCGGACGCAGCCGCGAGCGACCCTTGGCCGGCTTTCTCGGCCTGACACTCAGTCAACGACTCCTGCGCCAGGGTGACGGTTTCGAGATCAGCTTCGTTCCTTCCCAGATCTCGCGCTCAGGGGGGGTAAAAAGACGATTCCATCATATATTATCCCCTCGGGACTATACATTTGCTGCGGCTATAGTAGCTGCAGCTGTGATCATTTCCGCTATTATCGATCCACTGCTCCCGCTGGCCAATTTATCACTGGTCTTTATGACTGCTGTTTTGCTGGTAGCCGTACGTACCGGCATGCGGCTAGCATTGATAACCGTCGTGGCCAGTGCGCTGGCCTATAATTTCTTCTTCACTGAGCCACGTTACACATTCGTGATGGATCATCCACATGAGTTGTTGACAGTCGGCTTCTTTCTCATCATCGGACTCATTGGCGGTCAATTGGCAGGACGATTAAGAAATCAGGTCATTGCACTAAGACAGTCTAATGAACAGACACAGACTTTACTATCGCTCAACCGACGTCTGGCGGCTGCGATTGATCTGCCCACCGTATATCGTGAAGCTGCTACGGTAATCATGCGACAGCTCCATCTGCAGGTCGTGATTCTGATTCCTGACGATGAGGGCCAGCTTACTATTACGGAAACCTCGGAAGAAGATATTCAATTAAGCGATAAGGCCTGGTCAGCTGCTGATTGGGGTTATCATCACCAGCAGTCTAGTGGCTTTCAGACCGATACGCTGGCCGGTATTGAATGGCGTTTTTTCCCTCTCCTGCTTGACGACGAGCAGTTCGGCATGCTGGGTGTACGTCGTCCGGATGAACCCCTACAGAATGGTCAAATTGATCTAATTGAAGCCATGACCAGTCAGGTGAGTCTTGCAATGGCTCGCTCCCGTCTTGCGACCAGTCTGGAACAGGCCAAGGTCACGGAAGAAATGGAACGCTTGCGCTCAGCGCTGTTATCTTCCGTATCCCATGACCTGCGTACTCCGCTATCTTCCATGATAGGTGCGGCCAGTAGTTTGCAGTCACTGCACGATACCCTATCAGACACCGATCGGCTGGAGTTACTGGATTCTGTCATTAGCGAAGGCAACCGTCTCGATCGCTATATTCAAAATCTGCTCGACATGACCCGTCTGGGTCACGGCACGCTTAAATTGGCACGGGACTGGATCGGTTTTGACGATATACTCAACTCGGCTATTAGACGCACACGCGAACTGCTGCAAAGCTACAAGGTGTCACGTGATATCGACCCTGAGCTACCATTACTGTATGTTCATGCAGCTTTGATCGAGCAAGCGCTTGTGAATGTCATCGAGAACGCTGCTAAATTTTCTCCCGATGATGGTGAAATACATATCAAAGCATGGTGCGAAGACGAGCAATTAATTATTACAATCACCGATGATGGCCCTGGTATACCACCAGACCAACGCAAAGCAGTATTTGATATGTTCTTTACCGGTGGCGAGGGCGACCTGGGCAAGCACGGTAGTGGCTTGGGGCTCGCCATTTGTAGCGGTATGATCGGCGCACATGGTGGACATATCGAGGCATTAGATGGACCGCATGGGAATGGTACGACAATCGCTATTTATTTACCTATTGTCACACCATCGGATGAGACAAAACAGGCGAATGAGTGATGAGGCAGGCAGATCGTATTCTTGTCATCGATGATGAACTGCAAATCCGACGCTTCCTGCGCATAAGTCTCAAAAGTCAAGGCTATGAGGTATTTGAAGCGGAAAATGCTACTGTGGGACTAGAGCTTGCTGCCACTTCATCTCCGGACATCATTGTGCTGGATCTTGGACTGCCGGATGCTGACGGGAATACGGTACTCAAGGAACTACGGACATGGTCAACCGTACCGGTAATAATATTATCGGTTAGAGCTTCTGAATCAGAAAAAGTGCAGTTATTGGATGACGGTGCTAATGATTATGTGACAAAGCCATTCGGCATCCAAGAATTCCTAGCCAGAGTACGCAATTTGCTGCGACAGTCAACAAAAGCTGAAGATGAAACAGGCAGCATCTATGATGATGGATATCTACACGTCGACCTACTAAAACGTAAAATAACAATATCTGATGCTGAAGTTCATCTCACACGAAAGGAGTTTTCTATCCTCAGGACATTAATTATGCATCCAGGGCAAGTCATTACTCAGACGCAGCTGCTGAAAAATATATGGGGTCCATCACACACACACGATACCCAATATCTTCGTAACTTTATAAAGAATATTCGACAAAAACTTCATGATAATTCTGATGAACCTAGATATGTACAAACCGAGTCTGGAGTTGGTTATCGATTTATTGATAACCGCCAAACCAAACCCTAACCCACCACATCTCAGGGGATCATCATAGAGGATTAGTGTTTTTTGATTAAATGGTGGCCGGGGACAGAATCGAACTGCCGACACAGGGATTTTTTAACTATTTAAGGTTAAATTTCCGGCTGCCACTTTAGTAACTAGCTTGTGAGCAACGGCAGGACTCGAAATCAGTATGTGTTGCTTATTCTAGGGCCTGTTGATCTTTGCGGTTTAATTAAGGATGGGCATGGTGCCTGTTATCATTGTTTTTCCGACAAAACAGTGAGTTGAGGCGACCATGC
>NZ_JANUCT010000032.1 GCF_024808875.1 Methylohalomonas lacus
CGCCAGGGTCTGGTCCAGCCGCGCCGGCGTCGGCACCGTGTGGTGCCGATGAGCGAACCGTTGTCGCATTGCCAGTCGGTGAACGCGGTCTGGAGCGCGGACTTCAAGGGCCCGTTCCGACTGGGCGATGGTCACTGGTGTTATCCGTTGACGGTCTCGGATAATTACAGTCGCTATCTGCTGGACTGTCAGGCGTTGGTGCAGCCCCGGGCAGTGCCGGTGCAGCAGCGGTTCGAACGGCTGTTCCGGTGTTATGGACTGCCGCAGGCGATCCGGACCGACAATGGCGCGCCGTTTGCCTCAAGGGCGCTGGGCGGTTTGAGCCGGTTGTCGGTCTGGTGGCTGAAGCTGGGCGTGTGGCCAGAACGGATTGAACCGGGTCATCCCGAACAGAATGGCCGGCATGAACGTCTGCACCGGACACTGAAGGCGGAGGCGACCCAACCGGCGTCAAAGCACCGGCGCGGCCAGCAGCAACGGTTTGGCCGGTTCCGGAAGGTCTACAATGAGCAGCGGCCGCATGAAGCGCTGGCGGGCCGGACGCCGGGGCAGGTATACCAGCCCTCAGCGCGGTCCTATCCGGCGCGCCTGCCGACGGTGACATATGACGACGACGTCGCGGTCCGGCAGGTGCGCAACAATGGCCTCATCAAGTGGCGCGGCGAACTGTACTTCGTCTCCCAGGCCCTGATTGGCGAGCCGGTGGGACTGACTGTCGTGGATGATGAGCGCTGGCAATTGCAGTTTGCCGGGATGCCGTTAGGCTTACTGGATACACAGCTGGGCAAGGTCGTTCGCCCAGTGTGAAGGGTCAATGTGTAACCCATGTCCCCGGTTTAATGTGTTACCGATGTCTCCGACCCGCACAGGTAGCGCTGCGCGCTGTTGGTTGATGCGTTCCCACAATGGCGGGCCTTGCCAATCACGAATCACTATTTACCAATTAACCCGTCCGTAGGAGGCCCGCCCCCGGGCCGAATGGGAAACTTCGCGGCGGGGTCGCCGCTCCTACCCATCACCAGTCATTTGCGATCCAGGAACGGTCAGCCTTTCTCGCCGATCCGGCCTTCGTTGCCGGCCATGAGGTTCTGGATGTTGGAGCGGTGCCGGGCGATCAGAAACAGCGTCATGACGCCGGTGACGCCGACCACCAGCAGGTTCGGCACGAGCAGGGCGGTGTAGACCGGCGTCAGCATCGCGGCGCAGATGGCGGCCAGCGACGAGTAGCGGAACAGCCCCGCCATCACCAGCCAGGTGGCGACAAAGCCGAGACCCAGCAACCAGTACAGGCCGAACAGTACGCCGATGAGGGTGGCGACGCCCTTGCCGCCCTGAAAGCGGAAGAATACCGGGTACAGGTGGCCGAGGAACGCGGCCAGGCCGGTCAGCGCGACTACGCTGATCGCCTGGTCAAAGGCCTGGGCGGCGAGCACCGGCAACAGGCCCTTGAGCAGGTCGCCGGCCAGCGTCAACAGCGCCGGTAGTCGCCCGTGCAGGCGCATGACGTTGGTCGCGCCCGGGTTGCCGGAACCGCCGGCGCGCGGATCGCCCAGGCCAAGCAGTCGGCAGACGACGATCGCCGAGGCAACAGAGCCGAGCAGGTAACCGGCGATGACGAACAAATAGGCGAACAGGTTGGCGGTCAGCATGGGCGCTATTGCAGCCGCTTACGCAGGTCCGGTCAAGCGCGGCCGCCGATCGTCGCACTTGCAGCCGCTTTCCCGGGCCGTGGCCGGACAGTGGCAATACAGGCTAGAGTGTCCCATCCAGAGCCAGTAAGATGAACATCCAATCAAACGACCCGCGGACAGAACAGTATTTTTCATGGACATTATCTATCTCAGCGACCTGCGCATCGATACCATCATCGGCATCTATGACTGGGAGCGGCGCGTCAAGCAGACCGTCATTATCGATATCGAGATGGGCGCCGATATTCGTGCCGCGGCCAACAGCGACAATATTGAAGACACGCTGAACTACAAGAACGTTGCCAAGCGGCTGTTCGCCTATATCGGCGAAAGCGAATTCGAACTGGTGGAAACGCTGGCCGAGAAAGTGGCCGAACTGATCCTGACGGAATTCAAGGTGCCGTGGCTGCGACTGAAGGTGAACAAGCAGGGCGCGGTGCGCGGCGTGCGTGACGTCGGCGTGATCATCGAGCGGGGGCAGAAGTCCTGATGGCGCGCATTTATATCGGTATCGGCACCAACATCGACCGTGCGCGCAACCTGAAAAGCGGCGTCGCCCGGCTGCGCGAGCAGTTCGGCGCGCTGGATCTGTCGACGGTCTACGAAACCGAGGCAGTGGGCTTCGCGGGCGACAACTTCTATAACATGGTCGTCGGCACCGACACCGAACTGTCGCCGCAAGAGGTCTATGATCTGCTCCACGACATCGAATTCGACTATGGTCGTGCGCGCGAGCAGCCGCGTTATTCCTCGCGCACACTGGACCTGGATCTGCTGCTGTATGACGACCAGGTGATCAAGACCGGGCAGTTCGAGTTGCCGCGCTATGACGTCGACGAGTATCCCTTTGTTCTGGCACCACTGGCCGAAATCGACGGCGAGCGCGTGCACCCGGTGAAAGGACAAACGTTCAGCGCGCTATGGCAGGCTTATGACAAGAGCGACCTGCGCATGTGGCCGGTGAACAATGTACTGGACGAGTCCTGACTGATGGAAACCGGACACGGCGGCACACGCATCATCTGTTTCGGTGATTCGATCACCGAGGCCGGCGAGTTCCCCCATGAGCAGCGCTGGCCAACCATTCTGCAGCGCCTGCTGGATGCCCGCTGGCCGGGTGGCTTTGAAGTGCATAACCGCGGTGTCAGCAATAACACCAGTGCGCAGGCTTTCGATCGCTTTGCCGCCGATGTGTTGCCGTTGCTGCCCGGTGTCATGCTGATCGAGTTCGGCTTCAATGACGCCAACGTGCCCGACTGGGCACGCGTGCCGCGGGTTGCGGTGGATGAATTCCGCAAGAATCTGCGCGAGTTTCAGCGCATCGCGCTGAACAGTGGCGGCCAGTGCGTATTCGTCATCAATCACAGCATTGGCGAGGTGACGGGCCGGCAGGGCAACGGTGAAAACTACCGCGATAATGTCGCACCTTATAATATCGCCATCCGTGATCTGGCCGTGACCCTGAACACTCCCTACATTGATCTGCCGGCAGCGATGGCGGCCCGATCGGTTGATGTGAATGACTTTGTTGCCGAGGACAAGCTGCACCTGTCGCAGCACGGCAATCAGTTGTATGCGGAACTTATCCTGGAAGGTCTGCAGGCTACTATACTTTCACCTGGAAACACGCACGCTTCGTCGGGAGCCTGAATTATGATGCATTCACTGAAAGCCGTTGTCGTGTCGTTGTTATTGGTTGTCTTGTTGGCAGCCTGTGCAAACATGGATCGACGTGAACGCCTGAGCGACCTGCAAAAGGCGCTGAAAGACTACGCCGCCGCCCTGCGCTGGGAACGCTATAATGATGCCTATGATTTCATCCGTGCGCGCGACGGCAGCAAGCCGGAGCTGAACATGGAAGGTTTCGAGGACTACCGCGTTACCAGTGTCGAGATCATCCGCAGCGATCTCAATCTCGAGGAAACCGAGGCAATGACCCACGTCGTCATCAAGTACTACAAGGACACTAGCGGCACGATCCGCGAGATCAAGGAATCACAGGACTGGTGGTACGAGGCCGAGGCAGAACGCTGGTTCCTCGACGGCGATTTACCGTATCTGGATAAGGGGTGACTGGTAACTGGTGATTGGTAATTTTTAACGGGTGCTTGGCGACGCCTGCACTAGTGTTATCAGATCAATCAACAGCGCGCAGCGCTACCGTTATCTCTTCCCCCTTGACGGGGGAAGTATGGATGGGGGTGTTGATAGTAACGGGTGACTGGTGATTCGTGATTGGCTGGGCCCGATGTCTGTGGGAGCGGATTACAATCCGCGAACAGTGTTGGTGTTAAGAGCCTGTAAATCAAATTGTGTAACTGCCCATTGGTGCTAGTGTACAAGAGGAGCCCATCAATGGCAGAGACAATGGATCAGGACAAACTGAAG
>NZ_JANUCT010000033.1 GCF_024808875.1 Methylohalomonas lacus
ATGGTCGCCTCAACTCACTGTTTTGTCCGAAAACAATGATAACAGGCACCATGCCCATCCTTAATTAAACCGCAAAGATCAACAGGCCCTAATCATCAGGGCGGGTCTCGGTCATGAGCTGAGGCCTAGCTAGAACGCATCCTTCAACGCGCGGACCCGGGCGAACACATCGACCGGCCGCGCGTTTTCCATTTCCAGGGTCTGGCGAATGCCGGCGGCGTCGGCGCGCAGGAACGGATTGGTCTGTTTTTCCAGCGCCAGCGTTGTCGGCACCGTCGGCCGGTTCTCCGCCCGGTATGCATCAACCTCGGTGGCGCGCTGCTGCAAGTCCTCATTCGCCGGGTCAACGGTCAGCGCAAAACGCGCATTGGCCTGGGTGTATTCGTGGGCACAGTAAATCCGTGTCGCGTCCGGCCAGGCGAGTATTTTCTGCAGTGAATCCCACATCTGTTCGGGGCTGCCCTCGAACAGGCGGCCGCAGCCCATGGCAAACAGCGTGTCGCCGACGAAAGCGATATGGTGTTCGGGCAGGTGAAAGACGATATGGCCGCGGGTATGGCCGGGCGTTTCGCTGACCGCGATCGTCTGCAATCCGAATTCAAAGCGATCGCCTTCGCCGACCTTGACGTCGATGCCGGGAATGCGGTCGGCGTCGGCACGCGGGCCGATGATGGTACAACCGGTGCGTTCCTTGAGTTCAAGATTGCCGCCGGCATGGTCCCAGTGATGATGGGTGTTGAAAATATGGGTCAGCTGCCAGCCGCGCTCGTCCAGCGCCTGCAGTATCGGCCCGACCTCGGGCGTATCCACACTGGCGGTCATGCCGAAATCGGGATCGTGCAGCAGGAAGCCGTAGTTGTCGTTGAGGCAGGGAAACAGGTGTACGAGCGGTGCCGACATGGTGCTGCTATCCGGTCTGAATGACAGGTTTCAGGCTAACAGACCGGGCGCGTCAGGCAAGTCTGTCGCTGGCGTTTATTTATCGCGGTTTATTCACCCAAGAGACTGACGATCGACACCAGTTCGCCCGAACGGCCGGCATCATAGCCCGCCAGGCGATTCACCGGCTCGCGGAATGCCGCGCTCTTCAGCAGCGCCAGCAGGCTCTGCACCGCTTCACCCGCCAGCAGCGAGTGTGCCAGGCAGAAATAGTAGTTTTCCCCAACCAGTGGCAGAAACGGGAGATTCATTTCCTCGGCGGCGGCGGCGATGCCGAAGCCGGCGTCGGCACTGCCGCTGGCGACCAGCGCAGCGACGGCCATGTGCGTGAATTCCTCCGTTTCGTAGCCGTGCAGCTGTTCCGCGGCGATGCCGGCGTTAGCCAGCAACTGGTCGAACAGCAGCCGTGTCCCGGAGCCGGGCTGACGATTGATGATCGTGACGTCCGGGCGTGCCAGGTCGGCGGTCGAGCGGATTTGTTTCGGATTGCCCGGTGGCAGGATAAGACCCTGCTGGCGGCCGACGACTTGGACCAGCGTCTGCTGCTCCGCAGACAGCCACGGCCGGAAGCGGGGTTTCAGCTGCTCGCCGATCTCCCCGGTAGCCATGTGAAAACCGGCAATATCGCAGCGCCTGGCCTTCAGCAGGCGCAGGCTTTCCAGGCTGCCGCGAAACTGCAGGTCCAGCTTGAGCTCACCCTGTTCGCCGGCCAGTCGCTTGAGCTGGCTCAGGGCCAGGCCGTGGCTGGCGAAAACCCGCAGCGCCGGGGGCACTTCCGTAGCCAGCAGACTATCGAGTTCGGTGCGGATTTCCGAGCCCAGGTTCTCCAGTTCCGGCCCCAGCCTGGCCGCGACCCGGCTACGGGCCCACAGCAGCTTCTTGCCCAGGGCTGTCAGTTCGGCGCCACGGCCGCGGCTCAAACTGGCCAGCGGCTGGCCGAACATCGTCTCCCAGCGTTCCAGCATGCCCCAGGCGTGGCGATAGGAAACACCCGCCGCCGTGGCCGCTGCCCGCAGGGTGCCGCTATCGCGTATGCCGGCGAGCAGCTCAAACAGCACCGGGTCCATGTGGCTACCGGCCTCATCGCCGACCCGCCACTTCAATTCCAGATCGATCTTCAATTTATGTATATCAGTGCTTATTTGGTTTGTTTGATTTTGAAATTAGAATATTAATATTAATGGCATAAGAAAATCATTATGTATAAATGAACATATTTTACAAATCATTAAAGCAGTCGGAATTCGCGGCCGCCGAGTGCAGGGATCGCGCAGGGATCACGAATAATGTGAAATCGAAAAGATACGGGTTAAGTATTTACTCTTCAGGAACGTATGAAAAAGTGAGGTCGTTGCAATGAACAATTACAAACCGGTCATTGGGGTATTGGGGCTGTGCCTCATAATCAGCATGCCGTTGCAGGCGGATGGCAATGAGGCCCTGTACGAACTGCTCAATGCATTGCATGAAAACGGCACGATTGACGAGGAGACCTATCGGGCCATTCGCCAGGTCGCCGAACGCGACGAACGCCAGCAGAACAATCAGGCGCGCGAGGTTACTCGGGCGGAAGTGCAAAAGCAGGTTGCCGAGCAGACCCGGAAAGCGGAACAGCGGGCATCGCGGGATAAGCAACCGACCATCAATACCCGCGGCAAGTTCGAGGTTACCTCGGCGGACGAGGATTTCAGCTTCCGGGTTGGTGGCCGTATCCAGGCCGATGCCGCCATTCATGATCAGGACCTCGCCGATCATGGCAACGGCAGCGAGATCCGGCGTGGCCGGCTGTTTGCTTCCGGTACGCTCTGGCGCGTCTGGGACTATAAGTTCCAGTACGACTTCACCGGCAGCGCCAGTGGCGGCATAGCCGACGCCTACCTGGCCTACAATGCGCCCGCCGGGGTGCGCGTGCAGGGCGGCCACTTCAAGGAGCCGTTCAGCCTGCAGAACATGACCAGCTCCAAGTACATCAACTTTATCGAGCGCGGTCTGCCACACCTGTTCGTACCGGGCCGCAACATCGGTCTCGAATTCAGCAGCGGCAGCGATCACTGGAGCGCCGCCGCCGGCGTATTCGGTAGCGGCATCGACAGCCCTTCGGGTGGCGACGATGAAGGCATGGGGGTGACCGGTCGCGCGACCTATGCGCCGATCAATGACGGAGATCAGGTCCTGCATTTCGGCGGTGCGCTGTCGTATCGCGATACCGGTCAGGCCGGTACTACCCGGTTTTCATCGCGACACGAATCGCATATTACCGATATACGGCAGGTTGATACGCGCAATATGGGTATAGACCTCCAGGCCGATGACTTCTACCGCTACGGCCTGGAAGCGGCCTGGGTTCATGACCGCCTGACCCTGCAGGGCGAATACATGGGCGTCGAACTCAATGGCAACGGTGCGCAGCCGGATGCCGGTTTCGACGGCTATTACGCCGAAGTGCTGTGGTTCCTCACCGACGACCAGCGCAGCTACAGCGGCAGCGGCGGTGCCTTCAAGTCGGTCCGTCCGAACTCGATCGTCGGCAAGGGAGGCATCGGTGCCTGGCAGGTCGGTGCGCGTTTCAGCAACGTTGATCTCAATGACGGCGCCATCAATGGCGGTGAAGCGGACAACATGACGCTGGGACTGAATTGGTTCCCGAACGCCAACCTGCGCTTCTCGGCCAACTACATCAGGGTGCTGGATACCGACGGCGGCCCGGTCGCCGGCGACGAGCCGGATATCTTCACCGTGCGCGGCCAGGTCGAGTTCTAAATGTAAGCGTCATCCTATGCTTGCAGCAACTCTGTGGTCATAGGATATTGCTATAGAGCCAGGGGCGGGGAACAAGGCCGAGTCCGTCATCAGTCGCTGAAG
>NZ_JANUCT010000034.1 GCF_024808875.1 Methylohalomonas lacus
GGTGCTTACCGGACACATCGGTAACACTTTATTCCGAGGACATGGGTAACACTTTTGATGCGAACGGGTTGAAGCCGACGGGCTCGACCCGGTCCTCGTTTTCATCAAAGAAACCCAAATCATAGTCCATAAAGCTGACCAGCCAAATGCGGTCAGCCACTTCGCGAATGCCGACTGTCTGGCCGGCAAACACCACACTGAAATTGATTTTGCGGCGCTTGATACAGATGCGGCCACAGCGCGTGACCTGAACGGTGCGGTCATGGAACGGATAGTCGGGCACGTCGGGTGGTGCATAGACGCGTGCCGATGGTGTATAGACTTCCGCCGGATAATGCCCGCCGAGTGCCTGGTGCGGGCGTTCCTGATTGTAACCCGCTCTAAAGTCCTCGAAGCGCTCCTGCTGCTGCAACAGGTTGTAGCCGGGCGGCTGCGTGGTGTCCTGTTTGAGCGTCAGATGTAATCGTTCGTGCCGACCGTTCTGCTGCGGCTGGCCGGGCTGGATGCGTTCAATCGCAATGCCCAGGCGCAACCACCAGACCGACAGCCGGGAGAGGCCGAACAGGGCGTGCGGTGAGGCGAACGGCACGCCGTTGTCGGTGCGGATGGCGGCAGGCAGGCCGTATTCCCTGAAAGCTCGTTCGAACACGGGGAAGGCACCGGCTTCCTGGGTCGAGGCCAGGCCTTCGCAGGCCAGCAGATAACGCGAGCGATAGTCGCTGAGGGTGAGCGGATAGCAGTACTGGCGGTTACCGAGCCGGAACTGGCCCTTGTAATCGGCACACCACAGGGCATTCGGTTGCCGGGCATCGCTCAAGGGGGTGCCCTGGGCGCGGTAGCGCCGCCGCCGTCGGCGTTTGACCAGGCCGTGGCGGTCGAGCACGGCATGGATGGTGCTATTGGCCGGCGGCCTGATACCCGGATATTGCTTGAGCAGCTTCTCGCGCAGTTTGGGGGCGCCCCAGCCGGGATGGTCGCGCTTGAGCTGCAGGATCACCGTCTCGACCTGAAACGGCAGTTTGTTGGCATGGCGATAGGGCCGTCGTGGCTGGTCTTCCAGGCCGCTGAGGCCTTCATCCTTATAGCGGTTGAAGAGCTTATAGCCGGTTTTGCGCGAGATGCCGAACTCGCGACAGGCTGTTGTCATGCGCTCGCCGTCGAGCAGACGGGCGACGAACCTGAGACGTTCATCCATACGATTACACTCTTTCCAGGGCATCGGAGGTCTCCCTCAAATGCCTTTATTGTGTAACCCATGTCTCCGGAATACGCTGTCACCTATGTATCGGGAAGCTCA
>NZ_JANUCT010000035.1 GCF_024808875.1 Methylohalomonas lacus
GCTCCTCGCAATGAACTGTGCCTGAAGTCAAGCGTATTCGGCCGAATAAGGCCGGTTGGTTGTGGCCACGGCAAAGGCCTGCCGCAGCAGTTTATGCGCAATCGCGATATTGATGACCCTGGCCGGTTTCCCGGCCGCCTTCAGCCGGTCATATAGGGCTCGGCAGGCCGGGTTGCAGCTTTTCGCGGTCCAGCTGCACAGGTACAGCAACTGGCGCATCCGGCCCTGACCCAGTTTGGCGATACCCCCTTGTCCCCGGACCGACGTCCCCGACCGATACGTGGTCGGCGTAACGCCGATATACGCGCCAAGCGCCTTGACGTCGGTGAAACGACTGAAGCCGGCGGTCACGATAATCAGCTCCATGGCCGTGCGCGGTCCGACCGACGGAATACTCAACAACCGCGCATACAGCGCGCTAAAAGACTTTTTTACCAGCGCCGCCAGGTGTTGCTCACAATCCTCAATCTGTTGCTCAAGCTGCTGCAACTGGGCGGCCATCTGCCCGGCCACGAACGCGCTCGGCTGCGGCTGATGCGCGGCGGCTTCCTGGCGATTGAGCAATTGGGTCCGGGCGCGCACCAGGTCGTCCAGCCAGCCATGCGCCTGCTGCAGCGCCACCACCTCGTCTGACTCGGGCTGCCATGGCGTCAGCACATGCTGCTCGCCGTAACGCCGCAGCAGCTCGGCGTCGGCTTTGTCGCTCTTGACCCGCGACAGCTGCATCTGCGCGAAGCGCTTGACCACCAGCGGGTTGAGCACCGTCAGCGACCGGCCCGCTTCATAAAGCCACACCGCCAGCCGACTGTGGTACACCCCCGTCGCCTCCATCACGTAATGCGACCCGGCCGGCGTGAGCGCCAGTAACTCGGCGAACCCCGCGGCTGTATACACCAGCGTCTGATGCCGCTGCCGACCCGCTTCCAGCCACGCCACATCAAACGACGTCTTGCTGATATCAATACCCACGATCATCTGCTCGTCCTCGGTCGTTGGAAAAAGCGTCAACACCACGCCTTACACAGCCAGCGATCCTGAATACGGGGTCCCATGCCCCAATGAACTGTCCGGCTTTCGTAAGGACGAAGCGGGGGGACCCTCATTGCGAACAGCCTTCAGCGACTGATGACGGACTCGGCCTTGTTCCCCGCCCCTGGCTCTATAGCAATATCCTATGACCACAGAGTTGCTGCAAGCATAGGATGACG
>NZ_JANUCT010000036.1 GCF_024808875.1 Methylohalomonas lacus
ACCTGGGCATCACTGCCCGTCGCCGCACTCACAATGCCGGCCTCGTTACCCGTGTTGGCCGAGTCGGCCGCACCCTGCACCGTCAGACCGGCAGCGGCCATCGGCGTCAGCGTGTTCTGGACCACCAGTTGCTGGTTGCTGGCAGCATCCGTGGTAAGGGTTTCCACCCGCGCGTAGGCATCCGCGCCCACACCGCCGGTCACTGTCATGCTGCCCTCGGCATTCATATCCTGCGTCAGCACGCCGACCGCCGTGCCCGCCGCCGTGACCCGGGCGTATTCGCCCTGGTCGTCACCGCCGCTGACTTCAACATCACCATCGACGTCAATCAGCTGGCTGGCGTTGTCGGTGTTGCTCGCCAGGATCTCGGCAAACGAACCCGTGTTGTTAAGGCCGCCCGCGTCCTGGTCGGCCCGCACAATCAGGTCACCCGACTGCACCAGTATCCGCTGGGCTTCCTCACCCACCGCCTCGTTATCACCGGCCGCCCGGATGGCCGCCACAGCGTCCAAGCCAGTACCGCCTATCAGCTCCAGATTACCCGTCGTAACATCGATGGTCTGGCGGGCCGTGCCATTGGTCTGGGTGATAATGGCGTCACCACCGTCGGTGACATCTTCACTACCGCCGTACAGACCCAGCGCCGCATCCGTGAACGGCGTGCCGCCCATCAGGCGGTCGTTGCCGGCAATCAGCAACGACTGCTCGGCCTCCGACCGGATAATGGCGTCAGCCGAGTCGCCGCTACCGCCGCGTACTGCTACGTAACCATCAATCGCAGACGTCGCCGCTGTACCAATGTTCTGAGTATTCGCCGACTCAATCAGTGCCTGGGTGTCCAGGGCTGTGCCGCCGTCCAGGGTCAGGTTGCCATTCTGCACCAGAATGGTCTGGTCCTGGCCGGCCGCGTTCATGGCGATAATCGCCCGGCTGTTGTCGACCACCCCGGCATCAATGTCGAGGTTGCTGGCAATGTTATTACCCTGCACGTCGATGACCTGATCACCGGCCGACTGGATCACCGAACCGGCCGTGTCACCACCCGGACCATAGCCGGTGGTAGACACGCTCTGTCGAGCATTCACTACCAGA
>NZ_JANUCT010000037.1 GCF_024808875.1 Methylohalomonas lacus
CGCGGATTCGCCTAATAAGTGCAATTTCTTAGGGTAAAGAGCCAGCTGCTATAGTTCGGCTTTTTCCCGACCAAGAGAAATTGCACCATGAACTATAGACAGCTGACTGAGAATGAACGATACCAGATTCAGGTTCTTATGAAAGCCGGTCACGACCAGCAGGCGATAGCCGCCCTGCTGGAACGCCATCCGGCCACCATCAGCCGTGAACTGCGGCGTAATACGGGGCTGCGAGGCTATCGGCCGGCCCAGGCGCAGCGGTTGTCGAGTCGCCGTCGGCAGGCTGCGACCAAGGCCTGCAAGCTGACCGCCGAGGTCGGCGACTGGATCCGGCAGCTGGTTCGCCAGGAGCTGAGCCCAGCCCAGGTGGTCGCCTATCTACGCCGTCGATGTGGCGTTTGTCTGCATCACGAGACCGTCTATCGATTCATCTATGCGGACCAGGCGAATGGCGGCGATCTCTACCAGCACTTGCGGGTTGCCTCGAAGCCGTATCGCAAACGCTATGGTCATTATGACCGTCGTGGTCGAATCCCTAACCGAACCAGCATCCATGAACGGCCAGCCGTTGTCGACCGACGTACGCGACTGGGTGACTGGGAAGGCGACACGGTCATGGGCAAAAATCGCCAGAGTACCCTGTTAACAGTGGTCGAGCGCAAGAGCCTGTATACTCGGATCATCAAGCTGGCGGGCAAGCAGGCCGAACAGTTGGCCGAGGCCGCGGTCGCTGGGCTGCACAAACTGAAGCGGTTCTTCCGAACGCTGACGCTGGATAACGGCCTGGAGTTTGCGGCCCATGAAAAACTGGCTGATGCGTTAGCGGTGGATGTGTACTTTGCCGACCCCTATGCTTCCTGGCAGCGGGGCATCAATGAAAACACCAATGGCCTCATACGCCAGTACTTCCCAAAAGGCACTGACTTCAATGAGGTCTCCCAGGCCGAGATTGACCATGTCATGGACCGCCTGAACAGCCGGCCACGCCAAACCCGTGGCTATCGGACACCGAATGAAATATTACTGGGGCAATCAACTGAACTGTTGACTGCATAACTTGATTGCACTTATTGATAGAATCCAAG
>NZ_JANUCT010000038.1 GCF_024808875.1 Methylohalomonas lacus
GCGCAAGCTGCCGGCCGAGCAGGTGGTCTGGCTGGTACTGGGCATGGGCCTGTATCGCAACCGTTCCATTGCCGATGTCTGCGACAAGCTGTCGCTGGTGATGCCGGCCGCCGATACCGGCCTGCGACGGGTGGCGCCCAGCGCCCTGACGCAGGCGCGCGAGCGTCTCGGCAGCGCGCCGTTACGCTATCTGTTTCTGAGTTCGGCCCAGACCTGGGCCGACCAGGAGACCCGGGCCGACTTCCATGGGCTCAAACTGCTCAGTGTTGATGGCACCGTGTTCCAGGTGCCGGACAGCAACGCCAATGCCGCGTACTTCGGGTACCCCAATAGCGGCCGCAATGCCTATCCGACCCTGACACTGGTCAGTCTGTTGTCGGTGCACTCGCACCTGCTCTGGGATGTGGCCTTCGGCCCCAGCCGGGTCGGCGAAGTCAGCCACGCGCAACAGTTGGTCGGTTCGGCGCCGGCGGCCTCGTTGACCCTGTTCGACCGTTGCTACTTCAGCGCCGGGTTGCTGCTGGCCTGGCAACAGCAACAGCCCGACTGCCACTGGCTCATGCCGGTGAAGAACAAGCTCCGGCACACGGTGATTGAACAGTATGGGCCGCATGACTGCCTGGTTGAGATGCCTGTCTCGCCGCAGGCGCGGCGTCAGCAGCCGCACCTGCCGGCGACCTGGCAGGCCCGGCTCATTACCTATGCCGATCCCCAAGGGGCTATCCGCGGCTTTTTAACCTCATTGATGGATCCCGACGCCTATCCATTGGCCGACCTGCTCAATGTCTACTGGCAGCGCTGGGAAATCGAACAGGGCTATGGTGAAATCAAACGCCAGCAGCTCACCAATGAAACCCTGCTCAGAAGCCAAACCCCCGACGGCATTGAACAGGAAATGTGGGGCATCCTGTTGGCCTATAATCTCATCCGGCTGGAGATAACCCGCATCGCCAGTGACGCCGACGTGCCGCCGCAGCGCATCTCCTTTGTCATGGCATTACGCTACATCCAGGACGAGTTCCT